>NZ_CP059987.1:0-1479403 GCF_014483895.1 Protaetiibacter sp. SSC-01 | reverse complement strand
TCGTCGTGTGGGGCGACACCCCGATCACGGCGCGCGTGACGGCGGACGACATCCGGCTCGCCGAGCAGGGCGAGGAGGTCGGCGAGCTCGTCTTCACGGCGGGCACGACGACGGTCTCGGTGCCGCTCGTGCTCGCGCAGGAGGTCGACGACCCGGGCCCCTGGTGGCGCCTCGGACATCCCGAGATCATCTTCGGGATGGGCTGAGGTCAGTCCGCGGCGCCGTCGGTGTCGACGACCACGCGCTCGGGCACGGGGCGCTTCGGCGTGATGCCGTCGCCCGAGGAGGTGCCGCGGATGCGGCGGATGATCCACGGCGCGAAGTGCTCGCGCGCCCACACGATGTCGTCGATGCGCGCCTGCCGCCACGGCGTCGCGGGCAGGGGCTCCGGCTGGAACGGCGCGAGGTCGTGCTCGACGCCGAGCGAGTCGAGCACCATGATCGCGATCGTGTGGTGGCCGGTAGGGGAGAAGTGCAGGCGGTCGGGCGCCCACATCCGCGGGTCCGCGAGCTCGCGCAGCGCCCACATGTCGGCGACGATCGCGTCGTGCTTCTTCGCGATGTAGTGCAGGTTCTCGTTGTAGATCGCGACCTTGCCGCGGATGCGCCCGAGCACGGGCGTGCCGCCGATGTCCGGGCCGTTGAAGAGCACGACCGTCGCGCCGCCGCTGCGCAGCCGCTCGATACCGCCCTCGAGCCGAGCGGCGACCTCGTCGGGGTCGGTGCCGGGGCGGATGATGTCGTTGCCGCCCGCCGAGATCGTGATGAGGTCGGGCTGCAGCGCGAGCGCCGGCTCGACCTGCTCGTCGAGGATCTGCTGCAGGAGGCGACCCCGGATGGCGAGGTTGGCGTACGCGAAGCCCTCGGCCTGCGCGTCGAGCACCTCCGCGACGCGGTCCGCCCATCCGCGGTTGCCACCCGGCACGCGGGGCTCGGGATCGCCGATGCCCTCCGTGAACGAGTCTCCGATCGCGACGTAGCGACGCCAGGGGTGCTGCTTGGCCATAGCACCAGGATGCCGCATCGCGCCAGGGTCTTGCCGGGCCGCCGCGCCCGGAGTTGAGTGGGTCGCGTCGGAACCCCCCGAACGAGGGGCGACGGAACGGAGTGACCCATGGGAATCCTCGGTTGGATCGTGCTCGGCCTCATCGCCGGCGCCATCGCGAAGCTCATCCTCCCCGGACGCCAGGGCGGCGGGTGGATCGTCACGCTGCTGCTCGGCATCGTCGGCGCCCTGCTCGGCGGCTGGATCGGATCGGCTCTCTTCGGAGTCGGCCTGCAGGAGTTCTGGGACTGGCGCACGTGGCTGCTCGCCATCGGCGGCTCGATCATCGTGCTGCTCATCTGGGGTCTCATCACGGGGCGCAAGTCGCGCGCCTGAGACCATCGCCGACGGCGCCCCTCCCGTTGCCACCACGCGCGCGGGACGGGCGCCGTCCGCACGTCCGGGGGCGTCCGAGGTGCGTGACAGGATGACCCCGTGAGCAAGCAGGACGGGTCGTCGCGCGAGGTGAGCGCCGACCGCGTCGACGACCCCGCGGCTCACGTCATGCACGTCGACATGGACGCCTTCTTCGCGTCCGTCGAGCTGCTCGAGCGCCCCGATCTCGTGGGCAAGCCCGTCATCGTCGGTCACCGCTCGCAGCGCTCGGTCGTGACCGCCGCGACGTACGAGGCGCGGCGCTACGGCGTCAACTCGGCGATGCCCATGGCCGTGGCCCTGCGCCGCTGCCCGCACGCGATCGTGCTCGAGCCGCACTTCGACCGATACGCCTATTACTCCAAGCGAGTGATGCAGATCCTCGGCGACATCACGCCGCACGTCGAGCAGCTGAGCGTCGACGAGGCGTTCCTCGACGTCGCGGGGGCGCGTCGCCTCATGGGCGATTCCTGGACTATCGGAACGCGGCTGCGCGAGCGCGTCTACTCGGAGACCGGTCTGCGCTGCTCGGCGGGCGCCGCCGCCACGAAGTTCGTCGCGAAGCTCGCCTCGAGCCGCGCGAAGCCCGACGGCCTGCTCGTGGTGCCCGCTGCGGGCACGGTCGACTTCCTGCATCCGCTGCCCGTGTCCGCGTTGTGGGGCGTCGGCGGGAAGAGCGAGGAGGTGCTCGTGCGTCTCGGCCTCCGCACGGTCGGCGACCTCGCCCACGCACCCCTCGACATGCTGCGTCGGGCGATCGGCGAGGCCGGTGCCCAGCGCCTTCACGACCTCTCCTGGGGCCGCGACCCGCGTCCGGTCACGCCCGGGCACGAGGAGAAGTCCATCGGGCACGAGACGACCTTCGAGACCGACCGCACCGACCCCGCCGAGCTGCATCGTGTGCTCCTGCAGCTCGCGGATGCGGTGGGCCAGCGGCTGCGTCGCGCGGGCGTCATGGGGCGCACGGTCTCGATCAAGCTGCGGTTCGACGACTTCACGACCATCACGCGCTCGCGCACCCTGGCCGAGCCGACCGACCTCGGCCGTCGGCTCTACGAAGAGGCGCGCTCGCTCTACGACCAGGCGAACACCTCGCGGCGCCCCGTGCGGCTCATCGGCGTGCGCGCCGAGCAGCTCACGGGCGACGTCGCCGCGCTCGGACTGTGGGACGACGACGAGGACTGGCGCGAGGCCGAGCAGACCGTCGATGCGATCGCGGAGCGCTTCGGCGCGGGCGCGGTGCGGCCCGCCGCCCTGCTCAAGCCCGTCATCAAGCGCCGCGTCGGACACGGAGACGACTGACGTGCCCGACACGCCCCGACGTCCCGTCGCCCTCGACTACGATCGGGTCGAGTGAGCGAGTCGTCGGCAGAGCGGGTGTTCCGCGCCACCGCGGCCGCCGACCATCTGCCCCCGAGCTTCCCCGAGCGTGCCGCGTGGGGTACCGCCGGCAAGCTGCGTGCGTGGCAGGAGGAGGCGCTCACCGCCTACTTCGACCCCACGGTCAATCCGGCCAGCCGACGTGACTTCCTCGTCTCCGCGACCCCCGGCGCCGGCAAGACGACCTTCGCGTTGCGGCTCGCATCCGAGCTCCTCCAGCGCCGGATCGTCGACCGCATCACGGTCGTCGCGCCGACCGAGCACCTCAAGGTGCAGTGGGCTGACGCCGCGCATCGCGCCGGCATCCGCCTCGACCCCCGCTTCAGCAACCGCCACGGACGGGAGTCGCGGCAGTTCCACGGCGTCGTCGTGACGTACGCGGGCGTCGCCGTGCGCGCGAGCCTGCACCGTGAGCTCACCGAATCGGCCCGCACCCTCGTCATCCTCGACGAGATCCACCACGCCGGCGACACCCTCAGCTGGGGCGACGCCGTGCGGGAGGCGTTCGAGGGCGCCGAGCGGCGGCTCTCACTCACGGGAACCCCGTTCCGCAGCGACACCTCGCCCATCCCGTTCGTGAGGTACGCCCGCGACGAGCGCGGCATCCGGATGTCGCAGACCGACTACGCCTACGGCTACGGACGCGCGCTGCGTGACGGCGTCGTGCGCCCCGTCGTCTTCCTCAGCTACGCGGGCTCGATGCGCTGGCGCACTCGCGCCGGGGACGAGATGGAGGCCGCGCTCGGCCAGGACGACACCAAGGACGTCACCGCCCAGGCGTGGCGCACGGCGCTCGACCCCGGGGGCGACTGGATGCCGGCCGTGCTCTCGGCGGCCGACCGCCGCCTGCGTGAGGTGCGCCAGCACATCCCGGATGCGGGCGGTCTCGTCATCGCGACCGACCAGGCGGCGGCGCGCGCCTACGCGAAGATCCTCACCGAGCTCACGGGCACGCCCCCGACGCTCGTGCTCTCCGACGACGCCGGCTCGGGCGAGCGCATCACGAAGTTCGCGCAGGGCACCCAGCGGTGGATGGTCGCCGTGCGGATGGTGTCGGAGGGCGTCGACGTGCCGCGCCTGTGCGTCGGCGTCTATGCCACGAGCGCCTCGACGCCGCTCTACTTCGCCCAGGCCATCGGGCGCTTCGTGCGCGCCCGACGTCGCGGCGAGCTCGCGACCGTGTTCCTGCCGAGCGTTCCCGTGCTCCTGCGCCTCGGCGCCGAGCTCGAGCGCCAGCGCGACCACGCCCTCGACCGAGAGACGCCCGAGGGCGCCCTGCTCGAGGACGCGCTCGTCGACGAGGCCAACCGCGAGGAGGAGTCGTCGTCGGAGCTCGCCGACGAGTTCGAGTGGCAGGCGCTCGCCTCCATCGCGACCTTCGAGAAGGCGATGTTCGACGGCGAGGAGTACGGCAGCCTCGCGACGCCCGGAAGCCCCGAGGAGTGGGACTTCATCGGCATCCCGGGACTCCTCGACCCCGAGCAGGTGTCGGAGCTGCTCAAGCACCGCCAGCAGCGGCAGGCGCGCCGCGGCGAGGACCGCAGGGAGCTCGGCGAGCCCGAGACGCAGCCCCAGCCCCTCCACCGCACGCTCACCGAACAGCGGCGGCTGCTCAACAGCCTCGTGAGCATCCACGCGCGCGGTACGGGGCAGACGCACGCGCAGGTGCACGCGGAGGTGCGTCGCCTGTGCGGAGGGCCTGAGGTCGCCCGCTGCACGGTCGCCCAGCTGCAGGCCCGCATCGACCTGCTACGGAAGCGTCTCGGCTCGCCCCGCTGAGGCTCCGCCGACGGGCGCCAGGCGCCGTGCGGCATCCGAGAAGGGGCATGCCGAACGGGTAGCGTTGAGGGCATGTCCGACACCCTCGAGAGCCTCCGTGCCGAATACCAGACGCTGCGCGAGAAGGGCCTCGCGCTCGATCTGACGCGCGGCAAGCCCTCGGCGGCGCAGCTCGACCTCGCGAACGGACTCCTCGACATCCCGCTCTCGACCGACCACCGCGACACGGCGGGCACCGACCTGCGCAACTACGGCGGCACCGACGGCCTCGTCGAGCTGCGCGAGATCTTCTCCGAGCTGCTCGGCATCCCCGTGCCGCAGCTGCTCGCGGGTGGCAACGCGAGCCTGCAGAAGATGCACGACACGGTCGTCGAGCTGCTCCTCCACGGCACGCCCGGCGGCGAGCCCTGGGTCGGCAAGGACATCGCGTTCCTGTGCCCGTCGCCCGGCTACGACCGGCACTTCGCGATCACCCAGGCGCTCGGCATCCGGATGATCTCGGTGCCGTACCTCGAGGACGGCTCGCTCGACCTTCCGGCGATCGAGAAGCACCTCGCCGACTCCGCCGTGCGCGGCATGTGGATCGTGCCGATGTACGCGAACCCGACCGGTTCGACCGTCGACGAGGCCACGGCGCGTGCGCTCGTCGCGATGCCTGCGGCCGCGCCCGACTTCCGCATCTTCTGGGACAACGCCTACGCGCTGCACCACCTCACCGACGACGAGCCCGCACCGATCGACATCCTCGGACTCGCCGCGGAGGCGGGCAACCCCGACCGCGTGTTCGTGTTCGCGTCGACCTCGAAGATCACCCACGCGGGCGCCGGCGTCGCGTTCTTCGCCTCGAGCCCCGCCAACATCGCGTGGCACAAGAAGAACGCGTCCGTTCAGACGATCGGCCCCGACAAGCTCACCCAGCTGCGTCACGCGCGCTTCTTCGGCGACGCGGAGGGCGTGCGGGCGCACATGCGCAAGCACCGCGCGCTGCTCGCGCCCAAGTTCGCGATCGTCGATCGCGTCTTGAGCGAGCGGCTCACGGGCCACGCGACATGGACGAAGCCCACGGGCGGCTACTTCGTGACCCTCAATGCGCCCGCGCGCACCGCGTCGCGCGCGGTCGAGCTCGCGAAGTCGATCGGTGTCGCCGTGACGCCCGCCGGCGCCGCGTTCCCGTACGGCGACGACCCGCGCGACAGCGTCATCCGCATCGCACCGTCGATGCCGCCCGAGGCGGAGCTCGAGCAGGCGATCGAGGCGCTGTGCGTGTGCGTGCTGCTCGCGGAGGCGGAGCTCGCGGTCTCTCGCTGACGCGGGTTCCACGGGCTGGTTTCGACACGCGCCTCCGGCGCTACTCAACCAGCGAGTGTTGCCGCTGGTTGAGTAGCCCGCGCAGCGGGCGTGTCGAAACCAGCCCCCGTCTCACTGCCCCGTCCCACTCCCGCGCCTCAGCGGAAGTCCCGCGAGCGGTGCGCGACGCCCGCTCGCAACGGCTCGATCGCATCCGCGAGCACGTTGACGACGCCCTCGGGCGAGCGCTCGAGGATGCCGCGTACGATGACGGCGGGCTCGTCGCGGGCCACGCGACGGTGACGTGCCCAGAACCCGGCGCCGCAGATGACGTTCACGAGGCCCGTCTCGTCCTCGATGTTCATGAACGTGATGCCGGATGCCGTCGCGGGCCGCTGGCGGTGGGTCACGAGCCCCGCGACCTCGATACGGCGACCCGACTCGGCCGTGCGCAGCCGCTCGGCGCTCAGCACGCCGCGTGCGTCGAGCCCCGGCCGCAGGTGGCGTACGGGGTGGTCGTCGGGGGAGATGCCGGTGGCCCACAGGTCGCCCGAGAGAGTCTCGAACGCCGTCGGGTCGGGGAAGAGCGGCGGCTGCACGGCGACGACCGTGCCCGCGAGGTACTCGGCGCGGTCCTCTGCGGCCGAGCCGGCGCGCCACAGCGCCTCGCGCGTCGCGAGGCCGAACGGCTCGAAGGCGCCCGCCGTCGCAAGCGCCTCGAGCTGCGCCGTCGTGAGGCCGACGCGGCGCACGAGGTCCTCCATGCTGCGGAAGGCCCCGCCCTCCTCGCGCTCCGCGACGATGCGCTTCGCGAGCGGCATCCCGATGCCCCGCACGGCCGCGAGGCCGAGGCGCACGGCCGAGCCCCCGTCGCGGCGGTGGGCGCGCGACTCATCGGGCGCGGTCGGGTCGAAATCGCCCGGATGCGGTTGATGCCGTTCGCGGCATGAGTCGAGGCCCGTGGGTGCGACGGGCGCGTCCGGGTCGAGCGGCTCGAGCCCCGCATCCGCTCCCGAGCGCAGGATGTCGGGCCGCAGCACGCGCACCCCGTGCCGTCGGGCGTCGGCGGAGAGCGACGCGGGGGAGTAGAACCCCATGGGCTGCGCGCGCAGGAGGCCCGCGAGGAACGCCGCGGGGTAGTGCAGCTTGATCCACGAGCTCGCGTAGACGAGCAGCGCGAAGCTCAGCGAGTGGCTCTCGGCGAAACCGAAGTTCGCGAAGGCCTGGATCTTGGCGTAGATGTCGTCGGCGGCGGCGCCCGTGAGCCCGTTCGAGGCCATCCCGGCGTAGAGCTTCTCGCGCAGCCGGTCGATGCGCTCGAGGCCGCGCTTGGAGCCCATCGCGCGACGCAGCAGGTCGGCGTCCTCGCCCGAGCACTCGCCGACGGCCATCGCCATCTGCATGAGCTGCTCCTGGAACACCGGCACGCCCAGCGTGCGCTCGAGCACGGGCACGAGCTTCGGATGCGCGTACTCGACGGGCTCCTTGCCGAGCTTCCGGCGCACGAAGGGGTGCACGGCGCCGCCCTGGATGGGGCCCGGCCGCACGAGCGCGATCTGCACGACGAGGTCGTAGAAGGCGCGCGGCTGCAGTCGCGGGAGCAGCCCCATCTGGGCGCGCGACTCCACCTGGAACACGCCGATCGAGTCGGCGCGGCACAGCATGTCGTAGACCGCCGGCTCCTCCTTGGGGATCGTCGCGAGCTCCCAGTGCTCGCCCGTCGCCTCGCGGATGAGGTCGATGCAGTGCTGGAGCGCCGCGAGCATGCCGAGGCCCAGCAGGTCGAACTTGACGAGCCCCATCCAGGCCGCGTCGTCCTTGTCCCACTGGATGACGGTGCGGTTCTCCATGCGGGCGTGCTCGATCGGCACGACCTCACCCACGGGCCGGTCGGTGAGCACCATGCCGCCCGAGTGGATGCCGAGGTGCCGGGGAGCCTTGAGCAGCTCGCGCGCGAGCTCGAGCACGGGACGCGGGATGTCGGAGTCGGCCACGGCATCCGGCTCGAGGTTCCACGAGTGCGCGTCGACCTGCTTCGACCACGCGTCCTGCTGGCCGGGGCTGTGGCCGAGCGCCTTCGCCATGTCGCGCACGGCGTTCTTTGGGCGGTACTGGATGACGTTCGCGACCTGGGCCGCGTTGCGCCGCCCGTACTTCTCGAATACCCACTGGATGACCTCCTCACGGCGGTCGGAGTCGAAGTCGACGTCGATGTCGGGCTCCTCGTCGCGCAGGCTCGAGAGGAAGCGCTCGAACGGCAGTCGGTAGGCGATCGCGTCGACCGCCGTGATGCCGAGCAGGTAGCAGACGGCCGAGTTGGCGGCCGATCCGCGCCCCTGGCACAGGATGCCGCGGCTGCGCGCGAAGGCGACGATGTCGTGCACGATGAGGAAGTAGCCCGGGAAGTCCTTCTTCTCGATGACGTCGAGCTCGGCCTCGATGCGTGCGCGGTCGGCGTCGGAGAGGTCGGGGTAGCGCTCGGGCACCCCCGCCCACACGAGCTCGCGCAGGTACGACATGGGCGTGTGCCCCTCGGGCACGTGCTGCTTCGGCAGCGCCGGCTTCGCGCGGCGCAGGGGGAACGCGAGCTCGGATGCCAGCTCGAGCCCGTGCTCGATCGCACCCGGGTAGCGTGCGAAGCGCTCGCGCATCTCGCGCCCCGAGCGCAGGTGGGCGCCGCCCGTCGCGGGCAGCCAGCCGTCGAGCTCGTCGAGGCTGCGCCGGGCGCGCACGGCCGCGATCGCCGCCGCGAGGTGCCGCCGGTCGGGGCTCGCGTAGTGCACGTTGCCCGTCGCGAGCACGGGGAGCCCTCGAGCGGATGCGAGCTCGGCGAGCACGTCGTTGCGGTCGGTGTCGAGGGGGTCGCCGTGGTCGATGAGCTCGACGTGCACGGCGTCGCGCCCGAACCGCGCGACGAGCTCGTCGAGGGCGCGACCCGCGGCATCCCGTCCCTCCGCCTCGAGGGCTCGGCGCACGGCGCCCTTGCGGCACCCCGTGAGCACGGCCCAGTGGCCCCTGCCGATGCCGGCGAGCTCGTCGAGGTCGTAGACGGGCCGGCCCTTCTCGCCGCCGCGCAGGTTCGCCTCGGTCATGGCGCGCGCGAGGCGGTGGTAGCCCTCCGTGCCGCGCGCGAGCACGACGAGGTGCTCTCCCTCGGGGTCGGGCTCGCCGTTCTGCGGCCCGGACAGCCCGAGCGAGAGCTCGGCCCCGAACACGGTCGCGACGCTCGAGCTCTCGGCTGCCTCCGCGAAGCGCACGATGCCCGCGAAGGTGTCGTGGTCGACGATCGCGAGGGCGCTCAGGCCGAGCCGCTCGGCCTCCTCGAGCAGCTCCTCGGGCGAGGAGGCGCCGTCGAGGAAGCTGAAGCTCGAGTGCGCGTGCAGCTCGGCGTAGGGGAGCGCCTCGGGGTCGCGCACGAGCTCGCGCGGCGGCAGGTAGGGACCGCGCTTGCGCGAGAACGCGGGGCCGTCACCGCCGTCGCGCGTCTCGTCGTGCTCGGGGCGGCGGCCCGAGAGGGCGCGCTCGAACTCCGACCACGGAACGGGCGGGTTGTTCCAGCCCATCAGCGGGCCCCCGGCTCGTGCCGATCCATCAGTCGTACCGCCCCTCGGCCCACCAGCCCTCGCCGTCGAGCACGAGCAGCCACGCGCATCCGCTCGCGTCGACGGCCTGCACGCGATGCGCGGCGCGAGCCGTGGCCGGATCCCACCAGCGCTCCTCGAGGGGCCACGGGCCCGCCCACGCGGTGAGGTCGCGGCGGGTGCCCGTCTGCGACACGATGACGGCGGGCGCGGCGCTCACCCGGCCGCGGTCGTCGACCGTCACGGGTCGGCCGTGCACGTCTTCCACGCGCAGCGGGCGCGGCACGGCGTAGACGGTCGTGGGCGGCGGGTCGGGCAGGGCGCCCGGCCACGGATGCTCGCGCCCACGGGAGACGGAGGCGCGGTCGCCCCACGGCACGAGCGTCTGCCGGTCGGCGGGGCGGCGGCCGCCCGCGAGCTGCGGCGTGAGCACGCCGCGGTGCCCCACCATGCCCTGCACGCGCGAGAGCACCGAGTGCACGCGCTCGTCGGGGCCCGTGCCCCACAGTCCCGACTCGTGCACGTGCACGGGGTCGACGGCGTCGGGGCTCACACGCACGCGGGCGACGGGCGAGCGCAGCACCTCGGTGGCCTGCAGCTGCCAGCGCACGCGGTCGACGACCTCGGCCGACGAGAAGGAGCGCGGGTGCAGCCACACGCGCTCGTCGAGCTCGCCGTTCTCGCCCGTGAGCTCGACGCGCAGGGCCGTGCACACGAGCCGCTCGCCGAGCAGGGCGCGTACGAAGTCGTCGCACGCGGCGCGCACGCCGAACGCGACCTCGTCGACGCGCTCGACGGGGGGCTCGAAGTCGACGACGGCGTCGATGTCGCGCGGCGGGATGCGGGGGGTCGCGGGGCGGGGATCGCGTCCGCGGGCGAGCGCGTGCAGCCGCGCGCCGAGCGGACCGAAGCGGGCGGCGACATCCCCCTCGTCGAGAGCCGTGAAGGCGCCGAGGGTGCGGATGCCGAGGCGCGGCAGGAGCGACGCGAGCTCGGGGTCGCCGAGCGCCGAGACGGGGAGCGGGGCGAGGAAGTCGCCCGCCCCGCCCGCGGGGACGATGCGCACGGCGCTCGACTCCGCCCCGCCCGTGCCGCGTGCCGCGAGCTCGGCGGCGAACAGACCGTCGGCGACGCCCACGCGCGCGCCCGTCGCGCCGACGCCCGCGACGATGCCGACGACGGTGCGGGCGGCGGCGAGCTCGCCGCCGTAGTAGCGGGCGGGGCCGCGGGCGCGCACGGCGGCCGTGCCGGGGGAGAGCGGATGCCAGCCCGGCAGCGCCTCCTCGAGCGCCGCGAGCACGGCCTCGAAGGCGCGCGCGGCGATCGCCGGCTCCTCGCGTTCGATGCGCAGCCCGGGGCACCGCCCCTGCGCCTCGCGTTGCCGCATGCCGATGCGCACGCCCTGCGCGCGGGCCGCGGCGGTGCACGCCGTGACGGCGCCCGCGGCGATGAGCGCGACGGGCTCCGACTCGGGCACGCGGTGCTCGCGCGCCTGCGCGCGCACGGCCCAGTCGGGCACGTGGAGCACGAGGAGGCGGGGCGCGGAGCTCATACTCCATTCTCGAACATGTGTTCGAATGCGTCAACTCGCGAGCGCGTCAGGCGAGCTCGACCTCGGCCTCCACGACGTCGCCCGGCTCGATGCCCTCCGCCTTCCGCACGCGCGCGCCGATCACGAGGCTGTAGACGCCGGACGCCGTGGGGAAGATCGAGGTCGACCAGCTCGTGCCGCCCACGCGCGCCATGACCTTGACCGCCCCGAAGCCCGCGCGGGGGAGCGCGTCGGCCCACTCCTTCACCTCGGCCGCCTGCTCGGGCGGCAGGTCGACGAAGTACCAGTCGTCGTGCACGCGCGCCTCCCAGCGCCGCAGCTCGGAGGTGAATCGGAACCGCATGCCGTCAGCCTAGGCGCGTCAGCCGAGGGCCCGCAGGGGCGCGGGCACGGCGGTGCGCTCCCCGGCGGCGCGGCCGACGACGGGGGAGACCGCGCCCGTCGCATCCGGGAGCCAGAGTCGACGCGATCGCGTGCGCCCCTGCCAGGAGGGCGAGCTCGACGCGACCGTCACCTGCCGTGCCGCGAGATGGCCGAAGCCCGCACCGATGCCCGCCCAGTCGCTCTCCGCGACGCTCAACCGCGCGTGGGCGCGGGGCCAGTCGCGCGTCGACACGAGCACAGCCTCGCGCTGCCGCAGCCGCGATGCGAGCCGGGATGCGGCGGCGTCGCCCACGCGGGCGCGTGCGGGAGGCTGCACGAGCACGACCGCGACGGCGTCGACGAGCGCCGACACGACCGAGAGCCACTGATCGCCCGGCTGGGGCACGAGCACGAGGCGCTCGAGGTCGAGCCCCGCCGCGGCCGCCGCCTCGAGGCCGAGGTCGGGCACGCCGACGACGGCGCACCACGAGCCCGCGCGGCTCGGCTCACGCAGCAGCTCGAGGGCGAGGGCCGTCGAGCCGTCGACGACATAGCTGCCGCCCGCCGCGAGGGCGCCCTCGGGCAGCAGCTCGGCGAGCGCCTCCGAGGTGGGCAGCGTGCGGTCGGCGAGGCGCGTGCGCTGCATGCCGCGGATGCGGTCCTGCAGGCGCCGGATCTCCTCCGCGCGAGCCGTCTCGAACATGCGTTCGATGATACGCCGAGGGTGCGACGTCGGCACCGAGGCCGAGAGCTAGGGGAGCAGCGGGAGCGCGGGAGCCGCATCCGGGGTCGCGAGCGTCGCGACCCAGCTGAACACGACGAACGCGACGACGTTGACGACGACCGTGATCCAGAACACGACCTGGAAGCTCATCTTGACCGTCTTGTGCCGCACGACCTGCTGCGCCACGATCGCGCCCGGCCACCCGCACGCGAGGCCGAGGGCGAGCAGCGAGCCCTCGCTCAGCCGCCACCCCTCGGATGCCGCGGCCCGCTTGTCGAGGGCGTACGCGACGAAGGTCGCGAACGACATGCCGAGGTAGAGCACCCACACCCAGAACGGGATGGGGCGGATCAGCGCGACGACGAACGCGATGCCGACGAATCCGACGATCGCGAGGTAGCCGAGGCGGCTCGCGCGTCTCGTGGGCACGAGCTTCGCGAGCGGCGGGGGCTCGGGGGAGGGGCGATCGCCGACGAGCGCCAGCACGGATGCGCGACCGGCCCGCGGCTTGCCCTCCGGCGAGTACTCGAGCTCGTAGCCGATCTCGTCGCCGCGCGCGGGGCGCGGGTCGTCCGGTCCGAAGGCGGAGATGTGCACGAACACGTCGGGCCCGCCGACGGCCGGGGCGACGAAGCCGAATCCGCGCTCGTCGTTCCAGGTCGTCAGCACGCCGCTCATCCGCACCGGGCCGGGTTTCATGGTGTCGTGATGCTACGTCGGCATCCCGCGCGGAGACAGACGCGCGCGGCGCGTCGCGTACCCCGAGTCCGGGGGCAGACCTGTCCCCTCTCCCCTATAGACGGGGTACAGCTTCCGCCCTTATCGGGGTACGGCGGATGCAGTGGGGCCCGGTAACGACGAAGGCCCCGGACATGATGTCCGGGGCCTTCGACTCGCGTGCGCGAGGGGGGACTTGAACCCCCACGCCCTATACGGGCACTAGCACCTCAAGCTAGCGCGTCTGCCAATTCCGCCACCCGCGCGAGTCCGATCCTCACCAGGAGGACCGGAGATAGACACTAGCACGGTCCGCGACCCCTCTCGAACCACGTCGGCGTCCGCAGTGCGGACACAGAGGGCCGGGTACCGTGTACGCCATGGACGGCGCACTCGAGGACACCGCCCGCATCGCCCGCGACCTCATCCGGTTCGACACGACGAACTGGGGCGGGGGCCGCTCGAAGGGCGAGACGGAGGCGGCCGAGTACGTCGAGGCCGAACTCCGCGCCCTCGGGCTCGAACCCCGCCTCTACGACGCCGCGCCGCGCCGCACGAGCGTCGTCGCGCGCGTCGAGGGCACCGACCCCACGCGCCCCGGGCTCGTCGTGCACGGGCACCTCGACGTCGTTCCGGCCGACCCCGCCAACTGGAGCGTCGACCCCTTCGCGGGCGAGATCCGGGACGGGATGCTGTGGGGCCGCGGCGCCGTGGACATGAAGGACATGGACGCCATGATCCTCACGAGCCTCGGCGACATCCTGCGCTCCGGCCGCCGCCCGGCCCGCGATCTCGTCGTCGTGTTCTTCGCCGACGAGGAGAACGGGGGCGTGTACGGCTCGCATCACCTCGTGACCGAGCACCCCGAGGTCTTCCGGGGCGCGACGGAGGCCATCAGCGAGGTCGGCGGCTACTCGGTCGACCTGGGCGGGCAGCGCGCCTACCTGCTCCAGACGGGGGAGAAGGCGCTGTTGTGGGTGCGTCTCGTCGCCCGCGGCGTCGCCGCCCACGGTTCGCGCGTCATCCGCGACAACGCCATCACGAAGCTCTCGGAGGCCGTCGCGCGCATCGGGCGCCACGAGTGGCCCGTGCAGCTCGGCATGACCGCGAGCGCGATGCTCGACGGCGTGCGCCGCATCCTCGCCGCGAGCCCCGACGAGGACCCCGCCGAGCTCATCGAGCGCACGGGCCTCGCCGCCGGATTCCTGCGCGGCACGGTGCGCACGACGTCGAACCCGACCGTGCTGCAGGCCGGCTACAAGCACAACGTCATCCCCGACCGCGCGGAGGCGCTCGTCGACGTGCGGCCCTTCGCAGGGCAGGAGGATGCCGTGCTCGCCGAGCTGCGCGAGCTCGCGGGCCCCGACGTCGAGGTCGAGATCGTGCACCACGACGTGGGTCTCGAGACCCCGTTCTCGGGCGAGCTCGTCGGCAAGATGGTCGGCGCCCTCACGCGCCACGACCCCGAGGCCGAGGTGCTGCCGTACCTGCTCTCGGGCGGCACCGACAACAAGGCGCTCAGCGAGCTCGGCATCACGGGCTACGGGTTCGCACCCCTGCGCCTCGGCCCGGGCCTCGACTTCCCGGCCATGTTCCACGGCGTCGACGAGCGCGTGCCGCTCGACGCGCTCGCCTTCGGGCGCGCCGTGCTGACCGATCTGCTCCTCGAGGCCTGAGCGTCATCCGCGCGGCGGACGGCATCCGCCCCCGCCCCTGACAGAATCGGACCCCGTGGACTTCCTCGAAGCGATCCTCCTCGGCCTCATCCAGGGACTCACCGAGTTCCTGCCGATCTCGTCGAGCGCGCACCTGCGCGTGTTCGGCGACCTCGTCGGCTGGGGCGACCCGGGCGCGACCTTCACGGCCATCACGCAGCTCGGCACCGAGACCGCGGTGCTCATCTACTTCTGGAAGGACATCACTCGCATCATCGGGAAGTGGTTCCGCTCGCTCGCGCCGGGAGGCGGCGGCAAGCGCTCGGCGGGCATCCAGAAGGGCGATCCGGATGTGCGGCTCGGCTGGCTCGTCATCATCGGCACCGTGCCGATCGTGCTCGTCGGCTTCTTCCTGCAGGACACCATCCGCACGGCGCTCCGCTCGCTGTGGATCGTCGCGATCGTGCTCATCGCGTTCGGCATCCTGCTGTGGCTCGCCGACATCCTGGGCCGCCGCATCAAGCCGATCGAGCAGATGAGCTACCGCGACGGCATCCTCATCGGCTTCGCGCAGATGCTCGCCCTCATCCCCGGCGTGAGCCGCTCGGGCGCCTCGATCAGCGCGGGACTCGCGCTCGGCTACACGCGCCCCGCGGCCGCGCGCTTCGCGTTCCTGCTCGCGGTGCCGGCGGTCTTCGGCTCGGGCCTCTACGAGACCTACACGGCGTTCACGTGCGAGCCGGGCGTGGACGCCGGATGCGGCGCGGGCTACGGCCTCGGCCCCACGATCGCCGCGACGGTCGTCGCGTTCGTCGTCGGGTACGCCGTCATCGCGTTCCTCATGCGCTACCTCGAGACGCGCTCGTTCCTGCCGTTCGTGATCTACCGCATCCTGCTCGGCGGCGCGCTCATCGCGCTGCTGTCGACGGGCGTGCTCCAGCCGTAGTCATGACGGCCTACGGAGTCGGCGGCTGCTCGCCGCCGTCGCGCTTGCGCAGGTAGCGCTCGAACTCCTCGGCGATCGCTTCGCCGGACGCCTCGGGGGAGTCGACGGTGTCGCGGGCCTGCTCGAGCTGCTCGATGTACGCGGTCATGTCGTCGTCGTCGCTCGCGAGCTCGTCGATGCCGCGCTCCCACGCCTCGGCGTCCTCCACGAGAGTGCCGCGCTCCATCGGCACGTCGAGGAAGTCCTCGAGGCGCTCGACGAGCGCGAGGGTCGCCTTGGGCGACGGGGCGTTGTGCACGTAGTGCGGCACAGACGCCCAGATCGACACGGTCGGTATCCCGGCGCGCTCCGCGGCATCCGAGAGCACCGAGATGATGCCGACGGGGCCCTCGTAGCTCGAGCGCTCGAGGCCGAAGCGCTCCCTCACGGATGCGTTCTCGCTCGACGCGAAGACGGCGATCGGCCGCGTGTGGGGCACGTCGGCGAGCATCGCGCCGAGGAACACGACGCGCTCGATGCCCGCGACGGCGATCGCGTCGAGCACCTCCTCGGCGAACGTCTTCCATCCGCGCGAGGGCTCGGTGCCGAGAAGCACGTGCACGCCCTCGCCGCGGTCGACGGGCCCCGAGAGCACGACGCTCGGCCACGCGATGACCCGCTCGCCCTTCTCGTCGAAGGTCGTCACGGGGCGGTTGAACTGGTAGTCGAAGTAGTCCTCGGGCTCGAGCTCGATGAGGGGGATGAGGCCGAGCTGCTCGCGCAGGGACCGGACGGCCGTCGAGGCCGCCTCACCCGCGTCGTTCCAGCCCTCGAAGGCGACGACGAGCGTCGAGCCGCCGTGACCCCAGTCGTCCTCTGCCTGCACCGCTCCGCCTCTCCGCCCGACCCGGGCGTCGGTCTCAGGGTAGTCCCGCGCCCGTAGACTTGCCGGTCGTGAGCACTCCCGCCCCCGCATCCCCGTCCGCCGTCCTGTGGGACATGGACGGCACACTCGTCGACACGGAGCCCTACTGGCTCCTTGCCGAGACCGAGCTCATCACCGAGTGGGGCGGCACCTGGACGCATGACGACGGCATGGAGCTCGTCGGGCAGGGACTGTGGAGCTCGGCGCTCATCATCCAGTCGCGCGGCGTCGGCCTCGAGCCGCAGCAGATCATCGACACCCTCACCGACCGCGTGCTGACCCAGATCGCGGAGCACGTGCCGTGGCGCCCGGGGGCGCGCGAGCTGCTCGCGGAGGTGCGCGCAGCCGGCATCCGCACGGTCCTCGTGACGATGTCGATCCGCCGGATGGCCGACACGATCGTCGCGGCGCTCGAGCGCGAGCTCGGGGGACGGGCCTTCGAGGAGGTCGTCGCAGGCGACGAGGTCGAGCGTCCGAAGCCGTACCCGGACGCCTACCTGCGCGCCGCCGAGCTGCTCGGCGCCCCCATCGTGGACTGCATCGCGATCGAGGACTCCGAGCCGGGTGTCGCCGCCGCCGTCGCGTCGGGTGCCACGACGTTCGCCGTGCCGTTCCACGTGCCGATCCCGCCGAGCCCCGCCTACGAGCTCCTCGCCGACGGCCTCGCGGATGTGCGCGCCGCCGACCTCCTGGCGGGCCACGCGGCCCGTCACGCCGCCCGTACGACGCCGGAGACAGCCCGATGAGCCTCTTCGCCGCCGGCGACCGCGTGCAGCTCACGGGGCCCAAGAACCGTCTGCACACGATCACCCTCGAGTCCGGCAAGCAGTTCCACACCCACCGCGGCACGCTCGAGCACGACGCGCTCATCGGCCTGCCGGACGGCTCGGTCGTCGAGGCGTCGAACGGCGACGCCTACCTCGCGCTGCGGCCGCTGCTCTCCGACTTCGTCATGTCGATGCCGCGCGGTGCCGCGATCGTCTACCCGAAGGATGCCGCCCAGATCCTCGCGATCGCCGACATCTTCCCGGGCGCGACCGTCGTCGAGGCGGGCGTCGGCTCGGGCGCCCTCTCGCTCTGGCTCCTGCGCGCGATCGGCGCGGAGGGCCGGCTGCTGTCGTTCGAGCGCCGCGAGGAGTTCGCCGAGGTCGCCCGCGCCAACGTGACGGCGTTCACGGGGGAGACCCCCGCCAACTGGTCGATCGGCATCGGCGACCTCGCCGAGGAGCTCCCGGCCGCCGCCGAGCCCGGCACCGTCGACCGCGTCGTGCTCGACATGCTCGCGCCGTGGGAGTGCCTCGACTCCGTCTCGGACGCCCTCGCGCCCGGCGGCGTGCTCATCTGCTACGTCGCGACGGCGACCCAGCTCTCGCGCGTCGCGGAGGCCATCCGCGCGACGGGCCTCTACACCGAGCCGAGCTCGACCGAGACGCTCGTGCGCGGGTGGCACGTCGAGGGTCTCGCCGTCCGCCCCGACCACCGCATGGTCGCGCACACGGCGTTCCTCATCTCGGCGCGCCGTCTCGCCCCGGGCGCCGTGCTCCCGAAGCCGGCCCGTCGCGCCTCGAAGTCCGACTACGACGACGAGGACGTCGAGCTGTGGACGCCGGGCGCCCTCGGCGTGCGCGACAAGACCGACAAGCGCATCCGCCGCGTCGTCCGCGACGCCCAGCAGCTCGCCGAACGCACCGCGCGACGCACCGAGCCGGGCGCGTCGGGTGCGGCCGCGACGGAACAGTAGACTCGTTCTCGCCTCTGTGCACCCCTTCCGCCGCCTGTCAGTGAAAGTAGGCCTCGTGCGCCGTACCACCGCGCTTGCCAGCTCCGTCGCCGTCGTGGCGGTGCTCTCCGCCGCGCTCACCGGATGCGCTGCCTCGCCCGATGACGTCGACGCCTGCGAGCCGGTGCTCGCCCCCGGCAACGCGTCGTCGCTCGTGACGGTGAAGGGCGACGTCGGGTCGGCGCCGCGCGTCACCATCCCCACGCCGCTCGTCTCGACCGAGGCGCAGCGCACCGTGATCGACGAGGGCGAGGGCCTCGTGGCGCACGTCGGCATGACCGTCGACTTCGACGCGGCCGTCTACGACGCGGCGACGGGCGACCTCATCAACGAGACCGCGTTCGACGGCACGCAGGCCGTGCGCTACCGCGCGGGCCTCGAGACCACGGATCAGCAGGAGCAGCCGACCTCGGTCGCCCAGGCGCTCGTGTGCGCGCAGCCGGGCCAGCGCATCGTGCTCACGACGACCGCCGCCGACACGGGCCTCAACGTCGGCACCGCCGCCGACAGCTCGCTCGTCTTCGTGATCGACGTCCAGGACGTCTTCCTCGGCAAGGCCGACGGCGTCAACCAGCTGCCGCAGGACGGCCTTCCCGTCGTCGTGACGGCCCCCGACGGCACCGTCGGCATCACCGTCCCGTCGGGTGTGAAGCCCCCCACCGACTACCGCACGGCGAACATCAAGCTCGGCTCGGGCGCGAAGCTCGCCGAGGGCGACCTCGCCGTCATCCAGCTCGCGAGCTGGAGCTGGCCGACCGGCGAGGGCGCCGACGTCACCGAGAAGTCGTCGACGTGGAATATCGGCCGCACGCCGAACACGCTCGAGCTCGCGCGCGAGGGCGAGATGGCGCTCCCCGAGGAGCTCCTCGACGCGCTCATCGGTCTCCCCGTCGGCTCGCAGCTGCTCGCGGTCGTCCCGCCCGCCGAGGGCACGGACGAGGCGACCGTGTTCGTGATCGACGTCGTCGGCATCCAGTCCGCCCCCGTCGCGAAGTAGGCCCCCACGAGCGCGAACCCCGCCCCCGCGCCGGTTCCCGTCGAGGATCGGCTCTTCAGCCTCGTCCTCGCGCTGCTCGCGACCGAGTCCGGCCTCACGAAGACCGAGATCCTGTCGAGCGTCCGCGGCTACGCGCAGCGCTACACACCGGGCGGAGACAACGCGAACCTCGAGCGCCAGTTCGAGCGCGACAAGGACGACATCCGCGAGCTCGGCGTTCCGCTCGAGACGATCGAGCCGCTCGGCGAGCCGGGCGACAACCACAACCTGCGTTACCGCATCCCGAAGGGCGCCTACGAGCTGCCCGACGACGTGCGCTTCGACTCGGAGGAGATCGCGCTGCTCGGCCTCGCCGCGATGGCGTGGCGCGAGGGTTCGCTCAACGCCGAGTCGCGTCGCGCCCTCGTGAAACTACGCGCGCTCGGCATCTCGGCCGACGAGCCCGTGCTCGGCTACGCGCCGCGCCTGCGGCTGCGCGACGCCGCGTTCGAGCCGCTCACGCAGGCGATCGACCGCCACCAGGTCGTGCGCTTCGACTACCTCAAGCCGGGGGAGGAGCGCGCCCGCACGCGCGAGGTCATCCCGCTCGCGCTCGTGCAGTACGACGGGCGCTGGCATCTCTCGGCCGAGGAGCTCGCGACGGGCGAGGGCAAGACGTTCCTGCTCCGGCGCATCGTCGGCAAGGTGACCGTGGGCAAGGCCGCACCGCCGCGTCTCGGCGACCACACCGCCCGCTCGCTCGCCGAGCTCGAGGCCGTGTGGGAGCGCGGCATCGCCGACATCGAGGTGCGCGCCGGATCGGATGCGGCCCTGCGCCTCGCGCACCGGCGCGGCACCGAGGAGGTCGCCCCCGGCATCCTTCGCGTGCACTACGTCGACCTCGCGATCCTCGCCGACGAGCTCGCGGGCTTCGGCCCCGAGGTTCTCGTCGTCTCGCCGCCCGCGCTGCGCGAGGCCGTGATCGAGCGCCTGGAGAGGACGGTGGCCGACCATGGCTGACAAGCGCCACCGCGTGCCGGCGCGCGCCGTGCCGCCCACCGGATCGCGCGACAAGCTCGCCTTCCTGCTCGCGCTCGTGCCGTGGCTGCTCGAGCACGACCGCGTGACGGTGCAGGAGGCCGCCGCGCACTTCGGCGTGAGCGAGGACGACATCCGCAGCTCGGTGTCGCTCGTCGCCATGAGCGGGGTGCCGGGGTCGACGTCGACGTACCAGCACGAGGACCTCTTCGACATCGACTGGGACGCCTTCGAGGAGCAGGACGAGATCGCGATCACGCAGCACGTCGCGATCGACGACGCGCCGCGACTCTCGGCACGCGAGGCCGCCGCCCTCATCGCGGGCCTTCAGTACCTGCAGTCGCTCCCCGAGAACGCCGACCGCGTCGCCATCCGCGGCCTCGTCGAGAAGCTGTCGCGCGGCGCCTCCGGCGTGCCGAGCCAGCTCGCGGTCGCGGGCGACCCCGACAGCGAGGTGCTGCGACTCGTGCGCCGCGCCGTCGCGGAGGGCCGCCGCGTGCGCTTCGGCTACCTCAACTCGCGCGGCGAGAGCGAGGAGCGCGACGTCGACCCGCTGCGCGTCGAGTCGATCGACTCCGACTGGTACCTGCGCGGCTGGTGCCACCTGCGCAAGGCCCTCCGCACCTTCCGCTTCGACCGCATGAGCGACATGGTCGTGACCGACGAGCCGATCGAGCACGACGCATCCGAGGTGCGCCTTCCCGACACGCTCTTCGAGCCGTCCGCCGAAGACCTCGAGGTGACGATCGAGGCAGCGCCCGAGGTCATCGGCCTGCTCGCCGACTACATCCCCGACGGCGCGCTCACGAGCGAGGTGGGCGACCGCATCCGTACGACCCTGCGGGTATCGCACTACCACGGCCTCAAGCGACTCATCGCCGGAATGCCCGGAACGGTGCGCGTCGTCGCGCCCGAGCAGGCGCGCCGCGCCGTGGCCGAGTGGGCCGCGGCCGGACTCGCCCGCTACGCGTAGACTTGCCCCGACCCGCCTACCGACGAGGACGTTCCCATGTACACGCTTCCCCTGTTCGTCAACCAGTGGCAGACCTGGCTGATCATCCTCGTCGTCGTCCTCGTGCTCTTCGGTGCGACGCGACTCCCGGCGCTCTCGAAGAGCCTCGGCCAGTCGGTCAAGATCTTCCGCAGCGAGATCAAGACGGACGGCGACGCGAAGACCGAGGGCACGGCGAGCTCGGACGCCTCCGAGCCGGCGAAGCCGGTCGACGGCACGCCGTCCGACAAGTCCTAGGCGCGTGACCGGAACGACCCGGACGCATCCCCGCAAGAACAACCCCGAGCGGCGGATGTCGCTCGCCGAGCACCTCATCGAGCTGCGCAAGCGGCTCACACGGAGCGCCTTCGGAGTGCTCGGGGGCACCATCCTCGGGTGGATGATCTACGACCTCGGCTGGTTCGGCGAGCTGCTGGAGCCGGTCGTGCCGGGGGCGGCCGAAGCTCTCGCGGGCCGAGGCACGTGGGCGGCGATCTCCGGTCCCGTCTTCCACATCGCCGACGAGCTGGGACTCGACCCCGACAAGATCACGCTCAACTTCTCGAGCCTCACGGGCGCCCTCGACATCCAGTTCCAGGTGTCGATCGTCGTGGGCATCATCCTGTCGAGCCCCGTCTGGCTGTACCAGATCTTCGCCTTCTTCGTGCCCGGACTCACGAAGAAGGAGCGCCGCTACGTCTTCGGCTTCTTCTTCTCGGCCGTGCCGCTCTTCCTGCTCGGCTGCGCCGCGGGCTGGCTCGTGCTCCCGCGCATCGTCGAGTTCATGTTCCGCTTTGTGCCGCCGGGGGCATCCCAGCTCTACGACACCAAGACCTACGTCGACTTCATCCTCAAGCTCCTGCTCGCGACGGGCGTCGCGTTCGTCATGCCCGTGTTCCTCGTGCTGCTCAACTTCGCGGGCGTCATGCAGGGCGCCACGATCCTCAAGGGTTGGCGCTGGGCCGTGCTCATCATCGTCGTCTTCACGGCGATGGCGACGCCGGCCGCCGACCCGATCTCGATGATCCTGCTCGCCCTGCCGATGGTCGTGCTCTACTTCGCGGCCGTCGGGATCGCCCTCTGGCACGACAGGGTCGCCGCACGACGGCAGGCCTCGTTCGAGGCGGGCCTCTCGGGCGCATGACCCCTCGCGACGACGCCGACCTCTCGCCCGCGGAACGCTACGCGGCGTTCAAGGCGCGGTCGCGCACGCCGCAGCTCGAGACCTTCCGCGCGAGTCTGCCGGTC
This sequence comes from Protaetiibacter sp. SSC-01, assembly GCF_014483895.1. Classification (NCBI taxonomy): domain Bacteria; kingdom Bacillati; phylum Actinomycetota; class Actinomycetes; order Micrococcales; family Microbacteriaceae; genus Protaetiibacter; species Protaetiibacter sp. SSC-01. The sequence continues at coordinate 1,457,062 of NZ_CP059987.1, read as the reverse complement.
GAGCTCGACGACTTCCAGGTCGAGGCCTGCCGTTCGCTCGAGGAGGGGCGCAGCGTGCTCGTCGCCGCGCCGACGGGAGCCGGCAAGACGATCGTCGCGGAGTTCGCGGTGCACCTCGCCCTCGCGGAGCGCTCGGCGAAGGCGTTCTACACGACGCCCATGAAGGCCCTCAGCAATCAGAAGTACGCGGAGCTCGCCGCCGAGCACGGGGCCGAGAACGTCGGTCTGCTCACGGGCGACACCAACATCAACTCGGGCGCGCGGGTCGTCGTCATGACGACCGAGGTGCTGCGCAACATGCTCTACGCCGACTCGCCGCTCCTGCGCGATCTCGCGTTCGTCGTCATGGACGAGGTGCACTACCTCGCCGACCGCTTCCGAGGTCCCGTGTGGGAGGAGGTCATCATCCACCTGCCGCGCGAGGTGCGCATGGTGTCGCTCTCGGCCACGGTGTCGAACGCGGAGGAGTTCGGCGACTGGCTGCAGGCCGTGCGCGGCGAGACCGACGTGATCGTGTCGGAACGGCGCCCCGTGCCGCTCCAGCAGCACGTGCTCGTGCGCGGCAAGCTCGCCGACCTCTTCGACGGCGCGCAGTCGCCCGACGCCCCGCCGCGCGTCAACCCCGAACTCGCACGCCTCGCGATCGCGGGCGGCCGCGGTCCGGGCACCTATCGCGGTCCGCACGCGGGGCGGTACCAGCGCAAGGGCGAGGTCCCGCGCGACCGCATCGCACGACCCGAGGTCGTCAAGCTCCTCGACGACCGCCACCTGCTCCCCGCGATCTTCTTCGTGTTCAGCCGCAACGGATGCGACCAGGCTGTCGAGCAGCTGCTGCGGTCGGATGTGCAACTCACCGAGCGCTGGGAGCGGGACGAGATCCGCCACATCGTCGAGGAGCGCTGCGCGGGCCTGCGCGACGAGGATCTCGGCGTACTCGGCTACTTCTCGTGGCTCGAGGGCCTCGAACGGGGGATCGCCGCCCACCACGCCGGCCTCATCCCGACCTTCAAGGAGGTCGTCGAGGAGCTCTTCCAACGCAAGCTGCTCAAGGTGGTCTTCGCGACCGAGACGCTCGCCCTCGGCATCAACATGCCCGCTCGCACGGTCGTGCTCGAGAAGCTCGAGAAGTTCAACGGCGAGGCGCGCGTGCCGATCACTCCGGGGGAGTACACGCAGCTCACGGGCCGCGCGGGGCGCCGTGGGATCGACGTCGAGGGGCACTCCGTCATCCAGTGGGCGGCGGGGCTCGACCCGCAGGCCGTCGCGCAGCTCGCGTCGCGCCGCAGCTACCCGCTCAATTCGGCCTTCCGCCCCACGTACAACATGGCGGTCAACCTCATCGAGCAGTTCGGGCGGGAGCGCACGCGCGAGATCCTCGAGAGCTCCTTCGCGCAGTTCCAGGCCGACCGGGCGGTCGTCGACCTCGCCCGCAAGATCCGGGAGCAGGAGAAGTCGCTCGCGGGCTACGCCGAGGCGATGCGGTGCCACCTGGGCGACTTCGGCGAGTACGCCGGCATCCGTCGCGAGCTGAGCGACCTCGAGCGCAAGCAGTCGCGCGCGCACGAGGGCTCGCGCGCCGAGCGCGACCGCCGACAGCGGCAGATCGACCAGTTGCGGCGGCGCATGAAGCAGCACCCCTGCCACGCGTGCAGCGACCGCGAGGCGCACGCGCGCTGGGCGGAGCGCTGGTTCCGCCTCAAGCGCGACACCGACCGCCTCTCGAAGCAGGTGCGCGGCCGCACGGGCGCCGTCGCGCAGGTCTTCGACCGCATCACGGAGCTCCTGCTCGAGCTCGGCTACCTCGAGCGCGACGAGCACGGACGCATGGGCGTCGCCTTCGAGGGGCGCCGCCTGCGGCGCATCTACGGGGAGCGCGACCTGCTCGTCGCCGAGTGCCTGCGGCGCGGGCTGTGGGACGGCGTCGACGCGCCGACCCTCGCGGCCCTCGTGAGCGCGCTCGTCTACGAGCCGCGCCGCGAGGACGCCGGCATCGTGCGCGATTACCCGCGAGGCCGTTTCGCGGAGGTCTTCGGTCGCACCGAGCAGGCGTGGTCGGAGCTCAGCATCCTCGAGGAGGACCGCAAGCTCCCCGGCACCGAACCGCTCTCGGCGGCTCTCGCATCCGCCACCCATCGCTGGGCGCGCGGCGGTCGCCTCGACGCCGTGCTGCGCGACACCGACCTCGCGGCGGGCGACTTCGTGCGGTGGATGAAGCAGGTCATCGACCTGCTCGACCAGATCTCGATCGTCGCCGACGGTGCGCTCGGCCGCACCGCGCGCGACGCGATCGACGACGTGCGACGGGGGATCGTGGCGTACTCGAGCGTCGCCTGACCCTCCCGCCCGCGTCCCGCCGTAGGGTTTCGACATGGATCGAAAGCTCGTGCGCTTTCGCATGCGGTGAGCGACCGTGATGACGAGCAGAGGAGTTAGACATGTCGTTCCAGGCATATCTCGACAACATCGAGGAGAAGACGGGCCTCACGCCCCGGCAGTTCATCGAGAAGGCGCAGGAGAAGGGCTTCGACGCCTCGACCAAGGCCACGCCGATCGTGCAGTGGCTCGCAGACGACTACGGCCTCGGCCGGGGTCACGCGATGGCGCTCGTGCACGTCATCACCAAGGGCCCGCAGATCTCCGACAAGCACGTCGGCAGCGGCGGCACCCACGCCGATCCGACGAACGAGCTGTGGCTCGACGGGAAGGCCAGCAACCCGCACGGTTGACGCGCGTGGGCGGGCGCCGCATGCGCTCAGGCTCACCGCCGTAGGCTGAGTCTTCCGATGTCCGCGCCCGCCCTCGCACCCGAACCCGCACGGCCGGTCGTGCCGCTGTGGGGCGCCGTGCTGCTCGCGCTCGTCGCCGGTCCGATCACGGATGCGGCTTTCCCCGACATCGGGTGGTGGCCGCTCGCCTTCGTCGCCGTCGCGATGGTGCTCGTCGCCGCCTACGGCCGCCGAGCGGGCGGGGGCTTCCTCGTCGGACTCGTCTTCGGTCTCACGTTCTACCTCGTGCACATCCCGTGGATGACCGAGTTCCTCGACCCCGGCCTGCCGTTCCTCGTGCGCGCGGTGCCGTGGTTCGCGTTGAGCGCGGTCATGGCCCTGTGGTGCGGCCTCGGCACGATGCTCATCGCGGTCGCGACGCGCATCGTCCCGCGCGCCGTGGGCAGCGCCCTCGGACGGATGCTGCTCGTGCCGTTCGTCGTCGCCGGCCTCTGGACCGCGCGCGAGGCGGTCTCGAGCATCTGGCCGTACGGCGGATTCGCGTGGGGTCGCATCTCCGAGTCGCAGTCCGAGAGCCCGCTCGCGCCGCTCTTCGCGTGGCTCGGTATCTCGGGCGTGGGCTTCGCGATGGTCTTCGTCGTCGCCGTCGGTGTCGTGGCGGTGCGCGAGTACCGCACACCCATGCTCCTTCGCGCGATGCTTGTGACGGCTCTCGCCGCGGTGCTCGTGGCCTTCCCGGCGTTCCCGACGGCATCCGACGGCACGCTGCGCGTCGCGGCCGTTCAGGGCAACGGCAAGACGGGCTACTTCCACCACGCCGAGAACGCGACCGACAACCTCATGGCGCAGTACGACGCCACGACGCCCGTCTATGACGACGACGTCGACGTCGTCGTGTGGCCAGAGGGCGCGACCGACATCGACCCGCTGCGCAACGAGTTCGCGGCCCGCGTCTTCGACTCCGTCGCGCGCTCCGCGGATGCGCCGCTCGTCGGCTGGGCCGTGACGAACCGCGGGGACGAGTACTTCAACACCGCGCTCCTGTGGCGCGCGGGGGAGGGCGCCCTCGACCACTACGACAAGCGGCACCCGGTGCCCTTCGGCGAGTACGTGCCCGACCGGGCCGTGTGGCGCGGCTTCGCGCCCGACCTCATCGACCTCATCCAACGCGAGTACACGCCGGGCACGACGGATGCCGTCATGGACATCGGCTCGGACGGCGAGAGCGTGCTCGCCGGGTTCGCGATCTGCTTCGACATCGTCGACGACGCCCTCATGCGCCAGGGCGTCGAGGAGGGCGCGCAGCTCGTGCTCGCCCAGACCAACAACGCCGACTTCGGGCAGACCGACGAGAGCGTGCAGCAGCTCGCGATCGCCCGCATCCGCGCGATCGAGCTCGGTCGCTCGGTCGTCAACATCTCGACGGTCGGCGCGAGCGCCGTGATCCTGCCCGACGGCTCGACGGCCGCGGAGCTCCCGCGCTACGAGGCGGGCGCGATGGTGGTCGACGTGCCCCTCAGCACGACGACGACCCCCGCGGTCGTGATCGGCCGGGGGGTCGAGTGGGGGGTCGCCGTCATGGCGCTCGGGGCGCTCATCGGCGCGGCTCTCGGCGTGCGTCGCCGCCGAGCCTGAGCGTCAGGACCTGAGCGTCAGGCGCTCTTGCTGCTCTTCGCCGCCTCGCCGCGACGGGCGCGCAGGTAGGCGAGGCGCTCCTCGAGGAGCTCCTCGAGCTCGGCGCGCGTACGGCGCTCGAGCAGCATGTCCCAGTGGGTGCGGGGGGCCTTCGCATCGGCGGCCTCGCTCTCGACGAGCTGGCCGTCGTCGCCGACGAGGCGACCCTCCTGGCCGGTGCGCGGGGACTCCCAGGTGTCGGGGATCTCCGCCTCGGCGGCGAAGACGACCTCGAAGGTCGAGCCGTCGTCCGTGCGGTACACGGCCTTCTTCCGGGGCGAGAACTCGACTCCCTCTTCGCTCTGCATGCTCTGAGCTCCGAGTCGCATCCCGCGCAGACTGCGATCCGCCATCGTGTGGCCTCCTCTGTGCGCCGTGTGGGGTAGGTGTGCGCGTTCGTGGACGCGCGAGGACGACGCGATCCGGTGGGACCGCACGTCGCCCGATGTACAACGTCTACCGTGGCCGATCCCATCCCCGAGTGAGAGCGTTTACAGTGCATTCCCAGGTCGCTCATCCCGCATTGGCAGCGGACGGGGGACGAGCGTGGGGGAGGGCGTCGCGAGCGCTGCCGCTCAGCGGGGTCGGCGGCGCTCGGCGACGATCGGGAGCGCGAGGTCGGCGCGGTCCGTGACGATGCCGTCGACACCCAGCTCGAGCAGCCGGCGCATCTCGGCGGGCTCGTTGATCGTCCAGATGTGCACCTCGACGCCCGCCGCGTGGAAGTTCCGGATGGCACGCTCGGTCGCGATCGACGCACCGCCCACCTTGACGGGCAGCTGCACGGCGTCGACGCCCGCGAGCACGCGCCTGAGGAGGCGCATGGCCCCCGCGCGCGCCGCGTGGGCGGCGGTGAGCGCACCGCCCGCCGAGACCGAGGTCGAGACCCCGGGCAGCTCCCGCACGACCGCCAGCCGACGGGCCGTCGAGAAGGAGCCGATGAGCACGCGGTCGGTCGCGCGCGCGTCGCGCACGGCCTTGATGGTGCCGGCCACGGCATCCGCCGACTTCACATCGATGTTGAAGCGCGTATCGGGGAAGGCGTCGAGCGCCTCCGCGAGCGAGCAGAAGCCCTGACCCGCGCCGAGTGACACCCGGCGCAGCTCGGATGCCGTGAGCTGGTTCACGCGCACGTCGCGCCCGGCGACCCGCTTGAGGTCGGCGTCGTGGCTCACCATCGCGATGCCGTCGGCCGAGCCGTTGACGTCGGTCTCGATGTGCGAGGCGCCGGCATTGACGGCGTGCAGGAAGGCGAGGAGCGTGTTCTCGGGCGCGTCGAGGGCCAGTCCGCGGTGCGCGAGCACCCGCGGCGGAGCGGGGGAGAAGTACCCGGCGTCCTCACCCTTACGCGCGCGGGAAGGCATCCGTCCCGGGGCCTGCCGCGTCGCGCGGCGCGAAGAAGCCCTGCCCGATGCCCTTGAGCGCCTCGGTGAGCTCGCTCGGGATGATCCAGAGCTTGTTCGACTCGCCCTCGGCGAGCTTCGGCAGGGTCTGCAGGTACTGGTAGGCGAGCAGCTTCGAGTCGGGGTCGCCCGCGTGGATCGCGTGGAACACCGTCTGGATGGCCTCGGCCTCACCCTGGGCGCGTAGCACGGCGGCCTTCGCGTCACCCTCGGCCTTGAGGATCGCCGCCTGCCGCTCGCCCTCGGCGTTGAGGATCGCGGCCTGCTTCGTGCCCTCCGCCGTGAGGATCGCGGCGCGGCGGTCGCGCTCGGCGCGCATCTGCTTCTCCATCGAGTCCTGGATGGAGGCGGGCGGGTCGATCGCCTTGAGCTCGACGCGGCTCACGCGGATGCCCCACTTGCCGGTCGCCTCGTCGAGCACGACGCGCAGCTGGCCGTTGATGTTGTCGCGGGAGGTGAGCGCCTCCTCGAGGTTGAGACCGCCGACGACGTTGCGCAGGGTCGTCGTCGTGAGCTGCTCGACGGCGCCCAGGTAGTTGGCGATCTCGTAGGTCGCGGCGCGCGCATCCGTCACCTGGAAGTAGACGACGGTGTCGATCGAGACGACGAGGTTGTCCTCGGTGATGACGGGCTGCGGCGGGAACGAGACGACTTGCTCGCGCATGTCGACGAGCGGGCGCAGCCGGTCGATGATCGGCACGAGGATGTTGAGGCCCGGCGTGAGCGTCTTGTGGTACCGGCCGAGGCGCTCGACGACCCCCGCGTAGGCCTGCGGGATGATCCGGATCGACTTGAAGAGGATCGTCAGCACGAAGATGACGATGACGACGACGATCGCGATCGTCACGACCGTCGGGATGAGGTCGGTGTCGTTCACTGAGCTGCCTCCTCAGGGGCGGGGTCGGTTGCGGGCACGATGACGGCCGTCGCGCCGTCGATCGCCGTGACGATGATGCGCGAGCCCTCGTCGAGCCCCACGGGCGCGATGCCCTCGGCGACGCGGGCGGTCCAGACGTCGCCGTTGGCGAGCTTGACCTGGCCGGCGCCGAAGCGGAAGTCGACCGTCACGACGCCGCCGATGCCGAGCAGCGCGTCGACGTTGCTGCGCGCTGGGTCGGCGTTCTTGCGCAGGGCCTGAAGGAGCGGCGGTCTCACGAACAGCACGAGCACGAGGGAGAGCACGGCGGCGACGATGAGCTGGAGCCACCACGGTGCGCCCACGAGGCCCGCCACGAGACCGCCGACGGAGCCCAGGGCGAGCATCAGGAAGGTGAACTCGAGAGTGTTCACCTCGATGATGACGAACACGAGGATGAGGCCCAGCCAGAAGACCCACGCCCAGCTCGAGATCACATCGGGTTCCACGGCGGCATCCCTTCGACGTCGTGCTTCGAAACTAGCACCGCGGGCGCGGGCGGACCGGATGCGGACCGGATGCCCGGGCGTGCGGAGGCGGTCGCTAGTGTGGAGGATCGTGAACAACGTGCTCCCCCCTGACTCCCTGCGCGGCGTGCGCGCCCTCGTCACCGGCTCGTCCCGCGGCATCGGCGCCGACACCGCCGGCTACCTCGCCGACGCGGGCGCCAAGGTCGTCATCAACTACCGCAACAAGGAGGCCCGCGCGCTCAAGGTCGTCGCGGGCATCGAGGAGCGCGGGGGAGAGGCGATCGCGGTCGGCGCCGACCTGACCGACCCGTCGTCGGTTGCGGCGATGTTCGCCGAGGTGCGCGAGCGCTGGGGCGGCCTCGACCTGCTCGTGCTCAACGCCTCGGGCGGTATGGAGTCGGGACTCGGCGAGGACTACGCGATGCGCCTCAACCGCGACGCGCAGGTGAGCGTGCTCGACGCGGCGCTCCCGCTGCTCGGCGCGGGCTCGCGGGTCGTCTTCGTCACGAGCCACCAGGCGCACTTCATCGAGACCGTGCCGACCATGCCCGAGTACGAGGCCGTCGCCCGCAGCAAGCGCGCCGGCGAGGACGCCCTGCGCTCGCGCATCCCCGAGCTCCAGGCGGCCGGCGTCTCGTTCGTCGTCGTGTCGGGCGACATGATCGAGGGCACCATCACGGCGACGCTCCTCGAGCGCGTCAACCCGGGCGCCATCGAGTCGCGCCGAGAGGCCGCGGGCAAGCTCTACAACGTCGCGGAGTTCGCCGCCGAGGTCGCGCGCGCCGCGGTCGAGGAGATCCCCGAGGACAACACGCGTCTCGTGGGCGACGTCAGCTCCTTCGTCGGCGACTGACCGGGGTCGTCCTATGGTGAGCGCGCACCGGCACCGTCTCGTGTCGCGCGTGCTGCTCTTCGACCGCGACGATCGCGTGCTGCTGTTCCTCACGACCGCGCCCGATACATCCGGAGTCGCCCGCTGGCTCACGCCCGGGGGAGGGGTGGACCCGGGGGAGACGTTCGAGGAAGCCGCCCGGCGCGAGCTCTCCGAGGAGACGGGGCTCGTCGTCGACACCCTCCGCGGGCCCGTGTGGGCGCACGACTACGACGTCGAGTGGGATGCGGCAGACCACGACACCGGTCACGCCGAGTTCTTCACGCACGTGACGGATGCGTTCGAGCCCTCGCCGGACGGGTGGACCGACGACGAGAAGGTCGACGTGCTCGAGCACCGCTGGTGGAGCCTCGCCGAGCTGCTCGCCGAGCGTCCTCGCTTCGAGCCGCCGCAGCTTCTCGAGCTCATCCGTCGCGAGCTGCCGTCCTGCACGGCCTGAGCTGGCATCCGCGTGCCCCGAACCGGGGCTGGTGAACCCGCGTGACGAGGCGCGCCCTGTACGCATGGAGCTACCCGAGCTCTTCTCATCCGACGCTCTGACGTCGCTCGCCATCACGGCCGGACTGGTCGCGGTGGGCTTCCTGCTGCTGTGGCTCGTCATCCGCTCAGCGGTGCTGAGCGCTCTCAGGGCGCACGAGAAGCGGCGGGCGCGGGATGCCGCGGTCGCCGGCCCGCGCCGCACCGGTGCCGAGGCGGCTCCGTCGAGGACGGATGCGGGGGAGCGGCAGGCATCCGCGGATGCGCTCGCGCCCCGCACGGCCGACGGTGCCGCGATCGTGTCGATCTCGCCGAGCGCGCCCGGGGCGCCGCTCGCGCCCGTCGCACAGCCCACGGGCGCGCTCGCGCCGCCCACGGGAATCGCCCAGCCGGTAGCCCCGTACGCAACAACGCCGTACGCATCGGCCAACGCGCTGCAGGACCCGGCGCCGGTGCCGCAACGCCCGCAGGTCCAGCCGAACGCGGCGGCCGCGGCCGCGGCGCTGTTCCAGTCGCGTCCCGCCGAGACCACGAACGCGCAGGCGCCCGCTCCGCAGCTTCTGACGCCCCAGGCGGCGCCCGCGCAGCCACCTGTGCCGCAGCAAGCCCCTGCGCCGCAGGAGGCGCCGGTGCCGCAGCAGGCGCCAGCGCAGCAGCAGGCGCCTGTGCCGCAGCAGCAGCAGGCGCAGCCGTCCCTGACGCAACCTCGGCATCCGCCGACGCCGTCAGGGCAGCCCGTGACGCCGCAGGCACCGCCGCCGGTCGTCGCGCAGACACCCGCGCAGCCGCCCATGACGCCCGCAGGGCAGCACAGCGTTATGTCAGCTTCCGATCCGGCGTGGGCACCGCCCGTCTCGGCAGCAGCGAATCCGTTCCACGTCACGGGCGACGCGCCCGTGCCCGCGCCGTACGAGCGTCCCGTCGCAGACCCGCACACACCAAGACGTTTCTGACGACGCGACGCGGCACGACGCGGCACGACGCATCCCGAGGTGACGCGCACCCGCGGCGTCGAGAGTTGCCGTTCCGCGTGTTTGTCGCCGAAGGAACGGGAACTATCACGCGGAACGGGAACTATGGGCAGGTGGGGCGCGCCTGCGGCGTCTGGGATACGGGTGCAGCACTGATAAGCGCGATTATGTCAGATTGGTGCGAACGGGACCTCTCACGCACTGCTCATCCACCGAGGAGTGCATGCGCCACGGATGCCGTGCGGCGGTCGGTGCACTCTCCCCCGAACTCGGCGCATCGCGCGGTGCTGCGGCGGCGGTAGTCTGACGCGACCGACGAGGAGGCCCACCAGACGTGACCGATCCCCTGCAGCCCGCGCCCGATCCGTCCGCGCCCCCGCCGCCGGCCTCCCCCACCCCCGCGCAGGACGTGCCTCCCCAGTACGTGCCTCCCCAGGCTCCGCCTCCCCAGTACCTCGCCCCGCAGGTGGCGCCGCTGCAGTACGTGCCCCCAGCGCCGGAACCGCCCCGCCGCCCCCTCGGCCTCATCGTCGCCGTCGTCCTGCTCTCGCTCGGCCTCGCGGGCGCCGCAGGTGCGCTCGTCTGGTACGTGCTGCAGCTCGAGGAGGCGAAGGCGACGATCGTCGAGAACGAGCGCCGCATCGAGGAGCAGCAGGAGTACGTCGACCGCAAGGACACCTTCTCCGCCTCCATGCAGGGCCTCCTCGAAGAGGTCAAGACGTACGAGGGCCTGCCCTTCGCGACGCTCGTCTCGTGGGACCACCTCCAGACCCTCGCCGCGCAGGGCTGGGCCCGCCGATGGGACGCGGATGCCCTCGAGACGACGATCGCGAGCGTCGAGGATGCGCGCGCCGAGCTCGCCGAGCGCCGTGCGGCGGCCGAGGCGGAGGCGTCCGTCGACGCGACCGGCAACCCCTACGAGACGCACCTCGACGCCCTCGGGGCGGGCTACGCGACCTGGGTGCGCGACGACGCCGACGCGCTGTGCGCCTCCGACGTGCTCGCGTGCGTCATGTCCGACGACCCGCTCCTCGTGCACGTCGACGCCGCCGACGACGCGGCGCCGTGGATGACCGATTGGATCCGCACCGGACTCGCCTACCACGAGTTCGCCCACGTGCTGCAGTTCACGAACCCCGTCGAGACCGAGAGCGCGCTGCTCGCGTTCGCGGGCGATCACGAGCGGATGGCCGACTGCTTCGCCCTCACCTACCTCGACGGCTGGACGCTCGACCACCGCGTGTGGGTCAGCAGCTTCGAGTACTGGGACGTCGAGGTCGGCTACGGCTACGTGTGCGACGACCGCCAGCGCACGACCGTGCGGGCGTGGCGCGACGGGCTCGGCATCACGATGCGCCCCATCGGCGCGGGCGTCTCGGGCTGACGTCGACCCGGCGCCCGTCTCCGCCGCCTACGATCGTCCGGTGGGCGGAAGACGGATGCGCGAGCACAATTGGGCAGGGAACCTCGAGTTCGCGGCGGAGCGCCTGTCGACCCCGCGCACCGTCGACGAGGTGCGCGCGCTCGTGCGGGAGGCGCATCCGGGCTCCCTGCGCCCGCTCGGCACGCGGCACTCCTTCTCCCCCGTCGCCGACACGCCCGGCACGCTCGTCTCGTCGGGCGGCTTCGCCGACCCCGCCGACGTCGTGATCGCCGAGGCCCGCACGAGCGTGCGCGTGCCCGCCGGCATCCGCTACGGCGAGCTCGCGCGCGTGCTCGAGGCGCAGGGTCTCGCGCTCGCGAACCTCGCCTCGCTCCCCCACATCTCCGTCGCCGGCGCGGTCGCGACGGGGACGCATGGCTCGGGCGTCGGGAACGGCTCGCTCGCGACCTCCGTGCGCGCCCTCGAGCTGGTCGACGGCACCGGTGAGCTCGTCGCCCTGGGCCGCGGCGATGTCGGCTTCGACGGTGCTGTCGTCTCGCTCGGCGCGCTCGGCGTCGTCGTCGCGTTCGAGCTCGACGTCGAGCCGAGCTTCGCCGTCGCGCAGACCGTGTACCGAGACCTTCCGCTCGCCCTCGTCCTGGAGCACTTCGACGAGGTGACCTCGCTCGGCTACAGCGTGAGCCTCTTCTCGTCGTGGTCGGATCCCGAAACGGTCGACCAGCTCTGGCTCAAGCGCCGCGTCGACCGCGACCCCGAGCCACCCTCGGGCGTGCTCGGCTCGCGGCCTTCGCCCGTCGAGATGCACCCCATCGCCGGTGTCGACCCCGTCAACTGCACGCCTCAGCTCGGCGTGGCCGGACCGTGGCTCGACCGCCTTCCGCACTTCCGCCTCGAGTTCACGCCCTCGGCGGGCGACGAGCTGCAGACCGAGTACCTCCTCCCCCGCACGCACGCCGTCGAGGCCGTCCGCGCGGTGCGTGGGCTCGCGCCCGCCATCCGTCCCGTCCTGCAGGTGTCGGAGCTCCGCGAGATCGCCGCGGACGAGCTGTGGCTCTCGGGCGCCTTCGGGACGGATGCGGTCGCCCTCCATTTCACCTGGCTCCCCGACCAGCCCGCTGTGGACGCGCTCCTCCCCCGACTCGAGGATCGGCTGCTCCCGCTCGGCGCCCGCCCGCACTGGGGCAAGCGCTTCCACGCCGACGTCGACGTGCTCGAGGGCCTCTACCCGCGGCTCGCCGACTTCCGCGAGCTCGCACGCACCCACGATCCGCGCGGCGTCTTCGTCAACGACTTCCTGCGCGCGAAGCTCGGTCTCTGACGCGCAAGCGCGAGCGGCTCAGACCGCGCGCCACCACGCGTCGTCCGGTCCGACGGGCACCGTGCGCTTGTGGCGCGTCGCGAGGTAGCGCGCCTCGAGCGCCTCGGCGGCCTCGACGCCGATCTCGCGCCCCTCGAGGTACGCGTCGATCTGCGCATAGCTGATGCCGAGCTCGGTCTCGTCGGTCTGTCCGGGTCGGTCGTCGAGAAGGTCGGCCGTGGGCGCCTTCTCGTACAGCCGCGCGGGGGCCTCGAGGCTGCGCAGGAGCTCGCGCCCCTGCCTCTTCGTGAGCCCGCTGAGGGGCAGCACGTCGGCTCCCCCGTCGCCGTACTTCGTGAAGAACCCCGTCACGGCCTCCGCCGCGTGGTCGGTGCCGACGACGAGCGCGCCGCGCTCGCCCGCGATCGCGTACTGCGCGACCATGCGGAGGCGGGCCTTGACGTTGCCCTTGTGGTAGTCGGCGAGCGGCCGCCCGGCCTCCCGCTCGAACTCCGCCGCGACGCCGTCGACGCCGTCCGCGATGTCGAACACGACCGACTCGTCGGGGCGGATGAAGCTCAGCGCGAGCTGCGCATCCGCCTCGTCCGCCTGCACGCGGTACGGCAGACGCACGGCCGTGAAGGTCGCCTCGCCGCCTTCCTCGCGGATGCGCTCGACCGCGAGCTGCGAGAGGCGCCCCGCGAGCGTCGAATCCTGCCCTCCCGAGATGCCGAGCACGAGTCCTTTGGCACCGGTCGCGCGCAGGTAGTCGACGAGGAAGTCCCGCCGACGGGCCACCTCCGCGGCCGGGTCGATCTGCGGCGTGACGCCGAGGGACTCGATGATCTGGCTCTGCAGCTCCCGCATGGCCGCATCCTCTCTCGCGTGGCTCTCAGAGAGCCCAGCCTATCGGCGGATGCGGCGCGCGCCGGGGCTGCGCTCAGTCGGTTCCGAGGTCGAATGCCGAGGCCTCGTTGGCCGCGTCGACGCGCGCGTCGATGGCCTCCTCGTCGGCGGTCGTCGCCTCGACGGCACCGAGGATCTCGTCGGCCGAGCCCTGCTCGAGACGCCCCACGAGCTCGCCCGTCGGGCCGCCGATGAGGCCCTGCGCGGCGTACTGCTCGAGACGCGAACGCGAGTCGGCGATGTCGAGGTTGCGCATCGTGAGCTGGCCGATCCGGTCGTCGGGCCCGAAGGCCGCGTCGCCCACGCGCTCCATCGAGAGCTTCTCGGGCGCGTAGCTGAGGTGCGGGCCGGTCGTGTCGAGGATCGTGTAGTCGTCGCCGCGACGGAGACGCAGCGTGACCTCGCCCGTGACGGCCGAGCCCACCCAGCGCTGCAGCGACTCGCGCAGCATGAGCGACTGCGGGTCGAGCCAGCGGCCCTCGTACATGAGGCGGCCGAGGCGGCGGCCCTCCGCGTGGTAGTTCGCGACGGTGTCCTCGTTGTGGATGGCGTTGAGCAGGCGCTCGTAGGTGATGTGCAGGAGCGCCATGCCGGGGGCCTCGTAGATGCCGCGCGACTTCGCCTCGATGATGCGGTTCTCGATCTGGTCGGACGCGCCGAGACCGTGGCGGCCTCCGATCGCGTTGGCCTCGAGCACGAGCGCCACCGGGTCGTCGAACTCGACGCCGTTGATCGCGACGGGGCGACCGGCCTCGAACCGCACCGACACCTCCTCGGTCGCGACCTCGACGTCGTCGCGCCACGACGCGACGCCCATGATCGGGTCGACGATGTCGAGACCGCTCGAGAGCTCCTCGAGGTTCTTCGCCTCGTGCGTCGCGCCCCAGATGTTCGCGTCGGTCGAGTAGGCCTTCTCGGTGGAGTCGCGGTACGGGAAGCCGTGGGCGACGAGCCACTCGCTCATCTCCTTGCGGCCGCCGAGCTCCGTGACGAAGTCGACATCGAGCCACGGCTTGTAGATGCGCAGGCGCGGGTTCGCGAGCAGGCCGTAACGGTAGAACCGCTCGATGTCGTTGCCCTTGTAGGTCGAGCCGTCGCCCCAGATCTCGACGCCGTCCTCCTTCATGGCGCGCACGAGCATCGTGCCCGTCACGGCGCGGCCGAGGGGCGTCGTGTTGAAGTACGTCTTGCCGCCCGAGCGGATGTGGAACGCCCCGCACTGGAGGGCGACGAGGCCCTCCTCGACGAGGGCGCGCTTCGCGTCGACGAGACGCGCGATCTCCGCGCCGTACTCGAGAGCGCGCCCGGGCACGGCGTCGATGTCGGGCTCGTCGTACTGCCCGAGGTCGGCGGTGTACGTGCACGGCACCGCGCCCTTGTCGCGCATCCACGCGACGGCGCAGGAGGTGTCGAGGCCGCCGGAGAACGCGATGCCGACGCGCTCGCCGACGGGGAGGGAGCTCAAGACCTTGGTCACCCGTCAAGCCTAGAACGCCGCGGGGCCTCCTCCGGACGCGCGTCCCCCGTTCGGGTCGAGCGGATTCCCCCGGTCGGAGCCGTTCCGCCGGTATCCTTTCGGGCATGGCGGACCAGCGGCGCACCCCCGGGTCGCAGACCTCTCTGCGCGAGGCGAATCGCGGCCGCATCGTCGACGCCGTCAAGAAGCACGGCGGGCTCACGCAGGTCGAGCTCGCGGGAGCCACGGGCCTCTCCCCCGCGACCGTCTCCAACATCGTCAAGGAGCTCTCCGAGTCGGGCGTGCTGAGCACGTCGAAGTCGATGCGCTCCGGACGCCGCGCCCAGTACGTCACGCTCGCGCACGCCTCGGGTCTCGTGTGCGGCATCCACTTCTCCCAGCGCCACCTGCGCGTGGCGCTCGCCGACACGGGCCTCACGGTCGTCGCGGAGCACGAGATGCCGCTCGCGCGCGACCACCGCTCCGACAACGAGATCCGCCGCGTCGGGATGCTGCTCGCCGACATGCTCGACAACGTCTCCGCCGAGCGCGACGAACTGCTCGCGACGGGGGTCGCGATCTCGGCCCCGATGGATGCCGCGAGCGGCATGGTCGCGCGCCCCGGCATCCTGCGCGGCTGGGAGGGCATCGCGATCGCCGACGCCGTCGAGCGCACACTGCGGGTGCCCGTCGTCGTCGACAACTCGTCCAACCTCTCCGCCCTCGCGGAGCACCGCCTCGGCGCGCTGCGGGGCCAGGACGACGCGATGTTCGTCGAGGTGAGCGACGGCATCGGCGCGGGCATCCTCGTCGCGGGGCGCGGCTATCGCGGCGCGAGCGGCAGCGCGGGCGAGTTCGGTCACATGGTCATCGTCGAGAACGGCCCGCTGTGCCGCTGCGGCAACCTCGGATGCCTCGAGGCGATCGCGGGCGGCGATGCGGTCGTCGAGTCGCTCAAGTCGCACTACTCGGGCCTCAAGCTGAGCGACGTCATCGTGCGCGCCATGGCGGGCGACGACGTCTGCATCCGGGCGATCGCGGAGGCGGGCGCCCACATCGGCGTCGCCGCCGCCAACGTCGCGAGCATGTTCGACCCCGCACGGGTCGTCGTCGGCGGCCACCTCGCGCGCGCCGGCGAGCTGCTGCTCGGGCCGATCCGCCAGGTCGTCGACCGCTCGCTCGCGAGCCGCCTCGCCCCCGCCCCGGAGATCGTCGCGGGGCAGCTCGGCCCGCGCGCCGCGCTCATGGGCGCACTCGCCGTCGCCGCGGAGCACTCGAGCGCGTTCCCCGCGGCGGGCACGGCCGACATCCGCGTGGCGCTCGGGTGACGCGATGACACGCACGCCCCGGGCGCTCGCACTCGCGGCCGCCGCACTCGTCGCCGTCCTCACCCTCGCGGGGTGCACGAACGGGGTCACGACGGGCGCGACGGGCGACCCCGACACCGCCAAGATCGGGCTGCTCCTCCCCGACTCGGTCACGGCACGGTATGAGAGCGCCGACCGCCCCTACTTCGAGGAGCGCATCGGCGAGCTGTGCCCCTCCTGCCAGGTGCTCTACGCGAACGCCGACGGCGACGCCGCGAAGCAGCAGCAGCAGGCGGAGTCGATGCTCACACAGGGCGTGAGCGTGCTCGTGCTCGACCCCTTCGACGGCGTCTCGGCCGCCTCGATCGTGGGCCTCGCATCCGCGCGCGGCGTCCCCGTCATCGCGTACGACCGCCTCATCCAGAGCCCCGACGTCGCGTACTACGTCTCGTTCGACAACGAGCTCGTCGGCCGCCTTCAGGCGGAGGCGCTCGTCGACCGCCTGCGCGAGCTCGACGTCGACCCGGCCGACGGCGGCATCCTCATGGTCAACGGCTCGCCGACCGACAACAACGCGTCCCAGTTCAAGCGCGGTGCGCACGCCGTCATCGACGGGAGCGGCTACGAGGTGCTCGCCGAGTTCGACACGCCGGGCTGGGACCCCGGAAAGGCGCAGGACTGGGTGTCGGGCCAGATCACGCGCTTCGGCTCGCGCATCGTGGGGGTCTACGCCGCGAACGACCCGACGGCCGGAGGCGCGATCGCGTCGCTCAAGGCGGCCGGGGTCGCGCCCCTGCCGCCCGTCACGGGTCAGGATGCGGAGCTCGCGGGCCTCCAGCGCATCCTCATGGGCGACCAGTACATGACCGTCTACAAGGCGCTGCGCCCGCAGGCCTTCCTCGCGGCCGAGCTCGCGATCGACCTCGTCAACGACCGCCGCCCCGCCGGCGAGGTCGAGGTCGCGGTCGGCGACGCGCGGATCCCCTCGTTCCTGCTCGAGCCGCTCCCGGTCAGGCGCGGCGAGATCGCCTCCGTCGTCATCGACGACGGCTTCTTCACGGTCGCGCAGCTGTGCACCTCCGACTACGCGTCGGCGTGCCGCGAGGCGGGGCTCACGTGAGCGTCGAGGCCGTCGTGCCCCTCCCCGTGCCCGGTCCTCCCGGGCGGGTCCCGGTGCTCTCGATGCGCGGCATCTCGAAGAGCTTCGGCAAGGTGCAGGCGCTCGACGACATCGACCTCGACATCCACGCCGGCGAGGTCGTCGCGATCGTCGGCGACAACGGCGCGGGCAAGTCGACGCTCGTGAAGATCCTCGCGGGCGTGCACCCCGCCGACGACGGCGAGATCGAGTTCGAGGGCCAGTCGGTGCAGATCCCCGACCCCACGGCCTCCCGCGCCCTCGGCATCGCGACGGTGTTCCAGGACCTCGCCCTGTGCGACAACCTCGACGTCGTCGCGAACCTCTTCCTGGGCCGCGAGATCGCCGGGATGGCGCTCGACGAGGAGGAGATGGAGCGCGAGGCGTGGGAGCTCCTCCGCCAGCTCTCGGCGCGCATCCCGTCGGTGCGCGTGCCGATCGCGGCGCTCTCGGGGGGCCAGCGGCAGACGGTCGCGATCGCGCGTTCGCTCATCGGGGATCCGCGCGTCGTCATCCTCGACGAGCCGACGGCGGCGCTCGGCGTCGCGCAGACGGCCGAGGTGCTCAACCTCATCGAGCGTCTGCGCGAACGCGGCCACGGCGTCGTGCTCATCAGCCACAACATGGCCGACGTGCAGGCGGTCGCCGACCGGATCGTCGTGCTGCGGCTCGGGCGCAACAACGGCGACTTCTTCGCGTCGGACGTGGGCTACGAGGACATCATCGCGGCCATCACGGGCGCCACCGAGCACGCGCGCCCGATGCCCGATCCGCCGTTCCCCCGCCCCCGCCGGATCGGACCCCTGCGATGAGCGACATCACGGAGGCGCCCGGCATGCGTGCGCGCGTCACGAGCCTCGTCGACGACGCGCGCTCCCGGCTCACGGGAAACCTCGGGTCTCTCCCCGTCATCGTCGGGCTCGTCGTCATCTGGGCCGCGTTCCAGGTCATGAACCCGAGCTTCCTCTCGGCCGACAACCTCGTGAACCTCACGCTCCAGTGCGCCGCGACGGGCACGATCGCGATCGGCGTCGTGCTCGTGCTCCTGCTCGGACAGATCGACCTCTCCGTCGGCTCGGTGAGCGGCCTCTCGGCGGCGATCCTCGGGGTGGGGCTCACGCAGCTCGGCTGGCCGCTCGCGCTCGCGATCGTCTCCGCCGTCGCGGCCGGCGCCGCCGTCGGGCTCCTCTACGGCGTGCTCTTCACGCGCTTCGGCGTGCCGAGCTTCATCATCACGCTCGCCGGCCTCCTCGGCGTGCTCGGCCTCCAGCTCAAGGTGCTCGGTCCGAACGGGTCGATCAACCTCCCGGCCGACTCGCCCATCGTGCTCTTCGCGACGAGCTGGTTCCTGCCGCCGTGGGTCGCCTACCTGCTCGCCGCGCTCTGGGCGGGCGGCATCTTCACCGCGGCCGTGCTGCGCCGGCGCCGGCGCCTCCGCGCGGGCCTCACGACCTCGCCTCTCGGATGGCAGGCCGCGAAGGCGGGAGGCCTCTTCGCCCTGTGCGCCCTCGCCGTGGCCTACCTCGCGACGAACCGCGGCGTCGGCGTCATGTTCGTCTTCTTCATCGTGCTCGTCGCGGTCATGCACGTCGTGCTCACGCGCACCCGGTGGGGGCGCGAGGTGTACGCCGTCGGAGGCTCCGTCGAGGCCGCGCGCCGCGCCGGCATCCGCGTCGACCGCGTCTACATCTCCGTCTTCGTGCTGTGCTCGACGTTCGCTGCGGTCGGCGGTCTGCTCGCGGCGGGGCGACTCATGTCCGTCAACCTCAACTCGGGCGCGGGCGACACGAACCTCGTCGCGATCGCCGCCGCCGTCATCGGCGGCACGAGCCTCTTCGGCGGCCGCGGCTCCGCGTGGAGCGCACTGCTCGGAATCGCCGTCATCCAGTCCATCTCGAACGGCCTCACCCTGCTCAATCTCGACTCCTCGATCCGCTACATGATCACGGGCGGCGTGCTCCTGCTCGCTGTCATCATCGACTCGCTGTCGCGGCGGGCCCGCGCAGCGCACGGGCAGGCCTAGCGACACCCATCACCACAGGAGACGCACACATGGACGACGAGGTCCGCTCCCCCGCCCCGGGCCGCGCCCGGCAGTCCGAGATCTTCCGCGCAGGCGCATCCGGCACGCGACCCGCCGTCCCGACCGGATGGGCGGCCCTCGTCGGCGCCGCCGAGCGCACGATGTCGCAGGATGCGTGGGCCTACGTCGCGGGCGCTGCGGGTCGCGAGTCGACGGCCGAGGCGAACTACGACGCCTTCGACGCCTGGCGGCTCGTGCCGCGGATGCTGCGCGACGTCGCCGAGCGCGACCTCTCGATCGAGCTCTTCGGGAGGCGGCACCCGACACCCCTCCTGACCTCGGCGATCGGCGTGCTCGAGCTCGTCGACCCGGATGCGGACCTCGCGATCGCGCGTGCCGCCGGCTCGCTCGGCATCACGAGCATCGTGTCGAGCCAGGCCTCGCAGCCCATGGAGCGCATCGCGGCCGACGGCGCGGGCCCGTGGTGGTTCCAGCTGTACTGGTCGAGCGAGGACGCCCTCGTCGAGAGCTTCGTGAGCCGGGCCGAGGCGGCGGGCGCCGAGGCGATCCTCGTGACGCTCGACACGGGCATGCTCGGCTGGCGCCCGCGCGACCTCGACCGCGCATTCCTGCCCTTCATCCGCGGCATGGGCATCGCGCAGTACACCTCGGACCCCGTCTTCCGGGAGCTCGTGCGCGCCCGGATGTCGCGGACCTCAAATGCCCCTCGGCCGCGCGTCACGCCCGCCGCGATCCGCACGCTCGTGGAGATGACGCGGCGGTACCCCGGCCCGTTCTGGCAGAACCTCCGCACGGGCGAACCCCGGGTGGCGGTCGAGACCTTCCTCGACGTCTTCTCGCGCCCGTCGCTCAGCTGGGCCGACCTGCCGTTCCTGCGGGAGCGCACGCGCCTGCCGATCGTGCTCAAGGGCATCCAGCATCCCGACGACGCGCGGCGCGCGGTCGACTCGGGCGTCGACGCCGTCATGGTCTCGACCCACGGCGGGCGGCAGGTCGACGGCGCCATCGGCTCGCTCGACGCGCTGCCGGGTGTCGTCGAGGCGGTCGAGGGCCGCCTCCCCGTGCTGCTCGACTCCGGTGTACGGGGAGGAGCGGATGTCGTGCGGGCTCTCGCGCTCGGCGCGACGGCCGTGGGCGTCGGACGCGCGTGGGTCTACGGACTCGCGATCTCGGGCGAGGACGGCGCTCGTCAGGTGCTGCGCGACATCCTCGCGGAGACGGATCTCGTGCTCGGCCTCTCGGGCCATCGCACGGTCGCGGAGTTCGGCCCCGACGACGTCGTGCGGCTGTGAGCCGCGTCGACGATCAGGCGCGCGTCGCCGCCACCCACTCGTCGACCTTCGCGATCGCCGCACCCGAGTCGATGACCGACGCGGCGACGGCGATCTTCTCGCGGAACCGCGAGCGGATGTCCTCCTGACCCTTCGTGTGGTCGAGCGCGAGGTCCCACGACACGAGGCCGGCCGCGGCGTTGAGCAGCACGATGTCGCGCACGGGGCCCGTCTCCCCCGCGAGCACGCGTCGTGCGATCGCGGCGTTCGTCGCGGGGTCGCCGCCGCGCAGCTCGTCGATCGACGCGCGCGGGAGGCCGAGGTCGGCGGGGTCGATGTCGTGCTCGTCGACGGCGCCACGCGACACCTCCCAGACGTGGCTGTGACCGGTCGTCGTGAGCTCGTCGAGCCCGTCGTCGCCGCGGAAGACGAGCGCCGTCGCGCCGCGCGTCTGGAACACGCCCGTGATGAGCGGCACCTTGTCGAGGTTCGCGACACCGACGGCCGAGGCCTCGGGGCGCGCGGGGTTGCAGAGCGGGCCGAGGAAGTTGAAGACCGTCGGGATGCCGAGCTCCGCCCGCACGGGACCCGCGTTCTTGAACCCCGGGTGGAAGTGCGAGGCGAACACGAACGTGAGGCCCGTCTCCTCGAGCACCTTCGCGACGCGCTCGGGCTCGATGAGCAGATCGGCGCCGAGCGCCGCGAGCGTGTCGGACGAGCCGGATGCGGAGCTCGCCGCGCGGTTGCCGTGCTTCACGACCGGCACCCCCGCGGCGGCGCACACGAACGACGACATCGACGAGACGTTGACGGTGCCGAAGCGGTCGCCGCCTGTGCCCACGATGTCGAGCCCCATGGGGTCGACGGGGAGCGGCTTCGCCGCCGCGAGGATCGCGTCGCGGAAGCCGACGATCTCGTCGACGGTCTCGCCCTTCGCGCGCAGCGCGATGAGGAAGGCCGCGATCTGCGCGGGGGTCGCGTCGCCCGACATGATCTGGCCCATCGCCCACTCGGCCTCGGCGATCGAGAGGTCTCCCCCTGCGAGGAGCTCGGTGAGCACGGCGGGCCAGGTCAGTTCGGTGGGCATGGCGACGATCGTAGCGAGTCGCCGATGTCCCCAATCCGGGGATGGATGCGCGACAGGCCCCCGGGTGTGAATTCGCCGTGAGCGATATCGGCCATAATGGTCAGGTGACCACTTCCTCTGCCGTCAGCGCCCCGAGCACACCGGTCATCCATCGGCCGAACACCGTCGCCGTGGGCACCATCGTGTGGCTCGGCAGCGAGGTCATGTTCTTCGCTGGCCTGTTCGCCGTCTACTTCTCGCTGCGGGCCGTCTCGCCCGAGCTGTGGGCCGATCAGACCGCGAAGCTGAACATCCCGTTCTCGCTCGTCAACACGATCATCCTCGTGGCGTCGTCGTTCACGGCGCAGTTCGGCGTCTTCGCCGCCGAGCGCATGCAGCCGAAGCGCACGGGCGGCATCCTGGCCCTCACCAAGTGGGGCATGGTCGAGTGGTTCTTCCTCAGCTACGCCCTCGGCGCGGTCTTCGTCACGGGCCAGATCTTCGAGTACGGCATGCTCGTCTCCGAGCACGTGGGCCTCGCATCCGACTCCTACGGCTCGGTCTTCTACTTCGCGACCGGTTTCCACGGCCTGCACGTGACGGGAGGCCTCATCGCCTTCCTCCTCGTGATCGGCCGCACCTACGCGGTCAAGCGATTCACGCACAAGGAGGCGACGAGCGCGATCGTCGTGTCCTACTACTGGCACTTCGTCGATGTCGTCTGGATCGGTCTGTTCCTCGTCATCTACGTCCTCAGATAGCCCGGCAGAACGGATCCACTCCACGATCATGGCGACTACCGCTCACAACTCACGTTCCCGCCGCGCCGGACGGCGTTCCCCGCTCGCATCGGGTGCCCTCCTGCTCATCGGTCTCCTCGCGACCGGCGGCGCCTACACGGCGTTCACCGCGGGCTCCTCCGCGGGCGCCGCGAGCGAGACGCAGGTGACCAAGCTCACGGAGGAGGGCGAGAAGCTCTTCGCCGCCAACTGCGCGAGCTGCCACGGCCTCCAGGCCGAGGGCACCGAGGACGCCCCGTCGCTCATCGGCGTCGGCGCCGCCGCCGTCGACTTCCAGGTCGGCACGGGCCGGATGCCCATGGCCGCCAACGGCCCGCAGGCCGAAGAGAAGCCGATCCAGTTCACGGAGCCCCAGATCGCCGCGCTCGCGGCGTGGGTCGCATCCCTCGGCCCCGGCCCGTCGATCCCCGACGAGCGCTACCTGCAGGGCGACGGCGACCTCGCGGCGGGCGCCGAGCTCTTCCGCATCAACTGCGCCATGTGCCACAACGTGGCCGGCGCGGGCGGCGCGCTCACCCAGGGCAAGTTCGCCCCGGGCCTCATGGGCGTGAGCGCCAAGCACATCTACGAGGCGATGATCACCGGCCCGCAGAACATGCCGGTGTTCAACGACGCCAACATCACGCCCGAAGACAAGTCGGCGATCATCACGTACCTCAAGTACCTCGAGAACAACCCCTCGCCCGGCGGCTACGACCTCGGAAGCCTCGGACCGGTCTCGGAGGGTCTGTTCGTCTGGATCTTCGCCCTCGGCGGGATCGTGGCGATCACCGTCTGGCTCACCGCGAAGTCGAACTGACGCGTGAGCACGGAAGCACAGGAAGGGAAGCGCATGGCAGGGACCGACGGGGCCGAAACCGGCACCGCAGTCGAGAGGCACGAGAGCGCGCCTCTGCCCGCGGGCGTCGGCGTCGTCACGGATGACCGCGTCGAGAACCCGGGATTCCCGCCGTTCCGTCCGCGCGTCTCCGACATCGACCCGGTGAAGGAGCGCCAGAACGAGCGGCGCATCTTCTGGCTGTTCCTCGCCTCGATGGTGGGAAGCGTGTTCGCGGTCGTCGCGTACATCGTGTTCCCCATCCACGAGGGCGACATCGAGTCCGTGCGGGTGAACAACCTGCTCCTCGGCCTCGGCTTCACGCTCGGCCTGCTCGGCATCGGCTTCGGCGCGGTGCACTGGTCGAAGTCGCTCATGGACGGCCACGACCTCGTCGAGGAGCGCCACGAGACCCGCGGTAAGCCCGAGACGATCGCGCGCGCCGCCGAGATCTTCACGCTCGGCAACAAGGAGTCCGGCTTCACGCGACGCAAGCTCATCCGCAACAGCCTCTTCGGCGCGCTCGCGCTCGCCCCGCTGTCGGCGATCGTCATCTTCCGCGACTTCGCCCCCGCCGAAGACCCCGTGAAGCTCCTCAAGCACACCCTGTGGGAGAAGGGCGTCCGCCTCGCGCGCGACCCCAACGGCATCCCGATCAAGGCGTCGGATGTGACGCTCGGCTCGGTCTTCCACGTCATCCCCGAGAACCTGCACGAGTCGTCGCACCCGCTCGAGGAGAAGGCCAAGGCGGCCGTGCTGCTCATGCGCCTCAAGCCCGAGGACCTCCAGGTCTCCGAGGGCCGCGAGGACTGGAACTTCCGCGGGATCGTCGCGTACTCCAAGATCTGCACGCACGTCGGCTGCCCCGTCGCCCTGTACGAGCAGCAGACCCACCACCTGCTGTGCCCCTGCCACCAGTCGCAGTTCGACATCACGCGTGAGGCCGCCGTCATCTTCGGCCCGGCCAAGCGCCCGCTGCCGCAGCTGCCCATCACCGTCGACGAGGAAGGCTACCTGATCGCGCGCAGCGACTTCCAGGAGCCCGTCGGCCCGAGCTTCTGGGAGCGTTCGCTGTGACCGCCACCGCCACGTCCACCGCGGAGACGACCGAGGCCCGCCCTGCACCGGGCAAGGGCATGCGCTTCGTCAACTGGGGCGCGAACTACATCGAGGACCGCACGAGCATGTCGGGCCTCGTCAAGGAGCTCGGTCGCAAGATCTTCCCCGACCACTGGTCGTTCATGCTCGGCGAGGTCGCGCTCTACAGCTTCATCGTCATCCTGCTCTCGGGAACGTTCCTGACGTTCTTCTTCCAGGCGTCGATGACCCCGGTCATCTACGAGGGCTCCTACCCCACGCTCAAGGGCGTCGAGATGTCGGCCGCCATGGCCTCGACCCTCGACATCTCCTTCGACGTGCGCGGCGGCCTTCTCATGCGCCAGGTGCACCACTGGGCGGCCCTGCTCTTCGTGGCCTCGATCGGCCTGCACATGCTGCGCGTGTTCTTCACGGGCGCGTTCCGCAAGCCGCGCGAGATCAACTGGGTCGTCGGCTTCGTGCTCTTCGTGCTCGCCATGGGCGAGGGCTTCACGGGCTACTCGCTCCCCGACGACCTGCTCTCGGGCAACGGTCTCCGCATCATCGACGGCATGGTCAAGGGCGTGCCGATCGTCGGCACCTGGATCTCGTACCTGCTGTTCGGCGGCGAGTTCCCGGGCGAGGCGATCGTCGGACGCCTCTACACGCTGCACATCCTGCTGCTGCCGGCGCTCGTCGTCGCGGCGATCGGCGTGCACATGATCCTGCTCGTCGTGAACAAGCACACGCAGTTCGCGGCACCGGGTCGCACCGAGGGCAACGTCGTCGGCGTGCCGATCATGCCGGTGTTCGCGGCCAAGGCCGGCGGCTTCTTCTTCATCGTCTTCGGCGTCATCATGCTCGTCGCCTCGACGGTGACGATCAACCCGATCTGGAACTACGGCCCGTACGACCCGTCGCCCGTCTCCGCCGGCACCCAGCCCGACTGGTACATCGGCTTCGCGGACGGCATGCTGCGACTCATCCCGCCGCACCTCGAGTTCGAGCTGTGGGGTTTCACGTTCACGATGTACATCCTGATCCCCATCGCGGTTCTGGTGCTGTTCATCATCCTCGTGGCCCTGTACCCGTTCATCGAGGCGTTCATCACGGGCGACAAGCGCGAGCACCACATCGCCGACCGCCCCCGCAACGCCCCGACCCGCACCGCGATCGGCGCCGCAGGCGTCACCTTCTACGCGGTCATGTGGGCGGCGGCGAGCTCGGACCTCATCGCTACGCACTTCAGGCTCTCGATCGAGGGCGTGACGCACGTGCTGCAGTTCGCGCTCATCCTCGCCCCCATCGCGGCGTACTTCCTCACGAAGCGCATCGCCCTCTCGCTCCAGAAGAAGGACCGCGAGATCGCGCTGCACGGCTTCGAGTCGGGTCGTATCGTGCGCCTGCCGGGCGGCGAGTACATCGAGGTGCACGAGCAGCTCTCCGACTACGAGCGCTGGCGTCTCGTGAGCTACGACGACTACGCGCCGCTCATGGTGCGCCCGAACGCAAAGGGCAAGATCACGGTGGCCAGCCGCATCCGCGGTGTGCTGTCGCGCTGGTTCTTCGAGGACCGCATCGCCCCGGTGACGCGCTCCGAGCTCGAAGCCTCGAAGCACGACCACCACTGAGTCCGCTCGGTACGAGAGGGGCGGCGCCGAAAGGTGCCGCCCCTCTCGCGTGCGACCGCTCCCCCGTGGGAGAATGACACATGGAGTTCACGCTCATCATCGGAGTCGCTTTCCCGATCGTCGCGATCGGCGCCTGGATCGCGATCTCGGTGCTCGTGCGTCGTCGTGAGCGCGATGCGGGCGAGACCTTCGTGCCGCCGGCCGACCGCGCGGCCGCCCTGCAGTCGAAGAGTCTCCACGAGGCCGCGGCGGCCGGCAAGATGACGTCTGTGCGCCGCCCGTAGGGAGACGAGACATGACCTTCTCACTCGTGCTCGGCCTCGGCGTGACCGTGCTGGGGCTCGCCGGCTGGATGGCCGGCACGATCGTCATGCACAAGCGCGCCGCGAAGCAGCACATCGACCCGAGGGACCGCGCGGAGGCGCTCAAGAGCGTCAAGCTGCACGAGGAGGCGACAGCCGGTCAGATGACGAGCATGTCCAACAACGGACGGCCGTTCTGACGCGGCCCTCCTGGGCTCACTACGGTGCCGGCGTCAGAAGAAGCGGCGCATGTACTCCGCCGACTCGTGGAAGCCGAGTCGGTCGTAGAACCCGCCTGCACGACGGCTCGCGACGGTCAGCTGTGTGACCCCACGGCGCTCGCACTCGGCCTCGACGGCCTTCACGAGCTTCGTGCCGTAGTCGTGACCACGGGCATCCGCTGCGACCACGATCTCCTGCAGCTGCGCCGACGGACCGTTGGTGGACAGCAGCGGCACGATGGTCGTCAGCGCGTAGCCGCGGATGCCCTCATCGTCGTCGACGACGTAGAGCAACACCGAGGGGTGCTCCCCCGCGAGGTACGACGCGATCGTCGCGTCGAACGCTGCGCGGTCCGGAGGGAAGGCGTGGCCGAGCTGCTGGACGAGGCCGAAGATCGCATCCTCGTCGCCCGGGCGGGCCTCACGCACCGTCATCAGCGGGCGAAGTGGTTCCGGTAGTACTCGTAGTTCCAGCCGACGATCGCGATGAGCACGATCGGGCCGCCGATGAACGACACCCACGGGCCGACAGCGAGTCCGGTGAACACGAACGCGAGGCCGAACGCGAGCGCGAGCGGCCACCAGCTCCACGGGCTGAAGTGCCCGAGCTCGGGGTCGTCGTCGTCGATGTCGGCGGTCAGCGTGTCCTGCGCGAGCTCGCCGCCCTGCGCCTTGTGCGTACGCCCGAGGTAGAACGCGAGGAAGAACGCGAGGATCGCCGAGAGCGTCATCGCGACAGTGCCGACCCACTCGAACTTGTTGAGGTCCCACTCGACGGTGATGCCGACCCAGATCGTGTACGCGGCAGCGGCCAGGAGGAAGAAGACCCCCAGGATCCACATCAGGTTCGCATTGGTGCGCATGGCGCTACTTCACCTCTCCATCGGCGACGTCGACGACCGGGCGGTCCGGGGCGTCCTTGGCGGGCCCGATGCCCACCTGCACCGTGTCGGGGTGGTGCAGGTCGAACGCCGGCGACTCGGAGCGGATGCGCGGGATCGACGTGAAGTTGTGGCGGGGCGGCGGGCACGAGGTGGCCCACTCGAGCGAGCGCGAGTTGCCCCACGGGTCGTCGACGGTCACCTTGGGAGCCTTGCGCGCCGTGATCCAGACGTTCAGGAAGAACGGGATCATCGAGACCGCGAGGATCGCGGAGCCGATCGTCGAGAGCTGGTTCTCCCACGTGAAGCCCTCGCCCGCGAGGTAGCCCGCGTAGCGGCGCGGCATGCCCTCGACACCGAGCCAGTGCTGGATGAGGAAGGTCGTGTGGAAGCCGATGAACAGCAGCCAGAAGTGGATCTTGCCGAGGCGCTCGTCGAGCATCTTGCCCGTCCACTTGGGCCACCAGAAGTAGAAGCCGGAGAACATCGCGAAGACGACGGTTCCGAACACCACGTAGTGGAAGTGCGCGACCACGAAGTACGAGTCGGACACGTGGAAGTCGAGCGGCGGCGAGGCGAGGATGACGCCCGTGAGACCGCCGAAGACGAAGGTCACGAGGAAGCCGAGGGCCCAGATCATCGGGGTCTCGAAGGTCACCGAGCCGCGCCACATCGTGCCGATCCAGTTGAAGATCTTCACGCCCGTCGGCACCGCGATGAGCATCGTCATGAGCGCGAACCACGGCAGCAGCACGGAGCCCGTGACGTACATGTGGTGGGCCCACACCGTGACGGAGAGGGCAGCGATCGCGATGGTCGCGAAGATGAGGGTCTTGTATCCGAAGATCGGCTTGCGGCTGAACACCGGGAAGACCTCGGAGACGATGCCGAAGAACGGCAGCGCGATGATGTAGACCTCGGGGTGGCCGAAGAACCAGAACAGGTGCTGCCACAGGATCGTGCCGCCGTTGGCGGGGTCGAGCAGGTGAGCACCGAAGACGCGGTCCACACCGAGGGCGAAGAGGCCGCCGGCGAGCACCGGGAAGGCGAGCAGCACGAGGATCGACGTCACGAGGATGTTCCAGGTGAACACCGGCATGCGCCACATGGTCATGCCGGGGGCGCGCATCGTGATGATCGTCGTGATGAAGTTGACCGCACCGAGGATCGTGCCGAAGCCCGAGAGCGCGAGGCCGAAGACCCAGAGATTGCCGCCGATGCCCGGCGAGAAGGTCGTGGTCGAGAGCGGCGTGTAGGCCGTCCACCCGAAGCCCGCGGCGCCCTGAGGCGTGAGGAACCCGCCGATCGCGATGAGCGATCCGAAGCTGAAGAGCCAGTACGCGAAGGCGTTCAGACGCGGGAACGCGACGTCCGGGGCCCCGATCTGCAGCGGCATGATCGCGTTCGCGAAACCCGCGAAGAGCGGGGTCGCGAACATGAGCAGCATGATCGTGCCGTGCATCGTGAACAGCTGGTTGTACGCCTCGTTCGTGGGCAGCACGTCGACGCCGGGCGTGAAGAGCTCGACACGGATGACGAGCGCGAGCACGCCGCCGATGCAGAAGAAGACGAACGAGGTGATGAGGTACAGGTAGCCGATCGTCTTGTGGTCGGTGGTGGTGAGCCACTTGACGATGGTGTTGCCCTTGCGGGTCGGCTTCGCGGGCGCGACGGTGCGCGTCTGCGTCGTGGTCTGGCCGGGGGCCGGAGCCGTGGTCGTCATCGGGATCAGTCCTCGTTCTCGCTGGACTCGCCGTTGCCCGGCAGGTTCTGGTTCACGTTGTACTCGGGTCCGAGTCGGCCCTCGTTGCCGGCGGCACGGAGCTCCTCGATGTGGGCCTCGTATTCCGCCTGGGACACGACGTGCACCGTGAAGAGCATGTCCGCGTGGTACTCACCGCAGAGCTCGGCGCACTTGCCCCGGAACACGCCCTCCTTGAGGGGCGTGAAGTACATGTAGTTGGACTTCGCCGGGATCATGTCCTTCTTGTAGAGGAAGTCGATGACCCAGAAGGAGTGGGCGACGTCACGCGACTCGAGCTGGATCTCGACCTTCTGGCCGACCGGCAGGTAGAGCGCGGGGAGGGTGTCCTCGTCGAGCTCGCCCGTGCGGCTCGGCTGGCCCTGGACGCCCTTCGTGTACACCTCCTCGTTGAGGTAGTTGAAGTCCCACGACCAGCGCTTTCCGAACGCCTCGATGCGCACATCCGGGTTGCCCGGGTCGTTCTCGATGGCAGCCTGCTCACGCGCCGTGAAGGCGAAGAAGCCGATGATGAGGATGAACGGCACGATCGTGTAGAAGATCTCGATCGGCATGTTGTAGCGCAGCTGCACCGGGAGGCCCGTCTGGCCCTTGCGGCGGCGGTAGACGATGGCCGCCCACAGGGCGAGGCCCCACGTGACGACGCCGACGCCGAGCAGGACGACCCACGAGGTCACCCAGAGCCCGATGACGTTGTCGGTGTGGTTGGTCGTGCCTGCGCCGCCGGGCAGGTAGCCGTTGAGCTGCTCCTGCGTGCAGCCGGCGAGGATGACCGCGACGGCGAGGCCGATCGGGACAACCGCCCAGCGGGCGAGTCGTGAACGCTGTGGGCGGTTGGATCGCACCTGGAACCTCTCGGACTTTCGACGTGGTGATTCGATACTCAGTCTATAGCCGAACGAGCCGCCCTCCTTGCGGAGGACGGCTCGTGTCCGGTGCCCCGTACGGGGGCGATGTGGAAATCTCAGTGGAAGGAGTCTCCGCACGCGCAGCTGCCCTGCGCGTTCGGGTTGTCGATCGTGAAGCCCTGCTTGTAGATCGTGTCCTCGAAGTCGATCGAGGCGCCGTCGAGGTACGGGACGCTCATCTGGTCGACCACGACCTCGACGCCGTCGAAGTCGCGCGTGGCGTCTCCGTCGAGGAGGCGCTCGTCGAAGTAGAGCTGGTAGATGAGGCCAGAGCAGCCGCCCGGCTGCACGGCGACGCGAAGGCGCAGGTCGTCACGGCCCTCCTGCTCGAGGAGCGACCGCACCTTCTGCGCGGCGGTGTCGGAGAGGGAGACCCCGTGGGTCGTCTCGAGCGTGTCGGTCATGTCGCGATTGTATCCGCTGACTCCGGGAACCCGCTGGTCACCGCGACGCGAGGCGCGCGAGGAGCAGGGCCTCGCCGAGGATGGCCTTCTCGAAGCTCGGGAGGTGCACCGACTCGTTCGGGCTGTGCGCGCGCGAGTCGGGGTCTTCG
Organism: Protaetiibacter sp. SSC-01; assembly: GCF_014483895.1. Taxonomy (NCBI): domain Bacteria; kingdom Bacillati; phylum Actinomycetota; class Actinomycetes; order Micrococcales; family Microbacteriaceae; genus Protaetiibacter; species Protaetiibacter sp. SSC-01. Next base: position 1,426,712 of record NZ_CP059987.1, on the reverse strand, counting down.
ACCCCCGTCACGAGGATCTGCGCGTTCGGGAACCGCTCCGCGAGCTCGGCGATGAACGGGATAGACCCGCCGACGCCCATCTCGACCGTCTCGTTGCCGAAGGCCTCCTCGAGGACGGCCTTGGCATCCGCGACCGCCCATCCGCTCGTGTCGACGAGGAACGGCTGGCCGAGGTCGAGGCCGTCGACCTCGAGCTCCGCCCCGAACGGCGTGTTGGCGCGCAGGTGGGCCATGATCGCCTCGTAGGCCTCCTCGGCGCGCTGGCCCGGGGCCACGCGGGCGCTGATGCGCACGCGCACGGTCGGGACGAGCGTGTTGGAGGCGTCCTTGACGCTCGGCGCGTCGATGCCCGTGAGGGTGATCGACGGCTGGTTCCAGATCCGGGAGATGATCTCACCGTGGCCGATGGGGGTCGCGCCGGGCAGGAGACCCGTCTCCTCGCGCAGCTGCGCCTCGTCGTACTCGGGCGTCTCGGCGTCGCGCGAGGTGAGACCCGCGACGGCCACGGAGCCGTCCTCGTTCCAGAGCGTCGAGAGCAGGCGCACGGCCGCGAGCATGGCATCCGGCACCGCTCCCCCGAACATGCCGGAGTGCGAGGCGTGCTCGAGCGTCGTGATGCGGAGGTTGAAGGCGCACGCACCCCGGAGCCCGACGGTGATGGCGGGGATCTCCTTCGACCAGTTGCCCGAGTCCGCGACGACGATGACGTCGGCGTCGAAGGTGTCCTTGTAGTGCTCGAGGAAGGTCGAGATCGAGCGGGAGCCGAACTCCTCCTCCCCCTCGGCGTAGAGCACGAGCCCGATCTCGGGGTCGCCGAGCACCTGCTGGTAGGCGCGGATGGCGGCGATGTGGGCGACGACGCCGGCCTTGTCGTCGGCGGCGCCGCGACCGTAGAGGCGGTCTCCGCGCAGGGTGGGTTCGAAGGGCTTCGAGTCCCAGTTCGCCTCGTCGCCCGGGGGCTGCACGTCGTGGTGGGCGTAGAGCAGGATCGTGGGCTTGCCGTTCCGGGCCTTGCGCGTCGCGACGACGGCCGGCTGCCCGAGGGCGTCGGAGCCGGGCTCGGAGACCGGCAGCTGCACGACGTCGACAGCCTCGAAGACGCCCAGCTCACGCGCGAGCTCGGCGACGCGTTCGGCGCTCGCGCGCACGTGGGCGAAGTCGAAGCCGTCCCACGAGACCGACGGGATGCGCACGAGACCCGACAGGTCGGCGATCGCCGCGGGCAGCCCCGCCGCGACCGCTTCGCGCAGCTCCTCGGCTCGGGGGGTGGATGCGGACACGGTCGACGGGTCGGTCTCAGCCATGCAGGTAATCTTAAGTCTCCCGACCAGCGAGGAATCCCGTGCCCAAGAAGACCCCCGACGACGCGACGCCCACTCCCGAGAGCTCGGAGGTCGACGGCGCGCTCGGCAAGGGACGCCCCACGCCGACCCGCAAGGAGCGCGAGGCCGCGCGCAAGCGCCCGCTCGTGCCGGACGACCGCAAGGCGGCCCGCCAGGCCTCGCGCGCCGAGCTCAACGCGCAGCGCGACCGTGCGCGCCTCGGCATGGAGCGGGGCGAGGAGCGGTTCCTGCCCCTGCGCGACAAGGGACCGCAGAAGAAGTTCGTGCGCGACTACGTCGACGCCCGCTGGAACGTGGGCGAGATCCTGCTGCCCCTCATGGTGCTGGTCATCCTCACCTACTTCATCCCCAACGAGTACGTGGCGATCTACGCGCTCGCCGCCGTGTGGGGCTTCCTGCTCATCGTCGTGATCGACTGCATCTTCCTCGCGCGCACGCTGCGCAAGAAGCTCGCCGCGAAGTTCGGCGCCGACAAGGTCGAGAAGGTCGGCTGGTACGCGGCGATGCGCGCCGCCCAGCTGCGCCCGCTGCGTCTGCCGAAGCCGCAGGTCAAGCGCGGCGAGTTCCCCGCCTGATCGCGCGTCCCACGGGCGTCAGGCCGCGCGGCGCAGCCCGCGGTTGATCGCGCGCGCCCAGAACGGCCCCTCGTAGAGGAACGCCGTGTACCCCTGCACGAGCGTCGCACCCGCGTCGAGCCGCTCGCGCACGTCGGCGGCCGTCGTGACGCCGCCGACCGAGACGAGGCACAGCTCGGGTCCCACGGCCGCGCGCAGCAGTCGCAGCACCTCGAGCGAGCGGGCCGCGAGGGGTGCCCCCGAGAGGCCGCCCTCCCCCGCGGCGGCGACGACCGCGGCATCCGTCGTGAGTCCCTCGCGCGAGAGGGTCGTGTTGGTCGCCACGATGCCGGCGAGACCGATGCGGACGACGAGCTCCGCGATGCGGAGGGCCTGCTCATCGGTGAGATCGGGTGCGATCTTCACGAGCACGGGCACTCCCCCGGCCGCGTCGCGCACGCTCGTGAGCAGCGGCTCGAGCCGGTCGAGTTCCTGGAGACCGCGCAGCCCGGGCGTGTTGGGCGAGCTCACGTTGACGACGAGGTAGTCGGCGTGCGGCGCGAGCAGTCGCGTGCTCTCGAGGTAGTCGGCCACGGCGTGCTCGACCGGGACGACCTTCGTCTTGCCGATGTTGACGCCGATGACGGGACGGATGCGGGCGCGGCGGGCGCGCTCGATGCGGGGCGCGCACGCGACGGCGCCGGCGTTGTTGAACCCCATGCGGTTGACGACCGCGCGGTCGGGGATGAGCCGGAACAGACGCGGCCGCGGGTTGCCGGGTTGCGCCTGCGCAGTGATCGTGCCGACCTCGACGTGGCCGAAGCCGAGTGCACCGAGGCCAGCGATGCCGCGCGCCTCCTTGTCGAAGCCCGCCGCGAGCCCGAAGGGCGTCGGGAACTCGAGCCCGAGCGCGCGCACGGCGAGCGACGCATCCGGCTTCGTGAGCGCACGCGTGATCGACCGCAGGACGGGCCATCCGAGCACGCGGATGACGACGAACGCGAGGTGGTGGGCGGTCTCGGGGTCGAAACGCGACAGGACGAGCCGGAAGAGGAGACGGTACATGCCGCCCCCAGGCTAGCGGCTCAGTCGGCGGCGGCCGGCGCGGTGTCGCCGGCCTCGGCCGTGCGGGCGGCGGCCTGCTCGTGCTCGAAGCGCAGCAGGGTGATGGCCGACTCGAAGTCGTCGAGCGAGTCGAACGCCTGGTAGACGCTCGCGAAGCGCAGGTACGCGACCTCGTCGAGCTCGCGCAGCGGCGGCAGGATCGCGAGGCCGATGTCGTTCGCGTCGATCTGCGCGACGCCCGTGGCGCGGATCGTCTCCTCGACGCGCTGCGCGAGGAGGGCGAGGTCAGCGTCGCTCACCGGGCGGCCCTGGCAGGCCTTGCGCACACCCGACACGATCTTCTCGCGGCTGAACGGCTCGACGATGCCCGAGCGCTTGATGACGTTGAGGCTCGCGGTCTCGGTCGTCGAGAACCGCCGCCCGCACTCGGGGCACTGGCGGCGTCGGCGGATCGACAGCCCGTCGTCGCTCGTCCGTGAGTCGATGACGCGGCTGTCGGGGTGACGGCAGAAGGGGCAGAACATCGAGTCCAGGGTATCCCGCGCGCAGCTGCGCGGCTCGGAAGCGATGCTCAGATGGGCTGACCCCGGAAACGGATGTCGACCGCGTCGCCGTGGGCGGGGAGCTGCTCGGCGTCGCTGAAGGCGCGCAGCCGCTCGGCGACCTCCGAGAGCCCCTCGCGCCCGTACCGGACGACCTGCTGCGGTCGCAGGAACGTCGCGGCGCCGAGGCCCGAGGAGAAGCGCGCCTGCCCGCCGGTCGGCAGCACGTGGTTGGAACCCGCGAGGTAGTCGCCGACACTCACGGGCGAGAACGCGCCGAGGAAGATCGCGCCGGCGTCGCTGATGTCGGCGAGCACGGCGTCGTCGTCGGACGTCTGGATCTCGAGATGCTCGGGGCCGTAGAGGTTGCTGAACTCGGCGGCGGCCGCGAGGTCGTCGACGAGCACGACGGCCGACTGCGGGCCGTCGAGCGCCGCCGCGGCGCGTTCGCGGTGCGTCGTGCCTGCGAGCTGACGATCGAGTTCGGCGGCGACGGCCTCGGCGAGGGCGGGCGCATCCGTCACGAGGATCGCGGCGGCGAGCTCGTCGTGCTCGGCCTGGCTCAGGAGGTCGGCCGCGACGAGCGCCGGGTCGGCCGAGCCGTCGGCGATCACGAGGATCTCGGTCGGGCCGGCCTCGGCGTCGATGCCGACGACACCGCGCACGAGGCGCTTCGCGGCCGCGACGAAGACGTTGCCGGGACCGGTGACGACGTCGACGGCCTCGAGGCCCGCATCCGGCACCCCGTACGCGAACGCGCCGATCGCACCGGCGCCGCCCATCGCGAACACGTCGGCGACCCCCAGAAGGCCCGCGGCGGCGAGGATCGTCGGGTGCACCGAGCCGCCGAACTCGGCCTGCGGCGGCGAGGCGAGCACGACGGACGAGACGCCCGCGACCTGCGCCGGGACGACGTTCATGATGACGCTCGACGGGTAGACGGCCTTGCCGCCGGGCACATAGAAGCCCGCGCGGCGCACGGGCTGCCAGCGCTGCTCGATGCGCGCATCCGGACCGAGCTCGGTGACCGCGGGCGCCGGCACCTGGGCGGCGGATGCGAGGCGCACGCGCCCGATGGACTCCTCGATCGCCGCGCGCACCCGCGGGTCGAGCGACTCGACGGCGGCGGCGATCTCGTCGGCCGAGACCCGGAGGCGCGCGGGCCGCACGCGGTCGAAGCGCTCCGACTGCTCGAGGAGCGCCTCGGAACCGCGCTCGCGGACGTCCTCGATGAGGGTCTGCGCGGCCTCCGTCGCGACGGAGACGTCGACCCGGGCACGCGGGATGAGGGCGCCGAGCTCGGCGCGGGTCGGACGGGTGCCACGGAGGTCGAGGGTCTGGATCATCGCGAGACAATGGTAGGTGCAGCCGGAATGCCCGGACGCCGAGAGCAGTTGAAAGTGACGATGGAAGACAGCAGCGAGCCCCGGATCGTCGACGACCTCTCCGCCTTCAAGCTCGCGTTCCGCCGGCTCGCCGCGGGCGTCTCGGCGATCACGGCCCGAACGCCCGACGGCCGACCCGTGGGCTTCACGGCGACCTCGCTCGCGTCGCTCGCCGCCGTGCCGCCCCTCGCGACCTTCAACATGGCGCGCGTCGCGAGCACGTGGCCCGCGATCGAGCAGACCGACCACGTGATCGTGCACATCCTCGGCGCGCGCAACCGGGCCGTCGGTGCGAAGCTCGCGGGCGACCACGATCGACGCTTCGACGGCGACCACTGGGAGCCCGGCCCGCTCAGCCTCCCCCTGCTGCGCGATGTGCCGGCGTGGATGCTCGGCCGGATCGTCGGCCGCTACCCCGTGCACGACAACGCCGTCGTCGTCGTGCAGATCGAGGATGGCGGGCTCGGCGAGCCCGACGACGCGCTGCTGTACCACGAGCGCGAGTTCCTGCGTCCCGGCGCGATCGCGTGACGCATCCGCTCGCCGCGTCCTCGCGTCGTCAGGGCATCCAGCCGAGCAGGCGGACGAGGGCGGCGAGTGCCGCGGCCGCGATGACGACGACGATGAACGGCACACGCAGCGCGTAGAGCGCGGCGGCGAGCACGACGGCCGGCACGCGTGCGTCGAGCACGATGCCGCCTGCGGACTCGAGGGTCTGCGTCGCCGTGAGCGCCGCGAGGAGCGCGACCGTCAGCAGGTTGGCGACGCGCGCGGGCGTGGGCCGCTCGAGCAGGCTCGGCGGCACGAGATAGCCCACGAGCTTGAGCGCGAACACCGCGATCGACGCGAGCAGGATGACGTGCCACACGGTCACGCGGATCGCCTCCCGAGCACGTTCGTGACACCCACGACGATCGCGACGACGGCGGCGACGAGCACGGGCAGCCCCGCCGGGAGCACCGGGACGAGCACTGCGGCGATGACGGCGGCGGCGACGGCGACGGCGACCGGCTGGCGGGCGGTGAGCCGTGGCCACAGGAGCCCGAGGAACGCGGCCGCTGCGGCGGCGTCGAGCCCGTACTGGCGCACGTCGCCCACGAGGTCGCCGAGGAGGGCGCCGAGCAGCGTCGTGAGGTTCCAGCCGACGTAGATGACGGCGCCCGTCACCCAGAAGCCCACGCGCTGACCGCGCAACGTCGGCTGGGCGCTCGCGACGGCGGTCGACTCGTCGATCGTCCACTGCGCGGCGAGCACGCGACGCCACCAGGGCCCGCCGACGACGGGCGACATCCGCATCGAGTACAGGCCGTTGCGGATGCCGAGCAGGGTCGCGCTCGCAATCGCGGCCGGTCCCGCCGCGGCGCCGCCCGAGGCGATGACGCCGACGAGGGCGAACTGCGACCCGCCCGAGAACATGAAGAGGCTCAGCACGCACGCCTGCCAGACGTCGAGGCCCGACGCGACGGCGAGGGCGCCGAACGAGACGCCGTAGGCGGAGACGGCGATGCCGACGCTCAGCGCGGCGCGTACGGCGGCGCCCGTCGCGTCGGAGCGGCTCCGCGCGGGTGGTGCTGCGTCGGTCACCGGTGCCCCGGGCTCGTCTCGTCGACCGCGTTGTGGAAGCGCAGCGCGGGGAACACCGCCTGCACCGTGAAGCCGACGCCCGCGACGCGATGCGCGTCGAAGACGCCGCCGAAGAGCTCGGCGCGCTCGCGCATCTCGGTGATGCCGCGACCGGCGGGCGTCTGGGTGAGCGCGGCGAGGTCGTCCTCGACCGTGTAGCCCTGCTTCTGGGCCTCCTCGTACGGGTCGAGGCCGTCACGGATCGCCGCCGCGCGCGCCCCATCGTCCTCGACGAGCAGCTGCAGGCCGTCGTCGGTCCAGCCGAGCGTGACCCGCACGTGGGTTCCCCGGCCGCCGTGGGCGACGGCGTTGGCGAGCGCCTCCTGCAGAATGCGGAGCACCGCGACCTCGGCGCCCTCGCGGAGCGCGTGCGGCTCACCGTTCTCGACGAGCTCGACCTCGATGCCCTCGGCGCGGGTGGCGTCGACGAGCTCCTGGACGCTCGAGAGCTCCGGCGCGGGACCGGCCTCGTTCTCGGCGTCGAGGGCGACATCCGTGACCCGGCGCAGGTCGGCGACGACGGCGCGCGCCGAGTCGGCGATCGTGCCGGCGGTGCGGGCGGCGACGGCGGGGTCCTGAGCGGCCGCCGATCGAGCGCCCTCGGCCTGCGCGATGATGACCGTGAGGGCGCGGATGGCGACCTCGTGAAGCTCGCGCACCATCCGGAGCCGCCCGCCCTGCTCGGCGAGCGTGAGCTCGAGATCGAGACGGTCGCGCTCCGCGGCAGCGCGCTCACGCGCGGCGAGCCTGGCGCCGCGTCGCGCGCGCAGCCACAGCACGATCAGCACGAGCACGATGAGCAGCAGCACGGCGGCTGCGACCGCGAGGATCACGACGAGGGACGTCGCGTTCGCGTCGAGCCAGGCGTCCACGTCGTCCTCCTGTCGCGCGCGATCCGCAGGCTTGTCGCGCCGTCACGATGGTAGTGGAACGGGGGCCGCGTCTGAGACGCGGCCCCCGTGGGAGCGGACGGCGGCGTGGAGCCTCAGTCGGTCGGCGGCTGCGGCTGCTGGCTGCGCAGCACCTCGAGGCGGGCGCGGTACTCGACCTCCTCGATGTCGCCGCGCGCGAAACGCTCGGCGAGCACCGCCTCGGCGCTCTTCGCGGCCTGCGCCGCTGCCCACGGGCCGCCGGGACCCCACGGGCCCTGTCCCCACGGGCCCTGTCCCCACGGGCCCTGTCCCCACGGGCCGCTCCACCCGGCCTGACGCCAGCGGCGGCGACGCGTGACGATGAACGTCACGATGAGGCCGATGAAGAGCAGCCAGAAGACGGCGGGCACGATCCAGAACCCCGGGCCCCACCCCCATCCGGGATGTGCGACGGCGCCGGCGAGGGCGATGGTCGTGAACATGTCGGGTCTCCTTTCGTCGCCGACCCGGATGAGCCGGCGATCTCAGGCTCGTCGCACGCGCGCATCCGCGGATCCGCCCGAGGGCGTCGTGTGCCTACTCCCCCGGGAGCATTCCGCAGGTTCAGGAGCCGGGGGTGACGAGGCCTGTGTCGTAGGCGACGATGACGAGCTGCACGCGGTCGCGCGCTGCGAGCTTCGACATGATGCGGGACACGTGCGTCTTCGCGGTGAGCGGACTCAGGAACAGGCGCGCGCCGATCTCCTCGTTCGTGAGGCCGTGACCGACGAGGGCGAGCACCTCGCGCTCTCGTTCGGTGAGGTCTGCGAGACGCGCCGTGTCGGGCGGGGCGCTCAGGCCGCTTGCGACGCGCGAGAGCAGCGTGCGAGTGACGCTCGGGCTCAGGAGAGCGTCGCCCGCCGCGACGACGTGCACGGCGCGGATGAGCTCGACGGGTTCGGTGTCCTTCACGAGGAAGCCGCTCGCGCCCGCGCGAATCGCCTGCGCGACGTACTCGTCGAGCTCGAACGTCGTCACGACGACGACGTGCACACCGGCGAGGGCGGGGTCGGACACGATGCGCTCCGTGGCCCACAGGCCGTCGCCGTCCGGCATCCGGATGTCCATGAGCATGACGTCGGGGCGCTCGCGCTTCGCGAGCGACACCGCTTCGCGGCCCGTCGCCGCCTCGCCCACGACGAGCAGGTCGGGCTCGGCCGCGAGCAGGCTGCGGAAGCCCGCGCGGATGAGCTGCTGGTCGTCGGCGATCGCGACGCGGATCACGGGCGCTCCTCCCCCGTCGAGGCGGTCGTCGGCAGATGCGCGCGCACGGTCAGGCCCTCGCCCGGCACGAGCTCGAACGCGCCGCCGAGCTGCTCGACGCGCTCCCGCATCCCCGTGAGCCCGCGGCCGGGGACGACGGATGCGGCGCGCCCGTCGTCGGCGACCTCGACGCGGATGCCGCCCGGTTCGGGCGAGAGCCGCACCTCGACGCGCGTGACGTCGGCGCCGTGGCGTGCGACGTTCGTGAGGCCCTCCTGCACGATGCGGTAGGCCGCGGCCCCGACGGGTGAGGGCAGCTCGCCCTCGAGACCGTCGTCGAGCACGACCTCGGCCCCGGGGACGTCGGTCGCGGCGACGAGATCGGCGATGCGCGCGGCATCGGGCTGGGGTGCGCGAGGCGCCTCGCCGTCCTCGCGCAGCACGCCGAGCACGGCGCGCACGTCGTCGAGCGCCGTCTTGCTCGCCTGCTTGATCGAGGCGAGCGCCTCGACGGCCTTGCCGGGCTGCGTGTCGGCGAGATGGAGGCCGACGCCGGCCTGCACGTTGATCTGGCTGAGGGAGTGCGCGAGCACGTCGTGCAGCTCGCGTGCGATGCGCATCCGCTCCTCCTCCGCGGCGGTCTGGCGGCGGCGGGCCGCGGCGGCGCGGAACGCCGCCATCCGCTGACGTCGGGCCGCGAGCATCTCGCCGAAGCCGATCGCGATGACGAGACCGAGCGCGGTGCCGATGACGCGCGGCGGCGGCCACGCGAGCTGCTCGAGGGTGAGCGACAGCACGAGCACGACGAGCCACGCGCCCGCGAGCGAGGCCCATGCCCAGACGCGTGCGCCGCGCACGACGGCACCCGCGAGGGCGAACGCGAAGGCGAGCGGGATGGGGCCCCCGAGCGCGCCGAAGGCCATCGTGGCGACCGCGAGCACGGCCGTGATGACGACGATCGGTCCGGGGAACCGCCGCGCGCCGATGAGCGCCGCAGGACCCGCGAGGGCGAGCGCGACCGTGAGGGCCGCGACGCCCGGCGGATGGTGGCCGAACCGCAGCAGGGCGGCGACGCCCGCTAGTTGCACGAGAGCGCTCAGGATGACGGGGATCCACAGCCGCAGGGCGGGCGATCCGCCCGGCCGACGTCCATCGCTCTCTCCGAGCGCCCAGGGTCCGCCGCCCCGACGAGGGCCGTCGGCATGCGTGTGCGGCCCGGGCATGGCGACATGCTACGCGGCGGCCGTGGGCGCGTGGATCCGCCGAGGGTCGGGGGCGGGGTACTCCCATGGGAGTACTCCGGACGTCACGAGCGCGGGGGCTCTCCCGCCTCGAGCATCGCGACGAGCTGGCGAAGGGAGCGCTTCCGCGCAGCGAGCCGGGCGATCTGCTCGTCGAGCGCGTCGATCTCCTCGCGCAGCCGCGCCACGCTCGCCGTCTTGAGATCAGCACGCTCCGACTCGCTGAGCGGCCGGGCCGCGTCATCGGGTTCGGAACCGACGCGCGTGCGTGTTCGGAGAGGCGTCGTCGGCGCCGGGCGAGGAACGACAGGTTCTCCGATCAGCAGCGCGGGGGGCTCGTCGCCCGCGGATGGCCAGATCACGAGGTGGTACCGCTCCTCAGCGGAACGAAGCGCGACCCCATCGACGTCGTCACCTCGCCTCCTGGCGTGTGCGCGCACCCGATGCCAGCCCGTCCGACCCAGCCTCTCGCGGATGGCGACCATCTCCTCGCGAGACGGGTGACAGAGGACGAGCTCGACGGTCGTGAACTCGGTCGAGCACTCGCCGTCGACATCCCAACCTGCCTCGACCGACTCGGGCCGCTCGCCGGCGACCGTGACGCCGACGTCGGCGATGCCGAGCCACGCGCCTGTCGCGAGCCGGACGCCGCCCCTTCGCGAGGCGATCAGCCCGGCCATGCTCGTCGGCGCGGGCTCGCTCGCGTCGTCTGCTTCCGGGCGTCCGATGAGCTCGAGATACCCGAGATCGAAACTGATCTGGACATTCGTCACGGGTGTCGCCTCGGTCGCACGAATCAGGAGACGTCTGCACGGACGTGCGCATCCACCGTACTGGCAGCCCGCGCGCATACGACTCGGCGTGCCGCACGGGGCCCGATGTCGAGCGAACGACGACCCCGCGCTGCACCCGAGCGGCGGTGCACATGGGAAAGGCCCCGAAAACCGGGGCCTGACCTGGGATTCTGCTCCCCGGCTTGGACTCGAACCAAGAACCTATCGATAAACATCCCTAATCTCTCGGAGTGTTCTCGACACCTGTCATCGTTGATCGAGACCTGCAAAATCCCAGGTGAACCGGTGGTTTTCCAGCGTAGTCCACCCGCGAGACCTCTCATTGCTCGTCGGTGTATCGCGCTCGTCCGCCGTATATATAGCGGATAAGTGGCGGATAACCCGCCAGAGCGGCCGCGCAGGCGAGGGTGGGGACGCTCTGCGCGCTCCCGGAGCGCCACACCGCTCCCAGCCGGCGGGCAAGTTCACGAGGCGCACGGCCCCCACCGCCGGCTGCTCACGGCGGGCGTCCGCGGAACGCACGACGCTCCCCCTGGGTCGGGAGAGGTCGGCGTGTGGTCGTATCGTGGGCTGCATGCCCGACGAGTACACGGACGCTGAGAGGTCCCGCCGTGCGGAGGTCGCACGGCAGGTGCTCGCAAGCGGTGCCCTTGACGGCGCCCCGCACTCGGAAAGGTTCAACCGCGCCGTCGGGCGCTGGATCGCCGGCGAGATCCCTGCGGACCAGATCAAGAATGAGCTCGAGCTCGGGGGCGAACCTCAGTAGACCGGCTCCGCCCTCCGCTCCCTGCGCTCTCTGCGTTCGTCGCTCTCGCTCCCGTCGTCCTCGCTGGCGCTCGTCCTCCGTCGCGTCGCTCCTCTCGCCGTTCGCTCCGGTCGTTCCGGGCTCCGCCGGCGCCGCGTTGCGTTCACGGTGGTCTGCGGTGCGCCTGCGGCGGCCTTCGGCCGCTGCCTGCGGGGCGTGCATCGCTTCCGCCTGCGTGTCGTCGACGGTGGCGTCACCTGCGGTGCCGGGCCTGCGGTGTGGGCTCTTCCTGCCCGCGTAGCGCACCGACACGTTCCGGCGACACGGCGCCCTCTCCGCCAGCTCACCGTCACCGTCACGCCCCGCAGTACGTCGACGGAACGCCCAGCGGCGCGCAGCCTCACGTCACGCCCGCGTCACGCCCCTGCACGACCAGGCGACGCGCACGCTTCCCGCGAGACGCAACGCCAGCGGGGTTCCGGCAGCGACCCGACCAGGCGTTCCGCCAGCGCCGGGGGTCGGAGCACGCGCAACGGGCGGAGGCCCCCGGTCTGGTCGCTTGTGGGCAGCGAGGGCGGCGCTGTTCGCGCCGCGAGCGGGCTGGGTTGGGGTTGGGTGTCAGACGCTCTCGAGCGTCGAGCTGGCGACGAGGATGTTCCGCGCGATGAACTGCGGCGGGACCTCGGCAGGGTCAGGCGGCTCGACGTACCGGCTGTACGAGAGGGTCTGTGGCGCGTCCAGGCGCCGCCAGGGGTCGGCGAGCCATGCCGGCTTCGGGGCGGTGGCGGCGTCGAGCCAGTACTCGGTCGCGGCGGCGAGTGCGGCGTCCCAGGCGGCGTCGTCGGTCGTCGCCGGTGTTGCGGCGCTGAGGATGACGCGGCCAGCGGCGTCGGCCTTCGCCAGCGCGTCCGAATATGAGATGAAGCTGCGGAACGCCTGGTCGGGTCGCCCCTCAGCGAGCTCGGCGGCGATCGCCGAGGCAGCGACGGCGGCAGTGACGCCGGTGACGGACGGGGTGGGGTCATGCTCGAGAACGAGCGGTTCCGCGAGCCCGCGTACGACGGCACCCGTCCACGCGGCCAACGAGAGGTCCCGGCGTCGCGCCTCGGCCATGATGGCGCTCCACGTCGGCGCGAAGATCACAACGGTCGTCCGGCCCGAGACCGGCATCACGAGCCGCTCGCCCTGGGGGGCCGGTGCACGACAGCAGCCATCGCACGCGTGAGGTGCGCCGTGGGGATGGTGGTAGCCGTGCGTACAGCTCGGTGCCGACACGCTGAAGAGGTCGGGATCGGACATCGCGCTCACGCTACCGCCCGCCGGTGTCGTTGCGGTCCTCCACCGCGGGCCCCCACACCCATGCCCGGTGCTGGATGTCGCCGAGTCGCCACCTGATCGCCGCCGCAGCACGAGTCCACGCGACAAGCTCGGCGTCGACGCGCAACGGCACACCGCCGTATCTCACCCACGCGCGCACAGGCCGCGGGATAGGGGTGCGGGTGAGCGGCTCGTGTGTGAGGTCGAGCTCCTCCGCGGTGAGCGTGTCCGGCTCGTGCCCGCGGGCGACGACCTCGGCGACACGAGCGTCCATGAGCCGGTCGTAGTGATCGGCGTACCGCCTGTTCGACCCCATCAGGTCTTCTCCGGGTTGGCTGAGCTGGTAGTGCCGGCCCGGCCGCCGCTAGGTGTTCAGTCTACGAGGCCGCACCGGCAGCGGAGGGCACCGGACACCACGCACGATGCCCTCCCGCTGTCTCCGGAAGGAACTGCGGAGCGTAGCCCCCCAAGGCCCTGATGCTCCGTCTTCTTGTCTATGCGCGGCACTGGGCGCTTTCACACGGCTACGGCTGGTGTCTACCCGATCTGGGGCTGAAAGTCGAACGAAGTTGCAGGTTTTCCTGCACTCCAAGTTGCAGGTTTTCCTGCAGAACAATCACTCCCCGATCAGGCGCCTGCCCATCTCGAGTACGGCGGCCCCGTACTCTTCCGTGGGCAAAGTGACGCTGTCCTCGACGATGTCGCCGACAAGGCCAAGGAGGTGAACGCGATGGTCTGGCAACCCGATGACGACGATCCTCAACGGCACGCCCTCCATGAACTCCTCGCGCTGGAACTCAACCAGTTCCTCGCCGCCCATGAGGTAGACGGCCGCACGCAGCGGCGTATAGCTCAGCACGTCGGAACCCGTCGCGGTGCGGGCGGATGCATCGTCGGTCTCACTCCGCCGCCGAGGCCCGCGACGCCGGATCGGCAGCGCCTGCAGCGGCCGCTCGCTCGGCAGCGGTCACGTTGTTGACGCGCTGACCGTGTTCATCGACGTAGTAGCCCTCGGTCGAGGCGCCGGGCAGCTCGATCTCGAGGATGGTGCCGTCGTCCGCGCGCTCGAAGGTAATGGTCGCGTCCGGCCGACGCCAGAAGACGCGGCGCGCCTTCGCATCCTTGGTCGAGCCGATGTCGCGTCTCATGAGTTGTCCGTTCTGTCCAGGGTGTCCTGCAGGTACATGCGGCGGAGATCGGCCACGACATTTGGCAGGTGTCCGGCCGCTAAGTTTCTGGCCGAGGAGAGGAGCTGCGAGTGGATGGCCTTGTCGCGGCTATCGACCCGTTCAGTGGTGACGACTTTGCATCACCGGTGTGCCCCTCGTGCGGTACCGCAGTAGCGGACTTGGCGACACCGGTTCCAGTTGCAGCCCGCTAGTGCGGTCCGCCGACACGGTTGCCTAGGGACACGTCCCACGACAGCGCCTGGTGTGACGTGGCACCAACCGTCCCACGCGCGCTGTCCCGCCCCGGGACACGCGCCACCTCGCAGTAGCACGGCCATGTCCCGAGGCGACACCGCGAGTGGGCGCTACATGAACTCGCGGACGGTTTCGACGAGCACCACGGGCGACTTGCCCTCGCGGAACACGCGCACGAGGTTGTGGGCGTTGGCGTGGACGGCATCGTAGGCGTCGCGGGTGGGGGCGCCGTCGGCCATCAGCAGGAGGGCGAGCCACGCGGCGTACTGCGCGAAGCTGATGCCGTAGGCGCCCGCCTCCGTCGGGGCCGGCAGCTTGTCGGCGGGCTCCTCGGTCCAGTGGGCGCTGAAGGCCGCCTGGAGTTCCATGAGGGCGACGGCGGGGTGCCAGGTGTCAGGGGTGAAGGTCGCGGGCATGGCGTCGAGGAGCTCGAGCTCGAGGTCGGTGTGCACGGGTGTGCCTTTCTACTGGGTACGGATGGGAGCGGTTGCTTCCACCCGCCCCTATGCCGCCTGGCGGAGACCGGGTGCGACCTCGATGGCACACCAGAGCAACCAGGGTGCCGCCGGGGCGTGCTTCAGGGCTGAGAACGGCGCCCCTCGACTTGCCAGGGCATCCCACCGAGAAAAGGCCGAGCTCATCTACAGCGCTTCCAAGAGTTCTGCGAGGCAGAGGGCCGCGCCCGTGCGTGGACGCTCCGCTCGTTCATCCAGGCACTCCAAGAACGGGGGGTCTTCCTCGCGACGGCTACAAGGCGAAGCGGACCGGTACGTGGTAGCTCAAAGGCCTCGGGCTGGCCATCGACGAGACGCGGCCCACGGATAGGCACGCGGGTGGCTGACGTAAGTGCACCTATCCTCGGGGTGTGCGCGACGTGGAGATCCGTCTTGCCCTCGACCGTTTCCTAACCCTGTCGATGGAGCCTGGTGCGCTCGTACGACATGAGTTGGGACTCGAGGAAGGCCGCCGTCGGGTGGATGTCGCGGTAGTGGGTTCCTTCTTGAGCGGATGGGAGATCAAGAGCGACGCGGACACTGGCGCTGTTGGTGATGCCCGTGTACGCCACGACCGTGATCGCGGCCAAGATGCCGATCACAACGATGACGATCAGGAGCTCCACGATGGTGAAGCCCCGTATGTCTTCCAAGCCTCGACGTGCCGAGGAGACAGGACCAGAACTGGTGCGGGATGCCCGTCGCGCCATATCTGCGCCTGATTCTGAAGCATGAGCGCAACGGGGTCAATTGTCCGAAGTCGGGCGCCTCCGCAGGACTGGTAGGAGCTGCATACACCCTGAAGTGGCTCAGCCGAAGAACGCGTCAATGAGCAACGAGGCCGTGTGCTCGTCGACTCCTTCTTCGACAAGGAGCCGGTACGCCAGCGCCACAGCAAGAACTGTGGCCGTCCGATGCCCCTCGAATTCGAGGTCTACGACCGGCGGTCGTCCAGATCCAAGTCGCCCCTCAATCTCGGGAGCGTAGGCGGCAGCAAGTTGAGCCGTCGCGTGCATGTACTGCGTCTCTTCCCGCCAGGCGTAGTACATGCCTATCGCCGCACCATCGGTGGCTTTGGCCGCTGCAAGGATCCGCTTCGCCTGATCGACGAGCCGCCCGTCCTGGATGACGTCCGTCAGCACCTGCTCCATGTCCGAGAGGTCTGGCTGCGCGTCGTAGCCCATGTGCTTGAGATGCCCGTAGAACTTGCGCGTCAGGCCCTTCTCCTCCTCGATCATGCCGTCGAGCGCCCCCGCACGTTGGTCGGGCTTGACGGAATGGAGCCACTGCAGGCGGAGGATCAGCTCGGCGAAGCTTCGGCGATTGGGGGCGGCGGCGTGCGCGAGTCCCTCCCGAGTCAGCACGGCGATCGCCCGAGACTCTTCGAACGCAGCTCGTGTCCAGCCGACAACGAACTGGACCGTGCGGGTGGCAGGCACCATGCTGAGGTCCACGGCGAGGACTCGCTGGGCGGTCTCGATCATGATGGTTCTGATGTCGGAAGCCGCGATACGGGCAGCGCGGCGCGCGGCCTTCGCTCTCCGCCCGCTCACTGCGCCCCCGAGCCAGCCCCGATGCGCTTGAGCCCTCGCCGCGCCTTCAGTAGACCGACGTCCCGGCCGTTGCCAACCCGCTTGAGTCCGCTGAGGACGGCACGCTGCGTTTCCGGGGTCCAGTAGATCGTGAGCGACTCGCGCGCCCGGGTGATGGCCGTATAGAAGATGGCGTGCGTGATGTCGTCCTCGTTTGCATCGGTGATGACGACCTTGACCGAGTCATACTCCAGACCTTGCGACTTGTGAATGGACACCGCATACGCGACCTGGAACGGCACGATCGACCCGAGGTCCTCGTTGTCCTGGTCCGTGTTTGCCCGCGGCACCACGCTGAACCGCACTGTCGAGTCACCGACGTACTCGAGACCTTCGTACGCCCACACGTCCAGCTCGGTGACGCGGCGGTCCAACCAGATGTCGAACTGGATCCGATCAGCGAACGCCTCGACGTCGGCGATCCGCCCCTTGAGGTTGTTGTGGATCAGCGGATGGAACCGGCCGGACTCACCGAAGAGCACCGGGTCACCCACCTTGTACGTCGCGGCACCCCATGTCGCTGCCTTCCCGGGGTTGCCGGCCTGGAGGAAGCGGTTGATGTTGTTGATCCCGTACAGCCCGTCATAGTTCAGGCAGAGGATGATCTCGTCATCGCGCTTAGGGGCGAACAGCGACTCGTCGAGCACGCCGGAATAGCCGTAGTGCGCGAGGACTTCGTCGATCCCCTCCTCCAGCCCGCGCACCTTCGCCCAGAAGTCGAGCAGCGAGCGATCGTCGGTGCGCCACGGCTTCGTCAGCTCGAACGAGGATCCGCGCGGCAGGAAGTTCGGCGCGATGCTGAACCAGTTACCGAACTGGATCGCCTCGATTTGGAAGACGTCCCCGACGAGCACCAGCAGCTTGAAGTCGGTGTTGTCCAGCACCTTGAGCAGGTCGGAGTTGCTGACCGTGCTGCACTCATCGATAACCAAGACGTCATAGTTGGGCTGCGGCCCCGTCCTCCCGATCTGGCTGCTGATGGTACGGAACTCGGCGTTCTGCTGTGCCGTCACCCGGCGCTCCAGGTTTGCCTTGGCGGGATTGGTATGAGCTAAGAAGAGCTTGGAATTCTCGCCGAAGTAGTTGGCGATGTAGTTGACCATCGTCGACTTGCCGGTACCTGCCGCACCGTAGATGAGCGCCACGCGCGAGGAGGCGAAGAGCGCCCTCAGCGCCGCCTTCTTGACCTCGTCGTCGATCTTGAGCGGCGTCTCGTCGAGCCACCGTTCGACGGAGACCTCCCAGCCGTCCACGCCTTCGGTCGCCAGCGCCTGCAGCTTCTCGATGATCGCGACCGTGCCGTCCTCATACTCGTGCATGAAGACGTGGTCCCGGTCCATCTCCAGAACCCTGCCAGCGTGGGAAGGTGTCGGCGGGATCGTCCGGTTGTGCGTCGCAATCAGATCCTCGAGCGCGCCGAAGCTCCCGAGGTCGGCCGCGGGCGTATACAACATGCCGTGCCGCTCAACGTTCGTCTTGATGCGCTTCGCCAAGAGCTCGTGCTCGCGCCCGGTCGTATCGATGCATTCGAGAAGATCTGCCATGCGAGGCACATGCCCCCGCGGTGCCGCGGCGAAGGGCATCGTGTCGAAGGGACGCGCGCTGCTCGTTAGGTGGAGGCTCGACAGGTAGCGATTCGGCAGTCCGTCCTGCTGCAGCTTGATGATCCGGTTGTTCATCTCCAACAGCAGGTAGCGCAGCACGTTCGTCCCCGGGGCCTTCGCCCGGATGATCGCCCGTGCTTTGTCGAACGCCGGGAAAATCCGCGGCGGCTTCGCGCTGGCCGTCGCGCGCGCCTTGATGTGCTCATACAGCGCGTCCGGCATATCCACGAGATCGAGCAGGCTCGCGCCGGTGTCGGTCAGGTATTGCATCAGGGCGTGGTACTCGACGGTGCGGCTGTCCGAGGTCGACATCCCGAGTATCTCGGCGAAGTGGTTCAACTCGCACGGCCGAATCGCCACCTTCCATCCGCGGATGATGATGATCGGCATGCGCCGGCCGAGCACCTCGATCTCATCGCTTTCGAGGCGGAGGTTGGCCGCGTACCTTGACGTCATATCGATGTCGGTGAAGGCGATGATGCGGTCGAACTTGTTGGGCCGATCGGTGATGTGCGAGAAGGTGACTTCGTAGAACACACGCCCGCCCGTGATGAACGGGCGCACGGCGCGCACGTAGTAGTGGTCTTCCTTCGCGGCGTCTGGCGGGGTGAGACCGACCGCGTCGATTCGTTCGGCGATCTTCTCGTGGTACTCCCGTAGCGACGGGTCAAGGTCGACGGGGAACTTCTCGAGATTGTCGAGCACATCGATGCCGCACTCGTCGTGGAGCAGGGTTCGGATGCGGAGGAGGTACTCGTAGTACTTGAGCATCAGCCGCTCGGAGATGTCCCCCTCGAACGTGTAGTGCGACTCGCTCATCTGCAGGAGCTTGTGGAAGCGGTGAAGGAAGTTGACCTTCTTGCTCGCCGAACCAACCCATGACGTCGCAGCCTCTATGGCGTCCTGGCTGAACTCGGCCGACCCGTCCCGCAGATGCATCCGAACGATGACGCCCTCGGTGAGGTCGCGCAGCTGCTTGAGGACATTGCGAGACAGGAGGCTCCGGTTCGAAGCGAGCACCTCGATGTTCTCCGAGATCGTCGCGCTCGCGTTCAGGATCTGGCTATCGACGGAGGCCACTACTTCTCGCCCCCGACCGGCTGCTTGGAGGCGCCCGCATTGAGCGACCTGGCGTACCAATAGATGTAGATCACCACGAGCGCCAGGCCGACGACGAACATGCCGACGAGCGCCCAGGCCAGCCAGGCGTCGATCGTCAACGGGAAAAACGCCATGACCGCCACCGGAGCGACGATGCCGAGGACCGAGTAGATGCCGAGAATCCAGACGGCAGGCGTGACGGCCACGGGCTTGCCGATCTGCTCGATAGCGGCGGCCAGTCGGGCAATCTCCGCTTCGAGCATCGACCGGCGGCTCAGCAGTTCCTGCTCCTCACGGATGGAATCGTCGAGCCGCCGCAGCTCCGTCGTGGTGATCGCGGGAGACTCCATCAGCGGCACCCGCAAGTGCGGCACAGGATTGATGAGCAGTCCGTGCGGGCCTGCGTCATAGGTTCGCTCAGGCAGGTCGTCGAGCACGTTGTACTCGATGTTGTCGTAGATCTCCCGGTCTTCAGGCGGCACCTTCATGCCGCGTGCTTCCAGGTCCTCTATCGTGACGTCTCGCGTGTCGCTCGGGCTCAGGTAGGCGCCTACGTTGGCGAGCGCGGCGTCGACTCGCGGAATGATCTCGTCGAGGTACTCCGCCATCTCATTGAGAGAGCTGCCCCGGGGGATGTTCTTCTCCAGCAGAGCCTGGGGATCGAAGTCCTCGTCGCGCTTCACCAGATCGTCCAGCACCCACCCGAAGAAGGCCTCCCTGCTGTTCTCCAGGCGGTACTCATGCGCCACCTCGAAGAGCTGGGCAACGTGCTTCTGTTCATCGCGCGCGTTGGTGAGCCGACGTCGGAGCCCCTCCTTCTCGCTCGATAGCTGAACCAGGCGGCTCACGAGGAACCCGCCCACGATCGCCACGATCGCAGCCGTCGATTGCGCGAGCGTCGAGAGAAGCCAGTTCGGATCGCTCACGGTTCGGATTCGCCTCGCGCAAACACTTCCGCTTGCTCTAGCACCAGCTCGATAGCCTTCTCTTCGGCATCTGGCGGGTAGTCGTACTTGGCCAGCAGGCGTCGCACCTTGGACCGCATGGCGGCGCGTACTGAGTCTTTGAGATTCCAGTCGATGGTTGCCGAAGCTCGCACTGCCGTCACAAGTTCGCGGGCGATGGCCTTTAGGGTCTCGTCGCCAAGTTCGAGCACTGCTGAATCGTTCTGGGCGATGGCGTCGTAGAACGCGATCTCGTCCTCGCGCAACCCCAGCTCGGAATGCCGCTTCTGGTCGTCGCGCATCTGCTTGGCCAGCTTGACCAGCTCGGCGATAATCTCCGCCGTGGTCAGGGAGCGGTTCGTGTAGCGGTTGATGGCTTCCTCGAGCTGCTCGGAGAACTTGCGTGCCTGCACCAGGTTGGTTCGCTGGACCGTCTTGATCTGATCGTTGAGCAGGCGGCGAAGCAGTCCCATCTGGAGGTTGGGCTTCTCCTTTTGCGCCAACGAGTCGAGGAACTCGTCGCTGAGGATAGACAGTTCCGGCGTGTCGACACCCGCGAGCTTGTAGATGTCGATCACCTGATCAGCAGCGACCGCCTCGTTGAGCAGTTGCCCGAGCGCGGTGTCGACCGCAACCGCGCCGGACCCACCACGCCCGGAGTCGGGGTTCTGGATCTTAAGGATGGCAGCGCGGACGTCAGTGAAGAGCCGGACGTCGTTGCGAATGGCGGCGGCCTCATCACGGGCGCCAGCCAGCGCGAACGCCTTGGCCAGTGCCAGCACCTGGTCGTTGAAACGACTGGTGCGGTCCGGATCGGCCATGACGAAGTCGAGCACCTTGGCGTACTCCGCCAACCGCTGCGACGCCGACAGCAGCGGCGAGGCATCGTAGGCAACGCCGTGCAGCAGGCCGCGGACGATGTCGTGCTTCTCCATCATCACGGCAACCATCTCGTCGATCGGCACGCCGGCCTGGTCACGGTCGGACGGGCTGTACTCGGCGAGTGCAGCCTGCAGGTTGGCGAAAACGCCGATGTAGTCAACGATGAGGCCACCGGGCTTGTCGCGGAAGGTGCGGTTGACCCGGGCAATGGCCTGCATCAGTCCGGCGCCCTGCATCGTCTTATCGACGTACATCGTGTGCATGCTCGGAGCGTCGAAGCCGGTCAGCCACATGTCTCGGACGATCACCAGCTCCAGCTCGTCGTCCGGGTCCTTGGCCCGGAGCTTGAGGTCCTTCCGGACATCCTTCGAGTGGATGTGCGGCTGGAACTCGGCGGGGTCGGCAGCCGAGCCGGTCATGACAACCTTGATCTTCCCCTTGGCCGGGTCGTCGGAGTGCCAGTCGGGGCGCAGGGCGGTGATCTTCTCGTAGAGCTTCACCGCGATGCGGCGGCTCATGACAACGATCATGCCCTTGCCGAAGAGAGCCTCCCGGCGCTTCTCCCAGTGCTCGACGATGTCGCGGGCGATGAGGTCCAGGCGCTCCTCCGCGCCCACGATGGCCTCCAGTCGAGCCCAGCGCGACTTGGCCGCCGTGGCCGCGTCTTCCTCGACGGTCTCGGTGATCTCGTCAGCCAAGTCATCGAGTGCCGCTAGGTCGTCGACGGACAGATCGACTTTGGCCAGGCGCGACTCGTAGAAGATCTTGACCGTGGCGCCGTCTTCGACAGCGCGGGTCAGGTCGTAGACATCGATGTAGTCGCCGAAGACGGAGCGAGTGCTCTTGTCGCCCGACTCGATCGGCGTTCCGGTAAAGCCGAGGTAGGTCGCGCCGGGCAGCGCGTCGCGCATGTGCTTGGCAAGGCCGGCCTTGATACGTCCGTGCGAGTCGATGGTCTCGCCGAACCCGTACTGGCTGCGGTGGGCTTCGTCTGCCACCACGACGACGTTGCGGCGGTCGGTCAGAACCGGGTTGGCGTCTCCGTCCTCCCCCGGGGCGAACTTCTGCAACGTGGTGAAAATGATGCCGCCCGATGCCCGCTTCAACTTGGTGCGGAGATCAGTCCGAGTCTCCGCCTGCACGGGCGTCTCCGGCAGAATGCGCGCCGGTGCAAAGGTCTCGCCGAAGAGCTGGTCGTCGAGGTCGTTGCGGTCCGTGATGAACACCAGCGTCGGGTTGCTCATCCGCGGGTCGCGCATGATCTTGGCGGCATAGAACACCATCTCGAAGCTCTTGCCTGAGCCCTGGGTGTGCCAGACGACACCACCACGACGATCGCCAGTCGGGCTCGATGCTTCCACGGTGCTCTCGACGGCCGCGTTGACCGCCCAGTACTGGTGATACTTCGCCACCCGCTTGACCAACGCCCGGATCGGCTGACCAGACTTCTTGTCGGTCGCGGTCTCGTCCGAGAAGACGATGAAGTTCTGCAGAAGATCGAGGAATCGCTTCTGGTCGAAGACACCCTTGATGAGCACTTCGAGAGCCGGTCGATCGGTGACGACTTCCCTGCCCTCGATGGTCTTCCACGGTGCGTAGTGCTCGAAGCCTCCGGTGTAACTACTCATCGCCGCGGAGGTGCCGTCAGAGATGACCGTCACGGCGTTCGGCACGAACACCGATGGGATGTCCGAGCGGTACGTCTGCATCTGATTCCAGGCTGACTTGAGCGTCGCGTGCTCGGCGGCCGGATTCTTCAGCTCGAGTAGTGCGAGCGGCAACCCGTTGATGAATACGAGGACGTCGGGCCGGCGGTTCTTGCCGTTCTCGATGATTGTGAACTGATTGACGGCCAGCCAGTCGTTGCTGCTCGGCCGCTTAAAGTCGATCAGCCATACCCGGGTCGTGCGGACCTGGCCGTCGGAGCCGCGGTGTTCGACCGGCACGCCCTCGGTGATGAGCTTGTGGAGGCGAAAGTTCTCGTCGATGGCGCTCTGCGACTCGGCGCGCTGAACCCGCTTGACCGCCTCGTCGCGGACGGATCGATCCAATCCGGGGTTGATCACCCCGATGGCGTCGCGCAGCCGTTCCCAGAGGAAGACGTCCTCGTAGGAAGACCTCTCGGCGAACTGCTCACCGGGCGCGATGGTCGGGCCGTGGAGGGTGTGGTAGCCAAGCTCGGCGAAGTACTCCAGCGCAGCGAGCTCGACGGTGTTCTCGTTGAAGGAGGTCACGGGGCAACCTCCAGTTCAGACTCGTCCACCCAGCGTGCCAGAACACTCAGCGCGGCGAGGTATTCGAGCCCGATCTGCTCGTCGATATCGCGAGGGTCTTCATGATTGAACGGATTGCGGATGCCCGCGTAGATTCCCTCGGCCAGCGCCATAGCTCCGCGCTGCATCGACCTATAGGTGTCGCTGCCGTCGTCCTTCGCCCGGCGCAGGCGGGCCTTGCCAGGCACAGGCGGGTCGAGGCTGAAAGCCTGCTTGAAGAGATCAGTTTCGCTGACATCTCGGCGGCCGAGCTTGTTCTGAGTCTCAGCGTTCAGCTTCTTAGCGGCGTCCTCGACGGCTGAGCGATAGTGGCCAGACTGCCAGAGAGATTGCGCCCCGCTCCAGATCCAGGGATGAAAGTCACCAGCCGACACGCGCGGCGCCGTGTCACCGAGCTTCTCGCGGAGCTCGGACTCTCGCTCAAGTGCTGCAATGGCCCGACCAGCCCAATCGCGGAGGTGCTTCCAGCGGCCCTTACCTTTGGGCTCGCCGTCCTTGTCGGCCGCGCGCCATTCGGGGAGCACGCGATCGAGGATCTGTTCTGCCACGTAGGCATGTTCGGCAGCCTTCGCGTCAGGGACACGTTGATGGGTGCCGAGCACGAGCACACCGCCGCCGGAGTTGTCGTAGGGCACCTGATCGGTGGCATGGATGAAATCCTTCAAACACGTGATCGCCCAGGCCACATCTATGACGCTCATGCCGCGGCCTCCGCAGGGACACGGACGCGGCCGGAGAGCAGTTCGGGGAGTAGCGCGTCTCGGGTGCGGCGAAGCGCCGCCGCTTCGCTTTCGAGCTGCCACGAATGCTCGATGAGCGATCGAGCGGATTCAAGCTTTCGTTCGAGGTCCTCTGGAACACGAACTTCGAAATCCAGAACTGCGGCTGGAGGCAACGCGGTCACCGTTGTTCCCGTCGCGTAGCCCTTGGCTCGATCTCGGAAGTCGAGCGACTGCAGTTGCGCCCACAAGACAAGCGCCAGCTCAGGCCGACTCGTAAATCGCACAGCAGAGGTGTGATGCGTGTGGATCGCCCCGTCCAGTACTGAAGGCACGAGGAACCCTCGTCCGAGGACTTCCCGGTCCTGCGTTAGATCGGTATTGGCCACGACCAAGTCCCATGTCGACAACAAGTTCTTGGACTTGTAATCACCCGTGTAGTACTTCGTGCCGTCGAGCTTCGGGGCACCGTTCAAGGAGAAGTTGCCAAGATTGATCATCTTCAGGGCATTCGGGCTTGAGCCGTCATTGAGGCCCGAGCCCTTGTATGAAAGCCCCTTCTGGAGCTCGGCGACGTCGCCGACGCGGACACGCTCATCCCCATTTGACAGGCGAGTGATTGCCAAGAATCGCTCCCGCTCGGCAACTTGAAGCACCCAGCCGATCTTGTCGTCCAACGCACCGAGCGTTGCGGCGATGGACCGTTGTTCCGGCATCGGCGGCACAGGAAGCTCAAGCGCAAAGAGACGATCGGTCTGGAGTCGCCCGGTGCCATGCCCTGCCTCATCGACCATGTCGAGAATGTCACGCGTGCGAGCGCGAATCGCGTACGCGAGGAACAACGGATCGAAACCATCAGACGGCAGCAACCCCTTGAGGTCTTGGCTGAGTGCCACTTCGCGGCGGGTGATGCCCATGCGGAATTCGGTCTTGAGACTCATTCCGCGCACGACCATCAGGATCGTGTTCTCCGGAACCAGGCGAGTACCGTTGGCGGCTCCGCGCTCGGTGACGCGACGGTCGGAATCTCGAACATAGAACTCGGTGAGCGATTTGGAACTCATCCAAGGAATGTCGCCGTCCCAGAACTCGGACGTCGACGTCGACGGCGTCCCGCCAGACACCCATACCCCGGCCCGTCCCAAGGTCGTCGTCGCCCAATGAGTCGTCATGAGCGGAGTTCCCCCAACCGCTTTCGGACCTCTTCCTCCAGCTCACGCCCCCGCTCGAACTCGGCGAACAACTCACTGGTGAGCCGCTCGATCTTCTCCTCGATCGGCTCCTCGTCAAGTTCGGCGTCCTCGGCACCGACGTAGCGGCCCGGCGTCAAGACGAAGCCGTGCTTGGTGATCTCCTCGAGCGAGGCAGCCTTAGCGAAGCCAGGGATGTCCTCGTAGCCGCCGTCGTGGTTGCGCCAGGCGTGGTACGTGCCCGCGATCTTCTGGATGTCGTCCTCGGTCAGCTCGCGGAGGCGTCGACTGGCCATCACACCGAGCTTGCGAGCATCGATGAAGAGCACCTCGCCCTCACGCTTGCGGTGGCCGTTGCCGTGCCGGTCCTTGGAGACAAACCAGAGCGATACCGGAATGCCGGTGTTGAAGAAGAGCTTGTCCGGCATCGCCACGATGCAGTCGACGAGGTCGGCCTCGACGAGCTTGCGGCGGATCTCTCCCTCACCACTGCTCTTCGACGACAAAGAGCCGTTGGCAAGAACGAAGCCAGCCGTGCCCTTGGGGCTGAGGTGGTAGATGAAGTGCTGCACCCAGGCGAAGTTGGCGTTGCCCTGCGGAGGCGTGCCGTACTTCCAGCGGGGGTCGTCGGCGAGCTTCGCGTCCCACCAGTCGGAAACGTTGAAGGGCGGGTTGGCGAGGATGAAGTCGGCCCGCAGGTCAGGGTGCAGATCCTCGGTGAACGAGTCCGCGGAGTGGGTGCCGAGATCGGCTTCGATGCCTCGCAGCGCGAGGTTCATCTTCGCGAGCTTCCAGGTGGTGTCGGTGAACTCCTGGCCGTAGACGGAGATGTCGGTGCGCTTACCGCCGTGCGCCTTCACGAACTCCGCCGACTGGACGAACATGCCTCCGGATCCTGCGGCAGGGTCGTAGACGCGGCCCTTGTAGGGCTCGATCATCTCGACGAGCGTCCGGACGACCCAGCGGGGCGTGTAGAAGGCTCCAGCGTCCTTGCCCGTCTCCTTGCCGGCGAACTGGCCGAGGAAGTACTCGTAGACCCGCCCGAGGACGTCATCCGCTCCGTGGTCGTCGGTACTGGTGAAACCAATCGAGCCGATGAGGTCGACCAACTCGCCGAGGCGGCGCTTGTCCAAGCCGTCGCGACCGTAATTGCGCGGCAGCACGCCACGGATCGAAGGGTTCTCTTTCTCGACCAGATCCATAGCCTGATCGATGTCCTGGCCGACGCTCGGCAGCTTGGCTCGGCTCTGGATGTAACCCCAGCGGGCCTGCTCCGGCACCCAGAACACGTTGTGGCTCGCGTACTCGTCCCGGTTCTCTAGGAACGAGGCGAGGCGCTCGGGCTTGATGCCGTCCGCGACAAGCTCCTGCTCGAGTGTCTTGCGCCGCTCCTCGAAACGGTCCGAGACGTACTTCAGGAACACGAGACCGAGGACGACATGCTTGTACTCGCTCGGCTCCTGATTGCCGCGGAGCTTGTCGGCCGCCTCCCAGAGCGTCTGCTCCAGCGTCTTCTGAGGTTTGGGTTTCGCGGGTCGCGCCATGGCTGTGTTTGGTCTCCTTCGCGCCTCGATGCGCGGTGTGATTGCTCGTAGTACAGGGGTTTCTCAGGCTACCGGCGACCGCCGACATACCCACGTCCCGCTTTCGGGTGATTCGCCCGCCGGGAGCTCTGCTCGAACCGGCGGTTGAATGCTGGCCTAAATATGACATGACCAGGGATTTTCGTGAAGTTCGAGCGAAAAGACACCCGGCCGGACTCTTGCACCCTCCGCCGCGGCGCGTATAACAAGGGCTGCCCAGCGACGGAGCGGGGCGCTTCTCTTCCTCGGTGCCGTGCGGCTTGTCAGGGGAACCACCGGGTTCGCCGGCCGCATCAACACCGAGGAGGCCACTCGATGAGTGACAGCCAGATCCCCGGTTACGCGGCCGCGTACCGGGTGCTCTCTATTCGGATGGATGAGGACACGCGGGCGCAGCTCGAGGTCCTCAGCCAGCTGAACGACCGCTCCCTGACCGAGGAGACTCGCGTCGCGCTGGAGCACTGGGTGGAGCGGTCGAAGACGGATCCGTCCGTCAAGGAACGCGCCGAGTCCGTCCGCGCTGAGATCGAGCGCGAGGCGGAGACCAAGCGCAACGCCATCGCCGCGATCTTCGGCGAGAGCACCGGGAAGGCCGGCCCCAAGTCGAGCCCGCGCGGTGCCAAGCAGGCCGACGACGCCTGACCACGAGTCGCCCCGGGATCGAGAACAGCGGGATCGCTTCCCGCCAGTTTTCTCCCGGGGCGGCTCTCCCCCATCCCCTCGTTGCTGCGCCGCGGCTCGTTCGGAGATCCACCGGGATCGCCGGCCGCACGCATCAAGGAGTAAGGACATGGTCAGAGGACTGTTCGTCCCGGCGGACGGCAATAAGAAGGTCGAGGAGCGCGACTACCGCACGCTCGAGGACTACCGGGCCGCCGTGGGCGGCTGGATCGAAGCGGCGGACGTGCCGAGCTTCGGACCGGTCACGATGTACGTCAACGAGAACGGCATCGCCGAAGGGCTGGAGCCCAACCTGCGCGCGACGTTCCTGTGGTGGTACCACGTTCCGCAGATCCGGGACCGCTCGGCGCTCGTCGGCGATGTCGCGCTGGTGGGCTATCCCGACGCCGATGGCAACACCACGGACGTCGCATCCGACGTGCTCGAGCTGCTCACAACCTTTGTGCCGCATGTCGTGACGGTGAAACTCGCCGGAGTCAGGCATCGCACCCGCGTGACCAACCGAGACTACTGGGAAGCCGTCCACTGGGCGATGATCAAGCTCTCCCGTGAGCCCGAGATCGAGGACGTGGACGTCGTCCCCGCCGAGAAGGCGGAGCGACTCCCGTTCACGCCCATCCCGCCGCTGCCGACGCTCGGCAACTAACAATGCGCCAGCTCGGCCCGGACTAGAGACTCACGAGGTCTCGTCTGGGCCGGCTGGCGCCTCTTCAATGTGCGCTAGTACTTGATCGCCATACGCAAGACGATGTACGGATCAAGGACGTTATGGGCGCCACCTCCGCCGGTGGCCGCAGTACTCGCTCCCCCATTTGCATAACTGAATGGGTCTCCGCCACCGGCATCACCAATCAGGCGAAGACAGCCACGATGCAATCTGACCTCGCCCAGTGGAAGCGCGCGGCGGATGTTCACAAGACTCGGAACAGCATCGAGTGCCCGGTCGGCTACGTCTTCGTCTACGGCAACAGCACGCTCGGGACCTCCGAATTCTGCGTCATGAAGTACGAGGCCAAGAACGACGGCTCCGGCAACGCTGTCTCTACTGCCGCCGGCACGCCGTGGGTCTCGATCTCACAGACCAACGCCATCGCTGTCGCGGCCGCAGCTTGTTCCGGCTGCCACCTCCTCACCGAGGCGGAGTGGATGACTCTTGCCGCTGATGTGCTGTCGGTCAAGCACAACTGGAGCGGCGGCGCGGTCGGCTCCGGCCACATCTACCAAGGCCACGTCAACAACAACCCCGCCAGCAGCCTCGCAGCGTCGACGAATGACAGCCAGGGCTGTTCGGCATCACGGGCGGCACCGGCACGACACCAGGCACCAACAGCTCCCGCATCCTGTGGCTGAGGAGTGGTGAGGCGATCTGTGATCTCTCCGGCAATGTCTGGGAATGGACGCAGCAAGCCCTCGGCACGCCAACATTGACCGTCTCGAACATCGGGGTCTCTAGCGATAGCGGCTTCGACTGGCGCGACTACAGCAACGGCTCCCTATCTCTCGGGAACCTCGCTCCCGTCTCCCGCCCGGAGACCCTCAACTCGACCCCCACCCTTACTGGAATTGCGTGGGAGGCAAGCAACGGCACTGGTCAGATATTTGCCAACTACGCGGACTCGGCACCTCGCGCGTTCCTCCGGGGCGGGTTCTGGAACATTGGCTCACTTGCCGGGGTCATGGCGCTCAATCTGAGCTTCTCTGCATCAGGCACGTTCACATACATCGGCTTCCGCGCTGCCAGGTAGCCTCATCGCGATGGCCGACACCAAGCAGACCAAGACCATCGGCGAGCATCACGTCGCCTCGGAGCTGGCGCGCCGCGGCTGGGCACCCGCCCTGACGCGGGACGGCCTGGAGCGCACCGACATCCTGGCGGTGCTTGCCGAGGGAGATCATCGCCGTCCGGTGGAAATCCAGGTCAAGGCGGCTCGCGGTCCGAAAGTCGAGCGCATCAGCTGGCCGCTCGGCCCGAAGTCGCAGGGCCCGAGCCGCGGCCCGCACGAGTTCTTCGTCATGGTCGCGATCCCCGATGACTTGTCGCTGCCGCCCCGGGACTTCGTCGTGCCGCGCATTCACGTCGCGGCTGCCGCGTGGATAGAACATATGGACTGGCTCACGAAGCCGGGCATCCCGGCGGGCCAGCGCAACGCGCCGGTCGAGCGTGCGCGGGTGTGGATGATGACGTTGAAGGACTACGAGGGACGCTGGGACCTGCTCCTCGATGGCCAGGACAAGGCTCCCGTCCTGCTCCCGAAGCACTACCGGGACCTCGCGACCGACCCGCGCGTCGGGCTGCCACCTGAGCATGAATGGCGCGAGGCGCTGCCGAGCTGGTGATCAGTCCTTCCGGTTGGCGAACGGCCGGCGTCCGTAGGTCTTGACGAACTCCGCGATGAGCCGCGTCTCCTCCGCCTTCACGAACTCGTCCGGCAACGTCTTCCAGCCGACCAGTAGGTCGTCGTAGTCGGCAAGCTGCCAAATGTAGAGGCCACCGCGGTGCGGCGAGTCCTTACCTTCCCCCAGGCGCCGGTACTCAGCAAGACGCGTGCGCAGCGCTGGGCGCGGTGCGGCTCGCCCCGGACGCGGCTTCCTGGCGTTGGCCTTGCCGATATAGACGACCTCCGCATCGGGCACCCACTTCTCCCGCAGGAGCGACACCGGCACGGACTGATCTCTGCCATGGTGATCCCCGGCCACCGTACGCTCGACGAATTCCGGCACTGAGGTGCTCGGACGCAGCACGACGTAGATGCCAGGATCCGGCGGGACCTTGGCGGCCTTCAGCTTGGCGAAGGATACGAAGCCCTTGAAGCCAGCTGCTTGAAGGCCGGCGCGGCTCCACTCCATCGAAGGGCGCCCCCTCTCCGCATCGTCTCCGAAGGGCGTCCACATCAGCTGCGGGCCGTGCAAGAGGCAGTCGAGGCGGACAGCGAGGTGCTCGCCTGCCCTATCCGGGACCAGCTCCAACACGAGGCCGCACTGCTCACAAACCGGCGGCTCGTCGAGGTCACCAGAGACGTCCATGCAGCGATTCTCTACGATGCACGCTTCGGCATCTCACGGGCAAGGAACCCCGAGACCGACAAGCACTCGATGCCGTACTTCCCGCAGACCTCGGGGATCTTCGGGGTGTCAAGACTCATGGTCGGCCGGACTCGTTCGTTGGTGACCACCGCCAGCGCTCGGGTGCTGGCGAGCGACATCACTTCGAGATCGGCGATGTAGTTGTCGCTGCTGCCGTAGGCGGGAAAGTCATTGACGATGCGCTTGGCGACCACGAGTTGCTCGGTCGTCATGTCGACGAACATCCCACCCCTCTTGGCGAGCCAGCCCTTCATCGAGGGGATCTCCTTCTCCCACTTGACGAGTTCCAGCTCGACCCGGCGCGGTGCCACGATCTCGCCGGAGTTGATCATCTGCTCGATCCGATCCCACTGGTCGGCGAACGCGTCCCGGCGATAGGGCTCCTCGTCGTCCTCGTGCAGGAACGAGACGATCACGTTGGTGTCGATGCAGTAGCGGGGATCGATCGTGAACAGCGCCGAAGGGTCGGACATCATTCACCCCGTCCTGCCTTCGCGAGTTCGACGCGAAAGGAGTGGAAGTTGTGCTCGGGAATCTCGAGCAGGGTGCTCGCGTCCTGCCGGTCGATCGTGCCGGCCTCATACGCCCCGACGACGCCGCGGGCGAACCGGCGGCCGACCTTGTTGATTGCCGCCGGGTAGTAGGTGCCTCCCGGCTTCTCGTCGCCGCCTCGGCGCTCGCTGCGGCGGCGCTCCAGCACGTCGTACTGCTCCTGGGAAAGCGTTCCGTAGTCCCGCAGCCGAATGAGCAGGCTGGCCTTGCTGACGCCCAGCCGGTTTGCGAGGGCGGCTATCTCCTTCTCGTCCGCCTCGATCGACGTCCCCCACGTGCGCTTCGGAAGCTCCCGACGCAGCAGTGCTCCAGGCATGAGAACCGTGGCGGCGACCGCGTTGCAATAGCGCTCCACTGTGTCGTAATCATCGAGATCGCAGACCCCAGCCGTGCGGAGCACGACATGGGTGTACTCGTGCAGAAGCGAGAAGATTCGCGCATAGGGGACGTCCTGGGTGTCAGCCACCACGACCGCCTGCTCGCCGGAGACCAGGCTGAAGGCGCGCACGGTCGCGTCCTCGAGCCGACGCATCGAGACGTAGATGCCGCGCTCCTGGAGAGCGAGACTCCAGAGCCGCAGCGAGGCGTAGTCGCCGCGCGCGCCGATCTGGGCCTCCCACGAGACACCGAGCAGTTCCCGGATTGCGGCGGCCGCGTCCACCACAGGCGTATTCAGCGTGATCGCGCTCGTCGGTACCTCGAAAGCAATCTCGGGGAACAAGTCCGCGGAAGCCTCGAGCATCGCCTCAACGCGCATCACCTCGTCGACCAACTCCGGCGAGAGCGGGTGCCGCCGATTGGCGAGCGTGCGGTTGTCGCGCGGACGTGCCCCGAGCGTTTCAGGTGCGTCAACAAGCAGGTAAGGCCACGGCTTCTTGAACCGCTTGGCCAGGGCCACGAGCTGCTCGAACTCAAGGTCAAGATCTTCCGAGGCCAGCCGCTCGACATCGACCTCTACCTTGAGCCCGTCCCGTACGTGCGTCGCCTGCATGCCGCGGTTCTCCAACATGCTGGAGAACCGCAAGGCGGTGACACGGACTTGGGCCATGTCCCGACTGTAGGGATTAGTGCGCTGTCTCGATCGACAGACGCGCGAGGTTCTCGTAGAGATGGGCGAGGCACATAGCGTCAGCGAGTCAACATCTATTGACAATTATTCTCATTTGTGAGATACCTTCACCATCTCGCCCTGCGGGAGACCGACGCTTTCTTGAGTCATTGAGAACGGGTCGGTCTGCCGCATCAGGGAGGCCCCGCTCCGCCGACGGAATCGGTGTTGAACGAAGGGGCTACCCCAATGAACGAGACGAACGTTTCGCGCGAGGAGGTGGACATCACCGCTCAACGCATCTTCGAGGAGTGCGTCGCGATCTTCGGAGACGACTATGCCTGGAAGGCACCGGCAGTGCCCGCGCGGTTCGAGACGTGATCGGTTCTTCCCGCCTCGACGGGGTGCAACATTCACCCCAGTTCAACGCCGATCTCTCGGAGTACGTCGAGGGCGTGATCGACGCTGCAGAAGTCACCAGGCGCGCCATCTCCCGCGCACGCGCGCGTTGAGGGAATCACGACCCCTCCTCCCGGGATCGACAACCGTCCACAACCGGTCCACGCAGCGTGGCGGTGTCGTTTCGGGGCTCGCCTGCGGCTCGCCCGCCTGCGGCACGTGGGTCGTGGTGGTGGCGTTGCGGGGGCGGTGGCCGGGCCTTCGGCCCCGTGCGTGCGGGGCGCGTGCTTGGCGTGGGCGGTGCGCCTGCGACTCGGGGCCTGCGGCCCCGACGCCTGCGAGGCGCGGGCGGCACGGTGGCGGCACGGGGGCGGGACGCGTATCGACGTCGGCTCGCCAGCTCGGCGTTCGGCGATACGTCTGCCACGGGCGCGGAGCGCCCGTGCTCCCGTGGTGCCGTCACCGGGCGATGCTGCGGAGCAGCGGACCGGCGACGGGACGCCCGCGGGACGCGAGCGGAAGCCGCCCCGGCGACCGAGCAGAACAGGCACCCCGACGGGGTGACAGTTCTGCGGGCCCCCGAGGGCGCGTCGACCGTAAGGGAGACGAGCCCGCCGAGCGTGGACGCGAACAGCGTCCACCGAGGCGCGACGACGGCACGCCGCAGGCGTGACGGCGGCGCACGCCTCCACCTGCACGGGGCTTGGTCGGCAGAAGCGACGCACTTCCGACGTCAAGGAGGAATGCGGAGCGAGTCCGCCCCCGCAGTACACCGTGCCCTGGGTGAAAATGGGCATTCTCATCGCGGCGATGGCGATCAGCTCCGCCCTTTTTCACGGCGCGTTTTGGCGGTCCCATATCGTTCTACGGGGCAGTGCTCCAGAGAGCCTCGTTTGGGGGCCAGCTGCCGTGTCTAGGCCGCATCGCTTACGACGGCATCTTCGGGGGCGCGCGAGGCCTCGGCAACCTTGCGGCGCCACGCGTCTAGCGTCGCTACGCCGATGGCCAGCCGCTGGGCGACCTCTCGACGGGTGAGACCCTGCTCGAGCAGCTTGTTGGCCTCGGCGACCTGGGCGAAGCGGTGTCTGGCGTGCTCGGCTTCGCGTTGCTTCCGCTGCAGGAGCGCGGACGACATCGATGCCGGCCTGCGTCGCCGCTCCTGGATGAGCTGGCCGAGCGGGAGTAGCTCGATCTCGGGCCACTCCTTGAGCACCGGGTGGTCGGGAGCCGCCTGCTCGAGGGCGCGCGTGAGTGCCTCGATTCGAGAGAGCGCAGCCTTGCGCGCGAGAGCTTCGAGGCTGTTGAACGCCGAGCTGACCGGCACGAGATGGTCGGGGTTGACGCATGCCGTTCGCGCGCAGGTGTGATGAACCGGAGGCAGAGCCGAGAGTTCCGACTTGCAGCCCATCCGCGTCGCCCACACGACCAGCCGGTGCACCGGCACCGAGGGGTCACGGGAGACCGCTGGGTAGCCTTGAGGAGACACTCGCCGCCAGATCCAGCAGCCCGCGGGGTCCTCATGAACCCGCTCCCTGATCAGGCGGAGGATCGTGGCGGCATCGCGCGCTTCGATCGCGCGCCGCAACTCTCCCCGCCGACGAGGTGCAGTTCTTACTGACATGGATCGGGACTGTAGCAATCGCTGCCGGTCATCTCAAGCGGTACTCTGACGACATGCCTCGCCCGAAGCGCAGCAGCCCAGCTGATCGCAGCCCGGGATGGCCTCAAGTGCGCAGCATGGACGCCCCCGCCGAGGCGGCGCGACAGCTCGCCGTCAACCTGCGCAACGCCGTCGGCGACCGCTCCCTTCGAGACATCGAAGCGGCTACCGGTGTCTCACGCATGAGCATCAAGGCGGCCCTCGACGGAAGCGCGTGGCTCGATACCGAGTCCCTGCGAAAGCTCGAGGTGCACCTCGGGGACCTCTGGCCGCCACTCGATCGCACTCCCGACCCCTGAACTCGAGTGTCGGTGCGTCCGTAGATAATGACAGCATGGCTACCAGGCACATCGAGAACGTCGGATCATCAGAGCTCAACGACGAAGACGACGGAACCTGGCGTGTGACGACAGCGTCCGGCACGGCCTATCTCCTGGACCTCGACAAACGAGAAGGTGTACGCCTCCCGGCCGGCGCCGACACGGACTCCGCTGCCCTTCGACGGGATGGCGCGACATTCCGTCTGCTGGCCCTGATGGCGTGCAGGATGGGCGAGCCTGCTGCTCTCCTCGTCGACCTCTCGCTCCCCGGTGTACCGATGACGACCCGGATCACCACCGAAGTCACTTCGATCACGCGCCTGATCGATGGTCACTGAACCGGGTCCGACTCGATCTGCGCCAGCTGCCCCACCGAGGGACCGTTGGCCCATCGGGGTTCCGGTATCCTGCCGGGGCCTTCGATGGATACGAAGCAACAGCGTCCGACCGGCACCGACACCAGCGGGGTACATCCTGAGGCACTTCGATCGGCATGCACCCGCGTCGTGGTCACTTTCGCTCGGGGCATGGTGTTCGGCCGCCGGCGAGTCGCTACTTCACGAGCTGCTCGAGCGTGAACGGCTGGCCGTAGTGGGCGGCGTCGCCGAGCCGGAACTGGACGTTGTTGCGGCCGCCCTGACGGTTTGGCCAGGCAGGGTGGCCGAGGCCGCTCTGCCAGAGGTCCTTCCAGGCGCTGCGCGACTTGGTGCCGTGCGGAAGCCTTTCCGGGTACTGGCGCTGCGCGAGGTTGAACGCTTCTTCATCGAAGATGATGACGACCCACCCCTTGTTCTTCACGTGCTTCACCGTGCCGATGCGTCGACCGCGCGGCTTCCACGTGTCGTCCTCGACATGCCAGCCGAGGAGCTGGTTCCAGGAGGTCTCTCCGACCGGCGCCGGACACTCCGCGTGGGAGTGAGTGCTCCCCGAAGCAGGGGGCCCCGCAGGGGGCTGTCCGGGGTGGTCCCAGTTGTCGATGTGCGCGTGCCCGGCACGAAGCACGCCGCGGATGCTGTCGAGGAGTCCCTTGCCCGGCGAAGGAGCGACATCGTCGCCTGCGTTCTCGGCCGCGTGCAGCGCGAGGCTCCGATACAGCCCACCCTCGTTCCACGAGAATCGGTTCGCGTCGTCCTGCATTCCGATGTGACGCAGAAGCATCTCAAGGCCGCGCAATCCGAGCATGAGGTCGGCGGCGATGCCGGCAGCGCGGGTCGAACTCTCGGGCTTCACGCCGCTCTCGACCAGCACTGCGCGGGCGCGCTCCCAGTCGTCAGCCATGGTCGTTTGCAGCTGTCGAACCAGTTCGCGCCACCCCTCTCGACGCCCCTCCGCCATGAGGTAGCGGATGAGTGCCGCGGTGACACGCGAGGCCGTGGTGCTCCGATAGTTGAGCGTCTCCATCGCGAGAATGTTCTCGCTGACGAGCCCGTCGTACTGGACGCGGAGCATGCGCTGCCCGATAGACCTGATGCTCGCCTCATTCTCAGCGGTGACGACCAGCAGCGCGATGGGCTCGTTGACCACTCGGGTGGTCATGTCGGGGGCCATGCGGCGCTTTGCCGACTCGTTGTGGACGGCACGGACCATGCTGCCCGTAGCGTCCTCTTGCGCGGCTGCGCGCCGGCGGTCGCTCGATGGGGCCAGGTCGTCCAGGACCCAGATGGGCGTGCGCGAAGCTGCATCCTCGGAAGCTGCAGGCGTGTCTCCTGCGCTGCCGGTGACGCTGTGCTGCCAGGTGCCAGGTCGGGCCTGCCAGAAGGCGAGCTGCTGCCTCGCACTCCAGGTCTTCCCCTTCTGAGGCGGGCCGTGATGGTAGACGACGGCGTGCGTCGGAACGGGCATCGCGGGCCGGAGGCCGACGGCGAGGTTGATGGCTGCCGTAGCCGCCGACCAGGGCGATGACTCGATGTAGCAGTCGAGAAGCCGTCGCAGGTCGCTACGGAGCCGCTCGAGGGCCGCGGCGTCTGCGAGCACTTCAGCTCCGAGCGAGTCATCCACTCCGAAACGGTCCGCACCAGCAAGAACGTTCGCCACCCCAGCGATGGTGAGCTCTTCGGCACGAGGGTTGTCAGCGAGCACCTGAGTGCCGACGATGAACGCGTGCACAGTGTCGTTGGGAACGGGTACCCATCCCATGGTCTCCCAGCTCGTCCGGAAGACGGGTTGTTCCGGCCGGTACGCCTTTATGGCTCGGAGCCACCGGCGACCATCCTGGCCCGCGATAGGCCACACTGAGCTCAGCCGGAGTTCGCTGGGGACCTTCGCTCCGAGCGAGCTCCACTCCGTCGGCGGGTGTTCGAGGATGACCTCAGGTCCCTCGACCTCGGCTTCCAGCGAGTAGCCGTTGTCGTCCAGCCAGCGCACCTTGACCCGACAGGTGCGGTTCGCGCGAACGTTCGCGCGCTCGTCGAATGCGCCTCCGTGACGTTCGTCGCGCGTAGGGCGTCGGATAGCGTCGCTGCCAATCACCTGGGCTGCGATGTCCGCCCGAACCTCCCACCGGGTGCCGGCAGGTCGGTTGAGCGCGTCGTAGAGCTGCACCTGCTCCTCGATATTGAGGCCGTCCTCGGTGACGCGCCATGCCCCGACAGGTGCCTCGTCGGCTGACCTGTTCGGGCGCGGTGGAAGGTCTGCGACGGCGAGGGACTTGAAGTCTTGCCAGGAGTCCGCTTCGGCGAGGAACTCAGCCAGCCCGTACGACGCTCGCGTGGTGAGCGCGCGACCTGCGGTCTCGCTCTGCCAGAGGTCCACGAGCAGTGGCTGTGCGCCGCAGCTCGACTCCAGCATGGAGAACAGATGCTGTGTCCTCCGCCACGCGCCCAGGTCAGCGTGCACGTCACGCTCGGGATGAATCCACACGGTCCGGCCGGCGAACGGCAGCTTGAACCAGACAGGGTGTCCCGACGTGAACGCCTGAGGACGAGCGGCGATGACGAGCGTCCGCTGTGCTTCGGGCAGGCGCGCCAGCATCGCAGCGACGTGCTTTGCGGGGTCGGCCGACAGCGCGGCGATGTCGCTCGCGACAGAGTGCGGCTGCAGCAAGGAAGCCAGAGCGCGGTCAGCTTCCTCGCATCCCGGCACTACCAGCACCGTGGGAGCCGAGTGCAGCCACTCTCGCGGGGTGGACGGATGAACGTCGATGGCGGAGGGCTTGTCGAACAGGAAGTCACGTGGGTCGATGCCGGTGGCAGCGAGCTCGAGGTCGACGAAACCGGTATCTTCGGTGGGGTCGAACCAGGGAACCACGGTGACCGTCTGCTCTCCCCCGCGGAAGCGGGTGAGGAAGCGTCGAGCGAGCTTGCTGTTCTTCGCGCCAAGGTCCCACTTCTTGCAGTAGGACTCTGCAGCGTCGTGGTCGATGGCGATGGCACCGCGCGCGACGCGGATGCTGTCGTACAGCTGTGCTCTCGTGGGCCGGGTTTCTGTGGTCATACCCGCCCTATGCCGGCACCCTTCAACCAGGTGCGACCTCGCCGACCTGTCATCAGATCACCAGTGTCATCAGCGGGATCTGCGGCTGCGCTGAGGGCCATGAATGAACCCCTTCTGTGGGCCCGCTTCTTCTCTTCTTCTTCTTCCTCTTCTACTTTCTCGAAAAAGAGGTAAGGGACAGATGATGTGGGTTCTGGAAGCGCCCCGAGGCCCCTACTTACTAGGGTTCGGTCGTCATCAGTCCCCTGATGATCAGCTCCGGTAGAGCACGGCCGAAGAACCCACGAACAGCATCCATGATGCCCACCTGGCCGTTCGCAGAGGTCCCCGCTGGCACGCGGAGGGTCGAGGGCCCCGTTTGCCGCATGTTCTCAGGGCGAGCGTCGCAACCCGCGACGCAGAACCGGAGTTCTCCGTGCCTCGTCCCCAGCCTCAAGACGATGAGTTGTCCCGCCCACGACTCCCGATGAATGCGAGCCTCACCGCGTTGACGGCTGCGGCGCGCGCGAATGATCCGCAGCTTCGCGTTGCGGCGGCCTATCACCCGTCGCTGCCACAAAGTCTGCGCCTCGCGCTAGCAGACGATCCAGAACCCAGCGTGCGCGACGCCGCCTCGAACGCCCTGCTCTACAACGTAAGCGACCTCGCAATCGCGTACGCCTTGACCCAACGGCTCGCGACTCCACCGGAGCCCGTGCATCGCCCGCCGGTGAGCGCGCCTGCCTCCTGACAGGACACCCCTTCCAGCCCGTCCCCCGTCGGGATTCCCACCAGGCCGACGGCCGACCTGCGGTAGTGCCGGATTCGCGAGAAGTCCGCGTCTAGGAGCGGCATGGAGAGACCTCCACGTGGGGCTCCTGCGCAGCCCAGGCGTCTACTGGATCGTGTCGCCACTGCGGTGCCTAGTACGAAGCACGGGTTCCATAGAGATTCCCGCCATTCGACACCCGCCATCGAAGTCCCTCCCTGGCTCGGTCGCACCCAAGTCACAGACGGAAAGGGTCGCGCTCGAAGACGAGAGCGGCGCCTCCCGATTCGAGCTGACACCCGGTCGATCAACGGCGGCATAGAGGCGAGCGAAGCACGCAGCCTGCTTGCTTCCGTGCGCAAGCACGACCGCCTGAAACTGAGGACAACCCCAATGCCCCACCTGATGCACTCCGTCTCCCGTCGCACGAGTCACCGCCCCTCGCGCCACCGCGCGAGCCGCCCCCTCCCGCGCTACTCGGCCGGCGACCTCGACCGCGCCCTCCTGAGGATGCACCGCGCCTGGCTCGAGATGGGCGTGGATGACCGCGAGCTCGTCGCGTACGCGACGCAGGTAGCGTGGCTCGTCGCGGAGGTCGCGCACGACCTGCCGCTGGATGACGCCATCGACCTCGCCATCGCCGACCGAACGAGGTTCGAGATCGAGCGCTACGCCGGCACGCCTGCCACCGCCATCGCCGAGGAGATCCTCCGCAACTGGTAGCGGCTCGCGCAGGCGGTGCGGCTCGGCAACCACTCTTTGCCGGGTCGCCCCACCTGCGTCGAGCAGGCCCGCCATACGAGGTCACACCCGGTCGAACCTCGCGGCATAGCGCCTTCATCGTCTCTGGCGCGGCCAGCCCTCGGAGGCATGGTGCTACGCCTTACGTCGGAGCAGGTACTTCGCGTCTCAGAGGAAGGTCCATCCGTCCAGGTCGGCGAGAGGCGCAACGTCCCGCGCATGACCGGGTATGACCGTGGCTCAGAAACGCACTACGCCTCGATGCTCTCAAGCCCCGGCCTGCAGTCGGAGCTCGATCGCCCGCTCGATCAGTCCCCTATTCGTGGCAGAGGCTCCGTCGAGGAAGATTCGCCGTCGGTACTCGAGTTCCCCCAGTTCGAGTGCGAGTTTGCCAAGCACCTCGTCGGCGAAACTCGAAGAGACGATCGGTATACCCCTGAGATCGAGCACGATCTCACGGGCGCCCGCAGCAAGGTAGTTGAGGATGCGGTTTCGCACTTCAGTGCCTTGCGCGCGAGACCCAACGAGTGCTTCGAGCTCTGCGGCGTCGATGCGATAGTGGTGCGCACTTACCTCAATGGTCTCGAGGAATGGGCTCGGCTGCTCCGGGCGCCCGAGTGCCTCGTTGATGCTTACGGGCCGGGCGCAGTCGAGTCGCCAGTCGATTGTCGTCGAATGACTCGCGTTGCGGTCGAGAAGGGGCCGGTTCATGTCAAGGCTCGTGGACTCCGCACCGTGCTCGTATCGCCAGGTGCCTCGTCCCGACTGCACGGTGAGTTGCCCGCCGTTGATGCCAACGGCTCGTCGCAGGCCGTGCAGCCCATTGCCTTGATTGAGCTTGCCCTTGCTAGTGACGCCCTGCTCGAGAGCATGTGCGATCGCGGCATCCGCCCTGACCACCCGCGTTCGATCAACCGAACTTCCTTGCGCCGCATCGACCATTGCGCGGTGGATCCCTCTGCCGGAGTCGGTAACAGCGATGACGCACGTGCGGTTCGCGATGTGGACCTGCATCATTACGAATCCACTTGTGGCTTGACTGTGTTGGAACACGTTGTCGAGAACCTCGAATAGGCACCAGTTGAATGCGTCGATCACGCCGGCCTGGCACACGACCATGTCGGTGAGCGAGGTCATGAAGTGATCCGCGATCTTGTGCGCCTCCTCCTCTGACGAATACTCCCAAACCGTGTTAGTTGGGTGAGCGAGTGGTCCGAGATCGCCGATCGAACCTGGTTGCACGAGCCGCACCTTGGCCTGGTTCGGGTGTAGGTGATCGACGGCGAAAGTGATTCCACGCTCCCGACGGAGGTATGCGAGCACGGAGGAGAAGTACGCGGTCGTGTTTGGCCACGTGGTGCGGACACGTCCCATATCGAGCACAACGTGGTCTCCGGCGTCCCAGTCACGTGCGGCTAGTACCAGGTGGTCGACCGCCGACATGGCGTTCAGATTTCGCATGGCGTAGCGCGCGATCGCTGGCATGTCGCTGAGAGTAGCGCGCTCTCTTCCTCAAAACCGAAGTCCTCGCGGTCGCCCACAACCGCAGCCGCTACGGCGATGCCCGAGCACGACCGCCTGACACTGAAGACATTCCCAATGCCCCACCTGATCCGCTCCGGCTCCCGTCGCACGAGTCGCCGACCCTCGCGCCACGGCGTGAGCCCTTCCCTCCCGCGCTACTCGGCCGATGACCTCGACCTCAACGCGTACTCGACGCAGGTCGCATGGCTCGTCGCGGATGTCGCGCACGACCTGCCGCTGGACGACGCCATCGACTTCGCCCTCGCCGACCGAGAGGAGTTCGAGATCGAGCGCGACGCCGGCATGCCCCTCGGAGACGCAGCTCACAAGGCTCTCAACCTCCTCGAGCTCCACACCGTCGATCTCGACGGCGCCTACATCGCCGGTGCTGACCTCAGCGGGTAACCAACACCCCGCACACGCACCGCAGCGCCAGGCGACCCACCGCCGAACGAGACGACGACACGTCGCGGCGCCGGGCGCGTGAGCGCCCGGTCAGGTCAGGCGTTCGCGCTCTGCACGCAGCTCCGCCGCAAGTTTCCGCTGCGCGTCCAGGTCGTCGAGGTCGACAGCGC
The DNA here is from genome assembly GCF_014483895.1 of Protaetiibacter sp. SSC-01. Taxonomy (NCBI): domain Bacteria; kingdom Bacillati; phylum Actinomycetota; class Actinomycetes; order Micrococcales; family Microbacteriaceae; genus Protaetiibacter; species Protaetiibacter sp. SSC-01. The sequence continues at coordinate 1,385,419 of NZ_CP059987.1, read as the reverse complement.
GGATGCGGCGGCGCACGTCCTGCGCCCGCAGGAGCTCATCGGTGAGCCCGGTAGCGCGCAGGTCGCTGCGGGATACGAGGACCCCGAGGAGTCTGTTCGCCGCCTCGCGCATCGCGTCGTAGACGGCACCGGGGTCGTCCGCGTGGTTGGTGCGCATGGGGCCAAAGGTAGCGTCTTCCGCCTCGCGACCAGATCGCATCCGGACGCCAAAGTAGCGCGAAGCGATGAGGACCGCAGCGCGGACGATGCTCGATCCGGGCGAGGTCGCACCCGCTCCCGGAGGACCGGCATAGGGACCGTCGGACAACCGTGTCTGACGTCGAGCCTAAGCTCTCGACCCTGGGCACGGATGCCGCTGACAGGCCATCACCGTTCAGGTGAGGCCGATGCCGCCCATAGAGGAGTGGAACGGAAGCCACACCGGGTGGCTCCCACCACCGAGAAGGACCATCCGTGACCAACAACCCCGCAACCATCTCTCACCTGCCGTTCGGTGACACCGAGCCGCTGATGACGGTCGAGGACCTCTCCGCATATCTCGTCATCCCAGTCGCGACGCTCTACAAGTGGCGCACGCTCGGCGAAGGCCCGCGTGGCATCCGCATCGGCCGGCACATCCGCTACCATCGCAGCGAAGTCCAGGCGTGGCTCGCGGCCCGCGCCGAGGCGGTCGCCTGATGGGTCGTCCTGCGACCCCCGTGGGCGCGTACGGCGCCATCTCCGTCCGCGAACGACGCCCGGGCGTGTTCAGCGCCGAGACGTACTATCGGGAGTCCGAGACCCGTCGGGTCCGGGTCGCCCGCGATGGCAAGTCCGCCGCGGCCGCCCGCCGCGCACTCGTGCGTGCGCTCGCCGACTGGCAAGCGCAATCGAGCGCCCCAACCTCGCCGACCGTCGCCGAGCTCGTCGAAGAGGTGTTCCGCGAGCGGGCACGACGGTGGTCCGACGCCACCTGCATCGCATACCGGTCCACCATCAGCGGTCTCATCAACGGGATGCCGCTCGGCGACGCGCCCGCGGCGGAGCCGGGCGACGGGCCAGTCCCCGGGTCGCTCGGCGCAAAGCCCATCACGGAGCTGACGACCGCGGACGTGAGCCGTCTCCTCGCGAAGGTCCACAGCACGACGCCGGGCCGGGTGAAAACGCTGCGGACGCTCCTGAGCCTCGCCGCCGGCCATGCGGTCACCCTCGGGCTCATCGAGCGCAACCCCGTCACGGGCGCCGCGAAGTTCTCTGACCCGTACGCGCATGGCAGCGGCCACCAGCCGCGCGTCGTCGACGAGGCGGAGCTCGCGGCCCTCCGGGACGCGGCCGCCCGATACGACCGGGGCGAGTTCCGCACGTCCGGCCGTCACGCCCTCGTGCCGGTCGCTCCGCTCATCGAGCTCGGGTACGCCATCGCCGGTCGCATCGGAGAGGTCCTCAGCCTCCGATGGGACGACGTCGAGGGATTGGACGAGCCGCTCTCGGACGGACGCGTGTACATCACCGTCCGCAAGAGCGTGTCTCGCGTGTCGAGAGAGAAGTCGGAGCTCATGGGTCGGCAGCTCCGCGGCTCCTACCAGGTGAAAGACGGGACGAAGAACGGCGTCGACCGGCGCGTGCCACTCGGCGAGCGGCACATCGAGCTCCTCCGGCGTCTCCCCCGTACGTCCGAGTACATCCTCCCGAACGACAAGGGCGGCTTCCAGACGCAGGCGAACGTCGGTCGACGTCTCCGCCGGATGATGGAGCTTGCCGGCATTCAGAACCCCGAGCGCACCAACTTCACGTTCCACGCGCTGCGCCGCACGGTCGCGACGCGCATCGCCGAGTCGGCCGGCATCGAGGCCGCAGCGTTCGCCATCGGTGACGACCCCATGGTCGCGAAGAGGCACTACGTCGAGAAGACGACGGTGCAGGTGCCCGACTACTCGCACCTGCTTCGGTGAAAACCGCCCAGAAGAGAGCCCCGGCAGCCCCGCTGTCGGGGCTTCTTCGTGTCTCCGGAGCCCCGAGACTTGGCGTCATTCGCCGTCGTCGATCACCGTTTGTAGCGGATAGATGGCGAATAGACCCGAAGGTGCGGATGCAGCACTCAGGAAAAGCCCTGGTTAGAAGCCAGTTTTGGCTCCCCGGCTTGGACTCGAACCAAGAACCTATCGGTTAACAGCCGATTGCTCTGCCAATTGAGCTACCGAGGATCGCTGCGAAAACAGCTTCGCTAGCTTAGCAAAGCTTCGGGGGTGTTCTTGACCACGCACGTCGGCGAGGGGGTCGTCGTCGAGCCGATGAGCACGGGCATCCCGTCGCCCCCGAGGCGGAACGTGGAGACCTCGTCGGACTGCTGGTTCGCGACGTGCAAGAGACCACCGTCGACGATCAGGTGGCGAGGCCAACGCCCGCCCGAGGGCACCGAGCCGAGGGCGCGCACGCCGTCGTCCTCGAGGGCGACGACCGCCACGCGGTCGGCACCGCGGATGCCGGCGTACAGGAAGCGGCCGTCGTCGCTCACGCCGAGCGCGGCCGCCTGATCCTCGCCGGGGGTCGCATCCGGGAGCGCGAGGATCTGCTCGATCTCGAACTCGTGGCCGGCGGGGTCGAGCACGAGCAGCTCGCAGCTCCACTCGCCGAGCAGCGCGAGCTCGCCCGACGGCAGGGCGCGCAGGTCGCGCGGACCGGTGCCGGAGGGCAGCGCGAGCGAGTCGACCCGCTCGAGGAGGCCGGCATCCGTGCGCACGTGCACGTGCAGTCGGTCCGCACCGAGGTCGAGGGTCAGCACGCGGCCGTCGGGCAGCACGTGCACGTGGTGGGCGTGCGGGCCCTCCTGGGCCGGGAGCGGGCCGGAGCCCGAGCCGTCGAGCCGCTGCACGGGTGCGGACTCCGCCGCGCGCGCGACGACGACCGCTCCGTCGCCGTAGCAGGCGACCGCGACCGTGTCGTCGTCGAGGAAGGCCGCGTGGCACGGCGAGTCTCCCGCGAGGTGCGTGACGCCGTCGGCGCGCCATCCGTCTGCCTCGCGCACGAACCAGGCGAGCGAACCCTCGCCCTCGAGCGTCGCGACGAGGCGGTCACCTCGAACGGCGAGCCACGACGGCGACAGCACCGCGTTCTCCACGCCCGTCAGCGCGATCGGCCCGTCGACGACGGATGCCCCTGCCGCGATCCCGCGGGCGGTCCCGCCCATGTCGGGTCCGTACGCGCCGATCAGGAGCGAGGTCACGCGTGGATCCTCGCGAGCGTGCGCGTGTACGCGTGCAGCGGGTTCGCGAGCACGTCGTCGACCGTGCCGTAGCCGACGATGAGGCCCGCGTGGAGCACGGCGATGCGGTCGACGATCGTGCGCAGCTCGCGCAGGTCGTGACCGACGATGAGGGCGCTGAAGCCGAGCTGCTTCTGGAGCTCCGACACGACCTGGAGGATCGGGCCGCGCACGAGAACGTCGACGCCCATCGTCGGGTCGTCGGCGACGAGCAGCTCGGGCTCCAGCACGAGCGAGCGCGCGAGCGCGATGCGCTGACGCTGACCGCGGCTCAGCTCGTGCGGGAACTTCTCGATGACCGAGAGCGGCAGGCGCACGGCGTCGACGAGGGTCGCGACGGCCGAGCCCGCCTCGACGCGGTCGAAGTCCTTGTCGCGCTGGAAGATGGGCTCTGCGACGTTCTCGCCGACCGTGAAGTGCGGCCGCAGCGACGAGCCGCCGTCCTGCGGCAGGTAGCCGACGCGGAGGGCGAGCCGGTCGCGCGCGCGCTGGCTCGCGCCGCGCACGTCCTGGCCGAGAACGGCGAGCCTGCCGCCGCGGATCTCGGGCGCTTCCCGCTCCCCCGGCGCCGACTGGGCCGCGATCGCGCGCGCGAGGGTCGACTTGCCCGATCCCGCCTCGCCGATGAGCCCGAGGGTCTCCCCCGGCGCCACCTGGAACGACACCCCGTTGATCGCCGGCGCCTCGTCGCGGCCGTAGCCGAGCGTGAGGTCGTCGGCGAGCACCGCCGCATCCGTGACCGGGCGACGGCTCATCCGGCGTCTCCCTGCAGGGCGGCGAGTGCCTCGCGGCGGCGCGCCTGCTCGTCCGGGTCGGGCACGGGGAGGGATGCGAGGAGCCGCCGCGTGTAGGGATCCTGCGGGGTCCCGAGCACTTGGGGGGTCGGCCCCTCCTCCGCGATCTCACCGTGGTGCAGCACGACGACGCGGTGCGCGACGCGGTCGACGACGGCGAGGTCGTGCGTGATGAAGAGCGAGGCGAAGCCGAAGCGCTCCTGCAGCTCCTCGAAGAGCTCGAGCACGCGCGCCTGCACCGAGACGTCGAGCGCGCTCGTCGGCTCGTCGGCGATGAGCAGCTTCGGGTCGAGCGCGAGGGCGCGGGCGAGGCTCGCGCGCTGGCGCTGGCCGCCCGAGAGCTCGTGCGGGTAGCGCTCGCCGTAGGCGCCGCCGAGCTGCACGGCGTCGAGCAGCTCGTCGACGCGGTCGCGCGCATCGGATGCCGAGCTCGCGACCCCGTGGACGATGAGCGGCTCGGCGACGCACTCCGCGATCGTGAGGAGCGGGTTGAAGCTCGTCGCCGGGTCCTGGAAGACGAAGCCGAGCTCGCGGCGCTTCGCGCGGAACGCGCGCTCCTTGACGCCGCGCATCTCGGTGCCGAGCACGCGCAGCGAGCCGCCCGTGACGGGGGCGAGGCCCGCGATCGCGCGCCCGATCGTCGTCTTGCCCGAGCCCGACTCGCCGACGAGGCCGACGACCTCGCCGAGGCCGATGCGCAGGTCGACGCCGTGGACGGCGCGGAAGGCCTTCTTGCCGAGACGGCCCGGGTACTCGATCTCGAGCCCCGTCGCCTCCACGACGGCCTCGGCGGCAGCCGTCTCGGGCGCGGCCCGCTCGGTGAGCTCGACGCGCGGCACGGCCGCGAGCAGCTTCTTCGTGTACTCGTGCTGCGGCGAGGCGAAGAGCTCGCGCACGGGCGCGGTCTCGACGATCTCGCCGAGGTACATGACCGCGACGCGATCCGCGAGGTCGGCGACGACGCCCATGTTGTGCGTGATGAGCACGATGGCCGTGCCGAACTCGTCGCGGCAGCGACGCAGCAGGTCGAGGATCTCGGCCTGCACGGTCACGTCGAGCGCGGTCGTCGGCTCGTCGGCGATGAGCACGGATGCGTCGAGGGCGAGCGCCATCGCGATGACGATGCGCTGCTTTTGACCGCCCGAGAACTGGTGCGGGTAGTCGTCGACGCGGCGCTCGGGTTCGGGGATGCCGACCTTGCGCAGCATCTCGATCGCGTGGGCGCGCGCCTGCTTCTTCGAGTAGCTGCCGTGAGCCCGCAGGCCCTCGGCGATCTGCCACCCCACGGTGAAGACGGGATTGAGCGCCGTCGACGGCTCCTGGAAGATCATCGCGGCCTTCGTGCCGCGCAGCTGCCGCAACCGGGCCGGGTCGAGGCGCACGACATCCTCGTCCCCGACGAGCACCGCGCCCTTGACGGATGCCGTCTCGGGCAGGAGGCGCAGGATGCTGCGTGAGGTCACCGACTTGCCGGAGCCCGACTCGCCGACGATCGCGAGCACCTCGCCGGGCGCGACCTGCAGGTCGACGCCGCGGACCGCCTCGACGGTGCCGCCGTCCGTGTCGAAGCTCACCCGCAGGTCGCGGATGTCGACAGCCGTGTCATGGGTCGCCATCAGACCACGTCCCCCATCTCCTCGCGCGCGGCGGGCTGCTGGGCGGCGACCGCCTGCGCGGGCGTCTCGGCCGGCTTGCGCCGTGCGCGCAGGCGCGGGTCGGCCAGGTCGTTGAGGCTCTCGCCCACGAGCGTGATGCCGAGCACGACGAGCACGATCGCGAGGCCCGGGAAGATCGACGTCCACCAGATGCCGCTCGTGACATCCGAGAGCGACTTGTTGAGGTCGTAGCCCCACTCGGCCGCGGCGCTCGGCTCGATGCCGAAGCCGAGGAAGCCGAGGCCCGCGAGCGTCAGGATCGCCTCGGAGCTGTTGAGGGTGATGACGAGCGGCAGCGTGCGCGTCGAGTTGCGCAGCACGTGGCGGAACATGATGCGGCGGTTGCTCGCCCCGATGACGCGCGCCGACTCGACGAACGCCTCCGACTTCACGCGCACGACCTCCGCCCGCACGACGCGCAGGTACTGCGGGATGAACACGACCGTGATCGAGATCGCGGCCGCGAGGATGCCGCCCCACAGGCTCGACTGCCCGCCCGAGATGACGATGGCCGCGACGATCGCGAGCAGGAGGCTCGGGAACGCGTAGATCGCGTCGGCGATGACGATCGTGATGCGGTCGAACCAGCCTCCGATGTAGCCGGAGAGCAGGCCGAGCGCGATGCCGATGAAGACCGACAGCACGATCGCCACGAGGATCACGAGCAGCGCCGTCTGCGCGCCCCAGATGACGCGCGAGAGCACGTCGTAGCCGCCCACCGTCGTGCCGAGCAGGTGGTCGGCGCTCGGCGGCTGCTGCGCGCCGAAGAGGCCCTCGGGTCCGCGCAGCTGGTTGTAGCCGTAGGGCGCGAGCAGCGGCGCGAGGATCGCGACGAGCACGAAGACCGACGTGACCACGAGGCCGACGACGAGCATGCCGCGCTGGAGCCCGACGCTCTGCCTCAGCTGCTGCAGCACGGGCAGGCGGTGCCACCACGGCGGACGGATGCGGGCCGCGCCCTCGGCGGCCGGGTTCTGTGTCTGGGTGGTCATCAGTACCTCACCCGCGGGTCGAGGATCGCCGCGACGATGTCGACGATGAAGTTGGTGAGGGCGACGATGACGGCGAGGAGCGCCACGATGCCCTGGACGGCGACGAAGTCGCGCTTCGCGAGGTACTCGGCGAGCTGGAAGCCGAGGCCCTTCCATTCGAACGTCGTCTCGGTGAGCACGGCACCGCCGAGGAGCATCGCGATCTGGAGGCCGATGACGGTGATGATCGGCACGAGCGCGGGCTTGAGCGCGTGGCGGCGCACGAGGCGGAACTCGCGGACGCCGCGCGAGCGGGCGGCGTCGACGTAGTCGCGCGAGAGCGTGCCGATGACGTTCGTGCGCACGAGGCGCAGGAAGACGCCCGCCGTGAGCAGGCCGAGCGCGAGAGCGGGCAGCACCGCGTGCGCGAGCACGTCGCCGACGGCGGCCGAGCTGCCCGTGCGGATCGCGTCGATGAGGTAGATGCCCGTCGGGTCGTCGAGGCCCTGCAGCTTGATCTCGGTGCGCGTCGAGGCGCGGCCCGCGACGGGGAGCACCTTGAGCCACACGGCGAAGACGAGCTTGAGCACGAGGCCCGCGAAGAACACGGGGGTCGCGTACGAGAGGATCGCGAACACGCGGAGCGAGGCGTCGCCCCAGCGATCGCGATAGTAGGCGGCGACCATGCCGAGCGGGATGCCGACGATGAACGCGACGATGAGCGAGTAGAAGACGAGCTCGAGCGTGGCCGAGCCGTAGGTCCACAGGATCTCGGTGACGGGTCGGCCGTCGGTGATCGAGCTGCCGAAGTTGCCCGTGAAGACGTTCGCGAGGTACTCGAGGTACTGCACGAGGATCGGGCGGTCGTAGCCGGCGGCGTGGATGCGCTCCGCCAGCTGGTCGGGCGAGAGGCGGTCTCCGAGCGACGCGGTGATGGGGTCGCCCGTCAGCCGCATGAGGAAGAACACGAGGCTGACGAGGATGAAGATCGTCGGGAAAATGAGCAGGAAGCGCACCAGGAGGTAGCGCCAGAAGCCCCCGCCCCGCGCCTTCTTGATGCCCGCGGTTCCCGCGCCGGGGGGCGCGGCCGGGGCCGTGACCGTCGTCATGTCGTTGCTTCGTCTCTCTCGACGCGGGGAACGGGGCGGCCAGCGAGTGGCCGCCCCGTTCACATTGCGGACGTGTCCGGCTTCGCTCAGCCCTTGGTCAGGCTACCGAAGCGGAACTTGAAGGAGCCATCGAGCACCGCGCCCGAGACATCCGTGCCGGTGATCGCGACCTGCGCGCCCTGCAGCAGCGGCAGGGTCGACAGGTCGGCGGCCACCTTGGCCTGGATCTCCTCGATGAGCGCGGTACGCGCGTCGGCGTCCGTCTCCGTCTGCTGCTTCACGATGAGGTCGTCGACCTCCGCGTTGCTGTAGTGGTTCTGGAGGAAGTTGTCCGTCACGAAGAACGGCGTGAGGTAGTTGTCGGCGTCCGAGTAGTCCGGGAACCAACCGAGCTGGTACAGCGGGTACAGGTCGGCGGTGCGGTCCTTCGAGTACTGGGTCCACTCGGTCGAGCCGAGGTTCACCGTGAAGAGGCCGCTCGCGTCGAGCTGGTCCTTGACGAGCGCGTACTCGTCGGCCGACGACTCACCGTAGTGGTCGGGGTTGTACTGCAGGTTGATCGCGACCGGGATCGAGATGCCCGCGGCCTCGAGGGTGGCCTTGGCCTTCTCGATGTCCGCGCCGCCGTCGCCGTCGCCGTAGAGGTCCTTGAGCACCTCGGTGGCGCCGGTCAGGCCCTGGGGCACGTAGGAGTACAGCGGGGTGTAGGTGTCCTTGTAGACCTGCGACGCGATCTCCTCGCGGTCGACCACCGAGGCGATCGCCTGGCGCACGGCGACGGCCTTGGCCGGGTCGGCCTCGGGGGTCGTCGCGCCGAAGGGCTGCGTGTTGAGGTTGAACACGATGTAGCGGATCTCGCCGCCGGGGCCGTCGACGACCTTCACCGAGTCCTGCGAACGCAGGTCGGCGATGTCCGTCGCCGAGAGGCTGCGGTGCGCGACGTCGATGTTGCCCTCCTGCACGTCGAGCTTGAGGTTCGACGCGTCGGTGTAGTACTTGAGCGTGACGCCGGCGTTCGCCGGAGCGCCGAGCACGCCCTCGTACGCCTCGTTGGGGGCGAACTGGATGAGCTCGTTGAACTTGTAGCTCGTGATCGTGTACGGACCGGCGAACGCCTCACCCGCGACGATCTCGTCGTCGGGCGTGATCGCGTCGGCCGAGAAGACCTCCTCGTCGACGATCGGACCGGCGGGGCTCGAGAGCACCTGCGGGAAGGTCTGGTCGTTGCCGTTCTTGAGGTGGAAGACGACGGTCACGTCGTCGGGCGTCTCGATGCTGTCGATCGCGCCGAGCAGCGACCAGGGGCCGTTGTCGTCGGCGATCGCGAGCTGACGGTCGAAGCTGAACTTGACGTCCGACGAGGTCAGGTCGTTGCCGTTCGCGAACTTGAGGCCCTCCTTGAGGATGACCGTGTACTCGCCGTCGGCGGTGTACTCGGCCGACTCGGCGATGTCGGGCTCGACGTCCGAGGTGCCCTGCTTCGAGTTGAGCAGGAACGGGAACACCTGGTTCATGACGGCGAAGGAGCCGTTGTCGTACGACCCGGCCGGGTCGAGGAAGGTGACCTTGTCGGTCGTGCCGACGATGATGCTGTCGCCGTCGGATCCGCCGTTGTCGCCGGCGTCCGAGGCGCAGCCCGCGAGCACGAGAGCAGCGGTGACGGGGAGCGCCACCGCGGCGAGCACGCGGGTCTTGTGAGAGACGGAAACCATGTCCGTGGACCTCATTCCTTGGGATGTGAAAGGGCGGGCGACCTCAGAGTCGCCCGACCATCAGGTCTACCACGGTGTCGAGGCACGCTCGCACAACCGGATGACCGGAGTGCACGCAGTTAACGTCGGTGAAATGTTCAGCGCATGTTTCGTGCGTCTACGCACGCATGTTGCAAGATCCTGCGACAAAATAGCCGAAGAGCGTTCACTCACCGCGCAGTTCGCGTCGCTCGGCCTCGAGCGCGACGGACTCGCGGCTGAGCGCTGCCTCCCGTTCGCGGTCGCCCTCCGAGCGCGCACGCTGCATCGCACCGAGCAGCTCGCCCTTGCGGCGCAGCAGGTCGCGGTCGACGAGCGAGGTCACGACGCCGCGGCAGTACACCCCGAGCTGCTCCGCGCGCTCCGGGATGGGGGCGACGCCGAGCTGCGTGACGAGCGACTCGAAACCCGCGGGCACCTCCTCCCCCACGCGCTGGAGCCACTCGGGAGACTCGAGCTGGTCGAGCTGCGCGCGCACCGCGTCGCGCACGATCGCGAGGGTCGCGTTCGTGAAGCGCGCCTCGACGGCCTTCGCGACGAGGGGGGCCCCGACGAACTGGGGGTACTGCAGGATCGCCATGAGCGCGTCGCGCTCCATACGCGTGACGGGGTCGGTCGGCAGCTCCATGAGGTTCGCCTGTCGCGGCCGCTGCTCCTCGACGGGCTGCCCCTCCGGTCGTCGGTTGCCCTCCGCGCGCGGCTCGGCGCGCCGCGAGGCGTTGCCCGCGCTCGAGACGGCGCGCGACACCTCCCCCGGGTCCATGCCGAGCCAGCCCGCCAGATTGCGCACGTAGCCGCCGCGCAGTGCGGGGTCGCGGATGCCTGCCACGACGGGCGCGCCCGCGCGGAGAGCCGCGACACGACCCTCGACCGTCTCGAGGTCGTGGCCCGCGAGGCTCCGGCGGATCATGAACTCGAACATCGGCTTGCGGTCGGAGATGAGCGTGCGCACGGCCTCGTCGCCGCGGTGGATGCGGAGGTCGCACGGGTCGAGGCCCCCGGGAGCGACCGCGACGAAGGTCTGCGCGGCGAAGCGCTGCTCCTCTGCGAACGCACGGCTCGCCGCCCGCTGGCCCGCCTCGTCCGGGTCGAAGGTGAAAACCACCTCGCCCGTCTGCGACACGGCGGCGTTGTCGTGGTCGCCGAGAACGCGGCGCACGACCTTGATGTGGTCGACGCCGAACGCCGTGCCGCACGTCGCGACCGCGGTCGTGACGCCCGCGAGGTGGCAGGCCATGACATCCGTGTAGCCCTCGACGATGACGACCTGCTTCGACTTCGCGACGTCGCGTCGTGCGAGGTCGAGCCCGTAGAGCACCTGCGACTTGTGGAAGACGAGCGTCTCGGGGGTGTTGAGGTACTTGGGGCCCTGGTCGTCGTCGAAGAGCTTGCGTGCGCCGAAGCCGACCGTCTGGCCCGTGACGTCGCGGATGGGCCAGATGACACGGCCTCGGAAGCGGTCGTAGCTGTTGCCGCGGTCGCCCGTCGACAGGAGCCCGGCCGCCGTGAGGTCCTCGATCGAGAACCCCTGCTTCGTGAGCGCGTTCTTGAGCGCGTCGAACGACTTGGGCGCGTAGCCGACGCCGAAGCGCTCGGCGGCGGCCTGGTCGAAGCCGCGCCCGCCGAGGAAGTCGCGACCGGGCTGGGCGCCCGGCTCGGCGAGCTGCGCGCGGAAGAACTGCTCGGCGGCCGCGTTCGCCGCGAGCAGCCGGGCGCGGTTGCCGTGATCGGATGCTGCGGCGCCGCCGTCCTCGTAGTGCAGCTCGATGCCGGCGCGCGCCGCCATGCGCTCGACGGCCTCCTGGAAGCTCACGTGGTCCATGCGCTGCAGGAAGGTGAAGACGTCGCCGTCCTCGCCGCAGCCGAAGCAGTGGTACCGGCCGACACCGGGCCGCACGTGGAAGCTCGGGCTGCGCTCCTCGTGGAACGGGCAGAGGCCCTTGAGCGAGCCGACGCCCGCCGACTTGAGGGTGACGTAGTCGCCCACGATGTCGGCGATGTTCACCCGGGACCGGACCTCGTCGATGTCGCTTCGACGAATGAGACCGGGCATGTCAGTGATTCTAGGGAGCCGGTGCGACCCGCGCCCGACGCCGTCGAACTAGCACAGCCTCTCGTGCCAGGCGTTGGCGGAGGGATCTGTGAGAGACGCGACCTGGTCGACGATCACGCGCTTGCGCGCCGTGTCGTCGGGGGCCGCCGCGAAGTCGGCCGCGAAACCGGCGTCGAGGTGCGACGGGGCGGCCCACAGCGCATCGGCGAGCTCCTTGAGGATGCGGCGCTGCTGCGCGTAGATCGGCTTGCGGGCGTTCGTCGACATGACGTTCGCGGCGACGATGCCCTTGAGCACCGCGATCTCGGCGCGCGTCTCGACCGGCACCACGACATCCGCCCCGAAGCGCGCGAGCGACGCCTGCGGGTAGGCCTCGCGCGTGGCGCGCACGGCCTCGCCCGCGAAGCGGCCGATGAGCTGCGAGGTGAGGTTCTTGAGTCGCGCCTGGTCGCGACGCGAGCCCTCCCACGAGTCGACCCAGTCGGGCAGGTTGTCGAGGCGGTCGAAGGCGGCCATGAGAGTCTCGTGGTCGAGCTCTCCCCCGATCCACTCCACCATGCTGTCGACGAGCTCGTCGTGGTTGACGCGTGCGGACAGGGCGCGCACGTCGAGGTAGCCCGTGATGATGGCGTCCTCGAGGTCGTGCACCGAGTAGGCGATGTCGTCGGAGAGGTCCATGACCTGCGCCTCGATGCAGCGCACGCGCGGCGGGGCGCCCGCGCGCAGCCAGGCGAAGGCCGGGGTGTCGTCGGCGTAGAAGCCGAACTTGCTGCGGCCCGAGGGGTCGGGGATGCCCTCCTGCTCGGGCCACGGGTACTTGCAGCTCGCATCGAGGCTCGCCCGCGTGAGGTTGAGGCCGTAGGCGCGGCCCTCGCGATCGAAGACCTTCGGTTCGAGTCGCGTCAGCAGGCGCAGGGTCTGCGCGTTGCCCTCGAAGCCGCCGATGTCGGCCGCCCAGTCGTTGAGCGCGCGCTCGCCGTTGTGGCCGTAGGGCGGATGCCCGAGGTCGTGGGCGAGGCACGCCGTGTCGACGACGTCGGGGTCGAGGCCGAGGTTGAGCGCGAGCTCGCGGCCCACCTGCGCGACCTCGAGCGAGTGCGTGAGGCGGTTGCGCGCGAAGTCGAGCCCGGCGGTGGGGCTCAGCACCTGCGTCTTGACGGCCAGGCGCCGCAGCGCGCTCGAGTGCAGGATGCGGGCGCGGTCGCGCGCGAAGTCGCTGCGGCGGGTCGAGTGCTCCTCGGGCAGCATCCGCTCGGCGTCGGCCGCGGAGTACCCGGGGGTCAGCTCAGCCACCGCTCGTGTCCAGTTCCGCCTCCGTGAGGGCGACGCGGTGCGTCTCCTGGAGTTCGCGCGAGTCGAGCCAGCGCTCGGGCAGCGCCGGCTGCTTCGGGGTGCCGGCGCGGCCGCGCTGGCCCTCGGCGTCGGCGCCCGGGTAGGCCTGGTCGACGTCGAGGCGGCCCAGCAGCTCGTCGATCTCGTCGAGGCTCGACGAGCGCGCGAGCGCCGCGCGCAGTTCGCCGCCGACGGCGTAGCCCTTGAAGTACCACGCGACGTGCTTGCGGATGTCGCGGCACGCACGGCCCTCGTCGCCGTCGAAGAAGTCGACGAGCAGCTCCGCGTGGCGACGGAACGCGGACGCGACCTCGCCGAGCGTCGGCTCGGCCTTGTGCTCGCGGCCCGAGAACGCGGCCGCGAGGTCGCCGAAGAGCCACGGGCGCCCGAGGCACCCGCGTCCGACGACGACGCCGTCGCATCCGGTCTCCTCGACCATGCGCACGGCGTCGGCCGCCGACCAGATGTCGCCGTTGCCGAGCACGGGGATGCTCGTGACGGTCTGCTTGAGCGTCGCGATCGCCGACCAGTCGGCCGTGCCGGAGTAGAAGTCGGCGGCCGTGCGCGCGTGGAGGGCCACGGCGGCGGCGCCGGCGCCCTCGGCGATGCGGCCCGCCTCGAGGTAGGTGAGGTGGTCGGCGTCGATGCCCTTGCGCATCTTGACCGTGAGCGGCAGCGGGCCGGCGGCCTTGACGGCTGCCTCGACGATGCCGCGGAACAGGTCGAGCTTCCACGGGAGCGCCGCTCCCCCGCCCTTGCGCGTGACCTTCGGCACGGGACAGCCGAAGTTGAGGTCGATGTGGTCGGCACGGTCCTCGGCGACGAGCATCGTCACCGCCTCGGCCATCGTCTTCGGGTCGACGCCGTACAGCTGGATCGAGCGGGGCGTCTCCGACTCGTGGTGCTTGATGAGGCGCATCGACTCGGGCGTGCGCTCGACGAGCGCGCGGCTCGTGATCATCTCGGACACGTAGAGGCCCGCGCCGTACTCGCGGCACAGGCGGCGGAACGCCGTGTTGGTGATGCCCGCCATGGGCGCGAGTACGACGGGCACGTCGAGGCGCAGCGGGCCGATCGACAGCGCGGGCGCCGGGGGCGCGAATAGGGTGGACATCCCCTCGATTCTTTCAGATGACGCCGTGAGGAGACCGGACATGGGCACGGGACGCGAACGCGTGGCGGAGGATGCGGCCGCGCGCGGCATCGAGGTCGAGTTCGTCGAGCGCCAGGCGGCGGCGTCGCTCGAGGAGGCCGCCGCGATCCTCGGCATCACGCCCGCCGACATCGTCAAGTCGCTCGTCGTGAAGCGCAGCGACGGCACCTTCCTCTTCGCGGAGATCCCGGGTGACCGCGTCATCTCGTGGCCGAAGCTGCGCGCGCTCGTCGGGGTCAACAAGCTGCAGCTGCCCGACGCATCCGTCGCCCTCGAGGCGACCGGATACGAGCGCGGCACGATCACGCCGCTCGGCTCCACCAACGCGTGGCCCGTCTATGTCGACGAGCGGATCGTCGGACGTCGCGTCTCGATGGGCGCGGGCGAGCACGGCACGAGCCTCTTCGTCGACGCCGACGCGCTCATCGCGGGGCTCGGCGCCGCTGTCGCCGATATCAGCGACCCCGCTCCCGCCCGTCCATAGTTCCCGTTCCGCGTGTTCGCACCCGTTCCTTCGGCGACTAAGACGCGGAACGGGAACTCTCGCGAGGCGGGGCCTGCGGGACCTCGCACACGTCGCCCTCGCACGCGACGGCCGACGGGTCGCCGAGCGGGATGAGGCCGCTCACGACGCGACCCCCGCATCCGCCTTCTCCGCAGCGACCTGGCGCAGCACCTCGGCGAAGGTCGCCGACTCCTGCGCGCCCGAGACGCCGTACTTGCGGTCGATGACGAAGAACGGCACGCCCTGGATGCCGAAGTCACGCGCGACGGCCTGGTCCTCGTGCACGTCGGCGAGGTGCTCATCGGCCTCGAGCGAGCGGATGACGTCGTCGCGGTCGAAGCCGAGCTCGGCCGCGAGGTCGGCGAGGTCCTCGATGCGGCCGACGTGGCGGCCCTCCTGGAAGTAGGCGGAGAGCAGGCGCTCCTTCATCTCGAGCTGGCGCCCGCGGAGCTTCGCATAGTGCAGCAGCTGGTGCGCCTTGACGGTGTTGGTGTGCTGCAGCGCGTCGTAGTCGTAGTGCAGTCCCACGGATGCCGCGATTCCGGTGACGCGGTCGATCATCTGCTTCGCGGTCGCCTCGGGGATGCCCTTGTGGTGTGCGAGGAACTCCACCTCGCTGCCCTCGAAGTCGACGGGCGTGTCGGGGGAGAGCTCGAAGGAGTGGTACTCGATCTCGACGGGCACGCCGGCCTCGGCGGCTCCCGCCTCGAAGCGGCGCTTGCCGATGAAGCACCACGGGCACGCGATGTCGGACCAGATGTCGATCTTGAGAGGTTCGGGCACGATGAGTGTCAACGCCGGCGACCCGCGGACCATTCCCGGGCAGGCGTCTGCCGGGGCTCGGCTCCCGATCAGCCGGGCCCCGGCAGAACTCTGCGGGCGTGATCAGGCGTGGGCGACCGAGTCCTTGTCGTTCTCGACGAGCTGCGCGGTCGCGGCCTCCGCGGGGCGCCCGAGGGCGCGGTACTCCCACCCGGCGGCGCGATAGCGGCTCGCGTCGAGGGCGTGGCGACCGTCGACGATGCGGCGTCCGGAGACGAGCGCGCCGAGGTCGCGGGGGTCGGCACGACGGAACTCGTCCCACTCCGTGAGGAGCACCACGACATCCGCGTCCATGACGGCCTCGGCGAGGGTGCCGACGTAGTCGAGGTCCGGATAGACGCGGTGGGCGTTGGCGTTCGCCTCGGGGTCGTACACGACGACCCGCGCTCCCTCGAGGTACAGCATCCGGGCCACGTCGAGCGCCGGCGCGTCGCGCACGTCGTCGGAGTTCGGCTTGAAAGCCGCCCCGAGGGCCGCGATGCGGGCGCCCTGCAACGAGCCGCCCGCGAGCTCCCGCACGAGGTCGACGGTGCGCGACCGCCGCCGCTGGTTGATCTGGTCGACCTCGTCGAGAAAGCGCACGGCCTGCCCCACCCCGAGCTCCTCGGCGCGCGCACGGAAGGCGCGGATGTCCTTCGGCAGGCAGCCGCCGCCGAAACCGAGACCGGGCTTGAGGAAGCGACCGCCGATGCGGTCGTCGTAGGCGAGCGCCGTCGCGAGGAGGTTGACGTCGGCCCCCGTGGCCTCGCACACCTCGGCCATCGCGTTGATGTACGAGATCTTGGTGGCGAGGAACGAGTTCGCCGCCACCTTGACGAGCTCCGCGGTGGCGGTGTCGGCGACGACGAGGGGCGTGCCCTCGTCGAGCAGCGGCCGGAAGGCGACCCGCAGCTGACGCTCCGCCCACTCCGAGTCGACGCCGAAGACGAGGCGGTCGGGGTGGAGGGTGTCCTCGACCGCGAAACCCTCACGCAGGAACTCCGGGTTCCAGGCGAGCTCGAGCTCGTCGCCGAGCGGCGACACCGAGCGCACGAGTTGCGCGAGGCGCGCGGCCGTCCCGACCGGGACGGTCGACTTGCCGATGAGGAGCGTCTTGCGGTCGATGCGCCGGGCGAGCTCCGTGAAGGCCGCATCGACGTACCGGAGGTCGGCCGCGTGGGAACCCGGCTGCTGCGGGGTGCCGACGCACACGAAGTGCACGTCGCCGAACGCGGCGGCCTCGTCGAACGAGGTCGTGAAGCGCAGCCGGCCCGACGCGAGCGCATCCTGGAGCTTCTCCGGCAGGCCGGGCTCGTAGAACGGGACGCGACCGGACGCGAGCAGCTCGACCTTCGCGGGATCGACGTCGACGCCGAGCACCTCGAAGCCGAGCACGGCCATGCAGACGGCGTGGGTGGCGCCGAGGTAGCCGGTGCCGATGACGGTCATCCGGGGCTTCTCGACGTGGGGCGCGGTGGGGTGGGTCAACGGAACCTCCAGGGTGTGAGGTGATGCGGGGGTGTGTTCGAGGGGGCCGCACGGATCGGGTTGGCGGCTGCGGGCGCGCGAGGCGGGATCAGCGGCAGGTCACATTGCTGAACCCTTCTCCCGCGTCCGAGACCTGGTTGTCGCACGTCACGCGGTTGTCGTTGACGGGCGTGAGGGAGAACCCGAAGCCGGGTCCGTTGACGATCGCGACGTTGGCCCGGAACACGTTGCGCGTGCCCCATCCGCCGGTGCCGATCTCGTGCGTCTGGAATCCGTCGAGCGGCGAGTTCCGCCCGGTGTTGCCCTCGATGATCCAGTCGTTGCCCTTGACGTCGACCCAGCTGTCGGCCGCGACGATGCGCGAGCCGTCGAAGGTGTTCCCGCGAACGACACCGCCGGTCGTGCCCTCCTTGATGTCGATGGCCTCGGAGGTCGTGCCGTGGATGTAGTTGCCCTCGACGAGGTTGCGGTCGGAACGGTCGGGCTCGCAGTCGGTGATCGTGCACCAGTTGCTGTCGGCGGAGCCCACGTAGACGCCCTCTCCGAACTTGTCGCGGCGCAGACCCGTGTCGCTGATGTCGTTGCCCACGACGCGGTTGTCGGTCGAGTGCTTGCGCAGGTGGATCGCCTCGTCGCCGATGTGGAAGACCGTGAGGTTCTGGATCGTCGTGCCGACCGTGCCGTCGGCCATGACGCCCTTCTGCCCGTTCGTGACCGAGAAGCCGATGAGGTGCCAGTACTGCGCGCCGTCGAGGTGGAAGACGTAGCCGCCCTTGACCCCCTCGCCGTCGAGCACGGCGTCCTGGGGGCCGCACAGGGTGACGAGCTCGTTCTGGGTGCCGGAAGCCGTCGCGACGAACTTCCCCGCGTAGGTGCCGGGCTGCATGACGATCACGTCTCCCGGCTCAGCCGAGGTGAGCGCCGCGGAGAGCTCGTCGGCGTCGGTGACGTCGACGGTGGGCGCGGGGCACCCGACCACCTCCTGGACGGATGCCGGCGCCTCTCCCCCGGCGGTCTCGGTCGGTCGCGGCGACTCGGTGCGGCCGGGCGTCGCCGTCGACACGGCGACGGGCGTGCGCGGCGTCGAGGCGAGCGTGCTGACCGTCCAGACGAGCGCGACGACGACGCCGCCGGCGACGAACGCGATGGCCGCGAGGAGCCACGGACGCGAGACGAGCGCGGCGATCATGCGGCTTCTCCCGGTCGTTCCTCGCGGGGCTCGCGCGTGGCCCGATGCAGTTCGACCGGCTCGCGCCCGAAGTCGCGCGGATCCGCGATCCCGGCCGTGAGGTCCGACAGCGGCACGTGCGTGCTGTACGGGTGCGTGATCTCACGGCGCGGCTTCCGCCTCCGCAACCCGCGGATGGCCGTGACGAGCACGATGAGCCCGAGCAGCATCCACACGAGGGTGAGGGGCTGGAAGATGCTGCGCAGGATGACGTCGAGCGGTTTGGTGCCCTGCCAGGCGCCGACGTCGTTTCCGTCGACGATCGGCTCCGTCTCGGCGCGCGCGGTGTCGATGGCGCTCGGCCCGCGGCCGGCGACGGAGTTGTCGCTGATCGTGGAGGTGCCGAGGTCGCGGATGAGCGTGATGCCGTGGTTGCTCACGTCGGTGATCGTGTTCCGGTCGATCGTGCCCGATGCGTCGCGCAGGTAGATGCCGACCTCGCCGCCCGACACGGCGTTGCCCTGCACGAGCGCCTCGCTCACTCCGTCGCGCAGGGCGATCGCGTGCTCGGCGGAATCCTCCACGATGTTGTCGGTGATCGTCACGCCGATCACGTCATCGGCCACGACGATGCCCATCTCGTGACCCTCGACGGTGTTGCCGTCGAGCACGATCTGGCGCCCGCCGACGACCTCGATCCCGTAGCGGCCGTTGCCGGCCACGAGCGAGTCGCCCACGGCGTTGTTGCCGTAGCTGCCGAGGGGGGTGCCCGTCGCGCTGGGACCGTCGGCGAGCGGCCCGCCCTCGATCGTCACGCCATTGCGTCCGTTGGCCTCGGAGGTGAGCCTGTCGATCTGCACCCCCGTCGCGGCACGCGTGACGCGCAGCCCGTCGACGCCGTTGTCGGACGTCGAGGTGTTGTGCACGACCGTCTTCGTCACGCCGCGGTGGAGCACGAGGCCGTCGACGAGGTTGTGGGAGAAGGTCGAGTCGCGGATGTCGACGCCGGCGGCGCTCGTGACGAACATGCCGAAGGCGTTGTCGCGGCTCTCGACGTCGTCGATGTCGGCCGACACGAAGCTGTAGGCACCGAGGTCCGGCGGCATGTCGAGCACCTCGGCCGCGCCGACCGGGAAGAGCTCGGTGCCGTAGACGGACGGCGCCTCGACGTCGACGACGCGGTTGTCGGGTGCGTGCTCGGAGAGCGTGTCGGGCGGCGCCGTCCCGGTGAGGGCGATGCCGCCGGTCGCACCCGACCAGAAACCCAGGTCGTGGAATCGCACGTGCGAGAAGCTCGCGTGGCCGCCCGTCACGCGCAGGTACGCGCGTCCGTCGGCGGTCTCGGTGTCGGGTCCCTGCGCGACGGGATCCCATCCGCTCACCTCGACGGGGCGATCGGCCGTGCCGACGA
Source organism: Protaetiibacter sp. SSC-01 (assembly GCF_014483895.1). Lineage (NCBI taxonomy): Bacteria > Bacillati > Actinomycetota > Actinomycetes > Micrococcales > Microbacteriaceae > Protaetiibacter > Protaetiibacter sp. SSC-01. Next base: position 1,365,987 of record NZ_CP059987.1, on the reverse strand, counting down.
TCTCGACGCTCCCCCCGATCGTCACGATCGACACGAAGGCGTCGGGAGTGCTCTCCATGTGCAGCACGAGCCCGTCCTTGGACGCGAGCCGGAGGGTCGCACCCTGCTCGACGACGATGTTCTCGCTCAGCAGGTAGCTGCCGTCCGGCTGCCGCACGAAGGTGCTCGGCGCGTACTCGAGCAGGTCGTCGAGGGTGTACGGGGACTCCCGGCGGATGAGCACGAGCGTGTAGGTGTTGCCCGTCACGAGGCGGTACGGGCGCCCCTGGTTGACGTTCGTCCAGCCGACGGCATTCGAGATGGACCGCACCTCGATGAGCCGTCGCTCCTCGTTCCCCACGAGCAGCGCCTCGAGCGCCGGGTCGCCGGGATAGGGGTCGCCCGTGATGACCTCGGGGTCGGCGGGACCCGCCGCGTGAGCCGGGAGCGGGACGAGGGTCAGCGCCAGTCCGACGGCGAGGGCTCCGATGAGCGGCGCGCGGCGCGACATCACGCCACCTCGGGGACGAGCGTGCGCGCGGTCTGACCGTCGCCCCCGACCGTGTCGGCGTGCCGGGTGAGCCAGCCCTGCTTGTTCAAGGTCACGAACGCGTACGCCTTGAGCGGCAGCGCGATGAGGATGACCGTGAGCGTCACGATCGGCAGGATCAGGAGGTCGAGCGGCCTGCGCCGCAGGTGCGACATCCCGCGGATGCCGCGCCCGATGAGGAGCCACGCGACGACCGCCCAGATGCCCACGGTCGTGAGCTCGAGGCGGCTGAGCAGGATGTAGCCGACGGTGAGGCCCATCGTGACGGGAGTGAGGAGGATCTGGAGCACCGTGATCTTGGTGACGAACGGCACGCGCCACAGCCATCCCTTGAAGATCGCCGTGAGGTAGGTGCGGTACGAGTTGCGGCTCCACCTGACCCGCTGCTTGACGAACGCCCGGAAGCTCGAGGGGAACATGGAGAGCGCCTTGGCGGAGCGCTGGTGCACCGTCTTGTACCCGGAGGCGAGCACGAGCCAGGTCAGGCGCCCGTCGTCGCCCGCGATGCAGCGACGCCCGAGGAAGAACTCGTTCTCGAGATTGTCGAGCACGGGCAGCACGGCCGCCCGCCGATAGACCGCCGTGCGGCCGGAGATGCACGCGACGGCGCCCTTGCTGCCCATCGCGGGAACGTAGTTGTAGTAGCGGAGGTCGACGAGCCAATCGGCGACCATGCGCCAGAGGCTCGTGTGCCGCTGATACACGTTCTGCTGGGTGCTGACGCCGCCGACGAGCGGGTCCGCGAAGGGCATCTGGACGTTCTCGAGCAGTCCGGGTGTCCACGAGGTGTCGGAGTCGACGAGCACGAGGATCTCGCTCGTCGCGAGGCGGATGCCGACACCGAGCGCCGAGCGCTTGCCCGCGTGGTGGAAGAGGATGGGGCGGATGCGATCGTCGCCGAGGGCGACGATCCGGTCGTACGCATCGAGGTCGGCGACGTCGAGCACGATGATGATCTCGGTCGGGTTCTGCGCGCGCCAGGTCTCGAGACAGCGCATGAGGATGTCGGGATCCTCGTGGAACGACGGCACGATGACCGAGGTCGTCGTGCGGAAGTCGGTCACGATCGCCTTGCTGCGCGCCGAGAGGATGACGCGATAGAGCCACAGCGACCAGACGATGAGGCCGGCGACCGCGAGCGGGAAGTACGGCGCGATGCCGGCGACGAGGTCGCCGAGGTACGCCCAGCTGAACTGGACGTCGTCCATCCAGTCGGACGGCGCGGTCGGTGCGGGGGAAGCGGGAACGACGGAATGACGCATCGGGACTCCTCGGGGGGAAAGGACGTCGAACTGCTGTCTACCGACACCGCGGCGGCGCGCAGGTCACGCGCATCCGCGGTGGGGTCGCCGTCGACCGCTGGCGAGAGAGCATCGGGAACGCGAGATCGGGGGCGCGTATCCGGTACGCCATCGGCTGATGGCAGACTGTCTCACCGGCCCGAGCGGGATGTCAACGCATCCGGGTGCCCAACGGCGCGATGTTCACACGGAGTTCACACGAGGGGCTTCGGTGTAATCCCCGTGACATCTTCCTGGCGAGAGACCTCGGGTGAGGATCCGTCGGGGTCAGGCAGGAGCGCCCGATGCGAGCTCTCGCACGCGCGCGATGCCCCGCCGCCGCGCGCCCCACTCGACCCACGCGAGGTACCCGACCGTGAAGACGAGCTGGATGAGCGGTGCGAGCACGGTGCTGCCCTCCGAGCTCATGACGGTGGTGCCGAGGACGCCGCTCGCGAGCAGCAGGAACGAGATGACGTTGTTGACGACGTGGAGCGCGATGGCGGCCTCGAGGCCGCCCGTGCGCCACGTGACGATCGCGAAGCCGGCGCCCATGACGGCGACCGACAGCATCCCCCAGAGCTCGTACTGGGTGTGGCCGACCGTGAAGATGATCGTCGAGAGCACGATGCCGATCCACACGGGCCGCACCCACGCGCCGAGCGTCTGCATGATGAGCCCGCGGAACACGTACTCCTCGGCCGCCGACTGCAGCGGCACGAGCAGCAGGATGATGACGACGGATGCCACGAAGACGCCCGCGTCGACGGGCACGGGCTCGAGGGTCTCGCCGAAGGCGAGCGGCACGAACGACAGCCCCACGTTCGCGACCGTGATGGCCAGCGCCGGGATCGCGCACCACAGCATCCATCCCCAGCGCAGCCGGAACGTCACCGAGTGCCGCAGCCCGACGGGGCGCAGTCCCGCGCACAGCATCGCGAGCGGAACGCACGGCAGCATGATCGCGACCGAGACGAGCAGGTAGCCGAGGCTCAACGGGTTCGACGTGTCGCTCAGGTGCGCGAGCAGCGCGTTCTGGTCGGAGACCGTCGTGAAGTCGACGTCGTCCGTCGCGAACGCGATGATGAACCAGATGACCGCGACGATGACCGACGCGACGAGGAAGAAGACGCCGAACAGCGCGACCGCCACCAGCGGACGCCACCACGCGTAGCGCGGGCCGGTGCGGAACAGGCGGTGGTAGGGCGCCGGATCCTCAACCGGGGCCGGGAGCGCCGATCGCGCGAGCTCGTACGGGACGGGTCCGCCCGCCGGGTAGGGCGGCGGCACGGCGCCCGCTGCGTCCGACGGCTGCGCAGCGTCCGCGGGCTCCCCCCAGCTCATCAGGCGCCGCGCAGGCGCTCGGCGAGGTAGCCGTGCAGGCGGTCGAGCGACACGCGCTCCTGCGCCATCGTGTCGCGCTCGCGCACGGTCACGGCCTTGTCGTCGAGGGTGTCGAAGTCGACCGTCACGGCGAACGGCGTGCCGATCTCGTCCTGGCGGCGGTAGCGGCGGCCGATGGCGCCCGCGTCGTCGAACTCGATCATCCAGTCCTCGCGGAGGTCGGCAGCGAGCTCGCGCGCGACGGGAGACAGCTGCTCGTTGCGCGAGAGCGGGAGCACGGCGGCCTTGACGGGCGCGAGGCGACGGTCGAGGCGCAGCACGGTACGGGTGTCGACACCGCCCTTCGCGTTGGGGGCCTCGTCCTCGTGGTACGCGTCGATGAGGAAGGCCATGAGGGCGCGCGTGAGACCGAACGCCGGCTCGATGACGTACGGCACCCAGCGCTCACCGGTCGTCTGATCGAAGTACGACAGGTCCTTGCCGGAGTGCTCCGAGTGCGTCTTGAGGTCGAAGTCGGTGCGGTTCGCGATGCCCATGAGCTCGCCCCACTCTCCCGAGGCGAAGTTGAAGCGGTACTCGACGTCGACGGTGCGCTTCGAGTAGTGACTGAGCTTCTCCTTGGGGTGCTCGTAGAAGCGCAGGTTGTCCTCGCGGATGCCGAGGCCGCGATACCAGTCGTACGACGCGTCGATCCAGTACTGGTGCCACTCCTCGTCCGTTCCGGGCTGGACGAAGAACTCCATCTCCATCTGCTCGAACTCGCGCGTGCGGAAGATGAAGTTGCCGGGCGTGATCTCGTTGCGGAAGCTCTTGCCGATCTGGGCGATGCCGAACGGGGGCTTCATGCGCGCGCTCGAGAGCACGTTGGCGAAGTTGACGAAGATGCCCTGGGCCGTCTCGGGGCGGAGGTAGTGCATGCCCTCCTCGTCGTCGACGGGGCCGAGGAAGGTCTTGAGCAGTCCGGAGAACGCGCGCGGCTCGGTCCACTGACCGCGCGTGCCGCAGTTCTCGCACAAGATGTCGGCGAGGCCGTTCTCAGGCGCGCGGCCCTTCTTCTCCTCGTAGGCCTCGAGCAGGTGGTCCTCGCGGTAGCGCTTGTGGCAGTGCAGGCACTCGATGAGCGGGTCGGAGAACACCTCGACGTGGCCGGATGCCTCCCACACCTGGCGGGGCAGGATGACCGACGAGTCGATGCCGACGATGTCGTCACGGCGCTGCACCATGAACTTCCACCACTCGCGCTTGATGTTCTCCTTGAGCGCGGTGCCGAGCGGGCCGTAGTCCCACGCCGAGCGCGAGCCGCCGTAGATCTCACCCGCCTGGTAGACGAAACCTCGGCGCTTCGCGAGGGAGATGACCTGGTCGAGGGGGTTGGGCGTCGCCACGGGGAGCTCCTGATGATCGGGCCGCGCCGGCTTGCGCGGTGCGAGATGAGAACTCCCAGCCTACCGATCCGGGCCAGGCCGCATCGCACCGCCGCGGCGCGCTCAGCTTCGGCGCACGGCCTGCACGATCGCGGCGACGTCCTCCTCCGTGTTCCACAGGTGGAACGACGCACGCGCCCGGCCTGCGCGGCCCGAGATGCGGATGCCGGCGGCCGCCATCGCAGCGAGCTGCGCGCCGTCGGGGTCGGGCCACGAGACGATCGCCTGGCGCTGCGGCGGCAGTCCGAGCTCCGCGCACAGCAGCTCGCCGAGCCCCGCGGCGCGGTCCCAGATCTCCGCGATGTCGAGCTCGGAGAAGAGGCCGATCGACTGCTCCGCGCCGATCCACGCCTGCCACGCGGGCGAGACGTCGAAGCGGCGCGCGTCGGAGGCAAGCGTGATGTCGTGGCCGTAGCAGCTCTGCCAGACCTCCTGGCCCGCGTACCAGCCGCCCTGCGTGGGGCGCAGGAGGGTCTCCGCGGCCGAGCCGACCGTGAGGAAGCTCACTCCGCGCGGCGAGCAGAGCCACTTGTAGGCGTGGCACACGGTGATGTCGAAGTCGTCGGCGCGCACCGGCAGCACGCCCGTCGCCTGGGTCGTGTCGCAGAAGGTGAGGGCGCCGTGACGCGCGGCGGCCTCGCCGATGGCCGCGGCATCCGCGACGACCCCCGTCGCCGACTGCACGAGCGAGTAGACGACGAGGAAGGTGTCGTCGGTGATGCTCTCGGCGAGGGCCTCGAGGGGCACGGCGCGCACGCTCGCGCCCGGACGCTGCGCAAAGGGCGTGACGAGCGACGAGAAGTCGCGTTCGGCGATGAGCACCTCGGCGCCCGCGGGAACGGATGCCGCCACGACCGCCGCCTGCACGGAGGTCTGCGAGCCGATCGCGACGCGCGAGGCATCGACGCCGACGAGCCGCGCGTAGGACGCCCGCGTGCGCTCGATGACGGGGTCGTAGCCCTGGGGGTCGCGGTCGGCGCGGGCCCAGGCGTCGAGATCGGCGCGCAGCGCCTCGACGGCGCGGCGCGGCGGGATGCCGATGGACGCGGTCGCGACGTAGCCGCGGGGCTCGCCGAACTCGGCGATCGCTGCGGCCAGCTCGCGGGAGGGCGCGGTCAGGATGCTCACCCCTCCAGCGTGGGTGCCCATGATGTATCGCACAAGGTCATGTCTCGGATGGCATCCATTCGGTAGCGTTATGGAATGGACGTCGACCTCGACCTGCAGTCGGTGCGCATCGTGCGGGCGATCGCCGAGCACGGCTCGATCAGCCGCGCCGCACGCGCCCTCGGCTACAGCCAGCCGGCCGTGAGCCAGCACCTGCGCCGCGCGGAGCAGCGCCTCGGCGTACCGCTCGTCGTGCGCGCGGGCCGCGGCGTGCGCCTCACCGAGCCCGGCATGGTGCTCGCGCGCCACGCGCAGTCCATCGGGCAGGCGCTCGACGCCGCCCGCGGCGAGCTCGCCGAGATCGTGGGGCTCCGCACCGGCACCGTGCGCCTCGCGGCGTTCCCCACGGCGTCGTCGACGATCGTGCCGCGGCTCCTGCGCGGGCTGCGGGAGCGGCATCCGGGGCTCACGGTGAGCTACGTCGAGGCCGAGCCGCCCGAGGCGCTCGGGATGCTGCGCGACGGGCTCGTCGACCTCGCGATCACCTTCGCCTATCCCGGCGACCGCGCCGACCCGCACCGCGAGTCGGAGGGTCCCGTCGAGACCGAGCTGCTCTACACGGAGCCGGTCGTCATCGCGCTGCCCGAGTCGCATCCGCTCGCCCTCGACGGCGGCCCCGTCGAGCTCGCACGCCTCGGGGGCGAGCGCTGGATCGCCGGATGCCCGCTGTGCCGCGGCCACCTGCTCGCGGCGTGCGAGGCGGTGGGCGTCGAGCCCGAGATCGAGCTCGAGACCGACAACGCGATCGCGGTGCTCAACCTCGTGGCGTCAGGTCTCGGGGTCGCGCTGCTCCCCCGCCTCGCACTCGCGACGGCCGTGCCGCCCGAGGGCGCCGCCGTGCGGGCGACCTCGCCGTCGAGCGACCGCTCGATCCAGGTCGTCGCGCAGCACGGCTCCCGCCGGGTGCCCTCGATCGCCGCCGTGCTCGACGTCGTCGCGGCGCTCGACGGTCGCGACTGGGGCCTCACCGCCACCCCGCACCCCTGACCTCCATAGTTCCCGTTCCGCGTCTTTGCACCCGTTCCTTCGGCGACTATCGCGCGGAACGGGAACTAACGGCGAGTGTCGAGGCTGCCGAGAGTGGTGACGGCGGCGACGACACGATCGACGACCTCGGATGCCTGCGCCGGCGTCACGTCGGACGGGAGCGTGAAGCGCACGGCGGTCTGGGCGACCTCGGGCGCGATGCCGAGGGCGAGGAGCACGGGCGAGGGTTCGTCGCTGCCCGCGGCGCACGCGGACCCCGACGACGAGACGATGCCGCGGGCCTCGAGCTCGAGCAGCACGGCCTCGCCGCTCGTGCCCGGGAAGCAGAAGGAGGCGTGGCCCGGGAGGCGCTCGGTGCGCGAGCCCGTGAGGAAGGCGCCCGGCACGCGCGACAGCACGCCGTCGATGATCGTGTCGCGCGCCGCCATCACGTTCTGCTTGTGCGGGCGCTCGAGCGCCGCGAGGGCGAGCGCCGTCGCGAGTGCCACGACACCCGCGACGTTCTCGGTGCCCGACCTCCTGCCGCGCTCCTGGCCGCCCCCGTGCAGGAGCGGCTCGAGCGGCAGCGACCCGCGCACGCCGAGGGCGCCGATGCCTTTGGGTGCGCCGAGCTTGTGGCCCGCGATCGACACGGCGTCGACGCCCAGCGCCTCGAGACCGACGTCGAGCGCGTCGGCCGACTGCACGGCATCCGTGTGGAACGGCACGGCGAGCTCGTGTGCGACGGCCGCGAGCTCGCGGATCGGCTGCACGGTGCCGATCTCGTTGCTCGCGTGCTGGATGCTCACGAGGGTCGTGTCGGGGCGGAGCGCCGCCGACAGCTCGTCGGGCGACACCAGCCCCTCGCCGTCGACGGGCAGCACGGTGACCTCGAAGCCGTGCAGGCGCCTCAGGTAGTCCACCGACTCCGCGACCGCCTCGTGCTCGACGACGCTCGTGACGACGTGGCGACCTCGCGGGGCGCCGAGCGCGATGCCTTTGATCGCGAGGTTGTCGGCCTCCGTGCCGCCCGAGGTGAACACGATCTCGGAGGGGCGGCATCCGAGCTGCTCGGCGATCGTCGCGCGCGCCGCCTGCACGGCGTGCGCCGCGCGCTCCCCCAGCTGGTGGTGGCTCGAGGGGTTGCCGAAGTCGCCCGTGAGGTACGGCCACATCGACTCGAGCACCTCGCGGCGCACGGGCGTCGTCGCGGCGGTGTCGAGGTAGAGCAGCTCGTCCATGTCAGGCGACCGTGACGTCGAGCCCCAGGTCGAGCGAGCGCACGCTGTGGGTGAGGGCGCCGACCGAGATGACGTCGACCCCGCTCTCGGCGATCGCCCGCACGGAGTCGAGGTTGACACCGCCCGACGCCTCGACGATCGCCCGGCCCGCGACGAGGGCCACGCCCTCGCGCAGCTCGTCGGGCGTGAAGTTGTCGAGCATGATCGTGTCGACCCCCGCCGCCACGACCTCCTCGACCTGGTCGATGCGGTCGACCTCGACCTCGAGGTGCACGGTGTGCCCGAGGTGCGCGCGTGCGCGGCGGATGGCGTCGCCGACGCCCATGCCCTGGGCGGCGAGCACGGCGAGGTGGTTGTCCTTCGCCATGACGGCATCCGAGAGCGAGAACCGGTGGTTGCGCCCGCCGCCGTCGCGCACCGCCTGGCGTTCGAGGATGCGGAGGCCCGGCGTAGTCTTGCGCGTGTCGACGATGCGAGCGCTCGTGCCGTCGATCGCCGCGACGTAGCGCGCGGTGAGGGTCGCGATGCCGCTCATGCGCTGCACGAGGTTGAGCGCGATGCGCTCGGCACGCAGCACCGCCCGCGCCGGGCCGTCGACGCTCGCGAGCACGGCGCCCGCCGCGAACGGCTCGCCGTCCGCGAGGCCCAGCTCGACCGTCGTGCCTGCGTCGACGAGCTCGAAGACGCGCGCGAAGACCTCCGCACCCGAGAACACGCCCGGCTCCCGCGCGACGAGGAGAGCGGATGCCGTGGCCGCCTCCGGCACGAACGCCTCGCTCGTGAGGTCGCCCCACGGGGCGTCCTCGGCGAGGGCGCGGCGGATGATGTCGTCGACCTGCTCGCTCACGCGGGGACCTCCTCGGTCAGGGCGGCGGTCTCGAGCCGCCACGCGAGCGAGTGCCGCCACTCCTCGCGCGTCTCGGGCGCATCCGTGCGGTCGTGGGCGCCGCGCGACTCCTCGCGCACGAGCGCCGCGTGGGTCACGAGGCGCGCGAGGTCGAGGAGGTTGCGGTCCTCGAGCTCGGCGACCGTCGTCGCGTCGACCGACCACTCGGCGAGCGTCTCGGCCGCGGCGCGCAGCGTGGTGGCGTCGCGCTCGAGGCCGACGGCGGCCCAGATGAGGTTCTGGATGTCGGCCCGACCAGGTGATCGAGGGGCGTCCGCCGCGGGCGGCCGCGCCTCGAGATCAGCGGAATGGAGGACCTGGAGGCGGTGGTCTCGAGACGCGTGCGGCTGCGCCGCGCGCTCCTCGACCGCCTGCGGTGCGGCAGCGGCATCCGCATCCAGCGCGTCCGCCGCGCGCCACGCGAACACGAGCGACTCGAGCAGCGAGTTCGACGCGAGGCGGTTCGCGCCGTGCACGCCCGTGCACGCCGCCTCGCCGACGGCGTACAAGCCCGGCACGCTCGTGCGTCCGTCGAGGTCGGTGCGCACACCGCCCATCCAGTAGTGCGCCGCGGGGGTGACGGGTACGGGCTCGCGTGTCCAGTCGAAACCGTGCTCGCGCGTGACGCGCGTGATGCTCGGGAACCGCTCGGCGAGGAAGCCGGGCTCGTGCGCTGCCTCCACGCCCGTCGCGTCGAGCAGCACGGGGCGCCCCTCCTGGCGCGCCATGGCCGCCGCGATGCCGCGGGCCACGACGTCGCGGGGCGCGAGCTCGCCATCAGGGTGCACGTCGAACATGAAGCGATGCCCGTGCTCGTCGAGCAGCACGGCACCCTCGCCGCGAACGGCCTCGGAGACGAGCGGGCTGCCCGGCACCGCGAGGGCCGTGGGGTGGAACTGGTAGAACTCCACATCGGCGAGCTCCGCGCCCGCACGCCATGCGGCGGCGATGCCGTCGCCCGTCGTGACGGCCGGGTTGGTCGTGTGACGGTAGAGCTGCCCCGCGCCCCCCGAGGCGAGCACGACGGCATCCGCGTCGAGGCGGAACCCCGTGCCGTCGGGGCCGACGGCATCGATCCCGACCACTCGCTCGACACCGTCCGCGTCGCGCGCGACGACGAGGTCGCGCATGAAGGTGTGCTCGTGCACCTCCACGGCGATCGAGCGCACGGCGCGCAGGAGCGCGACCTCGATCGCGAGCCCCGTCGCATCCCCGCCCGCATGGATGACGCGCCGCGCCGAGTGCGCCGCCTCGTGTCCGCGCGCGAGCTCGCCGTCGGCGGCCCGGTCGAACTCGACCCCGAGCGCGATGAGGTCGCGCACGCGCTGCGGTCCCTCAGTACACAGCACCTCGACGGCCGGCACGTCGCACAGGCCCGCGCCCGCGCGGAGCGTGTCCTCGATGTGCGACGCGGCCGAGTCGTCGGGGAAGAGCGCCGCCGCGATGCCGCCCTGCGCGTACTTCGTGTTCGACTCCGCGAGCTCCGCCTTCGTCACGAGCACGACGTCGTGACGGGCGCTCGCCCGGTAGGCGGCGATGAGACCGGCGATGCCCGTGCCGACGACGACGACGCGCATGTCAGGCCTTCGGCTTCGCGTCGAGCATGCGCTGCAGGGCGACCCGCGCATCCGCGGCCACGGTCGCGGGCACCTCGATGCGGTTGAGCGTCTCGCCCGCGACGAGCGCCTCGAGCACCCACGCGAGGTAGCCGGGGTGGATGCGGTACATCGTCGAGCAGGGGCACACGACGGGGTCGAGGCAGAAGATCTCGTGCTGCGGGTACTCGGCCGCGAGGCGGTTGACCATGTTGATCTCGGTGCCGATCGCGAAGGTCGTCGGCTCGGTCGCCGCGGCGACGGCCTTGCGGATGTAGTCGGTCGAGCCCGCCTCGTCTGCCGCGTCGACGACGGGCATGGGGCACTCGGGGTGCACGATGACGCGCACGCCCGGGTGCTCGGCGCGGGCCTGGTCGATCTGATCGACGGTGAAGCGCTTGTGCACCGAGCAGAAGCCGTGCCACAGGATGACCTGCGCCGAGAGCAGGTCGTCGCCCGCGTTGCCGCCGAGGGGCTTCCGCGGGTTCCACATGGGCATCGCCTCGAGCGGCACACCCATCTTCTTCGCGGTGTTGCGGCCGAGGTGCTGGTCGGGGAAGAACAGCACCCGCTGCCCGCGCTCGAACGCCCACTCGAGCACCGTCTCGGCGTTCGAGCTCGTGCACACGATGCCACCGTGGCGACCGCAGAAGCCCTTGAGCGCCGCCGAGGAGTTCATGTAGGTCACGGGGATGACGGGCACGCGCCCATCCGCATCCGGCTCGGTGCCGTAGAGCGCCTCGAGCTGGGCCCAGCACTCCTCGACCGAGTCGATGTCGGCCATGTCGGCCATCGAGCAGCCGGCGGCGAGGTTCGGCAGGATCACCTGCTGGTGCGGCTGAGCGAGGATGTCGGCCGTCTCGGCCATGAAGTGCACGCCGCAGAACACGATCGCCTCGGCGTTCGGCACCGTCTGGGCGGCGTTCGCGAGCTGGAACGAGTCGCCGAGGAAGTCGGCGTGCTGCACGATCTCGTCGCGCTGGTAGAAGTGCCCGAGGATCACGACGCGGTCGCCGAGCGTCTGCTTCGCGGCCCGGATGCGCGCGTGCAGCTCCTCGGTCGACGCGCGCTGGTACTCGACGGGCAGCGCGCCCTGGCGCGGCGAGCCGACGGGGATGACGTCGCCCATCGACGAGCCCGGCCCGTACTGGAGCACGCCGTCGAACTCCCACGGAGCCTTGGCGAGCGCGGGGCTGCACGCCTCGGCGGGCTTGCCTGCGGCATCCCGCCCGGTCGTGCGGATCAGCTGGATGGTCGTGTCGACGGAGGCCACGGTCGTACTTTCTGTCGGGTGGTGGGGTTCAGCGGACGCCGGCCGAGGTGAGCGGGCCGTTGTCGACCAGCTCGACGGATGCGTCGTAGCGGTAGAGGCGCGGCGGTCGGTGCCGCCCGCCCGTGACGTGCTCGCCGGTCGGCACGAGCACGCGGCTCGCCTCGATCTGGCGTCGGAAGTTGGCGGGGTCGAGGGGCTTCTGCAGCACGATCTCGTGCACCTGGCGCAACTGGGTCAGCGTGAAGGTGGGGCCCAGAAAGGCGTGTGCGATGCGCGAGTACTCGAGCTTCGTGCGCAGGCGCCACAGCGCGTACTCGACGATGAGGTTGTGGTCGAAGGCGAGCTGCGGGAGCTCGTCGGCGGGGAACCACGCGACGTTGTCGTCGGTCACGAGCTCGACCTCGTCGCCGCGCACGAGGGCCCAGTAGACGACCGAGACGACGCGGCCCGACGGTGAGCGGTCGGGCTCGCCGAAGCAGTAGAGCTGCTCGAGGTAGGCAGGGGTCACGCCCGTCGTCTCGGCGAGCTTGCGGGCGGCGGTGTCGGCGAGGCTCTCCCCCGCATCCGCGGCGCCGCCCGGCAGCGCCCACAGGCCTTCGAACGGGTCGCGGGTGCGGCGCACGAGCGGGATCGAGAGAACGAGCGTGCCGGCGGAGTCCGGGCGCAGGGCGAAGATCACGGTCGAGACCGCGAGGTCGATGCCTGTGCTCATGGGGACTCCGGTAAAGGTCAGAATGACCCGAACAGGAGCATCCTATCACTTCAGGTCACCCTGACCCCAACTCACCGAGCGGTCACACGCAGCAGCCCTTCGCGTCGGGCGGCAGAGATAGCTGGCGCGGCACGGCAAACGCGCCAGCGTTTGGCCTAACGCGTGAGAAGACCCGCATCGAGCGTGTACTGCGCGCCCGTGACGTAGCGGGCGCGGTCGCTCACGAGGTAGCGCACGAGCTCTGCGACGTCCGAGGTCTCGATCCACGGCACGCCGGGCAGCAGGTTGCCGGCGCTGCGCTCCGCGATCTCCTGCGGCGTCGCGCCCTCCATCGCCGCGAGCCCGTCGTTCATGGGTGTGTCGACGCCCGTCGGGTGGATCGACACGACGCGCACGCCGAACGGCGCGAGCTCGATCGCCCACGCCTTCGTGAGGCCCGTGAGGCCGTGCTTCGAGGCGACGTAGTGCGAGAGGCGGTTGCCGCCGCGCAGCCCCATGACGCTCGAGTTGTTGACGATGACGCCGTGCTCCGAGCGCTTGAGGTGGGGCACGGCCGCGCGCGCGACGACGAACGGACCCGTGAGGTTGATGCCGATCATCGCGTCCCACTCGGCGTCGGTCATCGACTCGAGTTCGGCGTAGGCGACGATGCCCGCGTTGTTGACGAGGATGTCGATGCCGCCGAACTCCGCGACGGCCGCGTCCACGGCCCGCTGCACGGCATCCGCGTCGCGCACGTCGGCGAGGGCGGGGATGGCGCGGCCGCCCGCCTCGCCGATCGCGACGACGAGCTCCTCGAGCTCGGCCGTCGTGCCCTGCGCGTACGCGGGGTACTCGAGCTGCGCGCCCACGTCGAGCGCCACGACGTTCGCGCCGTCCTCGGCGAGGGCGAGCGCGATCGCGCGACCCTGCCCGTGCGCGGCGCCCGTCACGAGGGCCGTGCGTCCCGCGAGCGGACGCTCAGTCGACACGCGTGTCCCCGGGCTTGCGGAAGTCGTAGAGCACCTCGTCGAGCGGCACGCGGCCTACCGTGTTGAAGAGGTTCGTCGCGACCATGAGCCCCGCGAAGGCCACGAGGATGAGGCGCAGCTTGGGCGAGAAGGCCTGCTCGAGCCGCGCGCGGAACTCCGCGGGGATGTTGTTGGGTTCGGTCGCGATCATGCGCCCCCACTCGAGCAGCAGCTGCTCGGTCTCGGTGACCTGGGGGTTGTCGGGGTCGTCGCCCGACTCGATGAGGATGCGGCGGAAGAACACCGAGCACACGAGGCAGTCGTTGGCATCCGAGATCGCGTAGGAGAAGAGCGACACGGCGCGCTCGCCGATGTACGGCTCGAGCTCGTCCTTGAGCGTGTACCACTCCATGTAGGCGTCGAAGCTCGGCACGTGGCCGAGCAGCGTGCGCTTCATGTTGGTGATGCGGCCGCCGTGCAGTTCGACCTGGCGCTCGGCCGCGGCGAGGGCCTCCGCGGAGAGCTCCGCGTCCTCGGACATGGGCAGGAAGGTCATGCGCCCAGCCTAGGACGCACCTCGGCCCGCGACGTCAGGCTGCGACGGCGGACGACGTGTCGACGGGAGGCACCTCGTCGAACACGCCGCGTCGGATCGCCTGGAAGACCTCGACGGCGGCCTCGGCGAGCTTGCCGTGGCCCGCGAGCACCGCGCGACGGGCGCGGAGGTCGTCATGGATGGCGAGGTCGCCCTCGCCGTCGACGATGCGGGCGCCGAGCGAGCGAGCCCACGCGGCGGTCATCTCGGCCACGATGGGCTCCTGCGAGACGACGCGCACGCCGTCGCCGCGGCTGAACGGGCGCGTGCGGACGAGGGCTCGTGCGACGAGTCCCGGGCCGAGGTACGAGACGACCTGCTCGTCGGTGATCCAGCGCGGCACGCCGAGCACGTCGCGCTGCGGGCGCAGCACGAGCTCACCCAGCTCCTCGCCCGAGTCGCGCCAGGCGACGCGATCGCGGGGTGCGAAGCCGTTGGTGTCGGGTCCGGCGGCATCCACGGTGCCGACGACGAAGCCCCGGCCCCGGAGGGTCGGGCGCAGGCGGAGGACGCCCGTGGTCGGGCGCGGGACGGCGAGGCGCGTAGTCATATCGACTGCTACAACATCCCCCGGGGCCGGATCATTCCCGAGCGCAGGCTGTGAGCACCCTGCGAGTGCTCAGAACACCTTGCCGGGGTTCATGATGCCCGCGGGGTCGAAGACGGCCTTGATGCGGCGCTGCAGCTCGAACCCGTCGTCGCCGAGCTCCTCCCGCAGCCAGCGTCGCTTGAGGGTGCCGACGCCGTGCTCGCCCGTGAGGGTGCCGCCGAGGCGCAGGCACGCGCGGAACATTTCGTCGGCGGCCGCCCACACGTGGTCGGGCACCTCGAGGTGCCCGCCCGCGCCCGCGTCCGGGACGACGAAGTTGGGGTGCAGGTTGCCGTCGCCCGCATGGGCGACCGTCGGGATCCGGATGCCGTACCGCCGCTCGATGTCCCCGATCGCCGCGAACATGGCCGGCAGGGCGGTGCGCGGCACGGCGACGTCCTCGATGAGCACGGCGCCCAGACGCTCCATCGCGGGGTGGAAGGCGCGACGCACCGCGAAGAGGCGCTCGCCCTCGGCCGCGTCGGCGGCGCGACGCGCGACGCCGCCGTGCTCCGCGATGAGCGCGGCCACGGCATCCGCCTCCTCCCCCGCGGACGCGCCGTCTGTCTGCACGAGGAGCTGAGTGCCCGCGAGCTCGATGCCCAGGTACTCGCCGATCGCGGCGGTCGCGGAGGCGTCGAGCAGCTCGAGCGCGGCGGGGCGCACACCGGATGCCGTGATGGCAGCGGAGGCGCGCGCGGCGCTCTCGACGTCGGGGAACGCGGCGCTCACCGTGACGACCTCGCCGCGCGCGAGCGGACGCAGCCGCAGGGTCGCCTCGACGACGATGCCGAGGGTGCCCTCGGAGCCGATCACGAGGGCCGTGAGGTCGTAGCCCGTGACGCCCTTGACCGTGCGGTGCCCGAGCTCGAGGAGGCGGCCGTCGGCGAGCACGAGCTTGAGCCCGAGCACGGCCTCGCGCGTGACACCGTACTTGACGCACATGAGCCCGCCGGCGTTCGTCGCGATGTTGCCGCCGATCGTCGAGATGGCGCGGCTCGCAGGGTCGGGTGCATACCAGAGGCCGTGAGCGGCGAGCGCCGTGTTGAGGTCGGCGTTGACGACCCCCGCCTCGACGACGGCGAGCTCGTCGTCGGGCGAGATCTCGAGGATGCGGTTCATGCGCGCCGTCGACACGACGAGCTCGCCCTGCTCCGCGATCGCGCCGCCCGCGAGACCCGTGCCGGCGCCGCGCGGCACGACCGGTACGCCGTGGCGGCTCGCCCAGCGCAGCGCGGCCTGCACGTGGGCGAGCTCGCGCGCCTCGACGAGCGCGAGGGGCGCGGATGCCGACACGCGTCCCGACTTGTCGGCGCGCAGGGCGTCGAGCGCCGCGGGGGCGGTCACGAGGGCCTCGCCGAGCTCGGCTCGCAGTTCGTCCAGCACGGTTCGAGGCTAGCCGGGTCGATGGTCTCGAGACGCGTCGCCTGCGGTGGCGCTCCTCGACCACCCGGGTGGTGGCCGCCCCGGGAGCTTGTGTCCGAAAACCGCGAGTCGATGTCGCCGGCGCGTGCGAGGGTGAAGGCATGGGTGAGGAGCAGACGCTGTTCGACACGCGCTACCGCGCGCTCGCTTCGCGCGACTCGCGCTTCGACGGCCAGTTCATCGCGGGGGTGCATTCGACGGGCATCTACTGCCGCCCGAGCTGCCCCGCCGTCACGCCCAAGCCCGGCAACGTGACCTTCTACCGCACGGCCGCGGCCGCCCACGAGGCCGGGCTCCGCGCGTGCAAGCGCTGCCAGCCCGACGCGATCCCCGGCTCCCCCGACTGGAACCTGCGCGACGACCTCGCTGCCCGCGCGATGCGCCTCGTCGAGGACGGGGTCGTCGAGCGCGAGGGGGTCGAGGGGCTTGCCCGCCGCCTCGGCTACTCGAGCCGCCACCTCACGCGCGTGCTCACGACGGAGCTCGGCGCAGGTCCCCTCGCCCTCGCCCGCGCGCACCGCGCCCAGACTGCCCGCACGCTGCTCGCCTCGACCGAGCTGCCCATCGCCGACATCGCGTTCGCGGCGGGCTTCGGCAGCCTCCGCCAGTTCAACGACACGATCGCCGCCGTGTACCGTGCGACGCCGAGCGAGCTGCGCGCGCTGAGCCGTCGCGGGCGCGCGGGGGCGGCCGTCGACCCGGATGCGGCGGGCGGCGCGCTCACGCTCCACCTCGCGGCGCGCGCACCGCTCGACACGGCGGGCCTCTTCCGTTTCTTCGCCGACCACGCCGTGCCCGGGCTCGAGCACGGCGACGACACCTCGTTCACGCGTCCGCTCGCCCTGCCCGGCGGGCCCGCGACGATCGAGGTGCGCGCCGACCGCGAGCGCTCGGGGCTGCGCGCGACCGTGCGGCTCGCGCGGCTCGCGGATGTCGGGGTCGCGGTCTCGCGCATCCGTCGCGCCTTCGACCTCGACGCCGACGCCGTCGCGATCGACGACGCACTCGGCGCCGACCCCGTGCTCGCGCCGCTCGCGGCGGCGATCCCCGGCATCCGCATCGCGGGCTCCTTCGACCCGGCGGAGGCGCTCTTCCGCGCCCTCGTGGGCCAGCAGATCTCGGTCGCCTCGGCCCGCACGACGCTCGGCCGGCTCGTCGCCGACCTCGGCGGCGGCGCGTTCCCGAGCGCCGAGACGATCGCAGCGCGCGGACGCGAGGTGCTGCGCGGCCCCGCGAGCCGTATCGACGCGATCGTGGGCGTCGCGGAGGCGCTCGCCGAGGGCCGCCTCGTGCTCGACATCGGCATGCCGCTTGCCGACTTCCGCGCCGCCCTGCTCGCCCAGCGCGGCATCGGGCCCTGGACCGCCGACTACCTCGCGATGCGCTCGCTCGGCGCCCCCGACGTGCTGCCCGTCGACGACCTCGTCATCCGCCAGAGCGCCGCCGCGCTCGGGCTCCCCGACGACCGGACGGGCCTCGCGCGGCACGCCGTGCGGTGGTCACCGTGGCGCAGCTACGCGGCACTGCACCTGTGGCGGGCGCGGCCCGCGCGCGCGAGCGCCCGCCGGGCGTAATCTGTCAGCCGTGACGACGATCTCCGTGGTCATCCCGGCCCGCAACGACGCTGAGATGCTCGCCGCCTGTCTCGAGGCGCTCGCGGCGCAGACGCGCCCCGCCGACGAGGTCGTCGTCGTCGACAACGGCAGCTGGGACACGACCGCGCTCGTGGCGCGTGCCGCGGGGGCGCGGGTCGTCTTCGAGGCGGAGCCCGGCATCCCGCAGGCCGCCTCGGCGGGCTACGACGCCGCCGTGGGCGAGCTCATCGCGCGGCTCGACGCCGACAGCGTGCCGCCCGCCGACTGGATCCAGCACGCCGTCGAGCGCTTCGAGCGCGAGGCCGAGCTCGGGGTGCTCACCGGCATCGGCGACTTCTACGGCGCGACGCCGCTCGTGCACACGCTCGGCCGCGTCATCTACCTCGGCGGCATGCTCGTCGCCCTCACGCCCTACCTCGGCCACCCGCCGATCTTCGGCTCGAACTTCGTCATGCGTCGCGAGGTGTGGGAGGAGCTCGCGACCGAGGTGCACCGCAACACGCGCGAGATCCACGACGACCTCGACCTGAGCCTCCACATCAAGCCGTGGATGCGCGTCGTCTACGACGCGCAGTTCCGCGTGCAGGTGTCGGCGCGGCCGTTCGCGACGTTTGCGGGCCTCAAGCGCCGCGTCAGCTGGGTCGTGCCGACGCTGCGCGACCACGAGACGCCGTGGGCGCGTCGGCGCTCGCGTCGCCGCTGGAACGCGTCCCAGCGCCCGCCGGCGCGCATCCGCCGCGGCTGAGGCAGAGGCTGAGGCAGAGGCTCAGCGCCCCTCGGCGTCGCGGTAGAGGCGCAGCATGTCGCGCACGAGCTGGTGCGGCGTCGTCTCGCACGGGCTGTGGCCGGTGCGGTAGACGGCCATCCGCGCCCCGAGCCGCTCGGCGTGCAGCGCGTAGCGTTCGACGGGCCACAGGTCGTGCTCGCTCGTCGCCACGAGCACGGGCACGCCGGATGCGCGAACGCGCTCGGCGACATCCGGCGCGGCCTTCATGAGCCCCACGATGTCGTCGATGCACTCGCGGCGCGTGAGGTCGAAGCGGCCTATGACGAAGGCGAGGCGCGACGCGTCGACCTTGTTGAGGTTCGACCCGATGCCCCAGATCATGAGGCCGGCGCCCTGCCGCGGCGTCACGAGGTGCGAGATCCAGCCGATCCGCTTGACGTGGCGATAGGAGTTGCCCGCGTCGGGCGGCGTCGTGAGGAGGGTGAGCGAGCGCACGAGCTCGGGGCGGCGGGCGGTCACGAGCTGCGCGACGATGCCCGCGAACGAGTACCCGAGCAGGTGCGCGGGGCCGCCCGACTCGAGCAGCGCCTCGAGGTCGGCCGTGAAGAGCGGGTAGTCGTAGTGGCCGCCGCGGGGCGGACCGGCCGAGGCCGACTCGTAGTTGCCCGCGAGGTCGTAGGCCTGCACGTAGTAGCCCGCCTCCGCGAGCAGGGGCAGCATGAGCGCGAAGTCCTCCTTCGACCCGGTCGCCCCGGGGGCGAGGAGCACGCGCGGATGCGACGGGTCGCCGAGCGACACGACGGCGAGCGGACCGCTCGGGGCCTCGAACACCGACCGCACGGAACCGGGCACGGGAGCGGCCCAGTCGGTCGGGCCGATGGCGGCGTCGAGCGCGACGGGATCGGCTGCTGCGGCGGCGCTAGCATCCGCCGCAGGGTCGGGCAACGGGGCGGTCACGCGAACACGATAGCCGTAGCATGCCGCCATGGCCCTAGACGACGACGCCATGCCGGGAGACGGGCGCGAGGAGACCGAGACGGAGCGCCTCGACCGCAACTGGAACGACATCCTGCAGGAGACCCGCGTCGTGCAGACCGGCACGCAGATCCTCACGGGTTTCCTGCTCGCGATCGCCTTCCAGCAGCGCTTCGAGGACCTCGACGGCTACCAGCTCACGGTGTACCTCGTGCTCGTGAGCTTCGCTGCGCTCGCGACGATCCTCGCCATCGCACCCGTGAGCCTGCACCGCACCCTCTTCCGTCAGCGCGCCAAGAAGCACATCGTCGCGACGGCGAACGTGCTGCTCATCGCGACCCTCGCGGCCGTGCTCGTGACGCTCTCGGGCACCGCGGTGCTCATCTTCGACATGGTCGTCGGGCACGGCATCGGCTTCATCGCGGGCGCGGCCGTGCTCGTGCTCGGCATCTGCGCGTGGTTCGTGGCGCCCGGCCTCGCGCGCATCCGGATGCGGCGCACCTGATGGAGGCGTCGGCCCGTCCCCGCAAGGCCACGCTCCCCCGCGGCAGCTGGCGCGTCGCGGTCGTGCGGGCGTGGCACGGCTTCGTGCGTCACCGCGGCATCGACGCCGCCGCAGCGCTCACGTTCTTCACGACGCTCGCGGCGTTCCCCGCGGCGCTCGCCCTCGCATCCGGGTTCGCGCTCGCCGCGGACCGCAAGCGGGCCGTGCAGGACCTCGTGGCCTTCGCGGGCACGCTCCTGCCCGCCGACATCGCCGACACGCTCGCGGCGCCCCTCGAGGAGCTCCTGGGGCTCGAGAACGCGGGGATCGCGCTCGCTGTCGCGCTCATCCTGCTGCTGTGGACGGCGTCCGGCTACGCCACGGCCTTCGGGCGCGCGGTCAACGCGGTCTACGAGGTGCAGGAGGGCCGGCCGTTCTGGGCGTTCCGGGGGCGCATGCTGCTCGTCGCGGTGCTGCTCCTGGTGCTCGCGACCACGATCGTGCTCGCTCTGCTCGCGACGCCCTCGGCGACAGAGGACATCCTGGGCCGACGCGGCCTCGCGCCGATCGCCGCGACGGTGTGGAACTGGGCGCGGTGGCCGTTGCTCGTGCTGCTCGCACTCCTGTTCGTCGCGACGCTCTACGCGCTCACCCCCAACGTGCGGCACGAACGGATCGTGTGGGTCAGCGTCGGCACGCTCTTCGCGATCGGCACGTGGGCGGTCGCGACGGGCGGGTACGCGCTCTACGTGACGATCGTCGGCGCGTACGGCGCCCTCTACGGGTCGATCGGAACGCTGCTGGTCGCGCTGCTGTGGGGCTACATCACGAACCTCGCGCTCGTCGCGGGCGCCGAGCTCGACGCGGAGTTCGTGCGCCTGCGCCAGCTCGCGCGCGGCATCGACGCGACCGAGAGCATCCGCCTCCCGGCGCGCGACGTGACGCGCGACCACTGGATCGCCCGTCAGCGCGACGAGGACGTCGCCGCCGCCCGCCGCATCCTCGAGGAGGCCCGCGACGACGGCGCGGGACGCCCGGGAGTCCACGGCTAGCACGCACCCGGGGGATGCGGAACCCCCTTGAGGCATCGACTCGCCGGGGGTCGGCTGGTGTCATGAGCGACGAACTGATCAACCCCGCGACCCGCTTCCCGTCCGACGGGTTCCGCCCGCAGGAGCAGGAGCAGCCCGGCCTCACCTCGCGCACGGAGCCCACGCCCGACCACGGCGAGGAGAGCTACCGCGGGTCGGGTCGGCTCGAGGGCATGCGCGCCCTCATCACGGGCGGCGACTCCGGCATCGGTCGGGCCGTCGCCATCGCGTTCGCCCGCGAGGGCGCCGACGTCGCGATCTCCTACCTCCCCGAGGAGGAGGACGACGCCGTCGAGACGGCCTCGTGGATCGAGAAGGCCGGGCGCAAGGCGTGCCGCTACGCGGGCGACGTGCGCTCGGAGGACGAGTGCAACGCGCTCGTCGACCGCACGATCTCGGAACTCGGCGGGCTCGACATCCTCGTGCTGAACGCGGCCTACCAGGAGAACCGCGACGGGCTCGAGAACATCCCGACGCGCGAGATCGAGCGCGTCTTCGACACCAACCTGTTCGCGCCGATGTGGATCGCGCGAGCGGCGATCCCGCACCTCAAGCCGGGCGCCTCGATCATCACGACGTCGTCGATCCAGGCCTTCAACCCCTCGCCCAAGCTCATCGACTACGCCATGACGAAGGCAGCCCAGGTGGCCTTCACGAAGGCGCTCGCGCAGCAGCTGGGAGGCCGCGGCATCCGCGTCAACGCGGTCGCGCCGGGGCCGATCTGGACGCCGCTCATCCCCGCGACGAGCTGGCCCGAGTCGCTGCCGGAGTTCGGCCAGGACACACCGCTCGGCCGCGCCGGTCAGCCGGCGGAGCTCGCGCACGCCTACGTCTTCCTCGCCTCCCCCGAGAACTCCTACGTATCGGGGGCGATCGTGCCCGTGACGGGCGGAAAGGGGCTCTGATGCCTGGATCGCGGAACAACTCCCTCAAGAAGCCGGAGCTCTACGAGGAGCTTCGCGACAAGGGGAACAGCAAGGAGAAGGCCGCGCGCATCTCGAACGCCGTCGCCTCCCGCGGCCAGAAGTCGGTCAGCCGCAAGGGGGGCAAGGCCGAGAACCTCGAGGACCGCACGGTGACCGAGCTGCGCTCGCGCGCGAAGGAGCTCGGGATCTCGGGCTACTCGGGCAAGAGGAAGTCCGAGCTCGTGGACATGATCCGCAACCACTGACCGCGCCGCCCGGGCTCCGCCCGTCAATAGATGAAGATCGGGATCCACTCGGGGTTGTGCGCGTGCACGATCGCGAGGAACACGATCGCGTCGAACAGCAGGTGCACCGCGAGCACGTACCCGAGCGACCGCGTGCGGGCGAACAGGTACCCCTGCAGGAGGGCGAAGGGGAACGTCAGGAGCGGTCCCCACGCCCGGTAGCCGAGCTCCCACAGGAACGACACGAAGATCACGGCCTGCACGAGGTTCGCCTGCCACACCGGGAAGTGCCGGCGCAGCAGGGCGAACACCGTGCAGATGAAGAACAGCTCGTCCCACGTGCCGACCGCGTTGACGCCGACGAAGAAGCGCCCGAGCTGGGATGCGTCGGTGATGTGCGGCCAGTTCGCGTAGGCGCCCGAGCGGATGAAGTAGAACGGCAGGATGAGCCAGCCGAGGAACGGCACGAGGAACAGGTAGGCGATCTCGAGGCGCGTCTTCTTCTCGCGGCTGCGCCACGGGAAGCGGATCTCGCGCCGCCTCAGCAGGAACCTGTCGAGCACGAACGGCGCGGCCACGGCGAGCGCGAGCACGATGCCGATGCGGAAGAACGACGGCCACGACACATCCGCCTCGACCGAGGTCGACGAGACGATCGCGATGCCGACGCCGACGAGGGTGAGGTCGACGGAGAGCTCGCGGTCGACCCACGACGCGAAGACGATCGAGGCGACGAGCACGAGGTGACCCCAGCCGGGCAGCTGGAAGCCGAAGAGCAGCAGAGCGGATGCCGCGACGCCCGACGCCGCGATGAGCGCACGCGGGTCTCGGGCGACGGCGACGGGCTCCACGTCCCCAGCATGCCAGTTCGCCGCGGCGTCGCCGGACGTCGTCAGGCCGACTTGCGGGTCTTCTTGGTCGCCGACTTCGTCGAGGTCTTCGACGCCGTCGTCGACTTCGTGGCCGGGGCCTTCTTCGTCGAGCTCGACGACGACGAGGACGCCTTCTTCGCCGCGGGCTTCTTCGCCGGGGCCTTCTTGGCCGGGGCCTTCTTCGCCGGCGCATCGCCGCCGCGGCGCTTCTCGACGGAGCGCTTGAGCGCCTCCATGAGGTCGAGCACCTCGCCGCCCTCCTCCGTCTCGCGGCCGAAGGTCGCCTCCGTGTCGAGGGCGTCGCCCTGCTCGAGCTTCGCCTCGACGAGCGTGCGCAGCTGCTCCTGGTAGTCGTCGGTGAACTTCTCGGGCGTGAAGTCGGATGCGAAGCTCTCGACGAGCTGCTTCGACATCTTGAGCTCGGACTCGGAGATGCGCGGCGTCTCGTCGAGCTCGGGGAAACGTGCCTCGCGCACCTCGTCGTCCCACAGGAGCGTCTGCAACATGAGCACCCCGTCGCGCACCCTCAGGGCGGCGAGGCGCGTCTTCTGGCGCAGCGCGAACTTGACGATCGCCGTACGGTCGGACTCCTCGAGCGTGCGCATGAGCAGCACGTAGGCCTTCGTCGACTTCGAGTCGGGCGAGAGGTAGTAGCTCTTCTCGAACATGATCGGATCGATCTGCTCGGTCGGCACGAACTCGACGACGTCGATGTCGCGCGAGCGCTCCACGGGCAGCGCCGCGAAGTCGTCGGCCGTCAGCACGACCGTCTGGTCGCCGTCCACGTACGCCTTCTGGATGTGCTCGTAGTCGACGGTCTCCCCGTCGATCTCGCACACGCGCTTGTAGCGGATGCGCCCGCCGTCCTTGTCGTGCACCTGGTGCAGCGGCACGTCGTGGTCCTCGGTGGCCGAGTAGAGCTTCACCGGCACGTTCACGAGGCCGAAGCTCAGCGAGCCCTTCCAGATCGAGCGCATCCCGTCATTGTCGTCCCCCGCGCCCCCGCTGGGAACCCCATTGTCGGCCCGTGGAGCGCGGGATAGGGTGCCCGGATGACACCCCCGAGCGATCGGAACGCGGAGCAGTACGTGAGCGTCGGCGGCCACCGCCTGCGCATCACGAGCCTCGACAAGGTGCTGTACCCGGAGACCGGGACGACCAAGGCCGAGGTCATCGACTACTACACGCGCGTCGCGGACTTCCTCATCCCGCACGCGAAGGACCGACCCGCGACGCGCAAACGCTGGGTGTCCGGCGTCGGCACCTCGGAGAAGCCCGGGCAGGTGTTCTTCGAGAAGAACCTGCCCGACTCGGCGCCCTCGTGGATCGCACGGCGCGAGATCCAGCACAGCGACCACGTCAACACGTACCCGCTCATCAACGACCTGCCGACGCTCGTGTGGCTCGCCCAGCAGAACGCGCTCGAGCTGCACGTGCCGCAGTGGCGTTTCGGGCGCGGCGGCACGCGCCGCAACCCCGACCGGCTCGTGCTCGACCTCGACCCGGGCGAGGGCGCGGGGCTGCCCGAGTGCGTCGAGGTCGCGAAGCTCGTACGCGACATCCTGAAGGACATCGGCCTCGACCCGCTGCCCGTCACGAGCGGCAGCAAGGGCATCCACCTGTACGCCGCGCTCGACGGGAAGCAGTCGAGCGACCAGGTGTCGGCGATCGCGCACGAGCTCGCACGCTCGCTCGAGGCCGACCACCCGGACCTCGTCGTGAGCGACATGAAGAAGTCGCTGCGCGGCGGGAAGGTGCTGCTCGACTGGAGCCAGAACAACGGCTCGAAGACGACGATCGTGCCGTACTCGCTGCGCGGGCGGCTCCGCCCGACGGTCGCGGCGCCGCGCACGTGGCGGGAGCTGCTCTCGCCGAACCTCCGTCAGCTCGAGTTCGGCGAGGTGCTCGAGCGCCTCGCGAAGAAGGGGGATCCGCTCGCCGAACTCTCGGCGAGCCACCCACCTCGGGACTGAGGTCGACGAGCGCCTCGGCACCTACCGCTCGATGCGCGACGCGGGGAAGACGCCCGAGCCCATGGGCGGCGGGCGCGAGGCGGGCGACGCCGACGAGCCGATGTTCGTCATCCAGGAGCACCACGCGACGCGCCTGCATCACGACTTCCGCCTCGAGCACGAGGGCGTGCTCGTCTCGTGGGCCATCCCGAAGGGCCTGCCCACCGACCCCGGGAAGAACCGCCTCGCCGTGCAGACCGAGGACCACCCGATCGAGTACGGCTCGTTCGAGGGCACGATCCCGAAGGGCGAGTACGGCGCCGGCACCGTGACGATCTGGGACACGGGCACGTACGAGCTCGAGAAGTGGCGCGAGGGCGAGGAGGTCATCGTGACCATCCACGGTCGCAACCACGGCTCGCACCGGCTCGCCCTCATCCGCACGGGCGGCGACGACGCCAAACCGCAGTGGCTCATCCACCTCATGAAGGACCAGACGCCCCACCCCGAGCACGACGACGCGAAGCCCTACCGCAAGCCGCCGTCGACGTCCGCGGGGCGGGGCCTCCGCCGCGGCAAGACGGTCGTCGGCTCGCGCAAGCAGAGCGCGGGAATGGTGCACCCCATGCTCGCGACGGCCGCCGAGCCCTCCGAGCTCGCGGGGAGCGACGGATGGCGCTTCGAGATGAAGTGGGACGGCTTCCGCGCCGTCGCGCGCGTCTCGGGCGACGAGGTCACGCTCACCTCGCGCAACGGCCTCGACCTCACGCCGACGTTCCCCGAGCTCTCCGTGCTCGCCGAGGCCGTGCGGGGCGACGCCGTGCTCGACGGCGAGATCGTGGCGCCCGACGACGACGGCGTGCCGCGTTTCTCGCGCATCCAGCAGCGGGCGGGGCTCACCAACCCGCGCGACGTCGAGCGAGCCCGCAAGGCCGTCGGGGTGCAGTTCTTCGCGTTCGACGTCATCGAGGAGGCGGGCCGCTCTCTCACGTCGCTCCCCTACGCCGACCGCCGTGCGCGCCTCGCGAAGCTCGTGCGTGAGAACGACCTCGTGAAGGTCCCGCCGGACGCGGGCGACGACCTCGAGGCCGCCCTCGCGACGAGTCGTGAGCTGGGGCTCGAGGGCGTCATGGCGAAGCGCGTCGACTCGCCCTACCGCGAGGGCCGACGCAGCCGCGACTGGCTCAAGTTCCGGCACACCCTCGCGCAGGAGGTCGTCGTGGCGGGCTGGCGTCCCGGTAACGGGGCGCGCGCCGACACGATCGGGTCGCTCCTGCTCGCCGTGCCCGACGGGCACGGGAGCCTGCGCTACGCGGGCCGCGTCGGCACGGGATTCAGCGACCGCGACCTCACGGCCGCGCGGAAGCGCCTCGACGCCCTCGCTCGCAAGACCCCGGGCATCGAGGGCGTGCCCGCCGCCGACGCCCGCGACGCCCGCTGGGTGCGCCCCGAGCTCGTCGGCGAGGTCGAGTACAGCGAGGCGACCGGCGACGGGCGTCTCCGGCATCCGGTGTGGCGCGGCTGGCGCCACGACAAGTCCCCCGCCGACGTGCGGTGGGAGAGCACAATGGGATGAGGGGAAGGAGAGCACGCATGGACCGCGAAGGCATCGACTACGAGCCCAACCTCGACGACGAGCGCCCCGTCCCGCTCGAGGAGGAGGAGCCCTCTCCCCCGCCGACGATCGATCCCGAGGAGCGGATCGAGGAGGACGACGACGAGGACGTCCCCCTCGACGACGAGCGTCCAGCCTGAGCCGCGCGCCCGCCCGATCCGCTACTCGACGATCTTGCCGACGACGACGGGGATCGCCCCGGTCGGCGGCACGATGCCCGAGAGCCGCTCGGGCGAGAGCACGCGCTCGACGTCGTCACGCGCCATGAGCCCGCGACCCACGACGAGGTCGGCGATCGACTCGTTCGTCGTGAGGGCGGTGTGGGCGAGCGCCGCCGCCTCCGTGTAGCCGATGTACGGCGTGAGCGCCGTGACGACGCCGACGCTCGACGCCACCTGGCCCGCGAGCCGCGACTCGTTGGCCGTGATGCCGTCGACGCAGTTGACGCGCAGCGTGCGGCACGCGTTCGTCATCCACGAGAGCGACTGCAGGAGCGAGTGCGCGATGACCGGCTCGAACGCGTTGAGCTGCAGCTGCCCGGCCTCCGCTGCCGCCGTGACCGTCGCATCCGCGCCGATGACGCTGAAGGCGACCTGGTTGACGACCTCGGGGATGACGGGGTTGACCTTGCCGGGCATGATCGACGACCCCGCCTGGCGCGCGGGCAGGTGGATCTCGCCGAGCCCGGCCTGGGGGCCCGACGAGAGCAGGCGCAGGTCGTTGCAGATCTTCGAGAGCTTGACCGCCGCGCGCTTGAGCGTGCCCGAGAGGGTCATGAAGATGCCCGCGTCGGCGGTGGCCTCGATGAGGTCGGGCGCCGTCTCCTGCGGGATGCCCGTGACCTCCTCGAGGTGGCGTCGCACGGCCTCCGCGTAGCGCGGGTCGGCCGTGATGCCCGTGCCGATCGCCGTCGCGCCCATGTTGATCTCGTTGAGCCACTTGACCACCTCGGAGAGACGGTCGTGGTCCTCGGCGAGGGTCGTCGCGAAGCCCGCGAACTCCTGACCGAGCGTCATCGGCACGGCGTCCTGCAGCTGCGTGCGGCCGACCTTGAGCACGTGGGCGAACTCGCGTCCCTTCGCGCGGAAGCTCGCCGTGAGCAGCACGTGCTCGGCGAGCAGGCGCTGCAGGCTGAACACCATCGCGAGCTTGATGGCCGTCGGGTAGACGTCGTTCGTCGACTGGCTGCGGTTGACGTCGTCGATCGGGTGCAGGTGGGCGTAGTCGCCCTTCTCGTAGCCGAGCTCCTCGAGGCACGCGTTCGCGATGACCTCGTTGGTGTTCATGTTGGTGCTCGTGCCGGCGCCGCCCTGGATGACGCCGACGACGAACTGGTCGTGCAGCTCCCCCGCGACGATGCGCTCGCACACCCGGTCGATGACCTCGGCCTTCGTCGCGTCGAGCACGCCGATCTCGCGGTTGGCGCGTGCCGCGGCCTGCTTGACGCGCGCAAGGGCCCGGATGAGGTCGGGGTAGTTCGAGATCGCGCGGCGCGTGATCGGGAAGTTCTCGAGCGCCCTCGCGGTATGGATCCCCCAGTACACGTCGGCGGGGATCTCGAAGCTCCCGAGGGAGTCGGATTCGGTGCGGGTGGGGCCGTCGCCTGCGAGCAGTTCGCGAGCCCGATCGGGGCCCGTCGTGATGTGGTCGCCCTCGACGACCATGAACTGCTCGGAGGCGGTCAGACCGGTCGTGTCGGACATCGCGCATCTCCTTCGATGGGGTGTGATGCGAGTCTATGTCGGCGTGCGCATGTGCGCCCCGCGGGGCGCGTCCGAGCGCGCGGGCCCCGTCGGTCGGCTCGGATGAGCGATCAGGCGGCGCCGAAGAGCACCATGAGATGGTCGCCCACGATGAGGTAGAGCCCGAAGACGACGGCGATGCCGCACAGCACGAACATCGTGACCGACACGGGGCGACGCCAGGCCGCCTTGCCGTCGCCGAGACGCAGACCGAGGGAGAAGAGCGTCACGACGAGGCACGCCGACACGAGGGATGCGATGACGACCGTGAAGAACGCCAACCAGTCGATGGTCATCGGCGGGCCTTCCGCTTCTTGGGACGCACGAACACGCCGGGCTCGGGCTGGTGCAGGTTGCGGTGGTCGACGTGGCTGCGGCGCGACCAGAGGAAGATGCCGCCGATCGCGATGAGCGCGAGCACGACGGCCGCGACGATGCCCCACACGCCGAGGCTCACGAGGAGCGCCGCGGCGGCGCCCACGGCACCTGCCGCGGGGATCGTGATGAGCCAGCCGAGGGCGATACGACCCGCCGTGCGCCACTTGACCGAGGCGCCCTTGCGGCCGAGGCCCGTTCCGATGACGGAGCCCGACGCGACCTGGGTCGTCGAGAGGGCGAAGCCGAGGTGCGTCGACGCGAGGATCGTGGCGGTCGTCGCGGACTCGGCCGCGAAGCCCTGCGCGGGCTCGACCTCGGTGATGCCGCGGCCCATCGTGCGGATGATGCGCCAGCCGCCCGAGTAGGTGCCTGCCGCGATCGCCACCGCACACGCCGCGATCACCCAGAACTCCGGACCGCTGTTGACCTCCTGGAAGCCCGCCGCGATGAGCGCGAGCGTGATGACGCCCATGGTCTTCTGCGCGTCGTTGGTTCCGTGCGCGAGCGACACGAGGCTCGCGGTGAAGATCTGGCCCTTCTTGAACCCGTCGCGCTCGCGCTTGCGCGTGATCTTGTACGCGATCTTCGTGGCGAGGTAGGAGACGAGGCCCGCCGTGACGGGCGCGAGGATCGCCGGGATGAGGATCTTGGAGGTGAGCACGCCGCCGTCGATCGCGCCGATGCCGGCGCCGACGATCGCCGCGCCGATGAGGCCGCCGAAGAGCGCGTGGCTCGACGACGACGGCAGCCCGAGGAGCCACGTGACGAGGTTCCAGACGATCGCGCCGATGAGTCCCGCGAGGATCAGCTCCGGCCCGATCTGCACACCGCCGTCGCCCTCGCGGATCAGGCCGCCCGAGATCGTCTTCGCCACCTCGGTGCTGAGGAACGCACCGACGAGGTTGAGCACCGCCGCGAGGGCGACGGCGGCCTTCGGCTTGATGGCGCCTGTCGCGATGGGGGTCGCCATCGCGTTGGCGGTGTCATGAAAGCCGTTGGTGAAGTCGAAGAAGAGGGCCAGCGCGATGACGAGCGCTACCAGAATCAGGGGGTCCACTGCGGGCTATCCAAACATGCCGTGGGAATGCCCGGCAACTCGTGACCGAAACCCCCGGACGGGGGAATGT
Source organism: Protaetiibacter sp. SSC-01 (assembly GCF_014483895.1). NCBI lineage: Bacteria > Bacillati > Actinomycetota > Actinomycetes > Micrococcales > Microbacteriaceae > Protaetiibacter > Protaetiibacter sp. SSC-01. The sequence goes on along the minus strand of NZ_CP059987.1, from coordinate 1,336,303 downwards.
CGCGCCGCGCGACGCGGCCCTAGCATCCGGACCAGGAGTCGGCCCGAACCGGCAGGAGAAGCTCGCATGCGCTCTCGAGCGCTCGGCGTGATCGCCATCGCGGCGATCATCGTCGCAGCAGTCAGTTTCGCCGTGGTCGACATCTCGACCTCGGCCGCGAGCGGCTGCCTCGACACCACCGACCCGTGCACCGACCGCGTCACGCCGGGGGTCGCCACGGCGTTCGCACTCGTGGGAGCGGTCGCACTCGTGGGGGCCGTCGTGCCCGCCGTCCTCTGGATCGTGCAGAACCTCAGCACGCGCCGCGAGGCGCGGCAGACCGACGTCGACTACTCCCGCGGCCCGTCCGCTCGCGTGCGCGACGACGAGGACGACGAGGAGTCGACGACCCGCTGACGCCCCTCAGAGCCGCCTGAGCCCCGCGACGCGCACGACCGCGGTGCCCTCCGCGCGGGACGCCTCGAGGTCGACGACCGCGTCGATGCCCCAGTCGTGATGACCCGCCGGGTCGTCGACGATCTGCCGCACCTCCCAGCGGTCGGCGTGCTCGGTCACGACGATGCGCGCCGAGGAACGCGCATCCGGACCGGTGCCGATGACGTCGTGCTCGTCGTAGTAGGCGTCGAGCGCCTCGGGCCACCCCGCGTCGGGGTCGAGCGCGACGAGCTCGTCGTCGTTCTGCAGCGCGGCGGCCTGCACGCGTCGCCACAGCTCGTTGCGCACGAGCACCATGAAGGCGCGGCGGTTCGTCGTGACGTCGGGAGGCGGGGGCGGCAGGGCGGGCCCAGCGGCCTCCTCGGTCGCGCGCTCGGGGTCGATGAGCGCCGACCACTCGTCGAGCAGGCTCGAGTCGACCTGGCGCACGAGCTCGCCGAGCCACTCGACGACGTCGCGCAGCTCCTCGGTCTTCGCGTCGTCGGGGATGGTCTGCCGCGCGGCACGGTACGCGTCGCTCAGGTAGCGCAGCACGAGCCCCTCGCTGCGGCCGAGCTGGAGGAACGAGACGTAGTCGCCGAAGCCCATCGCGCGCTCGTAGAGGTCGCGCACGACCGACTTGGGGCGCAGCTCGTAGTCGCGGATCCAGGGCTGGCTCGACGCGAAGGTCTCGTAGGCCTGCTCGAGCAGCTCCGCGAGCGGCTTGGGCCACGTGATCTCCTCGAGGAGCTCCATGCGCTCCTCGTACTCGATCCCCTCCGCCTTCATCGCGGCGACGGCCTGGCCGCGCGCGCGGAACTCCTGCTGCACGAGCACGGGCCGCGGGTCGTCGAGCGTCGCCTCGATGACGCTCACGGCGTCGAGGGCGTAGCCCGGCGCATCCCTGTCGAGCAGCTCGAGAGCAGCGAGCGCGAAGGGCGAGAGCGGCTGGTTGAGGGCGAAATCGGGCTGGAGCTCGACCGTGAGGCGCACGCGAGCCGTCCCGTCGAATCCGCCGCCCGACTGCTCGACGACGCCCGCCGTGCGGAGAGTGCGGTACAGGGCGATCGCGCGGCGGGCGAGGGCCGCGCGGCGCGCCGCCGGCTCGTGGTTGTCGCGCACGAGGTCGCGCACGGTGCGGAAGGCGCTCCCGGGCTCGGATGCGGGCGCGTCGGCGCCCGGACGGGACAGCAGCTGCAGGAGCATGGCGGCGGTCATCCGCATCGAGCTCGCGAGGGGCTCGGGCTCTGCCGCGATGAGCCGCTCGAAGCTCGCGGGACCCCAGCTCACGAACCCGTCGGGCGCCCGCTTCTTGACGATCTTGCGCTTGGCCTTCGCGTCGTCGCCGGCCTTGGCCGCCGCGCGCGCGTTCTCGATCTCGTGCTCGGGCGCGAGCGCGACGACCTCCCCCGCCGTGTCGAAGCCCGCGCGCCCCGCGCGGCCCGCCACCTGGTGGAACTCGCGTGCCGTGAGCTGGCGCATGCGCGTGCCGTCGAACTTCGTGAGCCCTGTGAGCAGCACGGTGCGGATGGGCACGTTGATGCCGACGCCGAGGGTGTCGGTGCCGCACACGACCCGCAGAAGTCCCTGCTGGGCGAGCTGCTCGACGAGCCGTCGGTAGCGCGGCAGCATTCCCGCGTGGTGCACGCCGATCCCGGAGCGGATGAGGCGGCCGAGCGTCTGCCCGAAGCCCGTGGAGAAGCGGAAGCCCCCGATCGCCTCGGCGATCCGGTCGCGCTGCTCGCGCGTCGCGACGCGCACGCTCGCGAGGGCCTGCGCCCGTTCGACCGCCGCGGCCTGCGAGAAGTGCACGATGTAGACGGGGGCGAGGCCGTCCGCGAGGAGCTCCTCGACGACCTCCTGCACGGGCTGCACGAGGTAGCGGTAGTGCAGCGGCACGGGGCGCTCGACGCCTGTCACGCGCGCCACCTCGCGTCCCGTGCGCCGCTCGAGGTCCGTGGCGATCGGCGACACGTCGCCGAGGGTCGCCGAGAGCAGCACGAAGCGCGCGCGGGACAGCACGAGCAGCGGCACCTGCCACGCCCATCCGCGTTCCGGGTCGGCGTAGAAGTGGAACTCGTCCATGACGACCGAGTCGACCTCGGCATCCGCCCCGCGCCGCAACGCGATGTTCGCGAGGATCTCCGCCGTGCAGCACACGATCGGCGCGTCGGGGTTGACGCTCGAGTCGCCCGTGACCATCCCGACGTTCTCGGCTCCGAAGAGCGCCACGAGCTCGAAGAACTTCTCGCTCACGAGCGCCTTGAGGGGCGCCGTGTAGAAGGAGCGGCGCCCCTGCGCGATCGCCATCGCGTGCGCCGCGACCGCTACGAGCGACTTGCCCGTGCCCGTCGGCGTGCTGAGCACGAGGTGCCTCTCGAGCGCGAGCTCGAGCACGGCCTCCTCCTGCGCCGGGTAGAGCGCGAGACCGCGCGAGCGGGCCCAGGCGTCGAACGCCTCGAGGAACGCGTCGGGATCCCACGGATGCGGGAGACGCGACACGAGGTCGTCAGAGGCCATCCGACGAGTCTGCCCCACGACGGGGGTGGACGCCCGTGTCCCCAGGCTTGGGGGGAGCCTCATACCTATCGGGGCCCGGGAGGCCGCCCATATCATGACGGACGACGAACGAGTCGTTCCGCCGGGGGGAAGCATCCGAACTCCCTCCCCGAGGGACGCGGTGAGGAAGGTATCTCATGGCGGAAGAGGAAGGCCATGTGCCGGCGGGGTGGTACCCCGATCCGCTCGGGCTTCCCCAGCTGCGCTGGTGGGACAACCACGCCTGGACCGAGCACACCTCGGATGCGCGACAGCCGATGGTCGCCCAGGAGACCGTCACGGCGAAGCTCGCCTACGCCGACGACGACGAGCCCCTGACGCAGCGCGAGGACCTCGCGACCGACAGCGGCTCGGCTCAGCCGACCGCCGAGCCCGCCTTCGCGGCCGCCGACCCCGTCAAGTCGCTCGAGGCTCCCGCTGCCCAGCTGCGGCTCGAGGAGGAGGTCGTCTCCCCCGGACTCAAGTACGCCCAGGAGCACGTCATCGAGGACGCGCCGACGAGCGCGCCGTTCCTCCTCGACACGAGCTACGACGACCTGCTCGGCGTACCGATCGACCCGACGCAGGCGCAGCAGCCCGCGGCGCGTCCGGCCTTCACGCCCTCGTTCGAGCCCATGCCGACCTTCCAGGTCGACCCGAACGCGGCCGCCGGCGTCGGCACCTTCACGACGACCAACTTCGACCCGTCGTCGTTCAGCAACTTCACCTACACACCCTCGGTGCTCGCCGACCACGACCCCGCGCAGCCGCTCACGCGCCGCGCGGTCATGGCCGAGAACGGCCTCTCGATCAACACGGGACCCGTGTGGATCATCGCGCTCATGCCGATCATCATGCTCATCCTCGCGCTCATGTTCCTCGTCGCGGGCGACGCAGGGCGCGACTCGACGCTCTTCGCGGGCATCATCCTCGGCGGCTCGTACCTCACGACGATCGTGCTCGCGGTCATCGACCGCGTCATGCTCACGCGCATGGGCCACACGCGCACGGCGAACTGGGACTGGGCGTTCCTCGGAGCCCCCGTCTACCTCATCGCGCGGATGTCGAACGTCGTCCGCGAGACCGGCCGTGGCCTGCGTCCGTTCCTCACCTGGTCGGCCCTCACGATCGTGCTCATCGGCTCCGCCGTCGCCATCCCGGGCATCGTCATGGCGCTCGCGCCCGGCGTGTTCTCGGACGAGGCCGAGCAGTCGATCTCCGAGCAGGCGACCCTCATCGGAGCGAACGTCAACGCCACGTGCCCGGACGTGCCGCCGCTGCTCGTCGGCGACACCATGGTCTGCAGCGCCGTCACGCCCACCAAGGTGGCGAACGTCGTCGTGAGCCTCCAGCGCAAGAACGGCTGGATCGACTGGCGCGTCGACGACTGGGGCGTCTTCTCGACGAACCGATGAGTCTCCCCGACATGGTCGAGTACGACCGCTCCGAGTCCGACCCGAGAGAAGAAGAGGTGACCCGCGTGACCGATCAGGCGATCCGCGTGGTTCCGGCCGGTTGGTACGAGGACCCGTCCGACCCCGCTCAGGTGCGCTGGTGGAACGGCATCGCCTGGACCGACCACACGCAGTCGAAGCCCGACCTCGACGCCGCGGACGACCTCGAGGAGAGCTTCGCGGGGCCCGCCGCCGTGCGCAGCCGCACGCGCATCCGCCCGACCGCCACGATGGAGAGCTGGATCGTGGCGTTCACGCCCGTGCTGCTGTTCGCGGCGCTCTTCGTCGGAGTGTGGGCCTGGCTCTATGTCGAGCCGACGTTCCTCGTGGCGGGCATCGTGCTCGCGTTCGTCTACCTCGTCACGGTCGTCGTGGCGATCCTCGACCGCCGCAAGCTCGCCCGATGGGGGCACACGCCGCCGCCGTTCGCGGCCGTGCTCCTGACGGCGCCCGTCTACCTGCTCATCCGCGCCCTCAAGCTCCCCAAGAGCTGGGGACAGCTCATCGGCTGGGCCATCTCGGCCGTGCTGCTGCTCGGGGGCCCCGCCGCGGCGTGGGGCGCCGGCGCGCTCACGAGCGTCGAGATCGCGACGAAGATCCAGTACGAGATCCGGCAGGAGCTCGTCGGCAGCGGACAGGCCTCGGCCGTGTCGTGCCCGCCGATCGCCGACACCATGACGGTCGGCTCGATCTACACGTGCGCCGTGACGCGCCCCGATGGCGGCGAGGGCAAGCTGTGGGTCAGCATCGACTCGGACCACGGCGACTACAGCTACTCCTTCGCGATCCGTTGATCCGCTGACCGCTCGACTCCGACCCGTCGGCCCTGACGCCGGCGGCGCCGCGGGGTACCCTCGGGCCATGAGCGAGAACCGATCCGATCGAGACCAGGTCGACGACGCGCTGCGCGCCCGCGAGTCGCTCGCGCGCGAGTCGTTCTCGCCCGGCGAGCTGCTCGAGGGCGGCGCGGGGCGAGCAGAGCACCTGTACGAGCCCGTCGTGCCCCTCGACGAGGGCCGCGAGCTGCAGTCCGACGCGGAGGGCGACGGCTCGGACGCCTGACGGGGCTGTCTACCCCACGACCGGGGTCACCCCAAATGGGGCTCACGTGCCCCGTTCGGGCGTCCCTAGACTCCTCACAGCAGCCGAAGGGGAGGCTGCATCTCGAGGGGGAGGAACTTGTGAGCCTCAGCGCCGCTGCTCCGGTCGCCGCCTGGTACCCGGACCCGACTGACGCCGACTCGCTGCGCTGGTGGGACGGTCTCGGCTGGACCTCGCACACGCGCCCGCGCCCTGCCCAGGTGCCGCAGAGCCTGCCGACGCCCGACCCGGCGACGGCCTACATCCCGGAGGCGCCGCCGACCTCCGCTCCCGTGCAGCCGGACCCCGTCGCCGCGGCGCCCGCTCCGCCCGTGCCCGCCGCCCCGCCCGCGCCCGCGGTGGCCGCGCCCGACCCGACTCAGCTCGCGGCGGCCCTCGCCGCCGCCCCGGCTCCCGCCGCGGGCACCGCCGGCATCGCCGCGGCACCTCCGCCCGCACCCGGGACCGCGGCGCCCGTCGAGGCGGCTGCGGTCGCGCCGGCGCCCGTCGAGGTGCCCGCCGCCGCACCGGTGGCCGAGGTGGCCCCGGTGGAGGCCGTCGTGCCCGCCGCTCCCGTCGCGCCCGCAGCGCCCGCCGTCGACGAGAGCCAGTCCGTCGCCGCCGCCCGCGCCGCCTTCGCCGCCGCGCAGGCGGAGAAGGCCGCTGCCGCGGCCGCGGCCGCCGCCCAGGTAGCCGCTCAGGCAGCCGCAGGACTCGCCGCGGTCGAGGCCGCCGGCGCCACGACTCCCGCCGCCCCGTCCGCCTCACCCGCACCTCCGGCGGCCGGCGGCGGCGAGGAGCACTTCACCTCGGTCGCGCAGGCCCGCGCGGCGTTCGCCGCCAAGCGCGCGTCCAAGAACGCCGGCACTTCGGAGCCCGCTGCCGCCGCATCCGCTCCGGAGCCCGAGCCCGAGGCGCCCGCGCTGCAGAGCCTCGCCCCGAACGACGACGGCCGCCCGATCTCGGTCGCTGCCGCGCGCGCCGCCGCCGCCAAGGCGAAGGCCGAGGCCGCGAAGCTCGGCGTCCCCGAGACGGAGACGGCGACGACCGAGCGCAAGTGGCATCTGCCGAAGCTGCCCTGATCCACCTGCTACCCGGCGAGCGGACCGCGATCATCACCCGAATGGGGGACTGAGCGGTTCGCTCGCCGACACATAGGCTCAAGGCATCACGGACACTGTGGGGGCTTTGAACGTGTCGAACATGATGGGGACGTCGCCTCGAGCGGCCTGGTATCCCGACCCGAGCGACGCAGGGATGCAGCGCTGGTGGGACGGACGCGCCTGGACCGCGTACACGTCGCCGCTACCGCCGCCTCCCCCGATGCCCGCGCCGACCACGGCGCCGTCGAGCGACATGCCGGCCCCGTACCAGCTGTCGCAGCAGCCTGCCGCCCAGCCTGCTCCGCCTGCTCCGCCTGCTCCGCCTGCTCAGCAGCATCCCGCTCAGCCCGCGCAGCAGCCCTCGGCACAGCAGCCTGTTCCGGCCGTCCAGGCTCAGCAGCCTGTTCCGGTCGCCCAGCCTGCCCAGGCCCAGCCCGTCCACGCCACCCCGCAGGCCCAGCCCGTCCACCAGGCCCCGCAGCCGGTACAGCAGGCGACTCCCCAGCAGCCTGCCGCTCCGCAGCAGCCTGCCGCTCCGCAGCAGCCCGTCGTGCAGCAGCAGCCCGTCGCGCAGCAGCAGCAGGCTCCCGCCGCGCCCGCATACCCGCCGGTCGCCGCTCAGCCCGTGCAGGCGCAGCCGGCCCAGCCCCAGCCCATGCAGTCGCAGCCCGTGGCAGCGCAGCCCGCCCCCGCGCGCCCGGAGGCCGTCGCACCGCAGGCACCCGCCGCGGCGCTCGCGTCGGCGCCCCCGCCCGCAGCACCCGCCGTGGCGGCGCCTGCACCCGCCGCAGCCGAGCCGCAGCGCGTCGCACCGCCCGCCGCGGCCGCTCCCGCCCCGGCTCCGTGGGCGAACTCCGCTCCCCCGGCGCCGCCGGCCGCGGCTCAGCCGAGCGCTGCTCAGCCGGCCTATGCCGGCCAGCCCGCGCCGTCCGCCGCAGCACAGGTCCCGCCCGCCGCGGCACCCACCGCCCCTCCTGTCGCGCCCGTCGCGCCGGCGGCCCAGGCGCAGCCCGCCGCACCCCGCGTGCCCGAGGTGCCCGCCGAGTTCCTGAACCGGCAGGCGCCGACGAGCGCACCGTCCGTCGCACCGTCCGTCACGCCCGCCGTGACGCCCACCGTGCTCGGCCCCGCGACTCCCGCGCAGGGTGTGCCCGTCGCGCCCGCCGCATCCGCTGCGCCGCCCGCACCCGAGCTCCCGCGCGTCGCGCCCCCCGGCATCGGCGCCTCCGCGTACTCGGCCGCGCCGTCACCCTCCGCCTACGCCTCGGCGCCCGCGCCCGCGTCGTCGCCCGCCCTCGAGCTCGAGGCGGGGCCGTCGAGCGGCTCGAGCATCCCCGGCTTCACCCCGGCACCCACGATCCTCGCGCTCCCCGCCCTCCTCGGCGGCGGATCGCCCACGAGCGCTGCGGCACCGTCTGTGCCGACCCCCGCGTCGGCCCCCGACGCGCCCCACCCCACGATGGCGCCTCCGGCGACGGTGCCGTCGGTGTCGCAGCTCCCCCCGAACTCCCCGTCCGGCGCCGTCGACGGCAACTCGGCGCACCTCGCGTCGCTCGGGTTCACCTCGGCAGGATCCGCGGACAGCGCCGCGCCACGCACGGGGCCGCAGCCGGTTCCGCTGCCGAACGACGGCGGGCCGCTCGGCACCGCCCCGTCGACCGCGCGCTCGCTCCCGTCGGCGGGCGGTCACCCGGGCATGGACCTCGCGCCCGACAACCGCGGTGACTTCGGAGCCCCGCTGCACCGCATCTGACGCACCTCAGGGTGCGTCGGCCACGAGGTCGACCTCGACGTCGGGCTGACCGTACGGGCTCGCCTGCAGCACGCGCCCGCGCGGGTTGAGGCGATCGTCTCGCTCGTACCGGCGCGCGAGCTCGCTCGCCGCGTCGTCGTCCCCCGCGTCGGCCGCGATCGTGAGAGCGGCGAGCCCGTCCATCCAGGCCGCCTCGGCATCCGTCGGCTGCTCCGACATGGCGCCCCAGATGTCCCACAGCAGCAGCTCGTCGCCCATGCGGTGGGCGAGATCGCGGAGGACGTAGTCGAACACGAACGGCTCACCCGCGAACGGCGAGCCCGGGAACACGCCGAACGAGCGCGCATCCGCCTCCCCCGCCCGGATCGCCCGCCACACCTCCGCGGCGGTCGCGAAGCCGGCGAGTCCCGCCGCGGGCAGGTCGCATGTGTCGAAGGGATGCCAGGCGGGCTCGAGCTGCGCATCCGCCCGCACCCAGCGCCCGCCGTCATGGAACTCGACGACGACGTGGTCGTGGTGGAACCCCTCGCCGAAGTAGCCCGCGAACCCCACGCGGCTGCGGGCCGGCACGCCGCGCTCCCGCAGGGCCGACACCGCGAGGAGCGTGTAGTCGCGGCAGCACCCCGCGACCCGTTCGGCGCGCTCGCGCGGCACGTCGAGGGGCTCCGGATGCCGCTGCGCGTCGAGCGCGAGGATGCGTCGCACCCAGCGCGCGTCGATGTCGGACCGCCGCTCCTCGGGCACCTCGATCCCATCTGCTCGGTAGTGGTACAGCAGGTTGCGCACGACGGCGCCGATCGCGGCGACGTCCGCATCCGCGGGGAGCGCCTCCCAGCGGGCGCGCAACGCGCCGGGATCGCTGAACGGGGTGTGACGAGAAGCTCGGACGACCTCGGGATCCATGCCGTCATCCTGGCACCCGGGGCAGACGGCGTGGGTCAGGCGAAGCGCACGGCCGCCTGGATGCGCGAGCGCAGCTCGAAGAGGTCGGTTCCGCCCGTGCCCACGCCCGGGATGCCCGTGCGCACGACGTGGGCGAGCTGCGGCTGCGGGATGAGCAGGGCGCGGGATCCGCGCAGCGAGCCGAGGTCGACGACGGAGGGTGCGTCGGCATCCGGCACGACGACGCCGATGGCCGAGAACTTGACGCGCGCCTCACGGCCGAACGCGCGCGCCCGCACCGAGAGCTCGTGCACGGGCTTCTCGCCGCCCACGGCCGGCCCCACGAGCTCCGAGCCCTTCGTGCGCACCTCGCCGCCCCAGTCCTCGCTCAGGAGCGCCCAGAGGCCGCTCGGGCCCAGCACGATGTGGTCGATCTTGCCCGCGCGCGTGGCGACGTCGTGCCACACGCTGTATCCGATGCCGAGCATCGTGAGCTCGCGCGCCGAGCGCTCCTCCGCGATCGCGGCGGCGAGGAGGTGCTTCACCTGCCGCGGGGCCGAGCGCACGAGGGCGACGTCGTAGGGATCGGGGATCTCGACGCCGCGACCCGCCCACTCGCGCAGCTCGGCGAGGTACCGCTCGCGGTACCAACCGCCCGGATGCCCGCTCGAGCGAGCCTGGGGGCGGGAGTCGGTGCGCGCGCGAGGCGCCTGCGGCGCGTAGGCGGGCCGCTCGGGGGTCGACACGCGCAGACCCCGCGCGTCGTACGCCGCGCGCGCCTCCGGGCTTCCCACGAGCTCCCAGGCGTCCTGCACGGCGTGGAACTCGTCGGCGCGACCGCCCGCATCCGGATGCGTCTCCCGCAGCCTCTTGCGGTACGCGCGCCGCAGCTCGGCCTCGCTCGCGGTCGGAGCGACGCCGAGCACCTCGTAGGGCGACGCGGCGAGCGGACTGTCGGGCACGCATCGATCGTAGGGCGCGGTGCGCGTGCCGCGCGCGAGGGCGACATAGGCTCGAGGGGTGAGTTCCCGCGACGAGACCGGCGTGCGCCGCCGCGCGAGCCTCGAGGTACTGCGCGCCGAGGCCGGCGACGAGCTGGGCACGGTCGTGCACGAGCGCCTGCGCGCCGGCGAGGACCCGTGGGAGTTCATGCAGGAGCTGCCCACGGTGGACGAGCTCGTCGTGCTGACGCTGCGCGCGGAACTCATCCACGCCGACAACGACCGCCGCCCGAGCCGCGAGGTCGACTACCGGATGCTGCGCCAGATCGCGCTCGCCTACCCGCCGCTGTCGACGACCGTCTGGAGCATGCTCGACGCCGACCGCACCCGACGGAGGACCGCATGAACGTCGTCGCCCTCATCGACTTCGACGCCGCGGGCGCCGCGACGGGCCACCGCCTCGTCGACCCGGATGCGCCGCAGCTGCTCGTGACCGACCTCGGCGCGACGCGCGGCGACGGCATCTTCGAGACCGCGAGCCTCGTCCACGGCAGCGTCCAGGCGCTCGAGGCGCATCTGCAGCGGCTCGTGCAGTCCGCCGCGATGCTCCAGCTCCCCGCACCCGACATCGACGTGTGGCGGGATGCCGTGCGCGAGGTCGGTGCGACCCTCACCGCGGGCGGGGTGACCGAGGGGTCGATCAAGTTCGTTCTCACGCGCGGCGTCGAGGGCGCAGGGGTGCCGACCGGCTGGGTGTTCGGCACCGACTCACCCGACTTCACGGCGGATCGCACGGACGGCATCCGCATCGTGCTCCTCGACCGCGGCTACCGCCACGACGTCTCCCAGACCTCGCCGTGGCTCCTCGCGGGCGCCAAGACCCTCAGCTACGCCGTCAACCGCGCCGTGCAGCGCGAGGCCGCGCGACGCGGTGCCGACGACGTGCTCTTCGTCTCGAGCGACGGCTACCTCCTCGAGGGCCCGACGTCGACGCTCGTCATGCGCATGGGCGGCCGTCTCGTGACGCCGCGCGTCGACATCGGCATCCTCGCCGGCACGACGCAGGCCGACCTCTTCGCGTGGGCCGAGTCGGCCGGATTCGCGACGGGCTACGAGCTGCTGACGCCCGACGACCTCGCAGCGGCGGATGCGGCGTGGCTCGTCTCGAGCGTGCGTCACGTCGCGCCCGTGCGCGCCGTCGACGGCGCCGCTCGCGCCATCGACGCGGAGCTCACGGCGCGCATGAACGCCGCGCTCGATGCGCGCACGGAGTGACCTCGCATCCAGCGCACACGACGAAGGGCCCCGGGTAGCTGGTCCGGGGCCCTTCTGTGTCGGTGAGGCCGCCGCGTCCCGCGAGCTCTCGGGTCGGGCGTTCGCCAGGTCGGCGGCAGCTCGGAGGCGCGCGGCGGACCGCGTGCACCCGAGGCGGCGCCGGCGGCGGGATCTCCCCCGCGGAGCCTCTCGGCCCCGCGGAATCGGTCCCGCTCGGTCGTCGACAGGCCCAGGGGCCCGCCGTCGTTCGGCTGCGGGACGTCATCCGTACCACCGGTGCTGCCCCACGGACGGAACTCTCGCTCCGCATACCCTTGGGGCCGCTCCACACCCCGCGCGGGCTGACCCGCTCGGTTCGTGGAGATCACCGCCGACGTCGGCTGCGAGCCCCTCGGCTTCCGGATCTCTCCGGTGGCTTCGGGTTCGCGCCTCATCGGTTGAGTAGAGATTACTCAGCGCCGGAGGGGCCGCAAGAGGTGAAGTCTCACTAGATGGTTGAGGGTGCCCGACGGGTTAAATACTGGCGGCGGTGATGCTGTCCGCGATCCCTCATACCCCCGTATCGGAATCGCGATGATGACAGGATCACCGCCGCCTGCTAGTCCCCCAACTAGTGCAGTCATCACGATATGAGCACGCTCCCCGCGACCGCTCCCCCCAGAGCGGGGGACTGACGCGGCCGCGCGCGGCGTGCCACTCTTCGCCCCGTACGCCGGCACGACGAAAGGCCCCCGTCGCCGCGTTCCGCCTGCGCCGAAGCGCCGGGGTTCGTCGAGCCCGGGGGCCTTTCTGTCACCTTCTGGCCGACCCCCGAGGGGATCCGTGCCTTCCAGTGATGAAGAGATTACTCAGCCGCCGATGCGGCACAAGACGTGAAGTCTCGCTAGATGGTTGAGGGTCAGAGGGAGCGCGCCGCATCCGTCAGAAGCGCCACGAGCGCCTCGAGCTGCACCGAGCCCTCGGCCGCCTCGCCCGCCTCGCCGTCGAGCGCGCGGGCCGCGAGACCGGCCTTCGCGTCGATGAGCTCCGCGATGCGTCCGTCGATCGTCTGAGCGGCGATGATGCGCCACGCCGTGACCGGCAGCTCCTGGCCGATGCGGTGCACGCGGTCGATCGCCTGCGTCTGCTCCGCGTTCGTCCAGCTGAGCTCCGCGAGCACGACGTTCGACGCCGCCTGCAGGTTGACGCCGACGCCCGCCGCGGTGAGCGAGCACACCGCGACCGAGACCTCGGGGTCGTTCTGGAACGCGTCGATCTCCGCCTGGCGCACCTTCGAGTTCTGGTCGCCGCGGATCGAGATCGTCTTGAGGCCCGCCTTCGCGAAGTGCGCCTCGGCCGCGTCCATGACGTCGATGTGCTTCGCGAAGAACACGACCTTGCCGACGTTGCGCGCGAGGTTGACGGTGTAGTCCGCCGCCGGTGTGGCCTTCGCCTGGCCGATGCGGCGCACCATCGCGAAGACGTTGACTCCCGACGACTCCGACTGCTTCGACTCCTCGAGCTCGGCCGCCGCGACGAGGCGGATGAGGTCGGCGAGCTCCGAGTCCGGGCGCGACGCACGGAGGCGGCGCAGACGCTCGAGCAGGCGGCCGACGAGCGCACGCTCGGCCTCGCGGATCGAGCGGCCGGCCTCGCCGTCGAGCTCGACGGGGATGTCGGCGATGCGGCGCGCGGGGATGTCGGCCGCGACATCCACCTTCTTGCGGCGCACGATGCCCATGTCGACGACGACGCGACGCGCCGCGGCGAAGAACCCCGGGTCGACGGGCGTGAGGCCCGTCTCCTCGAGGCGCTCCATGAGCGCCGGGAGCGGCTTCTTCTCGTCGATCCAGCCGAGGTACTGCCAGATCATCCGGAAGTCCTCGATCTGGTTGATGAGGGGCGTGCCGGTGAGGGCGACGAGCAGCGGGTTCGGGAACTGGCGGCGGATCGATGCCGAGAGCGCCTGCACGTTCTTGGAGCGCTGCGACTCCTTGTTCTTGATGAAGTGCGCCTCGTCGACGATCATGCCGCGGAAACCGCGACGCGAGAGCCACGCGACGTGACGGTCGAGGATCTCGTAGTTCACGACCACGATGTCGGCGAACGCGTCGACGTCGTCGCCGTCGCCGTGCACGACGGTCGCCGTGCGATGCGGGGTCCACTTCTCGACCTCGCGCGCCCAGTTGACCTTGACGACGTTCGGCACGACGACGAGGAGCGGGTAGGCGTTCGCGACGTCGGCCGCGAGGAGCGCCTGGGCGGTCTTGCCGAGGCCCGGCTCGTCGGCGAGCAGGTAGGTGCGGTGGCCCTCGCGCGCGGACTCGACGAAGCGTGCCTGGTGGCGCATGAGCTCGATGCCGCCGGGCGTCGCGAGCGAGCGGGCCTCGGGGAGCTCCATGCTCGCGGCGCCGCCGCCCGCACCGACCTCGAAGGAGCGGAACAGCGGCTCGATGAGCTCCCAGCTGTCGAGGTCGCCGCGCGGCTTGGGCTTCGGCTGCTGGTAGGCCGCGAAGTCGGGCGCGAGGAACGGGTTCGACATCTGGTACTGGCGCACCGAGACCGGCACGACCTGCTTCTCCTCGACGACGGGCTTCGCCTCGGGCTCCGTGACCACGACGAGGTCCTCGGGCGCGAGCGGCGTTCCGGCCTCCATGAGGAGCGTGCGGCGCACCTCCTGCGCCGCGGGGCTCAGCGGCGCCGTGTCGGTGAGCAGCTGGATGAGGCTCGCGTCGCGTGCGGCCGTCTTCGCCATGATCGTCGCGATGCCGTCGAGGCGCGTGAGCTCCTTCGTGCGCTCCGCCTCGGAGAGGCCCGCATCCGCCTTGATGCGGGCGCGCTCCTCGCGCGCGAGCACCGCGACGACGCGGTAGCGCACGCGGTTCGCGGCGTTGACCTTGCCACGCTCGGCGGCGTTCTCGATGCCGCGCACGACGCGCGCGAGCACGGGGATGATGCCCGTCTCGTCCTGGTGGGCGCGGCGCCGCTGCGTGCTGCGGGACGCGGACGACTTCGACCCGCTGCGGGTCTTCTGGCCGGATGTGGCCATCGTTCTCCTCGGGGGCTGTGCGGCCCCATCGCGACGAATCACGTCGCCTCTCGTGGCGATCCGGCAGAATCCGCCGGACCGGGCTCTCGGTGCAGATCGCCACCGCTGATCCCCTGATCCGGCTTGGCCGGCGGGGCGGTGGGCGCTTCGAGTCTAGCGCACGGCGCCCGCGGCGGCATCCGAACCGCCGGTTAGGGTGAGGATGTGCTGACGACCGCCGCCCGAGCCTATGCGCGCTGCTGGCCGGCGCTCCTCGCGTGGTTCCTCGCGGGCTGGACGGCGCGGCTGCTGCTCCTGCGGCTCGCGGCCGCCGTCGGCAACGACCTGCCCCTCGTGGGCCAGCTCATCCTTCCGCTCGCCGTCATCGCGCGTCTCGCGAGCTACGTCGCCATGTTCCTCGTGCTGCGCTCCGCGCTCCCGAACGTCGAGGATGCCGACCCGCCGCGCGCGGACGGCACGCGCCTCGGCTTCCTCGCGCGGTGGGCGGGGGCCGTGTCGGCCGCGATCCTGCCGTTCTTCGTCATCTACGCCGCGTGGGGCATGATCTCCGAGGACTCGAAGGACTACGCGGCGGCCGCCCTCGACCAGACCGACTTCTGGGCGGGCGACTCCGCGAACGCGCTCGACGTCGTCGTCGACGTGTGGTCGCTCGGCATCGTCGCGGTCGCCTTCGCGGGCCGCTTCCTGCTGCAGCGCTTCCGCGATCGCCTCCCCCGCTGGACGACGGCCCTCTCGGCCTACCTCGAGGCCGTGTGGGTGCTCGTCGCCCTCCTCATCATCCGCGAGCTGCTCGCGGGCGTGCCCGGCTGGATCGCGACGCGACGGATGTTCGCCCCGGTCGCCGACGCGATCGCGCGCTGGCGCGACGACCAGGAGTGGTTCCGTGTGCTCGGCGACGCCTTCTCGTGGCTCATGACGCAGCTCGGCGACGTCGTCTTCCAGCCGCTCGCATGGGTCGCGCTCGCGGCCGTCGTCTTCGCGGGAGCCCGCACACGCGCCGCGGCACCCGCCCCGAACGCGCGCGTGGCACGCGCCCGCGCCGCCGTCACCGCGCGCTGGGCGCGGCTCCCCCGCTGGCTGCGGTCCGTGCTCACATCGGTGACGGGCGGATTCCAGGAACGCTGGCTGCCGATCGCGGGCGCCCTCCGGCTCGTGTGGTCGGTGGGGCCCCTCGCACTCGGCGGCTTCCTGCTCGCCTACGCGGTCGTCCACGCCGCGGGCGAGTGGCTCGCCGTCGGCATCCTGCGGCTGCTCGGGCCGCACGAGTTCGCGTTCTGGACGGCCGTCGACGACCCCGTGGGCTTGCTCGTCGTGGCGCTCGTCGTGCCGCTGCAGCTCGCGCTCGTCGCGTCGACCTACGACACGGCCCTCGCCCGCTCCCGGCCCGGGACCGACGGGGGCGAGCCCGTCACAGCTTCAGGTGCAGCACGCGAGGCAGACCGGCCGGCTCGATGACCTCGAGCACGACGCGGTCCTGCGCGTCGAGCGGGATGAGGAACGTCTCCTCGAACGGGTACGCGGTGTCGTGCCACGCGCATCCGCTCGGCACGTCGTCGGGCAGCCCGCGACCCGGGAAGTAGTCGGTGCTGTAGCTCGAGGTCCAGCGGCGACTGCGGTCGGCCTCGAGCAGCTGCACGCGGCAGAGGAAGGCGTCGGATGCCGCGCTCGCGTCGAGCTCGAGCGTCACCGACACGAGCACCGCGCCCTCCGGCACCCCGTACTCCTCGCCGGCGGGCGATCCGGCGCCGACCGCCCAGCTGTCGATCACGCGGATCGTCGCCCCGTCGCGGATCTGCCCGGTCTCGCCGCGCTCGACGACGGTCACCGCGCTCGGACGTGTGAGGAGGTAGTCGAACGCGTCGACGCTCAGCGCGGCCGCGATCGCCGCGGGGACGAGCACGACGAGGCTCAGGAGCGCCCATCTCGAACGCCGCCACCAGCCCAGCCCGCTCACCACGTGATCCGCTCCTTCGTGGCGACCTCGGCGAACGCCTCGTGCGGGATGGCCGTGAGGTCGACCTCGGTCTCGACGACCGTGCGCAGGCGCGCGTCGGAGTCCTGGGCGAGCCGCACGACGGCGTGTCGCGCACCGGGGTCGTCGGCGATGTCCGCCGGCAGCTCGAAGAAGAACGAGCCCGCCATCGGCAGGCCGGGGTCGAGGGACGCCGACGACATGGCCGGGAGGCCGGGGCGCGTGCTCGCGGTCCAGCGCCTCTCCCCCACCGTGAGCGTCGCGTAGCCGAGCGAGCCGTTCTCGGTCGTCGCCATGCGCGTCGCGACGACGAGCCACACGCCCGCCGTCTCGCCCGTCCACGAACCCAGCGCCACCTCGTCGGCGAGGAGGACCTCGTCGACGACCGCCTGCAGGTCGCGACCCTCGCCGAGCTCCCCCTCATCGACGCGCACCGCGAACGGCGCGAAGGAGAGCTCCTCCTGCGGCTCGGTGCGCGCGACGACGAAGGCGAGCGCCACGAGGCCGAGGGCCGCGACGATGCGCACGGGGCGGGTCAACGCTCCCACGGGTACTCCAGCTCGCCGGAGGGTCGCGGCACGAGCGTCGTCTGCACCGCCGTGTGCTCGTCGCGCCACGCCGTGCCGCTGTAGAGCACGGCCTCGTCGGGTCGGCCGTCGGTCACCCCGAACGCGATCGGCTCGCCCGCGCGCACGGAGCCGACGGGGACCTCCCAGAACATGAGGACCTCCATGTCGACGCCGGGCGGGAGCACGCCCGAGTACACGCCGTCGGAGGCGACGCGGATGTCGGCGCGGCGGTCGACGTTCGGCAGCTCCTCGAGGGCGGCGAAGCTCAGCAGTCGCGTTCCCGCGGCATCGGGCTCCCGCCACTCGTTGCGCAGCATCGCGCGCACGACGACGAAGGTCATGCCCTCCTCGGGCACGTCGTACTCGTCGGGCATGACGTCGCCCACCCACGCCTCGTCGAGGCGCACGGAGTAGTGCCTGCCCTCGTAGATGTCGCCCGCGGGAAGCTCAGGCACCGCCGCGGTCTCGAGCTCGACCGTGTCCCAGCCGCCGAGCGGGATCGCGACGAGCGCGCCAGCGGCGAGGGCCAGCACGACGCCGCCCGCGATGAACCAGCCGGGGCCCGGACGCCGACGACGCGGCGCGACAGGGCCCGTCTGCTCCACGACCGGAGCGGAGGCGGCCGGCGCGGGGGCGGCATCCGTCATCGGCGCGAGCCCTCCCCCGGCGTCGGCACCTTGATGAGAACGCCCGCCGCGATGAACGCCGCGATCGCGACGTACTGCGCTCCGAGCCACAGCGGCCCGTCGAAGCCGAACGGGGCGACGGGGTTCCACAGCACGGCGATCGCGGCGAAGACGGGCGCCCACCACCAGTGGCGCGCCTGGATGGAGAACACGAGCACGATGAGGGCGAGCACCGCGACCCCCCAGCTCACGAAGACGAAGGCGTCCTGGCCGATGAGGGCGATGCCCACGAACAGCACGACGGCCGCGATGAGACCGGGGGCCAGCGCCATCCTGCGCCAACCGGGGTCGCCGTAACGGGAAGCGGGGCGGGATGAGCTCACCCCCTCAGGGTAACCAGCCGAGTCGCCGGTTCGGCGCAGCCTACGATCGGAGCATGAGCGACCCGACCCTCGACCGCTTCCGCGAGCTGCTGCGATTCCCCACCTACTCGCACGAGGGCGCCGGGGGCGTCGAGGAGGCGTTCGCGGGCTTCCATGCGGCGCTCGAGCGGCTGTTCCCACGCGTGCACGCGGAGCTCGAGCGCGAGGTCGTCGCGGGCCGCACCCTGCTCTACCGCTGGCGCGGCTCGGGCGACGGGGCTCCCGCCGTGCTCATGGCGCACCAGGACGTCGTGGCTGTCGACGACGACAGCCGGTGGACGCATCCGCCCTTCTCCGCCGAGCTCACGGGCGAGGGCGACGAGGCGACGATCTGGGCGCGCGGGGCGCTCGACGACAAGGCGACGCTCGTCGCGATCCTCGAGGCCGTCGAGGCGCGGCTCGAGGCGGGCTTCCGGCCCGCATCCGACGTCTACCTCGTCTTCGGACACGACGAGGAGGCCGGCGGCTCCGGCGTCGCGCAGCTCGTCGCGCTGCTCGACGAGCGCGGCATCCGCCCCTGGCTCGTGATCGACGAGGGCGGCGCCGTCATGGACCAGCTGCTGCCGGGTCTCGGACCGACCGCCGTCGTGGGCGTCACCGAGAAGGGCATGATGAACGTCGAGCTCTCCGTGGAGCAGTCGGGCGGCCACGCGGCCATCCCGCTGCCCGGGGGCTCGACCGCGGTGCTCGCACGCGCCATCCTGCGGCTCGAGAACCAGCCCGAGCCTCCGCACCTCATCGAGCCCGTCGTCGGGCTCCTGGAGTCGATGGGCGCGCGGCTGGGCGGTGCACGCGGCTGGATGCTGCGGCACGCGCGCACCTTCCGCGGCCCGCTCGCGAAGACCCTCGCGAAGACGAGCCCGCAGCTCGCCGCGATGACCCGCACGACTCGGGCCGTGACGCAGCTGCGCGGCTCGTCGAGCCGCAACGTCGTGCCCGAACGGGCGACCGCGACGATCAACTCGCGCATCCTGCCGGGCGAGACGGTCGAGTCGGCCGTCGCCGCGATCGTGCGGACGATCGACGACCCGGCCGTGCAGGTGCGCGTGCTCGAGGGCACCGACCCCGCGCCCGTCTCCCCCGCCGACGGCCCCGCGTGGCACGCGATCGCGGCGAGCATCCGCGAGGTGTTCCCGGATGCCGCGGTCGCGCCGTACGTCATGCTGCAGGCGAGCGACTCCCGCCACTTCGCGGCGATCTCCGACCGGGTCTACCGCTTCCTGCCGTTCGATCTGCGCCAGGAGGAGCTCGAGTCGATCCACGGCATCGACGAGCGCATCCGCGTCGCGACCTACCGCCGCGCGATCGCGTTCTTCGACACCCTCGTCGGACGCCTCTAGTCGTTCCCGGCCAAACGCTGCAGCGTTCGGGCTCCCGCACGCGTCATCTCTGCCGCCCGAAGCCAAGACATGTAGCGCGTGTCCGGGGCGCCGGGAGCGCCAGGCGAGCCTCACGAGACACGGATGTGCCGGTCCCGACACTGTGCGCGCCACCTTTGCGCGTTGTGCGCGCGTCATCTCTGCGTCCCCTGGCCAGAAGCTACAGCGTTTGGCGAGGAACGGAGGACCTAGGTGCCGGGCGCGGTCGCGGCGATCCAGCCGTCGAGCTTCGAGGGGCGGTCGGTGATGATGCCGTCGACGCCGTAGGCGAGCGCCTCCGACCAGCGCTTCTCGCTGTTGAGCGTGTAGACGAGCACGCCGAGGCCCGCCTCGTGCATGCGCGCGACCGCCTCCGGGTCGCTCTCGAGCGAGTTCGGCGTCGTGATGATCGCGATCGCGCCGTAGTACTGCGCGAGGCCCACCGGGTCCTCGGGCAGATCGCGCTTGATGATGACGCGCGGGATGGCGGGCGCCGTGTCGGCGAGGCGGGCCACGGTCGTGAGGTTGAAGCTCGCGAACACGACGCGGTTCTGCACGCCGCGCAGGTAGATCGCGTCGAGCACCGTGCGCAGCCCCTCGGGCCCCCAGTGGCCCTTGAGTTCGACGAGCGCCTTCTTGGAGCGGTGCACGGCGAGCGAGTCGAGGAACTCGTCGAAGAGCGGCACGCGCGTGCCCGCGAACTCGGGCCCGTACCACGCGCCCGCGTCGAGTGCCCGCACCTGCTCGAGCCTGAGGTCGGCGACCGCGCCCGTGCCGTCGGTCGTGCGGTCGACCGTGTCGTCGTGGATGAGCACGGGCACGCCGTCGGCCGTGAGCCGCACGTCGGTCTCGACGAACTCGAGGCGCGACTGGAGCGCCTTCTGGAGGGCGGGCATCGTGTTCTCCGGCCCGTGCGCGCGATCCCCGCGGTGCCCCGCGATGAAGGCGGGCTCACCCGGCGCGCGCAGCGACCCCATCATGTTCGTCGCGTAGACGCGCACGGCATCCGGCACGAGCAGCAGCACCGCCACGAGGGCGAGGATGACGACGGCGGATGCGACCATCCGTCGTGCAGGGTGCGTCACCATCGGCACATCCGCTTTCGAGTCGGGTTCCCCGCAACCTCGCGAGGTGTGCCGACTGTAGCACGAACGTTACCGTTCTGTTATTCAATCGTTACGGCGTGCCAGTGGGGGTCGGTGGTCTCGAGACGCGTCGCCTGCGGCGGCGCTCCTCGACCACCTCGACACCTCAGATGAGCGACTTCGTGTGCCAGACCGTCTTCGTCTCGGTGAACGCGAGGATGCGGTCGAGCGTCGCAGCGGGCACGCCCGGCTCGGGACGCAGCACGCGCGTGAGCGTGTCCGCGGCCGCGATCTCGAGGTCGACCCAGTCGAGCTCCCCCGCACCCGCGAGGTCGAGCGCGTTGACGTCGGCATGCGACGCGAGCCACGGCACGATCTCGGCGGGCGAGCCCGTGAGCACGTTGACGACCCCGCCCGGCACGTCGCTCGTCGCGAGCACCTCGGCGAGGCTGATCGCGGAGAGCGGATGCGCCTCGTCGGCCACGACGACGACCGCGTTGCCCGCGACGAGCGCAGGGGCGACGACGCGCACGAGACCGAGGAGGCTCCCCTCGCCCTGCGGCGCCACGATCGCGACGACGCCCGTCGGCTCCGGCACCGAGAGGTTGAAGAAGGGGCCCGCGACGGGGTTGCCGGAGCCCGCGACCTGCACGAACTTGTCGGCCCATCCGGCGTACCAGACCCACGTGTCGATCGTCTCGTCGACCTGACGCGCGGCCTCGGCGGCCGAGAGGCCCTCCGACGCGCGGAGCTCCTCGACGAACTGGGCACGACGACCCTCGAGCACCTCGGCGACGCGGTAGAGCACCTGGCCGCGGTTGTAGGCGGTCGCACCGCCCCATCCGGAGACCGCGGCGCGCGCGGCCACGACGGCGTCGCGGGCGTCCTTGCGGGAGGCGAGCGACGCGTTCGCGAGGAACGCACCGTCGGCGCCGCGGATCTCGTAGCTGCGGCCCGATTCGCTGCGCGGGAACTTGCCGCCGATGTAGAGCTTGTAGGTCTTGGGGATCGTGAGACGGCTCACTTGGAGGCTCCCTTCGGGGCGACGGCGGTGGTGGCGGGCTGCAGGTAGGCGCCGAGCCCGTGGCGGCCGCCCTCGCGGCCGTAGCCCGACTCCTTGTAGCCGCCGAAGGGGCTCGCCGGGTCGAAGCGGTTGAAGGTGTTGGCCCAGATGACGCCCGCGCGCAGCTTGTCGGCCACCGCGAGGATCTTCGAGCCCTTGTCGCTCCAGATGCCCGCGGAGAGCCCGTAGGGCGTGTTGTTGGCCTTCGCGATCGCCTCGGCGGGCGTGCGGAAGGTCAGCACCGAGAGCACCGGGCCGAAGATCTCCTCACGCGCGATCGTCGACGAGGTCTGCACGTTCGTGAAGACGGTCGGCGCGAACCAGAATCCGTTCTCGGGGATGTCGCACGGCGCCGTCCAGCGCTCGGCGCCCTCCTGCTCGCCGATGTCGCTCAGCGTGCGGATGCGCTCGAGCTGCTCGGCCGAGTTGATGGCGCCGATGTCGGTGTTCTTGTCGAGCGGATCGCCGAGGCGCAGCGTCGTGAGGCGGTGCTTGAGGCGGTCGACGACCTCGTCGTGCACGTTCTCCTGCACGAGCAGGCGGCTGCCGGCGCAGCACACGTGACCCTGGTTGAAGAAGATGCCGTTAACGATGCCCTCGACGGCCTGGTCGATGGGTGCGTCGTCGAAGACGATGTTGGCGGCCTTGCCGCCGAGCTCGAGCGTCGCCTTCTTGCGCGTGCCCGCGATCGCCTTCGCGATCTCGCGGCCCACGGCGGTGGAGCCCGTGAACGCGACCTTGTCGACATCCGGATGCCGCACGAGCGCCTGGCCGGTCTCCCCCGCGCCCGTGACGATGTTGACGACGCCGGGCGGGAGGTCGGCCTGCTGCAGGATCTCGGCGAAGAGGAGCGCCGAGAGCGGCGTCGTCTCGGCGGGCTTGAGCACGACCGTGTTGCCCGCCGCGAGGGCAGGGGCGATCTTCCACGCGAGCATGAGCAGCGGGAAGTTCCACGGGATGATCTGCGCGGCGACGCCGTGCGCGCGCGGGTTCGCGCCGAGGCCCGCGTAGTCGAGCTTGTCGGCCCAGCCCGCGTAGTAGAAGAACCACGCGGCGACGAGCGGGATGTCGGTGTCGCGGCTCTCCTTGATGGGTTTGCCGTTGTCGAGCGACTCGGCCACCGCGAGCTCGCGGGCGCGCTCCTGCACGAGGCGGGCGATGCGGAACAGGTACTTGCCGCGGTCGACGCCCGACATGCGCGACCACGTCTTGTCGTAGGCGCGGCGCGCGGCGGCGACCGCCTGGTCGACGTCGGCATCGGAGGCGTTCGCGATCTCGGCGATCGTCTTCTCGGTGGCGGGCGAGATCGTCGTGAACGACCCGCCCGTGCCGTCGCGGAACTCTCCGTCGATGAAGAGGCCGTACGAGTCGCGCAGGTGCAGCACCGACGTCGACTCGGGCGCCGGGGCGTAGTCGAGGAAGCCGCGGCCGCTGATCTCGATGTCTTTCATGATGTTCATGTCCTTCGTGGGGGTTTCGATACGCCGCTTCGCGGCTACTCAACCAGCGGTGGGGTGGCTGCGCGGCTACTCGACCGGCGGCAGAGCGGATGCCGTCCTAGTCGATCGTCACGTAGTCGGGGCCGGCGTAGTGGCCGGTGCGGAGCTTCTGGCGCTGCAGGAGCACGTCGTTGAGCAGGCTCGACGCGCCGAAGCGGAAGAGGTGGGGCTGCAGCCACTGCTCACCGACGGTCTCGGCGACCGTCACGAGGTAGCGCACGGCGTCCTTGGAGGCGCGGATGCCGCCCGCCGGCTTGACTCCCACGTACTCGCCGGTGAGGCGGTGCCAGTCGCGCACGACCTCGAGCATGAGGAGCGTCACCGGGAGGGTCGCGGCGGGGGTCACCTTGCCCGTCGAGGTCTTGATGAAGTCGCCTCCCGCGAGGATCGAGAGCCACGAGGCGCGGCGCACGTTGTCGTAGGTGGTGAGCTCGCCCGTCTCGAGGATGACCTTGAGGCTCGCGTAGCTGCCGTCGTCGCGGCGGCACGCCTCCTTGACGGCGACGATCTCCTCGAAGACCTTGCCGTAGCGACCGGCGAGGAAGGCGCCGCGGTCGATGACCATGTCGATCTCGTCGGCTCCCGCGGCGACGGCGTCGCGCGTGTCGCCGAGCTTGACGGCGAGCGAGGCGCGACCCGACGGGAAGGCGGTCGCGACGGCCGCGACGGAGATGAGGCCGTCATCCGGGTCGCCGTGGGCCGAGCCCAGCGCCTCGACGGCGGCGGGCACCATGTCGCCGTAGACGCACACGGCGGCGACGCGCGGCGTCGACGGGTCCGTGGCGTCGGGAGTGAGCGCCTTCGCGACGAGCGAGCGCACCTTGCCGGGGGTGTCGGCGCCCTCGAGGGTCGTGAGGTCGATGAGCTCGATGATGCGGTCGAGCGCCCACGCCTTCGAGCTCGTCTTGATCGAGCGCGTCGCGAGCCCCGCGGCGCGCTGCTCGAGGCCGACGGCGTCGACACCGCTCAGCCCCTCGAGGTACTGACGGAGGCTGCGCTCCGTGAGGTCGCCGCCCAGCACGCGCACGGCGCGCTCCGCGGGGGCGAGCGAGGTGGTCTGCATGGTCATGAGTCCTCCAGGAGGGCACGGGCGGTGGCCTCGTCGGTGATGAGCACGGTGCACAGGCCGGCCGTGACGACGGCTCGCGCGATGTCGTGTTTAGGGGTTCCCGCGACCACGAGGATCGCGGTGGCGGCGGCGCGCAGCGTCTCGAGCGAGATGCCGAGGGTGCGCTCGTCGAGCGAGGGGTCGACGATGTTGCCGTTGGCGTCGATGTAGCGGCCGACGACGTCTCCGATCGCGCCGCGCAGAGCGAGCTCCTCCATGTCCTCGGGGCGCAGGTAGCCGCTCTCGACGTGAGCCGAGTCGGCGCCCACGACCCCCGCGCTGTAGAGGAACGCGTTGGCGTTCGCCGCGCGGTCGAGCACGGCGGCGACGGTGCGGTCGCCCTCGATCGCCTTCTTCGTGGAGAGACGCTCGAGGATGGCGGGGCTCGGCAGGAGCACGGCGTGGCCCCGACCGCGCTGGGCGATCGTCGAGGCGAGCGTCGCCGCGGTGCCGGGGCGACGGTTGAGGCTCACGCCGCCGTTGATCTGCACGACCGTGACGCCCGTCGCCCAGCCGTCCGGCATGCGGTCGGCCACGTCGGTGAGGGTGCGACCCCAGCTGACGCCGAGCACGCGCGGAACGGGCCGCAGGCCCGTGAGGAAGTCGGCGGCGGCCTGGGCGACACGCCCCTGCACGCCGACCTCGTTCTCGGGGGTGGGCACGACGACGGCGTCGGCGAGACCGAAGCGCTCCCGCAGGGCGCGCTCGATCGCGAGGCGGCGGGCGCGCGGGTGCACGATCTCGATGCGCACGATGCCCTGCTCGCGCGCCTGCGCGAGCAGGCGCCCGGCCTTCCAGCGCGAGATGCCGAGCAGCGCGCCGATCTCGTCCTGCGTCTTGTTCTCGTCGTAGTAGAGCTCCGCGACGCGGACAGCGAGGAGTTCGTCGTCCATCATTTCCCTTCGACGGTATCCCGCCGGGGGCCGTGCGCCAACATCCGCGTACGGCGCTGCTCATATGCGCAGAGCGCCGGAGGCACGCACGCGGATGCGCGTCAGCGTGCCGCGCGGTGGGCGGCCTCACTGCGCGCGGCCCGATCCTCGAGACGGTGACGCGTCGGCCAGTCGGCCCAGTCGACCGGATGCCCGCGCACGAGCTCGGCGAGCTGCTCGAGCCGGAGGGCCCACAGCGCCTCGCGCTCCGAACGCCTCCCCCACTCGTCGCTCACCGTGAGCTCGACGCGCGTGCCCTCACCCCGCGTTCCCCCGTCGACGCGGTCGAGCACGATGCGCACGTCGCCGAAGGCGGGCGAGATGACCTCGAGCACGGCGGGCTCGGATGCGGCGTCGGGCTCGCGGAACTCGACGGGCGTCGTGCCCGCCACGAGCCGCTCGCTCGGATGCAGCCAGCCCTCGACGAGGACCGGATCGACGAGCGCCTCCCACACGATGGCGCGCGGGAGGTCGATGTCGCGCTCGAGCCGGATCGCCTCCACGGCACCACGCTACGCCGCGCCGCCGACTCCCGCCGGGCGCACCTCGGCGTCGACCAGGCGGCCGCGCGCGAGCACGATCGCCGAGAACGGCACGAGCACGAGGGCGGCCAGGAGGAAGACAAGCGCCGCCGTCCAGTCGCCCGTCGCGTCGTGCAGGATGCCGACGACGAAGGGCCCGACGGCGCCGAGCAGGTAGCCCACCGTCTGCACGAAGCCCGACAGCGCGACGGTCGTGCGCTGCGAGGCCGACCGGAGGTTGATGAGCACGAGCGCGAGCGGGAACAGCAGCGGTCCGAGACCCGCGCTCACGACCCACACGACGGGCGCCGTCTCGGGCGCCACGAGAAGGCCGAGGTAGCCGATCGCGAACAGCACGCCGCCGAGCAGCACGAGGGGCGCGGTGCTGCGCGGGAAGCGGGCGACGAGCACCGGCACGAGCAGGCCGCCCGGGAAGCCCATGATCGAGAAGACGGCGAGGAGCGCGCCCGCGGCCGCGTCGTCGACGCCCGCGCGGTCGACGAGGAGCTGCGGCAGCCACGCGAACGCGGCGTAGGCGCCGAGGCTCGACGAGCCGAACGCGACGCCGATGGCCCACGCGGTGGGCGAGCGCAGCATCCGGAGCCCGAGCCGGCCCGGCGCGGGCGCGAGGTCGACGGCGCCCGTGTCGAGGGTCGGCTGCACGGGCTCGCGGCGCTGCACGAGCACCGTCACCCACGGCACGGCCGCGATGAGCGCCACGAGCGTCCAGGTGCCGAGCGAGGCGCGCCATCCCACGGCGTCGGCGACGGGAACGGCCACGAGGGCCGGCACCGCCGTCGAGATCGAGAGCAGGGTCGCATAGAGCGAGGTGACGAACCCGACCCGGTCGGGGAACCAGCGCCGCACGACGGGCGGCAGCAGCACGTTGCCGAGACCCACTCCCACGAGGGCCAGCACCGTGCCGAGTGCGAGCGACACGACCTCGGGAGCGACCGCGCGCGCGAGGTGACCGAGCACCATCGCGATGAGGGATGCGACGAGCGCCTGCTCGAGGCCCATGCGTCGCGCGAGCGCCGGCGCCACGAGGCCGCTCGCGGCGAACGCGAGGGGCGGCGCCGCGCCGATGAGGCCGAGGGCGAACGCGTCGAGCGGGATGTCGGCGGCCACGCGATCGAGGATGGGCGACAACGCGGCGACGGGCGTGCGGAGGCTCAGCGACACGAGCACGACACCCACGAGAGCGAGTGTGCGGCCCTGCCAGAGCCGCGGAGCCGTCACCCGTTCACCGCGAGAGCGCGGCGCGCGGCGTCGGCGTCGGCGCGGATCGCGGCGATGAGTTCGTCGAGCGAGTCGAAGCGCGCCATGCCGCGCAGGCGCGCGACGAAGGCGAGCTCGATCGTTCGGCCGTAGAGATCGAGGTCGACGTCGAGCAGGTGGGCCTCGGCCTGGTGCTGCGGCACACCCTCGAAGGTCGGGTTGTTGCCGATCGACACGGCGGACGGGTACCGCACCCCGTCGACGGTGGCCCATGCGGCGTAGACGCCGTCGGCGGGCAGGAAGCCCTCGAGCCGTGCGGGGTCGAGGTTGGCGGTCGGGAAGCCGAGCTCGCGCCCGCGTCGCTCCCCCTCGATGACGACGGAGCGTACGACGGGCGGACGTCCGAGCACGCGCGCAGCCTCGTCGACGGCACCGGCCTCGAGGGCCTCGCGGATCCACGTCGACGATGCGCGCCGCTCGCCGCGCTCCGAGCCCTCGCGCACGTCGTCGATGAGCGCGACCTCGAAGCCGTGGACCCGGCCGAGCTCCTTGAGCACCGTCACGTCGCCCGCGCCCTCGCGGCCGAAGCGGAAGTCGCTTCCCGCGAGCACGAGGCGCGCGTCGAGGGCCTCGACGAGCACGCGGCGCACGAACTCCTCCGGCTCGAGGTCGGCGAGCGCCTGGTCGAAGGTCAGCATGAGGGTCGCGTCGATACCCGAGTCGGCGAGCAGGTGGACCTTCTGCGGGTTGCTCACGAGCGGGTTCGGGCAGAACGCGGGTGCGAGGAGGGAGAGCGGATGCCGGTCGAACGTCACGACGACCGAGGCGAGGTCGCCGCGCTCCTCGGCGAGGGCGCGCAGGCGCGCGAGGATCGCGCGGTGCCCCGAGTGCACGCCGTCGAACTTGCCGATGGTCACCGCGCTGGGGCCGTAGCCCGCGGGCACCGCGGCGAGCCCGTCGAAGAACTCCATCAGTCCTCGACCGCCACCCGGGCGCGCTTGCGCAGCCACAGGATGCCGAGCACGGGCAGCACGAGCGGGATGAAGAGGTAGCCGGCGCCGAACACGCTCCACACCGTGGCCTCACGGCCGAACGGGTCGACCTCCTCGAGGCCGAGCAGCTGCGGCGCGACGACCGAGATCGCGCCCACGATGAGCACGCCCGCGAGCTCGAAGCTCACCGTGACCCACGCGAGGCGGTCCCAGCCGGCGGCGAGGGCGATGGTCGCGAGCACGTAGACGAGGGCCGCGACGGCCGAGAGCGAGAAGGCGATGGGGGCGTCGTCGAAGCGGTCGATGATCTGGAAGATCGATCGCCCGAGGGCGGCCATCGCGAGCACGGCGTAGACGGCGACGAGAACGCGGCCGATACCGGATACGCGGGTGCGGGACTGGGCGGACATCGCCCTCCAGCGTAGTGCGCCGCGCCTGCGGCCTCAGGCCAGCTGCACGCTCCAGATCTGCTCCATGCGCCACGTCATGACGGCGATCGCGAACGCGGCGGCTCCGAGCACGACGTTCGACCAGCGGTTGCGCTCGATGAGCGACCACACGATCGCGAGCGGCGGGATGATCGCGGCCGTGCCGAGGTACATCCAGAACTCGAGCAGGTTGCCCGTCGGCTGGTTGCCGACGAGCGGCGCGACGATCGCGATGACGACCTGCGCGATGACGAGCACGCCGACGAGCGCGACGGAGAGCACCGTGAGGTCGTCGGGCTTGCGCCCCGCGAGCCCGAGCGCGACGCACACGAGGCCGACGAGGCACGCGACCGCGAGCAGCACGATCGTGAAGGGCAGGATCACGGGAGGACCTCCTGGGTCGGCAGGCCGAGCAGCACGCGGAGCCGTCCGCGGCGCAGCTCGACGAGGGCGGCGAGCCGCCCGTCGGGGGTGAGGGCCGCCGCGAGCTCGGCGTCGGGCGCGTCCAGCTCGACGCGCTTGCCGTGGGCGACATCGCGCGTCGCGTCGGCGTCGAGCCGCACGACGGGGAAGAGCCGCGCCGCGACCTCGGCGGGGTCCCGCAGCTCGGGGGCCACGGCATCCGGATGCGCGCGCGGGTCGGGCAGCTCGATCGCGTCGGCGACCGCGAACGGCCCGATGCGCGTGCGGCGGAGCGCCGTGAGGTGGCCGCCGACGCCGAGGTCCGCCCCGAGGTCGCGCGCGAGAGCGCGGATGTAGGTGCCCGAGCTGCACTCGACGCGCACGTCGAGGTCGACGTCGGCGCCGTCGCGGCGGGTCGCGAGCAGCTCGAAGGCGTGGATCGTGACGGGTCGGGCGGCGAGATCGACCTGCTCCCCCGCGCGCGCACGGTCGTAGGCGCGGCGTCCGTCGACCTTGATGGCGCTGTAGCTCGAGGGGCGCTGCTCGATGGCGCCCGTGAGCGCGGCGATGCCCCGCTCGATCGCGTCGTCGGCGACTTCCGACGCATCCGTCGACCGGACGATCTCGCCCTCGGCGTCGTCGGTGTCGGTCGCGACGCCGAGCCGGATGGTCGCGGTGTACTCCTTGTCGAGGCCCACGAGGTAGGTCAGCAGGCGCGTGGAGCTGTCGACGCCGAGAAGCAGCAGGCCCGTCGCCATGGGGTCGAGGGTGCCGGCGTGCCCGACCTTGCGCGTGCCGAGCAGGCGTCGCGCGCGCGCGACCACGTCGTGGCTCGTGACGCCCTGGGGCTTGTCGACGAGCAGGATGCCGCTCGTCACGTCGCGTCGCCCCTGAGCGCGAGCAGCACGTCGATCTTCGTGGGGAGCAGCTCGTCGAGCAGTTCGTGCACGTTCGCGTCGCTCTCGTAGTCGTCGACCATCCGGAGGCCCACGACGGTGTTGAGCAGCATGCCGCGGGAGAGGAAGTCCTGTGCGGCGTCGGGGTCGAGACCGACGCGCTCGCGCAGGTAGGCGTAGACGCGACGGAAACCCTCACGGGCGTGGCGGCCGACGACGGGCTCGGAGCCGAGCATGAAGGCCTGCATGAGGCTCAGCAGCAGGCCGCGGTCGCCGAGCAGATCGACGTAGCTGCGGCCGAGGCACGCGCTCACGGCGTCCTCGTCGGACGCGCGGCCCTCGGCCTCGAGCGCGACGATGTCGGCCTCGAAGGCGCCGAGGATGCGGTCGATCGCGCGGTCGAGCACGGCGAGGAACATCGCCTCCTTGCCCCCGAACATCCGCACGACGTAGGGCTGGCTCACGCCCGCCTCGCGCGCGACGGCGTCGGTGGTGGCGCCGTGGTACCCGCGCTCGCCGAAGACGCGCGTGGCGGCTTCGAGCACGAGGGCGCGGCGCTCGTCGGAGCGCATGCGCGTGGCGCCCTGCTCCGTCATCGGCGAACTCATGGTTGACATGGTATCAACCGATTACTAATGTCCGGTCTTGTAATCATCCGATTACAACTACCGCGCATCCATCCCACGGAGCCATCATGTCCGCCACCCCCGCCCCCGCCACCGCGACCCGCCCGCAGCGCCGCGTGCCGTTCGGCCTCGTGCTCCTCGCGACCGGGCTCCCCATGTTCATGGCGACCCTCGACAACCTCGTCATGACGAACGCCCTCCCGGCGATCCGCCTCGACCTCGGCGCGAGCATCGAGGAGCTCCAGTGGTTCATGAACGCGTACACTCTCGCGTTCGCGAGCTTCATCCTCATGGCCGCGGCGCTCGGCGACCGCCTCGGGCGCCGCAGCGTCTTCGCCGCGGGCATCGCGCTCTTCACGCTCGCCTCCGCCGCCGCGGCGCTCGCGACCGACCCCACGCAGCTCATCGTCGCGCGCGCCGTGCAGGGCCTCGGCGGAGCGGCCATCATGCCGCTCTCGCTCTCGCTCCTCGCGGGCGCCGTGAGCGAGCGCCGACGCGGCCTCGCGATCGGCATCTGGGGCGGCACGGCGGGCCTCGCCGTCGCACTCGGACCGCTCGTGGGCGGCGCGGTCGTCGAGGGCTGGAACTGGAACGCGATCTTCTGGCTCAACGTGCCCATCGGCATCCTCGCCATCCCCGTCGTGCTCGCGCTGCTGCCCAATCCCTTCGGTCAGCACGTGCGCGCGGACGTGCTCGGCGTCGTGCTCGCCGGCCTCGGCGTGCTCGGCCTCGTGTGGGGCATCGTGCGCGGCAACGAGGCGGGCTGGGACAGCGCGGAGGTGCTCACGGGCCTCATCGGCGGCGGCGTGCTCATCGCGCTCTTCATCCTGTGGCAGTTGCGCGCCCCCGCGCCGCTGCTCCCCCTGCGGCTCTTCCGCGACCGCTCCTTCGCGATCGCCAACGTCGTCGGCCTCGGCTTCAGCTTCGGGATGTTCGGCTCGGTCTTCATCCTCATCCAGTTCCTGCAGATCGTGCAGGGCTACTCACCGCTCGAGGCGGGCGTGCTCACGATGCCGTGGACCATGGCGCCCATGGTCGTGGCGCCGCTCGCGGGCCTCGCATCCGGCCGCGTCGGAACGCGCGCCCTCATCGTCACGGGCCTCACGCTGCAGGCCTCCGCGCTCGCGTGGATCGGCCTCGTGATGAGCGCCGACGTGGCCTACACCGAGCTCGTCGTGCCGTTCGTGCTCGCGGGAGTCGGCATGGGGCTCGTCTTCGCGCCCTCGTCGACCGCCGTGCTCGCGAACATGGCCGAGAGCGACTCGGCCAAGGCATCCGGCACCAACTCGACCGTGCGCGAGGTGGGCGTGGCGCTCGGCATCGCCGTGCTGACCGCGGTGTTCACGGGCGCGGGCGGACAGCTCACCCCGACGGGCTACGTCGACGCGGCCGTGCCGGCGGTGCTCACGGGAGCCGCTGTCGTCGCCGCGACCGCCCTCGCCGCCGTGCTGCTCCCCGCGGGGCGGCTTCCTCGCCGACCGACCGCCGCGGCGGCTCCCGAGCGGGAGCTCGTCGCGCAGCCCTGACGACAGGAAGTGCGGGCGTCCGGCCACCCGGACGCCCGCACCGTCAGCTCACCGTGCGACTACTGCTTCGCCCACGGTCCCCACTCCCCGGCGCCCGGGGTGTCGCCCTGCGTCCACCACTTGGCGCGCCAGGTGGAGCCCTGGTACGTCACGAGGTCACCCGCGACGTAGACCTTCGTCGAGCTCCAGGCGGCGGCACCCGTGCCCGGATCGCCGGGGTCCGAGCCGTCGTCGTCGCACGCCGCGAGCAGCTCCCAGACCTGGGCCGTTCCCGGCGTCTCACCCTGCGTCCACCACTTCGCGCGGTACTCGGTGCCGTTGTACGACACCGTCGCGCCGCCCGTGTAGACCGCACCGGCGCTCCACGCGGCAGCGCTGCACTCGCCCGGGTCGGTCGGGTCGGTCGGATCGGTGGGATCGGTCGGATCGGTGGGGTCGGTCGGGTCGGTCGGGTCGGTCGGGTCCGTCGGATCCGTCCCCTCTCCCGGCACGCCCGAGCGCAGCTTGTCGGCGGCGGCCGAGACGAGCACGCTGTCGCGGTCGCCGTCGAGCGACCACCACATCGTGCCGCCGAGGCGCTTGTCGATCACGTACTGCGCCTTCTGCTGCGTCGTCTGCGTGTTGTCGTAGCTCCACCACCGCGAGCCGTCGTAGCGCCAGGCCGCGCCGACCGTCGAGCTGTAGTAGCCCGTGCCGACACTCGCGAGCTTGTAGAAGTCCTCGATGCCCGCCTCGTAGGTTCCGGGAGCCGCTCCCCCGGCGGCCGACCACGGCGTCGACGAGGCGACACCGGTCCAGCCGCGTCCGTACGCCGCGAGTCCGATGCCGAGCTGCGAGGGGTCGATGCCGGCGCCCGTGTAGGCACGTACGGCCTTGTCGACGCTGAACCGCTTGTCCGCAGGGAGCGGGTTGGCGGGGTCGTCGTACAGGTTCGCCTGGTGCCCGGTGCGCGAGGGGTCCCACGCTCCGTGCAGGTCGTAGCCCTGGATGTTGCCGTAGTCGAGGTAGTCGAAGATCTCGGGGTCGTTCCACCCTCCCGCAGCGATGTCGGCGGGGTTCGCGGGCAGGAAGGCCGACAGCAGGTAGTGCTTGCCGGTCTGGGCGCCGAGGGCGTCGAGCTGCGTGCGGAACTCCTTGAGCAGGAGGCGGAAGTTGTTCCGGTCGTTCACGGGGTCGACGATGTTGCCCTCGTTCCCGTTCGGCGAACCGGGCCACTCCCAGTCGATGTCGATGCCGTCGAACACGCCCGCGGCGGCCCCCGCGCCCCCGCGCCCGTCGATGACGGGCAGGTTGCCGCGGATGTAGAGGTCGATGCAGCTCTTCACGAGCTTCTTGCGCGACGCATCCGTGGCCGCGGCCGCCGAGAAGTTCTTCGACCACGTCCATCCGCCGAGCGAGATGAGCGCCTTGAGGCCGGGGTGCTTCGCCTTGAGCTGCTTGAGCTGGTTGAACGAGCCCGCGAGCGGCTGATCCCACGCATCCGCGGCCCCCGACACCGAGTCGGCCGCGGAGTACCCCATGCCGAAGTCGGCCCACGCGTCGCCCGCGCCGTCGGAGCCGTTCGGCCCCGTTCCCTGCGCCTTGTTGGCGATGAAGCACTCGAGGCTCTGATAGTGG
This sequence comes from Protaetiibacter sp. SSC-01, assembly GCF_014483895.1. NCBI lineage: Bacteria > Bacillati > Actinomycetota > Actinomycetes > Micrococcales > Microbacteriaceae > Protaetiibacter > Protaetiibacter sp. SSC-01. The sequence continues at coordinate 1,302,975 of NZ_CP059987.1, read as the reverse complement.
ATGTTGCCGAAGGCGTAGTTGATGTGCGTCAGGTCGTCGGCGCCGCCCGAGCGGTCGAGCTGGCTCAGCTTGTAGCCGCGCCCGTAGACGCCCCACTGGGCGAAGTAGCCGACGTTGCGGTAGCCGTTGACCGCGGTCTCCTGAGCGGCGGTCGCCGCCCCGGGAGCCGCGACCGCGGAACCCGCCGTCACCCCCGCGAGCGTCGCCACCATCGCACCCGTCGCGAGCGCGGCGATGATGCCGCGCGTGCGGTATCTCGTTCTCGTCATGTCGATCCTTGTCTTCAGGTCGGCGCGGCGACAGGGCGTCGACGCGCCTGGTGCCGCCCACGCTACGAGCGCGCGCGGGAGGCGCGCGTCCGGGGCTTCCACATGAAGCGGGGCGGGAGGAGCTCGCGCGTACGTGTTCCCACGTACGTCGCGTCAGGTCGTGACGCCTGCGCGATGTGCGAGCACGATGAGCTCGACGCGTGAGCGGGCTCCGAGCTTCGCGAGGATCCTGCCCACGTGCACCTCGACCGTGCGCACGGAGACGAACAGCCGCGCCGCGATCTCGCGGTTCCCCGCGCCTTCGACGACGAGCCGCGCCACCTCCAGCTCGCGCTCGGTGAGCACGTCGCTCCATGCGAGCACGTCCGTGCGGCTGCTCGCGGTGTCGTGCGTGGAGACGGATGCGGCGTCGCGCTCGTGCGGCAGGCGCGCCATGCGCTCACGTGCCAGGGCGCGCCACGCATCCGCACCCGCCTCCTCGAAGAGCGTCTCGGCCGCGACGAGGTGGCGGCGCGCGACGAGGTGCTCGCCGAATGAGGCCCACGCGGCGCCGAGAGCGGCCTCTGCGCGCGCGCGCTCGAAGGGCGACTCGATGTCGCGTGCGAGCGCGATCGACGCCTCGAGCTCGCGCGGATGCGTCGCGCCGGCCGCGAGGGCGCGTGCGCGGCGGGCGAGCGCGGCGTCCGGCGGCATGCGCTCGCCCACGCCGGCATCCGGGCCGTGCTCGTCGCCGACCGGCAGCTCGTCGACGCCGGGGATCGCGAGCACGCCGCGCGGGCCGTGGAGCTCGCGATGCAGCGTCGCCCGGGTCGCGGACTCGTCGTCCCGGCCCGCGAGGAAGTCGACGAGCGCGCGGTCGAGGAGCGCGTCGGCGGGGCTCGTGCCGGCGCCCGTCGTCGCGAGCGAACGGGAGAGCACGCCCGGCCGCCCGTCGACGGAGATCTCGAGTCTGCGCGCGAGGCGCAGCGCGAGCCCGTCGAACGGCGTCGCGACGGGCCCCTCGAGCGACCCGCGGCGGAGAGCATCGAGCGCACCCGCGACGTCTCCCGCCCAGGTCCGCAGGAGCGCCGTGACGACGGCCCGATACGCACGCGCCACGGGTGAGCACTCGAGCCCCGCGATCACGTCGTCGCGCCGGACGAGGCCCGCGGGCACGGCCTGGCCCGCGTGACGGACGGCCGTCGCGACGTCACCGCCGAGCGCGAGGAGGAGAGACCCCGCGAGCACCGGCAGGAGCCCCTGCCCGACCGGGAGGGCCACGATCGCGGACGGATCGTGGTCGGGCGCGTGCACGGCCATCCACGCGTATGCGACGCGATGCTCGCCCGGATGCTCGACCTCGTCGATCGCCGCGGCCCATCGGCGAGCCGCCGCCCGCTCGCCGCGCTCGGCGCACAGGCACGCCGCGAGGGCGCGGGCCCGGGCGACGGCTCGACGCGCGCGCACACCGCCGCGCGCGAGCTCGTCCAGACGCCCCTCGAGCGCCGCGCCCGGCTCCCCTCCGGACCGCCACGCGAGGCACGCGAGGTAGGCCGGCATCGCCTCGGCGGCGACCTCGGCATCCGCCGAGCCGACGACGGCCGCGAGGGCGCGCACGGCGTCGTCGACGAGCCCGGCCGCCGCGGCCGCGACACCCGTCACGAGGAGCGCCTGCTCGCGCGGTGGTCCATCGGGCGCGTGACTCGTCGCCTCTCGCGCGACGGCGTGCGCTCGTTCCGCCTCGCCGCGCGCGAGGGCGTCGCGCGCCATGCGCAGGAGCGGCGGAACGAGGGCCGCATCGCCCTGCAGCGTGCTGAGCGCGCGGTGCCACGTCGCGAGGTCGTCGTCGCGGTGTCGCGCATAGATCGCGGCGAGGGCGGCGTGCACCGACGTGCGCTCCGCGAGCGATGCGCTCCCGTGCACCCACACGCGCATCCGCGGATCGGCGAAGGCGAAGTGCCCCGCCACGAACGCGAGGTGGCGGCTCACGCCTCCCGCGATGAGCTCGTCGATCGGTCGCGCGGCGAACTCGAGCAGCACCTCGGTGCGGTCGTCGACGCACACGCAGGCCGCCACGAGCACCTCGAACTCCCACGGCTCGAGGCGTCCGTCGCCCACCGCATCCTCGACCGCGTCGAGGAGCGGCAGCGGGTCGGGCAGCGACTCCGTGCCGCGCCGCTGCGCCTCCGTCATCCACGCGGCGGTCTGCACGATCGCGGCGGGATCGCCGCGGAGCTCACGATGCAGTCGGGTGGCGACGGTGGGCGCCACGGGGACGGCGTGAGCCTCGAGGACCCTCAGGGCGTCGAACGAGCCCTCGACCGCCGAACCGTTGTCGGGCGCGGCGAGGGCGTGACGAGCGGGCTGAGGAGAACTGCGCGCCATCACCGCCCCGGTCACGTCGTCGTTCGCGTTGCGCCGAATGTTAGCACGCTTTACAAACACGGCCCCGGTGCCGCCGACGCCTAGGCTCGGGGCATGCGGATCGGCGTGATCGGGGCGGGAGCGGTCGGCGGCACCTTCGGGGCGCTGCTCGCGGCGAGGGGCCACGACGTCGAGGTGACGGCGCGCGGCGCGCAGCTCGAGGCCATCAACGCGAGCGGGCTGCTGCTCGACGGCGGCTGGGGCGAGCGCCGCGTGCGGGTCGCGGCGAACGCGACCCTCACCGAGCGCCCCGAACTCGCGATCCTCGCGACGAAGGCGCAGGATGCGGCGACCGCCCTCGCCGCGAACGCGACGCCTCTCGAGGGGGTGCCGCTCCTCGTCGTGCAGAACGGGCTCGGCGGGCTCGAGGTCGCGCACCGCGAGCTGCCCGACTCCCCCGTGCTCGGCGCGCTCGCGCTCTTCGCCGCGTCGTACCTCGAGCCCGGCCACGTCACCGTCACGGGCCCGAACCCCACCGTCATCGGCGCCGGCCCAGGTGCCGACCGCGCCCTCCTCGAGAGCGTCGCCGCGACGATCGGCGAGGCGCTCCCCGTCGAGGTGACCGACGACATCACCGGCGCGCAGTGGACGAAGCTCCTCATCAACCACGTCAACGCCCTGCCCGCCATCACGGGGCTGAGCGTGCAGGAGGTCGTCGCGCATGCCGGGCTCCGGCGGATCATGACCGCGAGCATGCGCGAGACGGTGCGCGTCGCACGCCGCATCGGGGTGCGCTTCGGCAAGGTGCAGGGCGTGTCGGGCGCGGTCATCGGGCTGCTCGGCGTGCTCCCCCTCGCGCTCGGCGAGCAGTTCCCGCGCTTGCTCGCGCGCCGCATGGGCTCGGTGCCGAATCCCGGCTCGACGCTCCAGAGCATCCGTCGCGGACAGCTCACCGAGATCGAGTTCCTCAACGGCGCCACCGTGCACGCCGCCGCCGAGCACGGCCTCGCGGCGCCCGTCAACAGCGCGATCGTCGAGCTCGTGCACGAGGTCGAGCGCACGGGCTCGTTCATCCCGCCCGCCGAGGTCGTGCGACGCGTGCCGCCGCGCTAGCTGCTCAGCACGCGTCGGCGAAGACGCGTCTCGGGTGCTCGGGATCGGTGTTGTCGATGATCGCCGTCGCCGTCTGACGCGGATGCGCGTCGCGCTCGTAGAGCTCGTGGGCGCCCTCGTAGCGCGCGGCGAGCTCGGACGCCGATTCGATGCCGTCGCGCGCGTGCAGGCGCTTCGCCCGGACGTCGTCGTCGGCGTCGAGCCAGATCGTGTAGTTCCAGACGCCGCGCAGCTCCGGGCGGTCGAGGAACCCGCCGTCGACGACGAGGAAGACGTCGTCGGGCCCCGTGCGCCACTTCGGCTCGAGCTGCACGTCGCGCACCTTGTCGTAGGCGGCCGTCACGAACGCGGCCGAGCCGCCCATGCGGAACGGCTCGATCAGCACGCGCCGGAAGACGTCGTAGGCGTACGCGTCGCGGTAGTAGCCCTCGGGCGAGTACCGTCCGCGCCGGTAGCGCTGCTCGGCGGGGTTGAGGAAGTCGTCGAGCGACGCGCGGGCGGTCACGTACCCGCGCCGCTCGAACTCGCGCGCGAGGTCGTCGGCGAACGTCGACTTCCCCGAGGCCGTGCGGCCGTCGACGCCGATCGTGATCCGGCCGCGTCGGTAGTTGCCGAGGATCTCGTCGACGGTCGCGGCCATCACGTCGCGGCGCTGCGGTGCCCATCTCGCCATGGCGTCAGCCTACGCGCGGCCCCGCCTACGCTGGAGGGGTGGCGGGACGCACGGATGCCGGGATCGGCGAGCGCGTCGCCTCCTGGTTCGCAGCGGGTCACCGCCCGCTCCCCTGGCGGGCGCCGGGCTTCCCCGCGTGGGGCGTGCTCGTGTCGGAGTTCATGCTGCAGCAGACCCCCGTCGCGCGCGTGATCCCGCGCCTCGAGGAATGGCTCGCGCGCTGGCCGACCCCTGCCGCCCTCGCGGCCGTTCCGCCCGGCGAGGCGGTGCGCGCGTGGGACCGCCTCGGCTACCCGCGGCGCGCGCTCAACCTGCACGCGGCATCCGTCGCGATCACCGAGCGGCACGGCGGAGAGGTGCCCGCCGACGTCGACGCTCTGCTCGCGCTGCCCGGCGTCGGCCCCTACACGGCGCGCGCCGTCGCGGCGTTCGCGTACGGCATCCGAGTGCCCGTCGTCGACGTCAACGTGCGCCGCGTGCTCGCGCGGGCGGTGCGCGGCGTCGGCGAGCCGGGTCCGGCGCGCACGCGCGAGGAGCACGCGCTCATGGAGTCGCTGCTGCCCGAGGATGCCGGGCGGGCGCGGCTCGCCAATGCCGGGATGATGGAGCTCGGTCAGACGGTGTGCACGGCCCGCGCTCCCGCGTGCGAGGCGTGCCCGATCGCCGACGCGTGCGTGTGGCGGGCGGCCGGCTACCCCGCCTACACGGGCCCGATGGCGCCCAAGCAGAAGCCGTACGCGGGGTCCGACCGCGAGGTGCGCGGACGCATCCTGCGCGAGCTGCGCGCGAGCGAACTGCCGGTGCCCGCCGAGCGGATCGCGGAGCTCTGGCCGGATGCCGTGCAGCGCGAGCGCGCCCTCGCCGGGCTCCTCGCCGACGGCCTCGTGGAGGCGGGCGACGCGGGCTACGCCCTCCCGAGCGCCTGACGCGATCCGCGCGTCGTCACGGGCGCCTGATCCAGCGCGCGTCGGCGGACTGCGGCACACTGTCGGCATGCCGGAGCTGCCCGAGGTGCACGCGCTGGCATCCGACCTGGATGCGCGGCTGCGTGGTCGCGAGATCGCGCGCCTGCAGATCGTCGCCTTCCCGGCGCTCAAGACCTACGACCCGCCGGTCGAGTCGCTCGCGGGCGAGCGGATCGCCGGGGTGACGCGCCACGGCAAGTTCCTCGACCTCGCGACCGACGGCGGGCTCCACCTCGTCATGCATCTCGCACGCGCGGGCTGGGTCCGCTGGCGCGCCGCGGCGCCGCAGAGTTCGGGGCGCCCGGGCGCAGGCCCCCTCGCGGCGCGACTCGTGCTCGACGACGGATCGGGCTTCGACGTGACCGAGGCGGGCACGAAGAAGAGCCTCGCGCTTTACGTCGTGCGCGACCCCGCAGAGGTGCCGGGCATCGCCCGCCTCGGGCCGGATCCGCTCGCCGACGACTTCACCCTCGCGCGCTTCCGGGAGATCCTCGCCGCACAGGGCCGCGCTCAGCTCAAGAGCGTGCTGCGCGACCAGTCCGTCGTCGCCGGCATCGGCAACGCGTACTCCGACGAGATCCTGCACGTCGCGCGCATGTCGCCGTTCAAGCCCGCCGCAATGGGCGACGACGATTCGGCCGCGCTCTACGAGGCGCTCCGCACGACGCTCGCGGATGCGGTGGCACGCGCCGAGGGCACGCCGGCATCCGAGCTCAAGGCCGAGAAGAAGTCGAACCTGCGCGTGCACGGGCGCTTTCGCGAGCCGTGCCCCGTGTGCGGAACGCGCATCGAGCAGGTGATCTTCGCCGACCGCACCTTCCAGTACTGCCCGGGGTGTCAGACGGGCGGCAAGAAGCTCAGTGACCGCGTGATGGACCGGTTGCTGAAGTAGGGCCGCACCCGGGTGGTCGAGGAGCGCCCGCGCAGCGGACGCCTCTCGAGACCGCAGCTACTCAACCGGCGAGTGACGCGGCCAGCAGCTCGAGCGTGCGCTCGCGACCGAGCGCGCGGCCGGCGGGCTCGTGCTCGCGCGAGCCGGCGCCGGGCGACACCATGACCTCGTCGACGCCGAAGCGCGAGGCGAGCTCCCGGATGCGGCCTGCCGCGGCATCCGGCGCGTCGACGACCCAGCGCTCGAGCATCGCGTCGATGACGTGGCGGGAGGCGACGTCGAGCTCCTCGCGCTCGGCGACTTCGACCGTGTCGAGCGGGCGCAGCGGCTTTCCCGTGCGCAGGCGCGCCATGTTCTGCAGCGATGGGAGCGCGCGTGCGTACGCCTCCTCGGCGGTGTCGGCGACGACGACGTTGAGGGTGAGGAAGGTGCGCGGTGCGGCGAGCGTCTCGGAGGGCCGGAACTCGCTGCGGTAGATCGCGAGCGCGCGCTCGGTGCCCTCGCCCGAGAAGTGGTGGGCGAAGACGTACGGCAGGCCGAGCTTGGCGGCGAGGTGCGCCGAGTAGTCGGACGAGCCGAGCAGCCACAGCTCCGGCAGACCGGATGCGGCGGGGGTCGCACGCACCTCGTAGTCGCGCAGGCCGTCGCGCGTGTTGACCGTGACGGTCGCGCCCTCTCCGGCGAGGGCGCGGATGTCGCCGAGGTGCCCCTCGAAGCGGTCGACCTCGCTCGTGGGGCCGCTCGCGCGCAGCAGCGCGGAGATCACGGGGTCGGAGCCCGGGGCTCGCCCGATGCCGAGGTCGATGCGACCGGGCGCGAGAGCTTCGAGCGCGGCGAACTGCTCGGCGACGACGAGCGGCGCGTGGTTCGGCAGCATGACGCCGCCCGATCCGACGCGGATGCGCTCGGTGCGCGCGGCGGTCGCGGCGATGAGCACGGGCGGCGTGGTCGACGCCACGGACGGCATGTTGTGGTGCTCGGCGTACCAGTAGCGCTCGTAGCCGAGCTCGTCGGCGAGGCGGGCGAGCGCGAGCGACGCGGCCACGGCATCCGCGGAGGTCTGGCCGGTGCGGACCGGCACGAGGTCGAGGACGGAGAGCGCGGGTGTCACCCTGGGCCTAACGCGAGCGGACGCGGGGTCATTCCGGGGGCTGGTTTCGACACGCCCGCTGCGCGGGCTACTCAACCAGCGTGCAACTCGCTGATCGAGTAGCAGCGCAGCCGCGTGTCGAGATCAGCCCAGCGGTCACTCCTCGTCCTCGTCGTCGAGCTCGCGCGGCTTGACGTAGGGGTCCTCGTCGCCCGCGTAGGCCGCGTTCGCGGCGAGGGCGCGGGCCTCGTTGTCGCGCTCGGTCGCCTCGCGGAGCAGGGCGTCGATCGCGGCGGCGTTCTCGGGGATCGCGTCGGCGATGAACTCGAGGCTCGGCGTGAGACGCAGGTTGAGGTTGCGTCCGACCTCGGTGCGCAGCATGCCGGTGGCGGCCTTGAGCGCCGCGGCGGAGTCCGCGCGCTCCTCCTCGGTGCCGTAGACCGTGTAGAAGACGCTCGCGTGCTGCAGGTCGCCCGTGACGCGCACGTCGGTGATGGTCACGAAACCGAGGCGCGGGTCGCGCAGCCCCCGCTCGAGGCGCTGCGCGATGATCTCGCGGATGCGGTCGGCGACCTTGGCCGCCCGAGGGTTCTCACCCATTGTTCTCTCCTGCCCTCTCGATGAGGTGGTCGCAAGCGCGGCCGGAAAAAGGACTCAGGCGGCGGAGGGGGTCGGATGTCCCTTCTGAGTCAATCGGGGAAGGGGCCCCCGCTCTTGACTCAGAAGGGACATCCGTCCCCCGAAGCCGCCGTCACCCGTGATGACTAGCCGCGCGGCTTCTCGACCAGCTCGATCGTCTCGATCTCGTCGCCGATCTGGATGTCGTTGAACTTGCCGAGGCCGATACCGGCCTCGAAGTCCGTCTTGACCTCGGTGACGTCGTCCTTGAAGCGACGCAGCGACTCGATGGCGAGGTTGTCGCCGACGACAACGCCGTCGCGGATGACGCGCGCCTTGGCGTTGCGCGTGATCGTGCCGGAGCGGACGAGCACACCCGCGATGTTGCCGAACTTGGAGGAGCGGAACACCTCGCGGATCTCCGCGACGCCCGACTGGACCTCCTCGTACTCCGGCTTGAGCATGCCCTTGAGCGACGACTCGATGTCGTCGAGCGCCGAGTAGATGACCGAGTAGAAGCGCACGTCGATGCCCTCGCGGGCGGCGCGCTCGCGTGCCTTGACGTCGGGCCGCACGTTGAAGCCGATGACGATCGCGTTGTCGATCGTCGCCAGGTCGATGTCCGACTCGGTGATCGCACCGACACCGCGGTGCAGGATGCGGAGCTGGACGCTGTCGTCGACCTCGATCTTGAGCAGCGACTCCTCGAGCGCCTCGACGGCACCGGAGACGTCACCCTTGATGATGAGGTTGAGCGAGTCGACCTTGCCCTCTTCGAGCGCGCGGGTGAAGTCCTCGAGCGAGATGCGCTTGCGGGCCTTGGCCAGCTGGGCGTTGCGCTCGACGGCTTCGCGCTTCTCGGCGATCTGCCGGGCCGTGCGGTCCTCCTCGGTGACGAGGAAGGTGTCGCCGGCGCGGGGCACGGTCGAGAGACCCTGCACCTGAACCGGACGCGACGGTGCGGCCTCCTCGACCGGGTCGCCGTTCTCGTCGTGCATCGCACGGACGCGGCCGTAGGCCGTGCCTGCGACGATCGCGTCACCGACGCGCAGCGTTCCCGACTGGATGAGCACGGTCGCGACGGCGCCGCGGCCCTTGTCGAGCTTCGCCTCGATGGCGACACCGCGCGCGTCCTTGTTGGGGTTGGCGCGCAGGTCGAGTCCGGCGTCGGCGGTGAGGAGCACCGCGTCGAGCAGCTCGTTGATGCCGATGTTGTTGAGCGCCGAGACGTCGACGAACATCGTGTCGCCGCCGTACTCCTCGGCCACGAGACCGAACTCGGTGAGCTGCTGGCGCACCTTGGCGGGGTTCGCGCCCTCCTTGTCGACCTTGTTGACCGCGACGACGATCGGCACACCGGCCGCCTGCGCGTGGTTCAGTGCCTCAACCGTCTGCGGCATGATGCCGTCGTCGGCCGCGACGACGAGGATCGCGATGTCGGTCACCTGGGCACCGCGGGCACGCATGGCGGTGAACGCCTCGTGACCCGGGGTGTCGATGAAGGTGATGGCGCGCTCGATGCCGTCGTGCTCGGTCCACACCTGGTACGCACCGATGTGCTGGGTGATGCCGCCGGCCTCGCCCGCCACGACGTTCGCCTGACGGATGGCGTCGAGGAGCTTGGTCTTTCCGTGGTCGACGTGGCCCATGACCGTGACGACCGGGGGCCGGATCTCGAGGTCGGCGTCGTCCTCGTCCTCGAGCTCCTGCTCGAGGTCGAGCCCGAAGCCCTCGAGGAGCTCCTTGTCCTCGTCTTCGGGGCTGACGATCTGGATCTTGTAGCCCAGCTCCTCACCGAGGATCGAGAAGGTGGCCTCGTCGAGCGACTCGGTCGCGGTCGCCATCTCGCCCAGGTGGAAGAGCGCGGTCACGAGCGAGCCCGGCTGCACCGAGAAGCCGGTGAGCGTCTCGAGCTTGTCGGCGAGGTCGCTGATCGACGCACCGCGGCGCAGGCGGATGACGCGGCTGCCGTCGCCGCGCGGGATCGCGACGCCTCCGAGCTGCGGGGCCTCCCGCATCTCGAATTCTGCGCGCTTCGTCCGCTTCGACTTACGGGCCTTGGACTTGCCGCCGCCCTTGCCGAACGCACCCGCGGTTCCACCGCCGGGTCCACGGCCGCGGCCGCCGCCACCACCGGGGCGTCCGGCATAGCCGCCACCGCCTCCGGGGCGACCGGCGAAGCCGCCGCCGGCACCGCCGGGACGACCGGGGCCGCCGGGGCGCTGCTGGAACGGGGCGCCGGGACGCGGGGCGCCCGGACGCGGAGCGCCGGGACGGGGTGCGCCGGGGCGCGGGGCACCGGGACGCGGAGCGGCCGGACGCGGGATCGCGCCGCCGCCCGGACGCGGCATGCCCTGCGTCGACGAGAAGGGGTTGTTGCCCGGGCGCGGGGCGCCGGGGCGCTGCATACCCTGGCTCGGCGCGTACGGGTTGTTGCCGGGCCGAGGCGCGCCGGGTCGCGGTGCTCCCGCGGGACGCGGGGCGGCCGGGGCCGGGCGGTCGCCACCACCGGCGGCGGGCGCTGCGGGAGCCGCGGGCGCCTCGGATGCCGGGGCCGGGGCCGCGGGCGCGGCCGGCTTCTCGGCTGCGGGGGCCGGGGCGGGCGCGGGCGCGGGCTTGGCCTCGGCCGGCTTCGGGGCCGGCTTGGGCTGCGCCGGCTTGGGCTTGGCGACGCCGTCGGCCTCGAGCTGCTGCTTGAGGCGGCGCGCGACGGGCGGCGCGATCGACGACGACGCCGACTTCACGTACTCGCCCATCTCCTTGAGCTTCTCAAGGGCGATGTTGGATTCGATGCCGAGCTCTGCTGCGATCTCGTGCACGCGGGGGTTGGCCACAATTCTCCTGTCTGGGTTCCGCTCCAGGCAGGAGCGGACGTTAGTGGTGGAGGGGTCTCATTTCGAGCCGCTCATTACTTGTCCATGTGCCGTTCAGCCTGTTCTTCAGGGACTGGATAGAGGTTCGTCAGCTCGCTCGTGTCGAGCGGGCCCTCCTGGCGGAGCGCGCGCCCGAAGGCGCGTCTCCGGACGGCGTTCGCGACGCATCCGAGATCCGGATGGACCCATGCACCGCGACCCGGGAGCCGTGCCGCAGTATCGACCGCGACCCGTCCGTCGCGCGCGACGACCCTCACGAGTGAGGGGCGGGGAGCGCGCTGCCGACAACCCAGGCAGGTTCTGACGGGTTCCATCCTACCCCCTCCCCCGTTCCGGTTCCGGCTCGGGCGTGTCGCGGCCTGTCGGCCGCCGCCCGCTGCGTCGCGTGTCTCCGACGCGGCCTACGCCTCCATGACGGAGTCGGGCTGGATGTCGATGCGCGCGCCCGTGAGCTTCGCGGCAAGGCGCGCGTTCTGCCCTTCCTTGCCGATCGCGAGCGACAGCTGGTAGTCGGGCACGAGGGCGCGCACGGCCTTGAGGTTCGGGTCGACGACGAACGAGCTCGTGACCTTGGCAGGGCTGAGGGCGTTCGACACGAAGGTCGCGAGGTCGTCGGACCAGTCGACGATGTCGATCTTCTCCTCGCCGAGCTCGCTCGTGACCGCGCGGACGCGCGCGCCGAGCTCGCCGATGCAGGCGCCCTTCGCGTTGACGCCCGGCTGGGTCGCGCGCACGGCGATCTTGGTGCGATGGCCGGCCTCGCGGGCGAGCGACGCGATCTCGACGACGCCCGACGCGATCTCGGGCACCTCGAGTGCGAAGAGCTTGCGCACGAGCCCCGGGTGGGTGCGGCTCACCGTGATCGACGGGCCCTTGAGGCCCTTCGCGACGCTCGTGACGTAGACGCGGATGCGCTGGCCGTGCGGGTACTCTTCGCCGGGCACCTGCTCCTCGGGCGGCAGGATCGCCTCGACGGTGCCGAGGTCGATGTGCACCATGCGGGGGTTGGGGCCCTGCTGGATGACACCTGCGACGATGTCGCCCTCCTTGCCGCGGAACTCGCCGAGCACCTTGTCGTCGCCGATGTCGCGCAGACGCTGGTTGATGACCTGCTTCGCGGCGAAGGCGGCGATGCGGCCGAAGTCGTCGGGGCTGTCGACGGCCTCGCCGATGACCTCGCCCTCGTCGTCGCGCTCGGGGACGTAGATGGCGACGTGCCCGGTCTTGCGGTCGAGCTCGGCGCGCGCGCCCGAGTCGGGGCCCTGTCCGGTGTGCTTGAGGTAGGCGGTGAGGATGGCCTGCTCGATGATCTGGACGAGTTCGTCGAAGGGGATCTCCCGCTCTCGCTCCATGAGCCGCAAAACGGCGAGGTCGATGTCCACGTCAGCCTCCGATATTCAGATCTCGAACGGCATCGCCCTGCATGCCGCGACCGCCCACTCTACCCGAGCCTGCGTGAGAGAGCACGAGACGTCCGGCTCGCCGCGAACGTTGGGACGACATCCGCCGCCCGTGCCTCCAGACTGGCACCATGCCCGACGCGCGCGCCGAGTTCGAGGCCGTGTACCGACGGCACCTTCCCGCTGTGAGCGCGTACCTCGCGCGCCGTGTCGATCGAGCCGACGTCGAGGACCTCGCTGCCGACGTCTTCGCGATCGCGTGGCGCAAGCGCGGCGCCGTCACGGAGGGCGAGGAGCTGCCGTGGCTCTACCGGATCGCGTCGTACCAGGTGGCGAACCACCGCCGCCGCGCCGCCGTGCGGGCGAACGCGCTCGCCCTCTTCTCGGCCCCGGATGCGGCTCCCGCCGCCGACGCCGCCTTCGACGGCGACCCGGAGCTCGCGCGCGCCTGGCGCTCCCTCACGGGCGCCCAGCGCGAGGTGCTCGCCCACGTCGTGCTCGACGGGCTCGCCGTCTCCGAGGCGGCGATCGCGCTCGGCGTCTCCGCGAACGCCGCGAGCATCCGTCTGCACCGCGCGAAGAAGGCACTCGCCGACGCCCTGCGCGCGCCCGGCGGGAATCCGGATGCGCCAGGTGAAAGATCCGCCGCCCCCGCGACATAGACAGGGTATGAACGACCTCTTCGACGACGCCGAGGCCCGCCTCCGGCGTGCCGCATCCGCTCCCGTCGCCCCCGAGCTCGACCCCGCGCTCGTGACGGGCGCCCCCGATCGCCGCGCCCCGCGTCTCGTCCGTCGCGGACGTGCCGCTCGGGCCGCCGGCATCTCGCTCACCGCGATCGCCGCGGTCTCGGTCGGCGCGCTCGTCGTGCCGGGAGTGCTCGCCCCACGGGCCCCGCTCTTCGCGGCCGCTTCGGGCTCGGCGGGCGGCCAGGAGGCCGCGGCGCTCAATGACACGAAACTCGCATGGTGGGTCGACTACCGCTACGTCGCGGGCCCCGGTCTCTCCTCGGACGGCGGCCGCGGCTCGGTCTACCAGCTGAAGCGCGTCGGCACCCCCGAGGGCGTGCTCGCGGACGCGGCGCGGGCGCTCGGCGTCTCGGGCTCGCCCGAGGAGTCGCAGTACTCCGACCCGCAGTACCCGAGCTACGTCGTGGGGCCCGAGGACGGCACCGGCCCCTCGATCACGCTCGGCTGGTCGGGCACGGGCAGCTGGTGGTACAACGACCCGGGCGCCTACCCCGCGCCGGTGTGCGTCGACGTGCAGATCGAGGGCGCCGCCGAGGGTGCGACCTACCCGGAGTGCACGCAGCCCGAGATCCCGGCGTCCGAGTCGAAGGCGCCCTCCGAGGCGGAGGCGCGCGCCCTCGCCGCCGAGATCTTCGAGGCGACGGGCCTCGACGTCGCCGAGTCCGACATCCGCGTCTCGGTCGACAGCTGGCAGACGCTCGCGAGCGCGAACCTCGTCGTCGACGGCACGGCCGCGGCCCTCGAGTACAGCGTCGCGTGGTCGCCGCTCGGCGCGATCTCGTGGGCCACGGGGCACTCGGTCGAGGTCGTCGAGCGCGGCGGCTTCGACACGGTGTCGCAGGTCGCGGCGGTCGATCGCATCGCCGACGGCCGCTGGTACGGCGCGGCCGGCCCCGACTACCTGGGCGGCATGGTCATGTACGCGGCGGATGCGGGCCTCGCCCGCGAGGCCGGGGGCGGCGACACCGCCGACAGCTCGGGCGCCGGCGCGGGCTCCGACCCCGTCGCACCCGTCGAGCCGGGCACGTCCGAGCCGGGCGACCCGGGCGACCCCGGTGTCGTTCTCCCCGAGCCGACGCCCGGCGAGCCCGACGCCCCCGTGACGGACCCCGAGGTGCCCGCCGAGGAACCCACCGAGGAGCCCCTGCCCGAGCCGACGCCCGAGACCGTCACCGTGACGCTCGACCGCGCCGAGGCCACGCTCCTGCTGCTGTGGGACGTCGACGGCAACGCCTGGCTCGTGCCCGGCTACGCCTTCCAGAACCCGGAGGGCGACTTCTGGACGACGATCGTGTCGCTCGTCGAGGGCGTCATCGAGCTCCCCGAGCCGATGCAGATCGAGCCCTTCATCGACCCCGCCGCGTAAGCGCGCGGGTTCACCGGACGGCCGGGTCGACTCCCTCGACCCGGCCGTTCCGCGTTCCGCGCGCGGGAGGGACCGCGGGAGGGACCGCGGGTTCTGCCCCGCTTCTGGGGCGCTCGGCGCGGCCTCTCGTGCTGTCGTGCGCCGCTAGCGTCGAGCCGTGCAACGTCTGCTCTGGATCGTCATCGGCTCCGCCGTGCTCGTGGGCGCGCTCGTCTCGGGCGCCATCGTCTGGGTCACGGGGTGGGATCCGGGTACGGCGACCGGCTCGGATCGCGCCCCGAGCGCCGTCGCGGTCGAGGACGACGAGGACTGGGGCACCGTCGAGGTCTACGAGGTCGACGACGCCGGTCGCCTCTCCCCCGACGCGGGCGGGCTCACCGCCGAGATCTGGGAGCTCTTCACACGCATCGCGACCCCCGAGGCGACCTCGGCATCCCTCGTGCAGTTCCGCGTCGGCGACGCGCCCGACAGCGACACGCTCGCCTACGTGTACCAGGACGAGTCCGACCCGTCGCTGTGGATCCTCGCGGCGAACCTCGCGACGAGCGAGGACCGCACCGACCTCATCGCGACGCTCGTGCACGAGTACGCCCACATCCTGAGCCTCGCGGTCGACGAACTCGACCCCGCGGGCGAGTGCCCCGACGAGCAGCGTCTGTGGGAGGGATGCCCGCTGCCGGGCTCCGTGCTCGAGGCGTTTCGGGCCGAGTTCTGGGCGGGCTACGGCGACGAGATCCCGGGCGAGGACCAGGACGAGATCGACGCGTTCTACGAGGCCTACGAGGACGACTTCGTGAGCGACTACGCCGCGTCGAACGTCGTCGAGGACTTCGCCGAGACCTTCATGACGTGGGTCGTCGAGGACGTCACCGAGGGCTCGGGCACGGTCGCCGACAAGTTCGCCTTCCTCGACGGCGTGCCGTGGCTCGTCGAGGAGCGCGACCGCATCCGCGTCGAGCTCGCCGAGGAGCTCGGGCTCGCCGCTTAGAGCGACGCCTGAAAGCGCGCCACGAGCTCCGCTGCGGCCACCTCGGTGCGCTCGTTCGTGCGGCGGTCCCACAGCTCGACGAGGCCGTCGGCGGCGCCGCGGCCCACGATGACGATCGTCGGCACGCCGAGCAGCTCCGCGTCGCCGAACTTCACGCCGGGCGAGACCTTGGGTCGGTCGTCGTAGAGCACCTCGAAGCGCGCTGCCTCGAGCTCCCCCGCGAGCTTCGCGGCGAGGTCGAAGGCGACGTCGTCCTTGCCCGTCGCGACGACGTGCACGTCGAACGGCGCGATGCCGCGCGGCCACAGGAGACCGCGGTCGTCGGCCGTCGTCTCGGCGATCGCCGCGAGGATGCGCGTCACGCCGATGCCGTACGAGCCCATGGTGACCGTCACGAGCTTGCCGTTCTCGTCGAGCACCTTGAGCCCGAGCGCCTCGGCGTACTTGCGGCCGAGCTGGAACACGTGGCCGATCTCCATGCCGCGCGCGAGCTCGACGGGGCCTGAGCCGTCGGGCGCCGGGTCGCCCTCGCGCACCTCGGCGATCTCGACCGTGCCGTCGAAGGTGAAGTCGCGGCCCGCGACGAGGTGGAAGACGTGCTTGCCCTCGACGTTGGCGCCCGTGACCCAGCTCGTGCCGTCGACGACCCGGGGGTCGCCGAGGTAGCGGATGCCGGATGCCGACTCCTCCCCCAGGACGGGCCCGGTCGGCGACCAGGGCCCGATGTAGCCCTTCACGAGCGCGGGGTTCTTGTCGAAGTCGGCCTCGGTCGCGGGCTCGACCTCGGCGGGCGCGAACGCGACCTCGGCGCGCTTCATGTCGACCTCGCGGTCACCGGGCACGGCGACGATGACGAGCTCGCGGGTGCCGTCGAGGTGCGTGAGCGCGAGCACGACGTTCTTGAGCGTGTCGGCGGCGGTCCACGCGCGGTCGTCGCGCGCGACCTGCGCGTTGGCGACGTCGACGAGCGTCGCGATCGTGGGCGTGTTCGGGGTGTCGTGCACGACCGCCTCGGGGAGGCCGTCGATCGGCAGCGCCTCGGGGGCGACGGTCGTGAACGCCTCGACGTTCGCCGCGTAGCCGCCGGGCGAGCGCACGAAGGTGTCCTCGCCGATGGGTGTCGGGTGCAGGAACTCCTCGGAGCGCGACCCGCCCATGGCGCCCGCATCCGCCTGCACGATGACGTACTCGAGACCGAGGCGCGCGAAGATGCGCTCGTAGGCGTCGCGCTGGGCCTGGTACGACAGGTCGAGCCCCGCATCCGTGTAGTCGAAGGAGTAGGCGTCCTTCATCGTGAACTCGCGGCCGCGCAGGAGGCCCGCGCGGGGACGCGCCTCGTCGCGGTACTTGTCCTGGATCTGGAAGATCGTGAGCGGCAGGTCCTTGTACGACGAGTAGAGGTCCTTCACGAGGAGCGTGAAGACCTCCTCGTGCGTCGGGGCGAGCAGGTAGTCGGCGCCCTTGCGGTCCTGGAGGCGGAAGATGTTGTCGCCGTACTCCTCCCAGCGACCGGTCGCGTCGTAGGGCTCGCGGGGCAGCAGCGCGGGGAAGAGCACCTCCTGCGCACCGGCTGCCGCCATCTCCTCGCGGATGACGCGCTCGATGTTGGCGCGCACGCGCAGCCCCAGCGGCAGCCACGCGAAGACACCCGGCGCCTGGCGGCGGATGTAGCCGGCGCGGACGAGCAGCTTGTGGCTCGTCGCCTCGGCGTCGGCGGGGTCTTCCTTCAGGGTGCGGACGAAGAGCTGGGAGAGGAGCGTGGGCACGCGTCAACTTTAGCCGCGCGGACTCACCCGCCCGTGTCGAACGGCACGTCCTCGCCCTCGAGGAGCCGGATCGCGGTCCACTGCGGGGTGAGCCCGGCCCAATGCTCGACCTCGGCGAGGTCGTCGGGCCGCACCGCCTCCGGGTCGGCGCTCGCGGGGTGCAGGAAGAGGATGACGCGCTCCCCCGCCGGGATCGGGTCGTCGGCGGGCTGCGGCGGTTCGGCGACGCAGTAGTCGCGCGGGGCCGCCGCGCGCAGCTCCTCGACCGCGAGCTCGCCCTTGAGCACGCGCTCGACGTCGACGCGGTGCAGCTCGCCCGGGCCGGGCAGCAGCTCGATCGAACCGTCGGCCTCGTCCGCGACGCCGATCACGACGAGCGTCGCCTCGTCGAACGCGCCCTGCGCGTCGTCGAACACGACCCAGTCGACGCACGTGCGCGCCGTCGGGCCGCATGCCGAGAGAGCGGATGCCGCGAGGGCCGCCGCGGCGAGCGCGAGGAGAGGGCGCTGGACCATGCGGTCACGCTACGAGGGCGCGCCCGGTATCCGCTACCCAACGTTCCCGGGGCGTCAGCTCGTCACGACGACGGGCTCGCCGACGGGGGCGTCCGCGCCCATCTCGTCGGCGATGCGACGCGCCTCGGCGATGAGGGTCTCGACGATCTCGGCCTCGGGCACGGTCTTGATGACCTCGCCCTTCACGAAGATCTGGCCCTTGCCATTGCCGGAGGCGACCCCGAGGTCGGCTTCGCGCGCCTCGCCGGGGCCGTTGACGACGCATCCCATGACGGCGACGCGCAGCGGCACGGTCACGTTCTTGAGCCCCTCGGTCACCGAGTCGGCGAGCGTGTAGACATCGACCTGGGCGCGACCGCACGACGGGCACGACACGATCTCGAGCTTGCGCTCTCGCAGGTTGAGCGACTGCAGGATCTGCAGGCCCACCTTGACCTCCTCGGCGGGCGGCGCCGAGAGGGAGACGCGGATGGTGTCGCCGATGCCCTCCGACAGCAGGATGCCGAACGCCGTCGCCGACTTGATGGTGCCCTGGAAGGCGGGGCCGGCCTCCGTCACGCCGAGGTGGAGGGGCCAGTCGCCGCGCTCGGCGAGCATGCGGTACGCCTTCACCATGACGATGGGGTCGTTGTGCTTGACCGAGATCTTGAAGTCGTGGAAGTCGTGCTCCTCGAACAGGCTCGCCTCCCACACGGCGCTCTCGACGAGCGCCTCGGGCGTGGCCTTGCCGTACTTCTCGAGCAGGCGCTTGTCGAGCGAGCCCGCGTTCACGCCGATGCGCAGGGAGACGCCCGCGTCCTTCGCAGCCTTCGCGATCTCACCGACCTTGTCGTCGAACTGACGGATGTTGCCCGGGTTCACGCGCACGGCCGCGCAGCCCGCGTCGATCGCCTGGAACACGTACTTCGGCTGGAAGTGGATGTCGGCGATGACCGGGATCTGGCTCTTCTTGGCGATGATGTGCAGAACATCCGCGTCGTCCTGGCTCGGCACGGCGACGCGCACGATGTCGCATCCGGATGCCGTGAGCTCGGCGATTTGCTGGAGCGTCGCGTTGATGTTCGTCGTCGGCGTCGTCGTCATCGACTGGACGCTCACGGGGGCGTCGCCTCCGACGAGCACCTTCCCGACCTTGATCTGGCGGGACTTGCGACGGGGAGCCAGCACCTCGGGCGGAGGCTTCGGCATCCCGATATTCACAGCAGGCACTGGTCCAGCTTAGGACCGCTCGCCGAGAGGCGCCGGTGAACGGCTCACCGCGCGATGTGCTCGAGGAGCGCGGCGCGGAACTCGGCGGGACGGTCGAGGTGAGGCGCGTGGCCGCAGTCGGGGAGCTCGAGCTCGGTGATCTCGCCGCCCGCGTCGCGGTAGCGCGCGAGCACCTCGCGCATCTGCTGCTTCATGGGCTGCGGGGGCGCGACCTCGTCGCCCGGCCAGCCGGGCACGACGCCGAGCTTGCCGAGGTAGTTGAGGTCGAAGAACGACGCGTCGGAGACGATGGCGTCGTCGGTCCCGTGGATCCACAGCACGGGCGGCTTCGCGGCGATGTCGACGATGCCCGTCGTGTCGAAGTGCGTGGGCGCCATGGTGTTGAGCACGCCGCGCGTGCCCGCACCGAAGCCGGGCCAGTTCTCGGATGCGACGAGGTCGCCCGGGTAGTTGGTCTCCCCCGTCTTCGTGGAGAGCATCGACGCGACCCACAGGTCCTCGTGCGCGATCGACTCGGGGTGCTTGACGTAGGAGCTGCGGTAGACGGCGCGCGGCGAGGTCTGCGCCTCGTCGCCCGTGTCGCCCGCGTCGATGCGCGCGACGAAGTCGGGGTTCGCCGCTCCCCCTCCGGTGCCCGCGGCATCCGGGGTGAGGAGCACGCCGCTGTGGCCCGTGCCGCCGAAGCCGTAAGGAGACACGGGTGCCTCGAGCGTCGCGGTCGTGACGAGCTCGGGGCGGTCGATCATGAGCTGCATGAGCACGCCCGCGCCCATGCTCCAGCCGACGAGGTGAGCGGATGCGATGCCGAGCTCGTCGAGCACGCTCGCGACGTCGTCGGAGAAGTCGCGCACACCGCGCGTCGCATCGACGGGGAGCGTCTCGCTCTCGCCGAAGCCGCGCAGATCGATCGCGAGGGCGCGCAGGTGCGCCGGGAGCTCGCGCATGAGCGGCTGGAAGAAGAGCGACGACGACACGTTGCCGTGCACGAAGACGACGGTGTCGGTCGCCCCGTCGGAGGGGCGCTCGAGCACGTTCGCGGTCAGGCGGGGCGTCGTCACGCGGTGCGCGACGATGCCGTCGAGGAGGGTGGCGGTGGCGGTCATCGGGACTCCTTCGTCTCGGGTCTCAGGTGGTTCACGGTTCGGTGGTTCACGGTTCGGGGGGTCACGGTTCGGTGGGTGCGGTGACGGCGGCGACGACCGCGTCGAGGCCGGGGCCGTCGAAGAGGATCGTGTAGTGGTTGACGCCCGCGACCTCGACGAGCTCGAGCTGCGGCACGAGGCGCGTCGAGTCGTCGAGGCTTCCGGGCGGGTAGAGCCCGCCCTCGCGGTCGAGCAGGTCGCGCGGGGCGCGCAGCAGGACGACGGGCACGCGGATGCCGCGCAGCGCCTCCAGATACCAGTCCGGCCCGTAGAGCTCGGCTCCGTCGTCGAGCACGGCGCGCTCGGCCGTCGCGGGGCGGAACCCGTCCGGCGCCTCGACGAGGTCGTAGTCGACGTAGTCCTCGAGGTCGGCGCTCCACGCTGCCCCGACGGCGGGGTGGGCGCGCCAGAAGGCCCGGTACTCCTCGCGACCCGCGAAGACCGTGCGGAGACGCTCGGCCGCGGGGCCGAGCACGGCGGCGACCTCCTCCTCGACGGGGCGACCGGTCGTGGGCCGGAGCGGCATCCCGCCGTCGACGAGCACGAGTCGCGCGACGCGCTCGGGCGCCCGAGCGGCGAGAGCGACCGCGACGAAGGCGCCGAGCGAGTGCCCGACGACCGTCACCGGCTCGTCGCCTATGCCGTCGAGCACCGCCTCGAGGTCCTCGGCGTGGCGTCGCAGGCCGTAGGGCGGGGGCAGTTCCGAGCTGCGTCCGCGGCCCCGCAGGTCGGGCGCGACGATCAGGCGGTCGGGGATGCGGCGCGCGAGGGCCGTGAAGGCGCGGTGGCTCGCGGTCGTGCCGTGCACGGCGAGCACGGCGGGGCCGTCCGCGTCGCCCGCGACGCCGAGGGCGAGCCGTCCGCCTTCGACGGGCACGGCATCCGCCCGCCACGTCGCGACGGTCGTCATCGGGCGCTCCAGCCGCCGTCGAGCACCCAGGAGGCGCCCGTCGCCATGCCGGAAGTCGGCCCGCACAGCCACGCCACGAGGTCGGCGACCTCGGCCGGCTCGAGCAGGCGCTTGACGGCCGCCTCGGTGAGCATGATCTTCTCGACGACCTCGGACTCCGGGATGCCGTGCACGCGCGCCTGGTCGGCGATCTGCTTCTCGACGAGCGGGGTGCGCACGTAGCCGGGATCGACGCAGTTGCTCGTCACGCCGTGCGCCGCGCCCTCGAGCGCCGTCACCTTCGAGAGCCCCTCGAGCCCGTGCTTCGCGGTGACGTAGGCCGACTTGTAGGCGCTCGCCCGGATGCCGTGCACCGAGCTCACGTTGACGATGCGACCCCAGCCGCGCGCGTACATCTCGGGCAGCGCGGCCCGGATCAGCAGGAACGGGGCGACGAGCATGAGATCGAGCATGAGGCGGAACCGCTCGGGGTCGAACTGCTCGATGGGGGCGACGGTCTGGATGCCCGCGTTGTTGACGAGGATGTCGGCGTCGAGCCGCATCCCCTCGAGACGAGGCGTGTCCGTGAGGTCGACGACCCACGCCTCGCCATCGAGTTCCGCGGCGACGCGCTCGGCGGCCGCAGCGTCGACGTCGGCGACGACGACGTGGGCGCCTCGGCCGGCGAGAGCGCGCGCGCACGCCTCTCCGATCCCGCTGCCGCCGCCCGTGATGAGGGCGCGGCGCCCCGTCAGCTCCGACGTGCCACCTTGCATGCTGTGCACGTTAGTGCACAACAAGCGCTCGCAATCGGCGGGAGACTGTGCGATCTTGCACATATGGATGCTCGTTTCTCCACGCTCCCCCCGAGCCCCGACGACCTCCTCGTGCTGCTCGCCGTCGCTCGAGCGGGCCGCTACACGACGGCCGCCCAGCAACTCGGCGTCACCCACACGACGATCGCGCGCCGCATCGCCTCGCTCGAGTCGGCCCTCGGCGGTCCGGTGCTGCGGCGAGGCCCCGCCGGATGGATGCTCACGCCCCTCGGAGAGCGTGCCGTCGCCGTCGCGAGCGAGGTCGAGAGCGCGATGGGCCGCCTCACGGGCGCCGAGCCGGGCGGAGAGCTCGCGGGCCTCATCCGTCTGTCCGCCACCGACGGGTTCAGCGGCTACATCGCCGCGCCCGCGATGGCCGAGCTGCGCGCGCGGCACCCCCAGCTCGCGCTCGAGATCGTCGCCGTCACACGGCAGGCCTCGCGGCAGCGCGCGGCCGCCGACCTCGAGGTGGTCGTGGGGAGACCGGAGGTGCGCCGCGCCGAGGCCGTCAAGCTCGCCGATTACGTGCTCGGGCTCTACGCGAGCCGGGAGCTGCTCGAACGGATCGGCACACCGGAGTCGCCGAGCGCGCTCACGGGAAAGCCGCTCGTGTACTTCATCGAGTCGATGCTGCACGTCGACAGCCTCGACGATGCGCGCCGCACGATCCCTGCGATGTTCGACGCCGTCACGAGCACGAACGTCTACGTGCACGTGGAGGCGACGCGTGCGGGTGCGGGCTTCGGGCTGCTCCCGTGCTTCCTCGCCGACCGGCACCCCGACCTGGTGCGCCTGTTCCCCGACCGCATCGCGCGCACGCTCCCCTACTGGCTCGTCGCCCGTTCCGACACCTTCCGGCAGCCGGCGATCGAGGCGTTCGTCGGGGCGCTGCGCGAACGCCTGCGCCACGTGCAGTCGGAGCTGCTCGGCACGGCGACCGGAGCCGCCGCTCCTGCCTGACGGCTCACGCGAAGTCGCGGCGCATGACGAGGCGACGCAACGTCGGACGCGACACCACGCGCATGCCGGCAGCCTCGAACATGCCGGGCGTGCCGACGTAGAGCTCGCCCCAGATCTCCTCCTTGCCGGGCGCGAGCTGCTTCGGGTAGCCCTCGACCGCGCGAGCCCCGCGGGCGCGCGCGTGCTCGACGGCCGCGATCGCGAGCGCCGTCGCGACCCCCTGCCGCCGGTAGCCCGAGCGGATCGCGAAGCACACGATCGCCCACACGCCGTCGTCGCCCGGGTCCTCCTCGCGCCCCGCCCAGGGCACGCGCATGCGTGCGAGCCGCACGTAGTCGGCACGCGGCTGCACGGCGCACCACCCGACGGGCTCGTCGCCCAGGAAGGCGACGATGCCGCTCGTCGTCTCGGCGTGCGGATGCCCGCACGCGGTCTGCTCGCGGAAGCGCGCCGCCCGTTCCTCCCGCGGCATCGGGGTGAACTCCTTGTCGCGCAGGAAGAACCATTGGCACTGGCACGACGCGGCCTCGCCGCGCGCACCGAGCACGGTCTGCAGCTCGTGCCAGCTCGCCTCGTTCGCGGGCACCACGCGCAGCTCATCGCCCATGGCGGCATCCTGCCACCGCCCCCCGACGCTCGCGAGGGGCTACTGCAGCGTGACGGGGTTGACGATGTCGGCGTAGATGAGCAGCGCGCTCGAGATGCCGAGCACCGCGACGATGACGAGCGTGACGGGGATGAAGCGCGCGATGTCGATGGGACCGGGATCGGCCTTGCCCCGCAGCTTCGCGACGCCGCGGCGGATGGCCTCCCAGATCGCCCCGGCGACGTGCCCGCCGTCGAGCGGGAGCAGCGGGATGAGGTTGAACACGAAGAGCGCCACGTTGAGGGCCGCGAGCATCTGGATGAGGCTCGCCGCGCGATCGGCGACGGGCGCCGCGTCGAGCGAGGAGATCTCGCCCGCGAGGCGTCCGACGCCCACGACGCTGATGGGCCCGTTCGGGTCGCGCTCGTCGCCCCCGA
Source organism: Protaetiibacter sp. SSC-01 (assembly GCF_014483895.1). Taxonomy (NCBI): domain Bacteria; kingdom Bacillati; phylum Actinomycetota; class Actinomycetes; order Micrococcales; family Microbacteriaceae; genus Protaetiibacter; species Protaetiibacter sp. SSC-01. The sequence goes on along the minus strand of NZ_CP059987.1, from coordinate 1,279,317 downwards.
AGGCCGCCTGCGCGACCTGCACGAGCCTCTGCGGCAGTGTGACGATGATCTTGCCGACGCCGACCGAGTTGTCCCACACGGCGGGCAGCACGGCCGTCACGGGAAGCTGAACCTTCTCGGTCGCCGGCCCCACGCCGATGAAGCCGACCTCACGCGTGACGACCTCGCCGTCCTCGTCGAGCACCGCCTGCCCGGCGTCGTCGACGACGGGCCGTTCGCTCAGCATGGGGGTCACGTCGAGCGTCAGGAGCTCGCCGTCGCGCTCGACGACGAACGGGATTGTCTCCTCGGGGTGGGAGCGGATGATGCCGCTCGCCTGGTCCCAGTCCGTCACCTCCGTGCCGGCGATCGACACGAGCCGATCGCCGGGCAGGAGGCCCGCCTCGGCGGCGGGGGCTGCGGGGTCGGAGGGAGTGCACTCGGTCTGCGTGGCATCCGTCGCGACGCACTCGTTGACGCTCCCGAGTGTCGTCGAGTACTGGTACACGCCGAAACCGCACAGTACGACGGCGTAGAGCACGATCGCGATGAGCAGGTTCATGACGGGTCCGCCGAGCATGATGATGATGCGCTTGTGCACGGGCAGCTTGTAGAAGACGCGCTCCTCGTCGCCCGGCGTGACCGTCTCGGCCGACTGGTCGCGGGCATCCTGCACGAGGGTGTCGAAGAATCCCGTGCTCGAGGTGCGTGCGCCCTCGCCCTCGCGGGCGGGCGGGTACATGCCCGCCATCGAGATGTAGCCGCCGAGCGGGATGAGCTTGACGCCGTACTCGGTCTCGCCCTTGCGGCGGGAGAACAGCGTCGGCCCGAAGCCGATCATGTACTGGCCGACCTTGACGCCGAAGCGCTTCGCGGGGAGGAGGTGGCCGATCTCGTGGAGACCGATCGAGAGGGCGAGCCCGATCGCGACGATGACGACGCCGAGCACGTAGAGCAGCACGGTTTCCACGGCGAAACCCTAGGCCACACGCGCTGGGAGCGTGCCGAGGCGGGGCTATGCGCGCGCCGTGTGCACGCGAAGTGCCCGCGAGCCCTGCGCCGCCGCGCGGCTAGTAGGCCCGCCGCCGCCGCTTCTCGGAGCGCGCGTGCACGATCGCGCCGACGACCACGATGAGCAGCATGAGGCCGAACACCGAGGCCACGCCCGCGATCGCGTAACCCAGCGGGACTCCCCCGATGTCGACGTACTTCACGCGCGTCTCGACGGGCGTGAAGTCGTCGCGCGCACCCGTCGAGGTGATCGTGAGGTCGCCCGTGATCTGGGTGGCGGGGTCGAAGAAGTAGGCCTCGATGACCGTGAGGTACGCGCCGAGTCGCGTGAGCCCTGCCTGCGTCACGCGGCCCGCCCACACGACCTCGCCCGCGACGGTGCCGTCGGGGAACGTCGCCTGCATGCCGTCGTCGCCGAAGAGGTAGAGGCGCACCGTCTGGGGCGTCTGCGCCGCCTGCGACAGCAGCAGCGGGTAGACGACGTCGGTCGCCGGGAACTCGAGCCGCACGGGGTCGAGCGCGCCGTCGAGGGGCTCCTCGCCCGTGAGCTTGAACGCCGCGAACGACCAGCCGCGCGCGATGTAGTCGGCGAAGAGCGCCTGCACGGCCGGGTCGATGCCGTAGCCGTTCTGGTCGAGCCAGGCCTGCAGGCCCGCGGCGTCGGATGCGGCGAGCGTGACGGCCGAGATGGGCCCCAGATCGACCTCCGAGAGCACCTCGGGGGCGCCGCCGGCCGAGCCGTCACCCATGCCGCCCCACCAATCCTCGACGTACTCGACGCGGGGCGCGGTCTGCCGCTCGAGTGCCTCGAAGAGCGAGCGCTCGCCGAGGCTCACCGTCGCGGGCGTCGGAGTCGGGATGACGAGGCCCGTGTCGGCGCCGTCGGCGAGCATGTCGAGCACGAGGTCGATGCGCTCGACCGCGCCGTCGAACGTCACGATGGCGCGCTCCTCGCCGACCGAGACGCTGATCCCTCCCGGCGGCGTCGGGGCGCCGCACGCGCACGCCGCCGCGGGCGACGCGAGACCGACAGCCGTGAGCACCGCCGCGACGAGCGCGGCCGCAGCCGATCCCGCGAAGAACCGTCTCGTCATCCGTCGACCCCTTCCGCGAGCAGCGCATCGGCCTCGTCGCGCGCCCAGCGCTCGGCGGCGAGAACCCCTTCGAGGGTGACAGGCCCGGGCTCGTGCGCGTCGACGACCCGCCGCACGGTCTCGACGATGCCGAGGAACGACACGCGGCCCTCGTGGAAGGCGTCGACGGCCTGCTCGTTCGCGGCGTTGTAGACCGCGGGGAACGTGCCGCCGAGCTCACCCACGCGGCGCGCGAGCGCGACGGCCGGGAAGGTGTCGTCGTCGAGCGGCTCGAACGTCCACTGCTGCGCCATCGTCCAGTCGATGGGCGCGCCGACTCCCGGCACCCGGTGCGGCCAGTCGAGGCCGAGCGAGATGGGCAGCCGCATGTCGGGCGGCGAGGCCTGCGCGATCGTCGACCCGTCGACGAACTCGACCATCGAGTGCACGATCGACTGCGGGTGCACGACGACGTCGATGCGGTCGTACGGGATGCCGAAGAGCAGGTGGGCCTCGATCACCTCGAGGCCCTTGTTGATGAGCGTCGCGGAGTTCGTCGTGATGACGCGCCCCATGTCCCACGTCGGATGCGCGAGGGCGTCCTCCGGCCGCACCGCCGCGAGCTCCTCCCGCGAGCGCCCGCGGAACGGGCCGCCGGATGCCGTGACGACGAGGCGGCGCACCTCGCCGTGCTCCCCCGCGCGGAGGGCTTGGGCGAGCGCCGAGTGCTCGGAGTCGACGGGGACGATCTGGCCGGGCGCCGCGGCCGCGAGCACGAGCTCACCGCCGACGATCAGGCTCTCCTTGTTGGCGAGCGCGAGGGTCGCGCCCGTCTCGAGCGCCGCGAGGGTCGCCCCCAGGCCGACCGAGCCCGTGATGCCGTTGAGCACGACATCCGCCTCGAGCTCGCGCACGAGCGCGACGGCCTCGTCGATGCCGAGGGCCGTGCGCGCGACGCCCGTCTCGGCCGCCTGGCGGGCGAGCGCATCCGCGTTCCGCCCCGCCGCCATGCCCACGAGCTCGAAGCGGTCGGGGTTCGCCGCAATCACCTCGAGGGCCTGGACGCCGATCGATCCGGTGGATCCGAGGACGAGGACGCGGCGACGACTCATGCCGCGAGCCTAGCGAGCGGCCGTGACCGGCCGAGGCGCTCAGACCCCGTTGACGCCCAGGATGTCGATGAGGAACACGAGCGTCTGGCCGCCGAGCTGGTGCGCCTGCGGGTCGTCGCCGTAGGCGAGCGACGGCGGGATCACGACGAGCACGGTCGAGCCGACCTTCTGCCCGACGAGGGCCGCGCCGAAGCCCTGGACGACCTGCGTCGTCGCGAAGGTCGCGGGGTCGCCGCCGAAGCTCTGGTCGAAGATCTCGTTCTTCTCCCAGCTCGTGCCCTGGTAGTTCAGGGTGACGCTGTCGCCGGCGACGACGGTCGCACCGTCGCCCTCCTCGAGCACGGTCGCGAGCAGCTCGGTCGGCGCGGCGCCCTCGGGCAGCGTCACGACCGGGATGCCGTCGGCGTCGCGCTCGACGGTCGGCACGTTCTCGGTCCACTCCGCGGGCTGCAGCGGAGCGTCGACCGACACGACGTCGACGACGAACACGACCGTGTCGCCCGCCGAGATGTTGAAGTCGGCGAGGCCGTTCTCGCCGAAGGCCTGCGCCGCGGGCACGACGCCGATGACGCGGGCGCCGGGCTTCGAGCACTCGATCGTCTTCACGAGACCCGGGATGAACGCGGCCTCGTTGAGCACGAACTGCGCCTGGGCGCCCTCCGCGTAGTCGGTCTGGGTGGCGGCCTCGCCCGTCGTGCCGTTGTAGAGGGTGAAGTCGACGCGCACGGTGTCGCCGTAGGCGGCCGCCTCGCCCTCGCCCTCGATGAGCACGCGGCGCTCCGTGTCGTCGACCTCGATGGGCGAGTCCACGACGACCGTCGGCACGGCGCCGAACTCGCCGGTCACGTCGACCTTGTCGGTGCCGTCGCCCGGCGTGGCGCACACGCGCTCGCCCGATGCGGAGGCCGAGGGGTCGGGCGTCGAGCCCGTGTCGGGGTCGCCGGTGGTGCACCCGGCGAGGGCGACCGCGAGCGCGGCGACGGTCAGGACGGGAAGGACGCGGGGCACGGTGACTCCTCGGGGTGCGAAGCAGGAGGCTCCATCCTGCCCCATGGTTCCTCGGTGCGAGGTGTGTATCGGGGTGCATCGGGGTGCATCGCGCGGCCGCGCCCGGCGGGACCCCAGCAGACGCCGCCTAGACTCGAGGGCATGGCCTTCAGCGTCCCCCAGGAGCGGAAGCTCGTCACCGAACTCCCCGGCCCCCAGTCCCGCGCCCTCCAGGAACGACGGGTCGCATCCGTCTCCCGTGGCGCCGGGACCCTCGCCAACATCTACATGGACCACGGCTCGGGCGCGATCCTCGTCGACGTCGACGGCAACCAGCTCATCGACCTCGGCTGCGGCATCGGCGTCACGACGATCGGCCACGCGCATCCCGAGGTCGCGGAGGCCGTCGCCGAGCAGGCGGCGAAGCTCACCCACACGCTCTTCACGGTCACGCCGTACGAGAACTACGTGCGCGTCGCCGAGAAGCTCGCCCAGATCACCCCCGGCGACTTCGAGAAGCACACGATCCTCGTCAACTCGGGTGCCGAGGCGGTCGAGAACGCCGTCAAGATCGCGCGCCGCTTCACCGGACGCCGCGCGATCGTGAGCCTCGACCACGCCTTCCACGGCCGCACGAACCTCACGATGGCGATGACCTACCGCCCGTGGCCCGAGCGCGCCGGCATGGGCCCCTTCCCGGGCGAGCTGTACTCCGTCCCCGTCTCGTACCCGTTCCGCGACGGGCTCACGGGCGAGGAGGCCGCCGCCCGCACGATCGACTACATCGAGACCCACATCGGCGCCTCCGAGGTCGCGGCCTTCTTCGCCGAGCCGATCCAGGGCGACGGCGGCATCGTCATCCCCGCCCCCGGCTACTTCGCCGCCATCAAGCGCTTCTGCGAGGAGAACGGCATCGTCTTCGTCGCCGACGAGATCCAGGCCGGCATCGCGCGCACGGGCGCGTGGTACTCGATCGAGCATCACGGCGTCGTGCCCGACCTCGTGACGACCGCGAAGGGAATCGCGGGCGGTCTGCCCCTCGCCGCCGTCACGGGCCGCGCCGACATCATGGATGCCGTGCAGCCCGGCGGCATCGGCGGCACCTTCGGCGGCAACCCCGTCTCGACGGCCGCCGCGCTCAAGGTGTTCGAGATCATCGAGCGCGACGGGCTCATCGCCGAGGCGCAGCGCGTCGAGCGCAGCATCCGGGCACGCATCGGGGACTGGCCCGAGCGCTTCGACGTCGTCGGCGAGGTGCGCGGCAAGGGCGCCATGTTCGGCATCGAGCTCGTCGAGCCGGGCACGACGAAGCCCAACGCCCCCGCTCTCGCCTCCGTGCTGCGGCACGCGACCGCGAACGGCGTCATCCCGCTCGACGCGGGATCGTGGGACTCGGTCCTGCGGCTGCTCCCGAGCGTCGTCATCAGCGACGAGCTGATCGACGACGCGGCGGGTGTGCTCGAAGAGGCCCTCGCCGCCCTGTAAGCCGCCCCGCACGAGGACGACATGGCCGACGCTCCCGCCGACCGCATCCCCACGGTGACCGACCCGTTCCCGCAGCCCGACGAGGGCCCGGATGCCGGGGCGCCCCTGCTGCGCCCGCGGCGGCGGCGTCGACGCGCCGGCCGCTGGATCGCGGCAGTGCTCGTCGCCGCGCTCGCCGTCGCCGTCGCGATCGCCGCGCCGTGGAACCCGCAGAACCGGCAGGCGTGGGCGGACCAGTGGGTCGTCTGGACCGAGCCGCCGCCGGAGCGCATCGAGCAGCTCGCCGTCGACCTCACGCTCACCGAGACCGGGCGGCGCATCTTCTTCGCGAGCCGACCTCAGCTCGACGGCGCGACGGACTTCCAGGATCACTGCCCCCTCGAGGGCGGCGTCGTGCTCGGCTGCTACGGCGGCGGCGGCATCTTCATCTACGAGGTGACCGACGAGCGCCTCTCGGGCACCGTCGAGGCGACCGCGGCGCACGAGCTGCTGCACGCCGTGTACGACCGGATGTCGCGCGACGACCGCGCGCGCGTCGACGCGATCGTCGCCGAGGTCGTCGCGTCGCTGCCCGAGGGCGACCCCAACATCGCGACGGTCGCGGGCTACGCCGAGAAGCAGCACGCCGACGAGTGGCACTCCCGCATCGGCACGGGCTACCTCGAGCTGCCCGCGGAGCTCGAGGAGCACTACGCGCGGATCTTCGCCGACCGTTCCCGCGTCGTCGCCTTCGAGAAGGCGCGCACGGCGCAGATCGACGAGTACTCGGCGCGCATCGAGCAGCTGAGCGCGGAGCTCGACGCGGGCCTCGCCGACCTCGAGCAGCGCTCCGCCGCCTACGACGCGGCGATCGCCGAGCTCGACACCGACATCGAGGACTTCAACCGCCGCGCGGACACCGTGGGCGCCTTCCCCTCGCAGGAGGCGTTCCAGCGCGAGCGCGCGAAGCTGCTCGAGCGTCAGGAGGCGCTCGAGCAGGAGCGCGTGCAGCTCAACGCCGACGTCGACGCGTACAACGCGAAGATCGAGGAGCTCAAATCGCTCGACGCCCAGCGCGCCGAGCTGTACTCGCAGCTCGACAGCCGGTCGGCGCCCGCCACCTAGCCCGGCGCGGGGCTACGCGTTCGCGGGGTCGTCCGCGAGCACGATGCGCGGCTCGTGGTGCACGGGGAAGTTGACCGATGCCGCGATGAAGCACTTCTCCGAGGCCTCGTGGTGGGCCTCGAGGGCGACGGCGGGGTCGCCCGCCGCGATCGTCACGACGGGACGCAGCGTCGCCTCCGTGAAGTGGCCGCCGCCGTTCGCGGTCTGCTCCATCGTGCCGGTCGCCTCGTCGGTGTAGCCGACGACGACGATGCCGCGGGACGACGCGACGTGCAGGTAGCTCAGCAGGTGGCACTGGCTGAGCGCCGCGAGCAGCAGCTCCTCCGGATTCCAGCGCTCACGGTCGCCGTGGAAGACGCGGTCGCTCGAGCCCGCGAGCTCGTGGAGCTTGCCCTCCGCGCGCACGATGTGGTCGCGCCCGTAGTCCCGGTAGCCGGACGTGCCCGTGCCGCGGTTGCCCGTCCATTCGACGGAAACCGCGTATTCGTGGCGGTGGTGCATGTGATTCCTCACTCTGAGCAGGCCACGGCTGCGGAATCAGCAGCATCCGAGCATCCGGGCTCGGAGGTAGGATCGCAGCCATGACCGACACGCTGACCCCTCCCACGGTAGCGCCGCTCGAGCTCGAGCGTCGCGTCGTCACCGCGATCCCCGGACCGCGGTCGACCGAGCTGCAGGAGCGACGTCGACAGGTCGTGTCGGACGGCGTCTCGAGCGCCCTGCCCGTCTTCATCGAGCGAGCGCACGGCGCGATCCTCGTCGACGTCGACGGCAACCAGTTCATCGACCTCGGCGCGGGCATCGGCGTCACGACGATCGGGCACACGGATGACGCGGTCGTCGCCGCCGCCGCCGCCCAGCTCGCCGAGGTCACGCATACGCTCTTCACCATCACGCCCTACGAGGAGTACGTGCGCGTCGCGGAGCTGCTCGCCGAGCACACCCCCGGCGACTTCGCGAAGAAGACCGTGCTCGTGAACTCGGGTGCCGAGGCCGTCGAGAACGGCGTCAAGATCGCGCGCAAGTACACCGGCCGCCGCGGTGTCGCCGTGCTCGAGCACGCGTACCACGGCCGCACGAACCTCACGATGGCCATGAACTTCAAGGCCATGCCGTACGCGGCCGGCTTCGGCCCGCTCGCGGGCGACGTCTACCGCGCCCCCAACTCCTACCCGCTGCACGACGGCCTCTCGGGCGCGGAGGCCGCGGCCCGCACCATCTCGTACCTCGAGAAGACCGTCGGGGCGGCCGACCTCGCGTGCCTCGTGGTCGAGCCCATCCAGGGCGAGGGCGGCTTCATCGTGCCCGCCGAGGGCTACCTGCCCGCGCTCCAGGAGTGGTGCACCGCGAACGGCGTCGTCTTCATCGCCGACGAGATCCAGTCGGGCATGGCCCGCACGGGCGCGTACTTCGCGAGCGAGCACTTCGGCCTCGTGCCCGACCTCGTGCTCTCGGCGAAGGGCATCGCGGGCGGCCTGCCGCTCGCGGGCGTCACGGGACGCGCCGAGATCATGGATGCCGCACAGCCCGGCGGCCTCGGCGGCACCTTCGGCGGCAACCCGGTCGCGTGCGCCGCCGCCGTCGCCGTGTTCGACCGCATCGAGCGCGATGGTCTCCTCGCGGAGGCGGCGCGCATCGAGGCGGGGCTGCGACCCGCCCTCGAGGCGCTGCGCGAGCGCTACCCCGTCATCGCCGAGGTGCGCGGCATCGGCGCCATGCTCGCCGTCGAGCTGCTCGACCCGGAGACGCACGAGCCGCGGGCCGACCTCCCCGCGCGGATCGCGGCCGAGGCCGCCCAGCGCGGCGTGCTCGTGCTCACCGCCGGCACCTACGGCAACGTGCTGCGTTTCCTGCCGAGCCTCGCGCTCGACGAGGCGCTCCTCGCCGACGCCGTCGAGGTGCTCGCCGAGTCGTTCGCGGCGGCGGGCGCGTGACGCATCCGCTCGACGCCGCGGGCTCGGTCGAGCTCGCGCTCGTGGAGCGCTCGGCCGTGCCCGAGTCGCGGCACCTCGGCGCGGCCGTCCTGGTCGACGCCGACGGATCGGTCGTGCGTGCCCTCGGCGACTCCGACGCGCTCATCTACCCGCGCTCGACGCTCAAGCTCGCCCAGGCGACGGCCGTCGAGCTGCTCGGCGTCGTGTTCGACGAGGAGCAGACCGTGCTCTCCGCGGCGAGCCACGCGGGCACACCCGCCCACGTCGCCGTCGTCGAGCGGATGCTCGAAGGCGCCGGGCTCGACGAGGACGCGCTCGGGTGCCCCGCCGACTGGCCGGGCGACGCCGCGGCCCGCCGTGCGGCATCCGGACCCCGTCGCATCACGATGAACTGCTCCGGCAAGCACGCCGGGTTCCTCGCGGCGTGCGTCGAACGCGGCTGGGACACCGCGGACTACCTCGACACACGGCACCCCGTGCAGCAGCAGGTGCTGACGACCGTCGAGGCGCTCGCGAGCGAGACCATCCGGCACGTGGGGGTCGACGGATGCGGCGCCCCGATCCCGACGCTGAGCCTCACCGGTCTCGCGCGTGTCGCGTCGCGCACAGCGCGCGGGGGCACGAACCTCGGCGACGCCATCCGCCGCCACCCGTGGGCGATCGACGGCCCCGGACGGGCCAACACCGTCACGATCGAGCGCACGGGCCTCGTCGCGAAGCTCGGCGCGGAGGGCGTGCTCGTGCTCGTCACGCCCGGCGGTGAGGCCGTCGCCGTGAAGTCCCTCGACGGCGCGCACCGTGCGACGACCCCCGTCGGTCTCGAGCTGCTCGTGCGCGAGGGTCTGCTCGCGCGCGAGGTCGCCGACGACACCCTCGCGGCCCTCGCCGACCCGTGGACGACGCTGCGCGTGGCCTTCTAGGCACGGGCGCCCTGAGAGGGGTCCACTTTCCCGCCGGTTGAGTAGCGCCGCGACGCGCTTCCGCGCGGCACGACGCGTATCGAAAACCTTCCCTTCTCCGTTGGTTGAGTAGCGCCGCGCGCGCAGCGCGCGACGCGTATCGAAACCCTTCCCTTCTCCGCTGGTTGAGTAGCGCCGCGCGCGCAGCGCGCGACGCGTATCGAAACCCTCGCACCGACGTTCCAACAGCGGGCCAAGCAGACGAGACCTCCGCACGTCATCCGTCCGTCGGGTTTCGATACGCCGTGCGTCACGCCCTCCGGGCGCGGCGCGCGGCACTCAACCAGCGTGAACTCGCGCGACCGCTTTACCGCTGGTCGAGTGCGCGTATCGAGACCGCACCTCTGATGACGTGCGGGAGCACCCCCATCCCGCTGGTTGAGTAGCGCCGCGCGCGAAGTGCGCGACGCGTATCGAAACCCTCGCACCGACGTTTCAACAGCGGGCCAAGCAGACGAGACCTCCGCACGTCATCCGTCCGTCGGGTTTCGATACGCCGTGCGTCACGCCCTGCGGGCGCGGCGCGCGGCACTCAACCAGCGGTGAACTCGCGCGACCGCGCTACGCGTACAGCGACGCGACCGCCTCGCGGAACGCCTCCGTGTGCCGCGCCACATCCTCCGAGGTCGTGGCGGGCGACATGAGCGCCATGTTGTGGAACGGGGTGATGAGGATGCCGCGGTTGAGGGCATGCAGGTGCAGGTACTGCTGCAGCTCGAAGTCGTCGGCCTCCGCCGCCTCGCGCCCGTTCGCGGGCGGCGTGGGCCGGAAGCTGTACTCGGCACGGCATCCGATCTGCGTCACCTGCCACGGGGCCCCGAACTCGTCGATCGCCGCTTGCACGCCGGCGGTCCACTCGGTTGCGCGGTCGATCATGCCGGGGTAGACCTCGGGCGTGAGCACCTCGCTGAGGGTCGCGCGGATGCCGGCCATCGACACGGCGTTGCCCGCGAGCGTGCCGCCCACTCCCCCGACGTCGAGGTCCTCGCGGCCCTCGCCCGCCCAGTCGAGGCTCTCCCGCACGCGTCGGGCGAGCTCGCTCGTCATGCCCCACGCCGCCGCGGGGATGCCGCCGCCGATCGTCTTGCCGACGACGACGACGTCGGGTCGCAGCCCGTCGCGCGCTGTCATCCCGCCGGGGCCGGCGCACAGGGTGTGCGTCTCGTCGATGACGAGGATCGTGCCCGTGCGGTCGCACGCCGCGCGGACGGCCTCGTGCCAACCCGGTTGGGGCAGCACGATGCCGATGTTGGTCATGGCCGGCTCGGCGAGCACCGCCGCGACCTCACCGGTCTCGAGCGCGGCCTCGAGCCCGGCGATGTCGTCGAACGCGACCACGACCGTCGTCTCGTCGAGCGGCACGGGCGGGCCGATGTTGCGGCGGCGGGACACGACGCGGCCGTCGTCGTCGAGCGTCGCGTAGGCCTCGTCGACGGTGCCGTGGTAGCAGTAGTCGATCACGAGCACCTTGCGCCGACCGGTGGCCTGGCGCGCGTAGCGCAGCACGTGGCGGTTGGCATCCGTCGCCGAGAGCGTGAACTGCCACTCGGGCAGCCCGAAGCGCTCCGCGAGGAGCGACGCGGCGACCGCGGCATCCTCGGTCGGCAGCATGAAGGTCGAGCCCTTCGCGAGCCGCTCGGCGATCGCGGCGACGGATGCGGCGGGTGCGTGGCCCACCATGGCGCCCGTGTCGCCGAGGCACAGGTCGACGTGGTCGATGCCGTCGGCGCACCGGAAGTGCGCGCCCTGCGCCTCCTCGACGTAGACGGGCCAGTCGCCCGGCCACTTCGACATCCAGAGCATCGGCACGCCGCCCGGGAGGTGGGCCCGGGCCTCCTGCCAGAGCCGCCCCGAGCGCGGGTGCAGGCTGCGGAACAGCTCGAGCTCCGCCTCCCACAGCTTCGCGAGACGCGTGCGGTCCTCGTACATCGTCACCCCGTCTTGGCGAGCTTGCGGCGCCGGGCGCCCGCCGACAGCTGCGCGATGACCACGAGGATGATCGCGAGGAAGAACACCGCGGACGCGATGACGTTCGACTGGGGCGGGATGCCGCGGCTGGCCGCGACGTAGACGAACTTCGGGAAGGTCTCGGCGTTGCCCGAGACGAAGTTCGTGATGATGAAGTCGTCGAAGCTGAGCGCGAAGCACAGCAGCGCAGCGGCGAGGATGCCCGGCATGAGCAGCGGCAGCGTGACGCGCCAGAACACCTGGCCGGGGCTCGCGTACAGGTCGCGTCCGGCCTCCTCGAGCGAGGGGTCGAGGCTCGCGACGCGTGCCCGCACCGTCACGACGACGAAGCTGATGCAGAACATGATGTGGGCGACGATGATCGTCCAGAGGCCGCGCTCGACGCCCATGTTGACGAACTGGGAGCCGAGACCCGACCCGAGCACGACCTCGGGGGTCGCCATCGGCAGGAACAGCAGCACCGTGATGAGGGTGCGCATGCGGAAGGTGTAGCGCACGATCGCGATGGCGATCATCGTGCCGAGCACGGTCGCCGCGATGGTCGCCGTGACGCCGACGACGATGCTGTTGCCGAACGCCTCGCACACGCGGTCGTCGTCGCAGATGCCGAGCCAGTTGTCGAGCGTGAACCCGCGCCACACGATGTTGGTGCGGCGGGCGTCGTTGAACGAGAACACGATCGTGTAGACGATCGGGATCATCATGATCGCGAGCGCGATGAGCGAGTACGCCCCGACGACCCACGATCCGGCTCCGCCGCGTCCGCTGCGTGCGCGACCGCGCGGGCGGGGCGCCGTGTCCGCCTCGGCGATCGCCGCGGCCTCCTGGGTGGTCACAGCAGGTCCTCCGATCCGCTCTTGGCGACGTACGCGATGACGGGGATGAGGATCGCGACCATGAGGAGGATCGAGACCGCCGCCGACACCGGGTAGAAGCTCTGGAAGAACAGGTCGTTGATGACGTTGCCCGCCATGACCGTGTTCGTCGACCCGAGGAAGTCCTTGCTCGCGTTGACGTAGTCGCCGGATGCCGGGATGAACGTCAGGAGCGTGCCCGAGACGACGCCCGGGAGGGACAGCGGCAGGATGATGCGCCAGAACCGCTGGACGGGGCCCGCGTACAGGTCGCCGCCGGCCTCGACGTAGCGCAGGTCGAGCCGTTCGAGGGATGCGTAGATCGGGAGGGTCATGAAGGGGATGTAGTTGTAGGTGAGTCCGAACACCACCGTGAACGCGGTGCCGTTGAGGTACTGCTCCGGCCCGAACACGCCGATCGCCTGGAGGAAGCCCACGACGGGGCCCTCGTCGGAGAAGACCGCCTTCCACGCGAGGGTGCGCAGCAGGAAGCTGATGAAGAACGGCGCGATCACGAGGATGAGCACGAGGCTCTGCCAGAGCGGGAAGCGCCGCAGCGTCACGCCGATGAAGTACGCGAGCGGGTAGCTGATGATGAGCGCGAAGATCGTCGCGAGAAGCGAGTACCCGAACGTGCGCAGGAAGATCTCGCCGAAGCGGCCGAGCGCCTCGGCGTAGTTCTCCCAGCGGAACGCGTAGACGTACTCGCCGACCTCGAAGTCGCCGCCGGGCTCCTTGAAGCTCGTGAGCACGAGCGAGCCGAGCGGCGCGACGAACGTCGCGACGAGGTACAGGATGCCGGGCGCGAGCAGGATGAGCGCGACGTAGCTGCGCCGACGGGGCGCCGAAGCCGAGAGATCGGGGCCCGTGTTGGCGAACGCACCGAATGCCACGTCAGGCCTCGTCCAGCTCGTCTTCGAGGCTCTGCCGACGCTGGACGGCGATCGAGCGCGTGTCGTCGTCGTCCGCGAACCGCGGCTCGGGCCCCGCCTCGTCGGCGAGTCCGAAGCCGTGCTCGACGCGCCACGACACCCACACCTCGGCGCCCTGCTCGGCGACCGGGCCGAACGCCATGTTCTGCGCGAACACCGTGACGACGGGGAGCCCGGGGATCTGCACGAGGTACTGCGTGCTGACGCCCGTGAACGACACATCCGTGATCGTGCCGGGGCCGAGCACGTTGACGCCCGCAGCCGCATCCGGCTTGCGCGTGTGCAGCGTGAGCTTCTCGGGACGGACGCCGATGGTCACCTCGCCCGCGTGGCGCTGCGCGCGCTCGCGCGGAACCTTCACGCCGACGCCCGCGACGTCGACCGTGATCGCGTCAGAGCCCGACTCGACGACGTCGCCCGTGAAGAGGTTCGACTGGCCGAGGAAGTTCGCGACGAACGTGGTGCGCGGCAGCTCGTAGAGCTCCTCCGGCGCGCCCATCTGCTCGATGCGTCCCTTGTTCATGACGGCGACCGTGTCGGCCATCGTCATGGCCTCCTCCTGGTCGTGGGTCACGTGGAGGAAGGTGAGACCGACCTCGCCCTGGATCGCCTTGAGCTCGATCTGCATCTGCCGGCGCAGCTTGAGGTCGAGCGCGCCGAGCGGCTCGTCGAGCAGCAGCAGCGCGGGCCGGTTGACGACCGCGCGCGCGAGCGCGACGCGCTGCTGCTGACCGCCCGAGAGCTGGCTCGGCTTGCGGCCCGCGACGTGGTCGAGCTCCACGAGGCGGAGGGCTTCGTGCGCGAGAGCGTGCGCGTTCGCGATGCCGCGGCGCTTGAGGCCGAACTCGACGTTCGCGAGCACCGTCATGTGCGGGAAGAGCGCGTAGCTCTGGAACACCGTGTTGACGGGCCGCTGGTGCGGCTTCGTCGCGGTGACATCCTTGCCGCCGATGAGGATGCGTCCGGCCGTCGGCTCCTCGAGCCCCGCGACGAGCCGCAGCGTGGTCGTCTTGCCGCACCCGGACGGACCGAGCAGCGCGAAGAACGACCCCGCAGGGATCGTCAGGTTGAGGTTCTCGATCGCCGTGAACCCGGGAAAACGCTTGGTGACGCCGACCAGTTCGAGGTCGGCACCGGATTCGTCGAACGATCCTGCCATCAGGCGCCGATCAGGACCGACTGGAACTCGGCGCCGAACGACTGCTCCTCGGCCGGCGTGAGGGTGCGGAAGCGCTTCACCGTCGAGAGAGTCTCTTCGTTCGGGAAGATGAGCTGGTTCTCCACGAGCTCGGGGTCGATCGCCTCGGCCGCCTCCTTGGCGCCCACGACGGGGGTGATGTAGTTCACCCACGCCGCGACCTCGGCCGCGACCTCGGGGTCGTAGTAGTAGTTGATGAGCTTCTCGGCGTTGGCCTTGCGGGGCGAGCCGATCGGGATGAGGAAGTTGTCGTTCCAGATCGTGCCGCCGGCCTCCGGGATCGCGAACTCCCAGCGGTCGCCGTTCTCCGCGTTGAGGGTCGTCACGTCGCCCGACCACACGATCGCCGCGAGGGTGTCCTCGTTGGCGAGGTCGTCGATGTACGAGTTGCCCTTGATGTTGCGGATCTGGCCGACCTCGACCTGCTTGCGGAAGACCTCGATGGCGTCCGAGAAGTCGTCGTTGCTGAAGTCGCCGGAGATGTCGACGCCGTTCTCGAGCATGATGAGGCCGATCGTGTCGCGCATCTCGCTCAGCACGCCCACGCGTCCCTTGAGGGCGGGGTTCCACAGGTCGCTCACGGTACGGAGGCCCTGCGGCACCTTGGCCTTGTTCCAGCAGATGCCCGCGAAGCCGCCCTGCCACGGAAGGGTGTGCTTGCGGCCCTTGTCGAAGTCGACGTCGAGCAGGCTCGGCTCGAGGTTCTTCTTGTTGGGGAGGTTCGCGTCGTCGAACTCCTGCGTGTAGCCGAGGCGCACCCAGCGGCCGGCCATCCAGTCCGTGAGGCACGCGGTGTCCGCGCCGATGTCCTGGCCGAGCGCGAGCTGGTCCTTGACCTTCGCGTAGTACGAGTTGTTGTCGTCGACGTCGACACGGTAGTCGACGGAGATGCCGGTCTCCTCGACGAAGCGGTCGAGCGTCGGGTGGTTCCCGTCGTCGTCCTCGTCGAGGTAGAGGGCCCAGTTCGCCCACGTGAGGGTGGGGTCGTTCGCGGAGTTGTCCTTCGCGGGTTCGGGCTTGCCGGATCCGCCGGTCGAACACGCGGCGAGCGTGAGGGCGGCGGCGCCCATGCCGGTTCCCTGGAGCATCGCGCGGCGGCTCACCTGCGCGCGACGGGCCTGGATGACAAGGCTGCGGATCAGGGGATCTTCGGGAAGAGACCGGGACATCTGAGAGGACTCCTTCACGGGGTGCGTCGGGCACAGGCGGCGATGCCGTGGGTCGATATTGGCACACGATGGAGGCTTAGATGAACGGAACTGCCAAAAGCGTCCATTTCGAAACATAGATTTCACGAAATCAGCACTGTTCGACGATTTCTCCTTCGGATTCCTCTGTCTCGACGAGTAGCCTGACGCCATGAGGATCGGAGTTCCGAGCGAGATCAAGAACAACGAGTTCCGGGTGGCCATCACCCCGGCGGGGGTGCACGACCTGACCGCCGCGGGCCACGAGGTGCTCATCCAGAGCGGAGCGGGGCTCGGCTCGTCGATCACCGACGACGACTACGCCTCGGCCGGCGCCCGCATCGTCGCGGATGCCGACGCCGCGTGGGGCGAGGCCGAGCTCGTGCTCAAGGTCAAGGAGCCCATCGAGCCCGAGTACCGCCACTTCCGGTCGGGGCTCGTGCTCTTCACGTACCTGCACCTCGCCGCCGAGGAGCGCCTGACGCGCGAGCTCATGACGAGCGGCGTCACGGCCATCGCCTACGAGACGGTGCAGCTCGCATCCGGTGCGCTCCCCCTGCTCGCCCCCATGAGCGAGGTGGCGGGACGCCTCGCCCCCATCGTCGGCGCGAACGTCATGATGCGGCCGCACGGTGGCCCCGGCCTGCTCGTGCCCGGTGTGCCCGGCACCCGCCCCGCGAACGTCGTCGTGCTGGGCGGCGGCGTCGCCGGCACGAATGCCGTCGCGGTCGCGGCGGGCCTCGGCGCCCAGGTGACGGTGCTCGACACGAACATCCAGCGTCTGCGCGAGCTCGACGCGCACTACGCGGGCCGCGTGCGCACCATCGCCTCGAACAGCTTCGAGATCGAACGCGCCGTGCTCGACGCCGATCTCGTCGTCGGCTCGGTGCTCGTGCCGGGTGCGAAGGCCCCGAAGCTCGTGACGAACGAACTCGTGGCCCGCATGAAGCCGGGCAGCGTGCTCGTCGACATCGCGATCGACCAGGGCGGCTGCTTCGAGGACTCGCACGCGACGACGCACGCCGACCCGACGTTCACGGTGCACCAGTCGCTCTTCTACTGCGTCGCCAACATGCCGGGCGCGGTCGCGAACACCTCGACGTACGCCCTCACGAACGCGACGCTCCCCTACGTGCGCGCGATCGCGAACGCGGGATGGCAAGAGGCTCTGCGGGCCGACTCCGCCCTCGCACGCGGACTCAACGTGCACGCGGGCAAGGTCGTGAACGCCGCGGTCGCGGCGGCGCACGGCCTCGAGTCGGAGCATTCCGCGCTCGGCCTCGCCTGACCGCTCAGGCGGGCCGCACATCCGTCCCGCCGATGCGCACGCGGCGCGTGGCGCCGTCTTCGAGGAGCCACGCCTCGTCATCGCCCCCGAGCGGCGGCAGCGGCTCACGTGAACGCGTGAGCAGTCGGTGGTCGGCGCGCGCGCAGCCGTGCAGAAGCAGCCGCCCCGAGCGGCGGATGCCCGTGAGGGCCGGGTGAGCGGCGAGCCAGCCGTCGGGGTCGCCGACGAGCACGTCGGCCGGGTCGGCATCCGGGCGGTCGACGGATGCCGCGCGCACGCCGGCGGCGTCGAGTCGCGCGAGCCACGTGGTGGGTCGGGATGTCACGACGCCCCACCCGCCACCCGCCGGCCGCACGGCCTCGAGTGCGGCACGCCAGGCTGCAGGCGTGCCCGAGTCGAGGGCGAATTGCACCTCGTGACCGTGCCACAGCCCCGAACCCGGGCCGCGATCCACACGGTACCCGCGCCCTTCCCCGCCCGCGAGGAGGTGCTCCTCGCGATTCGGGAGGCGCAGGAGCACGCGCTGCTCGAAGGCGGCCGCGGCCGTGAGCAGGGCTCCTCCCGCGCCGCGTGCCGAGGCGGCGACCGCGAGGCCGCGGCGACCTCCCTCCCGCGCCGCGCGCGCGATGAGCTCGGCGAGCTCTGCACGCTGCTCGGGGTCGCCGCGGGCGAGCTGCGCGTCGAGGTCGTCGGCGATCACGAGCACGGGGGCCTTCGACGGCGTCGTGATCGCCTGCCACAGCTCGGCGGGTTCACCAGCAACCCAGCGCACCTCCGCGCGCGCGTGCTCGCGGGCGACGGCGGCCAGCGTCGCGAGCGCGCCCGTGCGGCCGGATGCGGCGCCGCCGAGGACGAGCACGGCGCCGGCGCGCCACGGGTCGAGCACGAGCGGCTCGCGCCGTTGCAGCTCGGGCCTGTCGACGAGTCCGACGGCACCCCTGGGTACGGCGGTGAGCGGGAGGACCGCGGGCAGCGGGTCGACCCAGGGTCGCGCGGCGGGCACGGGCGCGTCGCGCCAGCGCTCGACGACGCGATCGACGAGGACGGCATCTGCGAGCGCGACCTGGACGAGCCGGCGCCCCGAGCCGTCGGCGAGCACCGCCCGGCCGCGGGCGTCGGCGTCGATGGCCGCCGCATCCGGCACTCCCACCGTCGCCGTGCTCTCGCCGGGCTCGAGCACACGCAGGCACGCCCGCACCGTCACATTGGCGAGCAGCGCGTCGCGCACGACGCCTGCGGGGCGTTGCGTGCCGAGCAGGAGGTGCATGCCGAGCGAGCGGCCGCGGGCCGCGAGGTCGGTGAAGACCGCGTGCAGCTCGGCATCCGCCCCGACGAGGGCTGCGAACTCGTCGACGACGACGTAGAGCCGCGGAAGCGCACCCGCCGGAAGCTCGGCGACGTCGCGGGCTCCATGCCCCGCGAGCACGGCCTCGCGGCGCCGGAGCTCCGCGCGGAGGCTCTGGACGGCCCGCGCGGCGAGGGTCTCATCGAGATCGCTCACGACCCCGACGACGTGCGGGAGCGCGTGAAGCGGTGCGAAGGCGGCACCGCCCTTGAAGTCGACGAGCAGGAACGCGAGCTCGGCGGGCGGCCGACGCGCGGCGAGGGCGAGCACCCACGTGACGAGCAGCTCGCTCTTACCCGAGCCGGTCGTGCCCGCGACGAGCGCATGGGGCCCGTCGTGCTCGAGGTCGACGAGCACCACGCCCGCGTCGTCGACGCCGACGCAGGCAGCCGACTCCGCACCCGCCGCCCCGTCGAGCAGCTCGCCGAGCGCGACCTCGCGCGGGAGATCGCCCGCAGCCCGCCAACCCGCCGCGCGCGCCGCATCCGTGAGCCGGGATGCGATGTGCGCCGCCTCGGGAGCGGACAGGAGCGCCGGGGTCCACTCCCCCGGTGCACCGTCGAGGCGCGGCGCGGAACCATCTGCGGGGAACTCCACGCGCCTGGCCGCCGAACCCTCCGAGACGCCCCGGATGCGGAGCACGACCGAACCGTCGCTCGAGACGCTCCAGTCGGGACCCGCCGCGACCGGCGCCGGCAGCTCGTCCGCCCAGGCCTCCCCGTCGGGCGCCTCGACGCGCGCGGTGCCGACAGGGCAGCGTGCGACGGCCTGCAGCACGAGCCCGCGGGCGAAGGCTCGCACGAGGGGTTCCACCCCGAGCACGGCGAACTCCTCGCCGTCGTCGACCACGAGCGGAGCCTCCGCGATCTCGGCGCACGATGCGCGGAGGCGTTCGATCTCATCGGCCAGCTCAGTGGGCACCTCGCCCGCGAACTCGATCCCCGAGGGGACCGGGCCCGTCCCCACCCGCCAGCCCCGTCGCCCGGTTGCGAGCACGAGCTCGTCGGGCTCGGGCGCGGCCGCCCGCAGCTGCGCGGCTCGCGTGGCGAGGCGGTCGGCCACGTCGGCGCCGATCCGTTCGAGCTCCTGCCGCGCCTCGGCGACCGCCTTCCGTCGCGAGCGACGGGCGGCCCTCCTCCCGTCGACGAGCGTGCCGACCGCCATGAGCGGGCCCAGCAGCCCCACGAGGAGCGCGTAGGGTGAGCCCGTGCCGAGCCACAGCGCGACGGCGAGGCCGAGCGGCGCGACCGTAGCGACGATCGGCACCCCGGTGCGTCGAGGCGGCGCCGGCACGACGGGGAGGGCGATGCGATCGACGTTCGGGGTCATCCGGACCATCGCAGCACGCCCGAGAGCCGCGCGGATCGCCACCCGCCGCATCCGGGGACGAACCGGCAGCGCGGCGGCTGGGGAGGATCAGCTCACGACGAAGAACTGCTCGCCGATCTCGACGCGGCTGCCCCGCGCGATCATGTAGCGCTTCCCGGGCTCGCAGCGCACGGGCTCCGCGTCGGGCTGTCGGATGACCGTGCCGTTCGTCGAGAACCGGTCGGCGACCCAGAAGCGCCCGCTCTCCTGCCCGAACTCGACATGCGACTTCGACACGGACTTGCCGACGTCGAAGATCGGCACGAGCTCGTCGACGTACTCCCCCGGTTCGGGCGCGGGGTTGCGGCCGATGAGGCCGGTTCCCGCGACGACGACGCTCTCGCCCGTGCTGAACTGCAGCACGTAGCGTTCGCCGGGCGCGCGACGGGCGACGATGCGAGTGCTCTCGATGTCCTCGAGCGGATGCGCGTCAGAAGCGACCGCGAGGCTCGGCTCTGCGGGCAGCGGCTCGGCGGGGGTCGCCGGTTCCGCAGGGGGCGCGGGCGCGGACGCCGTCTCGGGCGCGAACGCCGAAGCCGGAGCCTCGACGACGCCCAGGAACGCCGTCTCGGGCACCCGGTCCTCGCTCCACTCCAGCTCCGACGGCGGCTCGGCCGGTTCCTCGGCCGCGGGCTCGTCGCCCGCGGATTCCTTGATCGGCGCCACGACCGGCACGGCCGCCGTCACGGGCCGCAGAACGAACCCGCACTCGCCGCAGAACACGTCGCCCTCGTCGATCGCGGTGCCGCACTGCGGGCAGTGCGGCGCGTGCAGCTCGATCGCGGCGGGCGGCAGCGGCGCGCGCACGGTCGCGCGCACGACCGGCGCGGGGTCCGCGACGGAGCGGCCGCACTCGACGCAGAAGAGGGCCCCCGCGGGCAGCGGGGTGCCGCAGTACGCGCAGTTCATCGGACGCTCCTCGGTCGTCGGAGCAGCTGCCGGACAGCTCCCCCGCCCAGGGAGCGTACCGACACGAGGGCGCGGACGCGCTCCCGCCGGGTGCGCGTCGCATCGAGCGAATGGCGCAGCTCCCCGACGGCGCTCCACACACGCTCGGCATCGGCGTCGCTCGGCGGCTCGGGCGCGAACACGGCGCGGTCGACGACGGCCGCGAGCACGCGCGACGGCAGCGTGCCGACGGCGGCCGCGAACTCCGCGCGCGTAGCCGACGGCGGCGCCGCGAGCCCGCGGTCGACGACGATGTCGGCGAACTCGTCCCACCCGCCGCGGATGCGGTCGAGCGGCGTGGGGGCCTTCCGACGCAGCTGGCGTCGACGTGCCTTCGCACCGATCACGAGCAGGAAGGGCGAGAGCGCCACGAGGATGACGAGCGCGCCGATGCCGATGATGCGCGCCGCCTGCAGCAGCACCTCGAGGGTCGAGTCGGGCACGGCGGGCTCGTCGGCCGTCGTGTCGGAGTCGACCTGCTCCTCGCGGGGTTCCGGCCGGTCGACGGGCGGCGGCACGATCGACTCGGGGCGCGAGATGGGGGTCGGCTCCTCGGGCTCCTCCTCGGGGATGGGGCGCTCCGGCGGCACGGGGTCGATCGCGACCCAGCCGTCGTGCGCCGTCGAGACCTCGATCCACGCCGTGATGTCGCCGCCGCGCACGATCGTCTCTCCCCCGTCGGGCGCGACCTCGGGGGCGAACCCGACGACGACGCGGGCAGGGAAGCCGAGCCGCGTCGCGATGAGCGCGGCGGCGACGGCGTACTGCTCGGCGTCGCCGATCATGCGCGAGCCGTCGAAGAGCTCCGCGATCCGGTCGAGCGAGTGGCCGGCGCGGCTCGCCGGCTCGTCGGGTGAGAGCCCGTGGCTGATGTAGCCCTCCGCGCGGAGGTTCTCGATCGCCGCGACGAGCTGGGCGCCCGCGCC
Organism: Protaetiibacter sp. SSC-01; assembly: GCF_014483895.1. NCBI lineage: Bacteria > Bacillati > Actinomycetota > Actinomycetes > Micrococcales > Microbacteriaceae > Protaetiibacter > Protaetiibacter sp. SSC-01. The sequence continues at coordinate 1,257,659 of NZ_CP059987.1, read as the reverse complement.
GTCGACCCCCTCGAGGTACACCTCGAGCGCGGTCGCGAGCTCCTCGGGCGCCTCGGGGCCGCGGGGCACGTCGGCCGAGCCGGGTACGGCGGTCGCGAGGCGCTCGAGCGGCACGGGACGGCGCACGACGGCGTCGAGCAGGTAGCGGTCCCCCGTCCCGACGCCCTCGAGGTCGACGGCGGTGCCGCTCGTCGTGTTGAAGGCGAAGCCGTCCTCGAGGCGCGAGCGGTCGTCGCCGCGGAACGCGATGTCCTCGAGGAGCCCCACCGTGGGAACCCACACGCCCGCGTAGCCGTCGATCGCGACGTCGAGACGCACCCGCTCGCCTCCGGATGCCGACTGGTCGACGCGGGAGGGCACGCGCACGAAGACGCCCGACGCCGAGTCGACGCTCGCGCTGCCGACGGCGTAGACGACGCCGTCGTAGCTGTCGAGCGCGGCGATCCGGATGCGCGCCTCGGCGGGCAGGCCCGTCACGCGCATCATGACCTCGTCGACACGGTCGTCGCGCAGGTAGCGGCGGAAGCCCGCGAGGGGACTCGTGTGATCGCGGGGCTCGAAGGGCTGCTCGACGACCGTGCGCAGCACGTGCCGGTCGGCCTCGGGCGTCAGTACGCTCGCCGTGGCGACCGATCCGAAGGCGGCGATCGCGAACACGAGGATGCCCCCGATGAGCGCGCGCGTCTCGACCCCGATCCGCAGCCCGGCGGCGATCTCCCGTTCGCGCCCGCGCGTCGCCTCTCGGCGGCGCCGCCAGCGCCGCCAGCTGATCCAGCCGATGCCCGAGACGAGCAGCCCGATTCCGAGCGGGATGGGGATGGTCGCGGTCGCGGGGCCGAATACGATGCCCGCGATGAACACGATGACGGGCGGGATGACGGCGTACTCGCCGTATCGCGAGCGGAGCCCGATGCTCATCGCGACGACCGTGGACGACAGCAGGAGCACGAGCGCAGGGACGAGGAGCGCCTGGTAGTCGCCCACGGGGAGAGTGATGGTGAGCAGCTGCTTCCAGCCGAGGGCGACGCCCGCATAGAGGTCGACGAGCCCGTCGACGGTCGGCAGGACGCCGGAGACCGTCTTCGACGGCACCGCGAGCGGCACGCCGACGGCCGTGAACGCCCCGACCGTGATGAGGAGCACGATCCACGCCTTCCAGCGGAAGAGAGCGCCGAGCGCCGCGATGAGGGTCCCGATGAGCACGGCGGAGACCGCGAGCACGACGAACGACGCCGAGCGGTAGACGGGCCACAGCGTGGCGGATGCGATGGCCAGCATGAGCCACAGCTGCAGCACGTCGCCGAGCGAGGCGAGCGTCAGGCGGCCTCTCATGCCACCGCCGCCGATCGTGCGAGGGCGAGCCGCAGCTCGTCGAGGTAGCCGATCGTGAGCACGTTGAGACCCGCGAGGCGTCGCATGCCGGGCACGGCATCCGGGTCGCAGACGACGGCGACGACCTCGACGTCCTGAGCGAAGCCCGCGGCCGCCGCGCGCAGCTCGGCGGTGCCCGTACGCGACCCGCAGATGAGGAAGGCGACCGAGATGCCGGGGGTGCCGTCGGCGACGATGCGCGCGACGTCGCGGATCGGGAGCGCGTCGATCGACGCCCCCACGACGGCCAGCTCGTCGAGGAGGCGGTCGGGCTGGTGCGTCGCGAGCGGATGCACGGCGTAGACGCGACGCTTCGCGAACTCGGGCGTCACGGCCGACACGACGACCGAAACCGTCCGCCCGTCGCGGATCGCGCGCACCCCGAGGGAGCCGGCGACGCTCACGGCGAGCTCGAACTCGTCCTCGCTCGCGAAGTCGTGCGTCGAGAGGCTCAACGCGACGACGAGGTGGCTGCGGCGCGTCTGCTCGAACTGGCGCACCATGTAGGTGCCCGTCTTGGCGGTCGACTTCCAGTGGATGTAGCGCCGGTCGTCGCCGGACTGGTACTCGCGCAGCGCGTGGAACGCGACGTCGCTCGCGGTGAGGTCGCGCGTCGGGGTGCCCTCGAGGTCGCGGATGAGGCCCGTGCTCGTCGAGGGCACACTCACCGTGCGCGGGTGCACGACGAGCTCGAGGCGGTCGGTCCAGCTGTGCTCGCGGCGGATGAGCCCGAGGGGGTCGCCCACGACGGTGCGGACGGGTCCGACGGCGATGACGCCGCGTCGCTCGGTGGGGATCGCGAAGTCCTGCGTGTGGCTCGTACGGCGGCGCATGCCGGGCAGCGCGAGCTCCACGACCGACTCCCCCACCGGCACCTCGAGCACGGTGCCGAGGCGGCGTCCGGCGGGGTTGTCGACGGTGATCGCCCCCCGCGCCGATTCGCCGACCACGGCCCGGCGGTGCGGGAGCGTGAGCGTCATCCGGTACGGCGCGCGGCCGATGAGGAAGCACGACGCGGCGAGCGCGAGGAGGAGCGCACCCCATCCGACGGCCACGAACTCGAGCCAGCCGAGCAGGTAGCCCGCGGCGAGGGCGGCGGGGATGACGAGCAGCACGACCCAGCCGAGCGGCGTGATGACACCGCTCAGGCGTCGGCCGACGCGCGCGAACCCCCGGCCGACCGCACGAGCGCCCCGCACGACCGCGACGATGCTGTCCGCGAGCACGCCCGTCCGCGCGCCCACGATGCGGGCGCGCGTCGTCCCGAGCCCGGTCGTGTCGGTGCTCGTCGACTCCCGGGTGCGCGTCGATCGACCGGTACTGCTCACACGGCCTGCCGATCGCTCGGGGGCGGGGTCTCGAGCAGCAGCTGGGCGATGATGCTCGACGCGGTGACGCCGTCGAACTCGGCCTCGGGGTCGAGCACGAGCCGGTGCGCGAGCACAGGCTCGGCGAGCGACTTGATGTCGTCGGGCACGACGTAGTGGCGACCGCTCGCGGCGGCGAGGGTCTTCGCGGCGCGCACGAGGGCGAGGGCGCCGCGCACGCTCACGCCGAGGCGCACCTCGGTGGCCGAGCGCGTGGCCTCGACGAGGCGCGACACGTAGTCGTTGATGGTCGGGTCGACGTGCACGGTGCGCACGAGCGCAGCGAGCTCGACGACCTCGGCGGCCCCGATGACCGACGGGATGACGGTGTCGTGGGCGCGCACGCCCGAGCCCTCGAGGATGCGCACCGTCGCTGCATGGTCGGGGTACCCGATCGAGGCCTTGAGCAGGAAGCGGTCGAGCTGCGCCTCGGGCAGTCGGTAGGTGCCCGCCTGCTCGATGGGGTTCTGGGTCGCGATGACCATGAACGGCGAGCCGACGGGATGGGTCGCGCCGTCGACCGTCACGCGCCCCTCCTCCATGACCTCGAGGAGCGCGGCCTGCGTCTTCGGGCTCGCGCGGTTGATCTCGTCGGCGAGCACGACGTTCGCGAAGACGGGGCCCTCGTGGAAGTCGAAGCGCCCCGCGCGCTGGTCGTAGATGCTCACACCCGTGATGTCGCCCGGCAGCAGATCGGGGGTGAACTGGATGCGGTTGCTCGTGCCGTCGACGCTCTGCGCGATCGCGCGCGCGAGCGACGTCTTGCCGGTGCCGGGGAAGTCCTCGAGCAGCAGGTGGCCCTCGCTGAAGAGCGCGATGAAGCCTAGCCGCACGACGAAGGTCTTGCCGAGCAGTACCTGCTCGACGCCGGAGACGAGGCGGCCGAACGTCTCGTGGAAGGCGCTCGCCTGCTCGGGCGTCATCGTCATGGGGTGTCCTCTCGAGTGGTCGGGTCGGGGTCAGTGGGGGGCGCCGGCCCAGTTGTATGTTCGCGTATAGGTCGTTCCGTTGGCCCCGACCGTGACGACGAGGTCCGGGTAGTCGGCTCCGAGCAGACCGCCGCCGATCACCTCGCACTGGTTCGGGGTGCCGGGGTCATCGGACGGGCCGCACGCGATCGACACGCTGTCGTATCCGGGGCCGCCGCCCGCGAGGCCGGGCGCCGCGGTCCACGTCCAGTAGCCCTCGCCGGGGTCGAGCGCGGTGAGCGGCGGCTTGGTCTCGATCGCCTGCAGGCCGCCGAGCTGGATGCTGATGGCGCGTCCGAGGTGGAACGGCGCCGACCAGTTCTCACTGCACAGCAGCACCTCGTAGTGCCGACATGCCTTCACCTCGACGGAGATGTCGTTGCCGTAGTGGGTGACACCCGAGGTGAGGTAGGTGTTGAAGTCCACGGGCCCGATCTGGCTCGCGTCGGTCGTGCCGCCCGTGAGGCGGTAGATGAACGAGTCGGGCGACGACCCGCCGGAGGTGGTCACGCCCGTGAGCCGGTAGTCCCAGTAGCCGCCGTCTCGCGGCGCGGCCGGATCGTAGGCGATGTCGACCACGGGCCCGGGCTGGGCGCGCGGAATGGCGGTGACCGTGCCGGATGCCGTGCAGCCCTGACCGTTGTACGCGTAGACCGTGAAGCTGTACGTCTGGTCGGGAGAGAGACCCGTGAACGTCGCGGTCGTGCCGGTGCCGACGGACTGCACGTTCGGCCCCGACGGCGGCGTGAAGCTCGGCGAGCCCGTGTCGACGCCCGTCACGGTGCAGGCGGGCGGCGTACCGCCGTGGCGCGCGACGTAGTACGCGGAGATCGCGCGCCCGTTGTCGGCGAAGGAGCCCGCCCAGTTGACGGTCGCGGTCGTGCCGTCGGTCGTCGACGCCGCGGCGCTCGGGTTCGCCGTGAGGATCGGCGGGCCCGCGGGCGTCGCGGTGCCGCCCGCCTCGTTCCAGGTCGCGAGGGAGTTGGGCGCCTTGTTGCGCGCGCTCACGCTGAAGCCCGCGGCGCTGCCGTTCTGGATCGCGGGGTTGGTGACGATGCGGCTGTACTCGGTGCCGACGGGGTCGTTCGGCGAGACCGAGACGACGACCTGGTTGCCCGCGACCGTCACGACGTACGAGTCGATGGGCGTGCCCGCGCTCGAGGCGGGCTTGCGCCACACGACGCGCAGGCCGTGGTCGACGGGGGTCGCGGCGACGGATGCGGGCGGCGGCGGGATGACGTCCGACCAGATCGTGCCGGGCAGCTGGGTCGGGTCGGAGTCGCCGATCGCGTTGACGGCGACGACCGAGATGCGCAGGGCGTGGTCCGGGCCGTTGCCGGGCGTCGTGATCGTGCAGCCCGCCGTGATCGTGCAGCTCGTCGTCGAGACGACCCCGCCGGCACCGTCGGATGCCGTGACCCGGTACTCGGTGATGGGCGAGTTGTTGAAGGCGCCCGGCGCCCACGAGAGGCGCAGCATCCGGTCGCCGAACTCGGTGACCCGCAGGTTGCTCACGGGATCGGGCACGTCCTGCACGGAGATCGTCGCGATCCCCCATGTGAAGCGCTCGGGGTCGCCCGTCGCATCCGCCACCTGGTATTGCAGGGTCGCGTCGAGCGGTTCGGCCGTCTCGGAGACGGTCACCGACAGGCGCGAGCGGTCGGCGCTCGGCGTGATGCTGATGCCCGGGGGCAGCGAGGCGCCGTCGAGGCCGCGGATGGCGATGACCCGCAGGGGCACCTCCGGGAAGGGGTTGGTCGCCGCGTCGTTCGCGAGCACGTCGACGACCGTCGTCTCGCCGCGCTTCGTCACGGCGCGGTCGGGCGCGGGTCGGGCGAGCGGCCGTGTCGACGGCACGACGCGCAGCTGCACGCGCCCCGTCTGCCCCTCCGAGAGGGCGTCGCGCACGGCGAGGGTGATGCTCGTCGACGTGCCCTTGACGGCCGCCGCGTCGGCGGTGATGAGCAGCCGCTGCCCGTTGAGCTGGTAGCTGAACCCGACGGGAAGCGGCTCGAGCACGGTGTAGGTGAGCTCGTCGATGTCGTCGTCGTAGGGGTACTTGGTGAGCTTGACGAGGTCGAGCTCCTTCTGCTGCCCGGGCTCGAACTCGACGACGCCGCCCGTGAAGATCGGCGGCTGGTTCTCGCGCGGGCGCACCTCGATGGGGAGCGAGAGGGTCGTCACGTGGCCCTCGGGGTCGGATGCCGACTCGCCGTCGGTGACCTCGAAGCTGATCGACGCCGGGCCCCAGTAGCGGTCGGCCGAGCGGTACTGCAGGGTGCTCTCGTCGACGACGAGCGAGCTGCCGTCGGCGTGCGTCGCGCGCACCGTGCTCGGGTCGGTGATGCGCACGCTCGACCCGCCGAGCGCGACGACGTACTCCGCGAGGTCGATGCGCAGCGTCGACTCGCTGTTCACCCGCAGCGGCGGAGCCTTGGTGTTGATCTGCGGGAGGGCGTCGTCGTAACCGGGCACGCGGATGAAGGCGTAGCCCCGGACGGCGGAGTTCTCGGGGTGCACGACGGCGAACGGGATGATCTGGCTGCGGTCGCCGATCTCGACGCGGATGCGCTTGTCGCTCAGCACCCTCGCCGAGGAACCGAAGCCGGGGACGAGCTCGACGCCGAGCTCCCCCACCTCGCCGTCGGCGAAGAACACGCGGTCGAGCACGGCGACGTCGATCGTCTCGCGGTCGAGCACATCGGTCACGCTCAGCACCGAGTCGCTGACGCTCGGCCGCGACAGCGGCGCGTTCTCGTCGACGGTCACGCGGATGAAGTTGGAGCTCGTCCCGCCGGTCTCGTTCTCGATCGTGTAGATGACGCTGTAGTCGCCCGGCTCGCGGGGCGGGGTTATCGTCACGACGTCGTCGCCCGCGATCTCGGCCGCGACGTCCGGTGTGGTCGGCTCGACCTGACGGATGCGCAGAGGCGAGCCGTCGGGGTCGGAGTCGTTGAGGAGCGCGCGCACCGAGATCGTGCGCCCGGGTCGCACGAGCACGGAGTCGAGGTTCGCGACGGGGTTGCGGCCGCCCTCGAGCGCGGGCGAGATGCCGACGCGCACGGTGCCCGTCGCTCGCGCACCGAGCCCGTCGACGACGGCGTACTGGAACACGTCGGTGCCCGAGGAGTAGTCGCCCGCCTGGTACTCGATCGTGCTGCCCTCGACCGAGAGCACGCTGCCCTTCTCGGGGTTCGTCACCTGCCCGATGAGCTGCACGGCGTCGCCGTCGGGGTCGATGCCACTCGTCGGCACCTCGATGCGCACGGTGTTGCCCGCGAGCACACGTGCGGTCACCGTGCGCGGCACGGGCGGGTTGTTGGTCGCGGCGTTGCGCTCGCGCACCGAGATCGTCACCCGCGCCTGCGCCGTCTGGCCGTCGGGGCCCGCGATCGAGTAGATGGCGGTGTAGTTGCCGGCGACCTCGGGCGCGAGGTAGCGCAGGCGGTCGCCCGAAACGAAGAGGAGGCCGGCGTCGTCGGCGAGCTGCTGCGCGAGCTCGGGCAGGAGGGTGACGTCGAAGCCGTCGGGCTGCTCGTCGTTGTCGAGCACGGGGATGTCGACGGTGTCGCCCACGCGCACCGTGATCTGGTCGTCGGTCGCGATGGGCGGCTGGAGGCGCTGCGGCGTCGGGATCTCGACGACCGTGATCGTGCCCTCGGCCTCCGCGAGACCGTTGCTGATGCGGTAGTTGAAGATCGCGGGCGCGTCGAGCGGTGCCGTGAGCGTCACGCGGATGAGGCGCTGGTCGAGCACCTCGGCCTGGATGCCCGAGCCGAGCGGGATGTTCATGACGCCCGTCACGACGAGCACACCCCCCGCGGGGTCGATGTCGGTCGTCGGCGGGTCGACCGTCTGCGAGCTCTGCGAGGTGATGAACATCGTCTTCGGCACCGTGACGGGCCGCGTCGAGGCGTCGGCGGGTGCGGCGACGTCGATGCGCACGGTGCCGGTCGCGGTCTGCGTGCCGTCGGTCACCGTGAACTCGACGTAGTGGGTGCCGACCTGCTCGGACTGGAACGTGAAGGTGCCCGCCTCGAAGCTCGGCACGATCGTCGTGCCCGACTTCGGAGGCACGCCGCCGAGGCGGATGGCGCCGTTGCCGCCGCGCACGTAGCGGAGCGGTCGCACCGTCACCTCGTCGCCCGCCGTCGCGAGCACGACCCACGGCTGGAACTGGATGGGCACGTCGCCGCGCGCGCGCACCGTCACCTGCAGGACGCCCGCGGCCTCGACGCGTCCGTCCGACACGGTGAGCGCGACGGTCTTGAGGCCCGTGGCCTCTCCGCCGTCGGTGTAGACGACGACGCCGTCGGGCTTGTAGGCGACCTGGTCGGGCGCGGCGATCGAGGCGCCCGTGAGGTAGATGGCGTCTCCGTCGGGATCGACCCAGTCGCCGATGACCTGCGTCGAGACGCGGCCGCCCTGGCCGACCGTCGCATCCGAGGTGCGCACCTGACGCGGCGGCGAGTTCTCGTCCTCGCCTCGCACCTCGAGGGTCACGGTCGCGCTCGCCGTGCCGCCGCGTCCGTCGCTGATCGTGTAGCCGAAGGTGAAGGAGCCGGATGCCGTGGGCGCAAGCGTGATCTGCAGCTGCTGATTGCGGCTCACGAGGTCGAGGCGGCCGATGCTCTCGTCGATCGGCGTCACCTGGGTCACGACGAGCACGTCGCCGTTCGGGTCGTAGTCGTTGAGCAGCACGGGCAGCAGGCTCGAGCGCCCGGGCCGCGCGCCGAAGACGTCGTCGACGGCGACGGGCGGCTGCTGCAGCTCCTCGAGCTCGGGCGGGGTGTCCTCGTCCGCCTCGGGCTCCTCCTGCTCGGTCTCCTCGTCGGTGATGAGGTCGGCCCAGTTGTCGATGAGCTCGCCGCGCGACTGCACGGCCCAGCTCGAGCCGCTCGTGGCATCCGTGAGCGCGACGCTCGCGCCGTTGACGGCGAACGACAGCGCCGCTCCCCCGCGCATGCCCGCGAGCGAGAGCGTGTCGGCCGCGGCCGAGCCGCAGCGGCGCCACGCGTCGCCCGAGCTCCAGGCGGCGAAGCGGCATCCGGCGACGACGACGGGCGCCGCGGGCACACCGGATGCGTCGTCGACGAGCACGGTAGGCGCACCCGCCTGCATGTCCGCCGCGACGAGGCCCTCGGAGTGCGCGATGAGCACGCGCGCGTTCGCCTGCCCGGGCCGCTGGATCCTCACCGAGCCGCCCGTCACCTCGTCGCCGACGCTGCGGACGCCCGCCTCCGTCGCGACCTCGAGCGTCGTGACGTCCAGCACGGCCCAGTGCTCGCCCACCGTGGTGAGCTGCACGGAGTCGGATGCCTCGGCGTCCGCCCCCCACTCGACCTCCCACCGCTCGCCCACGGCGACGTCGTCGGGGGCGACGCGCCACACCTGGCGGGTCTCGGGCACGTACGCGAAGAGGGCGCCCGTCTCGCTCACCGCGACGACGGCATCCGCGCCGAGGCTCAGGTTCGACGGCGCCGCGGCGTCGAACGCTGCGAGGTCGGCGAGCGGCACGAACCACACCTCGCCCGTGCCCTGCGCGACGATGACGACACGGTCGCCCGAGAGGAAGAGCTCGGGGCCCTGCGGCGGGAGCGCGACGTCCTCGCCGAGCTCGGCCGTCGCGGGGTCGATCGGGCGCACCGTGGCATTGCCCGGGTCGACGAGCAGCACGGTCGAACCGGACTGCACGACCTCGGGCGCGTCGGCGTCGACCGGGACGACGCTGTCGAGCTCGAAGACCTGGGTGTTCGCGCGGCCGACGGCCTGCTCCTCGCGCGACGACACCCACACCGAGGGGTCGCTCAGGTCCATGCGCTGCGCGGTATAGCCCGTGGAGACGATCGCGAGGGCCGCCACGAGGGCAGCGACGACCGTGCCGCTCGCGAGGGCCGCGAACGACGAGCGGTGGGCGGAGAGCCAGCGGCGCACCGTCAGCCCCCGACCGCGTCGACGCACTTCTGCGCGCTCGCGGGTCCCGTCGTGCCGTTCCTGTTGACGGCGACCGAGAGGCAGACGGTACTGCCCGGGTCGGCGTCGACGACGAAGCGGTCGGCCTCCTGGAGCGCCGGCGTCGAGGCGATGCCGTCCTCCGTGACCGTGATCTGGTACCGGTCGCCCGCCACGATGCCGGGGTCGCGCCAGCTGAACTCGACGCGGCCGCCGGCGCCGAGCTCGGCGCGGATGTCGGACACGGTCGGCACGCCCTCGCCGACGGCGCGCACGAGCACGACGAGGGCGATGACGCCGAGCACCGTCACGAGCGCGGCCGCCCCTGCGAGCACCCACGCCATCCGGCGCATCCCCGGGCTCGCCTCGGGCGTGCTGCGCGAGAACGGGCTCTCGGGGCCGCTGCGCTCGCGCACCGTGCCGACGGGCGCGTACTGCTCGGCCGCGGCAGGGCGCCGACGGCGACGGCCGGGCTTGGGCACCGTGCTGCCCGTGCTCACGGGGCGCAGACGTGTGCGCTCCTCCTGGTCGGCGACCGTGCCGAGGGCCCAGTCGTCCATCGCGATCTCGGCCGCCGTCTGCGGGAGGCCGAGCTCCGACTCGACGAGCTGCAGCTCGCGCACGAGCTCGAGGGCGCTCGCAGGGCGGTGCTCGGGGCGCTTCGACATCGCGCGCCGCAGCACGGCCTCGAGGCTCGCGGGCACATCCGGGCGCCCGATGGCCTGCGGCTTCGCGCGAGCGATGCGACCCATGAGATCGCTCGAGGTGTTCGCGCCGCCCGGGATCTCGAAGGGAGACCGCCCCGCGAGGAGCGAGTACACGGTCGCGCCGAGCGACCACACCTCCGACGCGATCGAGCCGGGCGTCTCGTCGAGCAGCACCTCGGGAGCCGACCACGGGATCGAGAGACCCACCGAGTCCTCGTCCTTCTGGCTGCCGAGGGTCGACGCGATGCCGAAGTCCGAGAGCACGGGGTGCCCGTAGGCCGTCTGCAGGATGTTCGAGGGCTTGATGTCGCGGTGCAGCACGCCCGCACGGTGCGCCGTCTCGACGGCCGAGCCGATCTTCACGGCGATGCGCAGCACCTCCGGCACGGGGATCGGCTCGCGGCGGTAGCGCTCGGAGAGCGACGAGGAGCACAGCTCCATCACGAGGTAGGGGCGCCCGTCGCTCGACACGCTCGCCTGGTAGACCGTGAGGATCGACGGATGCGTGCTGAGCTGCGCCATGAGGTTCGCCTCGGCCTGGAACATCTGGCGCACCTGGTCGTTGACGACCTCGCTCAGCATGACCTTGACCGCGACCTGGCGCCTCGGCATGTTCTGCTCGTACAGGAAGACGTCGGCGAAACCGCCCGACCCGAGCACGTGCACGTACGAGAAGCCCGGGAGCACAGGCGGCTGAGACGGCAGACGTCGTGCCACGACTACCCCCTCGCCCCCGTCGTGCCCTCATTGTAGGCAGACCGTTCCGCCCCGTCGGGCGCTTCCAGCACGTCGATGACGATGACCGTCACGTTGTCGCGACCGCCCGCCGCGAGGGCCGCGTCGACGAGCGCGCCCGCCGTCTCGATCGCGGACAGACGCGCCGCGAGGTGGAGCCGCAGCCGGTCGGCGGGCAGCTCCTTCGTGAGCCCGTCCGAGCACAGCAGCAGCCGCAGCCCCGCCCGGATGGGGACCCGCCAGTAGTCGGGTCGCGGGATCTCACGGAAGCCGAGCGCGCGCGTCACGACGTTCGACTCGGGGTGCCCCTCGGCGTCGTCCGCCGAGATGATGCCCGCGTCGACGAGCTCCTGCACGACCGAGTGGTCGTGGGTGATCTGCGCGAGGTCGTTGCCCTGGAAGCTGTACACGCGGCTGTCGCCGACGTTGAAGACGACGAAGGCGGAGTCGTCGGCCGTGATGTCGAGCACGGCGCCCGTGACCGTCGTGCCCGCGCCGAGCGGCAGGTGCTCGGCGAGGTCGTCGATGTCCTGCGCGGCGAGCGTGAGCGCCTCCGCGACGACCGAGCGGTCGACGACGCCGCGGTCGGCGAGCTCCTGGAGCCGGTCGACGGCCGCGGCGCTCGCGCGGTCGCCCGCGGCGTGCCCGCCCATCCCGTCGGCGACGGCGAACACGGGCGGCTGCACGATGAGGCTGTCCTCGTTCGCGTGGCGGCGGCGGCCCACGTCCGTCACGGCGGCCCACGCGAGCGTGACGTGCTCGTCCGGACGCCCGGGGATCGCGAACTCGCGACGCTGCTCGTCTGCACCATGGCGGGTCATGCCGCACCCCCCGCTCTCGGCACCGCGCGCACGGGTCCCAGCACCTCCACGACGACACCCTCTCCCAGATCGATGCGGGTGCCCGGCGTGACGACGACGGATGCGCCGCGCTGCAGCGACTGCACGGGCGAGCCCGGCACCATGACCTCGCTCCCGTTGAGCGTGCGCATGTCGGTCGCGACGACCACCGACCCCTGCTCCCGCACCTCGAGGTGCGTGCTCGAGATGCCGCCGTCGGCGCTCTCGACGCTCACGAGGCGCGGCGGCTCGCCCGCCGGCACGCGGCCCGGACGGGGATGGCGCCCGATGAGCACGGGCCGATCGAGCTCGACGGGCTCCTCGAGCCCCACCCGCACACGGTGACGCGGGCGCAGAGCCGCCGGCACGGGCGGGAGCTCCGGATGCTCGCGAGGCTCGGGAGCGACGGCCACTTCGAGCCCGCCGCCCGCGCGCACGACGGTGTCGCCCAGAGCGACCTCGACCTCGTCGACGTCCACGACCTGGCGCGCGAGGCGGTCCCGCACGGCGTGCGGGACGGTGTCGTCGGTGTCTTCGTGCACGGCGCGGCTCACCCCCTCCCGGGTCGAACGTCCATTCTCTCCCGCCCGACCCGGGCAACCGTATCCCCAGAGGGGGAGGCGGTCGGGACTACTCGCCGATCACTCCCCGATGTAGCTCATGACGTGCTTGATGCGCGTGTAGTCCTCGAAGCCGTACATCGAGAGGTCCTTGCCGTAGCCGGAGTGCTTGAAGCCGCCGTGCGGCATCTCGGCGACGAGCGGGATGTGCGTGTTGATCCACACGCATCCGAAGTCGAGGCGCTTCGCGAAGCGCATCGCGCGGCCGTGGTCGCTCGTCCAGACGCTCGACGAGAGGCCGTACTGCACGCCGTTCGCCCACGCGAGGGCCTCCGCCTCGTCGGAGAAGGTCTGCACCGTGATGACCGGCCCGAAGATCTCGGTCTGGATGGCGTCGTCGTCCTGGCGCAGCGCGTCGACGATCGTCGGCTCGATGAAGTAGCCGGCGCCGTCCTTGCGGGCACCGCCCGCGACGACCTGCGCGTGCGAGGGGAGGGCGTCGAGCATGCCCATGACGCGCTCGAGCTGGTTGGCGTTGTTGACCGGTCCGAAGAAGGTGTCGGGGTCGCTCGGCGCGCCCGTCGTGACGTTCTCCTTCACGTAGTCGGCGAGCGCGGCGAGGAAGGCGTCGTGCGCGTCCTTGTGCACGAGCACGCGCGTCGCGGCCGTGCAGTCCTGGCCCGCGTTGAAGTAGCCCGCGATCGCGATGCCCTCCGCGGCCTTCGCCATGTCGGCATCCGGGAACACGATGACGGGCGCCTTGCCGCCGAGCTCGAGATGCACGCGCTTGAGGTCCGACGAGGCCGCGCGCGCGACCTCCATGCCCGCGCGAACCGAGCCCGTGATCGACACCATCTGCGGCGTCTTGTGCTCGATCATCTTCGCGCCCGTCGTGCGGTCGCCCGTGATAACGTTGAGCACGCCCGGCGGCAGGAACTCCGCCGCGATCTCCGCGAGCAGGAGCGTCGTCTGCGGCGTCGTGTCGGACGGCTTGATGACCGTCGTGTTGCCCGCCGCGACGGCGGGGGCGAACTTCCACACCGCCATGTTGAGCGGGTAGTTCCACGGGGTCACCTGGCCGATGACGCCGATCGGCTCACGGCGGATGGAGCTCGTGTGGTCCTTCATGTACTCGGCGGTCGCGCGGCCCTCCAGGTTGCGCGCGGCGCCCGCGAAGAAGCGGATCTGGTCCACCGACAGCATGATCTCGTCGTCGACGAGGGTCGTGCGCGGCTTGCCCGTGTCCTGCGACTCAAGGTCGGCGAACTCCTCCGCCCGCTCCTCCATGCGGTCGGCGATGCGGAAGAGCGCGAGCTGACGCTCCGCAGGGGTCGCCTCGCCCCACGTCTCGAAGGCGGCGGATGCCGCGGCGAACGCGGCGTCCACATCCGCCTGTCCCGACACGGGCGAGCTCGCGTAGCTCTGCTCCGTCGCGGGATCGATGACCTCGAAGCTGTCGTCGGCGCGCGCGTCGACGTATTCGCCATTGATGAAGTTGCGCAGGATCCGTTCGGCCATGTGCACACCCTAACCCGTCGTCGACCCGCTCGGAACTTCTGATTCCGTCGCCGCGACCCGCCGACATTGCGGAATCGCTTGTCGAGGCCTCACCGTGATGAGAGAATCGAGCGCATGACGCCGCGCAACCGACCCATCGCCCTCGACGATGTGTCGAAGGGGATCATCGAGCAGCTGCAAGAGGACGGCCGCCGCTCCTACGCCGAGATCGGGAAGGCCGTCGGCCTCTCCGAGGCGGCCGTCCGCCAACGGGTGCAGAAGCTCACCGAGGCCGGCGTCATGCAGGTCGTCGCCGTCACCGACCCCATGCAGCTCGGCTTCTACCGCCAGGCGATGGTGGGGATCCGCGTCACGGGCGACAGCCGGAAGGTCGCCGAGAGCCTCGCGGAGATCGACGCCGTCGACTACATCGTCCTCACCGCGGGGAGCTTCGACATCCTCGCCGAGATCGTGTGCGAGAACGACGACGACCTCATCGAGCTGCTCAACGAGCGCATCCGCCGCGTCGAGGGCGTGCAGGCGACCGAGACCTTCGTCTATCTGAAGCTGCAGAAGCAGCACTACAACTGGGGAACCAGGTGATCGCACCATGACAATGACCGACAACGCCCTGAGCGCGCAGACCGAGGCGGAGCTGCAGCAGAAGGCCAAGGACCACCTCTGGATGCACTTCGCACGCCAGTCGGTGCTCGAGGAGCACGGGGCGCCCATCATCGTGAAGGGCGACGGGCACCACATCTGGGACTCCCAGGGGCGCAGGTACTTCGACGGGCTCTCGGGCCTCTTCGTCGTCAACGCCGGCCACGGCCGCAAGCGCCTCGCGCAGACCGCCGCGAAGCAGGCCGAGGAGCTCGCCTTCTTCCCGCTGTGGTCGTACGCGCACCCCGCCGCGATCGAGCTCGCCGACCGGCTCGCCGACTACGCGCCCGGGGACCTGAACCACGTGTTCTTCACCACGGGCGGCGGCGAGGCCGTCGAGACGGCGTTCAAGCTCGCGAAGTACTACTGGAAGCTCCAGGGCCGCCCCACGAAGCACAAGGTCATCTCGCGCTTCGTGGCCTACCACGGCACGCCGCAGGGCGCCCTCGCCATCACGGGCATTCCCGCGATGAAGGAGATGTTCGAGCCCGTCACCCCCGGCGGCTTCCGCGTGCCCAACACGAACTTCTACCGCGCCGAGGAGATGGGCTTCCCGGGCGGCACCGAGGAGGAGTTCGGCCTGTGGGCCGCCAACCGCATCGAGGAGATGATCGTCTTCGAGGGCCCCGAGACCGTCGCGGCCGTCTTCCTCGAGCCCGTGCAGAACTCGGGCGGATGCTTCCCGCCGCCGAAGGGCTACTTCCGGCGCGTGCGCGAGATCTGCGACAAGTACGACGTGCTGCTCGTCGCCGACGAGGTCATCACGGGCTTCGGGCGCATCGGCGACATGTTCGCGTCGACGACGCTCGGCATCGAGCCCGACATGATCACGTGCGCGAAGGGCATGACGAGCGGGTACTCCCCCATCGGCGCGTGCATCGTGAGCGACCGGCTCTACGAGCCCTTCCGCCACGGCACGACGGCGTTCTACCACGGCTACACCTTCGGGGGTCACCCCGTCTCGAGCGCAGTCGCCCTCGAGAACCTCGCGATCTTCGAGGAGGAGGGCCTGACCGACAGCGTCAAGCAGAACTCCCCGCTGTTCCGCGCGGCGCTCGAGCGCCTCACCGACCTGCCGATCGTCGGCGACGTCCGCGGCGCGGGCTACTTCTTCGGCATCGAGCTCGTCAAGGACAAGGCCACGAAGGAGACCTTCGACGACGACGAGTCGGAGCGGCTGCTGCGGGGCTTCCTCTCGAAGGCGCTCTTCGACGCGGGGCTCTACTGCCGCGCCGACGACCGCGGCGACCCCGTCATCCAGCTCGCGCCGCCGCTCACGATCGGGCCGGCCGAGTTCGACGAGATCGAGGGCATCCTGCGCTCGGTGCTCACCGAGGCCTGGTCTCGGCTCTGAGTCTCGCGTGACCGACGCGCCGACCGCGGGCTACCGCGCGCTCTCGTACTGGCACGACTCCGTCGCGGCCGCGGGTGACGCTCTCGAGCGTCGCCCGGGCCTCGACGGGGATGCGGATGCCGACGTCGTCATCGTGGGCGGCGGGCTGACGGGCCTCTGGACCGCGTGGTACCTCTCCGAGCGCGAACCGGATGCGCGCATCCTCGTGCTCGAGAAGGAGATCGCGGGCTTCGGCGCCTCGGGCCGCAACGGCGGCTGGTGCTCGGCGCTCTTCCCGCGCTCGACGGCCTCGCTCGCCAAGAAGCACGGACGCGACGCCGCCCTCGCGATGCGCCGCGCGATGATCGACACGGTCGACGAGGTCGGCCGTGCATCCGTCGAGGCGGGCATCGACTGCGACTACGTGCGCGCCGGCACCGTCGTCTACGCGCGCTCGGCGGTGCAGGAGCGGGCGGCGCGCGCGGAGGTCGCGGATGCCGCGGAGTGGGGCGTCGACGAGCTCGAGTGGTGGGGCCCCGAGCGGGTCGCCGCCGTCGGCGCCGTCGGCGGGGTCTACGACCCCGCGTGCGCGCGACTCCACCCCGCGAAGCTCGTGCGCGGGCTCGCCGCGGCCGTCGAGGCGCGCGGCGTGCGGATCGCCGAGGGCACGACGGTCACGCGCGTCGACCCCGGTCGCGTCGAGACCGACCGCGGGGTCGTGACGTGCGACCGCGTCGTGATCGCCGTGGAGGGCTACGGCGCCGCGCTCGCCCAGACACACCGCCGCATCCTGCCCCTCTACTCGCTCATGATCGCGACCGAGCCCCTGCCCGCCGCGTTCTGGGACGAGGTCGGCATCCCGCACGGGCGCACCTTCAGCGACTACCGGCACCTGCTCGTCTATGGGCAGCGCACGGCCGACGACCGCTTCGCCTTCGGCGGCCGCGGCGCCCGCTACCACTTCGGCAGCGCCATCAAGCCCGACTACGACCGTGTCGACCGCGTCTTCGCGCATCTGCGGCGCACCCTCGGCGAGCTGTTCCCGGCGATCGGCGACGCGCAGGTCAGCCACACGTGGGGTGGGCCGCTCGGCGTGCCGCGCGACTGGCACGCGGCCGTGCGGTTCGACCCCGCGACGCGCATCGGATGGGCGGGCGGCTACGTCGGCGACGGCCTGTCGACGACGAACCTCGCGGGCCGCACCCTCGCCGACCTGCTCACGGGTGCCGACACGGAGCTCACGCGCCTGCCATGGGCGGGGCACCGCTCCCCCGACTGGGAGATCGAGCCGCTGCGGTTCCTCGGCGCGAACGCGGGGCTCGTCGCGATGACGGCCGCCGACGTCGAGGAGCGCGTCACGCGCCGGGGCTCGTTCGTCGCGCGCGTCATGGGGCCGCTCGTCGGGCACTGAGCCGCGACGTCCCGACTGGTCGAGGAGCGCCCGCGCAGCGGACGCGTCTCGAGACCCGCCTACGCAGCCGGGAAGAGCGCGTCGATCGCGGCCACCTCATCGGACGTGGGGCGCCATCCGTCGCCCGCGCGCACATTGGCGACGACCTGCTCGGGCTTCGTCGCGCCCGCGATGACGCTCGAGAGCTCCGGCCGCGACAGCAGCCAGCCGAAGGTCGCCTCGAGGATGCCGATGCCCCGCTCGGCCGCGAAGGCCTCGAAGGCCTCGATCGCGTCCCAGGGCGCCTGGTCGGCGATGTGCGGGCGCTGCCGCGCGATGCGGCTGTCGGCCGGGCGCTCGGCGCGGCTGAACTTGCCCGTGAAGAGCCCGTTCGCGAGGGGGAAGAACGGCAGGAAGCCGAGGCCGCGCTCGCGCACGGCGGGCAGCACATCCGCCTCGGCGCCGCGCGCGAGGAGGCTGTACTCGTTCTGCGCCGTGACGAAGCGCGCCGTGCCGAGCTCGGTGGCCGCGTCGTCGGCCGCGCGGATGGCGTCGCCGTCGAGGTTCGAATGCCCGATGGCGCGCACCTTGCCCTCGCGCACGAGCTCGTCGAGCGCGCCGAGGGTCTCCTCGATGGGCGTCACGGGATCGGGCGTGTGCAGCTGGTAGAGGTCGATGCGGTCGGTCTGCAGGCGCGCGAGCGAGCCCTCGACGGCGGCGCGGATGTACGCGCGGCCGCCGCGCGGGCCGATGTCGGCGAGCGGGGTCGGGAACTGCTGGTGGCCGAACTTGGTCGCGACGACCGCCTCGTCGCGACGGCCGCGGAGGGCCTGCCCGAGCAGCGTCTCGCTCAGGCCGAACGTCGCGCCGTACATGTCGGCCGTGTCGAAGAGCGTCACCCCCGCGTCGAGCGCGGCGTGCACGACGGCGGTCGCCCCCTCCTGCGTCTCGGTGCGGGTGCCGCTGCGTCCCAGGTTGTTGCAGCCGAGGCCGACGACGGAGACGAGGATGCCGGATGTGCCGAGTTCGCGCGTCTGCATGCCCCGAGACTACGCGTCCGCTCCTCCCCCGATCGGCTGTATGACGACCGTCCACGCCATGTCCGATTCCCGCCGGTGCGCGTCGGATGCCGGGGTTACGCTCGTGCCATGACCACGCCCGACACCGCATCCGTCGCCCCGGCTTCCGAGCCGGTCTACGATCCGGCCACCACCCCGGTGCCCGTGCCCGCGCACCCGGTCGCCCTCGAGCGTCTCGACAGCCCGATCGGGCGCATCGAGGTCGTGAGCGACGGCGCCGCGATCATCGCCCTGTCGATCGAACGCGATGGGCTCCTCCCCCACGACGAGCTCGCGGAGCGACCCGACGACGTCACGCGGCTCGCGGTCGCGCAGCTCCGCGAGTACTTCGCGGGGGCGCGCCGGGAGTTCGACGTGCCCGTCACACTTCACGGCACCGAGTTCCAGCTCGACGTGTGGGAGCGGCTCGTGGAGCTGCAGTGGGGCGAGGTCGTCTCCTACGGCGAGCTCGGACGCAGCACGGGCCGGCCCACGGCGGGCCGCGCCGTCGGAGGCGCCGTCGGCGCCAACCCCGTGCCGATCATCGTCCCGTGCCACCGCGTGCTCGGCTCCACGGGCGTCATCACGGGCTACTCCGGTGGCGAGGGCATCCCGACGAAGTCGTGGCTCCTCGACCACGAGAACATCCCGCACCGCGTGCCGCGTCTCATGCGGCCCGAGGAGGCGCCGACGCTCGACATCCCGGGCGCGGAGTCGGCCGCGTGAGCCGCGCCGACGTCGTCGTGGGCGACGACGGACGAGCGCGCTGCGGCTGGGTCGGCCACGACGCGGAGTACCGCCGCTATCACGACGAGGAATGGGGCCACGCGCTGCACGGCGACCGGCCCCTCTTCGAGAAGATGTCGCTCGAGGGGTTCCAGGCGGGGCTCTCCTGGATCACGATCCTCCGCCGGCGGTCCACCTTCCGCGCCGCGTTCCACGACTTCGACTACGCGGCGGTCGCCGAGTTCGGTGACGACGACATCGCACGCCTCCTGGCCGACACGGGCATCATCCGCAACCGCGCCAAGATCGAAGCGACCATCTCGAACGCGCGCGTGACGCGCGAACTCGTCGCGGACGATCCAGGAGCGCTCGACCGGCTCATCTGGTCGTTCGCGCCCGAGCCGGGCGCGCGACCGAGCGCACTCGCCGACATCCCCGCGGTGACGCCCGAGGCCACGGCCCTCAGCAAGGCGCTCAAGAAGCAGGGCTACCGCTTCGTCGGCCCCACGACGATGTACGCCCTCATGCAGTCGGCCGGCCTCGTCGACGACCACGTCGCCGGCTGCTGGCGCGCCGAGGGCTGACCCCCGCCGCTCACCGCGCCGGCGCGTCTCACACCACGAGGTCGAGTTCTCCCGGCGCGCCCGGCTCCAGTCGGATGCCCTCCGACGCCGCCCAGGCGAGCAGCGCGTCCACGTCCGGGTGGTCGATCCCCGCGAGCACAAGTGCGCGGGTGAGGCGCCCCTTGCCCGCCTTGTTGAAGTGGTTGAGCGCCCGACGGCGCCCGCCGTCCTCCGTCACGACGCGCACGAACACCGAATCCGGGCGCGACGGAACGGGGCCGAGAGAGGCGTACGCCTCCGACCGCAGGTCGAGCACGAGCCCCGGCTCCCGGGCGAGCTCGGTCGAGATCGCGGGCGCCCACAGCTTCTTGAGCGGCACACCGGGCAGGCGCGAGTCGGCGGAGAGGCGGTACGCGGGGATCGGGTCGAGCGCGCGCGTGATCCCGAAGAGCGCGGAGGCGATCGCGACGTGCCGGTGGGCGAACCCGCGTGCGCTGCGGTCGAGGGTCGCGCCATCGAGGGCGTCGTAGAGCACACCGTCGTAGCGGTCGAGCGCCGGCATGACGGGCGAGGTGCGGATGCGGCGGTTGCGCTCCGCCTCGTGCGCCTGCGTCTTGCCGAGCTTGAGCGCCTTCGCCGACGCCTCCGGGTCGCTCGCGAGCTCCTCGAGGGCGTCGAGCGCGGTGCGACGAGCGGATGCCAGCCCGGCGAAGCCGAGCGCGTTCAGGTCGAGCCCGCTCCCCTCGGCTCCGCCCTCCCGCTTGGTCTCGGAGGGCGGCAGCAGGATCAGCACGTCAGCGCTGCAGGAACGCGATCGCGCGTTCCACGTTGATGCCGAGCGGCTCGACCGAGTCGAGCGTGATGCGGGCGATCGCGCCGCTCGCGCCCGACCAGTCCTCCCACTCGTCGAGGCTCTGCTCGACGGCGAAGGCACCGGGCAGCGCGGTCTTCTCCAGACGCGCGGTGCGCGCGGCGAGACGCTCGCCGTGCAGCTCGCCATCGGAGCAGATCACCTCGATGAAGCGCAGCTCGGCCTTCTGGCGCTCTGCGAGCTTCACCCATTGCTCGCGCGCGGGGTTCACCGCGTTCACGGCGTCGACGATGATGCTGCCGCCGCCGGTCAGCACGGCGTCGGCGAACGCCTCCGCGACGAGGTACGCCGCGAGCCCGGTCGGCTGGTCGGCGTCGATCCCCGCGGAGAGGATCGCCGCCTCGATCGGGTCGACCGACACGACCGGCACTCCCATGCGGTTGCCGACCACTTCGGCGATCGTGCTCTTCCCGGCTGCCGGGAGGCCCGCCATCACGATGAGCATGGCTCTACTCTACGATTCGCGCGCGTCGGCGCATCCCCCGGGTGGGGGATGCTCAGACGAGCTCGGCGTTGCCCGCGACGAGGGTGACCGTGTCACCCTGAACCGAGAGGAACCCGTCCTCGAGGCGCGCGGTGACGACGGTGCCGTCGGTCGCGGTGACCCGCGACTCCCCCGGCGCGAGGATCGCGAGCACGGGCTCGTGACCGGACAGGATGCCGATCTCGCCCTCCGTGGTGCGGGCGACGACCTGCGTGGCCTCGCCCGACCACAGCTCGCGCTCCGCCGAGACGACGGCGACGTTGAGCGCCATGATCAGCCGTTCTCCTTCTGGATCTGCGCCCAGCGCTCCTCGACGTCCGAGATCGAGCCCACGTTGAAGAAGGCCTGCTCGGCGACATGGTCGAAGTCACCGCGCACGATCGCGTCGAACGACTCGATGGTGTCGCGCAGCGGGACGGTCGAACCCTCGACGCCCGTGAACTTCTTCGCCATGTAGGTGTTCTGCGAGAGGAACTGCTGGATGCGACGCGCGCGCGAGACGGTGATCTTGTCCTCTTCGGAGAGCTCGTCGACACCGAGGATCGCGATGATCTCCTGGAGCTCCTTGTTCTTCTGGAGGATCGCCTTCACCGAGGTGGCGACGCGGTAGTGGTCCTCGCCCAGGTAGCGCGGGTCCATGATGCGCGAGGTCGACGTCAGCGGGTCGACCGCCGGGTACAGACCCTTCGACGCGATCTCACGCGAGAGCTCGGTCGTCGCGTCGAGGTGCGCGAAGGTCGTCGCCGGGGCCGGGTCGGTGTAGTCGTCGGCCGGCACGTAGATCGCCTGCAGCGAGGTGATCGAGTGACCGCGCGTCGAGGTGATGCGCTCCTGGAGGATGCCCATCTCGTCGGCGAGGTTCGGCTGGTAGCCCACCGCGGAGGGCATGCGGCCGAGCAGCGTCGACACCTCGGAACCCGCCTGCGTGAAGCGGAAGATGTTGTCGATGAAGAGGAGCACGTCCTGCTTCTGCACGTCGCGGAAGTACTCGGCCATCGTGAGCGCCGAGAGGGCGACGCGCAGACGCGTTCCCGGGGGCTCGTCCATCTGGCCGAAGACGAGCGCGGTCTTGTCGAAGACGCCCGCCTCCTCCATCTCGTGGATGAGGTCGTTGCCCTCACGGGTGCGCTCGCCGACGCCGGCGAACACCGACACACCACCGTGGTCCTGCGCGACGCGCTGGATCATCTCCTGGATGAGGACGGTCTTGCCGACGCCCGCACCACCGAAAAGGCCGATCTTGCCACCCTGCACGTAGGGGGTGAGGAGGTCGATGACCTTGATGCCGGTCTCGAAGAGCTGCGTCTTCGACTCGAGCTGGTCGAAGGCCGGGGGCTTGCGGTGGATCGGCCAGCGCTCGCTCACCTCGATGGTCTCGCCGGGGGCGCCGTTGAGCACCTCGCCCGTGACGTTGAAGACCTTGCCCTTGGTGACGTCGCCGACGGGCACCGAGATGGCGGCGCCGGTGTCGCGCACCTCCTGGCCGCGGACGATGCCGTCGGTCGGCTTGAGCGCGATCGCGCGGATCAGGTCGTCGCCGAGGTGCTGCGCGACCTCGAGCGTGATCGTCGTGGTGGAGTCGCCGATCGTGATGTCGGTGTGCAGCGCGTTGTAGATCTCGGGGATCGCGTCGTGCGGGAACTCGATGTCGACGACGGGGCCCGTGACGCGCGCGACGCGTCCGACGCCGCCCGCGGCGGGAGCCTCCGACGCCGTTGCCTTCTTGGTAGCGGTAGCCATGGTTTCTCTTCCTGTCGTATTACTTCGCCGAGCCCAGGGCGTCAGCGCCGCCCACGATCTCGGAAATCTGCTGGGTGATCTCCGCCTGGCGCGCGTTGTTCGCGAGGCGGGTGTAGTCGCGGATGAGCTTGTCGGCGTTGTCGCTCGCGGACTTCATCGCCTTCTGCGTGGCGGCCTGCTTGGAGGCCGCGGACTGCAGGAGCGCGTTGAAGATGCGCGACTCGATGTAGACCGGAAGCAGGGCGTCGAGCACCGCGTCGGGCTCCGGCTCGAACTCGTAGAGCGGGAAGATCTCGGCGTCGCCGGGCTCCTCGACCCCCTCGACGATCTCGAGCGGCAGGAGGCGCACGACCTCGGGCTGCTGCGTGAGCATCGACACGAAGCGGTTGTAGACGATGTGGATCTCGTCCACGCCGCCCTCGTCCGTCGGCTGCACGAAGCGGGCGACGATCTCCTCGCCGATCTCCTGTGCGGTCGAGAACGAGGGGGTGTCGGTGTCGCCGATCCACGCGCGCTCCGGAGTGCGCTTGCGGAAGTTGAAGTAGCTCACACCGCGGCGGCCGACCACGTAGTGGACGACCTCCTTGCCCTGCTCGGTGAGCAGCTTGGTGAGCTCCTCGCTCTCGCGCAGCACGTTCGCGTTGAACGCGCCCGCGAGACCGCGGTCGGAGGTGAAGACGACGACCGCTGCGCGGCGGATGACCTCGGGCTCGGTCGTGAGCACGTGGCTCACGTTCGAGTACGTGGCGACCGCCGAGACGGCGCGCGTCACCGCGCGGGCGTACGGCGCGGACGCCGACACCCGCTGGAGCGCCTTCTGGATGCGGCTCGCCGCGATCAGCTCCATGGCACGGGTGATCTTCTTGGTCGTCTGGGCAGAGCGGATCTTCTGCCGGTAGACCCGAAGCTGGGCTCCCATGTCCTATCTCTTCCTGTCGTGAGTCTCGTCGAGGACGCTGCCGCCGAGGCGGATCAGCGCTTGCCCTTCACGATGCGCTCCTGGTTGACGTCCTCGACCTCGGCGGCCTCGAACTCCTCGCTGCCGACGCCCGGGGCGCCCTCGCCGGGCTGGAACTCGAGCACGAAGGCGTCGACCGCCTTCTCGAGCTCGGCCTCGGTCGCGTCGTCGAGCACGTTCGTGTCGCGCAGCGTGTCGAGCACCTGGGTGTTGCGGGCCAGGTAGTCGTGCAGCTCCGCCTCGAAGCGCAGAACGTCCTCGACGGGGATCGTGTCGAGCTTGCCCTTGGTGCCAGCCCAGATCGAGACGACCTGGCGCTCGACCGGGAACGGCGAGTACTGCGGCTGGCGCAGGAGCTCGGTCAGGCGCGCACCGCGCTCGAGCTGGCGGCGGCTCGTGGCGTCGAGGTCCGACGCGAAGAGCGCGAACGCCTCGAGGGCGCGGTACTGGGCGAGCTCGAGCTTGAGCGTGCCGGAGACCTTCTTGATCGACTTGACCTGGGCGTCACCGCCGACGCGCGACACCGAGATGCCGACGTCGACCGCGGGACGCTGGTTCGCGTTGAAGAGGTCGGACTGCAGGAAGATCTGGCCGTCGGTGATGGAGATGACGTTGGTCGGGATGTACGCCGACACGTCGTTCGCCTTCGTCTCGATGATCGGCAGACCCGTCATCGAGCCGGCGCCGAGCTCGTCCGAGAGCTTCGCGCAACGCTCGAGCAGACGCGAGTGCAGGTAGAAGACGTCACCCGGGTACGCCTCGCGGCCCGGCGGGCGGCGGAGGAGCAGCGACACGGCGCGGTAGGCCTCGGCCTGCTTCGACAGGTCGTCGAACACAATGAGGACGTGCTTGCCGCCGTACATCCAGTGCTGCCCGATGGCCGAGCCGGTGTAGGGCGCGAGGTACTTGAAGCCCGCGGGGTCGGAGGCCGGAGCCGCGACGATCGTCGTGTACTCCATCGCGCCGGCGTCCTCGAGGGCGCCCTTCACCGCGGCGATG
This sequence comes from Protaetiibacter sp. SSC-01, assembly GCF_014483895.1. Lineage (NCBI taxonomy): Bacteria > Bacillati > Actinomycetota > Actinomycetes > Micrococcales > Microbacteriaceae > Protaetiibacter > Protaetiibacter sp. SSC-01. The sequence goes on along the minus strand of NZ_CP059987.1, from coordinate 1,232,881 downwards.
GTCGAGCCCTTCTGGCCGATCGCGACGTAGATGCAGCGCACCTGCTTGTTGACGTCGCCCGAGTCCCAGTTGGCCTTCTGGTTGATGATCGTGTCGATCGCGATCGCGGTCTTGCCCGTCTGGCGGTCGCCGATGATGAGCTGACGCTGGCCGCGGCCGACGGGGATCATCGCGTCGATGGCCTTGATGCCGGTCTGGAGCGGCTCGTGCACCGACTTGCGCTGCATGACGCCGGGAGCCTGGAGTTCGAGGGCGCGGCGCCCCTCGGCCTTGATCTCGCCGAGACCGTCGATCGGGTTGCCGAGCGGGTCGACGACGCGGCCGAGGAAGCCGTCGCCGACGGGCGACGAGAGCACCTCGCCCGTGCGGGTGACCGGCTGGCCCTCCTCGATGCCGGTGAACTCGCCGAGCACGATGACACCGATCGAGTCCTCGTCGAGGTTCAGCGCGAGGCCGAGCGTGCCGTCCTCGAAGCGCAGGAGCTCGTTCGCCATGGCGCCCGGGAGGCCCTCGACGTGCGCGATGCCGTCGGCGGCGTCGATGACGGTGCCGACCTCGGTCGTCGTGGCCGCAGCGGGCTGGTAGCCGGCGGCGAAGTCCTTGAGCGCGGAACGGATCTCGTCCGGGCTGATCGTGATGTCTGCCATGTCTCTTCCTTGGAGTGGTGCGTCGGTGCGCCGGGTCAGCCGGCGAGTCGGATGCGGAGGTCGGCGAGGCGGGCGGCGACGGTTCCGTCGATGACGTCGTCGCCGATCTGCACGCGCAGGCCGCCCACGATGGTGGGGTCGGTGATGAGGTTGATGCGCAGCGCCTGGCCGTAGCGCGCACCGAGGGTCTTCTCGAGCGCGGTGAGCTGGGCGGCCGTGAGCGGTGCTGCCGAGGTCACGGTCGCGATGCGCGCGCCCGCGGTGTCGGCCACGATGTCGGCGGCGCCCCTCAGGAGCTGCCCGATGCGGCGTCCGCGCGGGCTCTGCACGAGGTGGCGCACGATCGCGGCGGTCGCGGGCTGCGCCTTGCCGGCGAGCAGCGTGTCGACGAGCGCGGCCTTCGCCTCGGGTGAGCCGAGCTTGCTGCCGACGGCGAGCTCGAGCTCGTTGTCGCTCGAGACGGCGCGGCCGAAGGCGAAGAGCTCGCCCTCGATCCCCGCGTCGGCCCCGGCCGCCTGCGCGATCGCGCGGATGCCGAGCTGCTCGATGCCGTCGACGAGCTCGTCAGGCGACGACCAGCGGGACGACACAGCGCCGGTGAGAACCTGCGAGGCGGCGCCGTCGAGCGAGCCGAAGATCGCCGTGAGGAGCCCGCTCTTGCGTGCACTCTCGACCGCGGGGTCGGCGAGTGCCGAGCGCAGCTGCGCCGACGACTCGATCGCCCGGCTCGCGGCGAGCAGCTGCTCACCGGTGGCGAGGTTGACGCCCGTCGCCCCCGAGAGCTGCTGCGTCGCCGACTGGAGCGCGACGCGTGACGCCGATCCCATCTACTTGCCCGCCTTCGCCTTCTCGTCCGCCTCGAGGTCCGCGAGGAAGCGGTCCACGACGGCGGCGGCCTTCTTGTCGTCCGAGAGGGTCTCCCCGATGACGCCCGACGCGAGGTCGAGCGCGAGGCTGCCGACCTCGGCGCGCAGCGACACCATCGCGGCCGAACGCTCGGCCTCGATCTGCGTCTGGGCGTTCGCGACGATGCGAGCCGCCTCCGCCTGCGCGTTCTCCTTGAGCTCGGCGAGGATCGCCTGGCCGTCGGTGCGAGCCTGCTCGCGGATGCGGGCGGCCTCGGCGCGGGCCTCGGCGAGCTGCGCGGTGTACTCGTCACGCGCGGCGGCCGCGGCGGCCTGGGCCTCCTCGGCCTTCTTCAGCCCGCCCTCGATCGCCTCGGCACGTGCGTCGAGCGCCTTGTTGAGGCGCGGCAGCACGTAGACGGCGACGACGATGAGCAGCGCGACGAAGATCACCGACGACCACAGCAGGTCGTAATCGGCCGGCAGCAGAGGGTTCACATCCTTAGTGGGCGCGCTAGCGAGGAATGCTGTCAGCATCCCAGCCTCCTTCGGTCAGTGGGGATGCGGATCAGGCGGGGGCGGTGAAGGGGATGAAGCCCACGGCGATCGCGACGAAGGCGAGCGCCTCGGTGAACGCGATGCCGAGGAACATCAGACCGGTCAGGCGACCCTGCAGCTCCGGCTGGCGGGCGACGGACTCGATCGTCTTGCCGACGACGAGGCCCACGCCGATGGCCGAGCCGATCGAGGCCAGGCCGAACGCGATGGGGGCGAGGTATCCAACGATCACGGGATTTCCTTTTCTGTGATGTGTTGCGGGGTTGGTCCCGGCGGGTGCCGGATGGTCAGTGCTCGTCGGCCAGCGAGAGCTGGATGTAGACGGCGGCGAGGAAGGTGAAGACGTAGGCCTGGAGGGCGGCGACCATGAGCTCGAAGAGCGTGAAGGCGGCGCCGAAGGCGAAGGTGCCCACGCCCAGGAGGCCCAGGAAGTTGCCGTCCGCGAGGACGGTGAAGAAGAAGAACTGCGTGGCCGAGAAGCACAGCACGAGCAGCATGTGGCCCGCGACCATGTTCATGAGGAGACGGAGGGTGAGCGTGACCGGGCGCAGGATGAAGGTCGAGATGAGCTCGATCGGCGTCACGACGATGTAGAGGAACCACGGGACCCCGCTCGGGAAGAGCGAGTTCTTGAAGAACTTCCACCCGTGCTTGCGGATGCCCGCGTAGATGAACATCACGTAGGAGACGACCGCGAGCACGAGCGGCGTGCCGATGACCGAGGTTCCCGCGATGTTGAGGCCGGGGACGATACCGGTGAGGTTGAGCCCCAGGATGAGGAAGAACATCGCGAAGAGAGGCGCCATGAAGCGGCGGCCGTCTTTCTCTCCGAGCGTCTCGATGATGATGCTGTTGCGGACGAAGCCGAACAGGAACTCGTTGGCGGCCTGGCCGCGCGTCGGGACGATGCGCATGCGGCGCGTCGCGAGCACCATCCAGAGGATGAGCAGCGCCGTGATCACCACGCGGATGATCATGATGCGGTTCATCTCGAACGGCGTGTCCGCGAAGAGCACGGCGGGCGGGAAGAACTCCTCGAGCGACGGGCCGTGGAATCCGCCGTCGGTGTCGTCGCTGGACCGAACCAGGGGGATGAAGGCGGAAGCTAGCAGCGCTGACTCCAGACTCGGGGCGTGCGCGCACGCGGCGATGGAATGGGGTTGATCTCAGCCTATCAGTGCTGAGGCGGTCGTCAGGACGTCCTCACTTGCCGGTTTCGTCGCCCGGCAGCTCGACGTCGACGTACGGCGTGCGCGAGCGCACGAACGAGAGGGCGTCGATCACGAGGGAGCCGAGCACGGCGACGATCACGGTGAGGAAGAACACCCAGGGGTCGAGCCACGACTGGCCTCGCAGCCAGAACATGAACACGAAGAAGACGATGAGCTTGACGAGCCACGCGCCGAGCACGACGCCGTAGAACAGCGGGCTGTTCGGGTCGTCGACCGTGAGCCGCTGGCCGAGCAGGATGCTTCCCGCCGTGAGCGCGAGGAACGCGAACGCGAGGAGCGCGCCGAGCAGGCCGCCCCACAGTCCGGGGAGACCGGCGACGAGGACGCCGATCCCGCCCGCGACGACCGCGAGGCCCGTCGCGAAGAGGGCGCCCCAGCGCAGAGAGGTCGTGAGGATGCGGTTGGGGGCGGCGCTCATGCCGTGCCTTCCTTGTCGTGCTCGTGGATCGCCTCGAGCACCTCGCGGGCGTCGTCGGCGGTGGGCGCGGGCGCGTCCTCCGCGGCGGCGTCGAGCGGGTCGAACCGGGCGAGCTCCGCATCCGTCGGCGTGCTCTGGGCGGCCGCCTCGACGGCCTTGCGTCTGCTGAGCGGGGCGAGGGTGATGAGAGTGCAGGTCACGAGACCCAGCAGGGTCGCGAGAGCCGCCCACCACGTGTCGATGAAGAGGAACAGGAGCATGCCGATCGACGCGGCGGCCGTCCACCCGTAGAGGATGAGCACGGCGTGCAGGTGCGAGTGGCCCATGTCGAGCAGGCGGTGGTGCAGGTGCTTGCGGTCGGCCGTGAACGGCGACTTGCCCGCCCGAAGGCGACGCACGACCGCGAGGCCGAAGTCGAGCAGCGGCACGATGAGGATGGCGAACGGCAGCAGCAGGGGGATGAACGCCGGCAGGAACTGCCGCGCGCTGCCGACCGTCTCCTCGAGTGCGCCGGGGTCGATCTGCCCCGTCACGGCGATCGTCGACGCCGCCATGAGGAGGCCCGTGAGGAGCGCGCCCGCGTCGCCCATGAAGAGCCGCGCGCGGTGCCAGTTGAGCGGCAGGAAGCCCAGGCACGCCCCGATGAGCACCGCCGAGATGAGCTGCGCGAGGTTGAAGTAGTCGCTCTGGCCCGTGGGCCCCGAGGAGATCACGAAGACGTAGACCGAGAAGACGCCGTTGGCGATGATCGCGACGCCCGCGACGAGGCCGTCGAGGCCGTCGATGAAGTTGATGGCGTTCATCACGAGCACGATCACGAACACCGTGATGACGAGCGACTGCCAGGGCGCGAGCTGCACGATGATGCCGGGCAGCGGGAAGGAGAGGAACTGGATGCCGCTCCACGCGAGCAGGACGGCCGCGAGCATCTGCCCCGCGAGCTTCGTGAGCCAGTCGAGGTCCCAGATGTCGTCGGCCACGCCGATGAGCACGATCATGAGCGCGCCGCCGAGGAGACCCCACACGTGGGCGGGCTGCGAGTAGACGATCGCGAGCTCGGGGATGAGCGCCCCGACCGCGAACGCGGCGACGACGCCGAGGAACATGGCCGCGCCGCCGAGACGCGGCGTCGGACGCGTGTGCACGTCGCGCTCGCGGATCTTCGGGTAGAGCCGGTAGCGGTGCGAGAGCTTCCAGATCACCATCGAGAAGGCGAAGGAGATGATCGCGGCGACGCCCGCCGTGGCGATGTAGGCGATTACGCGCATCGATCCGCCCCGACGACCCGGATGATCTCCTCGTCCGGCACGACGCCGTGGCGGACGATCCGGAGTCGCCCGTCGGGATGCTCGAGGTTGGTCGCGTCGACGATCGTCGAGCCGGTGTGCGCCGCGGCGTCGGGGTAGGACGCCCCCGCGCGCCCCGCCTCGAGGTAGACGGCGACGCTCTCGCCGAGCATCGCCTGCGCCTCCGCCGCCGTGAGGGCGGCGGGCTGTCCCGTGAGGTTGGCGCTCGAGACCGCGAGCGGCCCCGTCTCGGCGAGCAGCTCGAGCGCGACCTTGTCGGACGGCATGCGCAGCGCGACGGTGCCCCGGGTCTCCCCCAGGTCCCAGTCGAGCATCGCCCGCGCGCGCAGGATGACCGTGAGGCCGCCGGGCCAGAACTCCTCCACGAGGGCGCGCACCTCATCCGGGATCGGGTCGGCGAGCGCGTCGAGCGTCGCGACGCCCGGCACGAGCACGGGCGGCGGCGCCGTGCGGTCGCGGCCCTTCGCATCCAGGAGGCGCTGCACGGCCTCGGGCGAGAACGCGTCTGCCGCGACGCCGTAGACCGTGTCGGTGGGGATGACGACGAGCTCCCCGCGCGCGATAGCGCCGCGGGCGAGACGCATCCCTGTCATCAGCTGCTCGGGGACGCCCGTGTCGTAGATCGCCATGGCGTACCCATCCTAGGAGCGGGAAGCGGGGAGCCCGCTCCACGCCTCACCCAGGGACCGTGCGCGAGGATGGTCGGGATGACTCTCCTCTTCCTCTTCGACATGGACGACGTGCTCTACGACTACGACTGGCGCGCCCGGATGCGGGGGCTCAGCGCGCTCACGGGCCTCGAGGTCGCGGAGCTGCGGCGTCGCTGGTGGCACGAGGAGGGCGAATGGGCGGCCGAGGCCGGCGGCTTCGCCGATGGCGACACGTACCGCCTCGCGCTCGTGGAGGCGCTCGGCGTCGAGGTCACGGCGGAGCAGTGGGTCGCGAACCGCCGCTCGGCGATGACGCCGCGACCGGATGCCATCGCCGCCGTCGAGCGCGCGGCCGGGCACGGACGAGTGAGCCTGCTGACCAACAACGGCCCCCTGCTCGACGAGCACCTCGCGACGATCGCGCCGGAGATCGCCCCCATCTTCGGCGAGCATCTGCGCACGACGAGCCGCTACGGGGCGCGCAAGCCCGACCCGCGCGTCTTCGAGCGCGTGCTCGCGCACTACGGCGCGGATGCGACCGACGCGTTCTTCGTCGACGACCTGCCGGAGAACGTGGCGGCCGCGGCATCCCTCGGCATCACGACGTACCTCTACGGCACGGCCGAGGGGCTGCACGCCGCGATCGAGGGGTTCGCGGCGGAGCGCCTCGCGGCGTGACGGCGGTCTCGAGACGCGTCGCTGCGCGGCGCTCCTCGACCACCTGCGTTCACGCATCCCGATGGTCACCCCGGAAACGGGTGCGACCGCGCTCGTGCCCGTTTCCGGCACGCGCCGCGGATTATCGCGGCGCCACAGCAGTCGTGGCTCTGTCGCGGCCGAGGAGGTCGCGGTGGGTCGCGGTGGCGCGCCAGCCGTCGGCCTCGAGGAGGGCGCGCAGCTCGGCGCCCTGCAGCTCGCCGTGCTCGAGCACGAGCGCTCCCCCGGGCCGCACGAGCGCGAGGGCGCGCTGCGAGAGGGCGCGCACGACGTCGAGCCCGTCGGGACCGCCGTAGAGCGCCGCGGCGGGGTCGTGGAGCCGCACCTCGGGGTCGCGCGGGATGGCGTCGTCGGGGATGTAGGGCGGGTTCGAGACGAGCACGTCGACGGTTCCGTCGAGCTCCGGCAGCGCCTCGGCGAGGTCGGCGAAGACGAGGCGCACGTTCTCGGCGCCCACGCGGCGCACGTTCTCCTTCGCCCACACGAAGGCGCGCGGCGAGTTCTCGACGGCGACGACGGTCGCGTGCGGCACCTCGGTGCCGATCGCGAGGGCGAGCGCGCCCGATCCGGTGCCGAAGTCGACGGCGACGGGCGAGGGCGACGCGACGGCCTGGAGGGCGTCGATCGCGAGCTGGGCGACGAATTCGGTCTCGGGGCGCGGCACGAAGACTCCGGGTCCCACGGCGAGCTCGATCGAGCGGAACGGCGCGACGCCCGTGATGTGCTGCAGCGGCTCGCGCGCGGCGCGGCGCTCGACGGCCTCGAGGTACGCGACCCGCTCATCCGATCCGACGCCCGCACCCGTGACGACCTTCGCCTGGACCTGGCCGCGGCTGAGGCCGAGCACGTGCGCCAACAGGAGCTCGGCATCCGCCTCGGGCGTCGGCACGTGGGCGCCCTCGAGCACGCGCATGCCGTGCGCACGGAGCTCGGCGACCGTCTTCGGGATCATCGGCGCGGTCATCGGCGCCTCAGCCCTCGGCGCCGCCGAGCGCGGCGAGCCGGGCCTCCTCATCCATCTGGATGCAGGAGTCGATGAGGGGCTGGAGCGCGCCGTTCATGACCTGGTCGAGGTTGTACGCCTTGTAGCCCGTGCGGTGGTCGGCGATGCGGTTCTCGGGGAAGTTGTAGGTGCGGATGCGCTCCGAGCGGTCCATGGAGCGGATCTGGCTGCGGCGCGCGTCGGACGCGACCGCGGCGAGCTCCTCCTGCTGCTTCGCGAGCAGACGGGCGCGCAGCACGCGCATGCCGGCCTCGCGGTTCTGCAGCTGCGACTTCTCGTTCTGCATCGACACGACGATGCCCGTCGGCACGTGCGTGATGCGCACGGCCGAGTCGGTCGTGTTGACGCTCTGGCCGCCGGGACCCGAGGAGCGGAAGACGTCGATCTTGAGGTCGTTCGGGTCGATGTGGATCTCTTCGGGCTCGTCGACCTCGGGGAAGACGAGCACGCCCGTCGTCGAGGTGTGGATGCGACCCTGCGACTCGGTGGCCGGCACGCGCTGGACGCGGTGCACACCGCCCTCGTACTTGAGGCTCGCCCACACGCCGTCGGCGGGATCGGACGAGCTCGACTTGATCGCGACCTGCACGTCCTTGTAGCCGCCGAGGTCGGACTCGGTGCGCTCGAGCAGCTCCGTCTTCCAGCCGCGCGACTCCGCGTAGTGGAGGTACATGCGCAGGAGGTCGGCCGCGAAGAGCGCCGACTCCTCGCCGCCCTCGCCGCCCTTGATCTCCATGATGACGTCGCGGCCGTCGTCGGGGTCGCGCGGGATGAGCAGCCGCCGCAGCTTCTCCTGCGACGCCTGCACGCCCTCCTCGAGCGCGGGAACCTCCTCGGCGAACGCCTCGTCCTCGCGGGCGAGCTCGCGCGCCGCCTCGAGGTCGGACTGCGCCTGCTGCCACGCGTCGTGCGCCGCGACGATCTGGCTCAGCTCGGCGTAGCGCCGGTTGACCTTCTTCGCGCGCGCCGCATCCGCGTGGATCGCGGGATCCGCGAGCAGCTGCTGGAGCTGTTCGTGCTCGGCCAGCAGCGACTGGACCGACTCGAACACGTCAGCCCTTGTGGCCGTTGCCGTTGCCCGCGCCCCCATTGGGGAGCGACTGCTGGATCTGCACGAGGAACTCGGTGTTGGAACCGGTCTCCTTGAGCTTCGACAGCACGACCTCGAGCTGCTGCTGCAGCTCGAGCCCTGCGAGCGCGCGGCGCAGACGCCACGTGATCTTGACCTCGTCGGCCGAGAGCAGCTCCTCCTCGCGGCGGGTGCTCGACGCGTAGATGTCGACCGCCGGGAAGATGCGCTTGTCGGCGAGGGCGCGCGAGAGACGGAGCTCCATGTTGCCGGTGCCCTTGAACTCCTCGAAGATGACCTCGTCCATCTTGGAGCCGGTCTCGACGAGCGCCGTCGCGAGGATCGTCAGCGAGCCGCCGCCCTCGATGTTGCGCGCGGCGCCGAAGAAGCGCTTCGGCGGGTAGAGCGCCGACGCGTCGACCCCGCCCGACAGGATGCGACCGGATGCCGGCGACGCGAGGTTGTAGGCGCGGCCGAGGCGCGTGATCGAGTCGAGCAGCACGACGACGTCGTTGCCGAGCTCGACGAGGCGCTTGGCGCGCTCGATCGCGAGCTCCGCGACGGTCGTGTGGTCCTCGGCGGGACGGTCGAAGGTCGATGCGATGACCTCGCCCTTGACCGAGCGCTGCATGTCGGTGACCTCTTCGGGCCGCTCGTCCACGAGCACCACCATGATGTGGACCTCGGGGTTGTTGACCGCGATCGCCTTGGCGATGGCCTGCAGGATGAGCGTCTTGCCGGCCTTCGGCGGCGCGACGATGAGGCCGCGCTGGCCCTTGCCGATGGGCGCGATGAGGTCGATGATGCGCGTCGAGAGCTTCTCGGGCGTCGTCTCGAGGCGCAGGCGCTCGTTCGGGTAGATGGGCGTGAGCTTGCCAAAGTCGACGCGGTTCGCGGCCTCGTCGACGGACTGGCCGTTGATCGAGTCGATCTTCACGATCGCGTTGTACTTCTGGCGTCCGCCCTGCTGGTCGCCGTCGCGCGGCTGGCGGATGGCGCCGACGACGGCGTCGCCCTTGCGCAGGTTGTACTTCTTGACCTGGCCGAGCGAGACGTAGACGTCGCTCGGGCCGGGCAGGTAGCCGGTCGTGCGCACGAAGGCGTAGTTGTCGAGCACGTCGAGGATGCCGGCGATCGGGATGAGCACGTCGTCGTCGGAGATCTCGGGCTCGATCTCGTCGACCGCGCCGCCACCACGACGGTTGCGGTTGCGGTCGCGGTTGCGCCCGCGACGTCCCTCGCCCTGGCCCTCCTGCTGCTGGGCGGGGCCGTTCTGGCCACCCTGGCCGCTCTGGCCGTTCTGGCCCTTGCCGCCCTGACTCTGGTCCTCGCCCTCGGCGGCCTGCTGGGCGTCCTGCTGCTGACCGTTCTGACCGTTCTGGCCACCACGGCCGCCGCGGCGGTTGCGGTTGCGGCGACCCGAGGGCTGACCCTCGGTCTCGCCCTCGGACTCGGGCTGCTCGGAGGCGGGAACGAGCTTGTCGAGCTCGAGGCCCAGCTCGGCCTGCGCGGCGTGCTGCGCGGCGCTGCGGCGCTGGGCGGGCTCCGGGAGCTCGATCTGCGGGAGCGCGGCGGCGATCGCGGCGGCGTCGGCCGAGGGCACGCTCGCACGGCGCGAGCCGCGGCGGCTGCGGCCGGCGGGCTGCTCGGCGGCGGGCGCCTCCTGCGCGGCGGGAGCGTCGGCGAGGGTCTCCGCAGAGGTCTCCTCTGCGGGCGTCTCCGCGGAAGCCTCCTCGGCCGGCGCCTCGACGGCGGCCTCCTCGATCGGGGCGTCCTCCGCGGCGGCGCTCTCGGCCGGGGTCTCCTCGGCCGGGGTCTCCTCGACGGGAGTCTCCTCGACGGGAGTCTCCTCGACGGGAGCGTCCTCGCCCTCGGGCGAGGACTGCTCGGGCGCGACCTGCTCGGTCACGGCCTCGTCGGCGTCGGCGGGAAGTCCGGAGAGAGTGTCCACGAGATCTCCTTTGCGCATCTGGGATACGCCGCTGATGCCGCGGGCGGCGGCCAGAGCCTGGAGCTCGGCCAGCCGCAGTCGGCTGAGGGCGGCGCGATCTCCCGCGGGGTTCGCGGGAATGGTGGTGTCGGTCACGACTGAATCGTCCTTTCGGCCCGGGCACAGAACTTCCCGGGATGGCGGCACCGCTCGCTGCGGTTCGGGTTGCATGAGGATGCGGGAAACCGCGGTTGGCGAGTGCCGGTGGAATGCACTCCGCGCCGGTCTAAGCCGCGGCGTCGTCCGAGTGCAGCACCACTGTAGCACCCCGGAAGTCGACGGCGAGCATGAGGCACTCCCAGGTCGACTCGGCGTTTCCGGCGATGAGCTCGGCCGCCCGCAGGCGCTGCGCGGGGTCGGAGCCGAGCACGAGGATCGACGGCCCTGCGCCCGATACGACCGCCGCGAGGCCGTCGGCGCGCAGGAGCTGGATGAGCGCATCCGTCTCGGGCATCGCGCTCGCGCGGTAGCTCTGGTGCAGCTTGTCCTCGGTCGCGGCGTGCAGCAGCTCGGGGCTCTGGACGAGCGCCGCGATGAGCAGCGCCGAACGGGAGACGTTGAAGATGGCGTCCTCGTGCGGCACCGAGTCGGGCTGGAGGCTGCGTGCGAGCGCCGTCGACATCGTGCGCTCGTGCGGCACGGCGACGAGGGGGCTCACGCCGCGGTGCACGATGAGCTTCTTGTAGCGGGGGCCGTCGGGGGTGACCCACGTGATCGTGAGCCCGCCGAAGAGCGCCGGGGCGACGTTGTCGGGGTGGCCCTCCAGCTCCGTCGCGAGCGCGAGCAGGTCGTCGGCGGTGAACTCGACGACGCCCTCGAGCAGGCCCTTCGCGGCCATGATGCCCGAGACGATCGCGGCGCCCGACGAGCCCATGCCCCGACCGTGCGGGATGGCGTTGTGGGCGACGAGGTCGAGGCCGGGGAGCTCCTGGCCGACCGACGCGAAGGTGTGGGCGATCGCACGTACGACGAGGTTCGACTCGTCGGTCGGCACCTCCCCCTCGCCGACGCCGATGACGCGGACGGTCGCACCCGGCTGCTCACGCGCGGTCACCTGCAGCTCGTCGTAGACGGCGAGCGCCATGCCGAGCGTGTCGAAGCCCGGACCGAGGTTCGCGGTCGTCGCGGGGACCCGGACCGTGACGGAGCGGCCGACGAGGCTCATGCAGACGCCGAGCTCGAGGCGAGGCCCAGCACCTGGGCGATCTCGGCGACGTCGACGGAGACGCTCGTGGGCTGCACGTCCGAGCCGTCGGCGGCCTTGAGGGCCCACTGCGGGTCCTTGAGGCCGTGGCCCGTGACCGTGAGCACGACGGTGGCGCCCTGCGGGATGACCCCAGCCTCGGCACGGTCGAGCAGGCCGGCGACCGACGCGGCCGACGCGGGCTCGACGAACACGCCGACCTCGCTCGACAGGATGCGGTGCGCCTCGAGGATCTTCGCGTCGCTGATCGCGCCGAAGTAGCCGTCGGTCTCGTCGCGCGCCGTGAGGGCGAGCTCCCACGAGGCGGGGTTGCCGATGCGGATGGCGCTCGCGATCGTGTCGGGGTCGCGCACGATCTCGCCGCGCACGATGGGCGCCGAGCCCTCGGCCTGGAAGCCGAACATCCGCGGGCGCTTCGTCGTGACGCCGCGGTCGGCCTCCTCCTTGTAGCCCCGCGAGTAGGCGGTGTAGTTGCCCGCGTTGCCGACCGGGATGAAGTGGAAGTCGGGCGCGTCGCCCAGCACCTCGACGACCTCGAACGCGGCGGTCTTCTGGCCCTCGATGCGGTCGTTGTTGACCGAGTTCACGAGGTGCACGGGGTAGTTCGCCGCGAGATCGCGCGCGATGTCGAGGCAGTCGTCGAAGTTGCCGCGCACCTGGAGGAGCTCGGCGCCGTGGGCGATCGCCTGCGCGAGCTTGCCCATCGCGATCTTGCCCTCGGGCACGAGCACGGCGGCCGTGATGCCCGCGTGGGTCGCGTAGGCGGCGGCGGACGCCGAGGTGTTCCCGGTCGACGCGCAGATGATGGCCTTCGCGCCGTGCTCGACGGCCTTCGAGACGGCCATCGTCATGCCGCGGTCCTTGAAGGAGCCCGTCGGGTTCATGCCCTCGAACTTGACCCACACCTTCGCGCCCGTGCGCGCGGAGAGCGCCGGGGCGGGGATGAGGGGCGTGCCGCCCTCGCCGAGCGTGATGATCGGCGTCGCATCCGTCACGTCGAGACGATCCGCGTATTCGCGCAGCACGCCGCGCCACTGGTGAGCCATTGTCTTCCTTACAGTCCCTCGACCCGGAGCACGCTCTCGACCCGCTCGACCACGGGGCTGCCGGCGAGATCGGCGACCGTCGCGGCGAGCGCGGCCTCGGTCGCCTGGTGCGTGCCGATGACCAGCGTAGCGCCGGGCGTATGCCCGTCCGGACCGGGCTCCCCGCCGACGGTCTGCTGGACGGCCTCGACGGAGACGCCGTGCTCGGCGAACAGCGTCGCGATCTGCGCGAGCACGCCGGGCAGGTCGACGACCGCGAGGGTGATCTGGTAGCGCGTCGAGACGCGGCTGATGGGCAGGATCGGCAGGTCGGCGTGGGTCGACTCCGCGACGCCCGGGCCACCGACGACGTGGCGGCGCGCGGCCGACACGAGGTCGCCGAGCACGGCAGACGCGGTCTGGACACCGCCCGCGCCCGCACCGTAGAACATGAGCGGGCCCGCGGCCTCCGCCTCGACGAAGACGGCGTTGTTGGCGCCGTGCACCGCGGCGAGCGGATGCGTCGCGGGGATGAGCGCGGGGTGCACGCGCGCGCTCACGCCGTCCTCCCCCGTCTCCGGGTCGACGAGGCGCTCGCACACCGCGAGCAGCTTGACGACGAAGCCGCCCTTCTTCGCCGAGAGCACCTGGTCGTGCGTGATCGACGTGATGCCCTCGCGGTGCACCGACTCGAGCGGAACGGTCGTGTGGAACGCGAGGCTCGAGAGGATCGCGGCCTTCTGCGCGGCGTCGTAGCCCTCGATGTCGGCCGTCGGGTCGGCCTCGGCGTAGCCGAGCTCCGTCGCGATCGCGAGCGCCTGCTCGAGGGTGTCGCCCTCGCGGTCCATGCGGTCGAGGATGTAGTTCGTCGTGCCGTTGACGATGCCGAGGATGCGGTTGACGCGGTCGCCCGCGAGGCTGTCGCGCAGGGGGCGGATGATGGGGATCGCGCCGCCGACGGCCGCCTCGTAGTAGAGCTGCGCTCCGACCTGCTCCGCGATCGCGAAGAGCTCGGGGCCGTGGGTCGCGAGGAGCGCCTTGTTGGCCGTGATGACGTCGGCGCCCGAGGTGAGGGCGAGCTCGAGGTATTCGCGCGCGGGCTCGAGGCCGCCCATGACCTCGATGACGATGTCGGCGCCGAGGATGAGCGAGCGCGCATCCGTCGTCAGCAGCTCGCGCGGCAGCTCCGCCGTGCGGGGGGCGTCGAGGTCGCGCACGGCGATCCCGACGAGCTCGAGCCCGGCGCCGACGCGCCCGGCGAGCTCCTCCTTGTGCGTGAGCAGCAGCGAGGCCACCTGCGCGCCGACGGATCCGGCGCCGAGGACGGCGATTCTCAGGTTTCGGTACTCGATCATGTCGTGGTTCAGTGTTCCCGGTCGAGGATGGTGTCGATGTCGATCTCCTCGGCGCCCGAGGAGTAGCCGGAGTCGCGCCGCAGGAGGTCGTGTGCGTTCTCGCGACGGATGAGCACGCGACTCCCCCCGTCACGGACGGCCACGACCGCGGGGCGTCCGAGGTAGTTGTAGTTGCTCGAGAGCGACCAGCAATAGGCGCCCGTCGCGGCGACCGCGAGCAGGTCGCCCGGGCGCACGTCGCCCGGGAGGTACTCGTCGCGCACGACGATGTCGCCCGACTCGCAGTGCTTGCCGGCGACGCGCACGAGGGCCGGGTCGGCATCCGTCACGCGGTTCGCGAGGCGGGCCGTGTAGTCGGCGTGGTACAGCGCCGTGCGGAGGTTGTCGCTCATGCCGCCGTCGACGCTCACGTAGCGGCGTACGGCGGCACCCTCGACGAGCACGTCCTTGATGGTTCCGACCTCGTAGAGCGTGATGCCCGCGGGGCCGATGATGGCGCGGCCGGGCTCGATCGCGATCGCGGGGACGGGGATGCCGAGGCGCGCGCACTCGGAGCCGATGACCTCCGCGAAGTCGGCCGCGATCGTCTCGATGGGCGCCACCTCGTCGGCGCTCGTGTAGGCGATGCCGAACCCGCCGCCGATGTTGAGCTCGGGCACCTCGCCGCCTTCGAGGAGCGTCGCGTGCAGCTCGAGCAGGCGCCGGGCCGCCTCGAGGAACCCGCCCGACTCGAAGATCTGCGAGCCGATGTGCGAGTGCAGGCCGAGGAAGCGCAGGCTGGAGTGCGAGCGGATGCGCGCCACGGCATCCGCGGCATCGGCGAGCGGGATGCCGAACTTCTGGTCCTCACGGGCGGTCGCGAGGTACTCGTGGGTGGAGGCGTGCACGCCGCTGTTGATGCGCAGGCGCACGTTCTGCCGACGCCCGTGACGCTCGGCCGCCTGGGCGACGCGCTCGATCTCGGCGAGGCTGTCGATGACGATCGTGCCGAGGCCGATCTCGACGGCGTGGTCGATCTCGGCGAGGCTCTTGTTGTTGCCGTGGAAGCCGAGCCGGCGCGGGTCGAGGTCGGCGGCCTCCGCGACCGCGAGCTCTCCCCCGCTGCACACGTCGAGGCTCAGCCCCTCCTCGGCCATCCAGCGCGCGACCTCGATCGAGAGGAAGGCCTTGCCGGCGTAGTAGACGGTCGTGCGCACGCCGAGGGGAGCGAACGCTGCGGCGAAGGCGTCGCGGATGCGGGCAGCGCGCGCGCGGACGTCGGTCTCGTCGATGACGTAGAGCGGCGTGCCGTATGCGGCGTGGAGGGCGGGGGCGCTCACGCCGCCGATGACGAGCGCACCGGAGGCGGCGCGGCCGGCGGATGCGGGCCACACGCGCGGATCGAGCGCGTTCGCGTCGTCGGGATGGGCGAGCCGCTCGGGGGCGAGAGGGCTGGCGGTCATGCGAACCTCACGGGGACGTCGGAACGAAGAGTGAGGCGAGCGAACCCGGCTTGGTCCCTGAAGCCGTGACGAGTCTAGCCGAGGCGGAGGGGGCGCTCAGGACGCCCGCCGCCAGAGGCCGCGCACGAGGAGGGGGTAGCCGCATCCTGCCGCGACCGCGATCACGAGGGCGACGGAGAGCCCGAGCGTCGCGGACGCCGGGTAGAAGACGACGGGTGAGATGAACGCACCGACGACTGCGCCGATGGCCGCTGCGATCATGTCGGCGCGGCGCGAGCGCCGGAGGCCGGCGAGGGCGATCGCGGCGACGGCGAGCAGGAACGGGGGAACCGCCATCCCGAGGCCGATCGCGAGCACGGCCGGCAGAAGCGAGGCGAAGAGCTCGCCGTCGCCCTTCGCCGCGCCCACGCCGAGCAGGGCGAGCACGAGCGCGAGCAGCACGCCGCCGAGCGCCGAGACCCAGGCGAGGCGCGCCGCGATGCTCCGGAGCCGCGGCGCGACGGGGGCGTCGGGTGCGCTCACGCGCACACGCCCTTGGCGCTGAAGCCCTCGCCGCCGATCGCCGCGCCCGACGCGTCGAGCGTCGCGACGAGGTGGGAGCCGTCGATCTCGAGCTTCTCGAGCACGAGCGCCGCGGGCAGGGCGTCGGCGATGCAGATGCGGCGCGCCTGCAGGAGCGCGTCGGCAAGGCCGCCGAAGAGCGGGTCGGCACGCAGCTGCTCCGCGGTGAGGGTCGAGTCGCCGATGCGGATGCTCGTGGGGTCGAACGCGAGCTCGCCGTCGACCGCCGACGGCGTGAGCCCGAGGCCGAGGGAGAAGGAGGAGCCGAAGACGCTGGTGCTGCCGGACGCGACGACCTCGCCGCCCTCGATCGCGACGCGCTCGACCGTCACGCCCGCGAGCTCCGGCGAGACGGCGACGAGCGCCTCCTCGGGTACGGCGTAGCGCACCTCAATGTCCCGCGTGGGCGCCGCGGTGTCGAATGGCACCCCCTGTGCGACGATCTCGAGGTCGCCCGTGAGCGCGCCGAGCGCGAGACCCGGCACGTCGACGTCGACGCGCTCGAGACCGCCCGAGAGCGCCTGCACGAACATGGGGCCGCCCCCGATCGACGCGCGCACCTCGGTGCCCGGGGGCACCTCGAGCGACGAGCGCACCTGGTCGGCGATCGCGTTCTCGGCGAGGCTGCGGGCCAGGACGTCGAGCGCGACGCCCGCCGCGACGATGAGCGCGCCCACGACGAGGAGCACCCACGGCCACACCCGACGGCGCCGAGGCGGGAGCTCCGGCGAGGCGAGGGGCGCGGTCGACGTCACGTCACATCCGCTCGGGGGCGCTCACGCCGAGGAGGGCGAGGCCGTTGCGCAGCACCTGGCCCGTCGCGTCGTTGAGGGTCAGGCGGGCGCGGTGCACGGCCTCGACGGGCTCGTCGCCGAGCGGGATGACGCGGCACGAGCCGTACCAACGGTGGTACGACCCCGCGAGCTCCTCGAGGTAGCGCGCGACGCGGTGCGGCTCGCGCAGCTCGACGGCCTGCAGCGTGATGCGCGGGAACTCGGCGAGCGCGCCGAGCAGCTCGCTCTCGGTCTCGTGCTCGAGGAGCGACGGGTCGAAGCCGTCGCGCGTGACGCCCGCGCCCTCCGCGTTGCGTGCGACGGCGCGCGTGCGGGAGTGGGCGTACTGCACGTAGAAGACGGGGTTGTCGTTCGTCTTCTTCGCCAGCAGGTCGAGGTCGATGTCGATGTTGGAGTCGATCGAGCTGCGCACGAGGGCGTAGCGCGCGGCGTCGACGCCGACCGCGTCGACGAGGTCCTCCATCGTGACGACCGTGCCCGCGCGCTTCGACATCCGCAGCGGCTCGCCGTCCTTCAGGAGGTTGACGAGCTGGCCGATGAGGATCTCGTGGTTGACGTAGGGCACGTCGCCGAACGCGGCCGTCATGGCCATGAGGCGCTTGACGTAGCCGTGGTGGTCGGCGCCGAGCATGATGAGGCAGCGGTCGAAGCCGCGCTCGCGCTTGTCGAGGTAGTACGCGAGGTCGCCCGAGATGTAGGCCGCCTCGCCGTCGGACTTGATGACGACGCGGTCCTTGTCGTCGCCGAACTCGGTCGTGCGCAGCCACGTCGCGCCGTCCGCCTCGTAGATGTGGCCGAGCTCGCGGAGCCGCGCGACGGCGCGGTCGACGGCTCCCGACTCGTGCAGCGAGTTCTCGTGGAAGTAGACGTCGAAGTCGACGCCGAAGTCGTGCAGGCTCGCCTTGATCTCGCCGAACATCTGGGCGACGCCGAGCTCGCGGAAGACCTCCTGCTGCTCCTCGCGCGGGAGGGCGTCGAGGTCGCCCGGGTAGTCCTGCTCGACGCGCGCGGCGATGTCGAGGATGTACGCGCCGCCGTAGCCGTCCTCGGGCGCCGGCTCGCCGCGGTGCGCGGCGACGAGGCTGCGCGCGAAGCGGTCGATCTGGGCGCCGTGATCGTTGAAGTAGTACTCGCGCGTGACGAGGCCGCCCTGCGCCTCCATGAGGCGGGCGAGGCTGTCGCCGACGGCCGCCCAGCGGGTGCCGCCGATGTGGATGGGGCCCGTCGGGTTGGCGGAGACGAACTCGAGGTTGATGCGCACGCCGTCGTAGAGCGTGCCGCGGCCGTACTGCTCACCCTGCTCGAGGATGCGCGCCGCGAGCAGGCCCGCGGCCGCCGCGTCGAGCGTGATGTTGAGGAAGCCGGGCCCGGCGACCTCGGCGCCCGCGATGCCGTCGACCTCGGCGAGGGATGCGGCGAGCTGCTCCGCGAGTTCGCGCGGGGCGATGCCGAGGCGCTTGCCGAGCTTGAGGGCCGCGTTCGAGGCCCAGTCGCCGTGGTCGCGGTTGCGGGGGCGCTCGAGCGCGACGTCCTCGGGGGCGATCTGATCCGGGTCGGTGCCTCGCTCGGCGGCCGCCCGGCGTACGTGATCGAGCAGGACGGCGGCGAGTTCGGCGGGATTCACGAGGTTCGATCCTAGTCGTCCCGCCCGTCGCTCCCCCGTGAGCGGTCGAGCAGCGGCGATGATGGGCCCATGCGCCGTCCCCTGCAGCTCGTGTCGTCCGCATCCGTCCTCGTCCTCGCGGGGGCCCTGCTCGCCGCGTGCACGACGCCCGAGCCCGAGCCCGCTCCGACCTCGAGCACCTCACCGAGCGCGAGCGAGACCCCCGAGCCGTCGCCCGAGCCGTCGGAGACGCCGAGCTCGCGCCCGGTCGACATCCGCTGCGACGAGCTCGTGACGCCGCAGGCGATGTACGACTTCAACCCGAACTTCTCGCTGATCGACTCCTGGTCGCCCTCCGCCGGCTCGGCGGCGGGGCAGGCGGTGGCCGCCGACGGCGTCGCCTGCCGCTGGCAGAACGACACGAGCGGCGACACGATCGACGTCTCGGTGGCGTCGTTCGACGAGGCGGGCATCGCCGAGAAACAGGCGGATGCCGCATCCGGCACGAGCGCGCCCTACGGCTGGTTCCGGATGGCGGACGGCGCGGGTGAGGCGATCGCCTTCGACGGCTCGTACTGGCTCGTGGTGCGTTCGGTGTGGTTCACCGACCCGGGCGACGCGACACCGCTCGTCGACGCGGCGCTCTCGGCGCTCTGACGCCGCGGGCGCCCGGACGTCAGCGGAGCTCGACCGGCTCGTCGGGGTCGTCGTCGAGTTCGCGGTCGGCGCGTGCGTCGATCGACATCGCGAGCAGCTCGACGTCGGCGAGCGTGTTGGTCTCGAACGCGGTGTCGGCGGCGTCGCGGCCCGTCGCGATCCGCACGAGGCCCGCGCGCGGGGCGAGCCGTGTCGCGTCGACGACGACCCAGCGGCCCCCGACGAGCACCTCGACGACCGCGTGCAGGTCCATGGGCTCGAGCTGCGGTGCGTACACCGACACGAGGCGCGCGGGGTGGTCGAGAGCGCGCAGGATGGCCGCGGTCACGTGCGCGAAGTCGCGGCAGACGCCTGCGCCCGCCTCGAGCGTCTCGGCGGCCCCGCCCGCCGGCGAGGTCGCGGAGGCGTCGTAGCGCAGATGGTCGTGCACCCACTCCCCCACGGCGCGCGCGAGCGGCCAGCCCTCGAGCCCCGGGAAGGTGTCGCGGGCGAAGGTCACGAGGGCGTCCGACGGCACGTAGCGGCTCGGGCGCAGGTAGACGACAGCGTCGAGGGGGTCGACGGATGCCGGAGCGGCGCGGCCCGTGACGGTCGCCGTGTAGTCGACCTGCAGGATGCCGTCGGCGGCCGTCTCGAAGAGGTCGAGGCGCGTGCCGTGCGCGTCGGCGAGCGGTCGGGTCGTGACGGGCTCGCCGTCGAGCGACACGCGGAGCGTCTCGACCGTCGTCGGCACCCCCTCGGCGACCGCGAGCGCGAGCGCGAAGGCGGTCGGATCGCCGACCCGGAGGGTCAGACTCGAACGCACCTCGCGCCGGAGCGTCACGGGCGTCTGACGGCGGAGGGGGCGGACGGCATGCTGATAGCCTAAGTGCCGCGCCCTCGTAGCTCAGTGGATAGAGCGCTTCCCTCCGGAGGAAGAAGTCGCACGTTCGAATCGTGTCGAGGGCACGATGTAGAGAAGGCCCCGCTGCAAGCGGGGCCTTCTCTACATCTAGGCAGCCGCTACACCGGGGTCCCCGCCGCCGGTTCCGGCGCGCGGCGCAGCCGCGTGACGGCCGTGCCGGTGGGGCGCGAGGGCACGACCGGCCACACTGTTCTCATGCGCGTCGTCCTCGCCCCCGACTCCTTCACTGGTTCGTGCTCGGCACGCGACGCCGCGCTCGTGATCGCGCGCGGCTGGCGATCGGTGCGCCCCGGCGACGAGCTGCTCGTGCTGCCGCAGGCCGACGGCGGCGTCGGCACGCTCGACGTCGTCGCGGAGGCGGTGCCGGATGCCGTGCTGCACGACGCGGGCGAGGTGACGGGCGCGGACGGTCGCCCCGCGCCCGGTCGCTGGCTCGCGCTGCCCGACGGGCGCGCGCTCGTCGAGCTCGCCGACTGCGTCGGGCTCTGGCGCATGGAGCGCCCCGACCCGCTCGGCGCCTCGACGCGCGGCCTCGGCGCACTGCTCGGGCGCGTGCTCGACGCGGGCGCGACGCGCATCGTGATCGGTCTCGGGGGCTCCGGCTCGACCGAAGGCGGCACGGGAGCACTGGCGGCGCTCGGCGCGCGGTTCCTCGACGCCGAGGGGCGCGAACTCCCGGACGGCGGCACCGCGCTCGCTCGTCTCGACAGCATCGACCTGTCCGCGCTGCGCACTCCCCCGGCCGAGATCGAGCTGTGGTGCGACGTCGAGGCGCCGCTCACCGGTCGACGCGGGGCGGCATCCGTCTTCGGGCCGCAGAAGGGTGCGACGCCCGACGACGTTCGCGTGCTCGACGCGGCGCTCGCGCGGCTCGCGAGCGTGCTCGGCGGCGATCCCGACGCACCGGGTGCGGGGGCTGCCGGGGGCACCGCCTACGGACTCGTGTCGGCGTGGGGTGCGCGCGTCGCATCCGGGTCCGCGGCCGTCTCGGCGCTCACGGGGCTCGACGCCGCGATCCCCACCGCCGATCTCGTGGTGACGGGTGAGGGACGCGTCGATGCCGCCACCGCGACGGGCAAGGTCGCGGGCGCCATCATGCGCCGCGCCGACGATGCCGGCGTGCCCGTCGCGATCGTCGCGGGCTCGATCGACGTGGGGGTGGCATCCGCTCGTGCTGCCGTGTCGCTCACGGAGCTCGCGGGCTCCGCCGACGCGGCCATGACGGATGCCCCGCGCTGGCTCGAGCGCGCCGGCGCCGAGCTCGCGGAGCGCCTCGCTCCCGGGGGCAACGTTTCGCGCGTACCGTCCGTCTGAGTAGGTAGGAGGGAGGACGCCGTGAGCGAAGCCCAGTGGGAGCGTGTCGTGACGCAGCTCGTCGCCGAGCGTGGCGACGCCCTCCTGCGCTACGCGACCCTGCTGACGGGCAGCGCCGACGACGCGGCCGACCTCGTGCAGGACGCGCTCGTGCGCACCTTCGGGCGGCTGCGCAACGGGTTCACGGTCGCGAGCGCGGAGTCGTACGTGCGCCGGGCGATCCTCAACGCATCCGTCGACCGCGGGCGCCGCGTGACCCGCTGGCGCAAGGTCGCCCCGACCCAGTACGAGCCCGACGAGCTGCCGTCGTCCGACGCCGCGACCGACCTGCGCATCGACGTGCACGGCGAGCTGCAGAAGCTCAGCCCGCGCGAGCGCGCGTGCCTCGTGCTGCGCTACTACGACGACCTCAAGGTCGACGACATCGCCGAGACCCTCGGCATCAGCTCGGGGGCCGTCAAGCGCTACCTGAGCGACGGGCTCGCGAAGATGGCGATCGCCCTCGCCGACGACGGCACCGCGGCCGACCGGCTCGGGCCCGGCGGGGCGCGACCCGGCACGGGCACGACTCCGTTGCGCACGCCGTCGCTGCGGCGCGACACCGCGGGTGCCGGTCCAGCCGCACCCGCCGCGTCCGCCGCACCCGACGCGAAGGAGGGCGATCGTGCCCACCGAATCTGAGCTGCGCGCCCTGCTGCACGGAGAGGGCGGCGACGGGAGCCGCCTCGACGCGGACCGCATCATCCGCCTGGCACGTGCGCGTCGTCGGCCGAAGCGCGTCGCCATCGGGGCTCTCAGCGGGCTCGCGGCGGCCGCGGTCGTCGTGCCGGTCGCCGTCGGGGTCGGCGTCGGCGTGCCGCAGGAGATGAGCGCGATGGACGACAGCGGCGGCGCCGCGCTCGCCCCCGAGACGGCGAAGGAGTGGGAGGCGGACGGCGAGGCCGGCGCGCTCTCGACCTCCGTCGAGGTGCCCTGCGGAGCCGCGATGTCGTCCGCCGACTCCCCCGTGCTCGCGCTCGTGCCGACCTCGGTCACGGCGGATGCGGCCGGCCTGCTCGGCGCGGAGCTCGCGATCGACGCGGCGTCGGTGCAGGAGGTCCCCGCCGAACTCCAGGTGCGCGGGCTCGTGCTCGTGCGCGACGGCGTCGTGTCGGGCTACGGCACCTCGGATGCCGTGGGCGGCACGTACGCGGTGCCCGCCGGCGCCGACGCGGTGCCCGTGAGCTTCGTGCTGCGCGGGTGCGACGTCGCCGAGCCCGAGCGCGCGGTCGACCTCCCCGCGGGCGTGTACGAGGTCGTCGCACAGGGTTCGCTCGCGTCGCGGGACGGCAGCACGTGGGTCGCCGTCGACGGGATCGTGGGCGAGCTCACGGTCGGGTGACCTGGCGCGGCGCGGAATAGGATGCCGAACATCGCGCGAGCGTCGCGCGAGAGACCGGAGCGCGCATGACCTTCGTCGTCGTCCCGCAGTGGCAGGGTTCCCCCTCGAGCCGCGCGATGCGCCTCGCCGAGGGCGCGCACGCCATCCGCTCCGACCTCCCGGCATCCTCGACGCGCGACGTCGAGGTGCCGCTCGAGGCGGGCGACGAGCAGGGCACGGGAGTCGCGCGGTTCGGCTCGCTGCAGATCGTGCGCGAGCGGCTCGCCGAGACCCTGCGTGCGCTCCCGGATGCCGCGGTCGTCATCGGCGGCGACTGCGGCGTCTCGGCGGCCGCGGTCGCGCACGTCGCCGGGCCCGATCTCGCCGTCGTGTGGTTCGACGCGCACCCCGATCTCAACACCCCGTCGACGTCGCCCTCGGGCGCGTTCGGCGGCATGGTGCTCGCATCGATCATCGAGGACGGTGCGGTCGACCCCGCCCGCGTGATCGTCGCGGGCGCTCGCGAGTGGGACGCCGCCGAGGAGGACTTCGCGGCCGAGAAGGGCATCGCATCCGTCGACGTGGCGGGCCTCGCGGATGCCGCGGCGTTCGCGGATGCCGTGGCCGCGACGGGTGCGACACGCGTCTACGTGCACATCGACCTCGACGTGCTCGACCCCGCCGAGTTCGACGGGCTGCTCGAGCCCATCCCCTTCGGGGTGTCGGCCGCGCAGCTCGCCGCCGCCGTCAAGGCGCTCGTCGCCCGTCTGCCGCTCGCGGGAGCGACGATCGCGTCGTTCGCACCCGAGTCGGCCGACCGCGCGGTCGACGACGCGCCCACCATCCTGCGGCTCATCGCGGCGCTACGCGGCTGACGCGCCGACCACGGGTGGGTCATCCGACGGCTGGTTTCGACACGCGGCCTCCGGCCGCTACTCAACTGGCGAGTCAGGCGATTGCGCGAACACCGCTGGTCGAGGAGCGCGACGTGCCTCGACCGCCCGCGGGCGCGAGGCATACGCTCGGGGGATGAGCGCGCGCGAGGTCGACGTCGTCGTGATCGGTGCCGGAGCGGTGGGCGAGAACGTCGCCGACCGAACGGTGCAGGGCGGGCTGAGCACCGTGCTCGTCGAGGCCGAGCTCGTGGGCGGCGAATGCTCGTACTGGGCGTGCATGCCGTCGAAGGCGCTCCTGCGGGCGGGGGCCGCCATCCGCGCCGCACGCGCCGTCGCGGGAGCGGCCGAGGCGGTGACGGGCGAGGTCGATCCGCGCGCCGTGTTCCGCCGCCGCGACCGCATCACGCACGACCGCGACGACAGCTCGCAGGTCGAGTGGGTCGACGGCGCCGGCATCGAGCTCATCCGCGGTCACGCACGCTTCGCCGGGCCCCGCCGCATGACCGTCACGGCATCCGACGGCACCGTCACCGAGCTCGTGGCCCGTCACGCCGTCGCCGTGTGCACAGGATCCGTGCCCGTGCTGCCCGACGTGCCGGGCCTCGCCGAGCTCGATCCGTGGACCTCGCGCGACGCGACCGCGGCATCCGAGGTGCCCGACACGCTCGCGGTGCTCGGCGGCGGCGTCGTCGGCTGCGAGCTCGCCACCGCCTACGCGAGTCTCGGGAGCCGCGTCACGCTCATCGCCCGCCACGGGCTCCTCGGCGGCGAGGAGCCGTTCGCGGGCGAGCTCGTGCGCGACGGGCTCGAGGCGCAGGGCGTGCGCGTGCTGACCGACACGGATGTCGTGGAGGCCCACCGGGCGGAGAAGAACGCCGTGCTGACGCTCGGCGACGGCTCGCGCGTGCTCGCCGAACGCGTGCTCGTCGCGACGGGCCGCGTCGGGCGCACCCACGATCTCGGGCTCGAAGAGCTCGGTCTCGAGGCCGGTACGGCGATCGAGGTCGACGACACGATGCGCGTTCCCGGCCACGACTGGCTCTACGCTGTCGGCGACGTCAACGGCCGCGCGAAGCTCACCCACCAGGGCAAGTACCAGGCGCGCGCCGCGGGCGACGCGATCGCCGCACGCGCCGCGGGCCGAGCCGTCGGCGACGCCCCGTGGGGCGCGCACGTCGCGACCGCCGATCATCGCGCGGTGCCGCAGGTGACCTTCACCGACCCGGAGGTCGCATCCGTCGGTCTCACGGCCGCCGCCGCCGAGAAGGCGGGCCTGCGCACGCGCGTGCTCGACTACGACCTCTCGTGGATCGCGGGCGCGACCGTCTACGCCGACGACTACCGCGGACAGGCACGCGCCGTCGTCGACCTCGACCGCGGCGTGCTCGTCGGGGCCACCTTCGTGGGTCCGGATGTGGGTGAGCTGCTGCAGGCGGCGACAATCGCGATCGTCGGCGAGGTGCCGCTCGACCGCCTCTGGCACGCCGTGCCCGCCTACCCGACCGTGAGCGAGGTCTGGCTGCGCTGGCTCGAGGCGCTCGGCCGCCCCGGGGCCGGCACGTGATCGCACCCGTGCGCCCCGAGCATCCGAATCGGATGGAGCGGGCCGCGGCCTCGCTCGTGCGCGGCGTCGTGCGCGTGCCCGGGATGCGGCGCGTGCTGCTGTCGCGCGTCGTCGCCCTCCCCGGCTATTGGTTCGCGACGGGCTGCGCCTTCGTGTGGGGCACGGTCCTGTTCGGGCGGCACCGACGTAGCCACGGACTGCATGTCATCTACCGACTCCCCCGCTGGTCGTTCGGCCGCGGCGGCACGACGATCGGCGCGATCTACCTCACGCGCGAGAACCTGACCGACAGCGTGCTCGAGCACGAGGCCGTGCATCGCGCGCAATGGCGGCGCTACGGGCTCAGCATGCCCGTTCTCTACCTCGCAGCGGGGCGCGTCGCGCGCACCAACCGCTTCGAGGTCGAGGCGGGGCTCGAGAAGGGCGGCTACGCCTGACCCGACGCGGCTAGCGGACGCTGAAGCGCGCCGCGAGCAGCACCTCGTCACGCGACGACGGACCGACGAGCACGTCGAACTCCCCCGGCTCGACGACCCGCTCACCCCGCGCGTCGACGATCGTGCAGTCGGAGACCCGCAGCTCGAGTCGCACATGCTCGGATGCGCCCGGCTCGAGCGTCACCTGGCGGTAGCCCTTGAGCTCCTTGTCGGCCCAGCTCGCGCTCGTCACGTCGTCGCGCAGGTAGAGCTGCACGGTCTCGCGCACGGGACGCGTTCCCGTGTTGGCCACCGTCACCTCGGCGACGACCGTGTCGTCCGCGCCGAACTCGGCGCCCGAGAGGCGGAGGTCGGAGTACGCCACGCTCGTGAAGGAGCGCCCCTCCCCGAACGCCCAGGCGGGCGACTGGGTGAGGTCGGCGTAGCGGTCGCCGTGCTGCCCGCGGATCTGGTTGTAGTAGGTCGGCTGCTGACCCACGTGGCGGGCGAACGAGATCGGGAGGCGACCCGAGGGCTCGACGTGGCCGAGCACGATCTCTGCGATCGCGCGCCCGCCCTGCATGCCCGGATTGGCCGCCCACACGACCGCGGCCGCCCGTTCGACGGACGCCGGCAGCACGAGCGGCTTGGAGGCGATCAGCACGACGATCACGGGGGTGCCCGTCGCGATGAGCGCGTCGAGCAGTGCGATCTGGCCGCCCAGCAGCTCGAGCGTCGCGGTCGAGCGCCCCTCTCCCACGAGCTCGATGTGGTCGCCCACGACGGCGACCACGGCATCCGCGTCGCGGGCGTGCTCGACGGCCGCGGCGATGAGCGCCTCGTCGGGCGGGCACGCCCGCACGACGGGCGGCCGGGGCTGGCCGTCGGGGAAGAACGGGCCGTCCGGATGCGGTTCGAGCGTCAGGATGTCGGCCCCGCGGGCGTAGCTCACGTGCGACCCCTCGGGAGTGAGCTCGCGCAGCCCGTCGAGCACGGTCGTGATCATCTCCCGCGGCTGGCCGTCGAGCCAGCCCGCCTGCCCGGATCCGCCCGCCCAGTCGCCGAGCTGGTACTGCGCGTCATCGGCGAGAGGGCCCGCGACCGCGATCCGCAGCGGTCGGGACGCCGCGCCCGCGGCACCCGCTTCCACCCCGAGGGGGAGCGTGCCGTCGTTCTCGAGCAGCACGATCGAACGCCGTGCGGTCTCGAGGTTGAGCTCGGCGTGCGCCGCCTGGCCGACGATCGACTCATGACCCGCGCGCGGCAGCCGGGGATCCTCGAAGAGACCGAGGTCGAACTTGAGGGCGAGGATGCGCGCGACGGCGGCGTCGAAGGCGTCCTCCGCGAGCATCCCGCGCTCGACGGCCTCGAGGGCGCCCTCGAAGAACCTCGGCGTCGTCATGATCATGTCGTTGCCCGCTCGCGTCGCAGCGGCCGCCGCGTGGGCGTAGTCGGGCTGCACGCGCTGCTCCCACACCATCCGGCCCACGTTGTCCCAGTCGGTGACGAGCACGCCCGAGTAGCTCCACTCGTTCTTGAGCACGTCGCTCAGCAGCCAGTCGTTGACGACGATGGGCACGCCGTCGGTCGTCTGGTATCCGAGCATGAATGTGCGGCACCCCTCACGCGCGACGCGCTCGAACGGCGGCAGGAACCACGAGCGCAGCTTGCGACGCGAGATGTCGGCCTCGGATGCGTCCCGCCCGCCCTGCGTCTCGCTGTAGCCCGCGAAGTGCTTCGCGGTCGCGAGGATCGCCGTCTCGTCGGAGAGCCCGTCGCCCTGGTACCCGCGCACCATCGCGGAGGCGTACTCCCCGATGAGGTGGGGATCTTCGCCGAACGTCTCGTCGACGCGGCCCCAGCGCAGGTCGCGCGCGATGCACAGCACGGGCGAGAACGTCCAGTGGATGCCGGTCGCCGCCACCTCGATCGCCGTCACGCGGGCGACGCGCTCGAGCAGCTCGGGGTCCCACGAGGCGGCCATGCCGAGCTGCGTCGGGAAGATCGTCGCCCCCGGCCAGAAGGAGTGGCCGTGGATGCAGTCCTCGGCCACGAGGAGCGGGATCCGCAGGCGAGTCTCGAGCGTCAGCCGTCGCGCCTCGAGGATGCGTTCGGGCGAGGTATGCAGGATCGACCCCGCATGTCGTGTGCGCACCACGTCGATCAGATCGCCGCGCGCGTCGAGCTGGAGCATCTGCCCGACCTTCTCCTCGATGCTCATGCGCGAGAGCAGGTCGGCGACGCGCTCCGACGTCGAGAGGGTCGGATCGCGGTACGGCTCGGTCATGCGGTGGCCTTCTCGCGGGTCGCCGCGGTGTCGGTGGGCTCGGGGTCGTCGGTGGGGATGGAGAGGTCGGTGCGGACGGCGGTCACGGCGTCGTTGACGTCGAGCCCCTTCGTCCGCATGGCGCGAGCGCGCTCCCCCGCCGAGCGCAGGCGGGGGTTGACGTACTCGTCGATGCCGAAGTTGATGAGCGACAGCGCGACGCCGATGAGGGCGATGCAGAGACCCGGCGGCAGGTACCACCACCACTGATTCTGCTGGAACGCGCCCTGCGCCGAGGCCCAGTTGAGGATCGTGCCCCAGTTGTAGGCCGTCACCGGGATGACGCCGATGTAGGCGAGCGTCGTGAGCCCGAGGATCGCCGCGGTCACGGTGCCCACGAAGCTCGCGGCGATGAGCGCGAGCAGGTTCGGCAGCATCTCGACGAGGATGATGCGCCGCAGCGGCTCGCCGTTCGCGCGCGCCGCGAGCACGAAGTCCCGATTGCGCAGCGACATCGTCTGGGCACGCAGCACGCGCGCGCCCCAGGCCCAGCCGATGAGTCCGAGCACGGTCGCGATCGCCCACAGGGGCGGGTCCTCGAAGATCGACGCAACGACGATGATGAGCGGGATGCCCGGGATGACGAGGAAGACGTTGGTGAGGGCCGAGAGGGCCTCGCTCTTCCAGCCCGAGAGGTAGCCGGCGATGACGCCGACCGTGATCGCGATGACCGTCGCGATCGCCGCCGCGAGGAAGCCGACCACGATGACGCCGCGGGTGCCGTGGATCACCTGGCTCAGCACGTCCTCGCCGATGTGGGTCGTGCCGAGCCAGTGCTCGGGCGACGGCGGACGGAGGCGCTGGGTCGGGTCGATCTTCGTCGGCGAGTACGGGGCGAGCACGTCGGCGAAGATCGCGACGAGCACGAAGAACGCGAGGATGGCGAGTCCCGTGACCGACTTGCCGTTGCGGAACATGGCGAACGCGGAACCGAGACGCGCCCACCAGCCCGTGTCGCGCTCGCCGCTGCGGGAGGTCACGGTGCGCAGCAGGAAGGTCTCGGGCGCGTTGGCCGCGCGACGCCCCTCGGATCTCTTGTCGGTCATGGTTCAGGCCTCGGTCTGACGGGTGCGCGGGTCGAGGAACGCGTAGGCGATGTCGGCGAGCACGTTGGCGATGAGCACGGAGAGCGTGATGACGAGGAACACGCCCTGCATGAGCGCGTAGTCCTTCGCATTCGTGGCGTCGAGCAGCAGCTTTCCGATGCCGGGATAGCTGAACACCATCTCCATCACGATGGTCCCGCCGACGACGAATCCGAGCGAGAGCGCGAAGCTCTGGATCTGCGGCAGCACGGCGTTGCGTGCGGCATACCCCCACAGCACACGGCGGTTCGGCATGCCCTTCGCCTGCGCGACGGTGATGTAGTCCTCGTCGAGCACCGTGAGCATCATGTTGCGCATACCGAGCATCCATCCGCCGAGGGATGCGACGACGATCGTCAGCACCGGGAGCGTGCCGTGGTGCACGACCTGCCCGATGAACTCGAAGGACCACTCCGGCCGCACGCCGACCCCGTAGGCCTTGCCGATGGGGAACCACCGCAGGTTGACGGAGAACGCGGCGATCGCGAGCATCCCGAGCCAGAAGTACGGGATGGTGTTGAGGAACGTCGTGATCGGGATGAAGACGTCGAGCCTGCTGCCGCGGCGCCAGCCGATGATCGCGCCGCCCACGGTGCCGATCGTGAACGCGACGATCGTCGCGAAGCCGACGAGGCCGACCGTCCACGGGAGGGCCTGGCCGACCACCTCGGTCACGGGGCGCAGCCCGTGCAGGAGCGAGACCCCGAGGTCGCCCCGCACCAGATGCGCCCAGTAGTCGATGTACTGCTCGACGAGCGACTTGTCGGTATCGAGACCGAGGAGCGCGCGGAGCGCCTCCGCCGCCTCGGGGCTCACGTTGCGGTTGCGGGCGAGGAACTGGTCGACCGCGTCACCCTTCATGAGGCGCGGCAGGAAGAAGTTGATCGTGATCGCCGCCCACAAGGTGAAGAGGTAGAACGCGGCGCGGCCCCCGAGGAAGCGCCACGGGATGCGGCCGCGCCCCTTCGTGGTGTTCGTCGCGGTCGTGCCGACCTCGAGCGCGTCGGGCCCGGTCTCGGCGAGCGTGGGCTGGACCGCGGTCATCGGCTGCCTCCTTCGATGCGGCCCGTGGCGGCGAAGTGCCTCTCGGGGTCCGGGGACGCCGCGCGCAGCTCCCGCGTGTAGGGGTCCTGCGGATTGAGGATCACGTCGTCGGCCGGGCCGTGCTCGACGACCCTGCCCTGGTTGAGCACCATGATGTCGTCGCTGAAGTGGCGCGCCGTGGCCAGGTCGTGGGTGATGTAGAGCACCCCGAGCCCCTCCTCGCGCTGCAGCTCGGCGAGCAGGCGCAGCACGCCGAGTCGGATCGACACGTCGAGCATCGACACCGGCTCATCGGCCACGAGCAGCCGGGGGCGCGACGCCAGCGCCCGGGCGATCGCGACTCGCTGTCGCTGGCCGCCGGACAGCTCGTGCGGGCGGCGCTCGATCACGGCATCCGCGTCGAGGCGCACGCGCTCCAGCAGGCGACGCACCTCGGTCTCGACCTGATCGCGCGGCACGACGGCGTCGAGCCGCAGCGGACGCTCCAGGTGGTAGCGGATCGAGTGGTACGGGTTCAGGGACGCGAAGGGATCCTGGAAGACCATCCGCAGCTGCTGCCGATAGCGGCGCAGCGCCTTGCCGCGGCGCGGGATCGGCGCGCCGTCGAGCAGCACCCGTCCTGTCGTCGGCGTCTCGAGCTGCGTGAGGATCTTCGCGATCGTCGACTTGCCGCTGCCGGACTGCCCGACGAGGCCGAGCGTGCGGCCCGACTCGAGGGTGAAGCTCACGTCGTCGAGCGCCTTCATCTGGCCGGCGCCACGCACGTTGTAGATCTTGGTGACGTGGTCGAACTCGAGCACGGTCATCGCGCTACGACCCCTCTCTCCCCCGTGAGCCGGGGGAACGACGACAGCAGCGTCTTCGTGTACTCGTCCCGCGGTTCGGCCCAGATGCGCTCAGCCGTGTCGAGCTCGACGATCTCCCCCTCGCGCATGATCGCGATGCGGTCGCTGATCTCGAGCAGCAGCGGGAGGTCGTGGGTGATGAAGATCACCGAGAACCCGAACTCGTGCCGCAGTTGCGAGATCTGTCGCAGGATCTCGCGCTGCACGAGCACGTCGAGCGCCGTGGTCGGCTCGTCCATGACCATGAGCTGCGGCCGCAGCGCGAGCGCCATGGCGATCATGACGCGCTGCCGCATCCCGCCCGAGAGCTCGTGCGGGAAGGATCGGGCACGGGCCGCGCCCACCTTGACGATCTCGAGCAGCTCGGCGACCTCCGCGCGGCGCGTCGCCCGCGGCATCCCGGGACGGTGCACCTCGAAGACGTCCTCGAGCTGGCGCCCGATCGGGGCGACGGGGTTGAGGGCGTTCATCGCGCCCTGGAAGACCATCGAGATCTTGTCCCAGCGGAACCGGCGCATCTGCTCGGCGTCGAGCGCGTTCACGTCGATGTCGGTGCCGGATGCGTCGTGGAAGACGACGGAGCCGCTCGTGATCACTGCGGGGGCTTTGAGCAGCCGCTGCACTCCGTAGGCGAGAGTCGTCTTGCCGCATCCGCTCTCGCCGGCGAGTCCGAGGATCTCACCTCGGTGGAGCTCGAGGGTGACGTCTCTGACGGCCGCGACGGGCGGGTCGACGTCGTACACGACCGAGAAGTCGCGCACGGTGAGGAGGGGTTCGTGCATCGTCGGTGTTGCTTTCGTCTCTCGTGCGCACGGGGCGGCTGCACGCACAGCGGCCGCCCCGTGCGACATCCTCATTCGGCGGGCTTGAGCTTGGTGAGGATCTGGACGATGCCCGGCTGCGTCGGGTCGGCGGACGCGTAGAGGTCGTCCTCCGACGGCCACCCGACGTAGTTGCGGGTGTTGAACTCGCCGAGCAGCGGGTGCGACCCCAGCGGGATGGCGGGCACGTTGTCCACGAACGCCTTCTGCACGACGGCGAGCGCAGCCTGACGGCTCGCGTCGTCCGACGCGTTGGCGTACTCGTTCAGTGCCGCCGTCACCTTCGGGTCGTCGAAGCGACCGAAGTCGAACTGCGCCTTCCCGTCGACGATCCACTTGGGGTCCATCGTCGAGGTGTAGAGGCCGTACGCGTTGCCGGTGTCCTCGAGCCAGTGGATGATCGCCTGGAAGGTGCCCTCCTGGCGCGCGGCGTCCCAGCCGCCCCAGTCGGGCTGGTCGATCTTGACCTCGATGCCGAGACCCTCCTTGAGCTCCTCGGCGATGAGCGCCTGCTCGGTGTTCCAGTCGCTCCAACCGGCGGGCACGGAGATCGAGAAGCTGACGGCCTCGCCGTCGGGGTCGATGAGCTTGCCGTCGGCCCACGAGTAGCCCGCGTCGGTGAGGATCTGCTTGGCCTTGTCGACGTCCACCGAGTACGTGTCGTCCTTGTACTCCGGAAGGATCTCGTCGTCGAGGAGCTCGCTCAGGCCGGTCTTGCTCCAGATCGGCGTGCTGGCGCCCTCGCGGGCGATGTCGACGTACGCGTCGCGGTCGATCGTCCAGGCGAGCGCCTGGCGCAGCGCGACGTTGTCGAACGGCTTGGCCTGCAGGTTCAGGAAGAGCGTCCCGGAACCGAGGGTCGGGGAGGCCAGGAACTGGTTGTCCTCGTCGGCGGCGAGGTAGCTGCTTTCGATCTGCGGGATGAACGCCTGCGCCCAGTCGGCCTCGCCCGAGGACAGAGCCGTCGTGAGGGCGGCGTTGTCGCCGTAGGAGACGTAGTGCAGCTCCGGCACGGCGAGGTCGCCGCCCCAGTAGTCGGGGTTGGCCGTGAGGGTGACAGACTCGGTCGTCCAGCTGTCGAGCACGTACGGACCCGTGCCGACGGCCATCCCCTCGCCGGTGAGAGGGTCGGCGTTGGGGTCGTCGATGTCCGCCCAGATGTGCTCCGGCACGATCGCGGTGTGCAGCACGCGCGACTGCGCCGTGTACTTCGAGCCGTCGAAGCTGATGACGACGCTGTCGCCGTCGGTCGTCACGTCGGCGACCTTGAGCGCGCCGCCGTCGGTCAGCTTGCCGGTCTTCAGCATGTCGAAGGTGAAGACGATGTCGTCGGCGGTGAAGTCCTCGCCGTCGCTCCACTTCACGCCGCTGCGCGGCACGACCGTCAGCTGGGTGTAGTCGTCGTTCCATTCGACGGACTCGGCGAGCCACGGCGTCGTGCCGAGGTCGCCAGTCGGGTTGACGAGCGCGAGGGGCTCGAAGATGACCTTCGCGTAGCCGTACTTCGACGCCGACGAGTCACCGAGGAACGGGTTGTGCGACTCGGTGGTGATCGCGCCGTCGGGCTTGGCGATCGTGAGGGCTGCGCCGCCCGCCGATCCCGAGTCCGTACTTGCGGAGCATCCGGCGAGGGCTGTGGCACCGAGGGTGAGGATCGCACCGACGGCGATCAAGGACTTTCTGAGCTTCATTGCTTCTCCTTGGGCGGGGTTGCACCTTACTTACCACTTAGTAAGTAAACTGACGCGCTAAGGTTACAGACCGGAAAGTCCGGTGGCAAGACCGGCGTGCGAGGAGGGTTCCGTTGACGCGAAGCAGCACCGGCGCGACGCGGAGCCGACCCGAGACAGCACGCAAGCGCACCGAGATCCTGCAGGCCGCGATCGAGACGTTCGGTGCGAAGGGGTCGACCAACGGCACCCTCGCGGATATCGCGGAGCAGGTCGGCATGACGCACGCGGGCGTGCTCCATCACTTCGGCTCGAAACAGAAGCTGCTGCTCGAAGTGCTCACCTATCGCGACGAGTCGGACGTGGCGGAGCTCGTCGACCAGCACATCCCGGGCGGACCGGAGCTCTTCCGTCACCTCGTGCGCACGGCGTACGCGAATGCTCTCCGTCCCGGCATCGTGCAGGTCTACGCCGTGCTCTCATCCGAGTCGGTGACCGACGACCACCCCGCACGCGAGTACTTCCAGAATCGGTTCCGCACCCTTCGCGGCGAAGTACGAGCGGCGTTCGAGGAATTGTGCGCTCACGAGGGCATCACCGATCGCTCGACGATCGCAACGGCGAGCGCCTCGATCCTCGCGGTCATGGACGGGCTGCAGCTCCAGTGGCTGCTCGATCCCGATTCGATCGATCTCGGCGAGGCGAGCGAGTTCGCGATCACCGCGATCGTCAACGGCGTGCTGCGCCCCGGCCCCGCACTCGACAGCCACGTCGAATCCGACGGATGACGCGGCCGTCCTCGGTTCGGCTCAGTACGAGGTGAGCGAGTGGGCGGCCCGGTCGCCCGAGATCCACGCGTACACCTGGTGCTCGCGCTCAGCCTCGACGGGGAGCATTTCCGAGAGCCACGCGTCGAGGGCCGAGCGCAGGCTCTGGCCGAGGTCGCGGCGCAGCCACGTGACGCACACGCGACCGGGGGCCGCGATGGTGCGGACGGCCGCCTCGTCGGCGACCTCCACGAACACCTGGCCGCGGGCCTTCGCGGGGAGCGTGGCGAGCACGGTCTCGACGATCGCGAGGTCGGCGTCGACGGCCCCGAGCAGCACCGAGTCGCCCTGGCTGGGGTTCCAGGCGATGGTGGCGGGGAGCACGTCGGAGAGGAGCATCGCCATCAGTATAGGTCAGCCTTACCTAACGTGGCTGCAAGTCCGCCGAGGCTTCCACCTCACGCGCTCCAGGCGGGCGGATGCCGGCGCTGCCAGCCGAGCCGCCGCTCGAGCTGCGCGCCGATCGCGAGCAGCGTCCGCTCCCCACCCGGACGCCCCACGAGCTGCACGCCCATCGGCAGCCCGTCGTCGGTCACGGAGACCGGCAGCGTGATCGCCGGCAGCCCCGACACGTTCACGAAGCTCGTGAACGGCGTGTAGCGCACCTGCTGCGCGAAGTTCTCCTCGCCGTCGTCCGCGTCGTACCAGCCCACCGGCCGGGGCGTGAGCGCGAGGGCGGGCGTGACGACGGCGTCGTAGGGCGCGAACCGCGCGATCGTGCGGCGCTCGAACCCCGCGAGCCAGTCGAGGGCCTCCCCCAGCTCGCGCGCGCCGAGCGCGCGCCCCTGGTCCACGAGCCAGCGCGTGAGCGGCTCGACGAGCGCGAGTCTGTCGTCGTCGAGCGGAAGGGTCGCAGCCCCGGCCTGCCAGATCGCGCGGAACGCGGATGCATAGCCCGGCTCGTCGGGCACGCGCAGCTCCTCGACGCCGTGGCCGAGCGCGTCGAGCTCGGCGAGCGCGAGCTCGACGGCCGCGCGCGCCCCGGGGTCGATCGTCAGCTCGTACGCGGTCGCCCACGGCGAGTCGAACGTCACCGCGAGCTGGAACCGCCCCTCACCGCGCGTCGCGGCCGCGAGGAACGGCCCGTCGCCGCCCTCGTTGGGGGGAACGGTGGCCCACGAGGCCCGTGTGCCGGGTGGCGCGGCGAGCGCGTCGAGCAGCAGGCCCGCATCCGCGACGGTCCGCGCGAGCGGCCCCGCCTGCACGAGCCCCGCAAGCGACGAGAACCCGGATGCCGCGGGCACGCGCCCGCGCGACGGCTTGAGCCCCACGAGCCCCGTCGCAGCCGCGGGGATGCGGATCGATCCTCCGCCGTCGGAGCCGGGCGCGACGGGAAGCAGGCCCGCGGCGACCGCGACGGCGGCCCCGCCGCTCGAGCCGCCCGCGCCGAGCGCGAGGTCGTAGGGGTTCCGCGCCGGTCGCCCGGCGAGGGGTTCGGTGTAGCTCGGGAAGCCGAACTCGGGAGACGCGGTCGCCCCGAGGCTCACCGCGCCCGCACCGTCGAGCACGCTCACGAGCTCGTCGCTCTCCTCGGGCACGAAGCCCGCGAAGGCGCGCGAGCCGAACGTCGTCTCGCGCCCGGCCCGCGCGAGGAGCGCCTTGTCGGCGAGCGGGAGGCCCCACAGGGCGAGCGCGTGCGGGAGCGCCGCGACCTCGTCCGACCGGCGGAGGGCGGCATCCGCATCCACGAGCGCGAACGCGCCGAGCTCGGGGTCGAGCCGCGCTATGCGGGCGAGGTAGTGCTCGACGAGCTCACGCGCGGTCACCTCGCCGCGGCGCAGCCAGTCCAGCTGCTCGACGGCGGTGAGGTGGTGGAGTTCGAACACCCTCCCGAGCGTAGGCCGACGCCGGACTTGACATCCGCCGCGTCAGATGGTTGGTTAGTTACTCAAGTAATGAACCCACCCACCAACTGGGAGCCGCACGTGGACGACAGCCGCCCGATCTTCCTGCAGATCGCGGAACAGCTCGAGGACGACATCGTCGCGGGCCGCCTCCCGGAAGAGACCCAGGTCCCCTCCACCAACGAGCTCGCCGCGTTCCTGCGCATCAATCCGGCCACGGCCGCGAAGGGCGTCAACCTGCTCGTGGACCAGGGGGTCCTCTACAAGAAGAGAGGCATCGGCATGTTCGTCGCCGAGGGCGCGCGCGCCCGCCTCGTGGCCCAGCGCCGCGATCGATTCCGGGAGCAGTACCTCGCTCCCCTGCTGACCGAAGCCGAGCGGCTCGGGATCACGCCCGACCAGCTCGCCACCATGATCCGGGAGGACGGACGATGAGCACGGTGATCCGCGTCGAAGGACTCGGCAAGACCTACGGCCACGGTGCCAACACCGTACGCGCCGTCGCCGACGCGAGCTTCGCGCTCGAGGAGAACCGCATCCACGGCCTCCTCGGACGCAACGGCGCCGGCAAGACGACCCTCATGCAGCTGCTCACGGGGCAGGAGTTCGCGAACGCGGGGACGGTCGAGGTCTTCGGCGAGTCCCCCGTCGAGAACGCCCGCGTGCTCGACCGCGTGTGCTTCATCAAGGAGAGCCAGCGCTACCCCGACGACTTCCGCGTCAAGCACGTGCTGCGCAGCGCCCCGTGGTTCTTCCCCGAGTGGGACGAGGACTTCGCGGACGACCTCGTGGAGCGCTTCCGCCTCCCCGTGAACCGGCGGGTCAAGAAGCTCTCCCGCGGACAGCTCTCGGCGGTCGGCGTCATCGTCGGCCTCGCGAGCCGCGCCCCGCTGACGTTCTTCGACGAGCCCTACCTCGGCCTCGACGCCGTCGCCCGCCAGCTGTTCTACGACACGCTGCTCGCCGACTTCGCCGAGCACCCCCGCACCGTGGTGCTCTCGACGCACCTGATCGACGAGGTCTCGAACCTGCTCGAGCACGTCGTCGTCATCGACGAGGGCCGCATCATCATCGACGCGGATGCCGACGACCTGCGCGGATCGGCGATCGACGTCGTGGGGGCGCGCGGCGCCGTCGAGTCCTTCACCTCGGGCCGCGAGGTGCTGCACCGCAGCGCCCTCGGCGGCCTCGCAACCGCCACCATCGCGGGCCTCGACGAGGCCGGCCGGGCCGCGGCCCGTGAGGCGGGGCTCGAGCTCGCGCCCGTCTCGCTCCAGCAGCTCGTCATCCGCACGACCACCGGCGAGACCGCCGATCGCACGAACGGAGAAGTCGCATGACCGCCGTCACGACCACCACCCACTCGCCCGCCTCACCGGGCACGCGCATCTGGCGCATCGTGCGCCTGCTCACGGCCAACCCGGCCACGACGATCGGGATGCCGCTGCTCATCCTCGGGCTCATCTTCCTGGGCACCTGGTTCATCTGGTGGATGATCATGGCCTCGGTGTCTCCGTCGGACGCCGCGGACGCGGCCGAGGGCATCCAGTACAACGGCGCGAGCGCGTGGATCTTCTTCTACATGCTCGTCGTCGCGGTGCAGGCCGTGAACCTCGCGTTCCCGCTCGCGCTCGGCTACGGCTCCACGCGGAGGGCGTTCAGCACAGGAGCCGGGCTGACCTTCCTCATGCTCTCGGCGGGCTACGCGCTCGTCATGACGGTCGGTCGGTGGCTCGAGCAGCTCACCGGCGGCTGGGGTGTGCGAGGGAGCTTCTTCGGCTCGTTCTATTTCGCGACCGACGCCGGCTGGCTCGCCCAGTGGTGGATCTACTTCTGCTGGTTCGTGTTCTTCTTCTTCACGGGCATGATCTTCGCGGCCGTGTTCGTGCGCTGGAAGGCCGTCGGTCTCACCACAGCACTGCTCGTGCTGGGCGTGCTCGTGGTCGCGGGCGTCGCACTGCTGACCTTCACGAGCAGCTGGCCCGCCTTCTGGGAGGGCGTCGTCGAG
Source organism: Protaetiibacter sp. SSC-01 (assembly GCF_014483895.1). NCBI lineage: Bacteria > Bacillati > Actinomycetota > Actinomycetes > Micrococcales > Microbacteriaceae > Protaetiibacter > Protaetiibacter sp. SSC-01. Next base: position 1,194,880 of record NZ_CP059987.1, on the reverse strand, counting down.
CTCGGCACGCTCGGCGTCGCGAGCTGCCTCCTCGTGCCCGCTGTGCTCGCCGCCGGCCTCGGCCACCTGCTGCTGCGGAGGGCCACCCCGCGCAGCTGACCGCTCAGGCCCCGTCGCCCTCGCTCTGCTCCAGCTCCTGGAACAGGGTGAGGGCGACCCCGTCCGGGCCCTCGAGGCGCGCGTTGAGCGAGCGCCAGGGCGTCTCGGTCGGCGGGGCCACGAGCTGCGCACCCCCGGCGACCGCCGCATCCGTCGCCGCCCCCGCATCCGCCACCTCGAGCGCGACCCGCATCGTGAGCGGGTAGGCGTGCGCAGCGGGACGGCCCACCTCGACACGGTCGATGTAGTCGATCTGCGAGCGGTTCGCGATCTCGAGGGTCGCCGACGGGATGCCGAGAATCACGACGCGCGCATCGCCCTCGGCCTCGTAGGCCTCCTGCACCGGCAGCCCGAGGGCGTCGCGGTAGAAGGCGAGCGCGGCGTCGATATCGTCGGTCTCGAGCACGAGCCGCAGCTGCAGTGCGCTCACTTGAGGCTCTTCTGCAGGAGCACGGTGCCGAGCCAGCGGTCGAACTTGAAGCCCACCTTGCCCATGTGCCCGATCTCCTTGAAGCCGAACGACCGGTGCATGGCGATCGACGCCTCCGCGCCCTTGTCGGCGATCACGGCGATGACCTCCTTGATGCCCGCATCCTTGGCGCGCGTCAGGAACTCGGCCATGAGCGCCTTCCCGAGGCCCTTGCCCGTGGACGCCGGGCCGAGGTAGATCGAGTTCTCGACCGTGTAGCGGTAGGCGGCCTTCTGCTTCCACGGCGACGCGTTCGCGTAGCCGAGGATCTGGCCCGAGGGCGACACCGCGACGAGCCACGGGTAGCCGAGCTTCTCGTTGTGGCGGAACTTGGAGCGCAGCTCCCGCAGGGTCTGCGGCTCCTCGTCGAACGTCACCGTCGAGTTGGCCACGTAGTGGTTGTAGATCTCCCGGATGTCGGGCAGGTCCTGCTCGGTCGCGTCGCGGATCGTGAACGAGAAGTCGGGCTCGGGGTCCGGCTTCTTGCGCAGGTGGGGCGGCAGCTGACGTCTCGGGTTGTATTCCTCTTCGAGCATCCCGCCTCCTCGAGCGTCAGGTCACGTCACGGCGCCACGTCGTGAGCCCGCCGATCGCGAGGAACAGCGCGGCGTAGCCCGCGAGCACGAGTCCACCTTGCCACCATTCGAGGGCGTCCGCGGCACCGCCGGCGACGAGCGAGTAGATGCTCGAGCCGACGAGCGCGTCGGTCGCGGCGCCCGGCAGGAAGCGGCCCACCGCGGCGGTCCACTCCCAGAACGAGGTCCCGAGGCGCAGGAGCGGCTCGAGGAACTGCGTGAAGGCGAGCACCGTCACGATGACGGCGACCTGGTTCGGCATGAGCACGCCGAGCCCGACGCCGATGACCGCCCACAGCGCCATCGCGAGGAGCGCGCGCCCGATGAGCGCCCACGTGTCGCTCGAGCCGAAGCCCGGGTCGACGCCCACGAGCTGCAGGATGAGCCCGCCGAGCCCCGCGGCGGCCACGAGGCCGACGATGCCGAAGACGGCACCCCACACGATGCCCGCGCCGATCTTGCCGCCGAGCACGATGCCGCGGCGGGGCGTCGCGAGGAAGGTCGGGGTGAGCGTCTGGTGGCGGGCCTCGGAGGTGGAGGCGAGCGCGCCGAACAGCAGCGGGAACACGTAGCCGACGGACGTCGCGGTGCTGTAGACGAGCGGCGGGATCGAGCCCTCGCCGATCATGCCGCCCGACTCCTCGACGAGCACGCCGCCGAGCGCCGCGATGACGCCCGCGTTGAAGCCGGTCCAGACGAAGAGGATGAGCGCGAGCAGCCACCACGCGCGCGTCGTCGCGATCTTGAGCAGCTCGGAGTGCAGTGAACGCAGCATCAGCGGATCTCCCCCTCGCCGACGATCCCGAGGAACACGTTCTCGAGCCCCTCCCGTTGCGGCACGAGCAATCGCAAGGGCACGCCCGCGGCGAGCGCGGCCCGGCCGATCGCGTCGGCGTCGAGCCCGGTCACGTGCAGGCCGTCCGCGGCCGCGTCGACGTGCGCCCCCGCCGCCTGCAACGCGCGCGCGAGGGCTTCGCGGTCGGCCGCGTCCACGTGCACGCGTGCTGTCGTGCCCCCGTTCTCGAGCCCGTCGAGCGTGCCCTCGTAGGCGAGCTTGCCGTGCGAGATGATGACGACCCGGTCGACGGTCTGCTGCACCTCGCTCAGCAGGTGCGACGACACGAGCACCGTGCGCCCCTGCGCCGCGAGGTCGCGCAGGAAGACGCGGATCCAGCGGATGCCCTCGGGGTCGAGGCCGTTGATGGGCTCGTCGAGCACGAGCGCCCCCGGGTCTCCGAGCAGGGCGGCCGCGAGCCCGAGACGCTGCCGCATGCCGAGCGAGTAGCCGCCCACGCGACGGCGGCCGGCATCCGCGAGTCCGACCCACGCGAGCACCTCGTCGACCCGGCCGGTCGGGATGCCCGCGGCGGCGCCCATGACACGCAGGTGGTCGCGGCCCGTGCGCCCGGGGTGGAAGCTCGCCGCCTCGAGCGCGGTGCCGACCGTGCGCAGCGGCGACTCGAGCTCGTGGTAGCTGCGGCCGTCGAAGGTCGCGCGCCCGCTCGTCGGGCTCACGAGGCCGACGAGCGAACGCAGCGTCGTGGTCTTGCCCGCGCCGTTCGGGCCGAGGAAGCCCGTCACGACGCCGGGTTCGACGCGGAAGCTCAGATCGTCGACGGCTGTCGTGCCGCCGAAACGCTTGGTCAGGGATTGGATCTCGATGACAGGCCCGGCCATGGCGCCCACGCTATCGAGACCCGCATCCGCGCGCCTCCCCCTTCTGGCGGAGGCGGCACGTCGCTCAGGCGGGTAAGACGACGTCGAGCGCGCGCAGGTCCCAGTTCACGGGCTGCGCGCCGGCCGCCGCGAGCAGCTCGTTCGCGCGGCTGAACGGCCGCGAGCCCCAGAAGCCGTTGTGCGCCGAGAGCGGGCTCGGATGCGCCGAGGCGATGACGGGCGTCTCGCCGAGCAGCGGTCGCAGCGTTCCCGCGTCGCGGCCCCACAGGATGGCCACGAGCGGGGCGTGTCGCGCGACGAGGGCGCGGATGGCGTGCTCGGTCACGGCCTCCCACCCCATCCCGCGGTGGGATCCGGATGCGCCCGCGCGCACCGTGAGCACGCGGTTGAGCAGCATGACGCCCTGGCCGCTCCACCCCGAGAGGTCGCCGTGCTCGGGCGGCGTCACGCCGATGTCGGAGGCGAGCTCCTTGTAGATGTTCTGCAGGCTCTTCGGGAGGGGCCGCACGTCGCGCTCGACGGCGAACGACAGTCCGATCGGATGCCCCGGGGTCGGGTACGGGTCCTGGCCGACGATGAGCACACGCACGTCGTCGAACGGATGCGTGAACGCGCGCAGCACGTTCGGCCCGGCCGGCAGGTAAGGGCGGCCCTCGGCGACCTCCGCGCGCAGCAGCTCGCCCATCCGCGCGATCTGGGGTGCGACGGGCTCGAGCGCCGCGGCCCAGCCCCGGTCGACGAGCTCGGAGAGGGGGCGGGGCGGCGTCATGCGCCGAGCGTGCCCACGATGACGCCCGCGGGCTCGTCGAGCACCTGCCATACGCTGCCCTCGCCGAACACCGCGAAGCCGTCGTCGCCCACGACGAGCGCCGTCTTCTCGTCGATCGCGACGCCGCCGTCGACGAGCCCCGCCTCGGTGGCCGCGACGAGGCGGCTGAGCGTGCCCCACTGCGCGGCATGCACGTCGACGGCGAGGTCGACGAGGCCGAGGCCTTCGACGACGGTGACCTCGTCGAGGTCCTCCGCCGTCTCCTCGGGGCACACGGCGATGCCGTTGATGCGCCAGCCGCCCACGATCGCGCGGTCGGCGGCGATCATCGCGCCCGCCGAGAAGCCCAGGTACGGGAGGCCGTCGGCGACGAGCAGCCGGATCTCCTCCACGAGCGGGTCGACCGCCGCGAGGTAGGCGGGCGTCAGGCCGCCCCCGATGACGAGGCCGTCGATGCCCGTGAGCACGCTCGCGGGGAACGTCTCCCCCGACGGGACGATCGTCACGACGGGCTCGCACGCGGCGACGCGGCGGAACGACTCGGGGTAGCCCGCGCGGTACTCCTCTGACGGGGTGTCGTCGTCGACGACGATGAGCACGCCGACGCGCGGCACGAGGCGCCCGCTCACCGCGGCGCGCGCGGCAGCCTCGGCGAGGAAGACCGACGTGACCTCCGGGTCGCCGCCCGGCGACCATCCGCCGCCCACGAGGTGCACGCTCACGCGGCGCCCTCTGCCGCTTCGGCCCCGGCGGCGCCGTCGGTGTCGTCGGGGAAGGCCACGGGACCCGCCGAGCTCCAGGGGAACATGATCCAGCGGTCGGTGCGCCGCCACGTGTAGTGCGGCTCGTGCACCGTTCCGGGCTTCGCGTAGAGGCACACCGTGCGCACCTCTCCCCCGCCCGCCTGCAGCAGCTGCAGCACGAGCGCGAGCGTGCGACCCGAGTCGGCGACGTCGTCGGCGAGCAGGATGCGCTTGCCGACGAGCGACTCCTGGTCGAGCGTCGGCGGCAGCAGCACGGGCTCGTCGAGCCGCGTCTCGACGCCCGTGTAGAACTCGACGTTGAGGCTGCCGAGCATCTTGACGTCGAGGGCGTAGCCGAGCGCACCCGCGAGCGGGAGTCCGCCGCGCGCGATCGCGACGATCGCATCCGGGCGGAACCTGTCGGCGGCGATCGTCTCCGCGAGCTCGCGCGACGCGCGCCCGAACAGCTCCCAGTCGAGGATCTCGCGCTCCGCATCCGCCATGCCTCAACGGTACCGACCCTCCGCGGGGTCTAGCATCCGATCATGGCGACCCGAGCCCGCACGACCGGTGCGATCACGTTCTCTCTCATCGGCTACCTGTTCCTCGTCGAGCTCACGAGCGGCATCCTGCAGGGGTTCTACGTGCCCCTCATCCCGAACATCGTGAGCCACCTCGAGATCCACGACGGCGACTTCAACTGGTTCGAGGCCGCGCAGCTGCTGCTCTCGGCGATCGTCGTGCCGATCTTCTCGAAGCTCGGCGACATGTACGGGCACAAGCGGATGCTGCTCGTCACGACCGCGCTCACGGCCGGCGCCACGTGGTGGCTCGCCGTCGCGGGCGACTTCACCTCGTTCCTGCTCGCGTGGTCGCTGCAGGCGTTCTACGTCGTGTGGCTGCCGCTCGAGGTCGCGCTCATCTTCGACCGCGGGCGCCGCAGCGGTTCGGGCCGCTCGCAGACCCGCCGCGCCGCGGGCTTCCTCGTGGTCGCGCTCGAGGCGGGCGCCATCATCGGCGCGCTCGGCGCGAGCCGCGTGCTCCGCGCGGTCGACGGCGACCTCATGCTCACCCTCTTCGTACCCGCGATCGCCGTGACGCTCGTGTTCTTCGCGATCCTCTTCGGAGTTCCCGAGTCGGAACCGCAGGGCCGCCGCAGCCTCGACGGCGTGGGCTTCGCGCTGCTCACGGTGGGCCTGCTCACGATCACCGCGGGCCTCGTCTTCCTGCGCATCTCGACGATCGGCGACGTCGAGATCCTCATGGAGGCGCGCGTCATCGCGCTCGCCGTCGCGGTCGTCGTCGGCGGCGCCGTGCTCTACGCCTTTGCCCGCTGGGAGCTGCGGCACCCCGACCCCGCGATCGACCTGCGCGTCATGCGGCAGCCCGCGATGTGGCCCGTGCTCGTCACGGCGGGCCTCTTCGGCATCAGCGTGCTCGGCGCGCAGGCGCCGCTCCTCACCTACTCCGCGACCGACCCCGAGGTGCACGGATACGGCCTCGGGCTCGACGAGGACACCCGCTCCTACCTCGTGGGCGCCTACCTCGTCGCGATGATCATCGGCGCGCTGCTGTTCGCGGCCATCTCGCGCCGCGTCGCCCCGCGCCTCGCCCTCATCGTCGCGACGGCCTTCGTCGCCGTCGGCTACCTCGCCTTCCTGCCCTTCCACCTCGAGGTGTGGCAGGTCATCGCGAACATGGTCGTCGCGGGCCTCGGCTCGGGCGCCCTCGTCGCGGCGCTCCCCGCGGCCGCGGCGGCCGCAGCGCCGCAGGGCCAGACGGGTGTCGCATCCGGCATGACGAACACGACGAAGACGATCGGCGGCGCGTTCGCGTCGGCCGTGTTCGGCGTCGTGCTCGTGACGGCCGCGGCGGATGTCGCGGAGACGACCGTCGCGCCCCTCGCGGGCTACATGACCGTGTGGGCGATCTGCGGCGGCGGCGCGCTCGTCGCGATGGTGCTGCTGTTCTTCGTGCCGAAGCTCGCGTTCGCCGACGTCGAGGAGGACCTGCTGCCGGAGGTCGAGCCCGCCGCGTGAGCCGCCGCTACGCCTTGGGTGCGAGCGCGCCCTTGTGGATCGTGCGCACGGCCGACTGGGCGACGGGCTTCACGACGACGAGGTCGAGGTCGACGTGGCTCGGCAGCTCGACGGCGTGTACGATCGCCTCGGCGATGTCCTCGGGGCGCAGCGGATTCTCGACGCCCGCGTAGACGGCGTCGGCGGCCTCCTGGTCGCCGCGGTAGCGCACGAGCGAGAAGTCGGTCTTGACCATGCCCGGCGCGATCTCGACGACGCGCAGCGGCTCTCCCCCGAGCTCGAGACGGAGCACCGCCATGAGCGCGTGCTGCGCGTGCTTCGCGGCGTTGTAGCCGCCGCCACCGAGGTAGACGGTGTGGCCCGCGATCGAGGTGACCGCCACGATGTCGCCGGAGCCGCGCTCGACCGAGCCGGTCCGCAGCGCCGGGAGCAGCGCCGCGATCATCCGCTGGGTGCCGATCACGTTGACCTCGTACATCGCGCGCCAGTCGTCGGGGATCGCGTCCTCGACGCTCTCGGTGCCGAGCGCGCCGCCGGCGTTGTTGACGAGAGCGTGGAGCGGACCGCCCGCCTCGACCTCGGCGCGCACGCGCGCGACATCCTCCTCGACCGTGATGTCGGCCACGATCGGCGTGAGCACGCCCTCCGCCGCGAGCGCGTCGAGACGCTCGGCGCGACGTGCGACGCCGATGACGTCCCAGCCGTGCGCGGCGAACCGTCGCGCCGTCGCCTCCCCGATGCCCGAGCTCGCCCCTGTCACGACCACGCGATATGCCATGCCCTCACGGTACCGGCGCGCCCGCGGTCTCGAGACGCGTCCGCTGCACGGGCGCTCCTCGCCCACCTGGGGATGCGCACCTACGCTGGACGGATGACCGACACCGCGTCCGTGCCGACGAAGCCGCGCGTGCGCGTGCCGTTCTGGGACAACGCGCGCTTCGCGTGCATCGTGCTCGTCGTGATCGGCCACGCGATCCAGCGGCAGACGAGCGACTCCGACAACGCGCTCACGCTCTACCTGTTCATCTACGCGTTCCACATGCCCGCGTTCGCGATCGTGTCGGGGTTCTTCTCCAAGGCGACACCGCCCGGCATCCGCCAGATGCGCCGCGTGCTCACCGACATCGTTCTGCCTTACGTCATCATGCAGGGCATCTGGTCGCTCGTGCAGTGGCTCGTCGAGGGCAAGAACGCCTTCAACCCGAGCGAGCCGCACTGGACGCTGTGGTTCCTGCTCGCCCTCGCGATCTTCCGCACCGTGCTGCCCTACCTCGCGCTCCTGCGCTGGCCGCTCCTGTGGGCCGTCGTCGCATCCGTCGGGGTCGGCTACCTCGCCAACGTCGACTCGACGTTCTCGCTCTCGCGCGCGATCGGGATCCTCCCGTTCTTCGTGCTCGGCTGGAAGCTGCGCTCGTGGGGCATCGTCGACCGGTGGCGGCACCTGCCGACGGGCGCCGTGTGGGGCGGGCGGCTCGTGGCGATCGGCGTGTTGCTCGCGTGGCTCGGCGTCGTGATCGTCAACATCCAGGCCTTCCGCGCCTTCGACCTGCGGTTCTGGTTCTTCTACGACGACTCGTACCAGGCGCTCGGCGAGCCCGAGTGGTGGGCGGGCCTCCTGCGCCTCGGGCTCATCGGCCTCGCGGTGCTGCTCACGGCGGCGTTCCTCGCTCTCATCCCCCGACGCGGCACCTTCTTCACGGGCTTCGGCCAGGCGACGATGTACGTCTACCTGCTGCACTCGTTCGTGCTGTACCCGATCCGCGAGTCGGGAGTGCTCAAGGACGACCACTCCTCGGCGATCTGGCTGCTCACGATGGTCTTCGCGTCGCTCGCGATCTCGGTCGCGCTCGCGAGCCCGTGGGTGCGCAAGGTCTTCCGTCCGCTCATCGAGCCGAAGCCGAACTGGCTCTTCGTCGACCGCGACGAGAGGCCGGCTGCCGCATCCCGCACCGACCCGACGGGCGCGCGCCGCCGTGGCTGACCCCCGGACGAGCGGATGTGACGCGGCGTTTCGTCGGGAATTGCCGCGTGACCGGGGCGCACGTAACGTTCCCGGCAAGCGGGCGAGCATCGAGCCCGCCGACCCGAACGAGGAGCGAACCATGTCGGACTGGAAGTTCGAGACCCTGCAGATCCACGCCGGCGCGGCGCCGGACCCGGTCACCAACGCGCGCGCGACGCCCATCTACAAGACCACGTCGTACGTCTTCAACAACGCCGACCACGCGAAGAACCTCTTCGCGCTCGCCGAGTTCGGCAACATCTACACCCGCATCATGAACCCGACGCAGGCGGTCATCGAGGACCGCATCGCGGCGCTCGAGGGCGGCACCGCGGCGCTCGCCACGGCATCCGGGTCGAGCTCGATCACCTACGCCATCCTCAACATCGCGAGCGCCGGCGACCACATCGTCTCGTCGAGCTCCATCTACGGCGGCACCTACAACCTCTTCAAGTACACGCTCGCGAAGCTCGGCATCGAGGTCACCTTCGTCGAGAACCAGGACGACGCCGACGAGTGGCGCGCAGCCGTGCGCCCCAACACGAAGGCGTTCTTTGCGGAGACCATCGGCAACCCGCGCATCAACGTGCTCGACATCGAGCTCGTCTCGGGCATCGCGCACGAGAACGACCTGCCGCTCATCGTCGACAACACGATCGCGACGCCGTACCTCATCCGCCCGTTCGAGCACGGCGCCGACATCGTCGTGCACTCGGCGACGAAGTTCCTCGGCGGTCACGGCACCGTCATCGCGGGTCTCATCGTCGACGGCGGCAAGTTCCCCTGGTCGCAGCACGTCGACAAGTTCCCCGGCCTCACCGAGCCCGACCCCTCGTACCACGGTGCGAGCTACACGGGCGTGCTCGGCGACGGCATCGCCTACGTCATCAAGGCGCGCGTGACGCTCCTGCGCGACACCGGCGCGGCCCTCTCGCCCGACAGCGCGTTCAGCCTCATCCAGGGCGTCGAGACGCTCTCGCTGCGCATCGAGCGCCACGTGCAGAACACGCAGGAGATCGCCGAGTGGCTCGAGCAGCACCCGGATGTCGCCTCGGTCAACTACGCCGGCCTCCCGTCGAGCCCGTGGTACGCGGCCGCCAACAAGTACGCCCCGCGCGGCGTCGGAGCGGTGCTGTCGTTCGAGCTCAAGGGCGGCGTCGACGCCGGCCGCGCGCTCGTCGAGAACGTGAGCCTCTTCAGCCACCTCGCCAACATCGGCGACGTGCGCAGCCTCATCATCCACCCGGCGTCGACGACGCACTCGCAGCTCACCCCCGAGCAGCAGCTCACGACGGGCGTCACGCCCGGCCTCGTGCGCCTCTCGGTGGGCCTCGAGAACGTCGACGACCTCAAGGCCGACCTGCAGGCAGGCTTCGACGCCGCGCGCCGCGCCAGCGCTGAATCCGCGCGGCGATAATCCGCCGCACTGCGTCGAGGGGCCGGGCGCGCGAGCGCCCGGCCCCTCGGCTGCGCCCACGCCCCGACAGGCCGGATGTGGCGTAACACGTCCCGCGCACCCGAGAGAATGGCGGGATGGACTGGCAGACACCCGAGGACGCCGTACCGTCGGCGTTCGTCACCGAGTCCAACCGCCGGGCGATCTCGGCGAAGCCCCCGGCATCCGGGGCGTGGCGCATCGGCGACGACCCGGGCGAGCGCATCTTCCAGCCCCTCGGCCCCATGGAGTTCGAGCGCGGCGGCAGCCTCCCGCACGTCACGATCGCCTACGAGACGTGGGGACGGCTCAACGAGGCGGGCGACAACGCCGTGCTCGTGCTGCACGCGCTCACCGGCGACAGCCACGTCACGGGCCCGGCCTCCCCCGGCCATCCGACGGCCGGCTGGTGGTCGGGTCTCGTGGGCCCCGGCAAGGTGCTCGACCCCGAGCGCTGGTTCATCGTGGCCCCCAACATGCTCGGCGGATGCCAGGGCTCGACGGGGCCCGCATCCGTCGCCCCCGACGGGGTCGAGTGGGGCGCCCGATTCCCGTACCTCACGATCCGCGACCAGGTGGAGGCGCAGCGGCTCCTGAGCGACGCCCTCGGCATCCGGCGCTGGGCGGTCGTCATCGGCGGCTCGATGGGCGGCATGCAGTCGCTCGAGTGGGCCGTGAGCCACCCCGACCGCGTCGAGAAGTTCGCTGTGCTCGCGGCGCCCCCGACCTCGTCGGCCGACCAGATCGCGCTCAACTCGGTGCAGAGCGAGGCGATCCGCATGGACCCCGCATACGCGGGCGGCGACTACTACAACGCCGAGGACGGCGAGGGGCCCCACCGTGGCCTCGCGCTCGCGCGCCGCATGGCGCTGCTCAACTACCGCTCCCCCACTGAGCTCGACGACCGCTTCGCGCGCAGCTGGCAGAGCGGCATCAACCCCATGGGCGGCGGCGGCCGGTTCGCCGTCGAGAGCTACCTCGACTTCCACGGCAACAAGTTCACGCGCCGCTTCGACGCGAACAGCTACCTCGTGCTCGTCGACGCGATGAACTCTCACGACATCGGCCGCGACCGCGAGGGTGTCGCCGCGGCGCTCGGTCGCGCGACGGGCCTCGGCCTCGTGCTCGGCATCGACAGCGACCGCCTCTTCCCCGTGCCTGGCCAGCGCGTCATCGCGCGCCACCTGCCGAACAGCCTGAGCGGCCCCGAACCCGTCGTCATCTCCTCGCCGTTCGGCCACGACGCGTTCCTCATCGAGGACGCCCTCGTGGGCGCCGAGCTCGCGCGCCTCCTCGAGGCCTGAGCGGAGACACGCGGCCCCGTCCTCCCCCCATTCGGGTGCCGCGATCTGCCACGATGGTGCCAAGGAGGCCCCGGTCGCCCGAACCGGTGGTGTGTGCCCGATGGATCTGATCGCCAAGGAACGCGACCGCGTACTGCAGCGCGGCGCGCGCGTGTACGGTCTCGGCTTCACGCTCGCCTCCGCCCTGTGCTTCGTCCTGCCGGGCGCGGCCCCCACGACGACGGCCCTCGTGATCGGCGGCGTGCTCTACCTCGTGCTCGCGGGCGCCCAATTCGTCGTCGGCGTGAGCCGCAACCCCGCGTGGGCCGTGCTCGCCCTCGCGGCGGGCCTCGGCATCGTGGCCGCCGCGACGGGATTCGGCTCGCACGCCCTCGGCGAGGGCGGCATGACGGCCATGCAGCTGCTCGTGTCGGGGTCGCTCGCATCGGTCGCGATCGTGCTCACCGGCACCGTCTGGCGCGTCATCGGCCTCGGCGTCGCGTTCCTCGGCGTCGCGGGTGCGACGCTCCTGCTCGTGACGCCCGAGTCGCAGGCCTCGCTGCGCACCGCGGGGCTCCTTCTGCTCGGCTGGATCCTCGCCGCGGGCATCGGTCTCTGGGTGACCGCGGGTGTGCCGCAGGTGAGCAAGCGCATCGCGAGCATCGGCCGCGCGCACCGCGCCGAGCGGCAGGCGAGCGAGCTCGAGGCGCAGCGCCGTCAGTCGGCGCGCCTCCTGCACGACACGGTCCTCGCGACGCTCACGCTGCTGGCCCACTCGGGCGTCGGGGTCACGCCGCAGGCGCTCCGCGAGCAGGCCGCCGAGGACGCGCGCCTCCTGCGCCAGCTTCGCCTCGGCTCCACCCCGACGCCGCAGGCCTCCGGCAGCTACCAGCTCGAGTCGGGCGGCGAGCCCGAGCCCGTGCTCGGCCGCACCCTCGAGTCGGTCAAGCAGCGCTTCGGACGGATGGGGCTCACGGTCAGCTGGCACGGCACAGGCCAGGTGCTGCTGCCGAGCGAGGTGCTCGACGCCTTCCTGCTCGCCCTCGCCGAGTGCCTCGAGAATGTGCGGCGGCACTCGGGCGTCACCGAGGCGCACGTGACGATCACCGACGACGAGACCACCGTGCGCGCGATGGTGACGGATGCCGGGATCGGCTTCGACATCGCCGACATCGACGAGGCGAAGCTCGGCTTCGCGGAGTCGGTCGTGGCGCGTCTGCGCGACGTGGGCGGGAACGCGCGCCTGTTCTCCTCACCCGGCGCGGGCACGACCGTCGTGCTGGAGGTGCCCCGATGACCGCCGGCATCCCCGAGGAGAACACCCTCGGCATCGTCGTCGGCAACGCCGCGCGCGCGGTCTCGAAGACCGCCAAGCGCCTCGGCCGCGCGGGCGCCCGTCCGAGCCTCGGATCCTCGTTCCTCGCCCTCGGCGCCGACGTGCTCGTCGTGCTGCGGGCCGTGTACGGCCTCAGCTGGTTCGTCGCGCTCTGGGACCGCTACCCCGTGCCGGGGGCGGCCGCATCCGCGTGGGGCGTGCTCATCCTCGTCATCGCGGGCACGGCGATCGCCTCCCGCGTCGGCGGTGACACGATGCCGACCTGGACGTTCGCGCTCGTGCTCACGGGCATCGCGGCGACCGTCGTGCTCGACGTCATCGCCGTCTGGGACCTCCATGACCTCGGGCGCACGCTCACCGCCGCGACGGCCGCGGGCGCCGCGCTTCTGCTCGTCGTCACGCAACGCGGGGCCGCGGAGCTGCTCATCGCCGCTGGGACCCTCGGGCTCGGGCTCGCGGTCGCGATCTTCATCAACACGCCGCCGGGTACCCCGTTCGACGCCGACCACCTCGCGCCCCAGCTCGCCGCCATCGCGTTCGCCGTGCTGCCCGCCGTCATCGGCGTCACCGTCGTGCAGGGCTACCGCCGCATGGTGCAGCTCGAGCTCGACCGCGTGCTCGTGCAGAGCAACGTCTCGGCTCCGCGCTACGCGGTCGGCATGCTCGCCTCCGAGGAGCTCGCGCGCCTCGACCTCGCCGCCGAACGCCTCCTCGACTCGATCGCGACCAAGAAGACCGCCCTCCCCCTCACGCCGAAGACGGCCTCGCTCGCGGCATCCCTCGCGACCGAGCTGCGGCTGCACCTCATCGAGGGCCGACGCGAGACCTGGCTCTATCACGCCGTGAGCGAGTCGGAGCTGCTCGGCCGCTCCGTGACGCTCGTCGACAAGTCCGCCCTCGCGGGGCTGCTCGACGCCCCGCAGCGCGACGGCCTCCTGTCGGCGGCGTGGATGCTCGTAAGCGACACGCGCAAGAAGGCCGCGCTCAACCGCAGCATCACGATCCAGCTCGGACCGCTCGCCCCCACGGGCACGCCCCGAACCGACCACAAGATCATCGTGCCGATCACGATCACGAGCTCCGGCATCCGGCGGAATCGCGTCGATCCCTCGATCTGGGCCGCTCTCGGTCGAGTCGGGCGATACTCTGACTCCACCGAGGGTGGAAGCCTCCGCGTCGATATCGAGGCGGCGGTAGACAACCCCGCCGACGTCTGAACCCCCCCCGTACCTCCGAAGGAGACCGAATGGCCGCCCCGATCCGACTCGCCGTGGTCGACGACCACCGCATGATCCTGAGCGGTCTCGCGAACTGGATCCGCAGCGCGTCGGATGAGATCGACGTCGTCGCCGAGCTCGCAACGTGGCCCGAGCTGCTCACGCACCCGGCCTTCCCCGTCGACGTCGTGCTGCTCGACCTCGATCTCAAGGACAACATCCCGGTCGCCGTCAAGATCTCGGCCCTCAAGTCGACGGGCGTGCGCGTCGTGCTCATGAGCACGTACTCCGAGCCGAACGTCGTGCGGGAGGCCCTCGCCGCGGGCGCGCTCGGCTACCTCGTCAAGAGCGAGGATGCCGCGATGATCGTCGAGGCGATCCGCGCCGCCGCGCAGGGCGAGAGCTTCATCTCCGCCGAGCTCGACCTCGCGATCAACGCGAGCGACATCGGGGGCGCCCCGAAGCTCTCGGCACAGGAGCGCCGCGTCATGGCGCTCTACGGCGGCGGCGAGCCAGTCAAGTCGGTCGCCTTCCAGCTCGGCATCTCCGAGGAGACCGCGAAGAGCTACCTCAAGCGCATCCGCGAGAAGTACCGCGTGGCCGGCATCGACGTGGGCACGAAGGTCGCCCTGCGTCGCCGCGCCATCCAGGACGGCATCCTCATCCAGGACGCCCCCACCGGCACCTTCTGATCGGTCCCGTGGCGCGGCTGGAGCCGCGACACGACGGCGGGAGAAACGCCTCCCGCTACGCGGTCGTGGCTCCCGCTGCGCGGCGAGCGGCGGATGCGGTCACCCACGTTCCAGCGAGGGCCAGGAGCACGCCGGGTGCGCACATCGCGAGGCCGAGCCACGTCGGCGCGACGTAGCCCCAGCCCGCCGCGATGACGGCCCCGCCGAGGGCTGCGCCGAGCGCGTTGCCGATGTTGAGCGCCGAGTGGTTGACGGCCGCGGCGAGCGTCTGGCTGTCGCCCGCGACGTCCATGAGCCGCGTCTGGATCGCGGGCGAGAGCGCGGCCGCCGCCGCCCCGACGCCGAACAGGAACGCGAAGAGCCCGACGAGCGTCTGCGCCGTGAGCGCGAGGCCGAGGAGCGCGACGGCGAACACGCCGAAGCACAGGAAGAGTGCGCGCAGGACGCCGCGGTCGGCCGCCCATCCGCCCGCGAGATTGCCGACCGTCATGCCGAGGCCGAGGGTCACGAGTGCGAACGGCACCCATGTCTCCGGAAGGCCCGTGACCTCGGTCGTCAGCGGCGCGACGTAGCTGTACACCGCGAAGAAGCCCGTGAAGCCGATCGAACCGGTGAGGAGCGCGAACCACACCGCGGGACGGCGGAACGCGCCGAGCTCGCGCCGCGCCGTCGCCGCGGGGTCGCCAGGCTGCCACGGCACCGTGACGGCGATCGCGACGACCGCGAGCGCGAAGATCCCGGCGACCGCGAGGTAGGCGACGCGCCATCCGGCCTGCTGGCCGAGGAAGGTGATGAGCGGCACACCCACGACGTTCGCGACCGTGAGGCCCGACAGCACGAGCGCGACGCCCTGGCCGCGCTTGCCCGGTCCCATGAGCGACGCCGCGACGAGCGCCGCGATGCCGAAGTACGCGCCGTGCGGCAGCGCCGCGAGGAAGCGGAAGAGCACGACGAGCTCGAAGGTGGGCGCGAGAGCGGATGCCGCGGTGCCGACCGTGAAGGCGATCGCGAGCCCCAGCAGGATGCGGCGGCGCGGCAGCCGGGCCGCGAACACCGCGATCGTGGGGGCCCCGACGACGACGCCGAGCGCGTAAGCCGCGATCATCGTGCCCGACTGCGCGATCGCGTCGTCGGACGATGCCGCCCACGCGGCCGGCAGCAGGTCGCGCGCGATCTGCGGCAGCAGCCCCATCGCGACGAACTCGGTGGCGCCGATGCCGAACCCGCCGAGCGCGAGCGCGAGCAGTGCGAGGCGGACGCGGAGCGGCGACGGCGAGGGAGCGGGCGTGGGGACGGGGGCGGTGAGGGACGAGGTGCTCACGCGAGCTGGGGCTCCGATCGGATGGCGTTGCGGATGGTGACGACGAGTGCCGCGATCGACCAGGCGAACAGCACGAGGTAGAGGACGTTGCGCGCGGAGAGCGCGATGAGCACAACCACGTCGAGGCCCAGGAGCTTCCCGTACCAGTACGGATAGACCACCTGGGTGAGCGCCGCGGTCGCGAGCGCGAGGAGCGCCGGCACATGGAACGACGGCCCGCCCGCGAGGCGCGCGCTCACGAGCCCGAAGACGATGGGCGCGGCGAGCCACACCGCGAACTGGGGCGAGCCCACCTTGTTGAACGCGATGAGCGCGACCGTGAGCGCGAGGACGAGGAGGGGCAGCATCCGCTCCTCCGGCACGCGGCGCACGGCGCCGACGACGCCGAGCACGACGATCGCGCCGACGGCGAGCACGAGCAGCGGCGTCGACAGCGCGGCGGCGAGCTCTGTTCCCGGCCCCTGCAGCTGGTAGGTGAGGATGCCGCGGTCGTAGTAGATGGAGGTTCCCGCCCCGGCCCACGCGGCCCACATGGCCGGCACCGCGAGCACCGACTCGATCTGGAGCCCGCGGCCCGTCTGCTCGGTGATGAAGCTGAAGAGGCTCACGCCGCCGCCCAGGATGACGCCCACGACGAGCACGACGGCCGTCGTGATGGCGGCCGCGCTCACGACGACGAGGCGCTGGCGCAGCGCGATGACCGCGGCGGCGACGAGCGCGGCGGGCCAGACCTTGATCCACGCGGCGATCGTGAGGAGCGCGCCCCCGAGTCCCGGGCGCCCGACGATCACGAGCACGCCGATGATCGCGACCGAGGTCGCGAAGACGTCGATGCGTCCGAGCGCGATGGGCCCGACCGCGACGAGGAAGGCGATCCACCACCATGCGACTCCCGACGTCGCGCGATCGGGGCGGCCGCGGTGCAACAGCACGGCGAACGCCGCGGCGTCGACCGCGAGCGCGAGGGTGAGCCACGTGCTCGCGAAGAACGTCCACCCGAACACCGCCGAGAGCAGCATCGGCACGATGGCGAGCAGCGGGTAGACCCACGCCGTGTCGATGCCGACCCACTGGCCCGCCTCGACGCCGCGCCGCATCCAGAACTCGTAGACGATCGTGACGTCTCCCATGGGGAGGCTCGGATGCGTGAGGCAGATGAGCCCGAGCACGAGATGCACGAGCACGAACGCCGACCACAGGGTGACCGGGTGCACGACGACGGCGCGCGCCCGCTCGCGGACGCCGGAGGCCAGCGCCGCATCCGTCATGGGATCCAGCGTAACGGCGACGATGACGCGACATGACGCGCGGCCCGGCGGCGGAATGCGCGACGCGGGATGATAGCCAGGCACCCTTCACGACCACAGCCCTGGGAGGTCCCGTGTCCCGCATCCGTCCCCTCATCGCCGCAGCCGGCGCCGCCGCGCTCGCCCTGAGCCTCGCCGCGTGCGCGAGCTCGCCGTCGTCGACGCCCTCCGGCGACGACGAGGGCTACGTCACGCCCGGCAAGCTCACGATCGCCACCGGCGAGACCGCGTACTACCCGTATGTCATCGACGACGACCCCGCCTCGGGCGAGGGCTTCGAGGCCGCCGTCGCGTACGCCGTCGCCGAGAAGCTCGGCTTCGACGCCGACGACGTCGAGTGGGTGCGCACGAGCTTCGAGTCGGCCATCGCGCCCGGCCCGAAGAACTTCGACTTCAACATCCAGCAGTACACGATCACCGACGAGCGCAAGCAGGCCGTCGACTTCTCGTCGCCGTACTACCAGGCGAGCCAGGCGGTCGTCGCCATCGAGGGCGGCGCCGCCGACGGCGTCGACTCGATCGCGGGCCTCAAGGACCTCGTGATCGGCGCCATGGCCGGCTCGACGAGCGCGACGACGATCGACGAGGCCATCGCGCCGAACGTCGCGCCGCAGCTCTACAACTCGAACGACGACGCCGTGGCCGCGCTCAAGGCGGGCCAGATCGACGCGCTCGTGCTCGACCTGCCGACCGCGTACTACGCGACGGGCGTCTATATCGAGGGCTCGTTCATCGTCGGTGAGCTGCCCGGCGCGGGCATCCCCGACGAGTGGGGCCTCCTGCTGCCGAAGGACTCGCCGCTCACCGCGAAGGTCACGAAGGCCCTCGACGAGCTCCGCGAGGACGGCACGCTCGCGAAGATCACGGATGAGTGGCTCGGCTCGGGTCAGGGCGTGACCCTGCTCAAGTGACAACGCGCTAGCGTCACCACGTGAGTTCTCCGCTTCCGGCCTCGGGCCGGCCGGCTCTTCGCGAGCCGAGCCGGCTCGAGGTCGAACGTCGTGCCTACCGGCGCCGTCAGCAGATCCGCTCGGTGCTCATCGCCGCGCTGTCGACCGTCGTCGTCGCCGTCATCGTGTGGGCGACCGTCATCAACACCGAGGGCTGGGCCGCTGTCCAGCGGTTCTTCCTCGACCCCGAGATCGCCTGGCGCTTCCTGCCGAAGGTGTGGGACGGCTTCCTCTTCAACCTGCAGGTGCTCGGCATCTCGGTGCTGACGGTCGGCGTCGTCGCGCTCCTGCTCGCGACGCTGCGCACCCTCCGCGGCCCCGTCTTCTTCCCCCTGCGCGTGCTCGCGGCGGGCTACACCGACCTGTTCCGCGGGCTGCCGTTCATCATCGTGCTCTACATCGTGGGCTACGGCATCCCGACCATCACGAACACCCGCTTCCCCCCGGTCGTGCTCGGCGTGCTCGCGATCACGCTCACCTACTCGGCCTACGTCGCCGAGGTGCTGCGGGCGGGCATCGAGGCCGTGCACCCCTCCCAGCGGCTCGCCGCACGCGCGCTCGGGCTCGGCTACACCCAGACGCTCGGACGGATCGTGCTGCCCCAGGCGGTGCGCAAGGTCACGCCGCCGCTCATGAACGACTTCCTGTCGATGCAGAAGGACGTGGGACTCGTGTCGATCCTCGGCGCCGTCGACGCCGTGCGCGCCGCCCAGAACGCGGCAGCGCAGAGCTACAACTTCACGCCCTACATCGTGGCAGGCGTGCTGTTCATCCTGCTCGCGATCCCCACCATCCGTCTCACCGACTGGTACTCGGCGCGCCTGCGCGACCGCGAGCAGATGGGGTCGATCGTATGAGCGCCGTGCTGACCGCGACCGACCTCTGGAAGGCGTTCGGCGACAAGGAGGTGCTGCGCGGCATCTCGCTCGAGCTGCAGCAGCACGAGGTCGTCGCCCTCATCGGGCCGAGCGGTTCGGGCAAGTCGACTCTGCTGCGCTGCCTCAACCTGCTCGAGCCGATCGATGACGGGCGCATCCTGCTCGGCGGCGACGACATCTCCGATCCACGCGTGAAGCCGGATGCCGTGCGCGCCCGGTTCGGCGTCGTCTTCCAGCACTACAACCTCTTCCCGCACCTCTCGGTGCTCGACAACGTGACGCTCGCGGCGCGCGTCGTGCACGGCACCCCGCGTGGCGAGGCGGAGGAGCGCGGGATGCGGCTGCTCGAGCGCATCGGCCTCGCCGACAAGGCGCGCGAGCACCCCGACCGCCTCTCGGGAGGCCAGCAGCAGCGCGCGGCGATCGTGCGCGCCATCGCGACCGACCCCGAGGTGCTGCTTCTCGACGAGATCACGAGCGCCCTCGATCCGGAGCTCGTGGGCGAGGTGCTCGACCTCGTGCGCGAGCTCGCAGCCGACGGCGCGACGATCCTCATGGCGACGCACGAGATGGCGTTCGCGCGCGACGTCGCGCACCGCGTGCTGTTCCTCGACGGCGGGGTCGTCGTCGAGGAGGGGCAGGCGCACGAGCTCTTCGCGTCGCCGCGCGAGGCCCGCACGCGCGAGTTCCTCGCGCGGCTCGGGGGCTGACGGCCGGGCCGTCGGGGCGGCCGGCCTGGTGGCCGGACGGGCTCAGCCGCGCAGCAGGTCCCGGATGACGCCGGGCAGCTCCGCGCACAGCTGCAGCACCGTGAAGGGTCCGCCCCGGCTCGCACGCTCCGCCGCGAGGCCGTGGAGCACGGCGGCGGTCGCCGCGACGGGAGCGGCCGCGCCGGGGTCGGCGTCGAGCTCGAGATGGTGGGTCGCGAGGAGCGCTCCGAGCACGCCCGCCAGCGCGTCGCCCGCGCCCGCCGTCGCGGTCCACGGCGGCGCGCAGTTCACGTCGAGCAGGCCGCCGTCGGGGTCGGCGACGTAGCTCGTGTGGCCCTTGAGCAGCACGACCGCCTGCCAGCGCGACGCCGCCTCGAGGGCCGCGCCCGGCGCATCCGCGAGCACCTCGTCGCGGTCGCGACCGAGCATCCGGGCGAGCTCCCCCGCGTGCGGCACGAGCACGCGCGTGCCCTCGGCACGGTCGACGAGCCCGAGCGCGCCGGCGTCGATGACGGTCGGCACGGCGTCGGCGAGCGCGCGGTCGCGCACCGACGCCGAGTACTCGTCGAGCGCATCCGGGTCCTGCCCCGAGCCGACGACCCACGCCTGCACGCGGCCGACGCTTGTGACAGCCTCCGGGCGGCGCTGCAGCACGAGCCGCGTCGGACGCCCCGCTCCGAGGTAGCGCACCATCCCGACGCCGGTGTGCAGCGCGGCCTCGACGCCGAGCACCGCGGCGCCCGGATAGCGTGCCGAGCCCGTCGCGAAGCCGACGACCCCGCGCGAGTACTTGTCGTCATCCGGACCCGGGACCGCGATCCAGTCGCGTGCCCGCTCCGGCGTGAAATCAGCACCCATGGCGCCACGATAGTTTGGGACGGTGAGCATCAGCATCCCCGGTCGTGTCGTCGTCTTCGACTACGGGGAGGTCATCTCGATGTCTCCGAGCGAGCACGACACGCTCGCGCTGCTCGGTGCCGCCGAGCAGGAGGCCGGTCGTTTCTGGCCCGTCTACTGGCACCACCGCGACGCGCTCGACTCGGGCAGCATCCGCGTCGTCGAGTACTGGCAGCGCGTCGCGGCCGATCTCGGGGCCTCGTGGGATCTCCCGACGATCCAGCGCCTGTGGGCGATCGACTTCCGCGGTTGGATCACGGTCGAACCGGGCACCGTGCAGCTCATCGACGAGCTGCGTCAGGGCGGCACACGCCTCGCGCTGCTGTCGAACGCGGGCTTCGACTTCGGCGACGCATTCCGCAACGCGCCGTTCTCGTACGGCTTCGAGAAGGTCTTCGTGAGCGCCGAGATGGGGCTGCTCAAGCCCGACCCGGAGATCTACCGCCGCGCCGCCGAGGGCCTCGGCATCGAGCTCGCCGAGATGGTGTTCGTCGACAACAAGGTCGCCAACGTGGAGAGCGCGACGGCCCTCGGGGTCACGGGCCACGTCTTCACGAGCGTGAAGGGCCTCCGCACCTTCCTCGAGTCGCTCGCGCAGGAGTCCTGAGATGCCGGGGCTCTTCGACCCGATCAGCGTCCGCTCGACCGACATCCGCAACCGGCTGTGGGTCGCGCCCATGTGCCAGTACTCGGTGCCGGAGCGCGACGGCGTGCCGACGGACTGGCACCTCGTGCACCTCGGCGCGCTCGCTCGCGGCGGCGCGGGTCTCGTGATCGCGGAGGCGACGGCGATCTCGCCCGACGCCCGCATCACGCCGCAGGACACCGGGCTCTGGAACGATGAGCAGGAGGCCGCCTGGGCGCGTATCGCCGCGTTCGTGCGGTCGCAGGGCGCCGTGCCCGGCATCCAGCTCGCGCACGCCGGCCGGAAGGCGTCGACGTTCGCCCCGTGGGGTTTCGACCAGCACGGCACCGTGCCGCCCGACGACGGCGGCTGGCAGACGGTCGCGCCCTCGGCCGTCGCGTTCGACGGCTACGCCGTGCCGCGCGCCCTCGACGTCGACGAGCTGCCCGCGATCGTGCGGGGCTTCGCGGATGCGGCGCGTCGCGCCGTGCGCGCGGGCTTCGGCGTCGTGGAGCTGCACGCGGCGCACGGCTACCTCCTGCACCAGTTCCTGTCGCCGCTGTCGAACCTGCGCGACGATGCGTACGGCGGCTCGCTCGAGAACCGGGCGCGGCTGCTGCTGGAGGCTGTGCGGGGGATGCGCGAGGCGGTCGGCGACGACGTGCCCCTGCTCGTGCGCTTCTCCGCCACCGACTGGGCGGAGGGCGGCTGGGATGCCGAGCAGACCGCGACGGTCGCGGCGTGGGCGCGGGAGGCAGGCGCCGACCTGTTCGACGTGTCGAGCGGCGGCCTCGTGGCGCACCAGAGCATCCCGCTCTCCCCCGGCTACCAGGTGCCGCTCGCGGAGCGTGTCTCCGAGGAGGATGTCGAGGTCTCGGCGGTCGGTCTCATCACCGATCCCGCCCACGCCGACGACATCATCCGCTCGGGCCGTGCGGACGCCGTCATGATGGGCCGTGAGCTCCTGCGCGACCCGCACTTCCCCCTGCGCGCCGCCGCGGCCCTCGGCGTCGACCTCCCCTACTGGCCCCCGCAGTACCTCCGAGCCAAGCCCCGCCCCTAGCCCGCCGACGGAGCCCTCGACGCCCCCGACGCCCGACAGAACGCCGTGCCCGCACGTGCAGTCACGAGCAGGAGGGTCGGGGATCCGTTTCCGAGTCGCTGGCACCGGGTCGGGCGGGAGCGCGCCGCCGACAGGCGGCACGCGAGGGCATGCGACTCGGAAGCGGATCCCCGACCCGACCCCCGTGATGACTACCGGGACCGACGATCCGTCGCGTCCTGCACCTCGCCGACGAGCTCCTCGATGATGTCCTCGAGGAACAGCACCCCCCGCGTCGCCCCGCTCTCGTCGAAGACGCGCGCGACGTGGCTGCCGGCGCGGCGGAGCATGGCGAGCGCGTCTTCGAGCTCCATCCCGCGGTAGAGCGAGATGAGCTGGCGGATGCGCTTGGGCGGCACGGGGTCGTCGTATTCGTCGTCGCGCAGGTCGATGACGTCTTTGAGGTGCACGTAGCCGCTGGGGAGGCCGTCGTCGTCGACGAGCACGTAGCGGCTGTAGCCGTGCTGGGCGACGGCGTGCTCGACGTCGGACGGGGTGGCGTCCTCGGGGAGGGTGACGAGCGCGTCCATGCCGACCGCGACATCCGCGACCTTCTTGGTGGTGAACTCGAAGGCGTTGCTGAGGGTGCCGGTGGTGTCGGTGAGCACGCCTTCGCGCGTGGAGGTGCGCACGATGAGCTCGACCTCGTCGACGGTGAAGGCGCTCGTGGCCTCGTTCTTCGGCTCGACGCGGAAGAGCCGCAGCACGCCGTTGGCGGTCGCGTTGAGGGCCCGGATGATCGGGCGGAACACCGTCGCGATGGCGACGAGCGGCGTGGCGAGCAGGAGCACGGAGCGGTCGGGCACGGAGAACGAGATGTTCTTCGGCACCATCTCGCCGAACACGACGTGCAGGAACGAGACGAGCACGAGCGTGACGATGAACGAGACGGTCGCGATGGCCTCCTCGGGCCATCCGGTGAGCCCGAAGGGCACCTCGAGGAGGTGGTGGATGGCGGGCTCGGACACGTTGAGGATGAGCAGCGAGCACACGGTGATGCCGAGCTGGCTCGTCGCGAGCATGAGGGTCGCGTGCTCCATGGCCCACAGCGCCGTCTTCGCGGCGCGCGATCCGGCCTCGGCACGCGGCTCGATCTGGGAGCGGCGCGCGGAGATGACGGCGAACTCGGCGCCGACGAAGAAGGCGTTGGCGGCGAGCAGGATGAAGAGCCACGCGATGCCCCACCAGTCGTTGGCGCTCATCGTCCCTCCTCCTGCTCGTCGGCGGGCCGGGGTGTGAAGCGCACGCGGTCGACGCGGCGGCCGTCCATCCGCTCGATGCGGAAGGTGCCTGCGTCGATGTCGACGGTGTCGCCGACGGCGGGGATGCGGCCGAGCTCGCTCATGAGGTAGCCGGCGACGGTCTCGTAGGGGCCGTCCTCGGGCACGGTGACGCCCGCCCGGTCGAGCAGCTCGTCGGGGCGCAGGGCGCCGGGGAAGGTGAGCCAGTCGCGGCTGCGCACGACGTCGGGGCGGGAGCGGTCGTGCTCGTCGGACACCTCTCCGACGAGCTCCTCGACGAGGTCCTCGAGCGTGGCGACGCCCGCGGTGCCGCCGTACTCGTCGACGACGACCGCGATCTGGAAGCTGCGGGCGCGCAGCTCGCCGAGCAGGGTGTCGAGCTTCATCGTCTCGGGCACGCGCAGCGCATCCGTCTGCAGGGCGGAGACGGGCACGGATGCGCGCCGCTCGCGCGGCACGGCGACGGCCTGCTTGATGTGCACGACGCCGACGATGTCGTCGGGGCTCTCGTCGATGACGGGGAACCGCGAGTAGCCGGTGCGTCGCGCGAGCTCGATGACGGTCTCGGCCGTGTCGGTGCGGCGTGCGGCGGCGAGGCGCGGGCGCGGCGTCATGACGTCGGCGGCGGTGTGCTCGGAGAACGCGAGGGTGCGGGCGAGGAGCGTCGCGGTGTCGCGGTCGAGCGAGCCTTCGCTCGCGGAGCGCCGCACGAGGCTCTTGAGCTCGTCGGCGGTGCGGGCGGAGCTGAGCTCCTCCTTCGGCTCGATGCCGACGGCCCGGAGCACCGCGTTGGCGGTGCCGTTGAGGAGGGCCACGAACGGCTTGAACACCGTCGTGAAGACGATCTGGAAGGGGATGACGAGCTTCGCCGTCTGACGCGGCAGCGCGAGGGCGAAGTTCTTGGGCACGAGCTCGCCGATGATCATCGACAGCAGGGTGGCGACGGCGACTGCGACGACGGATGCGACGACGCGCGAGCTGGCGGCGCCGAGGCCCCATGCGTCGAAGAGCGGCTGCAGCCACGCGCTGAACGCCGGCTCGAGCGTGAAGCCCGCGAGGAGCGTCGTGAGGGTGATGCCGAGCTGGGCCGCCGACAGGTGGGTCGAGGTGACCTTGAGAGCCCGGATGGTGGGCCCGAGCATCGTCTCGCCCTTGCTCTGACGGTTCTCGAGGTCGTGCCGGTCGAGGTTGACGAGCGCGAACTCGCTCGCGACGAAGAGGCCGGTGCCGACCGTGAGGAGCATGCCGGCGATGAACATCCACCATTCGGGGCTCATCGGGCGTCACCCCCTGCGGTGCTCACCGGCGCGGGACTGTGATGGGGCTCTGACGTCGAAGACGGAGGGTCATCCATGATCGCGCCAGCCTACAGGGAGGGCGAACCCGGTCGCTGTGCGGATGCCGGGGCCTCGTCGCCCGCGTCTGTGCGCCCGCCCGAGCCAGTGCGCCCGCCCAAGCACCTCGGTCGCGGGTTCTTCGCCAAACGCTGCAGCGTTCGGCCGAGCGCCGCAGTGATCACAACAGCGCTCGGCCGAGAACTGCCGCGCTATCCGGCGTCCGACGGCCGCTGCTCGGCGTCCGACGGCCGCGGCTTGGCATCCGTCCGCGCCGACGGTCCTCTCGTCCACGGACGGACTCCGGATGCGGACTCCCCCATCGTGGACGGAGGCCTCACACACCGCTCCGATCTGTCGGACGCTGCAGCGATGCACAGCACGCTCCGCCGCATCACCCGCTCAGAGGCTCTCGATCAAGGGATCACCGATCGGCAGCTCTCCCAGCTCGTTCGAACCGGGACTCTCCATCGTGTCCGGCCGGGCGAGTTCGCCCTGGTCGACGAATGGGCTGCCGTGGACCGGCTCGCTCAGCATCGCGAGCTCGTCCTCCGCACGGCCGAGCGAGCCGAGGGCCAGCAGGTCTACTCCCACCTCGCCGCCGCCGCGCTGTGGGGCATCCGCATCCGCGGTGCGTGGCCGTCCGTGGTGGACGTGCTCGTCGAACCCGCAGGTGGCGGCCGATCGAGCGGACGCGTGCGCCGCCGCGCTCTGGGGTTGGACGACCGCGAGATCGTCGAACTCGACGGCCTGCTTGTCACCTCACCCGCTCAGACGATCGTCGATCTCGCCCGCATCCTCCCGTTCGTCGACGGGGTCGTCGCCGCCGATTCCGCCCTCGGCACGTCGTTCGGTCGGGCGAGTCTGACGTCGAAGGAGCTGCTGTGGGCCCGACTCGACGCCGCCTCGCGCGGCCGTGGACTGGGACGCGCCCGAGCTGTCGTCGCCGAGGCGGACGGCCGGGCCGAGTCACCGCCCGAGACGGAATCCCGTCTCGCGGCCGTGCTGCTGGGGTTCCCGCGCCCCGAGCTCCAGCGGGAGTTCGAGACGCCCTCGGGCAGGAGGCGGGCGGACCTCTGGTGGGAGCACTACGGCATCGCCGGCGAGTGCGACGGGCGCGCGAAGTACCTCGACCCGGCCTACCTGCGCGGACGTGAGCCCGCCGACGTCTTCCGCGCCGAGAAGTCGAGGGATCGAGAGCTCATGGCGCATCCGCTCGTGCGGAGCGTGCTCCACTGGGACCCGGCGGACCTGCGCCCGCTCGCCCGCTTCTACGACATCCTGCGCGGGGCGGGCCTTCCGAGCTCGCTGCCGCGGCCCACCTGGGCGACGCTCGCCGAGGCGCCCGCAATGCTGCACGCCTCATCTCGGCGGCTGGCGCGGCACACTTCGGCATCCCGCGCCAGCCATTCCTAGCGCGCCGGGCCAAACGCTGCAGCGTTTGGCGACGAGGAACGGATGACGCGTCACCAGCTGACGGGGAGCGCCTTGCCCTCCTCGTAGCCCGCGGCCGACTGGAAGCCCACGACGGCGCGGTCGTGGAACTCGGCGAGGTTCGCGGCGCCCGCGTACGTGAACGAGCTGCGCACGCCCGAGGTGATCATGTCGAGCAGGTCCTCGAGCGAGGGGCGGTTCGGGTCGAGGTAGATCTTGGAACTCGAGATGCCCTCGGCGAAGAGCTCCTTGCGAGCGAGCTCGTAGGGCTCGAGGCGGCCGAAGCGCTCCTGCACGGCCTTCGTCGAGGCCATGCCCCAGCTCTCCTTGTAGAGGCGGCCGCTCGCGTCCGACTCGAGCCGGCCGGGCGCCTCGATCGTGCCCGCGAACCAGGAGCCGATCATGACGGATGCAGCGCCCGCCGCGAGCGCGAGGGCGACGTCGCGCGGGTAGCGCACTCCGCCATCCGCCCACACGTGCGCGCCGAGCTCGCGTGCGGCCTGCGCCGTCTCGAGCACCGCCGAGAACTGCGGGCGGCCGACGGCGGTCATCATGCGCGTCGTGCACATCGCGCCGGGGCCGACGCCGACCTTGATGATGGAGGCGCCCGCGTCGACGAGGTCGCGCACGCCGTCGGCCGTCACGACGTTGCCCGCGACGATGGGGACGTCGAGGCCGAGCCCGGAGATCGTGCGGAGGGCGGCGAGCATGCCCTCCTGGTGGCCGTGGGCGGTGTCGACGACGAGCACGTCGACCCCCGCGTCGGCGAGCGCACGCGCCTTCGCGGCGACGTCGCCGTTGATGCCGACGGCCGCGGCGACACGCAGGCGCCCGGAGGCGTCGACCGCGGGCTGGTAGATCGTGGAGCGCAGGGCGCTGCGCCGCGTGACCGAACCGACGATGTGGCCGTGGTGGCGCACGAGAGCGACCTCGACGTCCGCGTCGACGAGGAGGTCGAACGCGGCCCGCGGCCCCTCGAGGTCGTCGGCGTCGAGCGACGTGACGCCTCCGTGCACGAGGTCGCCGAGGCGCGCGTCGGGGAGCGCGGTCGCGAGGCGTGCGGCGGGGACGCATCCGGCCTCCTCCCCCGCGGCGTCGCGCAGCACCACGACACCCGCGGCGATCGCGGGCACGATGCGGAGCGCGTCGGCGACCGTCGCATCCGCGGAGAGCTCGATGGGCGCGTCCCAGCCGACGGGCTGCGCCTTGACGGAGCGGATGGCGGCGTCGAGCTCTTGCAGCGGGAGGTCCTGCGGCAGCACGCCGAGGCCGCCGCGGCGAGCGAGCGTCGCGGCGAGGCGCGGGCCCGTGACGGAGTTCATGTTGGCCGACACGATGGGGAGCTGCGCCCCCGTGCCGTCGGTCGTCGCGAGGTCGACGGAGAGCCTGCTCGTGACCGCGGAGCGGCTCGGGACGAGGAAGACGTCGGAGTAGGTGAGGTCGTGTGCCGGAACCTGTCCCGTGAAGCGCATGCCTCCACGGTAGGGCGTGCGACCGGCGCCCGCACGGGGCGCAACTGGGAGCTTCCCTGACACCCCGCAGAACGTCCGCGAAGGCCTCCGTGAAACGTTAGGCTTGTCGTCGGTGTGACCAGCGGGGATCACCCGGATCCCTGGCACCGGCGAGTAGTGAGAGTGGGCGGTCGGCTGTGTCCAACCCCGTCACCGGAGTGACGCCCGAGGAGAACGCCTCGGGAGAGTTCGGAGCCAATGAGTGGCTCGTCGACGAGATGTACGAGCGATACCTCGTCGACAAGGAATCTGTCGATAAGAGCTGGTGGCCCATCCTGGAGTCCTACCGGCCCGTCGACGACCCCACGCCCACCTCGGCGATCCCGGTCGTGGCGTCCCCCGAGGCGCAGCAGCCCGAGGCGCCCGCCCAGCCCGAGGCGCCCGCCCAGCCCGAGACCGCTCCCGCGGCACCGGATGCGGCTCCCGCCGACGCGGAGGCCCCCAAGAGCCAGGTGGGCGGCGAGTCGCAGGTGCCCGAGGCGGTGACCGAGCCCGCGGCGGCTGTCGCGCCCGCATCCGCGCCGTCCGAGGCGGCCCCGCCGACGACGCCCATCGCGCGCACCACCTCCGCGCCCGCCAAGCCGCAGCCGATCCCGGCCCAGGCGCCCACGACGGCCTCGAACCCGGTCGTCGCGGAGTCGGCGGAGCCCGAGGAGACCGTCACCGTGCTCAAGGGCATGGCGAAGACGCTCTCGACCAACATGGACCAGAGCCTCACGGTTCCGACCGCGACGAGCGTGCGCACGGTGCCGGCGAAGCTCATGATCGACAACCGCATCGTCATCAACAACCACCTGCGTCGCGCCCGCGGCGGCAAGGTGTCGTTCACGCACCTCATCGCGTGGGCGATGGTGCAGACGCTCAAGGAGTTCCCGAGCCAGAACGTGTTCTACCGCGAGACGGAAGACGGCAAGCCGTCGGTCGTCGCGCCCGCCCACGTGACGCTCGGCATCGCGATCGACCTCCCGAAGCCCGACGGCACGCGATCGCTGCTCGTGCCGGGCATCAAGCGCGCCGACACGATGAACTTCGCCGAGTTCCTCGCCGCCTACGAGGATGTCGTGGCCCGCGCCCGCGCCAACAAGCTCACGGCCGCCGACTTCCAGGGCGTCACGATCTCGCTCACGAACCCCGGCGGCATCGGCACCGAGCACTCGGTGCCGCGTCTCATGAAGGGCCAGGGCTGCATCATCGGCGCCGGCGCCCTCGAGTATCCGGCCGCGTTCCAGGGCTCCTCGCCGAAGACGCTCGTCGAGATGGGCATCGGCAAGACGATCACCCTCACGAGCACCTACGACCACCGCGTCATCCAGGGCGCCGGCTCGGGCGAGTTCCTCAAGAAGGTGCACGAGCTGCTCATCGGGCAGCGCGACTTCTACGAGGGCATCTTCGCGGCCCTCCGCATCCCCTACGACCCGATCCACTGGGCCGAGGACATCAACGTCGACCTCTCGGAGCGCATCTCCAAGACGAGCCGCGTGCAGGAGCTCATCAACTCCTACCGCGTGCGCGGCCACCTCATGGCCGACATCGACCCGCTCGAGTACCGCCAGCGCTCGCACCCCGACCTCGACATCGCGAGCCACGGTCTCACCTTCTGGGACCTCGACCGCGAGTTCGTGACGGGCGGCTTCGGCGGCAAGCGCACTATGCTGCTGCGCGACATCCTCGGGGTGCTGCGCGACTCGTACTGCCGCACCGTCGGCGTCGAGTACATGCACATCCAGGACCCGGAGCAGCGGGCCTGGTTCCAGGAGCGCCTCGAGCAGCCCTACGTCAAGCCCACGCACGACGAGCAGCTGCGCGTGCTCGCGAAGCTCAACGAGGCGGAGGCCTTCGAGACCTTCCTGCAGACGAAGTACGTCGGCCAGAAGCGCTTCAGCCTCGAGGGCGGCGAGTCGACCATCGCGCTGCTCGACGAGATCCTGCAGGGTGCCGCCGAGGACGGCCTCGACGAGGTCGCCATCGGCATGGCGCACCGCGGTCGCCTCAACGTGCTCACCAACATCGCGGGCAAGACGTACGGTCAGGTGTTCCGCGAGTTCGAGGGCACCCAGGACCCGAAGTCCGTGCAGGGCTCCGGTGACGTCAAGTACCACCTCGGCACCGAGGGCACCTTCACCGCGATGAGCGGCAAGGAGGTGCCGGTGTACCTCGCCGCGAACCCCTCGCACCTCGAGGCGGTCAACGGCGTGCTCGAGGGCATCGTCCGCGCCAAGCAGGACCGCAAGGGCGACGGCCAGTTCGGCACCCTCCCGATCCTCGTGCACGGGGACGCCTCGATGGCGGGCCAGGGCGTCGTCGTCGAGACGCTGCAGATGTCGCAGCTGCGCGCCTACAAGACGGGCGGCACGATCCACGTCGTCATCAACAACCAGGTGGGCTTCACGACGACCCCGCAGGACGCGCGCAGCTCGGTCTACTCGACGGATGTCGCCAAGACCATCCAGGCGCCGATCTTCCACGTGAACGGCGACGACCCCGAGGCCGTCGTGCGCGTCGCGGAGCACGCCTTCGCGTACCGCCAGAAGTTCAAGCGCGACGTCGTCATCGACCTCGTCTGCTACCGCCGCCGCGGTCACAACGAGGGCGACGACCCGTCGATGACGCAGCCGCTCATGTACAACCTCATCGAGGCGAAGCGCAGCGTCCGCACCCTCTACACGGAGGCGCTCGTCGGTCGCGGCGACATCACCCAGGAGGAGTTCGAGCAGGCGCAGGCCGACTTCCAGGAGCGCCTCGAGCGCGCCTTCGCGGAGACGCACGCCGCCCAGACCGGCTCGATCCCGGTCGTCGCGAAGGACCAGAGCCCCGTCGCCGACCTCGAGCGTCCCGTGTCGCAGCAGGACGACGCATCCGGCGAGCCCGCGTCGACGGCCGTCGACCAGGGCGTCGTCGAGCTCATCGGCGACGCGCACGCGAACCCGCCGGCGAACTTCACGGTGCACGCGAAGCTGCAGCAGCTCATCAAGAAGCGCTTCGACATGAGCCGCAACGGCTCGATCGACTGGGGCTTCGGCGAGCTGCTCGCCCTCGGCTCGCTCCTGCTCGAGGGCACCCCCGTGCGCCTCGTCGGCCAGGATGCGCGCCGCGGCACCTTCGTTTCGCGCCACGCCGTGTTCCACGACCGTGAGAACGGCCAGGAGTGGCTGCCGCTCGGCAACCTCTCCGACACGCAGGCGCGACTCGCGATCTACGACTCGCTCCTGTCGGAGTACGCGGCCCTCGCGTTCGAGTACGGCTACTCGGTCGAGCGCCCGGATGCCCTCGTGCTGTGGGAGGCGCAGTTCGGCGACTTCGCGAACGGCGCCCAGACGGTCATCGACGAGTTCATCTCGAGCGCCGAGCAGAAGTGGGGCCAGCGCTCCGGTGTGGTCATGCTCCTCCCCCACGGCTACGAGGGCCAGGGGCCGGACCACTCCTCGGCGCGCATCGAGCGCTACCTGCAGCTCGCGGCGGAGAACAATATGACGATCGCGCGTCCGTCGACGCCCGCGTCGTACTTCCACCTCCTGCGTCGCCAGGCCTACGCGCGTCCGCGCCGCCCGCTCGTCGTCTTCACGCCGAAGTCGATGCTGCGTCTGCGCGGTGCCACGAGCGAGGTCGCCGACTTCACGCAGGGCCGCTTCGAGCCGGTCATCGACGACGCCCGCATCCAGGACCCGTCGACGGTCAAGCGCGTGCTGCTGCACTCGGGCAAGATCCACTACGACCTGCTGAACGAGGTCTCCAAGCGCGCGGATGCCGGAGCCTTCGCGCTCGTGCGGCTCGAGCAGTACTACCCGCTGCCGACGGCCCAGCTCATGCCGATCCTCCAGCGCTACGCGGATGCCGAGATCATGTGGGTTCAGGAGGAGCCGGAGAACCAGGGCGCCTGGCCGTTCCTCGCGGTCGAGCTCGCGCCGCAGCTCGGCGACCGCAAGCTGCTGGTCTCGTCGCGCGCCGCATCCGCGTCGCCCGCGACGGGCTCCTCGAAGCGGAGTGCCGGCGAGCAGACCGCGCTCATCGCGAAGGCTCTCGAGGTCTAACGAGCCTCACGCAGAAGAGCGCCGGCCCCCAAGGGGTCGGCGCTCTTCGCGTACCAGGGGCGCTGGTCTCGAGACGCGTCGGGCTGCGCCCGGCGCTCCTCGACCACCTGGGGTCGCACGGCGGGATGACATCGAGGACGGGTGGCGATCCGTTCCCGAGACGCTGGCATCGGGACTGACGGGAGCGTGCCGTCGAAGGCGGCACGCGGGGGCATGCGGCTCGGGGACGGATCGCCTCCCGTCCGCCCCGGGTGACCCCGGCCGCCCCGAGTTACGCGTCGAGCTTGGCGAGGATCGAGGCGCGGAGCTCGTCGGGCGCCTTCTCCTGGCAGGCGCGCTGCACCTTCTGGATGAGCGTGAGCCCCACGAGGTGCTCCGTGGAGCAGTCCTCGCACCCGTCGAGGTGCTCCTGGATGTCGGCGAGGTCCTGCTCGGAGAGCTCGCGGTGCAGGAACTCCTCGAGCTCGGCCTTGGCCTTGTCGCAACCGCAGTCGGTCATTTCTTGCTCCCGGATGACGTGTCCGCGGCGGTGTACCCACGCTCGCGGGCGTATTCGGCGAGGCGCTCGCGCAGCATGCGGCGTCCGCGATGGAGTCGGCTCATGACGGTGCCGACGGGGGTCTTCATGATGTCGGCGATCTCCTGGTAGGAGAATCCTTCGACGTCGGCGAGGTAGACGGCGAGCCGGAAGTCCTCGGGGATCGACTGCAGGGCCTCCTTGACATCGCTGTCGGGGAGGTGGTCGATCGCCTCGGCCTCGGCGGATCGGGTGGTGCGCCCCTGGGTGAGGGATTCCGCGGAGCCCAGCTGCCAGTCCTCGAGGTCGTCGAGGGTGCCCTGGTAGGGGTTGCGCTGGTTCTTGCGGTAGCTGTTGATGTAGGTGTTCGTGAGGATGCGGTAGAGCCACGCCTTGAGGTTGGTGCCCTGCTCGAAGCCCGCGAACGCCGCGTAGGCCTTCGTGTAGGTCTCCTGCACGAGGTCGCCCGCGTCGGCGGGGTTGCGGGTCATGCGCATCGCCGCCGCGTAGAGCTGGTCCATGAAGGGGATCGCCTGCTCGGCGAACAGCCTCCGCAGCTCGTCGGGGGTGTGCTCGGGGCGTGCGCTGTCTGCCATCGGCGTCGAGTCTATGCCGAGCGCTCCCACCCGGCCGATGGTCGGCACGTCGAGTACCAGCACCGCGACTCCTTCCCGCCCTCTCGGGCACTACCCTTGTCAACCGATGGGCGTTCTTGGATATTCCGGCCGCGATGAGGAACTGCACCTCCAGATCCCGGGCAAGGAGGAGCCGCCGGTGCCGCTGTACGGCGTCGTGCACGTGCAGGATGCGCCCGCGGGCCCGTGGGCGGCTCCCGTCGCCGAGGGCCCCCTCTCGGCCCGGCTGACGCTGCCGGGGTCGAAGAGCCTCACCAACCGCGAGCTCGTGCTCGCTGCCCTCGCCGACGGCCCCTCGACGATCCGCCGCCCCCTGCACTCGCGCGACTCGGCGCTCATGATCCAGGGCCTGCGCGCGCTCGGCGTCGGCTTCGACGAGGTGCCGGGCGACGGCGACTTCGGCCCCGACCTGCGAGTGACGCCGGGCGAGCTGCTGGGCGGCACGATCGACACGGGGCTCGCCGGCACGGTCATGCGCTTCCTGCCGATCGTCGCGGCCCTCGCGCTCGGCCCGTCGAACGTCGACGGCGACCCCTACGCGCGGAAGCGGCCCATGCGCACGACGGTCGACGCCCTGCGCGGCCTCGGCGTCGAGGTGGAGGACGATGGGCGCGGCACGATGCCGTTCACAGTCCACGGCACGGGCGGCGTGCGCGGCGGCGAGCTCGCGATCGACGCGTCGGCGTCGAGCCAGTTCGTGTCGGGCCTCCTGCTCGCGGCGCCGCGCTTCGACGAGGGCCTGACGCTGCGCCACACGGGCGAGCGCCTGCCGAGCCTCCCCCACATCCGCATGACGATCGAATGCCTGCGGGCGCGCGGCGTGACGGTCGAGGAGCCGGAGCCGGGGGTGTGGGTCGTGGCGCCGCAGCCGATCCGAGCCGTCGACGTGACGATCGAGCCGGACCTCTCGAACGCGGGCCCGTTCCTCGGGGCGGCGCTCGTCGCGGGCGGCACGGTCACGATCGGCGGCTGGCCCGAGAGCACGACGCAGGTGGGCGACGACCTCCTCCGCATCCTGCCCATGCTCGGCGCGACGGTGTCGCGCGAGGGCGACGCCGTGACGGTCGACGGCGGCGCGGGCGTGCTCGGGGGCTCCCCCGTTCACGCGGTCGACCTCGACCTCTCGACGGGCGGCGAGCTCGCCCCGACGATCGCGACGCTCCTCGCGTTCGCCGACGGCCCGAGCGCGATCACGGGCATCGGTCACCTGCGCGGGCACGAGACCGACCGCCTCGCGGCCCTCGCATCCGACATCGGGCGCCTGGGCGGTGAGGTCGTCGAGCTCGACGAGGGTCTCGAGATCCGCCCGCGCCCCCTGCACGGCGGCGCGTGGGAGGCCTACGCCGACCACCGGATGGCGACGTCCGGAGCGCTCGCCGGTCTCGTCGTTCCCGACGTGACGGTCGACGACATCGCGACGACGGCGAAGACGCTCCCCGAGTTCCCCGAGCTGTGGGCGCGGATGCTGGGGCGCGAGCCCGCCGCGACGCGCTGGGAGACGCTCGCACTGTGAGGAACGCACGGTGAGGCGAGCACGGTGAGGTCGACCCTGAGGCGTGTCCGATGAGCTGGCTGGACGGCGACGACGACGAGCCCGACGGCTTCGACGCGTGGGACGAGTCGGATGTGCGCGTGCGGCCGAACCCGAAGGGCAACCGACCGCGCACGAAGGTGCGCCCCGCGCACGAGGACGCCGTCGAGGGCCGCGTGCTCTCGGTCGACCGTGGCCGCTACACGGTGCTCGTCGATGCCGACACGCCCGGCGAGCACACCGCGACGGCGACACGTGCGCGCGAGCTGCGCGACCAGGCGATCGTCACGAACGACCGCGTCGACCTCGTGGGCGACGTCTCGGGCGAGCCCGGCACGCTCGCCCGCATCGTGCGCATCCGTCCCCGCACGACGCTCCTGCGCCGCAGCGCCGACGACTCGGATGCCGTGGAGCGCGTCATCGTCGCGAACGCCGACCAGCTCATGATCGTCGTCGCGGCCGCCAATCCGGAGCCGCGCCCGCGCCTCGTCGACCGCTATCTCGTGGCCGCCTACGACGCGGGCATCCAGCCGCTCATGGTCATCACGAAGACCGACCTCGCCGACCCGGAGCCGTTCCTCGCGAACTTCGCGGGCCTCGACATCCCCGTCGTGCGGAGCGCGCAGGGCGCGTGGCCCGTCGACGAGCTCACCCCGTTGCTCGCGGGCCACACGACCGTCGCGGTGGGACATTCCGGCGTCGGCAAGTCGACGCTCGTCAACGAGCTCGTGCCGGGCACCGATCGCGCGACGGGTGTCGTCAACGCGGTCACGGGCCGCGGACGCCACACCTCCTCGTCGACGGTGTCGCTGCGCGTGCCGACCGGCGGCTGGATCATCGACACCCCCGGCGTGCGCTCCTTCGGCCTCGGGCACGTCGACCCCGCGAACGTCATGCGCGGGTTCCCGGATCTCGCGGCCGTTGCCGAGGACTGCCCGCGCGGGTGCACGCACGCCGCCGATGCACCCGACTGCGCGCTCGACGAGGCCGTCGAGCGCGGCGAGCTCGACCCCGCGCGCGTCGACTCGCTCCGGAGGCTGCTCGCGTCGCTCGCTAGGCTCGAGGCGTGAGCGACTCCCCCGACTATTCCGTCGCCGACGACCTGGCGGTCGCGCTGACCCTCGCCGCCGAGGCCGATCTCATCGCGATGGACCGCTACCGCGCCCAGGACCTCGGCATCCAGACGAAGGCCGACAAGTCGATCGTGACGGATGCCGACACGCGCGTCGAGAGGATGATCCGCGCGCACCTCGCCGAGGCCCGACCGCACGACGCCGTGCTCGGCGAGGAGTTCGGCAGCGAGGGCTCCTCGAACCGGCAGTGGATCGTCGACCCGATCGACGGCACGAGCAACTTCGCGCGCGGCGTGCCCATCTGGGGCGCGCTCATCGCGCTCCTCGTCGACGACGTGCCCGTCGTGGGCGTCGTGAGCGCGCCTGCGCTCGAGCGCCGCTGGTGGGGCGCGGCGGGCCTCGGGGCGTGGGTGCAGCACCACGGCGGCGAGGCGCAGCGCATCCGGGTCAGCAGGATCGACCGGCTGACGGATGCGACCCTCAGCTACAACAACCTGCAGACGTGGGACCAGTACGGGCATCTCGACACCCTCGTCGACCTCTCCCGTCGGGTGGGCCGCACGCGCGCCTTCGGCGACCTGTGGTCGTACATGCTGCTCGCCGAGGGCTCGATCGATATCGCGGGCGAGTTCGACGTGAAGCCGTGGGACATCGCGGCGCTCGTGCCGATCGTGACGGAGGCCGGAGGTCGCGTCACGACGATCTCGGGCTCGCCCGCGCTCGACGAGCTCAACGTCGTCGCGACCAACGGGCTGCTCCACGACGAGGTCCTCGGCGCCTTCGCAGGTTAATCGTTCACATCGTGAAGTGAATGCGCGAGAGGGCATGCGTCGTCGCACGGTGACGCCTCCCCTGGTTTCCAGGGCTGTTATCGAATAGTTACCGAATTCTTCTCGCGGCGGGTATCTTCAACTCTTGAAGTCAGTGCACAATCGCACTGCCACTGTTCAATGCCGAGAGTGGTACTTCGAGGAAGTTCCCCCTCACCACCATGAGAAAGGGAGTGACGTGAAGAAGTCATCGCTGATTTCCATCGCTGCACTCGCCGGCGCCTCCGCGCTGGTTCTGACCGGCTGTGCCACCGACAACGGCAACGGCGGAGGTGGAGGCGGCACCGCCTCCACGCGCGCCTGCGTCATCCTGCCCGACACCGAGTCGTCCGACCGCTGGGAGAACGGCGACCGCCCCGCGCTCGAGAAGGCGTTCAAGGACGCCGGCTTCGAGGCGGACATCCAGAACGCCCAGGGTTCGACCGACAAGATGGCGACGATCGCCGACCAGCAGTTCTCGAAGGGCTGCGGCGTCATGCTCGTCACCGACTTCCAGGGCGCGGGCGTGGCCGTCGTCGAGAAGGCCAAGGCCGAGGGCATCCCGGTCATCGCCTACGACCGTCCCATCGAGGGCGCCGACTACTACGTCTCGTTCGACAACGTGAAGGTCGGCGAGCTCGAGGGCCAGTCGGTCGTCGACGGTCTCAAGGCCGCCGGCAAGGACCCGGCCACCGCGATCGTCGTCTACATGGGCGGCGACGCCTCCGACGGCAACGCGAAGATGTTCCACGACGGCGCCGTCTCCGTCATGGAGGCCGCGGGCATCAAGCCCGCCGCCGAGCCCACGGGTGTGTGGGACACCGAGAAGTCGGCCACCAACTTCGAGCAGGCGCTGACCTCGCTCGGCGGCAAGGTGGACGCGGTGTGGTCGGCCAACGACGCGAACGCCGCCGGCGTCATCTCGATCCTCGACAAGAACGGCCTCGTCGTTCCCGTCTCGGGTCAGGACGCCTCGGTCGCCGGTCTGCAGAACGTGCTGCTCGGCAAGCAGACCGCGACGGTCTACAAGCCGTTCCAGCTCGAGGCCAAGGCCGCCTCGGACCTCGCCATCAAGCTCCTGAACGGCGAGACCCCGACGGCCGACAAGACCCTCGACGACGGCACGCCGTACATCGCGGTCACCCCGGTCCTCGTCGGACCGGACGAGGTGCAGCAGGTCATCGACGACGGCAACGCCAGCGCGTCGGAGATCTGCACCGGTGAGGTCGCCGCGAAGTGCGAGGAGCTCGGCATCAAGTAACACCACCGTGGTGGGGCCCCGCGTCGGGAGAGATCCGTGACGCGGGGCCCTTCCTACGGCGGTACCCGCTCTCGAGTGGGAACATCACACTCACGGGACGCAGGCGTCCCAGAAAGGAGGGGCCCCCATGGCTGATACCCCCCTCATCGAGCTCACCGACGTCGTCAAGAGCTTCGGGCCGGTCAGCGTCCTCAAGGGCGTGAATCTCAAGGCGTTCCCGGGCAAGGTCACGGCCCTCGTCGGCGACAACGGCGCCGGCAAGTCGACCCTCATCAAGGGCCTCGCGGGCGTGCAGCCCTACGACGGCGGCACCGTCCGCTTCGAGGGCCGGGAGGTGCACCTGCACTCGCCGCGCGACGCATCCGCTCTCGGCATCGAGGTCGTGTACCAGGACCTCGCACTG
Organism: Protaetiibacter sp. SSC-01; assembly: GCF_014483895.1. NCBI lineage: Bacteria > Bacillati > Actinomycetota > Actinomycetes > Micrococcales > Microbacteriaceae > Protaetiibacter > Protaetiibacter sp. SSC-01. The sequence goes on along the minus strand of NZ_CP059987.1, from coordinate 1,156,977 downwards.
TGCGACAACCTCGACATCGTCCAGAACATGTTCCTCGGCCGCGAGGAGACCGTCGGCGGCGTCTTCGACGAGGGCCAGATGGAGCGCGAGGCGAGCGAGACGCTGCGCTCGCTCTCCGTCCGCACCGTCAAGTCGGTGCGTCAGAAGGTCTCGTCGCTCTCCGGCGGCCAGCGCCAGACCGTCGCGATCGCGCGCTCGGTGCTCAAGAAGGCCAAGCTCGTCATCCTCGACGAGCCGACCGCCGCCCTCGGCGTCGCCCAGACGGAGCAGGTGCTCAACCTCGTGCGCCGCCTCGCCGATCAGGGCGTCGCCGTCATCATCATCAGCCACAACCTGCAGGACGTCTTCAAGGTGGCCGACTACATCAGCGTGCTCTACCTCGGCACGATGGTGGCCTCGATCCCGACGAGCCAGACCACGAGCGACGACGTCGTGGGCTACATCACCGGCAGCAAGACCTACGACGGAGTGAACGTATGACCACCACACCCGCCACCCCGCCTCCTCCCACCGAGGACACCACGAACCTCCCCGCCGAGGGCGGTTTCATCGGAAGCGGCCAGGAGGGCGGCATCCGGGACCAGGTGCAGGCCTGGTTCCAGCGCGTGCGCCATGGCGACATGGGCGCCCTGCCCGCCATCGGCGGACTCGTCGTGCTCGTCATCCTGTTCTCGATCCTCAGCCAGACGATGCTCGGGCAGCAGTTCTTCCTCACGGAGCGCAACTTCGCGAACCTGCTGACCCAGGCGGCGTCGCTCGTGATGCTCGCGATGGCGCTCGTGTTCGTGATCCTGCTCGGCGAGATCGACCTGTCGGCGGGTGTCACCGCCGGCGTCGCGCTCTCGTCGTTCGTCGTGCTCACGAAGCCCGACGGCATCAACATGAACTGGGTGCTCGCGCTCGTCATCGCGATCCTCGTGGGCGTCGCGATCGGAACCTTCAACGGCTTCTTCGTCGCGAGAGTCGGCATCCCGTCGTTCGTCGTCACGCTGGGTCTCTTCATCGGGCTCCAGGGCGTCACGCTCATCGTGCTGGGCGACGGCGGCGTGTTCCGCATCCAGATCCCCGAGTTCCTGGCCATCCAGAACGCGAACCTGCCGATCTGGGCCGGCTGGACGATGCTCGGCGTCATCCTCCTCGTCTCGTTCGGCATGTCGATGTGGGACCGGCGGCTGCGCACGCGCGCGGGAGTGCCCAACCGCACGATCGCCCTCGTGTGGGCCAAGCTCGCGGTCATCGCGCTCGCGGGCGGCTTCGTCGTGGCGGTGCTCAGCTCGAACCGCTCGTCGAGCATCAAGGTCATCGAGGGCGTGCCGATCGTCGTGCCGATCGTGCTGCTCATCCTCTGGATCGGCACGTTCGTGCTCGACCGCACCAAGTTCGGACGCTACATCTACGCGATCGGCGGCAACGCCGAGGCCGCGCGCCGCTCGGGCGTCAAGGTCATCACGATCCGGTGGATCGCGTTCATCGTGTGCTCCGTGCTCGCGGTCGTCGCGGGAGTGTTCAGCGCGAGCAAGGTCGGCTCGATCAACGCCGGATTCGGAACGGACACCGTGCTGAGCGGCGTCGCGGCCGCGGTCGTCGGCGGCGTGAGCCTCTTCGGAGGCCGCGGTCGCCTCATGCACGCCGCGATCGGCGCGCTCGTGATCGCCGTCATCGCGAACGGCCTCGGCCTGCTCAACCTGCCCGCGGGCGTGAACTACATCGTCACGGGCGGCGTGCTCGTGCTCGCCGCGACGGTCGACGCCGTGTCGCGCGTGCGCGCGGGCGGCTCGATCATGCGCACCTAGGTCGACTGATTCCGAGGGGCCGTCCGCACGAAGCGGGCGGCCCCTCGGCGTTCCGGCGGCGCTCACATCCGCGACCAAGGTCCGGTGAATGAGCGGCTCAGCCGACACCCATAGCGTCTCGCCGACGGCATCACCCGAGATGCCGAGAGGGAGACCCATGTACTGGACCTACCTGCGCCGCGAGCTCGGCGGGCGCAAGAAGCACACCGTCATCGTCGCCGCCGGCCTCGCCGTCGCGATCGCGCTCGTGATCGTCGTGAACGCCCTGTCTGCGGGCGTGCGCCAGGCACAGGATGCGGCGCTCGCATCCGTCTACGGCGTCGGCACCGACCTGACGGTGACCGGTGCCGCCGCCGTCCCCGGCGAGCCCGGCGAGGGCGGCCCCGGCCGCTTCGAGTTCGGCGAGGACGGCGGACGCACCGAGGACGACGGCACGACGTCGCTCTCGCAGTCGCGGCTCACGGTCGAGCCCGGCCGCGGTACCCTCGATGCCTCGGTGCTCGACGAGGTCTCCGGCGTCGACGGCGTCGCGGCGGCCACGAGCGCCCTCAGCCTCAGCCACATGACCTTCTCGGGTGAGCTGCCCGAGGCTCCCACCTCCGAAGGCGGCCAGACCGAGGGCGGCCAGGGCGGCCCCGGTCAGCCGCCGGCACAAGGCGGCTTCGCGGGCGGCTCGTTCGGGATCGACACCTTCACGGTGCTCGGTGTGGACCCCGCCGCCTCGGGCGTCGGACCGCTCTCCGCGGTCGAGGTCGCCGACGGGCGGGCTCTCGACGCCGACGATGCCGACGCCCGGGTGGCGGTGCTGGATGCGTCCTACGCGACGAGCGAGGAGCTCTCGGTCGGCGACACGATCGAGGTCGCGGGCACGACGATCCAGATCGTCGGCACCGTCGCATCGACGTCGAGCGAGGCGGACACCGCTGCGGAGGTCTACCTGCCGATCGCCCTCGCGCAGGAGCTGGCCGACGCGGACGGCGTCGTCTCCACCGTGTACGTGCAGGCCGAGAGCGCGGACGACATCGCGGCCGTCCAGGCCGAGCTCGAGGAGCTGCTGCCGGATGCCACCGTGAGCTCCCAGTCGGACCTCGCGGCGGGGATCTCGGGGTCGCTCTCGAGCGCGTCGTCGCTCATCCAGAACCTCGGCACGTGGCTCTCGATCATCGTGCTCGCCGTGGCCGTGCTGCTCGCCGTGCTGTTCACGATCTCGGGCGTCTCGCGTCGCACACGGGAGCTCGGCACCCTCAAGGCGATCGGCTGGTCGAACCGCCGTGTCGTCGGCCAGGTGGCGGGCGAGTCGCTCGTCCAGGGTCTCATCGGCGGCGTCGCGGGTCTCGTGCTCGGCCTCGGGGCGATCTGGGCGATCAACGCGATCTCGCCGACGATCGCGACGTCCGCGGGCGCATCGGAGCCGCAGGCGGGCCCGGGCGCGTTCGGCCCCGACTCGGGCGGCTTCGGTCCCGGGGGCGGCGGACCGACCGGCCTGATGGACGGCGCCGGCGCGTCGTCGACGACCGAGATCGTGCTGAACGCGCCCCTCACCGGCTGGATCCTCGTGGTGGCCGTGGGCCTCGCCGTCGTGGCCGGTCTCCTCGCGGGAGCCTTCGGCGGCTGGCGCGCCGCCCGCCTGAGCCCCGCCGAGGCGCTGCGCTCGGTCGCCTGACCCCGCGGCATCGACGACACGACACGACACGACACGACAGGGGATCACCATGACCGACACGAACGCCATCGCCGCCGAGGCGGCCTCCCCCGCATCCGCTCTCCTCTATCGCCTGGCAGGCGTCAGCCGTCGCTATGTGCAGGGCAAGCGCGACGTGACCGCGCTCGACGGCGTCGACCTCGACATCGCCGAGGGCGAGTTCATCACCATCCAGGGCCCGACCGGCGGCGGCAAGTCGACGCTTCTGCAGCTGCTCGGCGCGCTCGACCGGCCCACGAGCGGCGACGTGCGCTTGGGGGAACTGAACCTCGCGAGCGCCTCGGCCTCACGACTCGGGCGGGTGCGGGCCGAGGAGATCGGCTTCGTATTCCAGGGGTTCAATCTCATCCCGACCCTCACGGCGGCGGAGAACGTCGACATGGGGCTGGAACCGCTCGGCATCCCGCGCGCCGAGCGTCGCGAGCGCGTCACGGAGGCGCTCGCGCACGTGGGCCTTTCCGAGCGGTCGGGTCACCTGCCCGGCGAGCTCTCGGGCGGCCAGCAGCAGCGCGTCGCGATCGCGCGCGCCATCGCCAAGCGGCCGCGCGTGCTGCTCGCCGACGAACCGACCGGGAACCTCGACGAGGCCACGCGCGACGAGGTGCTCGCGGTGCTCGAGAAGCTCAACGCCGAGGGGCTCACCCTCATCGTCGTGACCCACGACTCGGCAGTCGCGAAGCGCGCCGGCCGGCGACTGCGGCTCGAGCGGGGCGTCGTGCGCGACATCACGCGCTGACGCCCCGCCCGGGGTTCAGCCGACGCTGCGCTGCTCGACGCCGACGTACTCCGAGAGCGGGCGGATGAGCGCGTTCGCCGCCGCCTGCTCGCGGATGTGCGCCGTCCAGCCCGTCACGCGCGCCGCGACGAAGAGCGGCGTGAAGAGCTCGGTGTCGAAGCCGATGAGGTGGTAGGCCGGACCCGACGGGTAGTCGAGGTTCGGCTTGATGCCCTTGCGGTCGTCCATCGCCTTCTCGAGCGCCGCGTAGAGCTCGCCCAGGTCGGGGCGGTCGTACTCGGCGAGGAGCGTGTCGAGCGAGGCCTTCATCGTGGGAACGCGCGAGTCGCCGTTCTTGTAGACGCGGTGCCCGAAGCCCATGATCTTGCGCTTCTCGGCGAGGGCGGCATCCAGCCACTCCTCCGCGCGGTCGGCGAAGACGATCTCGTCGAACATGTGCATGACGGCCTCGTTGGCGCCGCCGTGCAGGGGGCCCTTGAGGGCGCCGATCGCGGCGACGACCGCCGAGTAGAGGTCGGCCATGGTCGAGGTCACGACGCGCGCCGTGAAGGTCGACGCATTGAACGAGTGCTCGGCGTACAGGATCATCGACACGTCGAACGCCGTGACGACCACGAGGTCGGGCACCTCGCCGAACGTCATGTGCAGGAAGTTCGCCGAGTAGCCGAGGTCGTCACGGGGCTCCACGACCTCCTCGTCGCGCAAGCGGCGCTGCGTGTAGGCGACGATCGCGGGCAGCTGGGCCCACAGGCGCTTGGCCTGCTCGAGCTGCGCCTCCGGGCTCTGGTCGGCGACGGTGGGGTCGGCGGCGCCGTACGCGGAGACGGCGGTGCGCACGACATCCATCGGGTGCGCCTCGAGCGGCAGCAGGTCGATCGCGTGCTTCGCGACGGGTGAGAGCGCGCGGTGCGCGCGCTCGAACTCCTGCAGCTCCTCGAGCTGCACGGGCGTCGGCAGCTCGCCGTGCCACAGCAGGTAGGCGACCTCCTCGAACGTGCACGTGTCGGCGAGCTCCTGCACGGGGTAGCCGCGGTACAGCAGGGAGTTCGTCTCGGGGTTGACCTTGGAGATCGCGGTCACGTCGACGACGACGCCCGCGAGCCCCTTCTTGATGTCGGTGTCTGCCATGTCAGCTCCTGTTGTTGGTCAGATCGAAGGTGAAGACGCCCGCGTCGAACTCGGAGTACGCGGCGTAGTCGACGAGTTCGTACAGCCTCGCACGGGTCTGCATCTCGGGCACGCGGCTCGTGAGCGAGCCCTCGGCGAGGATCGTCTCGAGCCCGCGCTCGGCCGCGCCCATCGCGAGACGGAGGAGGCTCACGGGGAAGATGACGATGTTCACGCCGACGTCGGCGAGCTGCTGCGTCGTGAACAGGTCGGACTTCCCGAACTCGGTCATGTTGGCGAGGATCGGCACGTCGACCGCGGCGCGGATGGCCTCGAACTCGGCGAGGTCGGCCATCGCCTCGGGGAAGATCGCATCGGCGCCCGCGTCGACGAGCTTCTTCGCGCGGTCCTTGGCCGCCTCGAGCCCCTCGACGCCGCGGATGTCGGTGCGCGCCATGATGAGGAAGTCGGGGTCGCGACGCGCCTCGACGGCGGCCCGGATGCGCTTGATCGCCGTCGACTCGTCGACGACGGCCTTGCCGTCGAGGTGACCGCAGCGCTTCGGGTTCACCTGGTCCTCGAGGTGCATGCCGGAGACACCGGCATCCTCGAGCATCTGCACGGTGCGCGCGACGTTCATGGGCTCACCGAAGCCCGTGTCGGCGTCGATGAGGGTCGGCAGGTCGGTCACGCGCGCGATCTGGCCGCCGCGGCCCGCGACCTCCGTGAGGGTCGTGAGCCCGATATCCGGAAGCCCGAGGTCGGCCGAGAGCACGGCGCCTGAGATGTAGACGCCCTCGAAGCCCTTGTCCTCGATGAGCTTCGCCGAGAGCGGGTTGAAGGCGCCCGGCATCCGCACGAGCTCGCCCGAGGCGAGGCTCTCGCGGAACGCGCGGCGCTTGGCGGATGCGGTGAGGGTGGAGTGCAGCATCAGAAGAGTCCTTCCGGCGCGGTCGGGAGGCCCGACGCGACGACGTTGAGCTGGGCGACCTCGGACGCGGTCAGCTCGGGCAGGCGCTCGGCGAGGCCGAGGAAGCGCTCGATCTCGGCGTCGGCGAGCACGCCGGCGGCGAGGGTACGGAACTTCTTGACGTAGTCCGCGCGGACGAAGGGGCGCGCACCCAGCGGGTGCGCGTCGGCGACGGCGATCTCCTCGACGATGCGGCCGCCGTCGGCGAGCTCGATCTCGACGCGGCCTCCGAAGGCCTTCTCATCGGGGTCCTCCGAGTGGTAGCGGCGCGTCCACTCCGGGTCCTCGGCGGTCGTGACCTTGTTCCACAGGGCGACGGTGTCGGCGCGGCCGGCGCGTTCGGGGGCGTACGAGCCGACGTGGTCCCACGCGCCGTCCTGCAGGGCGACCGTGAAGATGTACGGAATCGAGTGATCGAGCGTCTCGCGGCTCGCCGTCGGGTCGTACTTCTGCGGGTCGCCCGAGCCCGAGCCGATCACGTAGTGCGTGTGGTGGCTCGTGTGCAGCACGATCGCGCGGATGGCGTCGGGGTTGCGCAGCTCGGGGTGCTCGTTGCCGAGACGGCGGGCGAGGTCGATCCACGCCTGCGCCTGGTACTCGGCCGAGTGCTCCTTCGTGTAGCTGTCGAGGATGGCGCGCTTCGCCTCGCCCCACTCGGGCAGCGGCACCTCGTAGCGGCCCTCTGGACCGTCGAGCAGCCACGCGATGACGCCGTCCTCGCCCTCCCAGATGGGCGCGGGCGAGGTCTGGCCGCGCATCGCGCGATCGATCGCCTCGACGGCCATCTTGCCCGCGAACGCCGGGGCGTGGGCCTTCCACGTGGAGATCTGGCCCTTGCGCGACTGGCGCGTCGCGGTCGTCGTGTGGAGGGCCTGGCCGACGGCCTGGTAGATGACCTCGGCGTCGAGGCCGAGGAGGGTGCCGATGCCGGCCGCGGCCGAGGGGCCGAGGTGCGCGACGTGGTCGATCTTGTGCTTGTGCAGGCTGATGGCGCGCACGAGGTCCATCTGGATCTCGTAGCCCGTCGCGATGCCGCGCACGAGGGCCGCACCGTCGGCACCCGCGTGCTGGGCGACGGCGAGGATCGGCGGGATGTTGTCGCCCGGGTGCGAGTACTCGGCCGCGAGGAAGGTGTCGTGGTAGTCGAGCTCGCGCACGGCGACGCCGTTCGCCCACGCGGCCCACTCGGGCTGGTAGTCGCCCTCGACGCCGAAGACGCGGGCTCCCGCGCGGCCGGGGCGCGCATCCGCCTGGGGGCGCGCCTGCGCCTGACCGCGGGCGGCGACGACGGGCCCGCGCGCGAGGGAGGCGACCGCGACCGACGCGTTGTCGATGACGCGGTTGATGATCATCTCCGTCACCTCGGGCTCGACGGCGACCGGGTCGACCGCGACCTGCGCGACCTTCCAGGCGAGCTCGTCCTCGCGGGCGAGGCCCTCGTCGCTGCGGTGGGTGCGGACGGTGTGGAGCTTCATGCGCTCTCCTTCTTGCTCATGAGGCGGTGGCCTCGAGGATGTGGCGCAGACTCGCGTGCAGGTGCACGGCGGTCGCGTGGCGGGCCAGGTCGGGGTCGCCGTCGCGGATCGCCTCGGCGATGAGGCGGTGCTCGGCGGCAGCGCGCTCGAGGCGCGCGGGGTCGTCCTGCGCGAGGCGGCGGATGCGCTGCAGGTGGGTGCGCACGCCGCGGAGAGCGCTCGCGAAGGCGGCGTTGCCGATGCTCGCGTCGATGGCGTCGTCGAAGCGCGCGACGAGGCCGTAGTAGGCCTCGAGCTCGTGCGTGCGCACGAGGGTCGCGGCTCCGTCGAACTCGGATGCGAGCTGCGCGAACGTCTCGGCGTCGCGGCGCTCGGCGGCGATCGCGGCGGCGGCGGTCTCGAGGGCCTCGCGCAGCTCGAAGAGGCCGCGCACATCCGCGATATCGACGGAGGAGACCACGAGCCCCCGGCCGGACTGGGCCTCGACGAGCCCCTCGGCGGAGAGTCGCGAGAGCGCCTCGCGGATGGGAGTGCGGGAGACGCCGAGGCGGGCGGCCTGCTCGACCTCGCCGAGCACGGTGCCGGGCGCGAGCCGCCACTGCAGGATCTCGTCCCGCAGCGTCTCGTAGGCGCGATCGCTCGCGCGCGCCCCGGGCATACTCACAGCTTCAATGTATACACTGAAGCCTGGTTACGCTACGGAATAGCCCAAGAAGGCCCCACTTGTATACAAGCGGGGCCTTCCTTGTGTCTGCGGGTTACTTGACGACCGCGAACCCGCCCGTCCAGCCGACCTTCTCGCCGACGGCGAGGGTGAGCTGCAGGAAGCCGAGCGCCTCGAGCTCGCGAGCGCGCTTGAGGGCGCCGGCGTCCTCACCCCGGAGGCCGGCCGCGCGCACGACGGCGAGCAGCGCATCCTTCGCGTCCTGGTCGTCGCCCGCGACGAGCACGGTCGTCGGCTGGTCGCCCACGACGCCCGACGCGAGAGTCGCGGCGAAGTTGGTGTTGAAGGCCTTGAGCACCTTCGACTGCGGCAGCTTCGCGGCGATGACGGCGGCGGACGAGGAGTCGGCGGGCACGACGAGGCCGTCGAAGGTGGCGAAGTCGAGCGGGTTGGTGATGTCGACGACGACCTTGCCGGCGAGCTGCTCGCGGTAGGTCTCGATGACGTCGTCGACAGCCGGGTACGGGACGGCGAGCACGACGATGTCGCCCGTGAGCTCGTGGTGGCCGCGCGCGACGAGCTGCACGTCGGCGCCGCCCGCGCCCGCGAGTCCGGCGATCGCGCCGCCCATGTTGCCCGTGCCGATGATGCTGATCGAAGTCATGACGAGTTCCTTTCCAAAAGGTTGTTGTATCAACAATAAGTGCAACATGGTTGTCGGTGCAACTATTCCGCTAGACTCGAGCGCATGACCCGACTCGTCCCCCGCCTCGACGCCGAGGAGTCCGAGGCCTGGCTCTCGCTCGTGACGCTCCTCGAGCTGCTCCCGAGCGCCCTCGACTCGCAGCTGCAGCGCGACTCCGGAATCACCCACTTCGAGTTCGCGGTGCTCTCGAACCTGCGCTTCTCCCCCGAGCAGACGCAGCGCATGAGCACCCTCGCCGTCGCGACCAATGCGACGCTCCCCCGCCTCTCGCACGTCGTCACGCGCCTCGAGAACCGCGGGCTCGTCGAGCGCCTCCCGAGCGCCGACGACCGTCGCGCGACCAACGCGCGCCTCACGGATGCCGGCCGCCGCGAGCTCGTGCGCGCGACCCCCGGGCACATCGACTTCGTGCGCCGGACCGTCATCGACTCGCTCGACCGCGAGCAGCTCGGCCAACTCGCCGCCATCGCGAGCGCCATCACGCGCAAGCTCGACCCCGAGGGCAAGTTCGCGGCGCTCCCGCGCGAGGAGTGAGCCGGACGGGTGGTCTCGAGACGCGTCGCCTCCGGCGGCGCTCCTCGACCACCTGCGTCACGAGAGGTGGACGGCCTTACGACCGCGTTTGCCGTCGCTAGGCTCGTGCCATGACCGACACGGATGACGCGGTCGCGGCTGCCCGCAAGGCCCTCGAGGACGCGCAGGCCGCCCTCGCCGCCGCCGAGGCCGCCGCCCGGACCGCACCGCCCGCCGCATCCGCCGCGCCGGCACCGCCCGCCGCATCCGCCGCGCCCGCCGCACCCGAAGCGCCCGCCGCATCCGCCGAGCCGCCCGCCGGGCCGCTCCCCGAGGCGGCAGTCGACGCCATCCGCGCGGGCTACGCCTTCGACGCCCCCGCGATCGAGATGGGCGCGCTCGTCAACGGCGACGCGCGCGCCGACGTGCCCGTGCGCATCCCGCTCTCGATGGTCAACCGGCACGGGCTCGTCGCGGGCGCGACGGGAACGGGCAAGACGAAGACCCTGCAGGTGCTCGCCGAGCAGCTGAGCGCCGCGGGCGTACCCGTGTTCGCCGCCGACATCAAGGGCGACCTCTCGGGCATCGCCTCGCCCGGCACCTCGAGCGAGAAGCTCCTGGCGCGCACGCGCGCGCTCGGGCAGGACTGGGTCGCGCACCCCTCCCCCACGACCCTCTACGCGCTCGGCGGCGACGGCATCGGCGTGCCGATCCGGGCGAGCGTCGAGGGCTTCGGCGCCGTCATGCTCAGCAAGGTGCTCGGCCTCAACCAGACGCAGGAGTCGAGCCTCGGGCTCGTGTTCCACTACGCGAAGCAGAACCAGCTGCCGCTCGTCACGCTCGACGACCTGCGCGCGGTGCTGCAGCACCTCACGAGCGCCGAGGGCAAGGCCGAGCTCGAGAGCCTCGGCGGCCTCTCGAAGGCGACGGCGGGTGTCATCCTGCGCGAGCTCGTCGCGTTCGCCTCGCAGGGAGCGGACGTGTTCTTCGGCCAGCCGCAGATCGACACGGCCGACTTCTTCCGCACCGAGCTCGGGCCCGACGGCGTCACACGCGGCGTCGTGAGCCTGCTCGAGGTGCGAACGCAGCTCGGTCGGCCGGAGCTGTTCTCGACGTTCCTCATGTGGCTGCTCACGCAGCTCTACTCCACGCTCCCCGAGGTGGGCGACGTCGAGAAGCCGAAGCTCGTGTTCTTCTTCGACGAGGCGCACCTGCTGTTCCGCGACGCGAGCGAGGACTTCCTCGCGATCGTCACGCAGACCGTGCGCCTCATCCGCTCGCGCGGCGTCGGCATCTTCTTCGTGACGCAGACCCCGAAGGACGTGCCGAGCGACGTGCTCGCGCAGCTCGGCAGCCGCGTGCAGCACCAGCTGCGCGCCCACACCCCCGACGACGCGAAGGCGCTCAAGGCGACCATCTCGACCTACCCGAACTCGCCGTACGACCTCGGCGAGGTGCTCACGACGCTCGCGACGGGCGAGGCGATCGTGACGGTCATGAACGAGAAGGGCGCCCCGACGCCCGTCGCCTGGACGCGCATGCGCGCGCCCGAGGGCTCGATGGACCCGACCCCGGATGCGACCCTTCTGGCCGCCGTCGCCGCGTCGCCGCTCTCGGCGAAGTACGCCGCGTCGACCGCGACGAAGGGCGCCGCCGCAATCCTCGCCGAGCGGGCACAGCAGGCCGCGGCCCCGGCGGATGCGGCTGCCGCGTCCGGCTCGGGCACGGCAGCCGGTGCTACCCTCACCCCGGCGCAGCAGCGCAAGCAGGCCGAGGCCGAGGCGCGCGCCGAGCGCAAGGCCAAGGAGGCGGCGGAGCGCGAGGCACGCGAGAAGCGCCGTCAGGCCGAGCGCATCCAGAAGGAAGTGGTCTCGGGCGGCATGAGGATCGCCCGCGACGTGCTCAAGAACCTCTTCAAGGGACGATGACCTACCCGAACGACCCGAGCATCCCCGCGGACGAGCCCACGCAGCTCATCCCCGCGGGATACGAGCCCACGCGCGTGCTGCCGACGGCGGCCCCTGCTGCTGCGCCCCCTGCGGCGACGCCTGCCGCACCGTCGGCCGCACCGCCCACCGAGGTGCTCGCCCCAGCCCCCGCGCCGCAGCCCGAGCAGGAGCTGCGTCGCCCCCGCGACAACCGCGGCGGGTCGCCGAAGCTGCGCCTCACGAAGCGCGGCCGCGTTCTGCTCATCGTCGGCATCGCGGTGGCGGTCGTCGTCGCGCTCGTCGCGGGCCTGCTCGTCGCGAACGCGATCGGCGCGCAGTCGGCCGCCGACGAGCTGGCGTCCGCACAGGGGGCGGCGACGGATGCGGATGCCGAGCTCGCCTCGGCGACGGCCGCGGCCGACGAGTCGGTCGCCGCGCTCACGGCGCTCGTGGCCGTCGCGGATGCGGGCCTCGCCATTGCGGGCGAAGGCCTCGACGAGGCCGCCCGCCCCGCGTTGCAGGAGGCGCGCGACGCCGCGCAGACGGTCGCGACCGAGGTCGCCGAGGCATCCGGCCTCACCGACGTGCCGGATGCGGCACTCGACCCGCGGATCGGCGACCGCGAGAACGCTGCCGCCTTCCGGGCGCGGGCCGACGCGCTCGAGGCGAACGTCGCATCCGAGACCGCGCGCGCCGAGCGCGCCGACGCGGCCGCGACCTCGCTCGGCGAGGCCATGACGGCCTACCTCGAGAGCGCCGCGGCCGTCGGCGCCGCCGTGCTCGCCGATCGCGGCGACGCCGACGACACGACGAAGGCCGCCCTCCAGTCCCAGCTCGACGCCGTCCCGACGACCGAGCCCTCCGGGTTCGCCGACGCGCTCGTCGCCTACCGCGCCGCGGTCGACGCCGTCATCGCGTCGTCGGAGGCGGCCCGCGCCCCCACCCCGGGAGGTTCCGGCGTGCGCGTCCCCGACCCCGCATCCGTCACGGTTGTCGTCAACAAGCGACGCGGCCTCCCCGCGGACTACGTGCCGCCGGATCTCGTGATGCCCGCGGGCGTGCCGAACAACAACGGCCAGCCCGTGCGCCAGGTGCTCGTCGCCGACCTGCTGCGCATGCAGGCCGACATGGCCGCCGAGGGCATCACGCTGCGCATCGGCAGCGCCTACCGCAGCTACGCCGACCAGCAGTCGATCTACAACCGCTTCGTGCGCAACGAGGGCGTCGCGGGCGCCGACACCCACTCGGCCCGCCCCGGCAACTCCGAGCACCAGACGGGCCTGGCGCTCGACCTCGACGACGGCACCGGCTGCAACCTCAGCGTGTGCTTCAAGGACAAGCCGGGCGGCATCTGGCTCGCGGCGAACGCCTGGAAGTACGGCTTCATCCTGCGCTACGGCGACGGGTGGAACCCGATCGTCGGCTACACGTTCGAGCCGTGGCACTACCGCTACGTGGGCGTCGACGTCGCGACCGACATGCACGAGAAGGGCATCAAGACGCTCGAGGAGTACTACGGGCTCCCCGCGGCGCCCGACTACGGCTGATCCCCGCGGGGCGTGTCGCGCTCGACGGGAAACCACAGCTCGCACGTCGCGGCGCTGAAGTCCTCGGCGCGCTCGAGCACGGCCACGATCGACGGCCCAGGCCGCAGTCGCCACGGGTTCGACGGGAACCAGTCGGTCGCCGACGCCGCGTAGGCGTTCTGCAGCGCCGCGGGGTACTCCCCCTCGACGCGGAAGACGACCCAGGCGCCCTCGGGCACCTCGATGACGTCGAGGTCGGCCGGGGTCTCGGTAGCGGCGTCGAGCGCGACACCGTGCAGGTAGGTGAGCTCGCTCCCCTCCGCGGCATCCGGCTCGACATCCGCGCTCACCTGCAGCAGGCCCGCGGGCTCGGTGTCGCTCAGCGCCTTGAGCCGCGCGTGCTCCTCGGGCGGGATGGATGCCACGACGGCCTGGATGTGCGGATTGACGCCCTCGTAGACGAGCGGCACCCGCGCGCTGTGGCCGGCGAGACGGAAGGCGGGGCGGTCGACGATGCGTGCATTCATGGGGGTGTTCCCTTCGACGGTCAGGCGGAACCTGAGCTGTGGTTGTGTGCGAAGGGGGCCGCCGTGGGCGCGCACATCAGCGACGCGTGCGCCGTGGACGGCGAGGAACGCGCGCGAGAACGCCTCGGTCGAGCCGTAGCCGAACCGCACGGCGATGCCGAGCAGCTCGTCGCCGTCGATGACGTGCGCGGCCGCGAGCGTCATGCGGCGCCGCCGCACGTACTCCGACAGCGGCATCCCGGCGAGCGACGAGAACATCCGCCGCACGTGGTACTCGGTCGTGCCGTACCGCGAGGCGAGCCCGGCGACATCGATCTCGCCGTCGAGTCGGGACTCGACGACGTCAACGAGGTGGTTGAGCGCGCTGATCACGGTGACTCCCTTCCCCATCGACGATGCCGTGCGGCGACGCGCGCGGCCCGATCGTCTCGGACCGATGTGGTCGCCCCCGCAGACTACGCCGCACGTGACGCGCCCCACACGCCGAGCCGCAGGCGCCCGTGGTGGTCGGGGCGCCTGCGGCGGCGGTCGAGGACGGATGCGGTGAGGGGCGCCCGGGCGGGGCCGGTCCTCGTGCGACCCGGCCCGGGCACCGGTCAGCCGAGCTGGAAGGTGTTCAGCAGCTGCGAGAGCACCGCGTCCTTCTCGTAGTCGGAGTTGAGCTGCGCGATGAGCACGACCGTGCCGACGCCGCCCGTGTCCTGCGTCGCGAGCACGAGCTCGTAGGTGCCTGCGCAGTCGAACTCGTTGTAGACGCCCGCGTAGTAGCCGTCGTCGTAGGCGCCGCTCGCGGTCACCACCGAGCACTGCGACGAGAAGTCGAACATCGCGAGCGCGTCCGCCGCCGAGAGGCTGCCCTCGGTAGCCACGAGCTGGGCGCCCGAAGTCGTGAAGCTCGACTGGAAGCCCGCGAGGTCGCTCGACGCGGCCACGCTGTACCACGTGCGCCCGTCGCCGCCCGTGACCGAGGAGCCATCGACGTCGCGCCACTCGCTCGGCACGCTCATCGAGACAGTTCCCGTGTCGTCCGCGACGGTCGAGAAGCCGCCTGAGGTCGTCGTCGTGTCGCCGCCGAGCACGTTCGTCGCCGTGACCTCGAGCTCCTTGCCGTTCACCTGTCCGCTCAGCACGGCATCCGCGGTGGGGCGGTAGACCTCGAGGTCGATCGTCGCGTCGGCGCCCTGCGTGTCGAGCACCTTGCAGTAGTCGCGCAGCGTGCCGTCGGTGCCGACGCTCACTCCGCCGAAGGTGTAGATGAGGTCGCCCGGCTCGACACCCGCGACATCCGCGGGTCCGCCGGCCTCGACGGACTGCACCCAGACGCCCGCGAGCGAGCCGTCCTCGCTCACCCACGCCTTCGCGTTTATGCCGATCGACGAGATGCGCTCGCCCTTCGCGAGCTCGTCGACGACGTCGAGGGCGACATCGCGGTGGATCGCGAAGTTGTAGTCGAGCGAGTCGTCGCCCGCGTAGTTGACGCCCACGACGGCACCCTGCGCGTCGACGAGCGGGCCACCCGAGTTGCCGCCGCGGATGCGCGCGTCGTGCTCGATGACGTGCCCGAGCGAGGCCCATTGGGTGTCGAACGGGAAGTCGTTCTTCGAGACGATCCCACGCGTGAGCGTGAATTCCTCGGCGGCGCCGAGGGGATAGCCGGCCGAGTACACGTCGAGACCCGACTTGATCTCGCCCTTGTGCCATCCGAGGAACGGGAAGCCCGCGCCGTCGAGCTGCACGACCGCGAGGTCGAGGCACTCGGAGGCGCCGAGCACCTTCACGCCCACCTCCTCGTCGGGGTCGCCGCCGATGAAGCCCGAGAGCGTGCCGGCGCCCACGACGACGTGATTGTTGGTGACGGCGAGGCCGTTCTCGTCGATGAGGAAGCCGGAGCCGATCCAGGCGACCTCCGACGAACTCGTCGTGCCGGGCATGATGTACGTTCCCTGGCCCTTGAAGTAGACGGTCGCCGACTGCACGTCGTCGAAGTCGACGGCCTTCGCGTCGGAGCCGCCCGAGGGCAGGAGGCTGCAGCCGGTCAGGACGGCCGCGGATGCGGTGATGAGGGCGGCTGCGCTGATCGCGCGGCGCGCCGGTGCGTGGTGGTGCGAGGACATGTGAGGACTCCATCCGGGGAAGGTGCCGACCGGGCGAGGACCCGGCCGGAGCACCAGTGTGTTCCCGCGGATGCCGAAGCGACACCGGCAACCGACCCCAGAACGCAAGACCAGGGTGGGCCGCGGAGGCCGTCGACGAGGGGCTCGCACAGCGCGTGATGACGACCGATGATGGTGGAGATGGGGGGAATTGAACCCCCGTCCATCGCTGAGATCCTGCGCCTTCTCCGGGCGCAGTCCGTGAGAACGTTCTACTCGGCTCCGACCTTTGTCACGAACACCTAGGTCGACGAGCCCAGCCCCAGTGAAAGTCCCGCGCGACCCTGGAACTCAGCCGCGCAGCAAGCCCTCTAGATGACGCCAGGAGCCGGATCGAGGGCGAGTCCGGTCTGACGGACGTTCAACTCTGCTTAGGCAGCGAGAGCGACGTCGGTGCGCTTAACGTTGGCACCTATGGTTTGCAGAGATCGTTAACGAGATAACCCTGCATCCTCGGCCCGCTTCTCGCAGTTTCACAGGCGATGTCGAAACCGATCATCCCCATGCTCACCTCGGGAGCTCGTCCCTGAGAGGTGGGCCGTCATCACGCGCTGTGGAGTTTCCAAACCGCGCCGGATTCCGGCGCAGCCCTTCATGATAGCCGAGCCGACCCCACCCTGGCAGGATGAGGCGATGAGCACCGTCATCACCGTTCAGGGGCACTTCACCGCGTGGTACCCCGCCGAGCGCGCCACCGTCCGACTCGCCGTCGGCTTCGACGGTGCGAAGCGGGAGGAGGTGCTCGCCTCCGCGAGCGCCGCCGTGCAGACCGTCACCGACTCCGTGAAGCGGCTCCACGACGCGGATGCCGGACCCGTCACGTGGTGGTCGTCCGACCGCATCCGCGTGTGGGCGCAGCGCCCCTGGAACAACGAGGGCAAGCAGCTCGCGCCCGTGCACCACGCGGCGATCTCGATCTCGGTCAAGTTCAAGGACTTCGACGCGCTCTCGGAGTGGCTCGCCGAGATCGCAAACGTGCCCGGCGTGCAGGTGAACGGCATCGACTGGACGCTCACCGAGGCGAAGCGCACGGCCGTCACGACCGAGGTGCGCTCGCGCGCCGTGCGCGACGCGGCCGACAAGGCGCGCGTGTTCGCGCAGGCGATCGGCCTCGCGAACGTCTCGGCCACGGCGATCGCCGATCCCGGCATGCTCGGCGTGCAGGGCGGCGGCGAGAACCCCGCACCGAGCATGATGCGCGCGGCCGCGTTCGCAGCGCCCGCGCCGGGCGGCGCATCCTTCGACTTCACGCCCGAGGACATCGAGGTCGCGGTCTCGGTCGACGCGCGCTTCGAGGCGAGCTGAGCCGCTACTCCCCCAGGTGGCGGCGGCTCGCCATGGCGCGGTCGGCCTCGCGCCTGTCCTGCCGCTCGCGCAGCGCCTGGCGCTTGTCGTACTCGCGCTTGCCCTTCGCGACCGCGAGCTCGACCTTGGCGCGGCCGTCCTTGAAGTAGATCGAGAGCGGCACGAGCGTGTAGCCGCCCTCCTTCGTGCGGTGGCTGATCTTGACGATCTGCGCCTTGTGCAGCAGGAGCTTGCGCTTGCGGCGGGTGGCGTGGTTCGTCCACGAGCCCGAACCCCACTCGGGGATGTGCACGGCGTCGAGCCACAGCTCGCCGCCGTCGATGTAGGCGTAGCCGTCGACGAGCGACGCCTTTCCCTCGCGCAGCGACTTCACCTCGGTGCCCGACAGCACAATGCCGGCCTCGTAGGTGTCCTCGATCAGGTAGTCGTGGCGCGCCTTGCGGTTCGTCGCGACGACCTTCTCCCCCTTCTCACGGGGCATGACGCACCTCCCTGCGTTCGCATCCGGTGCCCGCGCCGACCGCGGGCAGCCGTTCAGTCTAACCAAACGCTGCAGCCCTCGACGTCGCGCGGCAGGAATCTCTGCCGCGTTCGGCCAACCGCTGCAGCGTTTGAGGGTCAGGCCTTGAGGTAGCGACGGATGGCGACGCTCGCCGAGAGGGCGGCGAGCAGCGCGCCCACGCCGATGAGGATGGGCGCCACGAGCACCGCCTCCGGCAGCCCGATGAAGGTGTAGTCGGTGATGCGCTCCGCAAGGTAGCCGCCCACGAAGAAGTGCACGATCGCGATGACGGCGCCGCTCGCGAGGAGCGAGCCGACGAGCGACGCGAGCACGCCCTCGAGGATGAACGGCGTCTCGATGAAGCGGTTCGACGCCCCCACGAGCCGCATGATGGCGAGCTCGCGGCGGCGCGAGAACGCCGACAGCCGGATGGTCGTCGAGATGAGCAGCACGGCCGCGACGAGCATGAGCGCCGCGATGCCGACGGCCGTGTAGCTCGCCGCGTTCATGACGTCGAAGATCGGCTGCAACAGCGCGCGCTGGTCGGCGACCTCGTCGACGCCCGGCATACCGCTCACGGCGTCGATGATGACGTCGGAGTTGCTCGGATCGACGAGCTTGATCTGGAAGTCGGACGCGAACGACTCGATCGTCGCGAGGTCGACAACGTCGTTGCCCGCGAACTGCTCCTGGAACCGCGCGAACGCCTCCTCGGGCGTCTCGAGCGTCCACTTCTCGACGAACTCCGACAGCGTGGGCCCGTCGAGCTGCGCCGCGACGGCATCGATCTGCTCCTGGGTCGCCGTGGCGCCCTCGCAGCTCGGCACCGCGGGGATGCACATGTAGACGGTGACCTCGGCGCGGTCGTACCAGTAGTCCTTCATCTCGCCGATCTGCATCTGCAGCAGGATCGCGGCGCCGAAGAACGTGAGCGAGATGAACGTCACGAGGATGACCGAGACGACCATCGACAGGTTGCGGCGGAAGCCCTGCCCGACCTCCGACAGGATGAGCCCGAGCCTCACGACTGGCCTCCCGGTTCGACGAGCGGCGGCGGCACGGGTGGTGCGGATGCCGTGGTGGGCGGCGTGGACTCGGTCGACGCGGCGGGCTGCTTGGGCACGAAGAACGACGCCGTGAGCGGCGGCTGCTCACGCGCGGGCGCAGCGGATGCGGCGGGCGCGAACGCGGAGGCGGGCGGCGCCGTCGCTGTGGCCGGGGCGGGCGCGGCGGCCGGGGACGGGGCGGGCGCGGGCGGCGGGACCGAGGCGCGCAGCGCATCCGGAGCCGGGGCGCCCGCGACCTTGAGCTGCTCGCGCTCGAGCTGGTCGCGGAACTCCTGCACGGGGATCGCCTGCGTCTGGTAGCCGCCCTGGCGCTCGTCGCGTACGACCTGACCCGAGATGAGCTCGATGACGCGGCGCTTCATCGTGTCGACGATGCCCGAGTCGTGGGTCGCCATGAGCACGGTCGTGCCGTTGGCGTTGATGGTCGACAGCAGCGTCATGATGCCGGCGCTCGTGGCGGGGTCGAGGTTTCCCGTGGGCTCGTCGGCGAGCAGGATGGCCGGCTTGTTGACGATGGCGCGCGCGATCGCGACGCGCTGCTGCTCACCGCCCGAGAGCTCGTGCGGGAAGCGGCTCGACTTGCCGGCGAGTCCCACCATCTTGAGCACGTCGGGCACGGCCTCCTGGATGAAGCCCTTCGACTTGCCGATCACCTGCAGCGTGAAGGCGACGTTGTCGAAGACGGTCTTCGCGGGCAGCAGGCGGAAGTCCTGGAAGACGACGCCGAGGTTGCGGCGGAAGTACGGCACCTTGCGGTTCGCGAGCGTCGTGAGGTCGTTGCCGAGCACGTGGATCTTGCCCTTGCTGGGCCGCTCCTCCTTGAGGATGAGCCGCAGGAAGCTCGACTTGCCGGATCCCGAGGCCCCGACGAGGAACACGAACTCGCCCTTCAGCACCTCGAGGTCGACGTTGTTGAGGGCAGGACGCGTGGTGCCGGGGTAGGTCTTGGAGACCTGGTCGAAACGGATCATGGCGGAGCCAGCCTAAGCACGCGCTTTCCCGACGGGGGTCGCGACACTCCCCCCGCCGGGAACCGCGTGCTCAGCTCGTGGCGATCCGCCGGAGTCCGAGGGCCGCGACGCCGGCGCCCATGAGCAGGCCGCCGAGCATCACGAGCCCCGCGAGGCCGCCGGGGTCGGCACCCGTCGCGGCGAGCTCGCCGGTCTGGCCGCCCGCCTGGCCGCCCGTCTGGCCGCGGGTCTGGCCGCCCGCCTGGCCGCCCGCCGTGGCCCCGCCCCCGGCCGGTGCGGCGACGACACGGTAGTCGTAGGCGAGCTCGGTGCGGTGGCCCGCGACGTCGACCGCGTAGAGGGTGAGGCTGTGGTCGCCGAGGGCGCCCGTCGGCACGACGCCCGAGGGCGACTCGAGGATGCCGCACTCAGCGACGCCCGAGGTGACGTCGTCGCAGACGGCGCGGATCGTGGCGACCTCGCCCTGGCGGTAGCTCGGGGTCGCCGGCGCGGCGAGCTCGGGGAGCGCCCCGCCCACGGCGACGGTCGGGGCGACGGTGTCGAGCTGCACGCGGTGACGCCCGTCCGAGCGGTTGCCGTGCACGTCGTACGCCCAGAAGGAGATGTCGGTGACGCCGTCGAAGTCGAGCGTGAAGACCGCGTCCTCCTCCTCCCGCGTGACGTCGCCGTTCATCGAGACCGCGCCATCCGTCCACCAGTGTCGAGACGCGATGCCGGATGCGTCGCTCGCGACGATCCCGATGCCGAGGGGCATCGTGTGCCAGCCGTTCGCGGGCGTCGGGGCGATCGCGAGCGACACCTCGGGCGCCGTGAGGTCGGGGGCGACGAGGTAGCGGTGGGTCGTGGTCGTGGTGAAGCCCGCCGCATCCGTCGCCGTGACGTCGATCGTGTGCTCGCCGAGCTCGTCGGTCGGCAGCGGGGTGCCCGCCGCGATCGGCGCGGAGCACGAGACGACGTACGAGGCGGCGTCGGCGCACAGGTACTGGAACAGCACGGCGGCTCCCCGCTCGACGAGCGTCGGCGCGACGACCTCGACGGTCGGGGCGCTGCGGTCGATGCGGAAGACCGAGTCGTGCGGCTCCTCGACGTTGCCCGCCGCATCCGTCGCCCACACGGTGAGGGTCGTCGTGCCCTCGTCGACGAGCGCGATGCTCACGTCGTCACGCGCGACCGTGACGGGTGCGCCGCCGTTGATCGCGTAGCTGATCGACGCGACGCCCGCGCCCGCGTCGGAGGCGGTGATGCGCGCGGGCACCGATGCGCTCGTGTACCAGCCGGAGGCCGGCGGCGTGCCGCGGTGCACGGTCGAGATGGGTGCGGTCGTGTCGTCGCCGGGGTCGGCGGATGCCGCGATCGGGGCGAGCACGGCGCTCGCGACCAGGCCGGATGCGGCCAGCCCGGATGCGAGGGCCGCGACGGGGGTGCGCCGCGTCCGGCGGCGCGCGGTGGTGGTGGGGGCGGGGGTGGTGCGCGCGGGGGTGGTGGTGGGATTCGTCATGCCCCCGACGCTAGGAACGGGGTGCGTCCCGTCGGCAGGGAGCCCGGTCCCTCATCCGTCCCGCGTCTCGGGACGTCGGCGGAGGCAGCCGTCCCGGGTCAGTCCTCGTCGTGCGACGACTTGCGCCAGCGGATGCCGGCCGCGATGAAGCCGTCGAGGTCGCCGTCGAAGACGGTCGCCGGGTTGCCCGACTCGAAGCCCGTGCGGAGGTCCTTCACGAGCTGCTGCCCGTAGAGGAAGTAGGAGCGCATCTGGTCGCCCCAGCTCGCGGTGATGACGCCCGCGAGCTCCTTCTTCTTGGCGGCCTCCTTCTCCTTCTCGAGCAGCAGCAGTCGCGTCTGCAGAACGCGCATGGCGGCCGCGCGGTTCTGGATCTGCGACTTCTCGTTCTGCATCGACACGACGAGGCCCGTCGGAAGGTGGGTGATGCGCACGGCCGAGTCGGTCGTGTTGACGCTCTGGCCGCCGGGGCCCGAGGAGCGGAACACGTCGACGCGGATGTCGCTCTCGGGGATGTCGACCTCCTGCGCCTCCTCCATGACGGGGATGACCTCGACGGCCGCGAAGCTCGTCTGGCGCTTGTCGGCAGATCCGAAGGGGCTGATGCGGGCGAGGCGGTGCGTGCCCGCCTCGACCGAGAGGGTGCCGTAGGCGTAGGGAGCGTCGACCTCGAAGGTGGCCGACTTGATGCCCGCGCCCTCGGCGTAGGAGGTGTCCATGACCTTGACGGGGTAGCCGTGGCGCTCCGCCCAGCGCAGGTACATGCGCATGAGCATCTCGGCGAAGTCGGTGGCGTCGTCGCCGCCGGCGCCCGAGCGGATGGTGACGACGGCCGAGCGGGCGTCGTACTCGCCGTCGAGGAGCGTTTGCACCTCGAGGTCGGCGACGGTCTTCTTGAGCGACTCGAACTCGGCCTCCGCCTCGGCCGCCGTGTCGGCGTCGTCCATCTCGCGCGCCATCTCGACGAGCACGTCGAGGTCGTCGAGGCGGCGCTGCACCGCGGTCACGCGGGCGAGCTCGGACTGGCGGTGGCTGAGAGAGCTCGTGACCTTCTGCGCGGCCTCGGGGTCGTCCCACAGGTCGGGCGCGCCCGCCTTCTCGGAGAGCTCGGCGATCTCCTTCTCGAGTCGCTCCACCCCCACGACTGCGCGGATGTCGTCGAAGGTGCTGCGGAGGGCGGCGAGCTGGCCGGGGAGATCATCGAGCATGGCCCACCCAGCCTAGCGATGCGCGGCCGTGCGGACGCTGACGATGATTTCGAGGACACGCGTCTCTGGGTTCCGGGACGGCGGGCTCGCGAGGCTCTCGGGCATGCGCCCGACCCGAGCGGCCTCCACCGCATCCGTCGTCCTCTCCCTCTGCCTCGTCGCGTCGCTCGCGGCGTGCACTCCGGGTTCCCCCGCGCCCGAGCCGGACGGCGAGCCGTGGCCGTCGACCGACGGCATCGTGCTCGCCGAGGTGCTCGGCGTCGACCCCGGGCCCGACCACGAGCTGCTCGAGCAGACGCTCGGCGAGCGGATCGCGGATGCCGTGGTGCGCGCCGAGGACGCCGCAGCAGGCGCCGACCGTGAGCTGCGCGCGGCGGTCTTCGACGAGCCGACGGCCGCGAAGGCCCCCGCGCCGGGCGCCGCGCCGGCCATTGCGGTGCAGTCGAGCGCCCTCGGACGCGCCGGCGTGCCCGGCCTCGACCGGCCGATCGTGACGCAGAGCCAGGAGGTGTCGGACCGCGAGATCGGCGGGAGGCCCGCGACGCGCACGACCACCGCATCCGGGCGCATCGAGCAGCAGGTCGAGACGACGACGCTCGGCACCGTCGAGACGGTCGGCGACCCCGCGACCGACGGCGCGCGCGAGAGCGTCGAGGCCACGACGCGCAAGACCGTGTGCGAGAAGGGCGCCGAGGTCTCGGGCGAGTTCGAGGTCGATCGCGTGCAGACGGTCACGAGGAACGGCGAGACGACGGAGATCCGGATGCGGTTCGAGGGCCGCTTCGAGCGTCGGCCCGACGGCACGGTCGACCTGCGGGGCGTGCGCGCGACGCTCGACTCCTCGACGGGGAGCGGCGGCACGACGACGGCACGACGGCACATCGAGGTCGCGGTCGAGGTGAACGCGTGGGACCCCGAGCAGTCGATCACCGAGACGCGCGGCGAGTTCCGCGCCGTCGAGCTGCCGGAGGGGATGGATGCGGACGAGGCGGTCGCCGCGGCCGTGCTCGCCTTCAGCGCCTACGAGGACGTCGTCGAGGGCGCGGTCGAGCGCGCCCAGAAGCTGCGCGAGGAGGGCGGGCTGTGCGTGCGCATCCAGGTCGACACGCACGGCGTGCACGAGCTCGCGGAGGGCGACACCACGCCGTTCGACGCGTGGGTCGTCGAGGTCGCGACGGGCGAGGTGATCGCGGATGCGCCGCTCGAGGCGGGCGGCATGTCGAGCAGGATCACGCCCGACTCGGGCGTCGGCCGCACGACGTTCGACTTCACGGCGCGCGGCAAGCCGTCGTACCTGGGCATCCTCACGACCACGACGCCCCTCGGCGGGCACAGCGCCCTGCTGCAGTTCAACGCGCCCGGCTGGCGGTTCGAGGGCGTCTCGTACGACTACATCGTCGACACCGTGCTCGGCCCCGTCGGCACGAGCTCGGTGTGGAGCGGTCGTGTGTGCGGGGTGTTCAACGACGAGTGGGAGGTGACGGTGCTCGTGACGAGCCCCGTCGCGAGTCACGGCTTCACGCTGCCCATGACGCCCGCGCGGCTCGACTCGCCCCCGGGCGGCGAACGCGCCATCCTGCTCTACGAGGAGGTCGAGGAGCCCGCGCCGGGCGAGCCGCCGTTCCGCCTCTGGACCGACGAGGTCAACTCGGAGCGCTCCCCCACCCACAGCCGCGTCGAGATCCACCCCGAGCCGCTCGACGAGGTGTGCCTCACGTAAGCGCGTGCCGGGAGCGGCGCCGTCGCGGTGTTCACCGCGACAGGGGCGTAACGTGGAATCGCCCATGACGGATGCCGCTCCCCCAGATCGCTTCCCGTGGCGGCAGGTCGTCGTCGCGGCGTTCCTGCCCACCATCCTCTTCTCGATCGGCGAGGGCGCCATCCTGCCGATCATCCCCGTCGTCGCGCACGACCTCGGGGCGGGGCTCTCGGGTGCGGGTCTCATCGCGGCGATGATCGTGATCGGCGAGCTGCTCGGCGACCTCCCCGCGGGCGCGCTCGTCGCGCGCATCGGCGAGCGCACGGCGATGATCGGCGCATCCGTGCTGTCGATCGCCGGTGTCGCGATCGCCTTCGCCGCGCCGAACCCGTGGGTGCTGGGCATCGGCATCCTCGTGATCGGCGTCGCGACGGCCGCGTTCGGCCTCGCGCGGCACGCGTTCATGACGAGCTTCGTGCCGCCCGTCTACCGCGCCCGCGCCCTCTCGACGCTCGGCGGAACGTTCCGCCTCGGCTATCTCATCGGCCCCTTCGCGACCGCGGGTGTCATCCAGGCGACCGGCATCGCGGCGAACGCGTTCTGGATCCACCTCGCCGCGTGCGTCGCCGCGATCATCGTGCTGCTCGTGCTTCACGACCCGGCGGATGTCGTCACGACCCGCCCGGGACCCGCGGCTCGCGAGGCAGCCGGCGAGCAGAAGGGCCTGTTCCGCACGATCGCCGACAACCGCCGTGTGCTCGGCACGCTGGGCCTCGGCGCCGCGCTCGTGGCGGCGCTGCGCGCGAGCCGCAACGTCATCCTGCCGCTGTGGGCGCTCTCGATCGGCGTCGACGAGGTGACGACCGCGATCATCATCGGCGCCGCGGCGGGCCTCGACGTCGCGCTCTTCTATGCGGGCGGCTGGATCATGGACCGCTTCGGGCGCCTGTGGACGGCCGTGCCGTCGATGATCGGCCTCGGGGTCTCGCACCTGCTGCTCGCGTTCACGCACGACGTGCCCGGCGCGGTCGTGTGGTTCGCGGTCGTCGCGGGCCTGCTGTCGCTCTCGAACGGGATCGGCGCGGGCATCCTCATGACGCTCGGGGCCGACCTCGCCGACCCCGCGCATCCGGGTCCCTTCCTCGGCGCGTGGCGGTTCACGGCGGATGCTGGCGCAGCCGTCGCGCCCGTGCTCATCGCCGCGCTGACGGCCGCCGCGTCGCTGCCCGTCGCCGCCGCCGTCATGGGCGCGCTCGGCCTCGCGGGCGCGCTCGACCTGCGCGTGTTCGTGCCGCGCTACGCGGGCGGCCGCGTCGAGCGAGCGGCGCGCGGGGCGGCTGAGCCCGGCCGAGCCGCTAGCTGAACAGCAGGATGTCCTCGAAGCCGACGAGCACCGAGGTGATGTACTCGCCCTCGACGCCGAAGATGACCACGAGGTCGTCGGACGACGCCTTCATCGCGATGACGTCGGCGGGCACGTAGTCGGCGTAGTACGGGCTCACCCGCACCTGGTCGAGGTACGCCGGGTCGACGTCGGTGCTCCACCCGCTCGATCCGGCCGTGTACGACAGCAGCTCCGAGAGCGCGTCGACGGGGGTGAGCGGCCCGCAGCACTCCGACGACGCGAGGATGTAGGTCACCGGGTCGGCCAGGTGCGGCCCGATCGCGGCGGGCTCGCCCGTCTCGACGCCCTCGACGATCGCAGCACGCTCCGACGCGTCGAGCACGGGCTCCTCGGGCGTCGGCGTGGGCGTCGGCGTCTCCGTCTCGGCCTCGTCGGGCGTCGCGGATGCCGTGGGCGTCGCCGTCGGCTCGGCCTCGGTCGGCGCGCACCCGGCGAGGGCGACGAGCAGCAGGAGCGCCGCGGCGGCTGCTGCGGTGGTGGCGGTGGTGGTGCGGGGCGAGGTCTTCATGGCGGTCCCTTTCGGGGCTCGAGGGGGGGATGACACGCTCTCTCGACGCAGCCTCGCCGCTCGGCCGCGCGGTGGTCAAGGCACGATCAGGTCACGCCTCGGCGGCGAACGGCCACTCCCCCGTGTGCTCACCCGGCTCGAGCGGCCGCAGCTCGGCTGGCATGGGCCATGCGAGCTCATGCGACTCGAGCGGCACGTCGATCGCCCCGAAGTCGTCGCGCTTCACCCGGATGCGGTCGGTCGACATCTCGAGGATCCGCACGCGCAGCGGCGCGCGCCCCGGCCGTTCGAGCACGTACGCGTCGGCGAGGTACCCGATCCCGAGCCCGTCGAGCAGCTCCTCCGCCGCGAGCCAGTCGAGCACGCCCGCGCGATCCCGCCCGAGCAGGTCGACCGGCACGAACCCGTCCCCCTCGGGCCGCATCCACCCGACCAGCTCCCCGTCGGCTCGCCGGTGCTCGATCCACGCGCTCACGTCCACGCAGTCACCGTAGGCCGGTTTCGCCAAACGCTGCAGCCCTTGGCTCGCCGCGCCAGGGATGTCTGGCGCGCTCGGCCGAAGACTGGCGCCCTTTCGACCGAAGACGGGCGCGCTCGACCGAAGACGGGCGCGCTCGGCCGAAGACTGGCGCGCGGGCGGGTGACGTCAGCCGAAGACGGAGCGGGCGGTGGCCGTCGCCTCGACGCGGATGCCCTCGGGCACGAAGACCGTCACGACGGGCGGCCGCCAGTACGACGACATCGTGACCGTCGCGCTGAGCCCGTCGGCGGTGAACGCCCGCTCGACGCCGAGCCCGTGGAGATCGGGTGCCGGGTTGCCGGCGAGGTAGTCGTGGACAGCGGATGCGACCCCCGCGTCGTCGAGGAGGGGTCGCGGCCCGCCCGGTCCCACCTGCACCGACTCGAGTTCGAACGACTCGGCCCCGACGAGTGCCGCGCCGTCGGCGATCGTGAAGAGACGCTTCTTCTCGAGGTACAGCGACGTGGCGGCCGTCACGAGCAGCACGATGAGCAGTCCGAGAAAGGTGAAGAACGCCACGAGCGGCAGTGTCGACCCGTCGTCGGCGGCGAGCGCCGCCCGCATCCGCTTCACGGTCCCGCCCGGAAGCGCGAGACCTGCTCGGTCGCGACGGCGTGCACCGGCACGGCGAGGGCGACGTCGAGTCCGAGCACGGGCGGGGCGAACGGCAACGGCACGACGGCCGCGATCTCGACGGTGACGAAGCCCTGCCGTGCGAGGCAGTCCGACGGATCGGGGCGGCACGTCACCGCGACCTGCGCCTGCGCCGCGTCGACGCCGTAGTCGGCGAGGGTCACGCGGATGGCACGCTCGGCGGCCGCGCGCGCATCCGCCTCGGTGGGCGCCTGCACGAACACGCGGCTCGCCTGGCGCGCGGCGCCTTCGACGCCGAGCGACCCGGCCTGCACCGCCGACACGACGAGCACGAGGTAGACGAGCGGCACGAGCAGCATCACGCCCGCCGTGATGAACTCGAGCGACGCCGAACCCGAGTCGTCGCGCAGCTCGCGCACCTCACTCCAGCGTCTCGCGCGCCGCATGCCCCTCCACCTCCAGTGCGCGATCGGGGCCGAGCAGCCCGAGCAGCGGAAGCGTCGTGCGCACCGACACGATCACCGAGGGCACCCCCATCCACTCCCCCTCGCGCACGCTGACATCGCTCGCGTAGTCGGGGCCGATCGCGGTCGTGATGAGCTCGACGGTGCGCGGCACGGCATCCGCCGGCTCGTTGTCGGCGAGCGAGCCGTAGCGGGCGCCCTCGGCCGCGGCGTCGAGCGCGGTGTTGCGGATGTGGAGGGCGAGCGTCAGCTGCACGACGGCGAGCGCGAGGAAGGTCAGCAGCACCCCAACGAGCACGAACTCGACGGGCGCCGAGCCGCGGTCGTCGGCCAGCTGCGGCATCCGCACCTCAGATCCCGGAGACCTTGTCGATCGCGTTCTGAAAGATGTCGGCGAGCGCGGGGCCCGCGAGCGCCCAGATGAGGATGACGAGCGCAGCCGTCATGAGCGTGATGAGAACCCAGCCGGGGACGTCGCCCCGGTCGTCGGCGAGGCGGTGCAGGAGTCGGCGCATGCGGACAGTGTGGTGCGGGACGTGTGAGCGCCGCGGAAGTTGTCCACAGCCGCCCCGTGAGGTGGCGTCAGAGCCCGAGCTCGAGCACGAGCGTCGCCGGAAACAGGGCGAAGACGATCGTGACGGGCAGGATGAGGAACACGAGCGGCACGAGCATCGCGACCTCCTTGCGGCCTGCCGATTCGAGCAGCTGGCGCTTCGCGTCATCCCGCGAGTCCTGCGACTGCGCGCGCAGCACCTCGACGAGCGGGCTGCCGCGGTCGAGCGCCGTGGTGAGCTGCTCGACGGTGCGACTGAGCGCGGGGAGCTCGAGGGATGCGGCGCAGCGCTGCAGCGCCTCGGTGAGCGGTACGCCGACCTCGACGTCGGCCATCGCGTGACCGAGCTCGCGCGCAAGGTCGCCCGAGCCGATGCGGGCCACGCGGCGCAGCGCGTCGCGCACGGTCTCACCCGCCGACAGCGCGAGGCTGAGGAACTCAAGCACGGTCGGCAGCTCGTCGGCGATCCGCGCGAGGCGCGCCTGCGCACGGCGAGCGAGCAGCTGCTCGGGAAGCAGGAGGCCGGATGCCGCGGCCACGGCGACGAGGACCACCGGCACGACGGGCGACACCGCCGTCGAACGCGATGCGAGCATGGCGACGACGACACCCGCGGCGGCCCCTCCCGCCGCCCACAGCAGCTGCCGCGCACGGAAGGCGCTGACCGTCGCGCCGGACCCGGCCTGTCGGAGGCGGCGCGCGACCGTCGCATCCCCACCGAGCAGTGCGGCGACACCGCGGGTCAGCCGCTGGATGGTGGGCGCGACGAGCTCGGCGAGCACCGTGGCGGGTTCGCCGCCGCGGCGCGACCGCAACTCGCGCGCATCCGCGGAGACGTCGAGCACGTACGGCGCGACCCGGTCGGCGAGTCGACCCGCGCCCATGCGAGGCAGCAGGGCGACGAGCGTCCAGAGTCCGAGCCCGAGCACGACGCCGAGCGCGACGGCTGCCGCGAGCGTGGGGCTCATGCGAACCACCGCCGTTCCTCGGGAAGACGGCCGATCGCCACCATGACGCGATAGGCGACGACGGTGACCACGAGCCCGACGGCGAGCACGGCGAACCCCGCGGGCGAGTTGTAGGCGCGCACGGCCTCGGGGCGCGCCGCGAGCAGCAGCAGCACGACCCACGGTGCGGCGACGCCGAGTCGGGCGGCGCTCACGACCCAGCTCTGCCGCGCCTCGACCTCGGAGCGGATGGCGGCATCCGCTCGCAGGTGAGCCGCGAGCGCCCGCAGCACCCCGGGCAGTTCGGTGCCGCCGACCTCGCGTGCCACCCGCAACGTCTCGACGACGCGATCTGCGACGGGGTCGGCGAGCCGCTGCTTGAGGGCGTCGAGCGCGACGGCGAGCTGACCCGTGGCGGTGAGGTCGGCGGAGAAGGAAACGAACGACGGCCGCAACGGCGTCGGTCCGCTCTCGCCGAGCGCCGCGAGCGCGTCGGGGAGGGACTGCCCCGAACGCAGGCCCGCCACGAGGTGGTCGAGCGCGTCGGGCCACACCGCGCGCATCGCGCGGCGGCGCGCCCGCGCCCGCGCCGAGATCGCCGCGAACGGAAGCGCGGTCGCGGCGGCTCCCGCGGCGATCGCGAGCGCCACGACCGGCACGAACGCGAAGACGACGGCGGCGGCAGCGACCCCGATGAGCAGAGCCACCGCGACGACCGTCGGCACCGACACCCGACCGAACCCCGCCTGACGGATGCGCTCCCCCAGCCGGGCGATCGGCCCGCGCCGCGCCGCCAGCCGCCGCTCGACTGCCTTCGCCGGCCACAGCCACGGCGCCGCGACGAGCACGAGGCCGACGCCGAGCGCGAGACCGAGAGCGGCGGGCATCATGCGGCGGGCTCCGCATCCGTCGCCCGCGGCGTCTCGCGGAGGATCGCCGCGGGGTCGACGCCCGCGCGCTCGAAGCCCGCCATCCGCGGGGGCAGCTCACCCGTCGCGACGAGACCGCCGGACTCGCGCCGGAAGAGCACGACCGACTCGACGGCGCCCGCGATGACCCGGCCCGTGGGCGCGACGATCTCGACGATGCGGCGGCGTCCGTCACGCGCGAGCTCGGCATGCACGACGAGGTCGATCGCCGAGGCGACGGTTGGCGTCACGAACGACACGTCGATGTTGCGCCCCGCCAGCAGCGGCAGGGTGCAGAGCTTCGCGAGCGCGTCGCGGGCGCTGTTCGCGTGCAGCGAGCACATGCCCGGGATCCCGGAGTTGAGCGCGATGAGCAGGTCGAGTGCCTCCGCCTCGCGGACCTCGCCGACCACGAGACGGTCGGGGCGCATCCGCAGCGACTCCTTGATGAGTCGGCGCAGGCTGATCTCGCCCGTGCCCTCGAGGCTAGGCTGCCGGCACTGCATCGCGACGTGGTCCTCGGCGTCGAGGGCGAGCTCGAAGGTCTCCTCGACGGTCACGATGCGCTCGGCGGGGCGGCACGAGCCGAGGAGGGCGCCGAGCAGCGTCGTCTTGCCGCTGTGGGTGGCGCCCGTCACGAGGATGTTGTGGCCGGTGCGCACCGCGACGTGCAGGAAACCCGCCGCCTGGCTCGTGAGCGAACCGAGCGCGACGAGGTCGACGAGGCTGCGCATCCCCGTGCGGAAGCGGCGGATGTTGAGGGAGACGTGCCCGCGCGTCACGTCGGGGATGACGGCGTGGAGGCGCGAACCGTCGGGCAGGGATGCGTCGACGAACGGCGAGCTCAGGTCCACGCGGCGGCCCGTGCGGTGCAGCATCCGCTCGAGCAGTTCGCGCACCTCGGCGTCGGTGAGGGCGAGCGGCACGCGCTCGGAGACGCCGTCGCGGGCGATGAAGATGCGGTCGGGTGCGTTGATCCAGAGCTCCTCGACGGTCGGATCGTCGAGGTAGGGCTGCAGTGGGCCGAGGCCGGTGAGCGCATCGACGACCTGTCGCGCGATGCGCGCCTCGTCGTCGAGCAGCGGGACCGAGCCGCCGAGGGCGCGCTCGGCGTACCGCTGCACCTCGTCGCGCACGAGCCGCGCCGCGAGCTCGCGGTCGCCGTGCAGGTCGACCCCGTCGCGGCGCACGCGCTCGCGCACCTGCTCGGCGATGACCCCGACCGCGCTCGTCACCCGCACAGGATGCCGCGCCGCCCCGACCCGCCGCGCGCGTTGTCCACAGGTCGTCGGGAAGGCACGTGCGGCATCCGGCGTTGCATCGGGTGTCGTCGGAACCGGCCGCCGAGCGAGGAGCACCCCATGAGCGACGCGCAGCGCGACGACCTCGCGGCGCTCGTACATGCCATCCCCGAGGGCTGGACGCGGATGCGGCTCGACGGCGACGCGTGGGGCATCACGCGCACGACGCGCGCCGGGGGCGGGGTCGTGACGTTCGACGCGCAGCGGCTCGCCGACGGCGAGCTCCTCGGCGCGAACATCTGGCTCACCTCCCGCGGCGCCGCGCTGCGGCCGTGCGAGGTGCCCGCCGAGAGCGTGCTGCGCGTGCTGCGTGGGGCCGCGGATGCCGCCGCCACCCGGGAGGCCCGGCCGTAGACTGAACCGGCCGCGGGAGTGGTGGAACGGTAGACACGCAGGATTTAGGTTCCTGTGCCTCACGGCGTGCGGGTTCGAGCCCCGCCTCCCGCACGAAAGCCCGAACCGCCGCGCGATCGAGGACGACCGCCCCTCGCATCCGGGACACCGGGCCGCCGACCCTGGGATCATGCTCAGGTCCCGACGCCTGCACCGTACCGTGCTGCCCGCAATCGCCACCGTCGCCCTCCTCGCCGGGTGCGCGACCGCCCCCGCGGGCGACCCGTTCCCCGAGCCGCCGCGCGGCAGCGTCTTCGAGGTGCTCGGGCTCGACGCGGGCCCCGACGCGGATGCGCTCGAGGCGGCCTTCGAGGAGCGCATCGCGGCGCTCGCGGACGGCTCGGCCGCATTCGCCGAGCGGGTGGACGGCGAGCTCGCACGCGCCATCAGCGATGCCGGCATGAGCGGCACGGAACCCGCGGCATTCGCGATCACGCCCGTCGCCGCGACCGGGACCCCGGGGGTCGACCTGCCCGTCGTCACCGACCACAGCACGACGACGACCGGTACGGTGAGCGGCCGACCGACCGTGATCACCGACACGCGCACGAGCACCATCCGGGACCAGCGCGAGGTGTCGGTGCACGACCAGGTGGGCACGACGGGCGATCCCGACACGGGTCGCGGATCGATCGAGTCGATCAGGCGCACGAGCACCACGGTGCCGTGCGCGGCACCCGGCGAGCCGGCCGGCGAGTTCGAGGTCGTCGTGAGCCGGCGCATCCTCTCGGGCGGGGCGATGGTGAACGTCGACATCACGACGTCGGGTACCGTCGTGCCCGAGTCCGACGGCACGATCTCGCTGCGCGACGTGCGCGTCGACATGGGCGGCGGCGGCGAGGGCGCCGACGGCACGAGCGTCACGGGCATCGAGTTCACGGTCGACGCCGACCTCACCGGATGGGATGGGCGCGGCGACCTGAGCGACACGCGCGGCACATGGTCGGCCACCACCGGGCCCGGGGTCACGGAGAAGGACGCCATCACACTCGCCGGCGCGCAGCTCGACGCCTTCGCGGGCGCCGCCTCCGATGTCGCCGATCGCGCCGAGGAGCTGCGCGAGCGCCAGGGCCTGTGCGTGCGCATCGTCGTCGACACCCGCGGCGAGACGACGCTCGCCGACGGCGACGAGGCGCGCTTCGACGCGCGCGTCATCGACCCGAAGACGGGCGAGGAGATCCCGGATGCCGTGATCGAGGCCGCCACGAGCGACGGCTCCGTCTCCCCCGCCTCCGCGACCGGCCACGGCACGTTCACCTTCACGGCATCCGGCGACCCCGAGTACCGCGTGCACCTCAGCACCCGGACGCCGAAGGGCGGCCACCAGGCGACCGTGCGCTACGGTGCCCCGGGGTGGAAGTTCGAGGGCGTCACCTACGGCTACACGCTCGAGGGCAGCGGCATCGCGGTCGAGATCACGTGGACCGGCCGGGTGTGCGGCGACTTCCGCGGGCCGTGGCAGTTCGACTGGCAGCTGCGCAGCGCGCCCGCCTCGCCGAGCGCGACCGGCAGCTACGCCCCGACCGAGGCGAGCGCCGTGACGCGCGGCGACCGCGCCATTCTCGTCTACGAGGAGGTGCCGAACCCCGCCGACGGCGAGCCGCCCTTCCGCCTCTGGATCGACGACGAGAACCACGGCAAGATCCCCGTGCAGCAGCGCATCGAGGTCCACCCCGAGCCGCTCGAGGGGCCCTGCACCGAGAGCTGACCGGTTTCCGGGGGTGAACCCCCAGGTAGACCGCCCGTGCGAGCGGCTACGCTGAACCGAACCCCCGCCGATCGCTCAGCGACCGACGCACAGGAGACTCCCGCGTGCCCTTCACCACCGCCGTACTGACCTTCATCGCAGCACTCCCCGCCGCGCTCATCCCGTGGCTCGATCCCCGCGCCATCGTCGAGAGCGGCCCCTGGGCCCTGCTCATCGTGTGCCTCATCGTGTTCGCTGAGACGGGTCTGCTCGTCGGGTTCATCCTCCCCGGCGACACCCTGCTCATCATCACGGGCCTCGTGACGTTCGCCGGCACGATGACCGAGTCGGGCACCGGAATCCAGATCCCCATCTGGTGGGTGTGCCTCTCGATCGCGGTCGCCGCGTTCCTCGGCGGTGAAGTCGGCTACCTCATCGGCCACAAGGGCGGGCCGCGCATTTTCGAGCGCAAAGACAGCGGACTGTTCTCGAAGGAGAACGTCATCCGCACCAACAAGTTCTTCGAGCGCTGGGGCCCGATCGCGATCATCATCGCCCGCTTCGTGCCCATCGTGCGCACCTTCGCCCCTGTCGCCGCGGGCGTCGCGCACATGAACTACAAGCGCTACTCGCTCTACAACGCGGTCGGCGCGCTCATCTGGGGCGCGGGCCTCACCTTCGCAGGTTTCCTGCTCGGTTTCATCCCGCCCGTCGCCGCGTTCGTCACCGAGTACATCGACGTCATCCTGCTGTGCGCGATCGCGCTCGCCGTCATCCCGACGGTGTTCCACTACATCCAGGGCGTCATCAAGGCGCGCAAGGCCCGCCGCGAGGGCGAGAAGCCGCTCACCGACGCCGAGATCGTGCTCGACCCCGACCTGCTCGACGACTGAGGGTCGTCGGCCCGCAGCGCGGGTCAGGCCCCCGTCGCGAGCAGCACGAGCAGCGTCGCGTTGAGCGCGATGAGCGGAGCCGCGGAGACGGATGCCAGCACGGTCGTCCAGGCGCTGTTGCGCGCGTCGCCCATGAGCTCGCGTCGCGTCGTGAGCCACACGAGGGGCACGAGCGCGAACGGGATGCCGAACGACAGCACCACCTGGCTCAGCACGAGCGAGAGCGTCGGCGGCGCGCCCGCGACGAGCAGCCCGAGCGCCGGAAGCAGCGTCACGAGTCGGCGCACCATGAGCGGGATGCGCACGCGCAGCAGCCCCTGCATGATCTCGGCGCCCGCGTAGGCGCCCACCGACGTCGACGCGAGCCCGGATGCGAGCAGCCCGACGGCGAAGAGCGTCGCGACGACGGGGCCGAGGGCGGTGCCGATCGCCTCGTGCGCGCCTTCGAGGGTGTCGGTTCCCGCGACGCCCGGGAGGGTCGCCGCCGCGAGCAGCAGGATCACGAGGTTGACGGTTCCGGCGATCGCGAGGGCGATCGTCACGTCGACGCGGGTGGCCCGCAGCACGAGCCGCCGGCGCGGACCCTCCTCGACGCGGCCGAAGCGGTCGCGCGTCAGTGCGGAGTGCGCGTAGATCGCGTGCGGCATGACCGTCGCGCCGAGGATCGATGCGGCCAGCAGCACCGAGCCGGCATCCGTGAAGCGCGGCACGAGACCCCCAACGGCCTCGGCGCCGTCGACGGGCGCGACGACGAGCCCCGCGCAGAACCCGATCGCGATGATCGCGACGAGCCCCACCACGACGCGCTCGAAGATCTGCGGACCGCGTCGGCTGTGCAGCACGAGCAGCGCCATCGACACCGAGCCCGTGATGACGCCGCCGAGCAGCAGCGGCAGGTCGAAGAGCAGGTTGAGCGCGATCGCGCCGCCGATCACCTCGGCGATGTCGGTCGCCATCGCCACGAGCTCGGCCTGCAGCCAGTAGGCGTAGCGGCCCGGGCGGCTGCGGATGCGCTTCCCGAGCAGGGCGGGAAGGCTGCTGCCCGTCGCGACGCCGAGCTTCGCGGAGAGGTACTGGATGAGCCACGCCATCGCGTTCGCGAGCACGACGACCCACACGAGCAGGTAGCCGTACTCGGCGCCCGCGCTCGCGTTGCTCGCGACGTTGCCCGGGTCGAGGTACGCGACGCCCGCGACCATCGCGGGACCCAGGAGAGGCCACA
Organism: Protaetiibacter sp. SSC-01; assembly: GCF_014483895.1. Taxonomy (NCBI): domain Bacteria; kingdom Bacillati; phylum Actinomycetota; class Actinomycetes; order Micrococcales; family Microbacteriaceae; genus Protaetiibacter; species Protaetiibacter sp. SSC-01. The sequence continues at coordinate 1,121,532 of NZ_CP059987.1, read as the reverse complement.
GCCCACTCCGACGTCGAGTTTTCGGCATACCGAAAACCTAGCGGATGACCTCAACCCATACGGAGTCCGCGGCGCCATCCGGCAGCTCGCCCACCTCGACGACGGTGTCGAGGCCGATCCGCTCGTCGCCGAGCCGGCGCAGCACCTCCGGGTCGCGGTCGCTGATGCGGGCCACGCGGCCGCGGGTGCCGGGCTCGAGCTGCGAGGCGAGCACGGCATCCGGTCTCCTCACGACGCCGTCGGCGTCGGGGATCGGGTCGCCGTGCGGGTCACGCACGGGGTGGCCGAGCTGGGCGTCGATCGCCGCGAGCAGTCGGTCGCTCAGCGCGTGCTCGAGCACCTCGGCCTCGTCGTGCACCTCGTCCCACGTGTAGCCGAAGCCCTCCACGAGCCACGTCTCCACGAGCCGGTGACGGCGCACCATGCGCAGCGCCTCGGCGCGGCCGGCGTCGGTGAGCGTGATCGCCCCGTACGGCGCGTGCGTCACGAGCCCCTGGCTCACGAGCTTCTTGATCATCTCGGTGACGCTCGACGGCACGAGCCCCAGACGCGCGGCGAGCTGCGAGCCCGTGATGGGGGTCTCCTGCCACTCGGTGTGGCTGTAAATGACCTTGAGGTAGTCCTCGATGGTCGACGACGCGGTTCTAGCGATGAGCGTGCTCCTCGTGCTCGTGATGCCCTGCGGGCTCGAGCTGGAAGGTCGAGTGGGCCACGTCGAAGTGCTCGGCGAGACACCCCCCGAGCTCGTCGAGCAGCGCGTGCGTGTCGCCGCGCTCGAACAGTTCGGGCTCGACGACGACGTGGGCCGTGAAGACGGGGGCACCGGAGGTGATGTTCCAGATGTGCACGTCGTGCACGGCCACGACCCCCGCGGCCCCACGCAGGTGGTCGCGGATCTGCGCGACGTCGCGGTCGTGCGGCGCCGACTCGGTCAGCACGCGCACGACGTCACGCAGCAGCACGAACGCGCGCGGCACGATGAGCGCGGCGATCGCGAGCGAGGCGATCGCATCCGCCTCGGCGAAGCCGGTCAGCAGGATGACGACCGCGGCGATGATCGCGGCGATCGAGCCGAGCATGTCGCCGAGCACCTCGAGCAGGGCTCCCCGCAGGTTGAGCGAACGACGGTCGCCCCCACGCAGCACCAGGTAGGCGACCACGTTCGCGGCGAGACCGACGGATGCCACGATGAGCATCGGGACCGCCTCGATGTGGGCCGTCGTCGGCTCGACGAGCCTGCGCACCGCCTCGAATCCGACGAGTGCCGCGACCACCACGAGGATGACGCCGTTGGCGAGCGCCGCGAGCACCTCCATGCGCTGGAAGCCGAAGGTGTGGCGGTCGGTCGCGGGGCGTGCGGCCATGACGGATGCGACGAGGGCGACCGCGAGCCCGATGCCGTCGCTCGACATATGGCCGGCGTCGCCGAGCAGCGCGAGCGATCCCGACGCGACGGCGCCGATCAGCTGCGCGATGAGAACGGATGCCGTGATCGCGAGCGCGATCGCGAGCCGCGTGCGGTTGCCTCCCGCCGCGGCCGCGTGCTCATGCGCGTGATCGTGCCCCACCCGTCCAGGCTAGGCCGCGCCGGGAGCCCGGGAGGCGCATCCGCTCTTCTCGGGAACGAGCACCGTTCTCAGTTGCCGCGCGCCCAGGTGGTCGAGGAGCGCCACGAAGCGACGCGTCTCGAGACCACCGCCTCGAGGCCCTACCCGTACAGCCGCCGAAGCTCCTCCACGAGGGCCCCGAACGCCCGCGACCGGTGGCTGATCGCGTTCTTCTCGTCGGCCGTGAGCTCCGCCGAGCTCGTCGCGACCCCCTCCGGCTTGAACACCGGGTCGTAGCCGAACCCGTGCTCCCCCGACGGCGCCTCGAGCACCTCGCCCGGCCACACCCCGCGCACGACGACCTCGCGGTCGCCGTCGACGAGCGCTGCGGCGCACACGAACTCGGCAGCGCGATCCGTCTCGCCCTTCAGGTTCTCGAGCAGGAGCGTGTAGTTGTCGACGTCGCTGCGCGTGCCCGCGTAGCGCGCGGAGTGGATGCCGGGGGCGCCGCCGAGGGCGCGCACCGAGATGCCGGAGTCGTCGGCGATCGCGGGGAGACCGGTGTGGGCGTTCGCGGCGCGCGCCTTGATGAGGGCGTTCGCCTCGAAGGTGTCGCCGTCCTCGACGGGTTCCGGGCCGTCGTAGCCGATGAGCTCGTGGGTGCCGAGGCGTTCGCCGAGGATGCGGCGCAGCTCCCCGACCTTGTGGGCGTTGTGGGTGGCGAGGACGAACGTGGTCACCCGTCGAGCCTAGAGGCGGCCGCGGATCGCACCGCTGAAACGTCTCCGAGCTCGTTCGGGGGGGTGGCCTCCGCTCGCGGGCGGACGTACCATCCGGGTACGGCACCGGCGGCGGTGACGCAGGAAGGCGGCGGCCCGACTCCGCGTGAGGGGGTCGAGGCTGTGCACGCTCAGGGCGGACCCGCGATCTGGTATCGGGAGCTCGGCTCCACGCCCGAGGGTCTGCGGGTCGCCGAGGCGTGGGAGGGCGAGGGCCGTCTCGAGGGCGCCTACGTCGACGACGAGCCGGGCGACGCGGCGCTCGTCTGGCGCAGCAGTTCGACGCCCGAGGGGCTGCTGCACGTCGGCATCCCGTTCGAGCGCGCGCCCGACGCGCCCGCCCTCTGGTACGTCGCGATCGACGAGCCGCGCGGGCTGCCGCCGGCGTGCGTGCTGGCCGCGTTCGCGAGCGGCGAGCTGCCCGAGGGCACGATCGTCGGCCCGCACGGCTTCGCGCAGCTCGGGGTCGCGGCGGATGCGCAGCTCGGCGAGGTGCGCTGGTTCCGAGACGGGCTCGTGCACCACATCCACGTCGTGCCAGAGTTCCGACGTCGCGACATCGGCACGAGCTTGCTGTGCGCGGCGGGCGCGTGGCAGCAGGCGAACCGCTGGCCCGGCTACCTGCACGTCGGCGAGGGGCTGCACACGCCCCTCGTGCGGCGGTTCCTCGCGACCTTCCGGCTCATGGGGCGGATGCCGCCCGCCGACGACGGCGCGGCTCGCGGAACCGAGGCACCCGGCGAAGCCGACTAGCCCGCGAGCGCCTCCGTCTGGATGCGAGCGAGCTCGGCGTTGCCCGCGAGCCCGAGGTCGAGCAGCACGTCGAGCTCGCGGCGGTCGAAGGGAGCCCCCTCAGCCGTGCCCTGCACCTCGACGAAGAGACCGCGGCCCGTGACGACGACGTTCATGTCGGTCTCGGCGCGCGAGTCCTCGACGTAGGCGAGGTCGAGCATGGGCACGCCGTCGATGATGCCGACCGACACCGCCGAGACGGTGTCGATGAGCGCACGCGAGTTCTTGCCGATGAAGCCCTTCGCGCGGCCCCACTCCACGGCATCCGCGAGCGCGACGTAGGCGCCCGTGATGGCGGCGGTGCGCGTGCCGCCGTCGGCCTGCAGCACGTCGCAGTCGATGACGATCGTGTTCTCGCCGAGCGCCTTCGTGTCGATGATGGCGCGCAGGCTGCGGCCCACGAGGCGCGAGATCTCGTGGGTGCGGCCGCCGACGCGGCCCTTCACCGACTCGCGGTCCATGCGCTCGTTCGTGGAGCGCGGCAGCATCGCGTACTCGGCGGTCACCCATCCGGTGCCCTTGCCGGTGAGCCAGCGCGGCACGCCGTTCGTGAAGCTCGCGGTGCACAGCACCTTCGTGTTGCCGAAGGAGATGAGGGCGCTGCCCTCGGCCTGGGCGCTCCAGCCCCGCTCGATGGTGACCGGGCGGAGTTGGTCGGGGGTGCGGCCGTCGGCGCGGGTCTCGGTCATGGGTGGATCTCCGATCGGGCGGATGCGGTGGGCTGGCGGTCAGGCGTCGGGCGCGAGCGCGCCCGCGGGAAGGTGGATGGCGCCCGTCGGGAAGTTCTCGACGTGGCGCACCTCGGGGCCGAGGAAGCGGGCCGCGAGGCTGCGGAAGGCGCGCTCGTCATCCCCCGTCGACTCGAAGCGGTGCCGGGGCGGGGTCGACGCGGTGCGCTCGATGCCGTGCGAGACGAGCGTGCGGTAGACGTCGGCCGCGGTCTCCTCGGCGCTCGACACGAGCCGCACGCCGGGGCCCATGACGTACTGGATGGCCGCCGACATGAGCGGGTAGTGGGTGCAGCCGAGCACGAGGGTGTCGACATCCGCCGCGATGAGGGGCGTGAGGTACTCCTGCGCGACCTGGAAGAGCTCGGGGCCGCTCGTGACGCCCGCCTCGACGAACTCGACGAAACGCGGGCACGCGCGGCTCACGAGCTCGAGCCCTTCGGCGGCGGCGAACGCGTCGTCGTAGGCGCGCGACTGGATCGTGCCAACGGTGCCGATCACCCCCACGCGGCCGTTGCGCGTCGCACGTACGGCAGCGCGCACGGCGGGCTGGATGACCTCGACGACCGGGATGCCGGCGCCGACCTCATAGCGTTCGCGTGCATCCCGCAGCACGGCCGACGACGCCGTGTTGCACGCGATCACGAGCGCCTTCACGCCCTCCGCGACGAGGTCGTCCATGACACCGAGCGCGAGCGCCCGCACCTCGGCGATCGGACGCGGACCGTACGGCCCGTTCGCCGTGTCGCCGACGTACAGGATCGCCTCGTTCGGCAGCTGGTCGAGGATCGCGCGGGCCACCGTGAGCCCGCCGACACCGGAGTCGAACACGCCGATCGGCGCGTCGGTGGGAACCCCCGCTGCTGCGCTCGACGGGTCGGATGCGGTCACGGTCTCCCAGCGTACCCGCGCCCGCCGTCGCCACCGGGCGCCGCCGCGTGCCCCACGAGGTGGTCGAGGAGCGCCCGCTCTTCCTGAGGTGGTCGAGGAGCGCCCGCTCCCACCAAGGCGGTCGAGGAGCGCCCGGCGAAGCCGGACGCGTCTCGAGACCACCGCCGACGCACCACCCCCACCCTCGCCCCCTAGCGGCGGGAGCAACATCCCCTTCGGCGGGAGCAACCGCACGCGGGGGCGGCGACGTAGGCCAGGCGGGAGTAGCTACTCCCGCCGCGTGCTGGCATCACCGCCCGCTGGCGCTGACCGCGCGCGCCATGCTCAGCGGCCCTCGCCGACACCTCGATCGACCAGCGCCTGTGGATACCCCTGCTGTGGACAAACCTGCGTGCCCTAACGTGTCGGGCATGCGCCGATCCCACCGTCTCGTCGCCCCCGCGATGCTCGCCGCGCTCTTGTTGAGCGGATGCGTCCCCTCCGATCCGACGCCGACTCCCCCACCCACGCCGGACGCGACTCCCGTCTTCGCGTCGGAGGAGGAGGCGCTGGCAGCGGCGGAAGAGGCATACGGCAAGTACCTCGAAACAGTCGCAGTGGTAATGGCCGATGGTGGCGCCAAGCCGGAGCGACTTCGGCCTCTCCTCACCGAGGAGCTATTCGAGCAAGAGTCCGCTGGTTATGAGGAGTTTGCGTCGAACGGTTGGCGGGGCGTTGGCTCTACGACGTTCACGATGCAACTCCAGCGCGCTGATCTCGCGGCTGGCGGTGTTGTCGCCTATGTATGTGACGACCGTTCTGGCCTGGACATCGTCGATGCGGAGGGGCGCTCCGTGGTCTTGGGCGACCGCCCTGATCTCGCGGCGTCCGTCGTTGAGTTTGTGTGGCACGATTCGCTGGTTCTTTCGTCACAAGAAGCCTGGGACGGGGGTGGGGTGTGCTAGCGGGAAGCCTGTCTATCGCCCTCTTGTCCATGGCGTTCGTTGGCGCCGTGGCGAGCGGCGAACCATGCACGCGTGTCGAGTTTGACGCGGGGCTTTGTGCGATCGGGTCGGGCATCGAGCGCAACGAGGCAGTGCTCGATGCTGTGGTGAACGACGACGGGTCTGGGACGTCTGCCAGGAATGACGTCGGCGATGGCGCTTATGCCCCGCCCGGCGCTATCCAGGGCTCGATCTGCCCGCCGGGCCCCCGCATCGACGACTGCGACCCTCGCGACGGCTTCGACGTCGTGGTCATCACTCTCGCCGACATCGCCCGATTCCGGCCCACACCGGGGGTACAGCGTATGGAGCCGGACGGGTGGGTCGTCGTGGGGCTGCCGGCGAACATCTACTCGCTCGTCGACCGGGAGGTCGTGCCGGGTGAGCTGCTCGGGCAGTCGGCCGACGTGCGGTTCACGCCCATCTCGTGGCACTGGGATTACGGCGACGGCACGCGCGCGACACTCTTGACGAAAGGAGACACGTGGTCCGGCCTCGGGCTCCGCGAGTTCGACGCGACGCCGACGAGCCACGTCTACCGGGCGCCGGGGAACTACACGATCACCCTCAGCATCCGGTATCGCGCCGAGTACCGGATCGCGGGCGGCGCCTTCGTGCCCATCGCGGGCACGATCGTGCTGCCGGCCAACGAGCTGCACATCACCGCGGGCGGCGCGAAGACCGTGCTCGTGGACCGCGACTGCACCGTCGCGCCTCGCGGGCCGGGGTGTTGAGGCACCCGGGCGGTGGTCTCGAGACGCGACTGGCTGCGCCGGGCGCTCCTCGACCACTTCAGTAGGCGCCACCAGCGCACGACGCCCCGCCCTACGCTGGGCACATGACGTCGACGGCGCTGCTCACCGACCGATACGAGCTCACGATGGTCGACGCCGCCCTCCAGGCCGGCACCCACGACACCCCGTGCGTCTTCGAGCTGTTCGCCCGCCGACTCCCCACCGGCCGCCGCTACGGCGTCGTCGCCGGCACCGGTCGCCTGCTCGAAGCGATCGCCGACTTCCGCTTCGAACCCGACGAGCTCGCCTACCTCAAGCGCGAGAACGTCGTCTCCTCTGACACCCTCGACTGGCTCGAGGCCTACCGCTTCACCGGCGACATCCGCGGCTACCGTGAAGGCGAGCTCTACTTCCCCGGATCGCCGATCCTCGTCGTCGAGGCCGGCTTCGCCGAGGGCGTCGTGCTCGAGACCCTCGCCCTCTCGACGCTCAACTACGACTCCGCCGTCGCGAGCGCCGCGGCGCGTATGGTGTCCGCCGCCGAAGGACGCCCGCTCGCCGAGATGGGATCCCGCCGCACCGGAGAACGCTCCGCCGTCGCGGCCGCACGCGCGGCCTACATCGCCGGGTTCGCCGCCACCAGCAACCTCGAAGCCGGACGCACCTGGGGCATCCCGACCATGGGCACCGCCGCCCACGCGTTCACACTGCTCTTCCCCGACGAGGAGCAGGCGTTCCGCGCCCAGCTCGCCACCCTCGGCACCGACACGACCCTGCTCGTCGACACCTACGACATCCGCGCGGGCGTCGAGACCGCCATCCGCGCCGCCGGCCCCGAGCTCGGCGCCGTGCGCATCGACTCGGGCGACCTCGCCGTCGTCGTGCGCGAGGTGCGCGAGCAGCTCGACGCGCTCGGCGCCACCGGCACCCGCATCACCGTCACCAACGACCTCGACGAGCACGCGATCGCGGCGCTCGCATCCGCCCCCGTCGACTCGTACGGAGTCGGCACCGCGCTCGTCACCGGATCGGGAGCGCCCGCCGCCGGCATGGTCTACAAGCTCGTGTCGCGCCAGGATGCCGACGGCAGCTGGGTGGGCGTCGGCAAGACCTCCGCGGGCAAGTCGACCGTCGGCGGCCGCAAGCAGCCCATCCGGGGACTGCGCGACGGCGTTGCCGTCTCCGAGGACATCCACGTCGACGACCCACCCGTCGAGGCGCTCGACGCCTCAGTCGGCCGTGCGCTGCACGTGCCGCTCGTCGTCGACGGCGAGACGGCATCCGGGGCCCTCGGAGCCGAGGGTGTGCAGGCGGCGCGGGAGCACCACGCGTCGGCGGTGGCGGAGCTGCCGCGGAACGCGCTGCGGCTGTCGCGGGGCGACGCGGCGATCCCTACGCGGTACCTGTAGGGGGCTGCCCCGCACGGTGGTCTCGAAACGCGTCGCGCTGCGCGCGGCGCTCCTCGACCACCTGGGGTGACGCTGCTACTTGAGCAGGTCGTAGATCTTCTGGCACTCCGGGCACACGGGGAACTTCGACGGATCGCGTCCTGGGATCCACTTCTTGCCGCACAGCGCGCGCACCGGCTTGCCGGTGACCGCCGACTCGACGATCTTGTCCTTCTTCACGTAGTGCGCGAAGCGGTCGTGGTCACCGTCCTCCGTGAGCTCGCCCTCGAGGAGCTTCTCGAGCTCCCGGTCGAGCACGTCGGTGCCCCCGCCGATCCGATCCGCATCCAGCTCGCTCATCCGCCCAGATTACGACGGATCGCGGGCGCCTCGCCTGAACGTTCCCCTAGTTGCGCTGCGTGAACGCGAGCAACTCGGGGCCGCGCGCGTCGAAGGTGCGGCCGCCGGACCGCACGCCGACGAGGTACACGAGCACACCGCTCACGACGCCGACTGCGAGGGCCAGCCAGCCCCACGTGCCGCCGCGGACCCACCACATGATCGCGAGCGCGAACGTCGGCGCGGCGGCCAGCAGCACGAGCAGCACCGACATCCCCTGCGCCACGACGCCCTGATTGGTGGCCGCCTGCGGCGTCTCCCACGCCTGGTCGCCCGGGCGCGGCGCCGCGTACGGGAAGCGCGCCGAGTAGAGGTTGCCGACCCCGATGCCGCCGAGCAGCAACGCGACGCAGAACCCCGTCAGCGCGGGCGCGATCGCGATGTCGCCGTGGCCCCACACGGTCAGCGGGATGCCGATCGCGAGCAGCAGGAACCCGAGGATGAGCACGGGCACCGAGCGACCCCGGCGGTCGTCCGATCCGGCCGTCTGCGCCGCCACGTGCTGCCACACCGCGGTGTTGTCGTAGGCGACGTCGTTGTGCGTCGTCGACCACGCGAGCAGCACCGTCATGAGCGGCAGCGGAACGAGCACGGCCCACGCGAACGGTACGCCGCCGATCCACAGCGCGAGCAACGTCACCACGAGCACGAACGGCAGCACCTCGTACACGGCGCGGTAGCGCGGGTCGCGCAGCCAGTACGTCGCCGAGCGGGCCGCGATGGCACCGGATGCCGTGGCCGGGAAGTGGCGGAACCACCCGGGAACGCGCGTGCGGCGCGGGGCGGGGAGGCGGCGCGTGGGACGGAGCTTGACGGCGATGACCGCGAGCCACGCGAGCAGCAGGGCGAGCACGATGAGCGCCGAGAGGCCGAGGAGCTGCCAGGCGCTCGACGGGTCGCGCAGGGTCGTCGAGGCATGGCCTGGGGCCGCCCACAGCATCCCGAGGGGCGTTTCGGCGAGCACGTCGGGCACGGCGAGCAGGAAGTGGTTGAGCGGCCGCACGGCGCGCACCACGTCGAGCAGCGCGGGGACGCGCGGCGCGATGATCGCGAGCACCACGGCGCCGCCGAGCAGCAGCACGAGCACCGAGACGAAGTCGACCCACCCGGCGATCCGCGGATGCCGGCGCAGCGCCACGCCGAGCTCGCGCGCGAGCTGGATGGTGAGCAGCGTCTGCAGGAACAGCAGCGGCGCGGCGGCCCACGCGACCTGCACCGACGACGCATCCGGCCACGCGCGCACGGTCGCGAGCGCCATCGGCACGAGCAGGATGCCCGGGCCGATGAGCGTGTACGCGAGCATCGTGACACCCACACCCACCGAGCTGATCGGGTACCCGAGGAACGCGCGCGGCGACAGCACGACGCGGCGCACGGCCATGAGCGGGATGAGGATCGCGGCGAGCGTGAGCCACGATCCGACGACCGTGTTGGCGCGCATCGCGAAGGTGTCGTCCTGCAGGCTGCCGACCCACGCGGCACCCTGCCAGAGCAGCACGACGCCGACGATCGCCACGAGCAGGCCGACGACGATCGCGACGACCTGCAGGGGCGGCCGCCGGAATCCGTTCGCGAGGATCCGCAGCCTCAGTCGGAGAAGTTCTGCAACCACTCCATGCCCTCCACGGCCGCCTCGCCACCGGCGAGTTCCACGAACCGCTCCTCGAGGCTGCGCCCTTCGAGCACGTCGGCGAGCGGGCCGGATGCGAGCACCTGCCCGTCGGCGATGATCGCGATCGCGTCGCACACGCGCTCGGTGAGCTCCATGCTGTGGCTCGACAGGATGACGGTGCCGCCCGCCTGCGTGAACTTCGTCAGCACCTCGAGCACGACCGCCGTCGACACCGGGTCGACCGACTCGAACGGCTCGTCGAGCACGAGCAGGCGAGGCGCGTGGATCATCGCCGCGGCGATCGCGATCTTCTTCGTCATGCCGGCCGAGTAGTCGGAGACGAGACGGTGCAGCGAGTGGTCGAGACCGAAGGCGGCCGACAGGTCGGCCGAGCGCTGCGCGATCGTGGCGCGGTCGAGGCCGCGGAGCGCGCCCGCGTGGTGCAGGAACTCGGCACCCGTGAGCCGGTCGAACAGCCGCAGGCGGTCGGGCAGCACGCCGATCTTGCGCTTCGCGAGCGTCGCGTTGTGCCACACGTCGAGCCCGAACACCCGCACGACGCCCGCGTCGGGGCGCAGGAGGCCCGTGATCATCGACAGGGTCGTCGTCTTGCCGGCGCCGTTCGGGCCGACGATGCCGTAGAACGAGCCGGGCGCGACCTCGAGGTCGATGCCGTCGACCGCGGGGCGGTCGCCGAAGAACTTCGTGAGGCCCTGCACCGAGAGCGCCACCTCGAGGCCGGCGGGGGCGGACGCGGGCACCTCGGGTGCGACGGCGCGCACGGGCTTGCGCTTGGGGCGGGAGGGCTTGACGGGCACGTCGGTGGCGACGTCGGCCTCGGCGTCGGATGCGGCCTCGGCTTCGGATGCGACCTCCGGCTCCGGCTGCGGCTCCTCCTCCGTCGTCTCGGGCTCGACGACGGTCGCGGTCTCGGGGGTCTCCTCCTCGACGGGCGGCGGAGTGGCCTTCGTGCGCGACGAGCGGCCCTTCGACTTGGGTGCCGGCTTCTCGACGGGGGCGACGGTCTCGTCGACTGCCGCGTCGGGCGCGGCCGACTCGACCTCCGCCTCGCTCAGCGCCGCGGCATCCGCCTCGATCTCGAGGGCGACGGCGGCAGCCGGGCGGGGCGGGTCGACACGGGCCGCACCGGAGCGGGCACGCGACGCCGCGGAAGCCGAGCCGCGACGCGCGGAAGAGCCCGACGGGCGTCGGGCAGAAGTGGTGGGCGTGGTGGGCTCTGACTCCACCGGCCCACCGTATCAACACGGCGACCGCGGGACTGACGGCCCCTCGCAGATTCATCCCCGAGGAGGACTCGCGGCTCACGAGTGGAGTGAAACGGTTATCACGAAACGAGAACAAACGGTGAACTCCCCGTGACTTCCCAACCCCCGCCGATAAACTCTCACGAGCACAACGGCGTGTCCCGATACCGATGCGCGGGGCCCACAGCACCACGGAACCCCGCAGCACAGACCACTGAGGAGACCCCGTGACCACGCAGATCGTGATCCTTGCCGCAGGAATGGGCAGCCGCCTGGGCCGCTCGCTTCCGAAGCCGCTCACCGAGCTGAGCGACGGCCGCACGATCATGCAGCAGCAGTTCGACAACATCCACCAGGCGTTCGGACGCGACGTCAAGGTCACGATCGTCGTCGGCTACAAGCTCGAGCACATCATCGAGGCGTTCCCGCAGGCCGACTTCGTCTACAACGAGGCCTACGACCAGACCAACACCTCCAAGAGCCTCCTCCGCGCCCTCCAGGCGACCAAGGACGCGCCCGTGCTCTGGATGAACGGCGACGTCGTCTTCGACCCCGAGGCCCTCGTGCGCGCCGGCGACCTCGTCGCCCGCGACCAGAGCTTCGTCTCCGTCAACACCTCGAAGGTGTCCGACGAGGAGGTCAAGTACACGGTCGACGAGAGCGGCTACATCAAGCTGCTCTCCAAGACGGTGCGCGGCGGCCTCGGCGAGGCGGTCGGCATCAACTTCGTGTCGAGCCGCGACAAGGCCGCCCTCGTGCGCCAGCTGCAGCGCGTCGACGCCCAGGACTACTTCGAGCGCGGCATCGAGCTCGCGATCGAGCACGACGGCGTCCGTTTCCAGCCGGTCGACATCTCCGACCTCTACGCGGTCGAGATCGACTTCGCCGAAGACCTCGAGCGCGCGAATCTGTTTGTTTGAGCGCCGCGGTAATCCGCGGCGCCGGCCGTTTTCGGGCACGAGCGCGGTCGCGCCCGAAAACGACTGCCGATCGGGCGCGAGTGTCTCGAGAGTCGCGGCATCCGCACGTTAACCGGTTTCGTCGTTCGCATCGCCTAGATTGAGGCGGTGACCTCCGCCGCGCTGTCCCGACGCGACTGGTCGCCGTTCACTCGGTACCGGCGCTCGCTGTGGCTGCTGACGACGCGCGACCTCAAGGTGCGCTACTCCACGTCGTTCCTCGGCTACTTCTGGTCGATCCTCGACCCGCTCGCGATGAGCGCCATCTACTGGTTCGTCTTCACGCAGGTGTTCCAGCGCACCGTCGGCGCCGAGCCGTACATCGTCTTCCTCCTCACGGCCCTGCTGCCGTGGATGTGGTTCAACGGGGCCATCACGGATGCCACGCGCGCCTTCACGAAGGAGGCCAAGCTCATCCGCTCCACGACGATCCCCCGCACCATCTGGGTGGCGCGTCTCGTGCTGTCGAAGGGCATCGAGTTCGTGCTGAGCATCCCCGTCGTGATCGCGTTCGCCATCGCGACGACGTGGACCGCGAACCCCGCCCACTTCCACGTCGAGGCGCTGTGGTCGCTCCTCGCGGTCGTGCTGCAGGCGATCCTCACCGTCGGCATCGGGCTCATCGTCGCCCCGCTCGTCGTGTTCTTCCGCGACCTCGAGCGCGCCGTGAAGCTCGTGCTGCGCTTCCTCTTCTACGCCTCGCCGATCATCTACGGCCTCAAGGATCTCGAGGCGATCGGCCTCGAGTTCTGGGGCTCGCTCAACCCGCTCGCCGGCATCTTCACCCTCTACCGTGCGGCGTTCTTCCCCGAGCAGCTCGACTGGTTCGCGGTCGCCGTGAGCGCCGGCATGAGCGTGCTCGCGTTCGTCATCGGCCTCGCCGTCTACCAGCGCACGATCCGCACCGTGCTGAAGGAGATCTGATGGCCGAGGTCACCCAAGCCCCCACGAGGCCGGGAACGGATGCCGCTCCCGTCATCTCGGTGCGGGAGGCCGGCATCCGCTTCAAACGCAATCGCTCGTCGCGCCGCAGCTTCAAGGACCTCTTCGCGGGCCGCAACCGCCGCACGCGGCCCGGCGAGTTCTGGGCGCTGCGCGACGTGAGCTTCGACGTCATGCCGGGCGAGGCGATCGGCGTCGTCGGCCGCAACGGCCAGGGCAAGTCGACGCTGCTCAAGCTCGTCGCGCAGGTGGTCTACCCCGACGAGGGGCGCGTGTCGGTCGACGCGGGCGTCGCGCCGCTCATCGAGATCACGGGCGGCTTCGTCAACGACCTCTCGGTGCGCGACAACGTCTACCTGACGGCGGGCCTGCACGGCATGACGAAGCGCGAGATCGATGAGCGCTTCGACGAGATCATCGAGTTCGCCGAGATCGCGGACTTCGTCGACACCCCCTACAAGCACCTCTCGAGCGGCATGAAGGTGCGCATCGCGTTCGCCGTCATCTCGCGGCTGGAGGAGCCCGTCATCCTCGTCGACGAGGTGCTCGCGGTGGGCGACAAGGCGTTCCGCGAGAAGTGCTACACGCGCATCGAGGAGCTGCTCGCGGGCGGTCGCACGCTGTTCTTCGTCTCGCACAGCGAGCGCGACCTCCTTCGGTTCTGCAAGCGCGGCCTCTACCTCGACAAGGGCGCCCTCGTGCTCGACGCCTCCATCCGCGAGGTCGTCGACCGCTACAACGCCGACTACGGCAACCGCTGAGACGTCGGGCGCGATCCCAGGATCGCGCCGCTCGCGTCGCGTACCGTGGGAGGCATGCAGGTCCCGGCCGATGACGCCTCACCCCGCGACGCGGCGGGGGGCGAGCTCGTGCCCGTCACGCCCTCCGTGCTGCCTGCCGACTCCGTGCTGCCGGGCGACCTCGGTGCGCCCGTCGCGGACGACGGCCAGACGGGCGCGTCGGATGCCGTGAGCCTCTCGCGCATCGACGCGATCCTCGACCGGGTCATGTCGGTGCACCGGCCGGCCGTCCTCGCGCATCTGCGCGGCATCCGCTCCAAGTACCCGGATGCGACTCCCGAGCAGGTGCTGCGCGTGCTCGAGCGGCGCTACCTGACGACCGTCACGACGAGCGGTGCCGGGGTGGGCGTCGCCGCTGCCGTACCCGCCGTCGGCACGGGTGCGGCTCTCGCGCTCTCGGGTGCGGAGACGGTGCTGTTCCTCGAGTCGACGGCGCTCTTCGCGCAGTCGGTCGCCGAGCTGCACGGCATCCCCGTCGAGGATCCCGACCGCGGGCGCGCCCTCGTGCTCGCGATGGTCGTCGGTGGGCCGTCGCAGGAGCTCATCATGCAGTTCACCGGCCAGGCGACCGGCCGCGGCCCCGCGAAACCCGAGTTCTGGGGAACGCTCATCGCGAAGAACCTGCCGCGCACCGCAGTCGCACAGTTCATGGACCGCGTGCGCAAGGTGTACCTGCCGCGCATGATGGCATCCGCGGGCGGCGGGATCGTCGGGCGTGTGCTGCCGTTCGGCGTCGGCGCGGTCGTGGGCGGCGCAGCGAACCAGATCCTCGGACGACGCGTCGTGAAGACGGCGCGCACGGCGTTCGGGCCGCCCCCTGCCGCGTTCCCCGTGAGCACGCAGCCGAAGGTCGTCGCCCCGGGCCCGCGCGCCTCGCGCCGCGCCGAGCGAGCCGTCGCGGCGGGCGAGCGCCGCGCACTCCGCGCCGCGAAGCGCAGCAGCCCGCCCCCGCCCCCCGCATCCCCACCACCGCCACCGCCCGCCTGAGCACCCCGCGCCCCGTCGTCCCCCGCTGAGTGGTCGGTTTCCGGTCTCATTCGGCCCGTATAGAGCGAGAAACCGACCGGTCAGTGAGAGATGGGTCGTGCACAGGGGCGGATGCGGCGAGTTATCCCTCGAAAGGGTGTTCGGGTCCGGGGTGGGTTCTAGCGTGCGCGGCATGGAGCCGTATCGCATCCCGTTCGCGTTCGACCGTCGAGACGCCCCGCGCTACGTGCTGCGCAACCGCGGCGTCGAGACCGTGCGCGGCGTGACGGCGACCCTGCTCGGCAGCGGCGTCATGCCCGCGGGCCACCCCCGCGCGCTCGCACCCGGCGACGAGCTCGCGTTCGTCATCCGCGACGACGACCTCGCGCGCAACGCGACCCTCGTCATCCGCTGGCTGCGCCCGACGGGCGAGGAGTACCTGTGGCGCGTCGCGTTCTAGCCGTCGATCAGTCGCCCGAGGCGGGCATGCCCTCGTCGTCCTCGTCGTCGTCGAACGGGTCGGATTCGGATGTGCGGGGGTCGCCCGCGTGGAGCGCCGCGTAGCGATCCCACTCGGCGATGAGCTTCTCGACGGCCGCGTGGAAGCGTTCGGTCGCGGCACCCGGGCTCGTGTCGCCGAAGTGGTGCTGCGACCAATGGGCGAGCGTCTCGCGCGCCTTCGGGTCGTTGAGGGCGCGGTCGACCGCGGCGAGCACGTTCGGGGCGTCGGCCGCCGTCAGCCACTCAGCCGCGCCGAGGTAGCCCTGCTCGTCGACCTCGGCATCCGGCGACACGGGACGCGTCACGAGAATGGGCTTGCCGACCGCGAGACGGTCGTAGACCATCGCCGAGATGTCGGTGATGGCGACGTCGGCGTCGGCGAGCTGCCAGCCGAGCTGCGGCCCGTCGTCGAACACGTGGTGGGCATCGGGGTCGGCGGCGTTCGCGGCCGCGATCGCGGCGATGATGCGCTGGTTCGCCTCGCGGTACTCGCGGTCGATGACGCCCGAGCGCGGATGCGGCCGGTACACGAGCCGGTGCGCGGGCGACGCGAGCACGGCATCCGCGAGCGCGACGCCGTGCGATGCGATCGAGCCGTAGGCGGCGGCGGGGCGGTCGCCCTCCCACGTGGGCGCGTAGAGCACGACCGTGCGGCCGTCTTTCGGGTAGGGCACCTCGCCCGCGAAGTGGTCGGCCTGCGGGCGACCGATGGGGATGGCCTTCGTGGCGACGTCGTAGCCCCACAGCTTCGCCGAGAGGCGGTCGATGGCGGCCTGACCGGCGACCAGGGCGTAGTCGTACGCCTTGAACTGGTTCGTGGTCATGTACATCTTGTCGGACTCGCCGTGGTTGATGAACACGTGCCACATGCGCCCGTACCGGAACATCTGGAAGTTCTTCATGTTCTGATTGACGTAGAACACGATGCGCACGTCGTGCCGGCCGACGAAGGCCTCGAGGTCGGTCACGCGGCGGCAGTAGACGACGGGAACGGGAGCCTCGTCCTTGAGGGTGAGCGTCGCGCCGGGGCTGCGCGTGAGGATCGTCACGGGGTGCGTCTTCGCGAGCTCGGCGAGCGGCCCGTACCACTGCCGGATCTGATAGAGGTTCACGCGGGTGTCGGCGAAGTACACAGCGATCTGCACCTCGCGCGGCTCGCCCGTGCCCTCGGTCTCGATGCGGTGCGCGAGCTCGCGACGCGTCGTGCGCGACCGCAGCGCGTTGGTCAGAACCTTCCGCGCGGCCTTCAGGTCGCTCGCGATGCCCATGCGTGGTCCTCCCCCGTCAGCAGGCGCCGGGGCGCCCGAACAATTACACCAGGCGACCCTGGGGGCGACGGCCCGCGAGCGGGCATCGTTACCGATCGGTTGCCGCAGCGCGGGACCTTCGGCACTCCCCGGCCGCCCGCGGCATCCGATCGGATGAGAGCATGGCCACCTCTCCGATCACCCGTCTGACCGATGACCAGTGCTGGGCTCTGCTCGAACGCGAGCGCTTCGGGCGCCTCGCCACGAACGCGCTCGGCGTCATGGACATCACCCCGATCAACTACCTCGCCTGGGACCGCACGATCCTGCTGCGCACGGCGCCCGGCTCGAAGCTGCTCGAGTTGACCGTCAACCCGGATGTGGCCTTCGAGATCGACGGACGCGAGCCGGGGTTCGCGTGGAGCGTCGTGCTCAAGGGCAAGGCCCGCATGATCACCAGCCCGGTCGAGATCGCCGAGGCCGAGCGCGCGGGTCTGCGCAACCAGCTGAACACCGAGAAGCCCATCTGGGTGCGCATCGAGCCGACGCAGGTCTCGGGTCGCCACTTCGTGCTCACGGAGCAGCCGACCACTCCCCCGCCACCCCCGCCCTCGGCCGCCTACGCCGACGCGCCGGGCCCCCGCACCTACACGATCTGACGCGTCGGCGGGCGCGGCGCGGCGCGTCGGGACATGCCCCGCACCCGGGGGTGCGCGTGACAGAATCGTGCCGATGCCTGCGACCTTCACCTTCGGCGCGGGCAACGCCCGAAAGCTGCTCCGCCTGCCGCTCTACGCCCTCGGCGCGCTTGCCGCGTTGCTCGTGCCCCGCACCGCTCGGGTGTGGGTGTTCGGATGCGGCATCGGGCTCGCGGAGGGCGCGCTGCCGCTCTACCGCCTGGCGCGCGAGACGCTCGACGAGCGCACGCGGCTCGTGTGGCTCGCGACCACGGATGCCGAGCTCGCCGAGGCGACCTCGCGCGGCCTCGACGCGGTCGCGAAGGGCTCGTGGCGCGGCTTCTGGTTGACGCTGCGCGCCCGTGTCGTCGTCGTCACGCACGGCTTCGGCGACGTCAACCGCTACGCGACGAGCGGCGCGTTCGTCGTGCAGCTGTGGCACGGCATCCCGCTCAAGAAGCTGCACCTCGACTCCCCCGCGACGCTCAAGATCCGCGGCGTGCCCGACCACCGCTACGTGCGCGCGCTGCTCGCGCGGGCGTACCGCTTCGCGGGGCGCGGCATCGACCTGTTCCCGGTCGCGTCGGAGCTCGTGGCGCCCCGCATCGCGAGCGCGTTCGGGGTGCGCCCCGACCGCATCCCGGCGATCGGCGACATCCGCGACGACGCGCTGCTCGGCCGCGACCCCGCCGAGGTGCGCGCCGATGCGCGCATGCTGCTCGCGGATGCCGCGGGCCCGATCGACGATGCCGCGCGCGTCGTGCTCTACGCCCCCACGTGGCGCGACGGCGCCCCCGACCCGGGTGCGCCGACGGGCGAGGAGTGGGCGATGATCGCCCGCTGGCTCGAGGCGCGCGACGCCGTGCTGCTCGTGCGCGCGCATCCGCTCGGCCTCGGCGACTACGCGGCGGGTCCCGCGGTCTCCGACCGCATCCGCATGCTCGGAAACAACCGGCTCGTCGACGTCACCCCCGCGCTCGCGGGCGTCGACGCGCTCGTGACCGACTACTCGTCGATCGCCTACGACTACGCCCTCACCGACGGCCCCGTCGTGTTCTTCGCCCCCGACGTCGAGCTCTACGCGCGCAAGCGCGGCCTCTACGAGAACTACCGTGTCTTCAGCGACGACCGCTACGTCAACCGCTGGCAGCACGTGCTCGAGCACCTCGACGCGGCCGGCACCGACACCGAGCTCGGCCGCAGCATCGCACACCACACGGTGTGGCTGCGCGAGGAGCATGTCGACCGGCTCGATGGCCGCAGCGCCGAGCGCGTGCTCGCGGAGATCCTCGCGCGCACGGGCACGCCGTCGGAGGCGCACGTGCCCGACGGTCGACTGCCCCGCGCGCGCGTCGTGGAGGCGCACTTCGAGGATGCGGCCGACGGCCCGGCGCTGCGTCTCACGATCGCCGACCCCACGCGGCCCGTCGCGGCGGTGCGGCTCGAGGGCTCGCGGGCGCGCGTCGACGCGCCCGTCGAGGCGGGCGGGAGCCTCAGCGTGCTGCTGCCCCTCCTCGCGGAACGCTGGGGCTCGTCCGAGCTCGCGCTCCCCTCGGGCGAGTACCGCGTGTTCCTCGAGGGCGAGGTCCCGACGAGCCGCCTGCACGTCGACACCGAGCTGCCGGGGCGCCTCGCGCATCCGCTCTTCCACGCCGAGCTGGGGGCGGAGGCCGGCGGGCTCGTGCTGCGCGTGTCGGCGCCGCTCGCCGACGACGAGCGCGGCCCGCGTGCGCAGCGCCGACTCGAGCGCGCGTACCGCCGCTCGGCGCCGACGCCCGAGGACGCCGTCTTCCTCGAGAGCTTCTACGGGCAGTCGGCCTCCGACAACCCGCTCGGCATCGCGCGCACGCTGCGCCGGATGCGGCCCGACGTCGCGCGGTACTGGAGCGTCGTCGACGGCTCGGTCGCGATTCCTGAGGGCGACATCCGCCTCATCGAGGGAAGCCGCGAGTGGTGGCGCGTGCGGGCCGCCGCGCGCGTGCTCGTCGTCAACGACTGGCTGCGCAAGCGCTACCGCAAGCGCCCGCATCAGCACGTGCTGCAGACGTGGCACGGCACGATGCTCAAGCGCCTCGGCCTCGACCGCCCGAACGTCGGGCTCCGCACGCGCATCGCCGTCAAGCGCGAGAGCGACCGCTGGGACGCGCTGCTCGCACAGAACGCCTACAGCGCGCGCATCTTCCGCTCCGCGTACGCGTTCACGCGCGGCACGTGGGACGAGGGCTATCCCCGCAACGACCGCCTCGTCTCGGGCGCCGACGCCGACTCCATCCGCCGCGCGGTGGGCATCCCCGACGACGCGCGCGTCGTGCTCTACGCGCCCACCTGGCGCGACGACCGCACCGAGATGGTCGACTACCTCGACCTCACGAGCTTCGCGCGCGAGCTCGGCCCCGACCACGTGCTGCTCGTGCGGGGCCACTCGCGCACCCTGCGCTACGGGCGCGACCTCGAGGCCGACGGGCTCATCGACGTCACGAGCTACCCGAACGTCGCCGACCTGCTCGAGGTCTCGGACGTCCTCGTGACCGACTACTCCTCGGTCATGTTCGACTTCTCGGCCACGGGTCGGCCGATCGTGTTCTTCACGCCCGACCTCGCCCACTACAGCTCCGACCTGCGCGGGTTCTACTTCGATCTGCTCGCCGAGGCTCCCGGGCCCGTCGTGCGCACGCGCGAGGAGCTGCTCGACGCGATCGCGGATGCCGAGGTCGCGCGGGCGCGGTACCGCCAGCAGGCGACGCGGTGGCGCGAGCGGTTCACGCCCCTCGACGACGGCGACGCGGGACGCCGCCTCGTGCAGCGCATGATCGACGCGGGCTGGCTGTAGCCCGAGGCTCGGTCGCAGGCTCAGGACTCCGTGCGCGACGTGTCGACGGCGTCGCCCGCGCCGCGCGTGACGCCGACGATGAAGCCCGAGCCCCAGCTCACGTGCATGACGGCGATCGCGTAGGCGACGCGCAGCCGGTCGAGCAGCCCGCCCTGCGAGCGGAGCGCCGCGAAGGCGAGCAGCGCGAGGTAGAGCACGGGCCCGAGATAGACGAGCGCGAGGACCCAGGCGACCCAGCCCGAGACGAGGCCCGTGAGCAGGAGGGGCGCAGCGATGACGCACAGCACGAGGTCGAGCACGAAGAGCGGCGGGGCGAAGTAGCGCAGCGAGTTGCGGCCGCCGAGGCGCCGCACGAGCTCCCCGCGCCACACTCCTGTCGCCCAGAACTGGCGGGTCAGGGCGCCCCACGTCGACCGAGGCCAGTAGCGCACCTGCAGTGCGGGGTCGAACCACACGAGGTGGCCCTGGCTGCGCAGACGGAAGTTGAGCTCCCAGTCCTCGCCGCGGCGGAGGCTGCCGTCGTAGCCGCCGATCTCGCGCAGCACCGCGGCATCCATGACCCCGAGATACGCCGACTCGGCCGGACCCTCTTCGACGGCGTCGTCGTCGTGGTAGCTCGCCCCGCCGAGGCCGAAGCGGCTGTTGTAGGCCCGCGCGATCGCGGCCTGCACGCCCGGCTTGCCGACCGCCGCCATGACTCCGCCGACGCTCGCCGCCCCCGTGCGCGCGAGCGTCTCCACGCCGCGGGCCGTGTAGTCGGGCGCGAGCTCGGTGTGCGCGTCGACGCGCACGATCACGGGATAGCGGGCCGCCTCGATCGCGAGGTTGAGCCCGATCGGGATGTCCATCCCCGGGTTCTCGACGATGCGGATGCGGGGGTCGGCGGCGACGAGCCCGGCCACGACATCCGCTGTGCCGTCGGTCGACGGGCCGAGCGCGAGGATCACCTCGACGGGGCCGTCGTACTCCTGGCGGAGCACCGAGCCGACGGCGTCCGCGATGTACGCGACCTCGTTGAGCACCGGCATGACGTACGAGACGCCGGGCGCCGGGTCCGGCAGTGCCATGCGTCCTCCTGTGTCCGCGGATGCGGCTCGGTCGAGCCTAGCAACGCGGGGTGTCACGGCAGCGCGCGACGGGCCCCCGCCGAGCGCCCCGGAGGAACGGGGAGGGCGCAGCGGGGGCCCGCGGTGCGTGTCAGAGCTGGAGCTCGCCGAGGGTCACGTCGACGGTGCGCTCGGCGCCGCCGCGCTGGTAGACGAGCTCGGCATCCGCACCCGCCGCGAGGGCGCGCACCTGGGCCGTGAGGTCGGTGCTGCTCGTGATCGCGGTGCCGTTGAAGCGCGTCACGACGTCGCCCTCTTTGAGACCGGCCTTGTCGGCGGCGCCGCCGGGGGTGACGTCCTGGATCACGGCGCCCACGACGTCCGACTCGGCCGAGGTGGCAGTGCTGACGGTCGCGCCGAGCAGGCCGTGCGTGGCCTCGCCGTTCTCGATGATCTCCTCGGCGACGCGCTTCGCGAGCGACGACGGGATCGCGAACCCGACGCCGATCGAGCCGCTCTGGCTGCTCGACAGGGACCCCCCGGTGGAGGCGATCGCGACGTTGATGCCGACGAGCTGGCCCGTGTCGTTGAGCAGCGCGCCGCCCGAGTTGCCGGGGTTGATGGCCGCGTCGGTCTGGATGACGGGCAGCGAGATCGTCGACGACTGCTGGCGCTGCTGCGGCTCGCCGTCGCCGCCTTCCGGGTCGAAGTTCCAGAAGTCGAACGGGCCCTGGCCGCCGTTCTGACGGTCGTCGGGGGTCGCGTCGTCGTCGCCCGAGTCGGGCACGGCCGACGACTGGATCTGGATGCTGCGGCCGAGCGCGCTCACGATGCCGTCGGTGACGGTGTTCGAGAGGCCGAGCGGCGCGCCGATCGCGACGACCTGGTCGCCGACGTCGAGCTTCGTGGAGTCGCCCCACTCGACGGCGGTGAGCCCGGATGCGCCCTGCAGCTTGATGACGGCGAGGTCGACGAGCGGGTCGAGGCCCACGACCTTCGCGGGGAAGATGCGACCGTCGGCGGTCGTGACCTCGATCGTGCCGTCGGCGGAGGCTCCGTCGAGGGTCACGACGTGGGTGTTGGTGAGCACGTAGCCGTCGGAGCTGAGGATGACGCCCGAGCCCGAGCCGCCCGAGCTGCTCGACGAGACGCGGATCGTGACGACCGAGTCGAGGGCCTTCGCGGCGACGGCGGTGACGACGTCGGCGCCGTCGGGGTTGTTGACCGTGATGGTCTGCGGCTGCGACTGGCCCTGCGACTGCTCGGCCTGCTGGCTCGTGATGGCCCACGCCGCGACGCCCGCACCCGCTCCGCCGCCGAGGAGGGCGGCGACGATCGCGGCCGCGATGACGGGCACGGCGACCGAGCGCTGGCGCTTCGGCGCGTCTGCGGCGGGGGAGGGCTGCGCCGCCGAACCGCCGAGGCTCGGCGGCACCTGGCCGGATGCGGGGGCGGCGGACGCGGCGGGGGTGCCGGGAAGCGGCACGAAGGGCTCCGTGGGGGCGGTCTCCGCGGGGGCGGACGCCGCAGCGACGGGAGCGGGCTCGACGGGCGCGGCGGCCGGCTGCTCGGGGGCGGCAGGCTCGGTGGCTTCGGGGGTGGTGTTCTCAGACGACTCGAGGTCGGACATGGGGGCGCTCCTTTCACGCAGTCGCCAGCGTGAGGTGCCAAGCTGAACGATCCCTATGCTCGGCCTTCGAGCCTACTTCGCCTGTGCATCCCGGTTCCGGGTAGCGTGTGCGGGTGACCGACGCACCCTGGAGGCGAGCCGCGCGCGGAGCCCTGCTGATCGGCCCGGACGGCGTCGCGCGGCCCACCATCTTCGCCGAGATGTCGGCCCTCGCGGCGGCGACCGGCGCCCTCAACCTCGGCCAGGGCTTCCCCGACGAGGACGGCCCCGCCGAGATCCTCGAGGCGGCGCGCGACGCGATCGCGGCGGGCGTCAACCAGTACCCGCCGGGACTCGGGATGCCCGTGCTGCGCGAGGCGATCGCCCGTCACCAGAAGCGCTTCTACGGGCTCGACGTCGACCCCGAGCGCGAGGTGCTCGTGACCGCGGGCGCGACCGAGGCCCTCGCCGCGACGCTCCTCGCGTTCGTCGAGCCGGGCGACGAGGTCGTGACCCTCGAGCCCGTCTACGACTCCTATGGCGCCATCATCGCCCTCGCGGGCGGACGCCACGTGCCCGTGCCGCTCACCGCCCCCGACTTCCTGCCCGACCCCGACGCCTTGCGCGCCGCCGTCACCGATCGCACGCGCATCATCCTGCTCAACACGCCCCACAACCCGACGGGCGCGATGCTCGACACCGGGCTGCTCGACCTCGCGATCGAGCTCGCACACCGGCACGACGCCCTCGTCGTGACCGACGAGGTCTACGAGCACCTCGTGTTCGACGGACGGGCGCACGTGCCCGCCGCGACCCGGCCCGGGGCCGCGGGCCGGGTCATCACGATCTCGAGTGCCGGCAAGACCTTTTCGACGACGGGATGGAAGATCGGCTGGCTCACGGCGTCGCCCGAGCTGCGGGATGCCGTGCTCGCCGTGAAGCAGTTCCTCACCTACGTGGGCGGCGCGCCCTTCCAGCCCGCCGTCGCGACGGGGCTCGACCTCCCCGACGCGTTCTTCCACGACGCGGCCGCGACGCTCGAGGCCAAGCGCGACCTACTGTCGGACGGGCTCCGCGCGGCCGGCTTCGAGGTCAGCCGCCCGTCGGGCTCCTACTTCGTGATCGCGGATGCCGCGCCGCTCGGGGTGGACGACGCCGAGCAGCTGTGCCGTCGGCTCCCCGAGCTCGCGGGCGTCGTCGGCATTCCCCTCACCGCCTTCGTGCACCCCGACCGGCGTGCGCCGTACCGGTCCCTTGTGCGGTTCGCGTTCTGCAAGCGCGTCGAGGTGCTGCGGGAGGCGGCCGAGCGGCTCGCGGGTGCCGACATCCGTCCCGCCTGAGGACGCGCCCCCGAAGGGGGTGCACGTTGCGGCATGAGGCCCCCTTAGGCTTGCCTCACACCACACTCGATCGGCAGCGAATGGACACCACCACTCCCACCGCCGAGCAGATCCTCGACGCGGCCTCCGCAATCGTGATCGGCGACGGCGTCGAAACGCTCCGCTACACCACCCTCGCCCAACGTCTCGGGACGGATGTCGACGCCGTCAGGCGCGTCTACCCCGTCTTCGAGGACCTCCTCGCCGCGCTCTTCACGCGCGAGGCGCAGGAGCTGCTGCACGGGGTCGTCGACAACGTCGAACGCGACCCGCGCGGCGGCCTCCCCTCACGCATCTTCGGCTACGCGCTCGTGGCCGTTTTCGAGCATCCGTTCGCGCGAGCGCTCTACATCGACGACCCGGCGGGCCTCAACCGTGTCATGCGGTCGATCGACGGCGTCGCCGCGGTGCCCGACCTCACCGTGCACCCCGAGCTGCTCCCCGCGTTGCAGGACGCCGGGATGGTGCGCGAGGACGCCGACCCGCACGCGGTGGCCGCCGTCATCAGCGTCATGGGCTCGGGGGTCGCCATGTCGGCGCCCGGCCAGCTCATCGACGTCGTCGCCGACGGGCTCAAGATGCTGCTCGAGCGCGCCGTCGACGCGGATGTGGACGACACGACCCCCGGCAAGCAGATCTTCGCGCGGTACGCCGAGAGGGTGGCCGTCAACGGGCCGCGTCGCTAGGCTCTGCCTCGTCGACGGGCCACCGCGACCCGCCGGGGATCGAAGGAGAACCGCCATGTCGAACGATGCGGCCCTCGGGGCCGACAGCAGTCTCATCAGGTCCGTGTGGTGGCTCGTGCTGCTGCGCGGCGTCTTCGCCATCATCCTGGGCGTCCTCGCCTTCGTGTGGCCCGTCGCGACCGCCGTCGCGTTCGTGTGGGTGTGGGGCGTCTACGCCCTCGTCGACGGCGTGTTCACGATCGGCCACGCCATCTCGGTGCGGCGCACCGACTCCAAGTGGGTGTGGCTGCTCGCGATCGGCGCCGTCGGCGTCATCGCGGGCCTCGTCGCGATGATCTTCCCCGCCGCGGCGGGCGCGCTCGCACTGCTCGTGCTGCTCTGGACGATCGCGATCTGGGCCATCGTCGACGGCATCTTCGGCATCCCGGCCGCCGCCTCGCTCGCGAGCGGCTCGGCGAAGACCCTCGGGATCGTGTTCTCGGTCGTGACGATCCTCTTCGGCGTCCTGCTCGCGATCCTGCTGTTCGTGACGCCCGTGTCGGCCCTCATCGGCCTCATCTTCATGCTCGGCTGGTACGCGGTGATCGCGGGCGTCGTGCTCGTCGTCATCGCGATCCGCGCGCGCACCTCGGGCAAGACGGAGGTCGCCGTCTAGCGGCTACGCCCCCGGGGGCACCGGCTCGACCCGGTAGCGACGCAGCTGCAGCGCCGGGTTGAGGTGGCGCACCTGGCGGAGTCGCGCCCGCGTGATCCAGGCGACCGCGGTATCCGTCGCGTCGCCGATCGTCGCGAGCTCGACGCCCATGGGGTCGACGATCATGCTGTTGCCGGCGCCGATCGGCGGCGCCTGGTCGGCGGCCGCCACGAAGACGGTGTTCTCGATCGCGCGCGCCGTCACGAGCGTGCGCCAGGCCGACTCCTTGAGCGGGCCACGCACCCACTCGGCCGGCAGCACGACGATCTCGGCGCCCGCGTCGACGAGGCGACGCGTCACCTCGGGGAAGCGCACGTCGTAGCAGGTCTGGATGCCGACCGTGAAGCCGCCCGCGACGAACGTGCGGGGCTCCTCGATGGCGCCCGCGACGATCCAGTCGGACTCCCGCTGACCGAAGGCGTCGTAGAGGTGCTGCTTGCGGTAGTGCGCCACGAGCTCGCCGTCGGGGTCGAGCGCGACGATCGTGTTGGCCGCGCGCGCGGGCTCACCCGGCACGACCTCGAGGAGGCCGGCGACCAGGTGGATGCCGAGCTCGGCCGAGATCTCCGCGAGCCCTCGCACGAAGGGGCCGTGCAGCGTCTGCGCCGCCTCGACCCAGTCCTCGCCCATCGTGGGCGTGAAGTACGACGAGTACTCCGGGAAGACCACGAGCATCGCGCCGCGCGAGGCGGCATCGACGGCGAGGCGCGAGATCTCCTCCAGGTTGGCCGCGGTGTCGGCGCTCGGCGCGAACTGCGCGACCGCCACCGCGAAAGGCGCGTCATCGGCGTTCATGTCGTCAGCCTACGCCCGGGTCGCGGACGACAACCGAGATATCATCGACCCACCACAGCACACACCCCCCAGTCGCGAGGTGCAGGATGTCCGCGTCGCCCAGCCGTCCCCTCTCCGCTCCGCTCGTCGCGCGCGTGCTCGCGCCGCTCGCCGCCGTGGCGCTCGCCGCGGTCGCGCTCACCGCGTGCGCCCCCGAGCCCGCGTCGCCCGTCGGCACGCCCTCGCCCCTCGACACCGAGCCGAGCGACGGCGCCGTCGACCCGAGCGACAGCCCGAGCGTCGACCCCGCCGACGACGCGGATGCGGAGGGCGACGAGCGCGCACAGAACCTCGCCGACGCCGTCGCGAGCGGCAACACCGCCGCGATCGAGGGCTACCTCACCGACCCCACGCGCGTCGTCATCGCGGCGAGCGAGGCCGACATCCAGTACGACCCCGTCGACGCCGTGCTCGCGATCGACTACGTGCAGCCGGGCGTCGGCGTGTGGGACTTCGACCTCGACCCCGAGGTGCTGTCGGGCTACGCGGCGAGCGCCTCCTACGGCCAGTTCTTCCCCGCCGAAGCGGTCGTCGGCGTCTCCGACTCCGGCACGCTCATCTCGTTCCTCCCGAACGGCGACAAGATCGGCACGATCTTCATGTCGATCCACGAGTCGCTCGTGCTGGAGTGACGCCGCAGCCGTGACGGAGACGACGGGATACGACGCGGCCTTCCTCGGGGTCCCCGTCGCGCTCCCCCGTCCGTCCGACGGTCGGGCCGTCGTCGAGCTGCCGTCGCCGCACTTCACGGTGCTGCTCGACCCCGAGCGGCGGCTCGCCGCGAGCACGGGCGTCAACATCGACGGCGCAGCGCTGCTCGACCTCGGCCGCGCCGGCGCGTGGCACCTCGACGAGCGCGTTCCGGCATCCGCTCAGGCGGGGCCCGAGGTGTACACGCGCAACGACCTCGACCGCGGGCACCTCGTGCGCCGGCGCGACCCCGTGTGGGGCGATCGCGCGGTGGCAGCGGCTGCGAACGAGGCGACCTTCGCGTACACCAACGCGGCACCGCAGGCCGCCCCGTTCAACCAGGGCCCGACGCTGTGGGTGGGCCTCGAGGACCACGTGCTCGCCTACGCGCGCGCCCACGCGCACCGTGTGAGCGTGTTCACCGGGCCCGTGCTCGAGCCCGACGACCCGCCGTACCGCGGCATCCGCATCCCCCGGCGCTTCTGGAAGATCGCGGCGTGGACTGCGGATGCGGGGGCCGGCTCCCGCGAGCTACGCGCGGCCGGCTTCCTGCTCGACCAGACGCCCGCGCTGGAGTCGATCGGGATCGGCGGTCGGGCGGGGATCGGCGACGAGCCACCGCCCATCGAGCCGTACCTCACGTACCAGGTGCCCGTCACGGAGATCGGTGCGCTCGCGCACCTCGATGTCGGGCATCTCGCCGCAGCCGATCGGCTGAGTCCGGTGACGGGAGCGCGGCGACCTGCTGCATGGCGGCTGCTCACGCGCCCCGAGCACATCGAGCTCTGACATACGAAGAAGGCCGCCCTTGCGGACGACCTTCTTCTTTTCGTTGCGGGGACAGGATTTGAACCTGCGACCTCTGGGTTATGAGCCCAGCGAGCTACCGAGCTGCTCCACCCCGCGGCACAAGATGAAAGCCTAGCACGGGTCGGAGACGGGTGCTGACCGTCGCGGGGTTTCGATACGCGGCTTCGCCGCTACTCAACCAGCGGTGGGGCGGGTGGCGCCGAGCGAGTACGTGAGCGGCAGCCAGCGCTCGGCAGGCCAGCCCCACAGCCCCTCCTGCTTCTCCTCGAGCGCGCGGAAGAAGCGCCACGGCACGAGATCGTGCTCGTGGTAGAAGTCGAGGCGCAGACCGGCGTCGAGCACCGAGCTGATCACCTCCCCCGTCGTGTGCGCCCACTCCCACGTGATCGTGTTCTCCACGACCGCGTCGTCGTCGGCGTAGTCGCCCTCTTCGTCCCAGACGTCCGCACGGCCGTCGGCGAAGTACTCGTAGCGCAGCTCCGGCAGCCCGCGACCCGACTTCCGGTCCTCGTGCACCCACGCGGCGGGGTGGCTGTCGGCGAAGTAGAAGCGGCCGCCGGGCTTGAGGAACCACTCGACGATGCGCGCCCACTCCGGCACGTCGGGGAGCCATCCGATCGTGCCCCACGTGGAGTAGACGACGTCGAAGCTGCCGGGCTCGGGCAGCACGTGACGAGCGTCGTAGACGTTCGCGTGCACGAAGCGCGCGGTGTCGGCGAGGCCGAGCTCGGATGCGAGCCCCCGCGCCTCCTCGATCGCGGGCATCGAGAAGTCGAGTCCCACGACCTCGGCGCCTCGCTGCGCGAAGACGAGCGTGTCCTGGCCGAAGTGGCACTGCAGATGCAGCACGCGCTTGCCCG
This sequence comes from Protaetiibacter sp. SSC-01, assembly GCF_014483895.1. Lineage (NCBI taxonomy): Bacteria > Bacillati > Actinomycetota > Actinomycetes > Micrococcales > Microbacteriaceae > Protaetiibacter > Protaetiibacter sp. SSC-01. The sequence continues at coordinate 1,092,884 of NZ_CP059987.1, read as the reverse complement.
CCCAGCCGTCCGGGGCGTAGGCGGCGAGCTCGTCCTCCTCCATGGGCGTCATGAAGCGGCCGCGGCCCTCGCGCAGGGCGGTGCGGTCGTACATGGGCGACGCGATGTGGATGGGGACGAGCTCGTCCCAGCGGGCGCGGTTGCGGTCGAGCCACTCCCCGCTGTGCCGGTCGACGGGCTCCCGGGGATCCTCGCCCGTCTCGCGCTCCTCGGACATCAGCCGGCGGCCTCGATCGCGGCCTCGATGGCGTCGCGCATCCGCTGATCGGCCTCGGCGGCGGCGACGAGGTCGCCCTCCGCGTAGGCCTTCGTGCGGTCGTCGAGCGCCTTCTTGTAGTCCGCGAGGGCCTCCTGCAGGGCCGCGTTGTCGGCGTCGGAACCGGTACCGGGCTCGCCCGTGCCGGGTTCCTCGGTACCGGGCTCGTCCGTGCCGGGCTCGGGCTCGGCATCCGTGTCGCCCGCGGGCGCGCCGGAGTCGCCGCCGAACAGGGCGTCGAGGGCCTGGTCGAGGGTGTCCTCGAAGGCGACCTGGTCGCCGAAGGCCACGAGCACCTTGCGCAGCAGCGGGTAGCTCGTCTCACCCGTCGACTTCACGTAGAGGGGTTGCACGTAGAGCAGACCGCCGCCGACCGGGAGCGTCAGCAGGTTGCCGTAGACGACGGTCGTGTCACCGCGCTGCAGGATGTTGATCTCGTTCGCCACGACGGTGTCGGTGTTGAACGAGTTCTGCACCTGGCCGGGGCCGGGCACGGTGTCGCGCTTCGGGAGCGTGAGCAGCGTGAGCTTGCCGTAGTCCTCCCCCGCATCCGCGTTCGCCGCGAGGAAGCCGGTGAGGATGCTCTGGCCGGCGTCGCCCGTCTGCGCCTGCGGGATGTAGGTCGAGTAGATCGAGAACGACGGCTTGTCGGCTCCCGGCACCTGCATCGTCAGGTAGTACGGGGGCTGCGACTTGGCCTGCGCCTGCGGCACGGTCGGGTCGTTCGGGGTCGCCCACGCGTCGTCGCCCGAGTAGAACGTTCCGGCGTCGTCGACGTGGTAGGTCTGCAGGATCGCGCGCTGCACCTTGAAGAGGTCGGCCGGGTAGCGAACGTGCGCCGTGAGGTCGTCGCTCATCTCGGATGCCGGCTTGAGCGTCGTCGGGAAGATCTTCTGCCATGTCTTGAGCAGCGGGTCCTCGGTGTCCCATGCGTAGAGCGTGACCGAGCCGTCGTACGCGTCGACGGTCGCCTTCACCGAGTTGCGGATGTAGTTGACGTCGTCGAGCGGGAAGTCCGGGCTCGGCGTGTAGGTGTCGGCGATGGTCGACGACAGCTGCTGGATGCTCGAGTACGGGTAGTCCGCGGTCGTCGTGTAGCCGTCGACGATCCACACGATCTTGCCGTCGACGACGGCCGGGTACGTGTCGGTGTCGAGCGTCAGGTACGGCGCGACGCGCTTGACGCGGTCGAGCGGGTTGCGGTCGTACAGGATCTGCGACTCGGCGGTCACGGCGTCCGACAGCAGGAGATCGGCCGACTGGAACTTGAGGGCGTAGACGAGCTTCTTGATGACGTTGTCGAGCACGGGCCCGCCGTCGCCGTCGAAGGTGAACGTCGCGTTGACGTCGCTGTCCTCGCCGCCGCTCGGATAGTCGAGCTCGATCGCCGTCGAATCCGCGGGCGCGCCCACGATCGAGTAGACGGGCGAGTTCTCGCCGAAGTACACGCGCGGCTGGAACTCGCCGAGCTCGCCCTGCGACGGGATGCCCGACTCGAGGAACTCCGGCTGGCCGTCGACCGTGCGCTTGTTGCCGTACGCCGCGACGACGCCGAAGCCGTGCGTGTAGACGAGCGTGTTGTTGTACCAGCTCTTGTTGCTCTGTCCCGCCGGATTGAGCTCGCGCACCGCGATGACGGTGTCCTGAGTCTGGCCGTCGATCTCGTAGCGGTCGACGTCGAGGTGGTTCTGGAACTGGTAGTACTGCTTGACGCGCTCGAGCTGCTTGAACGTGTCGCCCACGATCGCGGGGTCGAGGATGCGGATGTTCGCCGTGGTCTGGGCGTCCTCCTTGAGCTGACCCTCGGTCGCGGTCGTGACGGCGTCGTAGGAGACGACGTCGATGTCGTCGATGCCGTACGCCTTGCGCGTCGCGTCGATGGCGCGCTGGATGTACTCCGCCTCGACGCGCTTCGCGTTCGGGTCGACCGTGAAGCGCTGCACGATCGCCGGATAGACGGTGCCGACGACGAGGCTCGAGACGATGAGGAGGCCCGTGCCGATGAGCGGCAGGCGCCAGCGGCCGATGACCGCCGTGACGATGAACAGCACGGCGACGAGCGCGGCGATGCCCGCGAGGATCGCGCGTCCGGGGATGCCGGCGTTGACATCCGTGTAGGTGGCGCCCGTGACGACGCCCGAGTCGTTCGTGAGCGTCGCGAACTGGTCGAGCCAGATGCTCGCCGCCTGCAGCGCGATGTAGACCGCGGCCGTCACGGCGATCTGCACGCGTGCGGCGCGCGTCACGCGCACCTCGCGGCCGTTGATGCGGATGCCGCCGTAGAGGTAGTGGGTGGCGATCGCGGCGAGCCCCGAGATGAGCACGATGGCCGACGCGTACGCCACGAGCCCGCGGTAGAACGGCAGCTCGTAGATGAAGAACGACACGTCGAGGCCGAACTGCGGGTCCTTCTCGCCGAAGGGCGTGCGGTTGACGAACTGCAGCACCGTCGTCCAGCGCGCGGCGGTCGAGACGCCGACGAAGAGGCCGAGCAGCACCGGGATGCCGATCATCGCGAGGCGGCGCAGCGGCTCGACGACCTGCTGGTAGCGGTCGAGCTGCGACCCGAGCTTCTGGTAGAGCGGGCGCGAGCGGAACGCGATGTAGATGCTCACCCACATGACGATCGCCATCGCGGCGAAGCCGACGAGGAACATCACGGCGACCGCCCACCACTGCGTGGTCAGCACGCCGAGGAAGCCGAGCTGGTCGAACCACAGCACGTCGGCGTAGAGGTACGAGAAGGCGAGGAATCCGACGACCAGCACCGCGAGGATGGCGATGACGATCGCGGCGGTGCTGCGTCCACGGGAACGGACGTCGGAGGGACTTGCGGATGTCACGGGGTGCGCTCCTGCGGGTCAGTCGGGGCGTCTCGGCCCCGGCGGCTCGCGCACCATCCTAGGGGCGCTGCGCTGGGCGCGCTCTGGGAGCGGGCGCCGTCAGGTGCAGCGCGCGAAGCCCCCGGTGGAGCCGCCCGAGGCGATCGCGGTGACGACGTCGATCGCATCGGAGAGCTCGGAGACCGCAAAGACCTCGAGTCCCGCCGGCACGTGCCCGACGACCTCGCGGCAGTTGGCGACGGGCGCGAGGAACCACTCGGCCCCCGCATCCGCTGCCCCCATCATCTTCTGCCGGATGCCGCCGATCGCCCCGACGCGGCCCTCGGCGTCGACCGTGCCGGTGCCGGCGACGTGCTCGCCGCCCGTGAGCGGGCCGGGCGTGAGGGTGTCGTAGATGCCGAGGGCGAACATCATGCCCGCGCTCGGGCCACCGACGTCGGGCAGGTTGATGGTCACGTCGATCGGGAAGTCGTACTCGATGCGCGGCACGACGCCGATGATGGGCGTCTCGTCGGCGGCGGAACGCGCCGCGGTCATCACGGTGACGGTGCTCTCAGCGCCCCCGCGGCGGATGCCGAGCTCCAGCTGAGCGCCGACCCCCGCATCCGCGATCGCCGCGCGGAGCTCGGCGTCGGTCGTCACAGGACGCCCGTCGATCGTGAGCAGTTCGTCGTCGGCCTCGAGCACGCCGTCGGCGGGGTCGCCAGGCGACACCTCGTCGACGACGACGGTCGACGTGAACGGGACGTCGAGCTGCGTGAGGGTCGCGGCGATCGCGGCGCGCTGCGACGCCGTCATGTCGCGTGCGCTCTTCTCGTCGGACTCCTGCTCCGTGCGACCCTCGGGGAAGACCGCCTCGACGGGCAGCAGCGCGCGCCGGGGGTCGAGCCATGCGCCGAGCACCTCGAACCAGTCGAGCGGGTTCTCGCGCGAGCCGTCGAGGTACACCGTGAGGAGGTCGAGGCGCCCGTCGGTCGGGAAGCTCTCGGCACCCTCGACCTCGATGACGGGCACCTCGTCGCCGTCGACGGTCGTATCGCCGAGGGTGTCGTACACCGGTCCGGGGCGCTCGATGACGTACGGCGCGGGCGAGATCCCGACGAGCGCCGTGCCGAGCAGACCGGCGATGAGCAGACCCTGGCCGACGAGCTGTCGGCGCGGCGCGGGCTCGCGGGGCTCGGCAGCGCTCGAGGTGACCGGGTCGGTCGTCACAGGGTCCTCCGTGTTCGCTGCGGGCGCAGCAAAGACCGGGTCAGCCTAGGGCATTCCACCGGTGCGTCACCCGGGCGGCGCACTACCGTGGATCGCATGGCAGACGAGCCCCGCGACCCGTTCTCCGGATCGGGCGACGACCCCGGCGAGGAGTTCCGCGACATGCTGCGCGACTTCCTCGCCGGCAACTCGGACCTCGACCCGGCGCAGCTCGCGAGCGCCGCCGGGCTCCCCAACGACCCCGAGCTCGTACAGCGCCTCATCGGTCAGCTGCAGGCGGCCCTCCAGAACTCGGGCGACGGCATCAACTGGTCGCTCGCGAAGGACCAGGCCACGGCCCTCGCCTCCCGCTCGGCCGTCACGGCGACGCCCGCCGAGGTCTCCGCGCTCGAGCAGGCGCTCCACGTTGCGGCGCTCTGGCTCGACGAGGCCACCGGCATCACGGGCCTCACGACCGAGCCCACGCTGCTCACGCGCGCGGGCTGGGCGGAGGCGACCATGCCCGTGTGGACGCAGCTCGCCGAGCCCGTGGCCGACTCCATCGCATCCGCTCTCACCGAGGTGCTCGAGGAGCAGGCGCCCGAGGAGCTCACGAGCATGCTCGGCGACGCCGGCCGCCTCATGCGCAACGTCGGCGGAACGCTCTTCGCGATGCAGCTCGGCCAGGTGGTCGGGCAGCTCGCGCAGGAGGTCGTCTCGGGCGGCGACATCGGCATCCCGCTGCTCGACGGCGAGCAGCGCCAGGCAGCGCTCGTACCCCAGAACGTGGACGGCTTCGCCCGCGGCCTCGAGATCCCCGTCGACGAGGTGCGTCTCTACCTCGCCGTGCGCGAGCTCGCCCACGCGCGCCTCTTCCGGCACGCGAAGTGGCTGCGCCTGCACCTGCTGACGCAGATCACCGATTACGCGCGCGGCATCCGCATCGACACGGCGCCGCTCGAGGAGCTCGCGGCCGACTTCGATCCCGCCAACCCCGAGTCGCTGCGCGAGGCGATGACGAGCGGCAAGCTCATCCCGCCGAAGACCGACGAGCAGGTCGCGGCGCTGCACCGCCTCGAGACGATGCTCGCCCTCGTCGAGGGCTGGGTCGACGTCGTGACCGCGCAGGCCACCGTGCGCCTGCCGAAGTCGGTCGCGGTAGCCGAGTCGGTGCGCCGCCGCCGTGCCGCGGGTGGTCCAGCCGAGTCGGCCTTCGCGACGCTCGTGGGACTCGAGCTGCGTCCGCGTCGGCTGCGCGAGGCCGCCGCCATGTGGCAGGCGGTCACGGATGCCGTGGGCGCCGACTCCCGCGACGCCCTGTGGGCGCACCCCGACATCGTGCCGAGCGACGCCGACATCGACGACCCGACGCTGCTCATCGCGCGCCTCACGGGCGACGAGCCGGAGCAGGACGACGTCGACCGAGCCCTTCAGGACCTGCTCGACGACGAGACCGGCGACCGGCCGCGCGAGGAGTAGCCCTCAGACGCCCCGTTCGGAACGCCGGGATCAGCCGTTCCAGGCCTCGGTCACGTGCGCGCGCATCCACGGCAGCGGGTCGATGAAGTTCCAGTCGCCCACCATGATCGCCAGGTGCAGGTGGGTGCCCGAGCTCATGCCCGTGTTGCCCACGCGCCCGACGACGTCGCCCATCCGCACGCGGGTGCCCACGGCGGTGGCGGAGCCCGACTGCATGTGGCCGTAGGCGCTGTAGACCGTCTGGCCGTCGATGACGTGCTTGATGACCACCTGGGTTCCGAGGCCCCCGATCGGCATCGACACGACGACGCCGTCGGCGATCGCGTGGACGGGGACGCCGGCGCCCGGGGTGAAGTCGACCCCGTGGTGGTTGGTCGAGCAGCCCGCGCACGGGGCGGCGCGGCCGCCGAAGTAGCTCGAGATGGGGCTGCCGGGGTTGATGGGCCACTGCACGGGCGTGTAGTAGGTGAGCGAGAAGTCGTCGCGGTCGTTCATGACCGGCACCTTCATCGCGGAGGCGGCGAACGACGCGTCGGTGAGCACGAGCTCCTGGCCGGGCAGGGTCGAGCTCTCCTCCTGCGCGATCGTCGTCGCGGAGGCGGGCAGGTCGTGGATGACGACGAGCGACATGCTCAGCAGCACGGTCAACACGCCGAGGCGGCGGCGGCTCATGCGGCGGAAGATGCCGAGTCGGATGTGGGAGGCGTCGGAAGGACGCACGGAAGCGTTCGGGAACGAAAGGGGCACGGAAAACGGGTCTCTCGGGGTTTCTGTCCCGCCTCGGGGCGGGAGAGCGCAGCTGCGCGCCGTCGGATCATCGGTCGGGCCGTGTTGTCGGGCGATGGGAACGGTGGTGATGGTCACACCGGGCGCCCGGGCCGTCATCAACGTTGACGGATGTACCTGGCAGAAGCCTGGCATCAGCCTCCGCATCCCGTGGGAGCGGTGTCTTGATGTAACGCGCATGTAACACGCGGTGGATTCCCTGTAAAGCCTCTTGTCGCGGGGTTCGGGCGGGCGTTCAATGGGGGACAGCGACGGGGTATGCCCCCCGAACACGGGGCAGGGTCGGAAGGGGTGGTGGCTGATGCATCTGACGGTCGAATCGCGTTCGACACGCACCGAGCTCGATGTGGAGCGGGTGCTGGAGGACGTGCATCGTGTGCGCGACGGAGCGCACGTCATCGGGTACGTGCTCGAGGCGGGTCCCGTGTTCGTGAGCCTCAGCGGCCCGGTGTTCAACACCTCGGTCGAGGTCGGCCAGTCGTACGACCTCAACACGGCCGTGCGCATCCTCGCGGAGGCCTGACAGCCCCGCCGCTACAGTGTGCTCGTGACGACGGAGCACACCTCCCGCAAGAGCGTCGACCTGAGCGGTCGCGATCTCACGCTCGATCTCGCGCGCGTGTTCTGCGTGCTCGTCGTCGTCGCCGTGCACCTGCTCTTCGTGGGCGTGGGGCCGGATGCCGATGGCGGCATCTCGGTGAGCCGCCCGCTCGAGGAGCTGCCGTGGTTCGCGGCCGCGACGTGGGTCGGCCAGGTGATGCCGCTCTTCTTCGTCGTGGGCGGCTTCGCGACGGCGACGTCGCTGCGCAGCGCACGGCGACCGGCGATCGAGGCGGGTCGGGGTACGGATGCCGTGGCGCGCACCTATGTGCACACGCGCATGCAGCGCCTCGCGCGACCCTCGCTTCCGCTGCTCGTCTTCCTCGCGGTCGCGCTCGGCGTCGCGACGCTCCTCGGCGTCGACGCAGGGCTGCTCGACGCCGTCGCGACCGGTGTCGGGAGCCCGCTGTGGTTCCTCGGCGCGTACCTCATCTGCCAGCTCGCGGCTCCATCCCTCCTCGCGTGGCACGAGCGCGCACCGCGCGCGACGCTCGCCGTATTGTTCGCGGCGGTCGTGGCCGTCGACGTCGCGCGCTTCGGCATCTCGGGCGCTCCCGTCGACCAGGCGGGCGCGAGCGTCGTCGGCTACCTCAACCTGCTCTTCGTCTGGCCGCTCGTGCAGCAACTGGGCTTCTGGTACGCCGACGGCTGGTTCGCACGTCGTGCCTGGTGGCAGCTCGTGCTCATCGCCGCCGCGGGCTGGGCGGCGCTCGTGCCGCTCACGGCGTGGGGGCCGTACTCCGACGACATGCTCACGAACCTCAACCCGCCGACGGTGCCGCTCGTCGCGCTCGGCGCGGGGCAGGCTGCCCTCCTGCAGCTGCTCAAGCCGCCGCTCGCGGCTCTCATGCGCACGCGCGCGATGCAGGCGATCGTGTTCGTCGTGGGCACCCGCCTCATGACCGTGTACCTGTGGCACCTCCCGCTCATCCTCGCTATCGCGGGCCTCGGGCTCCTCGTGCCGGCCGTCGCACCGGATGCGGGCACGGCTGCGTGGTGGGGGACGCGCCCGATCGTCTTCCTCGTCGTGCTCGGACTCGTCTCCCTGTTGTCACTGGCGCTCGGGCGCTTCGAGCGTCCTCCGGCCTTCTCGCGCCCGGCGAGCGTCGTCGTGCTCGCGGCGGCGGCGCTGCTCACGATCCCGCCCGTCGTCGCGATCGCGATCGAAGGCCTCGACGTCTGGCTCGCGCTCGTCGCGGCCGTCGGCTACGCGATCGCGGTCGCGATGCTCGCGGCGGGTCAGAAGCCGAGGTCGAAGTCCGCGCCGCCGAAATCGGCCGCGCCGAAGTCCGCCGACCCGAAGTCGGAGCCCGCCGCATCCGCTCCGTCGCCCGCTCCGGCGTCGGCTTCGGACGCCGCTGCGTCGTAGCCGGCGTCCCACGGGAGGAAGGCGCTCACGAGCGCGGAGCCGATGACGTAGCCCGCGACCGTGCCGAGCATCGAACTCGCGAGCATCGACCCGAAGCCCGGGGCACCCGGGGTGACGCCGGCGGAGCTGCCCGAGAGGGCGCGCTCGAGAGAGCCGGGTTGACGCATCTCGGCGCGCGTCGCGGCGCGAGCGAGGGTGGCGGGCTCGCTCGACAGGGGACGCTCGCCCGTGCCGGCGCCGCGGCTCAGCTCCTCGTAGATGAGGGCGCGCTGGCCGTCGGTGAGGCGGGAGAACGCCTCCGCGTGCACCTGCTCGATCGTCTCGGGCGGAGCCGTGCGGATGAGGTAGCGGTAGCGCTCGACCGCCCGCTCGTCGTCGGTGCGCGCCGCGGACGGAGCCGGCTGGACGGCGCGCGCCTGGTCTTCTCCGCTGCCGAACAGCCGATCCAGGAATCCCATGAAAGTGCCTCCGTCGCTCACGGTACGGATGCGGGCTGGGCGAGGGCTGGGACGCGACTGTCAGCGCGCCCGGCATCCGCTTCAGGCGCCGGGAGGCAGCAGGAATCCGTCGGCGACGAGCTCCCGGAGCTCCACGAGGATCGCGGGGCGCATCGCATCCGGATCCACGTCGAGCAGCTGGGCGACCGCGCCCACGATGGCGCCGAGCGGCAGCTCGCCGTCGCACGCGCCCACGACGGCCGCGAGCGCCGCGTCGACCTTGAGCTCGCGGCGCAGGCCGCCGCCCTGCCGCAGCACGATGACAGAGGGGTCGGGCTCGCCCGGCCAGTGGCTCCGCTCCTCGGTGACGTCGGGGGCGACCGTGAGCTCGATCGCCAGAAGGGCGTCGTCATCGAGCGCGGCGACCCGGTCGCGCGCCGCGAGCGCGGTCGACAGGTGCGCCCCGATGCCCGCGACGCCGTCGAGCGGGGCGCTCGCGCGCTCGGCACGGCGGAACGGCACCGTGCCGTCGGGGGCGCGCAGCACGAGGTAGCCGAATCCCACCTGCGCCACCTCGCGACGTGCGAAGTCGTCGAGCCAGGCGGCGCACATCCGCTCGAACTCGGCGGTGCCTGCGCGCGTTCCGCCGTCGCGGATCCAGGTCTCGGCGTAGCGGGCGGGGTCGAGCAGGTCGCGCTCGATGACCCACACGTCGAGTCCCGCGTCCGTCGCCCAGTCGGCCGCGCGCTCGAGACCGTCGGCGTTCCAGCGGTACTCCCAGTTGCCGAGCAGTTGCGCCGTGCCGCCCGGCACGAGGTGCTCGGCGGCGCCCGCGACGACGGATGCGACGAGCGCGTCGCCCTCGAGGCCTCCGTCGCGGTACTCGTACTCGGGCACGCCCGGCGTGCGCGGCGTGATGACGAAGGGCGGGTTGGAGACGATGCGGTCGAAGCGCTCGCCCGCGACGGGCTCGTAGAGGCTGCCGAGGCGGAACTCGATGCCGTCGACGCCGTTGAGCTCGGCGTTGAGGCGCGCGTAGTCCAGGGCGCGCCGCGAGATGTCGGTCGCGACGACGTGCTTCGCGAAGCGACGGGCGTGGAGGGCCTGGATGCCGCATCCGGTTCCGAGGTCGAGCACGCTCTCGACGTCGTCGGGGAACTGCAGCGAGGCGAGCGTCGTCGAGGCGCCGCCGACACCGAGCACGTGGTCGACGCGGAGCGCGGCGCCCGTCGCGAGCTCGCCGAGGTCGGAGGCGATCCACCACTCCCCCGCGCCGTGCGGATCGACGAAGGCGTAGGGGCGCAGGTCGAGCAGGGGGTGCACGCGGTCGCCGTCGACGGTCACGAGCCCGAGCTCGACGGCTCCCGCGATGCCGAGGGTCGGGAGGGCGGCGGCGAGCTCGGCGTCATCCGCACTCTCGCCGAGCACGAAGAGGCGCGCGAGCAGGGCCGCGGGATCGGCGGATGCCGCGAGGGCTCGCGAGGCCGGCACGCGGTTGCCGCGCTGCAGAGCCGCCCCCGCCGCGGCGCCCCACAGCTCGTCGAGCCGATCGACGCGGTAGCGGGCGGCCTCGAGGTCGGCGCGGAGGGTGGGGATCGTCACGAGTCCATTGTCAGGCGTCGAGGGGGTGGGCGAGCTCGTCGCGGGGCATGCGGGCCGCGAGCACCGCGACGACGGCGAGCACGGGCGGCACGACGGCGGCGACGACGAAGACGGGGCCGTAGCCGATCGCCTCGCCGAGCGGGCCCGCGACGGCCGTCGAGACGGGCATGAGGGCGAGCGACACGAAGAAGTCGAGGCTCGACACGCGCCCGAGCATCGCGGGCGGCACGCGGCGCTGCAGAAGCGTGCCCCAGATGACGCCCGCACCCGAGAACACCATGCCGACCGCGAACGCCGCGATCACCATGACCCACAGCGAGCTCGTGAACGCCACGAGCAGCAGCGGGAGGCATCCGAAGCCCCACGCGAGCGTCATCGTCGTGAGGTAGCGCCGCGGCAGGCGCCACGACGCGACGGCGATCGCCGCAACCGCACCGCCGACGCCGAAGGCGACGAGCACGAGCGCGTAGCTGCCCGCGTCGCCGCCCGTCTGCTCGGTCACGGCGAACGGCAGCAGCACCTCGAACGGGCCCATGATGAGCAGCACGAGCGCGCACGAGAAGACGAGGGTCGCGAAGAGCCACGGGGTGCGCACGAGGTAGCGGAAGCCGTCGCGCACGTCGACGAGTAGCTCGATCGCCGGATGCCGCTCGCTCGGCACCTCGCGGCGCACGGCCGTGCGGCGCAGCACCACGAGCAGGGCGATCGCCCCGAGCTGCGTCACGGCGATGATCGCGAAGGCGGCGGCGGGCGACCACAGCGCGATGAGACCGGCCGCGACCGCGGGGCCGCCGGCCTGCAGGATCGCGGGGCGCAGCATCCCCTCGAAGCCGTTGGCGGCGAGCAGCTGCTGCTCGGGCAGGATCGCTGGCAGCATCGCCGAGTAGGCGGGCATGAAGAAGCCGTCGGCGACGCCGAGCACGAGGCCGACGAGGGCGAGGTGCCACACCTCGAGGCCGCCCGTGAACGCGAGCGCCGCGACCGCCGTCACGAGCACGCCCTTGACGATCTCGACCGTCAGCAGGATGAGCTTCTGCGGCACGCGGTCGGCGACCGCCCCGCCCACGAGCACCGCGAGCAAAAGGCCGATCGCGTTCGCCGTCGCGACGAACGACACCTCGACGGGGCCGCCGCCCGTCGCGCGGATCTGGAAGACGACCGCGATGAGCCACACCCCCGCGCCGAAGAGCGAGAGCGTCAGGGCGACGGCCAGCAGCCGGTATTGTCCGAACCGGAAGGGGCGCAGCGCGCGCGGCAGCCGGTCGCGGACGTTCTCGTCCTCGCGGGTCGCCTCGGGCTGCGCGGTCACCATCCGATGATGGCGGACCCACGGGCACCCCGCAGACCATGTGTACACTGTCCACATCGAGCGTCGACGGCGACGCGACCCGATCGAGGAGGGCCACGAGCGTCATGAGCACCGCGCGCGCGACCTACCGCCACGGCGACCTGCGCCGCTCCCTCATCCAGGCGGGCGTCGAGCTCGCGCGCGAGGGCGGCCCGGATGCGGTGGTGCTGCGCGAGGTCACGCGCCGCGCCGGGGTCTCCCCCAACGCCGCCTACCGGCACTTCGCCGACCGCGCCGCGCTCGTCGACGCCGTGAGCGACGCCGCGCAGGGCGCCGCGGCCGCCGCCATCGAGGCGGAGCTGGCCGAGGTCCCCCGAGCGACCGACGTCGCGAGCGCCCAGGAACGACTCCGCGCCGTCGGCATCGGCTACCTGCGCTTCGCGCGCGACGAGCCCGGGCTCTTCCGTGCCGCGTTCAGTGTGCCCGGCAACCTCGAGCGCGCCTTCGTGGCCGAGAAAGCCGGGCCCGGCGGCGCGAGCCCCTTCGGGCTGCTCGCCGACGCCCTCGACGAGCTCGTGCGCTTCGGCGCGCTGCCCGAGGAGCGCCGCCCCGGCGCCGAGCTGCTCGCCTGGTCGGCCGTGCACGGCCTCGCGATGCTCGTGCTCGAGGGCCCGCTCCACGAGCTCCCGGATGATGTGCGCCTCATGGCGGGACGCGGCGTCGTCGAGATGGTCGTCCGCGGCATCTGAGCGCCGCCGCATCCGCTCGGGTTAGCCTGGCGGGACATGCTTCCCGTCACCGCAGAGCAGATCCGCGACTCCTTCGTGAACGCGGGGTCGCTCGACCGCGACCGCATCCCGCTCCCCGGCCTCCACGAGGTGCTGTGGGACGACCGCGAGTTCCTCGGATGGCGCGACGGCTCGACCGCCAACCGCGGCTACCTCGTGTACTGGCGCGACGACCGGCTCGTCGGCATGGTGCTGCGTGCCGCTTCGACGCGGCTCGCGGGCGGCTCCGCGATGTGCTCGCTGTGCCAGATCTCGCAGCCCGCCGGGCAGGTGCGCCTGTTCTCGGCGCTGCGCGCGGGCGACGCCGGCGACGCGGGCGACAGCGTCGGCACCTACATCTGCGCCGACCTCGGGTGCTCGCACCTCATCCGCATCGCGCCGCACGGGAGCCCGTGGGACCCGAACCCGGATGCCGTGGTCGCCGACCGGGGAGCGGGGCTGCTGCGGCGGCTCGACGCGTTCGCGTCGCGGGTGCTGGCGTAGCCGACGTCATCCGCTCGTCGGGTTTCGATACGCGGCTGCGCCGCTACTCAACCAGCGGGGGTACGCGGCTGCGCCGCTACTCGACCGGCGAGGTGGCGGCGCGACCCGCAGCGTCAGTCGAGCGCGGGCAGCAGGTGGAACGGGATCGCGAACGACGCCGAGACGCCGAGGATGCCGGCGAGGAACAGCGCCATCGCGAGGAGACCCTGCTCGTCGGGGAACTGGAACGAGTACCCGAACGCGAACAGCGACGCGACGAAGATCGCGAACGCGACCACAAAGACGACGACCTTCATAGCGCCCACCTTACCGCCCGCCGCGCGCCCCACCGCACCCGACGCGGTGCACGCGTGACCGTTCGCGTCAAGCGCGCGCGACGTTCAGCATGCCTCTGGGAGAATGAGTGAATGGCCGACGCCTCGACAACCCCGACCTCGACCATCAGCCGCATCGGCCGCTCCTGGGTGTGGGTCGTCCCCTTGCTCGGTCTCGCCGCCCTCGCGGGCAGCTGGGAGCGCGAGCTGCCGACCATCGGCTACGTCGTCGTGGGCGCCGTGCTGGTCGGCGTCGTGCTCGCGGCCGTTCACCACGCGGAGGTCATCGCGGCGCGTGTCGGCGAGCCGTACGGCTCCCTCGTGCTCGCCGTCGCGGTGACCGTCATCGAGGTCGCGCTCATCATCACGCTCATGCTCGGCAAGTCGTCGGAGGACGCCTCGACCCTCGCACGCGACACCGCGTTCGCGGCCGTCATGATCACGCTTAACGGCATCGTCGGCCTCTCGATCCTCGTCGGCTCGCTGCGGCACAACACCCCGCGCTTCAATCCGGAGGGCGCGGGAGGGGCGCTCGCCGTCGTCGTGACCCTCACGACGCTCACGCTCGTCGTGCCCTCGTTCACCGTCTCCGAGCCCGGTGCCCAGTTCACCCCCCTGCAGCTCGCATTCGTCGCCGTCGCGGCGATCGTGCTGTGGGGCGCGTTCATCCTCCTGCAGACGGGACGCCACCGCGACTTCTTCCTGCCGGTCAGCAAGTCGGGGAAGATCATCGACGAAGACAGCCACTCGGATCCGCCGAGCAACCGTCAGACCTGGATCAGCCTCGCGCTCCTGCTCGCCTCGCTCGTCGCGGTCGTCGGCCTCGCGAAAGGGATGTCTCCCGCCATCGAGGGCATCGTCGAGTCGGCCGGCATCCCCGACACCTTCGTCGGCGTCGTCGTCGCGCTCGTCGTGCTGCTGCCCGAGGGCCTCGCCGCGACGAAAGCAGCCGCGCGCAACCGCCTGCAGACCTCGCTCAATCTCGGCATCGGCTCGGCCATGGCATCCATCGGTCTCACGATCCCCGCGATCGCCGTCGCCTCCATCTGGCTGCCGACGCCGCTCACCCTCGGGCTCGGGCCCGTGCAGATCGTCGAGTTCCTGCTCACGGTCGCCGTCGCGACCCTCACGATCGTGCCCGGGCGCGCCACGCGCCTCCAGGGCGTCGTGCATCTCGTGCTCTTCGCGGCGTTCATCTTCCTCTCCGCAACCCCCTGAGCCGCGCGGAGCCCGGCGGTAGGGTCGGGAGCGAACCGAAGGAGGCCCGGATGCCCGATCTCACGGACACCGACCGCGTCGCCGTCTACATCGACTTCGACAACATCGTCATCTCCCGCTTCGACCAGCTGCACGGCGACGGCTCGTGGCGCAAGACGAACGCGTGGAAGGCCGGACCCGCCGTCGTCGAGAAGCTCGACGAGGCCCGCGTCGACGTGAGCGCCATCCTCGACTACGCCTCCTCCTTCGGCACGGTCGCCGTCACGCGCGCCTACGCCGACTGGTCGGTCGCCGCGAACGCCCGCTACAAGGAGCAGCTCGTCGAGCGCGCGATCGACCTGACCCAGCTCTTCCCGGCATCCGGCACCAAGAACGGCGCCGACATCCGCCTCTCGGTCGATGTGCTCGAGGACCTCTTCCGGCTGCCCGACATCACCCACGTCGTGATCGTCGCGGGCGACTCCGACTACATCGCGCTCGCGCAGCGCTGCCGCCGTCTCGGCCGCGTCGTCGTCGGCATCGGCGTCGCGGGCGGCACGAGCCGCGCGCTCATCTCTGCGTGCGACGAGTTCGAGTACTACGACGACGTCGCGCAGGAGGAGGAGCGCGCCACGCGCGCCGCCGACGAGCGCGAGGTCGCCGAGGCCGACGAGGGAGCGCAGAAGCCGGATGCCACCCCCGCGCCCGCGCAGACGGGCGCGGCCGGGCAGGCGATCGGCGGCCCGGGTGCCTCGAAGCTGCTCATCAAGGCGCTCGCGCTGGTGGCGAAGGACGCGGACGGCTGGAGCCCCGCGGGGGCCGTCAAGACGCAGATGAAGCGCCTCAACTCGCAGTTCGCCGAGAAGAGCCTCGGCTTCGACAGCTTCACCGAGTTCGTGAAGTCGCGCTCCGGGCAGGTCGAGTTGCGTGAGGAGGGCCAACAGCGGTTCCTCCGGCTGCGGGCGCCGAAGCAGAAGTAGCCGATGGCGGCGCGGACGCTGGCCGACGAGGCGCGCGAGCTCTACCGGCTCCCGCCCGCGGAGTTCGTCGCGGCCCGCAACACACGCCGGGCCGAGCTGCGCGCATCCGATCGGGCGCTCTCCGACGCGATCGGCGCCCTGAAGCGCGCCTCCCCCGCCGCGTGGCTCGTGACGATGCTCGCCGCCGAGGACTCCCAGCTGCTCGAGGAGCTCGTGGCGCTCGGCGACGAGCTGCGCGCCGCGCTCGAGAACGCGGATCGCGAGGCACTTACGCGGCTCACCGACGAGCGGCGCGCGGCGCTGCGCGACGCATCCGAGGTCGCGGCGGCGATCGCGGAGGAGCACGGCGTGAACGCGACCCGTGCGGTGCTCGACGATGTCGCCGAGACGCTGCAGGCGGCGATGGGCGACGCGGATGCCGCGGCCGCCGTGCGCTCGGGGCTGCTCGTGCGGGCGCTCGAGCCCGCCGGGTTCGACGCCGTCGACCTCGAGGGCGCGGTCGCGCTCGACGCGGACGCCCCCTCGGTGCCGCCGCGCCCCCGGCTGCGGGTCGTGAAGGATCCGGATGCCGAGCTCGCGCGGGCGCGCGCGGAGGCCGACGAGGTGCTCGAGGCGGCGCGGGCGCGGCACGCGGAGGCGGAAGCCGCCCGGCGCGAGCATGACGAACGCGTCGACGGGGCCCGCGCCGACCGCGACCAACAGGCCGACGAGGTGCGTCGACTCGAGGCGGAGCTCGCCGCGGCGAAGCGCCGCCTCGACGATGCGGAGGCCGAGCTGCGGGCGATCGGGCGCGAAGGGCCACGCCTTGAGCGCGAGCTCGAGAAGGCGGGTGACGTGCTCGCGCGAGCCGAGGAGCGCCGGAGGCGACTCGACCCCGAGTAGCGCACCGGCATCCGGGCGGCAAGCCCCGTGACGCTCCCCCGTCGGCTCCCTAGCGTGGAAGAACCGATGAAGGAAAGAGGAGCAACATGTCGCATCTGACCGGAAAGACGGTGGCCTTCCTGCTGACCGACGGCTTCGAGGACTCGGAGCTCACGGAGCCCTGGAAGGCCGTGACGGAGCACGGAGCCGAGGCGGTGCTCGTGGCCCCCAAGTCGGGCGAGGTGACGGGCGAGAAGGGCCACACGCAGACGGTCGACCGGCAGGTGGCCGACGTGGTCGCCGACCAGTTCGACGCGCTCGTGCTGCCGGGTGGCGTCGTTAACGCCGACCACCTGCGTATGGACGCCGACGCCGTCGAGTTCTCGAAGGCGTTCTTCGAGCAGCACAAGCCCGTGGGGGTCATCTGCCACGGCTCGTGGGTGCTCATCGAGGCGAGCGTCGTCGACGGCCGCACGATCACGAGCTACCCGTCGCTCAAGACCGACCTGAAGAACGCGGGCGCCAACTGGGTCGACCAGGAGGTCGTCGTCGATGCGGGGCTCGTCTCGAGCCGCAACCCCGACGACCTGCCCGCCTTCTGCGAGAAGGTCGTCGAGGAGATCGCCGAGGGCAAGCACGCCGAGCAGAAGGCCTGACGGCTCGCTTCGCGGGATCCCCTGATCAGACGCCGTACTGGGCGGTCACCAGCCGAGCTGGGCGACCGCCCAGTACAGCGTCCACCACACGGCGAGACCCACGAGCAGGCCCACGATCATCTGCTTGCGCGCGAGTCGCCACGCGCCCCACGCCGCGAGCGCCGCGACGACGGATGGCGCGGTCGCCGCGAACGACAGCTCGCCTCCCGGCGCGATGAGCCCCGGGATGGCGATCGCGCCGAGCACCGCGGGGCCGACGAGCGGCAGGTAGCGCGCGATCGCGCGCGGTGGGCGGAGCTTCTTCGACACGAGGAAGAGGGCGCGCGTGAGGTAGGTCGTGACCGCGCCGAGCAGGATCGCGAGGGCGTCAAGCATGGCGGGGCCCCGCATCCGCCTCGGGGGCGTCGCTGCCGGGGGCGTCCGCATCGCCGCTCCCCGTGAGGCGCAGCACGATGCCTCCCGCGAGGAGGCCCGCGGAAGCGCCGACGAGGGTCGAGAGGCCGAGCGGCAGGGCGCTCGCGAGGAGCGCCGCGGCCCCACCCACGATCGCCGCGACCGCGCCCGCGGAGTCCTTCACGAGCGGCAGGAGCAGCAGCAGGAAGGTGAGCGGCACGGCGAGCTCGAGCGGGATGTCGTCGGGGATGAGGCCGCCCACGAGCACACCGACCGCCGTGAGCGTCGTCCAGCCGACGAGGCACGTGAGCCCCGCGGAGAACACGTACCCGTACTGCTCGCGCCTCGCGCCGGCGCCGCCCGGGCGCTCGAAGCGCGCGATGACGAGCGCGTAGATGGGGTCGGCGAGCAGGAACGCGCCGAGCATGCGGAGCCCGCGTGGCCACGGCGCGAGGTGCGGCTCGAGCGACGCGCTGTAGAGCAGGTGGCGCGCGTTGATGACCGTGATCGTCAGCACGACGAGAGCGATGCTCGCCCCCGCGCCGAGGAGCTCGATGCCCGCGAGCTGCGCGGCGCCCGCGAAGATCACGACCGACGACGTGATGATGAGCCAGGGCTCGACGCCCGTCGTCGCGAGCGCCGCACCCATCGCCACCCCGAACGGGATGTACGCCGCGATGAGGAGGCCCGCGTCGCGGGTCCCCTGCAGCAGCGCCGCGCGCACGCGGTCGTGCTCGTCGAGCAGCGGGGAGGACACCCGCACACTCTCGCACCGGCTCACGACATCCGCGAGGGCCGATCCGAGCGAGGTGGCAGGTCGGCAGCGTGGTGCGTCGCGTCGTGGGCCGACGGGTCTAGCATCGGCGGCATCCGATCCCGCCCGGGGTCCGTCGAAGGAGACGAGCGATGACCGTTCCGGAGATCAACTACATCGCGGTGCTGCTGGCCACCCTGTCGAGCATGGTGGTCGGGGCCGTCTGGTACACGCCGAAGGTGTTCGGCAACTACTGGATGAAGCAGTCGGGCATCGACCCCGACAGCGGCGCACCCTTCCTGCGGCCCATGATCGTGACGGTGCTCGTGAGCTTCGTGACCGCCTGGGTGCTCGCGGGGGCGGCCTACATCTCGTACGAGTTCTACGGCGGCAGCTTCCTCTGGAACGCGGTGCTCACGGCCGTGATCCTGTGGGCCGGGTTCACCGCGGCGCGCTTCATCACGCACGACCAGTTCGACCGGCGGCCCGCGGGGCTCACGCTCCTCAACTGCGCGCACGAGCTCGTGACGGTGCTCATCATGGCGGTCATCATCGGGGTCTGGCCCGCCTGAGCCGTGCGGGGAATGCGGGGCCGCGCGGCCTCGTTGCAGCCCGCATGACGACGTTCGGCATCATCGGAGCGGGCAACATCGGATCGCAGCTCGCTCGGGCTCTCACCTCCCGAGGCCACGACGTGGTGATCGCCAACTCCCGCGGGCCGGAGACGCTCGCCGACCTCGTGGCGGAGCTCGGCCCGCGCGCCCGGGCGGCGACCGCCGTGGAGGCCGCGGACGCGGCGGAGGTCGCGATCGTGACCGTCCCGTTGCGCGCCTACCATGACGTGCCGGTCGAGCCGCTCGCGGGCAAGATCGTGCTCGACACGAACAACTACTACTGGGAGCGCGACGGCCACATCCCCGAGCTCGACCGCGGAGAGGCGACCGTGTCGGGGCTCCTGCAGGGGCACCTGCCGCGATCGAAGGTCGTCAAGGCCTTCAATCACATCGGCGCGAACGACATCACGACGACCGGCTCCCCCGCCGGGACCCCCGATCGTCGCGCGCTCGGCACGGCATCCGACTTCCCCGAGGCGATCGAGTTCGTCACGCACCTGTACGACGAACTCGGCTTCGACACCGTCTCGGCGGGCGGGCTCGACGAGTCGTGGCGGCTCGAGCGCGACCGCCCCGCCTACGTGATCCGGCAGAACGCCGACGAGCTGCGCGCGAACCTCGCGGCCGGGTTCCGCGTGCGCCGGGGCGACGCGGCGTAGGACTTCGGCGCGGCGCTGACAGGCTCGGCGGGCCTGCCGGCTGCCCGGCAGCCGTGGAATCGGCGGATCCGGCCTGTAGTTCCGACGTCGGCGCCCCGGATGACCCCAGAACGGGCGCTGCCCCCGACTGGCCGATGAGCGCAGGATGGGAGCACAACAGCAGGGGGAACGCGTGTCGGGAGGGGACTCCGCCGCGCGCGAGGCGAGGAACGCCCGCGCGATCGCGGATGAGATGCGCCGTCAGGCTCACGTCTACGAGCAGATGGCGTTCAAGTTCGAGGCCGCCGCGGCGAGCGAGCACCGCCTCGAGCAGACTCTCGCTCCGTTGCAGTCGCAGGGCTTCCACGTGCTTCCCGACCGTCGTTGGCCGGGCAGCACCCGTGCACAGGTCGACTTCGTCGTCGTCGGCCCCTCGGGCGTGTTCATCGTCGACGCGAAGACGTGGAAGGACGTCCGCATCGAGAAGCACGGACCCGAGCACCGGGTCTACCAGGGTGACGACGACGTGACCGACCGTTTCGCGGGTCTCGCCGACCTCGGCGTCACGACCGAGCAGCTGCTCGCCGAGATCGGACTCGCGCCGACCGAGGTGCACACGCTCGCCGTCTTCACCAACCGCCGCGACATCCGCGCCGGCGTCATGGGGGTCGAGCTCATGTCGGAGGGCGCCGTCGTGGAGCGCATCCTGTCGCGCGGTCGACGGCTGTCGCAGGTAGACGTCGAACGCGTGCTCGTGACCGTCATGACCCATTTCCCGCCCTACACGGCCGGCGCGGGGGCTCCCTCCGTTATCGTCACGGCTCCACCCGCGCCCGCACGTGACGAGCCGGTCGAGCTCCTCACGGTCGCCGAGATCAACGCGGCCGCCTTCGAGGGCCTGTCGCGCGAGCCGATCGAGTCGTGGATGGCGTTCCTGCACCCCGAGCAGGCGAAGGTCGTGCGACGCACCTTCAACGGCCCCTGCCGCATCCGGGGTGCCGCGGGCACGGGCAAGACCGTCGTGGGCCTGCACCGCGCCGCGCACATCGCGCGCACGCGGCCCGGCAAGGTGCTCGTGACGACGTACGTGCGCACGCTCCCGGATGTGCTGGGTGCCCTGTTCGAGCGGCTCGCCCCCGAGGTGGCCGATCGCGTCGACTTCGAGGGGATCCACGCGCTCGCCGGGCGGATCCTCAAGTCGCGCGACGTGCGGTACACCCTCGACGGGAGGAAGGCGAAGGCGGCGTGGGAGCGCATCTGGCGGGCACACGGCAGCGCCGTCGCCGCGATCGATCCCGACGAGCGGTACTGGCGCGAGGAGATCGCGAGCGTCATCAAGGGTCGTGGCCTCTCAAGCCTCGCCGAGTACGAGAACTGCGCGCGTGTCGGGCGCCAGCGCGCTCTCGGCGTCGCCCAACGCGCCGCCGTGTGGACGCTCTACGAGCACTACGCCGCCGAGCTGCGGCGTATCGACGTCTGGGACTTCGAGGATCTCATCCTCGCCGCCGAGGCCTCGCTTCGGCACACGCCGCTCGAGGAGTACAGCGCGGTCGTCATCGACGAGGCTCAGGACCTGTCGTGCGCCATGATCCGGATGCTGCACCTGCTCGTCGGAGACGGCCCCGACGCGTTCAACCTCATCGGCGACGGGCAGCAGTCGATCTACCCCGGCGGCTACACCCTCTCCGAGCTCGGCATCTCGATCGCGGGACGCGGCGTCGTCATGGACCGCAACTACCGCAACACGCTCGAGATCGCGCAGTTCGCGTCGAGCATCGTGCGCGAGAACTCGTTCGTCGACATCGAGAGCGGCGCACGCGGCACGGCGGATGCGGCCGAGTTCCTGCGGCGCGGCGCGAAACCGAAGGTCGTGCGCTTCTCGTCGAAGCAGCGCCACGATGTCTCCGTGGTCGACCATGTGCGCTCGCTGCTCGAGGATCCGAGTGTCGCCCTCGGCGACATCGGAGTGCTCGCGATGTACCGCTACCACGTCACCGATCTGCTGACGGCGTTCAGGGCCGCCGGCATCCCGGCCGTCGACCTCGAGAATTACGACGGCCGTCCGACACAGGCAGTGAAGGTCGGCACGATCAAGCGCGCGAAGGGGCTCGAGTTCAAGTTCGTGATCGTCGCCCGCACTCCCCTCGCGCTCATCGACGGGATGCCACCCGGTCGGCTCGCCGACTCCGAGCGCGAACGCCTCGAGCTCGAGCTGCGCGAGCTCTACGTCGCGATGACGCGGGCCCGCGACGGCCTCTGGGTCGGGGTTCTCGCCGCCTGACATGATGTATACGCTGTCCACATGGCAGCGCCGCTCATCTACTTCTCGACCGTGTCGCTCGACAACTACCGCGAGGATGCCGACGGCCGCTTCGACTGGAGCACGCCCGACGACGACATCCACTGGTTCGTCGACCGGCTCTTCGCCGACAGCACGCTGCACCTCTACGGGCGCCGCAACCACGACGTCATGCTCTACTGGGACGACGTCGACGAGTCCGAGCTCGAGGGGCCGATGCTCGAGTGGGGTCGCTACTGGAACCGCGTCGACAAGGTCGTCTACTCGACGACGATGACCGAGACGCCGATGCGGCGTGCCGAGCTGCGCAGCACGTTCGACGTCGCCGAGGTGCAGCGGTGGAAGGCGGAGGCGGAGGCGCCCGTGCTCATCGGGGGCGGCATCCTCGCATCCGAGGCGGCGCGCGCGGGGGTGCTCGACGAGGTGCACCTCATCGTGATGCCCGTGCTGCTCGGCGGCGGCACACCGTACCTCGACCACGGCATCCGTCGCGAGCTCGAGCTGCTCGACGAGCGCCGCTTCGCGGGCGGTGGCGTCTATCTTCGCTACGCGCTGCGCGGTTAGCTGTCGATCGACGGGCCGCTCGATCGTCAGCTGACGCCCTCACCGAATGCGTGCCGGGCGCACTGCACCCCCCGCCGCGGGCGCCGCGGGGCACCTACGCGCGGGACGCGGCGCGGCGGCGGATGAGGCGATACACGACCCAGGCGAACACGACGAGCGCGCCGAGCGAGGCGAGCAGAACGCCGAGCGTCGGGTCGGGGCCGGTCGGGTCCTCCTGCGCGAGGCCCGTCGCCTCGACCGTGCCGTAGGCACTGAAGTCGGATGCGGCGCGCTGGGTGAGCAGGATCACGACGCCGGCGATGGCGAGCAGAGCGCCCGCGATGAGTGCGCCGTAGTCGGCGAGAACCTTCACGTCTTCCTCTCGATGTCGCGGCCTGGTCGCGACGACACAAGGTATCGCATCCGCCCCTCACCGGGGAAAACGGGCTTCAGGCCACGGGCTGCCGCAGGATGGTGCGCAGCTTCTCGGGAGCGGTGCGCCGCAGGTCGCTCAGGTAGATCTCGTGGTGCGCGCCCGTCATCGTGAGGCCGTTCGCGGGGATGAACTCGTCGTGCAGGCGCGCGAGCACGGGTCCCTCCGCGTCGAAAGGCCCTACATGGAGCGTCTGCACGCAGCGCCCCTCCTCGAGGGTCTCGAAGCGGATGTCGCCCAGACGCGGCGGGGCGCCCTTCTTCTCGACCGTCGCGCGGGCGGCGTCGACGAGGGCGTCGTCGATCCAGTCGGGCTGGAGGATGAGGAGCGTCCAGCTCCATGCCGACTTGTCGCGCGCCGTCGTGAACGCGGCCATGTCATCCGCCCACCACAGCCCCTCGAGGGGCATGACGACGTAGTCGCGCCCAGCTCGCGCTTGCTCGCGAACTTGATGGCGTAGGCGAGGGGGAAGAGGGCCTCGACAGCCTCGGCGAAGACCGCCGTGTTGGGGTCGCCCTCGCCGTCGATCATGAGGTAGCGCTGGGGCGGCACGTCGAGGATGCGGAACTCGCCCCCTTTCGCACGGTACGCGTCCGTCTTCTTGAGGTCGATCTTCTCGGACATGGCGGCACGGTATCGGACGGTGCCGACGTTCGTGAATGACTCTCGCCGCCCTACCCAGCTGGCCGCCGCACCTCGACGATCGCGCGTGCGACGCGCCGGATGAGTTCG
This sequence comes from Protaetiibacter sp. SSC-01, assembly GCF_014483895.1. Classification (NCBI taxonomy): domain Bacteria; kingdom Bacillati; phylum Actinomycetota; class Actinomycetes; order Micrococcales; family Microbacteriaceae; genus Protaetiibacter; species Protaetiibacter sp. SSC-01. The sequence goes on along the minus strand of NZ_CP059987.1, from coordinate 1,069,348 downwards.
TCCGGGAGCGGGTCGGCGTGCTTCAGCACGAGCGAATCCTTACCCGAGCGCAGCGGCGCGACCTCCGTCTCGAGCGGCTCGGGCAGCGTCGGCACCGGGTAGAGCCCGATGTGCTTCCTCCACCCCGCGTAGTGCAGCGCGTACCGCCCGCCGAGCATGACGGCGGCGATGCCGTACCGCATCCGCTCCTCGCCGCCCGGCACCTCCGCGAGGATCGCGGCCCGCACCCGCCGCATCCGCTCCTGCACCGAGGGCTCGAATCCCGCGAGGTACGCCTCGACCGCGGCGGCTCCGTCACTCATGGGGCCATGATGCCGGTGTCTTGGGTCGCCGTCGAGTGACCTGCGCAACCCTCTATCCCCCACGCTCCCGCCCGAGCACCATCGCCTCATGCGCTGGATCGAGACGCCCGATTCCTCGACGATCGCCGCCATCCGCTACGACCCGAGCCGCGAGCTGCTCGACATCCGCTTCACGAACGACCGCACCTACCGATACTTCGGCGTGCCGGAGTTCGTCTACCGCGCTTTGCTGCGGGCGGACAGCAAGGGCCGGTACTTCAACGAGATCGTGCGTGACGGGTACGAGTACGAGGAGCTCGAGTAGGTCTCGCGCGACGCAGGCCAGCAAGCGGGGCGCTACTCCACCTGTGGAGCGCGCTGGCGCAGCAGCACGAACCCCGCGCCCGCGATGAGCAGCAGCGCCGCGAGCGCGAGCCCCGCATCCGTGGCGGCCCCATCCGCGCCTGTGGCGCCGAGGGCCGCGGGCTGCACCGTGATCGCGAACCAGCCGATCACGGTGCCGTCCGCGTCGAGCACCGCGATGCGGTGGGCCCCCGCGGCGAGCGTGGCCGGCAGCGTCAGTCGGATGGTGCCCGCCGCGCTCACGGTGTGGGTGCCGAGGTGCACGGGGGTGGAGAACACCCACCCGTCGACGCGGGTGCCCGCGCGGTCGGCGCCGACCGTGACCGTGATGGTCGAACCGGCGCGGGCCGTCGATGGTCCGGTGACGCCGCCCTGCGTGGCAGGCGTGAGCTCGCTGTCGGCGGGGGCCGTTGGCGCCCCGCCGCCGGAGTTCCCCCCCTCGCCCGGATCGCCGTCGCCGTCACCCGTGCCCGGCAGCGGGGTGCACCGCACCGAGCCGACGCGCAGCGACACGCCGTCGGTGTTCGCGTCGTCGGCGTAGTACACCGGCTTCTGGCCCGACACGCACGCCGACTGCGGCGCGAGCGCAAAGCCCTCGTTGGCGTAGTTGGCGGATGCCGCGGGCCGCGCGTAGCGGTGGGTCACCTCGTAGGCGCCCGACGCCCCGATCTGCAGGGTGGCCGTGCGGCCGTCGCACGCCTCGTCGCACACCGCCCACAGCAGCTGCGTCTCGGGCTCGTAGTCGACCTCCATGGCGCCGGGGGTGTCGATCGTGGCGATGCGCGTGAAGCCGCTGCCGGTGAGGTCGAGCACGTAGGCGTACACGTCGCCCGTCTCCTCGAGCGCTACGAAGAACACGCCCGCTCCGTGGTTCGGGTAGAGCGCGGGGTCATAGCGCTGCCCCGTGGCCTCGTCGAGGAAGCCGCGGGAGGTGAGCACCGCATCCGGGATCCAGGTGATGCCCTCGAGACCCGAGTTCGCGCCGATCGTGCCGACGGTGGCGGTGAGATCGGCGCCGAGGTTCCACTCGTTCGTGGCGGTGAGGGTAGTGCCCGTGCCGCTCACGTCGAAGCGCAGGATGGAGGGGCGGCTCGTGGAGCTCGCCGCGCTCGAGCGCTCGGTGGCCACATAGACGCCGCCCGCGGAGCCGCCGTCGGCCACCGTGACGCCTTCGGCATCCGGGGCGGTGGAGCCGTCGGGGTAGGCGAGCTGCTTGCCCTCACCCCATCCGCTCGCACCGTTCCAGGCGCCGCCCGCGCCGGGGGCGAGCTTAGAGAGCACACCGGTGCCGTTGGTGACCGCCCACAGGATGGGGTCGCCGAGCACGGGGGTCTCGTAGTCGAGGCCGGAGAGGTCGCCCGAGAGGGGGATGTCGGTGGGCACGGCGGTCAGGGTGGTGCCGCCGGGCCACACCTCCACTCCCGGCTCCGGGTCGGTTCCGGGGTCGGTGGTGCTGCAGTCGTTGGCGAGGCCCTTGGTGGAGGCGCCGGAGTCGCGGAAGTCGCCGGTGCCGTTCGGGCAGCGCGCCCAGGTGACGGATGCGTGGCCGGGCCAGGTGGTCGTGTCGACCACGGTCGTGCCGTCGGGCGCGAAGAGGGTGACCGAGTCGCCGGAGCCGAGCCCGAACCCGAGCGCGTCCTCCTCGATCACGAGGTAGCCGCCCGACTCGATCGTGGTGCCCGCGGGGAACGGCACCGCGGTGTGACCGGTGTCGTTGTCCCGGATGCGGTAGCCGGTGAGGTCGGCGGCGTGGTCGGTGTCGAGGTTGATGAGCTCCACCCAGTCGCCGGGGGTGCCGCCCGAGGACTCGACCTCGTTGATCTTCACGTTCGCGGTGGCGCCGGGGTCGGTGCCGGGGTCCGTGCACTGGTTGGCGGCCCCCTTGGTGGCCGCGGTGGTGAGCGCGAACTCGCCCGACGCATCCGGGCAGCGGCCCCACGACGGCGCCGCGTGGGTGCCGGTGGGCCAACTGGTGGAGTCGAGCAGGGTGGTGCCGTCGGTGTCGTAGAGGCGCACCGAGTCGCCCTTGCCGAGGCCGAACGCGAAGTGGGTGCCGTTGTCGAGCACGAGGTAACCGCCGGCCGCCACCCAGGTGCCGGTAGGGATCGTGTAGGGGTTCGCCACGTCGTTGTCGCGCACGACGAGCCCGCCGGCATCCACCGGCACGTCGCCGGTGTTCACGAACTCGATCCAGTCGCCGGGGGTGCCGCCGTCGCTCACGGCCTCGTTGATCTTGAGGGTGGCGGCGGCCTCCGGGCACGCATTGGCGGCGCCGGGGGTGGATGCGGTGGTCTGCACGAACGCGCCGGTGCCGTCGGCGCAGCGGCCCCAGGTGTAGGGCGCGTGGCTCGGGCCCCAACTGGTGCCGTCGACGAGCGTGGTGCCGTCGGGCAGGAACAGCCGCGCGCTGTCGGCGGCGCCGAGCCCCACCTTGTTGGGGTTCTCGTCGACGACGAACTTGAGGTACGCCCCCGGCGCGATGGTGGTGCCCGCCGGGATCGCCTTCGTGCGCGGCTCGCTGTCCATGAAGATGTAGCCGCCCACATCGACCGTCTCGGTGCCGGTGTTGTAGAGCTCCACCCAGTCGGCGGGCGTGCCGCCGTTCGACTCCACCTCGTTGATGACGACGGTGGGGAGGGGGGCGGCGCTGGCCGCCCGTGCTGCGGCGACGACGCCGGATGCGGCGAGCGCGGTGATTGCGGATGTCGCGAGCAGCATGCGCAGGAGTGCGGGGGTGAGCATGGTGGTGCTGCGGTGCATCGGGGTCCCTTCACGAGCGGCGCTGATTCAGCGCCGAAGCGCAGAGTGCACTCGACAGGGAAACGTCAGTGAAACTCGCGACAAACTCCTACCGCAAGGCTCTATGACTCGTCATCGGTACCGAAGAACAGCTCTTCCTCGCTCACGTCTTCGGTGGAGACGATCGGAATTCGCTCACCAATCCAGCCGCTCGCGGCCGAGATAAATCGCTCAAGTCGCCTGTTCAGCGCCAGTTCCATGTCATAGAGGTCGAGCAACGCGCCGAACTGCAGGCTCTCTGGCAGCCGAATGGACGTCTTGCCCTCGACGCGCGCGAGATAGAAACCCATCGTTCGTAGATGAAGCGGAGGCTCCATATGGCGCGGGTCGTCCCGACTAAAGAGGGAGACCGCTCTCACTGACCCATAGTCCAGTTCACCCTGAAGCGCGGGCAGGGCTTCTTTACCGAGCGCGTTAAGGAAAGTCCGATGGAATGCACCTTGCTGACCTCTCGTGCTTTCGATCGCGAGCTCGCGAACCACACGCGGCGGCGAAACAATGGGATCGATGCGCGCTCGAAGCATTCGGAAGTCGGCAACTGCCGAGGTATTTGATCCCTCGTCGTAGCGCCGGCCAATCGCCGTAGACCAGTACCAACGCTCGATGAATTCGTACTCATCGAGCAATTGCACGTCATAATCAACCGCCGCGAGGACCGGAAGCATGGCCTTGTATGGCAACCACGCGGGGTCAAGTACGCCCAGCCGCGACATCAAGAAGTCGATCGCTGCCTCAATGTGTGCAATTGCTGCATGCCATCCGTCCTGAATCGCTGGTCCCGTCAACTCAAGAACAGCGCTCTGCCTAACGTCACCCCTATTGCGCAGCGCCAGAGTCGTTAGAACTGGAAGGCCATCATCCTGGAGGAAGCGCCGCAGGGAATCGTTGCGAAGCAACGCGTCATCCCAAAGCGCTCGAAGATTGAATCCGGGCGCAAACGACTTTGCAACCATCAGATCAAAAGCCCCAAGCTTAATTCCAGTTCGATTCACCCGCTCAAATATTCGAGCGACCGCCTCGGGCCCAGCGTCGGTGCCAATCAGCACAGCCGGAACCCGATACTGGTTAATCCCTGAGAGATGTGTTCTGTACTTCGACGTGATCTCCTGAACTCGAGTCGAGTCCTCCGCTTCAAGCGCAGCGTCTCGCCACGAGTAGAAGGCCTCGGCCGACTCGAGAGCGTGGACGGGCAGATAGCCCGCCTGCGCCTGGTGCGCAGGGTCTTCCGGCCAGTCCGTCTCGCGTATTGCAACGATCGCCTTGTCCAGATCGTCAATTGAGTTAAGAGGCAACTCGTATCTGACGGCATACTCAAACCCGCCCTTACTTCGGAGCGCGTGATATAGAGCCGTGAGTCGTTGCTGGCCATCGAGAACCACAAGATCGATCGCATCGGATACTTCCGGTGCACCGGTGAAAGGCCGAGGATCGTAAAAGTCCCGGTCGGTGTCACCCTCGATTAGCAACAGGCTGCCCAGCGGCCATCCGCGCAGGACGGTTCCGATCAGAGATCGCACGTCCGCGACAGTCCAGTCGAAGTCCCGCTGAAAGTTCGGGAGCACGACGGAACCGTGCTCGATGCCGTCAAGCAAGACAGTGAGATCAAAGTTCTCGGCCCTGGTTGGCTTCTTCATCGCCATGTCAACTAACCCACACTGGCGGGTCGGCGACCGCGGCCTTTGAACTCGAAAGCACTCGTTCTACCCAAGAGTCAATGTCCGTTCCCGTCGACCTGTCAATCGAGACGACAACACCGCCGAGCCCTGTTCGGTGCGCCGCCGGCTCGATCCCGATCAGGCATCGCTGGCTACTTACGCCGAAGAAATTGCTCGGCGGGGCCCCCATCCAGTGAATAGTTAGCTTGGATCCGTTCGAGATCGATTCAGACCTCCACCGACGTTCTAGCTCGGCCGCGGCTGCCAACACCTCAGCGCGGTACGCCTCGGAATCCTTTCCCAGGACAAGTGCCATCGCGTCGGATACGGCGCCGGGTTCCGGGAAGGCAATCTCGAATTCACTCGGCTTGGACTTGGCCGACTGCACTACTTCGTCGATATCCCGAGCAAGCCAGGAACTGGGTTGCACTACAACCATCCAGATAGCGCCGCCATCCCTGTAGAAGTCGGCGAAGTCTACTTTGCCCTCCGGCAACATGTCTCTCAGGCCAAGATCGGTGACACGTCGACTGAGACCCGCCGCATTCCGGATGTCCTCCGCGAGGATTGGCTTAAGCAGAATTTCGGAGATAAGAAGCGCTAGTGCGACCGACACGAATGCTGAAGCGATCCCAGACAGGGCCCCCTGGGCCGCGCCTTGTTCATTGGCCGACCATACAAAGCCACCGACGGCGAGCGCAGCAAACACTACGATGGCGGCCACAATCCAGCCCGTCACCGATGACGAAACATGCTTTGCCAAGTAGTCTCCAAAGGCTCTGGGTAGACCATAGTGGCGCCTATCAGCCTCAGGCGAATCACCTCGACGCTCAAGCAACCTTTCCGGCTACTCCGCCGTCGCCCGCTCCAGCACCAGCTCGCGCACGCGCGCCGCATCCGCCTGGCCGCGCATGGCCTTCATGACCGCACCGATCACGGCGCCCGCGGCCTGCACCTTGCCGTCGCGGATCTTCTCGAACACGTCGGGCTGGGCGGCGAGGGCCTCGTCGATCGCGGCGATCAGGGCGCCGTCGTCCGACACGACCTTCAGGCCGCGAGCCTCGACCACCTCGGACGGGCGGCCCTCCCCCTCGATCACGCCTTCCAGCACCTGGCGGGCGAGGCGGTCGGTGAGGTCCCCCGACTCGACGAGCGCGATGAGCTCCGACACGTGCAGCGGCGACACGAGCTCGCCCGGCTCCACCTCGCGCTGGTTGGCGATGCGGGCGATCTCGCCCGTCCACCACTTGCGGGCCTGGGCCGGCGCCGCACCCGCGGCCACCGTCTCCTCCACCTCGACGAGCAGGCCCGCGTTCTTGACGTCGCGGAACTCGTTGTCGGTGAAGCCCCAGGCCTCCTGGAGGCGGCGACGGCGCACGGCCGGCGACTCGGGCAGGGCGGCACGCAGCTTCTCGATGAGCTCCGGCGAGGGCTCGATCGGCAGCAGGTCGGGCTCGGGGAAGTAGCGGTAGTCGTCGGCGTCCGACTTGGGGCGACCGGCGGAGGTGACCCCGCGGTCCTCGTGCCAGTGGCGGGTCTCCTGCGTGATCGTGCCGCCCGCGGCGAGGATCGCCGCCTGGCGCTGGATCTCGTAGCGCACCGCACGCTCCACCGAGCGGAACGAGTTCACGTTCTTCGTCTCGGTGCGGATGCCGAGCTTCACCTCGGGGTGCGGGTTGATCGAGGCGTCGAGGTGTGCGGGGGCGGTGGTCTCGAGACGCGTGCCGCCGTCCGCGGCTCGCTCCTCGACCACCTGAGGAGTGCGCGGGCGCAGCGACACGTTCGCGTCGCAGCGGAGGTTGCCGCGCTCCATGCGCGCCTCCGAGATGCCGAGCGAGCGGGCGATCTCACGGATCGTCGACACGTACGCCTTCGCCACCTCGGGCGCGCGGTGCTCGGTGCCGAAGATCGGCTTCGTCACGATCTCCACGAGCGGCACGCCCGCGCGGTTGTAGTCGACGAGCGAGTACTCGGCGCCGTGGATGCGGCCGGTCGCGCCCCCCATGTGGGTGAGCTTGCCGGCGTCCTCCTCCATGTGGGCGCGCTCGATCGGGATCGTCACCGAGGTGCCGTCCTCGAGCTCCACGACGAGCGAGCCCTCGAAGGCGATCGGCTCGTCGTACTGGCTGATCTGGTAGTTCTTCGCGAGGTCGGGGTAGAAGTAGTTCTTCCGGGCGAAGCGGCTCGACGGGGCGATCTGGCATCCGAGCGCGAGGCCGAGCGAGATCGAGTACTCGATGGCCTTCTCGTTCACCACGGGCAGGCTGCCGGGCAGGCCCAGGCACAGCGGCGTGATCTGCGTGTTCGGCGGGGCGCCGAAGCCGCCGGGCGCGGCCGGGTTGGGCGCGTCGCTGAACATCTTCGTGGCGGTCGACAGCTCGACGTGCACCTCGAATCCGAGCACCGGCTCGAACAGCTCGAGCGCCTTGTCGAAGTCCATGAGGTCGGGCTTGGCCATGTGTTCGATTCTAGGCGCGTGCGGATGGGGCGCTCGCCCCGAGCACCTGGCATCGTGGACGCGTGACCGAGAGCCGACCGACGGATGCCGCGCATCCGTCCCCGAGAGAGCTCGCCGACCGCGCCCGGCGGCTCGCCGACGACCGCGGCGCACGCGTGCTGATCGGCATCGCGGGGGCACCCGGCGCCGGCAAGTCGACCCTCGCGGAGGCGCTCGTCGCGGAGCTCGGCGCCCGCGCAGCCCTCGTGCCGATGGACGGCTTCCACTACTCGCAGCACGTGCTCGGGCTGCTTGGCCGCGCCGAGCGGAAGGGCGCGCCCGACACCTTCGATGCCGAGGGGCTCGCGGCGCTGCTCGCGCGCATCCGCACCGCCTCCGGCCCCGTCTACGCGCCCACCTTCGACCGCTCGATCGAGCAGCCCATCGCCGCCGGCACCGTCGTGCCCCCGAGCTCCGACATCGTCGTCGTCGAGGGCAACTACCTGCTGCTCGACGACGGGCCGTGGGCGGGCCTGCGCGAGCTGCTCGACGACGCGTGGTTCATCCGCGTCGCACCCGAGGAGCGGATGCGGCGCCTCGTCGAGCGGCACATGCGCTTCGGGCGCACGCGCGAGGCCGCCGAGGCGTGGGCGAACGACGTCGACGAGCCGAACGCCCGCCTCATCGAGGCGAGCGCCGGGCGCGCGGACGTCACTCTGGCGTTCTGAACCCCGTGAGCACCACCCAGACGGTGAACGCGCTCACGAGCAGGCTCACGCCGATCGGCGAAGAGCGGCGCGCTCATCGCGCGTCCTGCGGGAGCACGACGATGTTGCCGACCTTGCGGCCAGAGTCGATCCGCGCGTACACCTGCGCGATCTCGTCGAGCGGGTGGCTCGCCTCGATGAGCGGTGCGAAGACGCCGTCGGCCGCGAGCTGCAGCACGCGGCTCAGGTGCTCGGGCTTCTCGGATGCGGGGCCCGCCTTCACGTTCCCGCGCGCGCCGATCGTCTGGCCGAGGCTCGCGACCGCGAGCAGCAGCGCTCCCCCGTCGGCGAGCAGCGGGCGACCCGTCGCCGGGCTCAGGTTGCCGACCGCGTCGAGCACGACGTCGAACCGCTCACCGGATGCCGCGAGCGCCTCGAGAGGCGTGCTGCGGTAGTCGACGGCGCGGTCGGCGCCGAGGCCGCGTACGAAATCCGCGTTGGCGGCGCTCGTGACCGCGGTGACGTGGGCGCCGAGGTGGTGCGCGAGCTGCACGGCGGCGGAGCCGACGGCGCCTGAGGCACCGTTGACGAGCACACGCGCCCCTTCACCCCGCTCCGTGAGGGCCGCCTTCGCATCGAGGTAGTCGAGGGCGGTGCTGCCCCCGAACAGCACCGCGGCTGCGGCGTCGAAGCCCAGCCCGTCCGGCGTCCGCCGCGCACGCGCCGCCTTCACGCGCACGTACTCGGCGTGCGCGCCGCAGCCGGCCCCCGTCATGCCCGCGACGCGATCGCCGACCGCGAGCTCGGCGACCCCGGGGCCGAGCACCGCGACCTCCCCCGAGAACGCGACGCCGAGCACCCGCACCCGGGGGCCGCGGATGCCGATCGCGAGCCGAGCGGGCAGCGCGAAGCCGGGAGGGAACTCGCCCGCCCGCATCCGCGCGTCGCCGCTCGTGACGGCCGCCGCGTGCACCCGCACGAGCACCTCGCCCGGCCGGGGCTCGGGGGTCGCAACCTCGACCACCCGGGCCACCTCGGGGGGCCCGTACCTCTCGACGACGACCGCGCGCATCCGCTCTCCTTACACCTGTAAGCCTGACGGCCGATACGCTAGCCTTACATGCGTAAGAACACAAGCGGGAGGTGCGGATGGCGGGCACGACACGGGCTCCGCGCGAGCCCCTCACGCGCGAACGCATCATCGACGCGGCCGTCGCGGTCGCCGACGAAGCGGGTCTCGCCGGCGTCAGCATGCGCAGCGTCGGACGGCAGCTCGGCGTCGAAGCGATGTCGCTCTACCACCACATCTCGGGCAAGGAGCAGCTGCTCGACGAGCTCGCCGACTGGGTGTTCGCGCGCTTCCGCGCCCCCGGTCTCGACGACGGATGGCGTGAGGGCACCCGCGCCCGCGCGGTGTCGATGCGGGAGGTGCTGAGCGCCCACCCGTGGGGGCTCGGCCTCGTGGAGTCGCGTCGGGCCGCCGGGGAGTCGACGCTCGCCTTCCACGACGCCGTGCTCGGCAACCTGCGGCGGGGTGGGCTCGGCGTGACGCTCGCGGCGCACGCGTTCTCGCTCGTCGACGCCTACGTGTACGGGTTCGTGCTCACCGAGCAGCGCCTCCCGATCGCACCCGGGGAGAGCGTCGAGGCCTACACCGAGGAGCTCGCCATCGCTGCCGAACGCTACCCGCACATGACCGAGATGGTGCAGACGATGATCGCCGGGCGCGACTACAGCTACGGCGACGAGTTCGAGGTCGGGCTCGAGCTGATCCTCGACGCGTTGGAGGCGCGGCACGCGGCGGAGGCGCGGGGCGGGGCTTAGGCCGGGCGCGCTGGGCGGCGGGGGCTCCCGAACGCGGAGAGGCGGCATCCGAGGCCCCCCAACGGGCTCGGATGCCGCCTCCGCTACCACGACGCGACCGCGGTCGCGCCAGGCCCCGGTGCGTCAGTTCTCGACGTCGCCGCGCCAGGCACCGGTCTCGGTGCCGCGCTTCTCGATGAACTCCTTGAAGTTCTCGAGGTCCTTCTTGACGGCGTGCGTGCCCGCGCCGACCCACGAGCCGACCGTCTCGAGCGCACCCTGCGGCTCCCAGTCGATCTGCGCCGTCACGCGGCTCGAGGTGTCGCTCAGCTTGTGGAACGTCACGACGCCCGCGTGCTCGGTGTCGCCGCCGATGCTCTTCCAGGCGACCCGCTCATCCGGGTGCTGCTCGGTGATCTCGGTGTCGAACTCGCGCTCGGCACCGCCCACGTTCACCTTCCACCGCACGTGCGTGTCGTCGAGCTGCGTAATGCTCTCGACCTCCTGCAGGAAGTGCGGGAACGACTCGAACTGCGTCCACTGGTTGTAGGCGGTCGTGACGGGCACGTCGACGTCGATGCTCTCGGTGATCTGAGCCATGTTGTTCTCCTTCGGTCCGTATCCATTCGACGGGAGGGGGGCGGATGTGAACAGCCCGTTGACAGCGCGGGGTGCGGCGGTTAGGGGGCTCGGCGGTCAGCCCGGGCGGTCCGAGTTGGAGGGCGCGACGCGCCTATGCCAGTCTGGCTGCGGACCCGTCAACCCACCCGCAGCCGGCCCCCGACGCGCAGCACTACGACACTCGAGGAAACCCGTGCACTCCCGCTCCCTCCGCGCTGCGCTCGCTACCGCCGCCTTGCTGCTCCCCGCCGTATCCGGAACCATCGCTGCAGCTCCCGCCACCGCCGCGCCCGCCGCGGCCGACCCCGAGTACGCGGGCTACAGCTCGGAGTGGTTCACCGGCACGCTCGCGACTGCGTCCGCCGCCGGCACGTACGCACTCGGAAGCGACGTCGTCGCCCCCACCGAAGTCGTCGGGATCGACCTCGACGCCGACGGCCGCGGATACGCGATCGACTTCACGCCGCATCGCCTCCTCCGCGTCGGCATCGGCGAGGCGCCCGTCGTGATCGGCGGCCTCACGCACCTCGGCCTCCCGTCCGACTGCCGCGGGCTCGACTACAGCGGGGGCGTGCTCTACGCCTCGTGCCGGAACAACGGCACCGGCGATCCGTACATGCTCGCGACCGTCGACCCGACGAACGCCACCCTGACCCTCGTGACCGAGCTGCCCGTCGAGACCGCCGCGATCGCGCTCGACCCGCTCTCGGGCGACTGGTGGCTGTTCGCACACGCTGGCGGCCTCTACATCTACGACGGCACGACCGTGAACCACGTCACGAGCACGCTGCGCATCTGGGGCGCCGACTTCGACGCCACGGGTCGGCTGTGGGCGACCCCCGAGAGCCCCGGAGCCTCGCTCAACGGCCGCACCGTGATCACGATCGTGCCGGATCAGACCGCCGGCCACTGGTTCGAGTCGCTCACGGTGCGCACCCTGCCCGCCGTCGCGCCGCCGCCGGCGGCGGAGCCCGAGCCGACCCTCGCCGAGACCGGCGCCGACACCTCCTGGCAGCTGACGATCGCCGCGGTCGTCGCACTCCTCGCGGGCATAACAGCCGTCTTCGCCGCCCGCGCGCGCCGCCGAGTCGCCGCATGCTGACCACCGCTCCTCACACGCTGAGCGACCCGACAGTGTCAACCGGTTGACAACTGCAGTGTCAACCAGTTAACTCATCGCATGCAGCTCATCGGACAAGGCATCGCCGTCACCTTGCACGAGCTCGTCTACCGCATCGACGGCTTCGCCGAAGAGCTCGTGCGCGAGCACTTCGGCATCAGCTACAGCCAGTACCACTTCCTCGCCGTCACCTCGACGCTCGACGAACCCGACGTCACAACCCTCGCCGAGTGCCTCATGGTGTCGAAAGCCGCCGTTTCCAAACGGCTCGACGGGCTCGTGAAAGACGGCTGGATCGAGCTCGGCAGCGACCCCCACCACGCCCGACGCGTCATCGTCAACCTCACCCCGACCGCACAACGGCTCGTCGGCGACGCCACCGCCATGCTCGAACGCGAGTTCGCGGCCGCCCTCCACGAACTCCCCGCCGGCGAGACCGACGAACTCAACGAACGACTCCGCGCCATCCTCGACATCTTCATCCGCAAAGCCGAAACGCCACCCGGCAGCTGACCACCGGGCAGCCAACCGCCCGACCCAGCCGAAACGCCCGCACGCCGCCGGACCACTCCGGCGGTATCCGGCGCGCCTGCGGCCGCCCACACCCACGGTCCACCGGCACCACCCCGCACGCACCACCGCACACGAGAGGACACCCCCATGACGCTCACGAGCCCGACCGACACCGGAACCGCCACGACGAACCACGACCCTCGCCGCATCCTCGTCGTCATCGGCCACCCCATCGCCGGCAGCCTCAACCACGCCCTCGCCGCCGCCTACGTCGAACACGCCCGCCCTGCAGCCGAGGTGCGTGTGCACGACCTCGCCGCCATCCGCATCCCCCACACCGACGCGCGGGAGCAGCTGCGCGCATGGGACGGCGACACCACCCCGCTCGAGCCGGTCGTACGCGAACTGATCGACGACCTCGTATGGGCCGAACACGTCGTCATCCTCTTCCCGCAGTGGTGGGGCACCTACCCCGCCGCCCTCAAGGCCTACCTCGACCGCGTCGTGCTCTCCGGGGTCGCCTTCCGCTACCGCACCGGCCAGATCCCCCGCCGCCTGCTCGCCGGACGCACCGCCCGCATCCTCATGACCGCCGACGGCCCCGCCTGGTGGAACCGGATGCGGTACCGCAACGCCGCCGAGACCTCGCTCGCCCGCGCAACGCTCGAGTACTGCGGCATCCGCGTGCGCGGCATCACGAGGTTCATGAAGGTGCGGTTCTCGACCCCGGAGCAGCGGGCGGGCTGGATCCGCGAAGCTGGCCGCCTCGGCGCACGCGACGCGGCCCACGCCCGCCGCCGCTGACCGGCACACAGCGCCTCCCGACGTCGCCCACGGGCCGATAGGCCCTGCCGCCGGGCCCACCAGGCGAGGAGGGTCGGAACATGGAACAGCCCTCCGCCTCGCCCGGACCGCGCACCGCCGAAGAGCCGATGGCGTTCACCCGCGGGGAGCTCGCGCGCGGAGTGATGGCCGCGTGCGTGGCCTTCGGGCTCGCGACACCGGTCGTCGCGATCATCGTGCTGCTCGCGTTCGACTCCACCTACGCCACCTTCTCGCTCTACCTCGTCGCGACCGGGTGGCTCATCGGGATCGTGCCCACCACGACGCTCGCCGGCTTCGCCTTCGCCCCGCTCGCGCGACTCGTCGGGCGACGACTCACGCGCGAGAAGCGACGGTGGCCGCACGTGCTCAGTCACGCCGCACTCGGGGCAGCCGCCGCGGTCGTCATGGGCGCGCTCGTCGGGCTGCTGATCGGGGCCACCTCGTGGCGCGGCGATGCGCTCCAGGGGGCGACTCTCGGATTCTCGGCGGGCGCCCTCGCCTCCCCGCTCGCGGCCGCGGCCGCCGCGTACGGGTGGTGGTTCACCGCCCGCCGGGCGTTCGCGGACGACCGAGCGGCCGCTGAGTGAGGCGGGGGGCGGGTTTCGATACGCGCCGTTGGCGCTACTCAACCAGCGGGTCAGGCGAGCGACGGGGCCTGGGCGAGGAGGGGGCCACCCCACTTCGCTTCGAGCAGCTGCTCGAGCGCCGCACCCACGGTGTAGAGCCGCGCGTCCTCACGAGCCGGCGCCATGAACTGGATGCCGACCGGCAGCCCGTCCTCGGGTGCGAGACCCGAGGGCAGCGAGATGCCGGGAACACCCGCGAGGTTCGCGGGGATCGTCGTGAGGTCGTTGAGGTACATCGCGAGCGGGTCGTCGACCTTCGAGCCGAGCGGGAACGCCGTCGTCGGCGCCGACGGCGTCGCGAGCACGTCCACCTTCTCGAAGGCGGCCGAGAAGTCGCGCTGGATGAGCGTGCGCACCTTCTGCGCCGAACCGTAGTAGGCGTCGTAGTAGCCCGCCGAGAGGGCATAGGTGCCGAGGATGATGCGGCGCTTCACCTCGTCGCCGAAGCCCGCCTCGCGCGTCGCCGACATGACGTCCTCGACGGTCGGCTGGCCGTCGGGCGTCACCCGCAGACCGAAGCGCACCGAATCGAACTTCGCGAGGTTGCTCGACGCCTCCGCGGGGAGGATCAGGTAGTACGCGGCGATCGCGTACTGGAACGACGGGGCCGAGACCGGCACGAGCTCCGCGCCCTCGGCCTCGAGCAGCGCGAGCGACTCCTCGAAGCGCTGCACGACGCCGGGCTGGAAGCCCTCACCGCCCGCGAGCTCGGTCACGATGCCGACACGGAGGCCCTTGAGCGCACCCTCGCGCCGACCGGCGCGTGCGGCCTCGGCGAACGACGGCCACGCATCCGGGATCGACGTCGAGTCGTGCGGGTCGTGCCCGCCGATGACGTCGTGCAGCAGGCCCGCGTCGAGCACCGTCCGGGTCACGGGGCCGACCTGGTCGAGCGACGACGCGAGCGCGATCGCGCCGTAGCGCGAGACGCCGCCGTAGGTGGGCTTCACACCGACCGAGCCGGTGACGGCCGCCGGCTGGCGGATCGAACCGCCCGTGTCGGAGCCGAGCGCGAGCGGGGCCTCGAACGCCGAGACGGCCGCGGCCGAGCCGCCGCCCGATCCGCCGGGGATGCGGGTGAGGTCCCACGGGTTGTGGGTGTTGCCGTAGGCCGAGTGCTCGGTGGAGGAGCCCATCGCGAACTCGTCCATGTTGGTCTTGCCGAGCGGCACGAGGCCGGCCGCGCGCATCCGGGCGACGACGGTCGCGTCGTACGGCGGCACCCAGCCCTCGAGGATCTTGGAGCCCGAGGTGGAAGGCATGTCGAGCGTGCAGAGCACGTCCTTGATGGCGACGGGCACACCGGCGAGACCGGATGCGGTGCCCTCGGCGCGCTTCTTGTCGATCGCGGCGGCGGTGTCGATCGCCTGCTCGTTGATGTGCAGGTACGCGTGCACGGCGCCGTCGACCCCGGCGATGCGGTCGAGGTGCGCCTGCGTGACCTCGACGCTCGACACCTCACCTGCGTCGAGCATGGCCGCGAGCTCCGCGGCGGACTTGGTGACGAGGCTCACTGCTCCTCCCCCAGGATCGAGGTGACCTTGAAGAAGTCGCCGTCGCGCTCCGGTGCGCCCGCGAGCGCCTCGTCGGGCGTGAGCGTGCGGCCGACGACGTCGGGACGCGTGACGGTGCCGAGGGCGATCGGGTGGCTCGTGGCGGGCACGTCGGGGGTCGCCACCTGGCGCACGGTGGCCACCGCGTCGACGATCTGGCCGAGCTCGCCCGTGAGGCGCTCCACCTCCTCGTCGGTCAGCCCGATGCGCGAGAGGTGCGCCAGGTGGCGCACGAGGTCAGGGGTGATCTCAGACACGCCCTCCATCCTACGAGGGCGTGCGCGGGGCCCCGGTCACGGGGGCGACGACCGGCGCGGTCCGCGGATGCGCGGTCACCGGATGCGCGGTCACCGGATGCGCGGTCACCGGATGCGCGATCAGCGGATGCGCGTGTGCGCCCGCGCGAAGTCCCCGCGCGAGTGGTCGGGCCCGATCACCTGCGCGCCCTCGCCGATCGCGATGAGCGCGAGGTTGCGCAGCGACATGCTGCCGCGCGCGAAGTAGTCGTTGTGGGTGACGGCCCCGCCGAGCGTCTCCCCCGTGGCGGGGTCGACCCCGGGCGCCACCGAGAACAGCTTCGCCCCGTAGGCGCGCGACGCGGGCTGGCTGCCGAAGACGCCGGATGCGGGGATCGGGTCCCACTCGGCCGCCCCGACCCACACGTTGCCGCCCGTCACGTGCAGTTCGGACGCGTGGCGTGCGGGGCTGCCGGGCGAACCGACGACCGCGAGGGCGTCGACGTTCACGTCGTGCTCCTCGAGCGACAGGAGCGCGGCGGTGGAGCCGTAGGAGTGGGCGAGCACGGCGAGGTGCGGCTGGTCGTCGCCGCGCTCGGCCCGCAGCCCCTGCAGGGAGGCGGTGAGCGCATCCCGCCCCTCGCGTGCGAGCTCCATCGAGGCGACGTTGACGAGGCTGGGGGTGGTGTAGCCGATCCACGCGACGGCGGCGACGGTGCCGCTGCGTCCGGCGGCGGCGAGGCGCCGCTCCTGCTCGTCGACGAGGTCTTGCGCGGTGGCCGTCCACGCCTCGATCTGCGCGTCGACGCCGAAGAACATGCCGGGCACGAGGTAGGTCACGTAATCGGCGTGCGAGACGTCGCCGACCGCGACGATCGCGCGCCCCTCGCCGGTGACGTCGAGCCCGATGAGGCGTCGGTCCTCGCCCGCCTCGAGCGCCTGCTCGACCTCGCGCAGCATGTGGCGGCGCGCCTCGAGCTCCTCGCGCTCGGCGCGTCCGATGACGCCCCCGAGTCGCGTCTCGAGCTGCTCATCGGCCGCCTGGAGCACGTCGCGGTTGGCGAGGTCGCGGGCGCGGTACGGCACGCCCTCCAGGTTGCCGACGAGCTGCGGCGCGAGCGAGCGCAGAATGCCGCGCCCCGAGGCGGGCGCGCTGTCCCACCAGGCGGCGACGGCGGATGCGCTCGGGGGCGACGCGAGCATCGTGCGCACGGCATCCGGGTTGGCCTGGAGGAACGCGCGCACGTCGCCGCGCGGCATCGAGTCGAGCCGGTCGAGGAGCGCGATGCCCTGCAGGGCGTCGATCGGGGTCGAGGGGCCGCCCACGGGGTCCGACTGCAGGTAGGCGGGGGCCTCGCCGACCACGCTCCAGGGCACGCCGACGGCCCCGGTGTGGGTCACCGGGGCGACGAGCAGCAAGGCGATCTCGAACAGCTGTTTGCCCTTCCCAGTAGCTCACAGCAGCGGATGGGGCATTCTACCGTCGGCATGCACCCCTCACGGAGGTCGGAAACCTGACCGTTACTTAGACAACGCCGAGAGCGGGCTGAAAACGGGCTCTCAACCGAGGATCGAGGGCCCCTCCGCGAGGAAGCGGCTGAAGTCGTCGGCGTCGACGATGGGCAGGCCGAGGTCGGCCGCCTTCGTGGCCTTCGAGCCCGCGCCGGGTCCGATGACGACGAAGTCGGTCTTCTTGCTGACGCTCGACGCGGGCTTGCCGCCGGCGCGGATGACGGCCTCCTGCGCCTCGTCGCGCGAGTGCTCGGGCATCGCGCCGGTGACGACGATCGTGAGCCCCGAGAGCGGACCGTCGACGGCCGCCGCCTTGCCCGGTCCCGGATGCCCGGGCGTGGCCCACGGGACGCCCGCGGCCGCCCAGCGCTCGACGATCTCGACGTGCCAGTCGACCGCGAACCAGTCGAGCACGGCGTCAGCGATGATGCCGCCCACGCCGTCGACCGCCGCGAGCTCGTCGCGGCTCGCGGAGCGGATCGCGTCGAGCGAGCCGAACCAGTCGGCCAGAGCGCGGGCGGCGACCGGCCCGACGTGGCGGATGTTGAGCGCGACGAGGAAGCGCCACAGCTCCTTCGTCTTCGCCTTCTCGAGCTCGGCGAGCAGGGTCTTGGCGACCTCCGACGGGCCCTCCACGACATCCTGACCCTTGCGCGCGTGCTGCACGATCTTGCGGAACGGGGCGCGCACATCGAACGAGCCGTCGGGCAGCACCTTGCGCTCGCCCGTCTCGGCGTCGCGCACGACGACCTCGATGGGCATGAGCTGCTCGAGGGTGAGGTCGAAGAGGCCCGCCTCGGTCTCGAGGGGTGCGCCGACCTCCGCCTGCGTGAGCGCGGCGGCGCTCACCTCGCCGAGGCCCTCGATGTCGAGCGCGCCGCGCGAGCCGATGTGCTCGACGCGGCCGCGTACCTGGGCGGGGCAGGCGCGCGCGTTGGGGCAGCGCAGGTCGATGTCGCCCTCCTTCGCGGGGGCGAGGGGGGTGCCGCACTCGGGGCAGTTCTCGGGCATCACGAACTCGCGCTCGGTGCCGTCGCGCAGCTCGTCGACGGGGCCGAGCACCTCGGGGATCACGTCGCCGGCTTTGCGCAGCACGACCGTGTCGCCGATGAGCACGCCCTTCGCCTTCACGACGTCCTGGTTGTGGAGGGTCGCCTGCCGCACCGTCGAGCCCGCGACCCGCACGGGCTGCATGACGGCGAACGGGGTGGCACGGCCCGTGCGACCGACCGAGACGACGATGTCGAGCAGCTTCGTCTGCACCTGCTCGGGCGGGTACTTGTAGGCGATGGCCCAGCGGGGCGCGCGGCTCGTGGCGCCGAGCTCGTCGTGGAGGGCGAGCTCGTCGACCTTGACGACGATCCCGTCGATCTCGTGCTCGACGTCGTGACGGTGCTCGCCGTAGTGCTCGACGTAGGCGAGCACCTCGTCGATGTCGGCGCTCACCTTGCTGTAGGGCGTCGTGGGGAGGCCCCAGCCCTGGAGGATGTCGTAGATCTCGCTCTGCGCCGAGACGGGCGGGTCGGGCCACGCGCCGATGCCGTGCACGTAGAGGCGCAGCGAGCCGATGCGCGCGAGCGCCGCCTCGAGCTCGAGGCCGTCCTTCTTGTCGAGCTGCTGGCGCAGACCGCCGGATGCCGCATTGCGCGGGTTCGCGAAGGCGGGGAAGCGGCGCGCGGCTCCCGTCTCGGCCTTCTCGCGGTCGAACTCGGCGTTCCGGGCGGCGGCGCGCTGCTCGGCCTCGGCCACGACGCGCTCGCGCAGCTCGGCCTGCAACGCGTTGAGCTCTTCGAACGACTTCACGGGGATGAAGACCTCGCCGCGCACTTCGACGATCGCCGGGTGGTCGGAGCCCGAGAGCCGCTCCGGGATGTCGGCGAGCCGCAGCGCGTTCTCGGTCACGATCTCGCCGACGCGGCCGTCGCCGCGCGTGGCCGCCGACGTGAGCACACCGTTCTCGTAGCGCAGGTTGATGGCGAGGCCGTCGATCTTGAGCTCGGTGAGCCAGTGCACCTGCCGACCCGCGGCGGTCTGCGTCTTGACGCACCAGTCGCGCAGCTCCTCGGCCGAGAACACGTTGTCGAGCGACAGCATCCGCTCGGCGTGCTGGATGGTGTCGAGACCGCCCGCCTGCACTCCCCCGCCGACCGTCTGCGTGGGCGAGTCCTGGCTCTGCAGCTCGGGGAAGACGCGCTCGAGCTCCTCGAGGCGGCGCATCATCGCGTCGTACTCCGCGTCGTCGACGAGCGTCGTGTCGCGCTCGTAGTACGCCTCGCGCAGCTCGATGATGCGGGCCGTCAGCGCCTCGGCTTCGGCGTGGGCGCGCTGGAGCGTCTCGCGCGTCTGCTCGGGAACCTGGTCGATGTCCTCACCCTGTGCCACGCGATCAGCCTACGGGCGGGGTACGACGGCGGCGCGGGGGTTGACGCGGGCTGGTTTCGACACGCCCGCTGCGCGGAGGAGGGTTGATCGCCGGGCTGGTTTCGACACGCCCGCTGCGCGGGCTACTCAACCAGCGGCATCACTCGCTGGTTGAGTAGCGGCGGAGCCGCGTGTCGAAACCAGCCCGTGAGAACTCAGGCACCCACCGGCACGGCCGACACCGTGCGGTCGATCGTGCACTGCCCCACGACGCGCGTGCCGACGTACACCACCGCGGTCTGCCCCGGCGCGACGCCCTCGATGGGCTCGTCGACGCGGATGACGAGCTCACCCCCGTCGACGCGGGCCACGGCGGGCACGGGGTCGGCGTGCGCGCGCACCTGCACCTCGCACGCGAAGCCGGCCGCGGCATCCGTCGGCTCGGCACCGGCCCAGGTGTGGCGGGAACCTGCGAGCTCGGAGACGGCGAGCGCCTCGCGCGGGCCGACGACGACCTCGTTGGTCTTGGGACGCACCTCGAGCACGAAGCGCGGGCGGCCGTCGGGTGCCGGGTAGCCGATGTTGAGGCCCTTGCGCTGCCCGACGGTGAAGGCGGCGGCGCCCGGATGCGTGCCGATGCGGTTGCCCTCGCGGTCGAGGATGGCGCCGTCCTCGGCACCACGGGCCTCGCTGGGGAGGTGGTCGGCGAGCCAGCCGCGCGTGTCGCCGTCGGGGATGAAGCAGATGTCGTGGCTGTCAGGCTTCGCGGCGACCGAGAGCCCGCGGGCCTCGGCCTCGGCGCGCACCTCCGCCTTCGACGGCGTCGCGCCGAGCGGGAACCACGCGTGCGCGAGCTGCTCGGCGGTGAGCACGCCGAGCACGTACGACTGGTCCTTCGCCCACGCGGCGGCGCGGTGCAGCTCGGGGCCGTCGGCCCCCTGACGCACCTCGGCGTAGTGGCCCGTGACGACGGCGTCGAAGCCGAGCGCGAGCGCCTTGTCGAGCAGCGCCGCGAACTTGATGCGCTCGTTGCAGCGCATGCACGGGTTGGGGGTGCGGCCGGCCGCGTACTCGGCGACGAAGTCGTCGACGACGTCGGCGCGGAACCGCTCCGAGAAGTCCCACACGTAGAAGGGGATGCCGAGCTTCGCGGCGGCGCGGCGGGCGTCCATCGAGTCCTCGATCGTGCAGCATCCGCGCGATCCGGTGCGGAGCGTGCCCGGCATCCGGCTGAGCGCGAGGTGCACGCCGACGACCTCGTGGCCCGCCTCGACCGCGCGCGCGGCCGCGACGGCGCTGTCGACGCCGCCGCTCATCGCCGCGAGAACCTTCACGCGGTCAAGGGTACGCGGGCGTGAAGGGTGGCGGGTCGTGGGGGGACCCGCGAAGAACGCCCCACGACCCGCCCGCGCGCCGGCATCGGACCGGCGCGCTGGTCTCAGCGCTGCATGCGCGCCTCGCGCCGTCGGGCGCGCACGAGCAGCCCGGCGCCCGCGAGGAAGGAGAACGCCGCGAGCGCAGCGAGCCAGCCGACGCCCGCGGCCCCCGTGCTCGCGAGCCCGTCGCCCGGGGCGGCCGCGAGCGTGAAGCGCCCCCACGCGGCGAGCGAACCGTCGGCCGCGTAGAGCGAGAGCGTGTGCGCGCCCGCCGCGAGACTCGACGGCACGGGCACCCGTACGACCCCGGATGCGTCGGCGCGGAACCAGCCGATGCGCGTGGGGTCCGAGTGGGCGACGGCGTAGAACCACTCGCCCGCCGCGGACGCCCCGAGCTCGGCGACGAGCTCGCGACCGACGAGGTGGAGCTGTCCCGCCTCGAGCTCGGCCGCGGCGTCGAGGTCCGCGGGGTCGATCGGCTCGATGTGCGTGTCAGGAGCCTGCGAGCCCGGGTCGGCGCCGGGGTCGGTACCGGGATCCGTGCCCGGATCCGCGTCCCGGTCCTCGACGACGTAGTGCTCGCCGTACGCGATCGGGAACTCGAGCGCCCCCGTGGTCGCGTCGACCGTCGCCTCGACCTCGGCGCCCGAGCCGTCGCGCACGACGATGTCGCGCCCGACGACATCGGAGAGCGACGCGGTCTCGATGCGGATGCTGCCCTTCGTCACCCCGTCGTCGCCGACGGTCGTGTACTCGACGCCCTCCGCCGCCATCGGGAAGACCTGCGCCTCGACGCCCGAGCCCGCGTGGTGCACGAGCACGCCGTCGCGCCCGACGAACGCGGGGATCTTGCCGAAGGGCTGCGGGTAGGCAGTGAGGGTCGTGGGTCCCGTGAAGGTCTCCCCCGTCTCGATGTCCATCCACTGCCCCGCGGGCAGGTACACGTCACGCGCTGTCGCCGTGGTCGCATCCGAGCCGTAGAGCGGTGCGACGAGGAGCGACGGGCCCATGAGCCACTCGTACTGCCGCGCCGCCTTCGAGACGAGGCCGTAGGTCGCGGCGTCGCCCGGGTAGGCGATCGGCAGCGGCGTCGCGGTCGAGGGGTAGCCGGTCTCGTACGACGAGATCGCGGCGGAGTAGATGTACGGCAGGTACTCCTCGTGCCACTGAGCGGCCTTGAGCGTGGCGTCGACGAGCGAGGAGTCGCTCATGACCCACGGCTCGTTGCCGAACGACATCGACGGCGACATCGCGGCGTACATCGCGTTGCGCGCGAGGTACTTCTGCTTGTCGGTGTTCGTCGCGAGGTCGGCCATGATGCGCCCGCCGACGATGTCGGGGTAGTAGTTCGCCTGACCGCTCGCCGAGAACGCGAGGGAGTTGATGACCGTGCGGTCGCGGTCTCCCGCGCCCTGGTTGTAGTCGGTGTCGTTGATGCGCAGGATCGAGCCGGGCACCGAGTACGCGCTGTTGCGCACCATCATGAGGGCGCCGTCGTCGGCGAGCGCCGCGTCGATCCCGTTGACGAGGTCGTTCCTCGCGAACGCGTTGTTGGCGGTCGCGTTGAACATGTGGTCCTCCTTAAAGCCGTCGGCCTCCCACAACCGCTCGTGCTCGACGAACCAGGCGACGGCATCCGCGTTATCGGGGT
Organism: Protaetiibacter sp. SSC-01; assembly: GCF_014483895.1. NCBI lineage: Bacteria > Bacillati > Actinomycetota > Actinomycetes > Micrococcales > Microbacteriaceae > Protaetiibacter > Protaetiibacter sp. SSC-01. Next base: position 1,046,909 of record NZ_CP059987.1, on the reverse strand, counting down.
CGATGAGGTAGACCCGGCCGCTCGGGAACGAGATCGTCGAGAAGGTGAGCGGACGCCCGTCGTCGCCCTCGAGGAAATAGCCCGCGTCGAGCGCCTCCTGCACGAAGGGGCCGTCCTTCGCGGGGTCGTACGTGCCGCCGTCGGCCGGGAGCGCCGGGAACGACTGCCGCAGACCGAGGATGAGCGCGATGTCGTTGTCGGCGAAGAACTGCTTGTAGGCGTCGGGGTCGGGGTACTTCTCGCCCCACATGCCGAAGCTCGAGGTCGTGCCCTGCGCCGAGCCCACGTACGGCCAGAACCCGGATCCCGTGACCGCCCAGCGGATGGGGAACCCCTTCGCGAGGTAGTCGGTGACCGATTGCGTGATGGTCGCCTGGTTCGTGTTGTAGCCGAGCGCCCCGTAGGACTCGTAGCCGACGCCGAAGAACGTCTGGTCGGGCCGCGCGTCCCGGTAGCCGGCGGCCTCACGCGCCTGCTTGTAGGACGCGTAGATCGTCTCCATGTCGCCGAAGAAGTAGTGCAGCCCGTCCATGCGCGCACCCGTGACGCCGAGCAGCGTCGCCGAGCCGTCGATCTGCACGGCGAGGTGCCCGTTGTCGAACGCCACCTCGGCGAAGCCGCGATCGGGGAACACCGCGAAGTTCGAGACGAAGCGCTGCTCGGTCGTGCCGTCGCTCTGCTGCGCGTAGTAGTCGAGATCCTTGACGCCGTAGACGTTGAGGTCGCTGCGCCACCCGCCGAGGTCGCCGAGACCGTACGCGGGGTTCATTCCGCCCGCGAGCTGCGCGCGGATGACGGATGCCGTCCCGCCCGTCGGCACGACGTCGATGTCGGCGCTCGTGCCGGTCGCGCCGACGTGCACGGTCGCCGTGCGGCCGTTCGAGAACAGCACCGAGAAGTCGACCCCGTCGGCGTCCGCCGACGCGACGTCGGCCGATACCGCGCCGCACAGCTCGGTCGCATCCGAGCCGAGCAGCAGACCCGTCGTGGGGTGTGCGGGCGCGATGCTCGCGCCACCGCGCTCGAAGCCGTAGCGGAAGCCCGCCCGGTCGATCGTCATGGCCCAGGGGCCCGCGTCGATGCGCACGGTCGTGCCCGTCTGCGCGAGCGTGTAGGCACCGTGATCAGCGGGCGCCGCCTCGACGGGCGCGGGGGTCGCCGTGACGGTGCCGCACGCCGCGCCGAGGGGCGCGATGCGCACGGCATCCGCGCGCGTGATCGCGTTGAGGCTCGGATTCGTGACGGCCACCCCGGTGCTCGCGGTGACCGTGAGCGTCACGATCTCACCCGCGTCGAGGTCGACCGTACCGAGCGCGTTCCACGTTCCGCCGTTGCGCGTCTGGTCGACGAGCACGGGTCCGCCCGAGTCGCCGCCCGTCGTCGTCCAGCTGTACGACGTCTTCGTGCCGTTGTCGACGGATGCCGTGAAGTACGTGCCGAGCTGGTAGCGGCTCGCGGCGGGCGCCTCGAGCTGCCAGCTCGCGGTGTCGCCCGCCGTGCGGGAGTACCGCGGCTGGATGCCGCCGTAGCTCGCGTCGCGCGCGGTCGTCCACGCGCCGACCTCGGTGTAGCCGGGGCTCTGCGTCGTCGCGACGACGGTCGCTGCGTCCGCCGCGGTCGCGCTCTCGGCGCTCGCGAGCCCGAGGGTCGCGAGCAGTGCTGTCCCCGCGAGGGCGGCGGTGCCCCGGCGGAGCGTCATGCGTGACGTGGTCATGTGCATTCCTTCGTGATGCGGTCAGGCCGACAGGTGGCGGCGGCGTCGGAGGATGAGGCCCGAGAGGATGGCGCCACCCGCGAGCAGCACGGCGAGGGAGGCCGCGCCGAGGGGGACGCCCGTGGCGGCGAGGTCCGCGTCGCCCGGCGCGGCCGCGATCGTGAAAGCGCCCCATGCCACGAGCGCGCCGGATGCGTCGTAGAGCTGCAGCGTGTGCCCACCGGCCGGCAGACCCGCCGGCACCGGCACGACCACGCGACCCGTCGCATCCGCTCGGAACCAGCCGAGCGCCACCGGGTCGGAGTGCACGACCGCGAAGAACCACTTTCCCGCCGCGGCTGCGCCCAGGTCGGCGATGAGCCTGCCGTCGGCCAGGCGGAAGTGCCCGGCGTCGAGCTCGAGCGACGCGTCGGCGTCGGCGGGATCGACGATGGGGGGCACCGTGGTCGGCGGCTGCTCCTCGCCGGGACCGCCGGGCTCCTCGCCCTCGGCCGTCACGGTGAACGTCGCCGAGCGCGTGAACGAGCCGAGCCCGTACGACACCGTGACGGTGTCTCCCTCCGTCGCCCCGAGCGATGCGACGTCGAGCATGGCGGTGTAGTCGAGTGCGTTGACCCCCGTCTGCGTGACGGTCAGCGCCGTGGGCTCGGCACCGTCCACCGACACGAGCACCTCGCCCGTGTTGCCGCCCGCGGCATCCATGTTGAGCGGCGCACGCAGGGTGACCCCGACGCGGCCGTCGGCGGCGACCGTCGACGCGTCGATCGACACCTCGGTCGAGGTGTACGCGCGCCACGCGAGCGACTCGAGCCAGGCCGTCGTGAAGGTCACCCAGCCCTCGGTGTGACCGATGTTCGCGACCCCCGGGTTGAACGGATAGTGGCCGTTCTTCGGGCTGCCGTCGAACACGCCGTGCGCGCCCTGCAGCAGGCCGTACCCGCCCTGGTACTCGGAGAACCAGCCGAGGTCGAGCCCCTCGAACGCGAGCTCGGGATCCGCGATGCGGTACTGCGCTGCGCGACCCGTCGGGTTGCGCCCGAAGATGTTGTCGATCTGCGCCTGCGCGATCTCGCCGAGACGCGCGTTCGTCGCCTCGTCGCCGATGAGCGTCGCGGCTGCGAGCGCCGCCGCCGGGAAGCCGAGCAGGTTGCCCGACTCGTTGGGGTCCTCGCCTGCGCCGCCGCCCGTGAAGGAGGGGATCGTCCAGCGGTCGTCGCTGTAGCGGTGGAAGTCCCACATGTTGGCCGAGCGCTCGATCGCGACGTCTGCCCAACGCTCCGCGAAGGCGCCCAGACCGGCGGGACGGTCGCCCGCGGGCACCATCGCGCCGAGCGTCGCGAGCGAGGTCATGAGGTGGTACTCCGCCTGGCGCTGGCCCTTCGTCACGAGCGGATCGGCCACGTCGACGTTGTCGATGATCCACGCGGCCTGCGCGATCGCGGCCGCGCGGTAGACGTCGGCATCCGGGCGCGCCTCGCGCTCGGCGACCTGCCACATGCGCAGGTTGGGGATGATGGAGTGCCCGATGGGGAAGTCGCCCTTGCCGGTGCCGAGCTGCGTGTAGACCTGCGTGAGGTCGGCGGTGTGCGCGGTGTAGTCGTGCCACTGGTAGCGGCTGTACGTCGGCTTCGTCCAGATCGGGAACAGGTACTCGCGCACGTCCGTGTACAGCCGCTCGGGGATCCACTCCGAGAGCTCGGGATACGCCCACAGGAACGACGCGAGCTGCTCCTTGACGAGCGTGTTGTCGTACTGGCCGCGCAGGTAGATCTCGGCGCCCCACGCGATGAGGCGCGCGATCTCGGGGGCGTCGCCCGCCGTCGGGTACTCGAGCCCCTCGTAGACCGCGTCGGGCATGCGGATCGCCTCGATCGCGCTCGGGTTGGCGAGGTAGAGGTCGACGAGAGCGGGCAGCTCGAACGACATCTGGTGCGAGTCGCGCCAGCCGAGACCGCGCATGCACTCGGGGTCGGTGCCGTCGAGGCGCCGGCCCGTGAGCTCGCCGAAGAAGCACCGCACGTCGGTCATGAACGCGACGGCGTTGTGGTAGCTCACGCGCTCCGTCCAGTTGGCGCCGATGCCGAACTCGTACGACTCGCCCTCGCCGGCGGTGCCGTGCACGAGGATGCGGAAGGGACCCGTGGATGCGGGGTCGAAGCCGCTGAAGTCGCCCACCTGGCTCGTCACGGTGCCGCTGTAGACGACCGCGTCGGCGGCGTCGACGACCTCGAAGGTCTCGCCGTCGAGCGCGTGGGGGGCGGTGAAGCGCTTGGGCCCGCCCAGGTCGTAGCCCGTCTGGTTGATGATGACGGGCTGGGCCGCTCCCGCGCCGGTCGACGGCGTCCACGTGCATCCGGCGGCCGTCGCGGGGTGGTCGGCGGGCGCGGTGTCGAGCTCCTCGACGCCGATGCCGCCGAACCGCGCGTCGACACGATACGCACCGAGCGCGATCGTGCCGCCCGCGGCATCCGTCGCGACCGACGCCACGAGCTCGCTGTTGACGCGCACCGCGAGGATGCCGTTCGCGCGCGTGAGCTCGAGCTGGAACCACTCGCCGAGCTCGACGGGCGACGCTCCGCTGCACACCGTCAGCTTGCTGTTGGGCTTGGCGATCTTGACGCCCGCGCTGCCGAACTGCACGGCGAGGTTCTGGGCGACGTGGCTGTAGGGGGCGAGCACGTCGGTGAGGAGCGAGAGCGTGCCGTTCGAGCCGATCTCGTCGAGGCGCACCGAGGTGCGGATGCGGTAGGTCTCGGGCAGCGCGATCGCGGCGGTCGGGCGCACGTAGCTGCCCGCGTTCGCCGTGAGGTTGTCGATCGTGACGGCATCGACCTCGCCGCCCTCGACGCTCCAGGATGCGAGGCTGCCCGAGAGCGGGGTCCAGCCGGCCGTGCCGCCCGACCATGTCTCGGAGTAGGGCAGGCCCGTCTCGCCCGGCGGCGGCACCTCGATCTCGGTGTCGGGCACGAGGCGTGCCGAGCCCGCGCGCGTGTTGGTGCCCGTGCCGCTCGCCGCGCGCGTGATGCTCAGCGTGGCCTGCTGACCCGCGGCGAGCTCGACCGCTCCGATGACCGCCCACGTGCCGCGCGTCGCGGTCTGATCGACGATCCTCGTCACGGGTGCACCCGATCCGCCCGCCGCGGTGTAGCTCGCCGCGGGATCCGAGTTGGCGACGTCGGGGATCGCCGCCTCGAGGCGGTACACGCCCCCCTCGGGTGCGACGAACGTCCAGGTCGCGCGCGCGTCGAGGGCCGTCGTGTAGCGCGTCGGCGCGCCATCCGGATCCGTCGCCGCGCTCACCTGCCACGTGCCCGTCGTCGCGAACCCCGTGTCGCCGACGCGGACCGTCACGCCGTCGGCGGCGTGGGCCGGCGCGACGACGACGGCGCCGAGCAGTGCCGCCACGAGCCCGGCCGCCGTCGCGAGCGCGAGCCCGCGCCGGGGGCGCCGACGCGCGAGGTGCGCGGTCGTGGTGGTCGTGCGGTGGTCACGCATGGGATCTCCTTTGATCGATGCTTCGGATCGGGCGTCGGCGCCGGCGGTCAGTAGGCCCTGAGCGCGACGACGCGGGCCTGCCCGACCCCGTTCGTCGCGAGCACCCGGATGCGGGCCGCATCCGTCTCGACGGGGTCGAGATCGTGCACGCGCTGGCGTCGGCGGTTGTCGACGACACGCGCGACCTCGATCCAGCCGCCTCCGCGACGCACCTCGAGCACGTAGTCGCGCACGAGCTCGGGGAACACCTCGTCGGGGGTGCGGTGGTGGTGCAGCGTGTTGAGTTCGACGTCCTGGTCGTCGTCGAAGACGACACGCAGCTGACGCAGCTCGACGGGCTCGTCCCATTCGAGCCGCAGCTCCTGGGGGCGATCGGCCGCGATGGGCGCCGAGGCCCACAGCTGCGGCCCGCCGTAGTAGCGCTGGTAGCCGCCGACGGCCTTCGCGGCGTCGAAGGCCTCGGTCGCGGGCTCGAGCCGCGCGCGCACCGTGCGGCCGCGCATGGGGATCGCGGGCCACGCGATAAGCGCCTCCGACTCGTCGACCTCGACGTTGGCGTCGCCGTCGGCCTGCGGCGCGTGCACGAGCGTCAGCACGCCCGGCACCTGCGCGGCGCGGTAGAGCAACTCGACGCCCTCGTGTGCCTCGGCGACGACGACGACGCTCTCAGGCTGCTGGGGGTTCCACTCGAACGGCACGCGCACCCACTGGGGATCGGGTGATCCGGCGACGGCGACACGCGTGCGCAGGCGCTCGTCGATCGGCACGGCGTTCTGCGGCCTGCCGGTCGTCCACAGCGAGAACTCGAGCTCGGCATCCGCAGGCACGCGCATGAGCAGCTGGATCGCCTCGAGACGCGGGTCGACGGGCACGAGCAGCCCGACGTCGCGCGTGAGCGGGAGCACGCGGTCGTCGCCGCCCGGTGCGAACTCGGCGGGGTCGATCGACCGCGCGACGCTCGAGGCCTCGACGCGGGCGCGCAAGGCGAGGTCGTCGGGGTCCTCGTTGCGCACGCCGAACACCGACGCGTCCTGCCGCAGCAGCAGCTGGCGCAGCTCGGCGGCGTGCGTCGCCGCGAGCTCGCGCGGGCGCACGCCGAGGTCGAGCGCGAGGGCGGCCCCCGTGCCGGCCGCCTCGCCCCCCGCGCCGCACGTCGCCATGACGCGCGAGGAGCCGAACGCGACGTGGCTCGCCGAGATGTCGCGCCCCGCCATGAGCAGGTTCGCGACGTTGCGCGAGTAGTAGCTGCGGAACGGGATGCCGTAGATGCCGTCGGAGTAGCGCTGGTGCGCGCCCGCCTCCGTCGCGTACATGCCCTCGACGGGGTGCAGGTCGATCGACCAGCCACCGAACGCGACGGCGTCGTCGAACTCGGTCTGGTCGAGGATGTCGTTCTGCGTCAGCACGTGGTCGCCGAGGAAGCGCCGGTACTCGCGCTTGCCGGGCAGCGCGCCGACCCACTCGAGGTCGAGCGTCTCGGCCTCGAACCTGCCGGAGTTCTTGATGTAGTCCCAGATGCCGAAGATGACGGAGCGCAGCTCGTCGCGGATGCGCTCGTTGTCGTGGACGATGTCGAGCATCCCGCCCCACTCGATCCACCAGTAGTGGGCGCCCGAGTCGCCGCTGCGCAGGATGCGCGAGGTCGGGATGGGCGTCTGCGTGATGTCCTTCGCCGAGTCGGGCGCGACGAACTTGACCGGTCGGCCGAGGTCCTTCGTGTAGAAGAGGATCGTCGATCCGAGGAACTCCTCATCCGCGACCTCGGGCGCCCACGACTCGCCGAACTCGTCGCGAGCCTCGCGGCCGAGCCGGTACTCGGCCCCCGCCAGGTGGCCGATGAGGCCATCGCCCGTGCAGTCGAGGAAGTAGGGGCTGCGGAACTCGGTCCACAGCTCCGAGCCCATCGTCCAGCCGCGCACCGATCGCACGACGCGCTCGCCGTCGACGTCGCCCGCGTCGACCTCGCGCACATCCGTGTTGAGGAACAGCCGGATGTTGGGCTCGGCCCGCACCGCGTCCATGACGACCTCGTCCCAGATGATGGGATTGCCCTCGGGGTTGCGGTACTGGTTCTCCACGTAGAGCTCGCCGATGACGCCGCTCTCGCGCGCGAACCGCTGGATGCCGTGGGCGGTCGCGCCGACCACCCACACCCTGACCTCCGAGGACGAGTTGCCTCCGAGCACCGGTCGGTTGCCGATCAGGGCGACGGTCTTGCCGAGCCTGGCCGCGCTGATGGCGGCGCAGACTCCGGCAAGCCCTCCCCCGATGACGGTGATGTCCGAGTCGATGGTCTGAGTGCGCATGGTGTCCTGGGTCGGCGGCGGGTGGGGTGGTCGGTGCGGGGCCGGGTCAGCGGATGAGGCCCGAGATGGTCGAGCCCGCGGCCTTCATGGCGTCGGATGCCGACGACTGCCCGATGAGCACGGCCTGCACCTGCTCGGCGACGGCCGTCTCCATCTGGGCGTAGCCGGGGTAGACCCACAGCGGGCTCGGCTTCGCGGTGGCCGTGACGCGCGTCGTGAAGTCGCTCACGTAGGTGTTCGCGGCCACGGCGTCGGAGGCGAGCGCCGCATCCGTCGTCGGCGGCAGCCCGAGCGCCTCGAAGTACGAGACGGTCTGCTTCTCGTCGCTCGTGAGCCACTGCGCGAACTCGGCCGCGGTGCCCGCGCCCTCGCCGTCGACGACGACCACGAGGTGGCCCCACAGCACGTGCTGCGGCGTGTCGCCCTTCTTGAGCACGGGGCGCGCCATCGAGGTCATCTTGTCGCCGAGGCCCGAGTCGGGCGACTGGTTGAGCACGGCCGACTTGCCGACGGGGGCGTCGTCGTAGAGCGCCGTGGCGCCCTGCGCGAAGAGCGTGCGAGCCGCGGCGCGGTCCACGTCGGGGGCGATGAGGCCGTCGTCGTAGAGCTTCTTGTACCACTCGGCTGCCTTGACCGACGCCTCGTCGCCGACGGTCGTCTTGCCGTCCTCGATGATGGGCGAGCCGAAGGTCTGCATCCACACGAAGATGTCCTTGAGCTGGGCGGCCTTCGTCGAGGCGGCGTAGGGGATGACGCCGATGCCCTTGAGGGCGCGCAGGCCGTCCTCGAACTCCTCGATCGTCTCGGGCGTGAGCGAGGCGCCCGCCTTGTCGAAGAGCTCCTGGTTGGCGACGAGGCCGATCGCGCCGATCGTCCACGGGAGGCCATACTGCGTGCCGTCGTACTGTCCCGCGCCGAGGCCCGCGCTCGTGTAGCCGCGCCCCTGAGCGAGGCTCGAGAGGTCGCTGAGCTTGCCGAGGGCCGCGAGCGCCGACAGCCACGCGACGTCGAGCTGAGCCGCGCCCGAGAACTGCCCGCCGCGCACCTGCAGGGTGAGCTGGTTGAGGTAGTCGTTGTACGGGTAGGTCACGCCCGAGACCGAGACCTTCTTCGATGAGCCGAACGCGTCCATCGCGGCCTGCACGGTCGGCTTCGCGGCGTCCTCCGAGAGACTCCAGGATCCGAACGCGAAGTCGGTCGGAGTGGAGCCCGTCGGCGGCGGGGCGGGCGACCCGGCAGGGGCGCACCCGGCGAGACCGAACAGCGCCAGCGCGCCGGCGCCGATCGCCGAATACCGCAGCATGTCGCGGCGTGAGAGTTCGAGCGTCATGATTCTCCTTCGAACATGTGATGGGGATGGGTGGTGCGGGGATCTCAGCCCTTGACGGCGCCGGCGGTGATCCCGCCGACGAGGAAGCGCTGAAGCATGATGAACGCGACGCACACGGGCACCGACACGAGCAGCGACGCGGCCATGAGAGCCGGCCACGAGGTGCTCGCCTCGCTGATGAACGTGTTGACGAGACCGGGCGGGAGCGTCTGCTTGTCGGGCCCGGCGAGCGTCAGCGCGAAGATGAAGTCGTTCCAGCCGCGCACGAACGCGAAGAGGCCCGCGGCGACGAGCCCGGGCGCCGCGAGCGGCAGGATCACGGAGTGGAAGATGCGCCACGGTCCCGCGCCGTCGATGCGTGCGGCCTCGATGAGGTCGTCGGGCAGCGCGTCGAAGAAGCCCTTGAGCATCCATACGCACAGCGGCAGCGTGAACGTCGTGAACGAGATGATGAGCGCGAGGTAGGTGTTGAGCAGGCCGAACTGCGCGAAGACGAGATAGAGCGTCACGAGCAGGAGCGCCTGCGGGAACATCTGGCTCGAGAGTACGAAGTACATGAGCGACTTGCGGCCCGCGAAGCGGTACTTCGAGAAGGCGTAGCCCATGTACATCGACACGACGACGGACAGGATCGCCGTGATCACGGAGACGATGACGCTGTTGCGGAGGTAGCCGAAGATCGCGGGGTTGCCGAGCACCTCGGCGTAGTGGTCGAGGGTGATCTCGCTGGGCCACAGCGTCGGCGGGAACCGGAAGACGAGCGCATCGGGCGTGATCGACGTCACGAGGAGCCAGTAGATGGGCGCGAACGTGAAGAGCGCGATGATCACGAGCGTGATCCACATGCCCCAGCGCACGCGTCCCCGTCTGCGGATGCCGCGAGGCGTGGTCGAGGCGCTCGCGAGCGCCCGGGCGTCGAGGGCGGTCATCGCGCCGCTCCCTTCTCGCTCTTCTCTCCGCGTTCGGAGAGCCAGACGTAGACGACCGTGAGGATCGTGAGCAGCACCATCCACACGAGGCCGAGCGCACCCGCGTGCCCGAGGTCGTATCCCTTGAAGGCCGCGTCGTACACCGCGGTCGCGTAGGTCGCGGTCGTGCCGGCCGGGCCGCCGCCCGTGAGCACGAAGATCATGTCGAAGTGCTGGAAGTTCCAGATGAACTCGAGCAGCACGACGAGCCCCGCGACGCCGCGGATGTGCGGCCACGTGACGGCGAAGAAGCGCCGCACGACGCCCGCGCCGTCCATCGCGGCCGCCTCGTGCAGCTCGGTCGGCACGGTCTGGAGGCCTGCGAGGAGCATGACCATGATCCAGGGGAACGAGTTCCAGGTCTTGGCGAGGATGAGCGCGCCGCGCGCGGTGTCGGTCTGGAAGAGCCAGGCGACGGGCGAGTCGGCGAGCCCGAGGCTCATGAGGATGCCGTTGAGCACCCCGTAGTTCGCGTCGAAGATCCACATCCACAGGAACGAGACGACGACGCCCGGGATGAGCCACGGGATGAGGAACGCACCGCGGAGGTAGGCCTGCCCGCGGAAGCGCTGGTTCAGCACGAGCGCAAGCGCGAGTCCGATCGCGAACGGGAAGACCGTCGAGCCGATCGTGAAGATGAGCGTCTGCGTCGTGAGCCGCGCGAAGTCATCTCGCAGCACCTGGAGCACATTCTCGAGCCCGACGAAGTCCATGCCCGGGTAGAGCAGGCTCTCGTCGAAGAAGGCCGAGAGCAGCGAGCGGATGAGCGGGTAGAGCACGACCGCGCACAGCAGCACGACGCCCGGAGCGAGCAGGAACGTCAGGAACGCCCTCTCGGACAGGGGGGCACCCGGGCCACGCCGGGGTGCGCGCGTCGAGTGCGCAGTGGGTGAGGTCATCGTCGTCCTTCGGTTGCTGTGCGGCCATGGTGCACGGGCTTGCCATATCGCGCAACTCTCATGCACTATGTGAATGAACGGGCGTTTCCCGCACGCCGCGACTGTTCCTCCCCGAGACGAAGGACAACGATGGCAACCGAGAAGGGCACGAATCAGAGCGTCGAGAAGGCGGTCTCCGTCCTTGAGTGCTTCTCCGACGGGCAACCCCGTCGCGTCGGAGACATCGCCCGCGCTGCGGGCATCACCCAGTCGACCGCGTCACGGCTGCTCGCGACGCTCGAGGCCGCCGGGCTCGTCGAACGCGACCCCCTCACGACGCTCTATTTCCTCGGCTCCGAACTGCTCACGCTCGCGGGGGTCGCGATCAACCAGAACCCCGTCCATCGCGTCGGCCGGCAGATCGCGCAGAATCTCGCATCCGAGCTGGGCCTCGGCGTCAACATCGCGATGCTGCGAGGCACCGAGCTCGTCTATCTGTGCCATTTCGAAGGCAGGTTGTCTCCCAAGTCGCACACGCTCATGGGGCAGCGCGTGCCGATCCACGCGACGAGCATCGGCAAGTCGACCCTCCCCGCCCTGAGCACGGCGGCGCGCCGCGAACTGCTCCCGCTCGCCTCGTTCACCGAGGCCACGATCACGGATCCCGCCGTGCTCGAGCGGGAGGTCGGCGTCATCGCCCGGCGAGGCTACGCGACCGAGGTCGAGGAGTTCGTGCTCGGCCGCGCATCCGTGGCCGCACCGATCCTCGACCAGCTCGGCCGGGTCGTCGCGGCGATCTCGATCTCGGGGCCGCGCACGTCGATCGACCTCGAGACCCGAGAGGCGGAGCTCGCGCGCATCGTGATCGAGACCGCCGACCGCATCAGCTCGGGTCTCGGATATCACGGCCCGGCCTGAGACGACCGCCTCGTTCGGCGCGGAGGGCCGGCAGGTAGAAGAGGGCGCCGAGGAGGCTGAAGGCACCCGCGAGCACGAAGGCGAGCGACGTCGAGGTCGCCTCCGCGAGGGGGCCGAGCACGAGCAGCGCGACGCTCGACATGCCGCCCGCGACCATCGAGTTGAGCGACAGCACGACCGCGCGGTTGCTCGAGGTCGCCTGACGGTGCAGCAGCGCGTTGTGCATGGGCCCGGCCGAGCCGTGGAACGCGTACGCCGCCCCGTAGGCCGCAAGCAGCCCGACGGGTCCCGCGACGAGCCCCATGACGATGACGAACGCGCCGTTGAGCAGCCGCGCGAGGATCGCCGTCACCGCGACGCCGATACGAGCGGATGCGACCCCCGCCACCGCGGACCCCGCAGCGAAGAGCGCCCACGCCGCCGCCGACGCCGGGCCGAACAGCGCGGCCGCCGCGGCCTCCGTGCCGACGAGCTCCGTGAGGCGCGCGGGCGTCACGACCTCGAAGGCGATCATCGCGACGACCCAGAAGACCTCGACGAGCACGAGCCCGCGCAGCACGCGCGAGCGCGCGAGCTCGGCGAACCCGCCGACGACCGTGTCACGCATGCCGACGGCGGTCGTCGCGGTGCGGATGCGCACGTCCTCGCGCACGAGCACCGCCGTGAGCACGAGGTGCACGAGCATTGCGCCCGTCGACACCAGGAACGGCAGCACGAGCGGCGACCACCCGGCGAGCGGATGCCACGCCACGAGCCCGCCGCCCGCCGCGGCCCCCAGCGCGATCGAGACGCCGAGCGCCGTGCCCGCGCGGCTGAGCCCCCGCTCGACGGGGTGGGCGGGGTCGTCGGCGTGCGCCGCGTCCACGAACCACGCCTCGAGCGGGCCCGAGTCGAGCACGCGGAAGAAGCCCTGCAGCAGCATCGCGAGGGCGAACATCCAGAACCCCTCGGCGAGCACGAACACGATCGACGACACGACGGCGATCACGCCCGCCGCGAGCAGCACCGGGCGTCTGCCGACGGTGTCGGCGAAGCCGCCCGTCGGCACCTCGAGCGCGAGCACGACGAAGCCCTGCACGGCGAGGATGACGCCCACCTCGGCGAGGCCCACGCCGCGCTCGAGCGGCAGCAGCACAGTGAGCCCGAAGACGAGCCCGACGGGAAGCCAGCGCGTGACGGTGAGGAGCACGAGCCGCCGCTCGGCCTGGCGCGCGGTCAGGGGGCTCATTCGGTGCCCGCCCCGGCATCCGGCTCCGCCTCGGGCCGCGGGTCGACGGGCCGCAGATCGTCGGGCCGCAGGTCGACGGGCCGCGCGACCGCGTAGGCGTGGATGCGGCGCGCCCGCGGGTCGCCCGCACCCGCCTCGCGGTAGCGCTCGACGACCTCGCGCAGCTCGCCGAGGAGCGCCGCGAACTGCTCGGGCGTGACGGTCACGAGCATGTCGCCGAGGCCGAGCAGGTCGGACCACTCGGCCGGCCACGTCTCGCGCACGTCGAGCCACTGTTCGGCCCGCTCGCCGAGCTGTCGCACGTAGTCGCGCGTGAGCCAGCCGAGCGCCGTCTGGGTGTCCTCGTCGCCCGCGAAATCGGAGTCGGTCCACTCGTGGTAGTCGGTCGAGGCCCGCCAGAGGCGACGCTTGCCGACCCCCTCCTCCGTATCGGCGACGAGGCCGACCGACTCGAGAGCGCGCAGGTGGTAGCTCGTCGCCCCCGTGTTGGTGGCGAGCTCGGCCGCGAGCTCCGTCGCCGTCGAGGGTCCGTGCAGGCGCAGGCGGCTCAGGATGCGCGAGCGCAGCGGATGCGCGAGCACGCGCACGGCGCGCGCGTCGAGGCGCATGCCGATGTAGGGGGTGGGGGCGGCGGTACCGTCGTCGGTCATGGAGCGATCCTGGCATGCATAGATTCCATGCACAACTTCTGTGCACGTATTGCCACCACATGCCGGGCATACTCACAGCGCAATGGAATATGCCGTCGGGTAGGGTCAGGTAAGTCGACAGGCGGTTTGCTTCTTGGCTTCACCCACGGCCCATTCGGGCTGCCAAGAGGAAACGGAATCGCTTATCTCCTCCACCTCCATCGCCGGTGTCGGCCGCATCCGTGAGACGCGTCCCCGCACGGGCGAGAGCATCAACCCCGTCCGCACCTTCACCCAGGTCTCCCAGACCGTTCGCGAATCGGGCCTCCTGCGCCGGGCGGGCTGGTTCTACGCCCTTCTCGGCGGCGGCCTCCTCCTCGCCCTCGGCGGGGCCATCACAGGCTTCATCCTGCTGGGCGACAGCTGGTTCCAGCTGCTCATCGCCGGAGCCCTCGGCATCATCTTCACGCAGGCCGCGTTCATCGGCCACGAGTTCGCGCACCGCCAGGTGCTCAAGAGCGGACCCGCCAACGACCGCATCGGCCGCATCGTCGCGGTGCTCGGCGTCGGTATGAGCTACCAGTGGTGGATGACGAAGCACACGCGCCACCACGCCAATCCCAACCGCGTGAGCAAGGACCCCGACATCGAGGTCGACGTGGTCGCGTTCACGCCCGAGACGGCGGCCGCGCAGCGCGGCCTGCTCGCCTTCATCACGCGCCGCCAGGGATGGCTGTTCTACCCCCTGCTCCTGCTCGAGGGCCTCAACCTGCACTTCCACTCGATCCGCTCGCTCCTCGAGCGCCGCAAGGTCGAGGGTCGCTGGATCGAGCTCGGGATGCTCGCCCTCCGCTTCGGCGTCTACTTCGGCGCGATCTTCTGGGTGCTGCCGCTCGGCATGGCCTTCGCCTTCATCGGCGTGCAGATGGCCGTGTTCGGCGTCTACATGGGCGCAGCGTTCGCGGTGAACCACACGGGCATGCCGATCATCCCTGCCGAGCAGAAGCTCGACTTCTTCACGAAGCAGGTGCGCACCTCGCGCAACATCTCGGGGGGGTTCTGGGCGTCGGCGGCCCTCGGCGGACTCAACTACCAGGTCGAGCACCACCTCTTCCCGAACATGCCCCGCCCCTACCTCGCGAAGGCTCGTGAGATCGTGCGCGAGTTCTGCGCGACCCACGAGCTCCCCTACACCGAGATGAGCTTCGCCCGCGCCAACGTCGCGGTCGTCCGACACATGCACGAGGTCGGCCGCGCCGCGCTCGACCCCTTCACCTGCCACATGCTCGCCCAGTACCGGCGAGCCTGAGGCCCCACAGACGTCCGGCACGGCTGCGAGCCGACCGGATGCGTCCGCCGCCTCCTTCGGAGCGTCGCACCACCCCAGGGTGGGGCTTCGGCGGATGACAACGAATACAAAGGAGAACACCATGACCACCGGAACCGTGAAGTGGTTCAACGCCGAAAAGGGATACGGCTTCATCGCCCCCGACGACGGCACCGCCGACCTCTTCGCCCACCACTCGGCGATCGCCGGCTCCGGCTACAAGAACCTCGAGGACGGCCAGCGCGTCGAGTTCGAGACCGTGCCCGGCCCGAAGGGCCCGCAGGCGTCGAACATCTCGCCGGCCTGAGCCTCGGCACAGCACACGGAAGGCCCCTCCTCGGAGGGGCCTTCCTCGTTCCCGGGAACGGCAGGTCACCGGGGGAAATACACCATTGCCCCCGCATACGGGGGGCAGTACCATCGCCTCAGTCGCATCGCTCTCCCCCTGCCCGCGACTACCCCACCCCCCTCAGGAGCGAACCACCATGACCGTCGTGAACCCCAGCGCGACAGCCGCCCCCGCCGGCTGGTACCGCGACCCCCTCGGCATCCCCCAGCTGCGCTGGTGGAACGGCATCGCCTGGACGAACCACATCCAGGAGAACCGCCCGGAGCTCCAGACCTGGACCGCCGACTTCAGCACCGTCTCCCGCTCGTCGGTGGCCTGACCACCGCCAGACGGGAGCGACTCGAACCCCCGGGTACACCTGCAATGTCCCACAGCCGATAGGCGGCGCACTCGACGGGTGGGTGCGCCGACTATCTCCCGGCGCGCGGGCGTGGATCCTCGGATCCGCCCGCGCGTCGGCCTTTCAGCAGCCCGTCAGCCCGTCAGCCCCGTCAGCGCTGCAGCCAGGCGACGACCGCGAGCACGCGGCGGTGGTCGGTGCCCGAGTCCTCGAGGCCGAGCTTGCCGAAGATCGCCGTGACGTTCTTCTCGACCGCCCCGACGCCGATGAACAGCTGCTTCGCGATCGCCGTGTTGCTGCGCCCCTCGGCCATGAGCTGCAGCACCTCGCGCTCGCGCGGCGTGAGCGAGGCGAGCGGGTCGTGGCGGCGTCCGATGAGCTGGGCGACGACCTCGGGGTCGAGCACCGTGCCGCCCGCGGCGATGCGGTCGACGGCATCCGTGAGCTCCTCGAGGGAGGCGACGCGGTCCTTGAGCAGGTACCCCACTCCCCCGGAGCCCGCGCCGAGCAGCTCCTGCGCGTAGGCGACCTCGACGTACTGGGAGAGCAGCAGGATGCCCGTGGCCGGCAGCTCCCGCCGCAGCCGGATGGCGGCTCGCACGCCCTCGTCGCGGAAGGTGGGCGGCATCCGCACGTCGAGCACGGCGAGGTCGGGCGCGAGGTCGAAGACGGCCGCGAGCAGCTCGTCGGCGTCACCGTAGGAGCCGATGACCTCGTGGCCGGCCTCCTCGAGAACGCGCACGAGGCCCTCGCGCAGCAGGACGGAATCGTCGGCAACAACCACGCGCACGCTCACGCCCCCAGGTTAGCGAGCGGCGGGCACCCCGTTGCCGAGCGGGAGGCGGGCGATGACGTGGGTGGGCCCGCCGGCGGGGCTCACGAGGTCCATCGTGCCTCCGAGGCCGCGCACGCGCTCCGCGATGCCCGCGAGGCCGTGGCCCGCGACGGTGGAGGCGCCGCCCGCCCCGTCGTCGGTCACGACGACGTCGAGCCAACGCGGCTCCTCGTCGTCGCCCGCGCGGGTCTCGAGGCGCACCCACGCGTTCTGCGCGTTGGCGTGCTTCGCGACGTTCGTGAGGGCCTCCGCGGCGATGAAGTAGGCGTTGCGCTCGAGCTCGGGCTGCAGGGCGAGCCCCTCGGGCAGCAGCGACTCGACGTGCGTCGGCAGGGGCGAGCGCACGGCGAGCGACTCGAGGGCCGCGACGAGTCCGCGATCCATGAGGATGGGCGGGGCGAAGCCGCGCGACAGGGCGCGCAGCTCCTCGAGCGCCTCCTTTGACTGGCTGCGGGCGAGCGCGATGAGCTCGCGCGCGGCATCCGGATCCTTCTCGAGCTGGCGCTCGGCGGACGCGAGGTCCATCTGCAGGCGCACGAGGCGCTGCTGGGGGCCGTCGTGGATGTCGCGCTCGAGTCGGCGGAGGGCCGTGCCCTCGGCGGCGACGGCCGCGCTGCGGGAGGCCGAGAGGTCGGCCATCTGCACGCGCAGCTCCTCCGAGCGCCAGGCCGACAGCATCCCGCGGGCGATCGCGTGGTGGATCCAGGTGAGGCCGTGCGTGACGAACGGCAGCGTCAGCAGGAACACGAGGCCGACGGCGACGATGACGACCGCGTGGAACGCGGGGTTGATGAGGAGCTCGGGCAGCACGGCGCCTTCGTCGACGAGGTACTGCACGAGGCCGACGAGACCGACGTTGTCGTCGGGCACGAAGAGCGCGACGATCGGGTAGCCGATGCCCGCGAGGGCGATCGACAGCCACGCGATCGTGATCGACCACGTGATGATTCCGACGATGGGGTTCACGAGCGAGCCGTGCAGCAGGTAGAGCCAGTAGTGCCCGTCGATCATGGGCGAGAGCAGCTTCGAGAGGGCTCCTCCGCCGCGTGCCGTGCGGTCCCAGCGCGGGGGTGTGATGGCCGGGAAGAGCGCCCCGCGCAGGCGCCAGAGCTCGAGGATGCCGAAGCCGCGCGCGACGAAGAGCGCGGCGAGCACGATGAAGACGCCGATGAAGATCGGGATCATGCCGACGCCCGTCCAGAACAGCGTCATGAGCAGCGTGATGCCCGTGATCACGATCGGCAGCATCGGCAGCAGGAAGCCCAGCTCGGGCAGCAGACCCGCCCAGTACCGGCCGTATCCGCGTCGCGTGGTCGTCTCCATGTGCACCAGCATCCCGGATGCGCGGGGGGCCCGGAATCCGGATGTCAGACGAGCGCGGGGTGGGGGAAACCCCCCAACCGCACGACGCGGTCGGCGTCGTCCGCATCGTCCGCGCGGTGCGACACGAGCACGACGATGCGGTCGGATGTCGCGTCGCGGATGTCGCGCATGAGCGCGCGTGCCGTGGGCTCGTCGAGGTGCGCGGTCGGCTCGTCGAGCAGGAGCACCTCGGAACGGGCGAGGAGGGCGCGCGCGATCGCGAGGCGCTGACGCTCGCCGCCCGAGAGGGCGCGGCCGGCCTGGCCGACGCGCGTCGTGAGCCCGTCGGGCAGGCTCGCGTAGAGCCCGCCGAGCCCCGCCCGTTCGATGGCGGCGACGAGCTCGGCGTCGTCGGGGGCGTCGTCGCGGCCTCGGCCGATGAGCAGGTTGCCGCGGATCGTCGAGTCGAAGACGTGCGCCTCCTGCGGGCACCACGCGATGTGGCGGCCCCAGTCGACGCTGTCGAGGTCGGCGACGGGGGCGCCGTCCGCGCGCACGGCACCCGCATCCGGGGCGAGCGAGCCCATGATCATCGCGAGGAGCGTCGACTTGCCGGAGCCCGAGGGCCCCTCGATGCGCAGGCGCTCCCCCGCGCCGACGGATGCCGTGATGCCCGCGAAGAGCTCGCGGCCCGGGAGCGTGCGGGCGACCTGGTCGAGCTCGACGCGCGAGACGGGGGCGTCGAGGCGGCGGTCGCCGCCGATCGTCTCGGGCGCCTCGAGCAGGGGCGCGAGGCGCCCGAGCACGGCGCGCAGGGTCGGGATGCGACGGGCGGCGGCCGCAACGCCGTCGACGGCCTCGACGAGCGCGAGCGCGAGCATCGCGACGACCGCGACGGTCGACGCGGGCAGGGCCGCGGGCGCGAGCACCGGCACGGCGACCGCGAGACCCGCGCATCCCGCGAGGGCGACGGCGCTTCCGAGTCCCGCGGCCGCGGCGGTGCGGCGCTCGGCGGCCGCGAGCTCGTCGCCGAGCCTGTCGATCGACGCGCGGGCCGCGGGGGCGAGCCCGCCGCCGCGCAGCTCGTCGGCCGCCTGCGCGAGGCCCGTGATGCGGCGCACGAGCGCGGCGCGGGCGGCGACGCGGGCGGATGCGGCGGCACGAGCCGTGAGCACGCCCGCGCCCGCGGCGAGCGCGACCGTCACCGCGAGCACCGTCCACACGACACCGGTGAGCTCCGGCGCGACGATGCTCGTCG
The DNA here is from genome assembly GCF_014483895.1 of Protaetiibacter sp. SSC-01. Classification (NCBI taxonomy): domain Bacteria; kingdom Bacillati; phylum Actinomycetota; class Actinomycetes; order Micrococcales; family Microbacteriaceae; genus Protaetiibacter; species Protaetiibacter sp. SSC-01. The sequence goes on along the minus strand of NZ_CP059987.1, from coordinate 1,028,032 downwards.
TGACGCCGACCCCCGCGACCGCGACGACGCCCGCCGCGATGGGCGGGATCACGCGGGGCAGCTGATCGCGCAGCTCCGCGGGCTCGGTCACGAGCACGTCGAGCGTCGCTCCCCCGCCGAGCAGCCCGCGCATCGCGGGGCCCTGGGCGGCGAGGCGGCGCCAGAGCCGCAGGCGCAGCACATCCGTCGCCCGGAAGACGGCGTCGTGCGCGAGCAGCCGCTCGACGTAGCGGGCCACCGGGCGGCCAAGGCCGAAGAAGCGCACGCCGACGATCGCGACGAGCAGGTACATGATCGCGGGGCCCTCGGATGCGCGCACGATGAGCCAGCCCGACACGCCCGTGAGCGCGAGGCCGAGGCCGATCGCGAGCGCGGCCATCACGGATGCGCCCACCCAGCGCCACGGGGACGCGGCGAGCACGGTGCGGAGCGGGCCGCGGCCGGCCGCCGGCCCGGCGGTCTCGAGACGCGTCGCCTCCGGCGGCGCTCCTCGACCACCTGCGTTCACCGCTGGTCGAGCAGCGAGACGGCCGTCACCTGCGTTCACGACGTCGTGCGCGGTGGCGGCGTTCACCGCTGGTTGAGTAGCGACCGGCGGAGCCGGCCGCGTGTCGAAACCAGCCCACGCCTGACCGCCGAGGGTCACCACCTCGTCCGCGATCGCGAGCGTCGCGGGCTCGTGCGCCACGAGCACCGTCGCGACGCGGTCGGCACGCGCTCGCACGGCCGCGCGCACGCGCTCGGCGGACGCGTCGTCGAGGTGCGCGGTCGGCTCGTCGAGCACGAGGAGGGTCGCACCGGCGTCGACCCGTGCGAGCGCGCGGGCGAGGGCCGCACGGCGCTGCTCCCCCGGGCTCAGCTCGGCGAGCGGTGCACCGAGCACCCCCTCGAGGCCGAGCTCGGCGGCGAGGGCGCGGGCGGCATCCGCGTCGGCCCCCGCGAGCGCGAGCTCCTCGAGCAGCGTCTCCTCGGCGAAGCGCGGCGTCTGGGCGGCGTAGGCGGTGTGTGCGGGGTCGCCCGTGACCGTCCCCGTCAGCACGGCGTCGGCCGGGAGGGCGCCGACGAGCGCCGCGAGCGCGGTCGACTTGCCGCATCCGCTCCGGCCCGCGAGCGCCGTGATACGCCCGACCACAGGACGCACGGTCAGCCCCGCGAAGACGGCGTCGCGCCCCGGGAACCGCACGCCGACGTGCTCGAGCGCGGGAGCGCCATCCGCGGGCACCGCCGACACGCGGCCGTCGGCGAGCAGCTCGCGCACGCGACGGAGAGCCGAGAGCCCGTCCTGCGAGGAGTGGAAGGCCGTGCCGACCTCGCGCAGCGCCGTGAAGCACTCCGGCGCGAGCAGCAGCACGAGCACCGCGACCTCGAGCGTCACGTCGCCCGAGATGAGTCGCACCCCGAGGAACACGGCGACCACCGCGACCGAGATCGTCGCGATGAGCTCGAGGGCGAGCGCCGAGAGGAACGCCGTGCGCAGCGTGAGCATCGTGCGCGAGCGGTAGTCCGACTGGATGCGGTCGAGCGCCGCGAGCTGCTCCTCGAGACGGCCGAGGCCCACGAGCACGGGCAGGCCGCGCGCGAGCTCGACGAGGTGGTCGGCGAGCCGTGTGAGGGCGTCGGTCGAGCGGTCGACGCGGTCGCGAGTGTGCATGCCGATGAGCGCCATGAACACGGGCACGAGCGGGATCGTGCAGACGAGCACGATCGTCGAGAGCAGGTCGGCGCCGAGGATGCGAAGGCCTGCAGCGAACGGCACGACGAGCGCCGACACCATCGCGGGGATCGCGACGCCGAAGTAGTCGTCGAGCGCGTCGAGCCCCTCGGTCGCGAGCACCGCGGTGCCGCCGCCCGCCGCATCCCCCCGCGCGATGCGTGCGGCGAGGTCGCGGCGCAGCGCCGACTTCGCACGGATGGCCGCCCGCCTCGCGAGCACCGACTGCGCCCACGCGGCGCCCGCCCGCAGCAGCACGCCGAGCGCGCCGAGCGCGAGCCACTCGGCGGGGTCGCCGCCGGCTGCGAAGGATGCGAGCTGGCGCGCGATCGACTCCGCGATGAGCAGGGTGCCGGCCGCGCCCGCGAGGCTCGCGAGCACGACGGGCACGAGCGCGCCGACGCCCCCTGGCCCCAGCTCGGGTCGGCCACCTCGCAGGGGGCGGCTGTCGGCGCGCTCCGCGGTCATGTCAACGCGTCCCGGGGACAGCACCGGCGGCGGCGTCGCGGCGGATGGCGGGCACCGCGTCGTGCGGCTCGGGCACGTGCTGCGGCGCGACGCGCTTGCGGAACACCCAGTAGCTCCACGCCTGGTAGGCGAGCACCACCGGCAGGGCGAAGGCCGTCACGACCGACATGACCATGAGGGTGTACTCGCCGCTCGCGGCGTTCCAGATCGTGAGGTCGAACGCGGGGTCGATCGTCGACGGCAGCACGACGGGAAACACCCCCGCGAAGATGGATGCCGCACCGAACGCGCCGAAGGCCGCGAAACCGGTGAACGCCCAGCCCTCGCTGCCCTTCCGGGCGCGGAGCCACGCGTACACGCCCGCGACGACGGCGAGCGCGAGGAGCGTCCAGCTGACGGGGTTGCCGCCGCGCACCTCGACGAGGATCGCCCAGCCGGCGATCGGGAGGAGCGCGACGGGGGCCATCCGCGGCACGAGGCGCCCCATCCGCTCGCGCACGGGGCCGTCGGTCTTGAGCGCGAGGAAGGTCGCACCGTGCACGAGGCAGAAGCCGACGAGCGCGAGGCCGCCGAGCACGGCGATCGGGGTGAGCCACACGAACGGGCCGCCGACGCGGTCGCCGTTCGCGTCGATCGGCAGGCCGGTCGTCGTGAGGGCGAGGCCCGCACCGAGGCCGAACGCCGCGACGAGCGAGCCGAGGCCGATCGACCAGTCCCAGAAGCGCGTCCACGCCCGCGACACGATCTTGCCGCGGTACTCGATCGCGACCGCGCGGAAGATGAGGCCGAGCAGCACGAGCGTGAGCGGCACGTAGAGCGTCGAGAACAGCGAGGCGTACCAGTACGGGAACGCCGCGAAGGTGCCGGCGCCGGCCGTGAGCAGCCACACCTCGTTGCCGTCCCACACGGGACCGATCGCGTTGAGCATCACGCGGCGCTGCTTCTCGTCGCGCGCGCTGAACAGCATGTGCATGCCGACGCCGAGGTCGAAGCCCTCGAGCAGGATGTAGCCGCCCCAGAGCACCGCGATGGCGACGAACCAGACGACGGGAAGTGCGTCCATTTCCTTGAATCTCCGTTCCGGATGCCGGGGTCAGTAGGCGAAGGCCAGGACGTCGTCGCGGGTGCCCGCGTCGCCGTCCGGCCCGTCGGCGTCGTCGTCGTGGAAGCGCTCGGGCATGACGCCGGCGACGCCCGCGCGCACGAAGCGGGCCAGGAGCATGACCTCGACGACCATGAGCACGAGGTACACGAGGCCGAGCGACACGAGCGAGAACACGATCTCCCAGCCGTCGACGCCGGGCGACACCGCGGCCGCCGTGAACATGAACACGCCGTCGACACCGCTCGGGTTCGGGTTCGGCGCCACGACGAACGGCTGGCGGCCCATCTCGGTGAAGATCCAGCCGGCGGCGTTCGCACCGAAGGGGGCGAGGATGCCGAAGACCGCGAGCTGCATGAGCGGCTTCGAGACCGGCACGGTGCCCTTGCGGGTGAGCCACAGGGCGACGACGCCCGCGAAGGCGGCGATCGCGCCGAAGCCGATCATGATGCGGAAGCCCCAGTAGGTGACCTCGAGGTTCGGCATGTAGTCGATCTCGGCGCCCGAGCGCTCGCCGTAGAGCTCGCTCTCGGGGAGGTTCGTGCCGTAGAGCTCCTCGTACTGCGGGATGAGCTCGTTGAGGCCCGGCATCTCGGTCGTGAAGTCGCCCTTCGCGAGGAACGAGAGCACGCCGGGGATCTCGATGACGGGCACGACCTCGGAGCAGTCCTGCGATCCGAGCTTGCCGACCGACAGCACCGAGAAGCTCGTTCCCGTGTGGCACGCGGCCTCGGCCGCCGCCATCTTGAGCGGCTGCTGCTCGTACATGAGCTTGCCCTGGATGTCTCCCGTGATCGCGACGGCGCTGAAGCCGACGATCGCGACGACCGCGCCGAGGCGCAGCGAGGTGATCCAGACGCGGTGGTCGGCCGTGTCGCGACCCGGGATCTCGGGAGCCTCGCCCACGATCACGCGACCCGACGCATCCACGGTGTCGATGCCGTCCTTGCGGCGGCGCCACAGCTGGTACCAGGCGATGCCGAGCAGAAAGCCGCCCGCGACGGCGATCGCGCCCGCGATCGTGTGCGGGAACGCGGCGAGCGCCGTGTTGTTGGTCAGCACGGCCCAGATGTCGGTGAGCACGGGCTTGCCGTCGACGAGCTCGATGCCGACGGGGTGCTGCATCCACGAGTTCGCCGCGAGGATGAAGTACGCCGAGATCCAGGAGCCGATCACGGCGAGCCACAGGGTCGCGAGGTGCAGCCTCTTCGGCAGGCGGCCCCATCCGAAGATCCAGAGGCCGAGGAAGGTCGACTCGACGAAGAACGCGAGCAGGCCCTCCATGGCGAGCGGGGCGCCGAAGACGTCGCCCACGAAGCGCGAGTACTCGCTCCACGCCATGCCGAACTGGAACTCCTGCACGATTCCCGTGGCGACACCCATGATGAAGTTGACGAGGTAGAGCTTCCCCCAGAACTTCGTCATGCGGAGCCACTTCTCGTCGGCGGTGCGCACCCACATGGTGTGCAGGATCGCGACGACCATCCCCAGGCCGAGCGTCAGCGGCACCATCATGAAGTGGTAGACGGTCGTGATGCCGAACTGCCACCGGGCGATCTCGAGGGGGTCCACGGGTGTCCTCTCTTCCGCGGTCGCACGAGTACGCGACCTGACACCCTCAACCTTCCGCTTCCTGAAGGTGGCCCGTCAGGGCCCAAGGTCCCGCCCGCGAAACCCGTGGGTCGAAAGTCCCGTTGCGCGCCCCGCCGGCGGGGCCCCGCATCGTCAGGCGTCGAGCTCGGGCAGGTGGATGCGCTGGCCCTCGGGACCGGAGAGGTGCAGCAGCTCGACGGTCGTGCCGTCAGCGGCGCCCATCCAGTGCGGCGTGCGCGTGTCGAACTCGGCCGCCTCGCCCGCCTCGAGCACGAAGTCGCGCTCCCCCAGCACGAGCCGGAGCCGCCCGGAGATCACGTAGAGCCACTCGTTGCCGCGATGCGTCTTGAGCTCGACGCGCTCCCGCGCGCGCGGCGGCGGCAGGATCTGCTTGACGACCCGGATGCCGTTCGCGCCTCGGCTGAGCGGCAGCAGGAGGCCACCGCGGTGCGGGATGCGGCGGATGTGCACGCGTGGATCGCCCACCTCGGGCGCGCCCACGAGCTCGTCGAGCGGCACGTCGTACACGCGTGCGAGCGGCAGCAGCAGCTCGAGGGCGGGACGCCGCGTGCCCGACTCGAGGCGCGAGAGCGTGCTGACCGAGATGCCGGTGTCACGCGACACCTGGGCAAGTGTCAACTCCCGGCGCGTGCGGAGCGCGCGCAGGCGCCCGCCCACGCCGGCGAGAGTGCGTTCGACCTCCTCTGCCATGAAGGCAGTTTGCCATCTCGGCAACAACCCTTGCCACAATCGCCACCGTCGGCGCAGCATCGGCGTATGAACCGCGACACCCGCCCCCACTCCGCGCCCGAGATCGTCGACGTCGCCGTCGTGGGCGGGGGCCCCGCGGGCCTCTCGGCTGCCACGGCGCTCGGGCGTTCGCGGCGAGCGGTCGTCGTCATCGACGCCGGTGAGCCCCGCAACGCCGTCGCCGCCCACGCGCACAACGTCTTCAGCCGAGACGGCGCCGAACCCCTCGCGCTCATCGCGGCGGCTCGCGAGCAGGCCGCCGCGTACGGCGTCGCGCTCGTCGACGACCGCGTCACGCGGGTTCGCCGTGCGCCCGACGGGTTCGCGCTCGAGACGGCAGGCGGCCGCACCGTGCAGGCGCGGCGGCTGCTGCTCGCCTCGGGCCTCCGCGACGTGCTGCCCGACATCCCGGGGCTCGCAGCGCACTGGGGCGACTCCGTGGTGCACTGCCCGTACTGCCACGGCTGGGAGGTGCGCGACCGCGCGATCGTCGTGATCGGCACGACTCCGCGCAGCTCGCACCAGGCGCTCATGTTCAGCCGACTGAGCGACGACGTCGTGTTCGTGCGCCACGACAGCCCGCGCGACGCCGCATCCGACGCCGACCTCGTCGCCCTCGGCGTGCGCATCGTCGACGGCGTCGTCGCGCGCGTCGATGACGACTCGGATGGCGCGCTCGACTCGGTCGTGCTCGCCGATGGCACTGCGCTGCCCGCGCGCGCCGTGGCCGTCGGGCCGTCGTTCGAGGCGCGCACCGAGCTGTACGAGCAGCTGGGCGGCAGCCCGTCCGTCGTCGAGGGCGTCGGGGTCGTCATTCCCGCCGACGCCGTCGGGATGACGCCGCTGCCGGGCGTGTGGGCGGTCGGCAACGCGCGCGACGCGACCGCCATGGTCGGCGCATCCGCGGCGGCGGGCACGATGGCGGGCGCCGCGCTCAACATGGACCTCCTCGTCGACGAGGCCGCAGCGGCACGGGCCCAAGGACCCGGCCCGCGACCCCGCACGACCGCGTAGCGTTGGGCGGGTGGCGACCCGCATCTATCTGACGAGCGCCGAGGGGCGCACCGGCAAGTCGACCGTCGCCGTGGGGCTCCTCGAGACCCTCACGGCATCCGTGGCGCGCGTGGGCGTGTTCCGCCCCATCGTGCGGGCCGACGTCGAGCGCGACTTCATCCTCGAGCTGCTCGTCGAGCACGCGAGCGCCGGGCAGAGCTACGAGGACTGCGTCGGCGTCGACTACGACACCCTGCACGCCGACCCGGATGCCGCCCTGGCGACGATCGTGGAGCGCTTCGCCGAGGTCGAGGAGGGCTGCGACGCCGTGCTCATCCTCGGCTCCGACTACACCGACGTCGGAACGCCGACCGAGCTCTCGACGAACGGGCGCATCGCCGCCAACCTCGCCGCGCCCGTCGTGCTCGTGACGGGAGGCCGCAACCCCGACGGCGAGGGCGCCCGCACCCCCAAGCAGTGCGCCGAGATCGCGCGCATCGCACTCGATGAGCTGCGCGACGAGCACGCCGAGGTGCTCGCCGTCATCGTCAACCGCGCCGCGGCCGACGAGGTCGAGGCCGTGTCGGAGCGCGTCGCCGAGGTCACGGGGCTGCCCGCGTGGGCGATCGCGGAGGACCCCGAGCTCGAGGCGCCCCTGCTGCGCACCGTGCTCGAGGCGACCGAGGCCCGGCTCGTGCGCGGCGAGGAGAGCGTGCTCGACCGCCCGGTCATGGGCACGACGATCGCCGCGATGAGTCTGCCCAACGTGTTGTCGCGCCTGCACTCGGGCGGCATCGTGATCGTGCCGGGCGACCGCTCCGAGGTGCTCGTCGGCACGATGGCGGCGCAGCTCTCGCAGACCTTCCCCGCCCTCACGGGCATCATCCTCAACGGCGGCTTCGACATCGAGCCGTCGATCGCGCGCCTCATCGAGGGCCTCGGCACGCCCCTACCGATCGCCGTCACGCCGCACAGCACCTTCGATACGGCGATCAACGTGTCGCACGCCCGCAGCCGCCTCGCGGCCGACTCCCCCGCGAAGCACGCGCGCGCCGTCTCGCTCTTCGACGAGCACGTCGACGCGGCGGAGCTCGTGCGCATCCTGAGCTTGCCGACGAACGGCGGGGTCATGACGCCCATCCGCTTCGAGCACCTGCTCGTCGAGCGGGCGCGCGAGGCCGGCAAGCACATCGTGCTGCCCGAGGGCGACGACGACCGCATCCTGCAGGCCGCGGCGATCGTCGTGAAGCGGCGCATCGCCCGGCTCACGATCCTGGGAGACCCGGATGCCGTGCGCGCCCGCGTCGCCGCGCTCGGCCTCGACCTCGGCGACACGCGCATCCTGTCGACGAGCGACCCCGAGCTGCACGGCCGCTTCGCAGAGGAGTACGCGCGGCTGCGCGCCCACAAGGGCGTCTCGCCCGAGCTCGCGGCCGACACCGTCACCGACGTGTCGTACTTCGGCACGATGATGGTGCATCTCGGCCTCGCCGACGGCATGGTGTCGGGGGCGAAGCACACGACGGCGCACACCATCCGTCCCGCATTCGAGATCGTGAAGACCGCTCCCGGGGTGTCGGTCGTGTCGAGTGTGTTCCTCATGGCGCTCGCCGACCGCGTGCTCGTGTACGGCGACTGCGCCGTCATCCCCGAGCCGACCGTCGAGCAGCTCGCCGACATCGCCGTCTCGTCCGCCGAGACCGCGAAGCGCTTCGGCATCGAGCCGCGCGTCGCGATGCTCTCCTACTCGACGGGCGAGTCCGGGTCGGGCGCCGAGGTCGAGCGCGTCCGCGCCGCGACGGCGATCGTGCAGGATCGCGCGCCCGAGCTGCCGGTCGCGGGTCCCATCCAATACGACGCCGCCGCCGACCCCTCGGTCGGGGCCTCGAAGATGCCGGGCTCCGAGGTCGCCGGCCGCGCGACCGTTTTCGTGTTCCCCGACCTCAACACGGGCAACAACACCTACAAGGCCGTGCAGCGGTCGGCGGGCGCCGTCGCCATGGGGCCCGTGCTGCAGGGGCTCGCGAAGCCCATCAACGACCTCTCGCGCGGAGCTCTCGTGCGCGACATCGTGAACACGATCGCGATCACCGCGATCCAGGCGGAGGGACAGTCGTGAACGCCATCCGGAACGTCTTCGTGCTCAACGTGGGCTCGAGCTCGATCAAGTACCAGCTGCTCGACGTCGAAGACGGCACGGTGCATGGCGAGGGCGTCGTCGAGCGGATCGGGCTCAAGGGCTCGGGCGTCGCCGACCACGCCCGCGCGCTCGAGGTCGTGCTCGAGGAGCTTCCGGATGTGCCCATCGACGCCGTCGGGCACCGTATCGTCCATGGCGGCACGCGCTTCGTGCAGGCCACCGTCATCGACGACGCCGTCGAGCGCGAGATCGAAGCCCTCGCCGACCTCGCGCCGCTCCACAACCCGCCCGGCCTCGCCGGCATCCGCGCGGCCCGCGCCGTGCTCACCGACGTGCCCCACGTCGCCGTGTTCGACACCGCGTTCCACGCGACCATCAGCCCCGCGGCGCGCGACTACGCGATCGACGCGGAGGTCGCGGCGCGCACGCGCATCCGGCGCTTCGGATTCCACGGCACCTCGATCGGGTACGTCTCGCGCATCGCGGCCCAGCTGCTCGGCCGTGAGCGCGACCCGGAGCTGCGGCTCGTCGTGCTGCACCTCGGCAACGGGGCGTCGGCGGCGGCCGTGCTCGGCGGACGCTCGCTCGACACGTCGATGGGGATGACGCCGCTCGAGGGGCTCGTAATGGGCACGCGGTCGGGCGACATCGACCCCGCGATCCCGCTCTACCTCGCGCGCGAGCACGGCTACACCTTCGCCGAGCTCGACGAGCTGCTCAACAAGAAGTCGGGCCTGCTCGGGCTCGCCGGGCGCAGCGACATGCGCGAGCTCGTGAACGCGGCGAACGCCGGCAATGAGCGCGCGACGCACGCCCTCGACGTGTACGTGCACCGGCTGCGGCACTACATCGGCGCGTACGCGGCCGAGCTCGGCGGCATCGACGCCGTCGTGTTCACGGCGGGCGTCGGCGAGAACTCGTCGTACGTGCGACGGCGTGCGATCGCGGGGCTCGAGTTCCTCGGCCTCTCGATCGACTCCGAGCGCAACAACGCGTCGTCGCGCGAGCCGCGCTACACCTCCCCCGACGGCTCACCCGCCGCGGTGCTCGTGATCCCCACGAACGAGGAGCTCGAGATCGCGCGAGAGACACGCGAAGCCGCCTCGCGCTAGTGCTCTCGTGGCGCGGCTGGAGCCGTGACCTGACGGCGGGAGAAACGCCTCCCGCCGCTGGGTCGTTTCTCCCGCCCCGCCCCCGTCCCGCTGGTCGAGTGCGTTCGGCCGCGCTTCACCGCTGGTCGAGTGCGTTCGGCCGCGCCCCCGGCGCGACCGAACGTGTATCGAGACCCACCGTCTGATGACCCGCGGGAGCTATCAGCGGGCACTACTGCGGGCGCGAGTCAGGCGCCCGTCGGGTTTCGATACGCCGTGCGTCGCGCAACGCGCGCGGCGCGCGGCACTCAACCAACGGTGGACGGGGCACCCGCGGCCCGCGCGATCACGGGAGAACTCGCCCCGTCACCTACGACACGAGGGCGGGCGCCGGCCGCACCACGAGCACGGGCGCGTTCGCGTTGATGAGCACGGCGTGCAGGGTCGTGCCGAGGGGCGTGCGCTCGCGGCTCGGACCGAGCACGAGGAGCGCGCTGCCACGCGCGGCGTCGAGGAGCGCCTCGGCGGGCGGGCGCGTCGAGAGGCGCGAGCGCACCTCGAGCATCCCCTCGACCTCGCGCGCCGCATCCGCCGCGATCGCGAGGGGGCTCTCGGGGTCGGAGCGCACGGCGTCGACCGCGTCGGCGCCGATCGCCTGGATGAGGGTGAGCCGCGTGCCGCGGTCGACGGCCTCGAGCGCGGCGCGACGCCCGACGAGCGCCGCGTTCTCGACACGGTCGACGCCCGCCACGACGCCGTCGCGGAAACGCGGGTCGGCGTCGGGCACGACGGCGACGGTGCCGGTCGCCGCGAGCGCGAACTGCACGCTGCGCGAGCCGAGCACACGGCCGGAGACGTAGCCGGTCTTGCCCGTGCCGACGACGAGGATGTCGTCGGGTCCCGCCTCGTCGGCGAGCGCCCACACGGGCACGTCGAGCAGCAGCCGGGTGTCGACCTCGAGCCCCGGAGCCTCGGAGCGGATGCGCGCAGCCGTCGCGGAGAGGAGCGCCTCGCCCGCGCTCTCGGCGGCGTCGAGCTCGGCGATGCCGCGGATCCCGCCCTGCGGGTCGACGACGTGGACGAGGTGGAGGCGTGCACCGTCGCGGCGCGCGTGGCGGACCGCCCAGGCGAGGGCGGCCTCCGAGGGCGCCGAGCCGTCGACGCCGGCGACATAGCGCGGAGTGCGGGTCATGCTTCCGAGGCTCGCATCGCGGCCGCGCTTGCACCCGGGCCCAAGGTCCCGCGGGGCCTGAGAGACTGGGAACATGCCCTCCCCCGACGCCCGCGAGGCTCGTCTGCGCCGTCTCGTCGAGGTCGTGCCGCAGGTCGTCGGCGAGCTCGAGCTCGACCACGTGCTCGAGCGCATCGTCGAGGCGGCCGTCGATCTCGTGTCGGCCCGCTGGGGCGCGCTCGGCGTCATCGCCCCCGACGGCACGCTCGAGCGTTTCGTGCACGTCGGCATGACGCCTCCCGAGGTGACGGCGATCGGCCACCTGCCGGAAGGCCACGGCCTGCTCGGCGCGGTGATCGACGAGGCCGAGCCCATCCGCCTCCCCCACCTCGCAGACGACCCGCGCTCGGTGGGCTTCCCGCGCCACCACCCGCACATGGACGCGTTCCTCGGGGTGCCGATCCGCATCCGCGACACCGTGTTCGGCAACCTCTACCTCACCAATCAGGACGGCGGCTCGGAGTTCTCGGACGACGACCAGCGCCTCGTCGGCTCGCTTGCCGCGGTCGCCGCGATCGCGGTCGAGAACGCGCGCCTCTTCGAGCAGCAGGTGCGGCGCGAGCGCTGGTCGTCGGCCCTCGCCGAGGTCACCGCGGCGCTGCTCTCGGAGGACACGGTCGACATCCTCGCGGTGCTCGCCGAGCGCGTCGCGTCGGTCATCGACAGCGAGCTCGTGTGCGTCATCGTGCCCGACGGCGAGGAGCACGGGCACCGGATGCTGCGCGTCGACACCGCGCGCGGCGTGGGCGCGGAGGAGCTCGTCGGTCGCCGCTACTCGGCCGAGGGCACGCTGTCGGGCCGCGCGATCGAGACGGGCGAGCTCGCGTCGACGGAGTCGGGCCCCGGCGAGTCGGTGCTGCGCGACGGTCCGAGCGCCGCGATCGCCCTCCCGGTGCGCGCGGGCGACATCGTGCTCGGCGCGCTGAGCGTCTACCGTCGCGCCGACGCCCCGCGGTTCACGGATGCGGAGCGCGCCATGGCGGGCGAGTTCGCTCAGCAGGCGGGCATCGCGATCGAGCTCGGCCGCGGCCGCGCCGACCGGCAGCGGCTCGCGCTCGTCGAGGAGCGCTCGCGCATCGCGCGTGACCTGCACGACCACGTCATTCAACGGCTCTTCGGCACGGGCCTCGCCCTGCAGATGATCGGCGCCCGCAGCCCCGACGCGGCCGACGCGATCTCGGCACAGGTCGACGCGATCGACCAGGCGATCGGCGAGATCCGCACGGCGATCTTCGCGCTCGCCCCGCGCCCGGGTTCGGCGACCGCCCTGCGCCACCGTCTGCTCGATGTCGCGACGGATGCCGCCCCCGGTCTCTCGAACCCGCCCGTCGTGACCTTCGCGGGCCCCGTCGACCTGCTCGTCGAGGGCGAGCTCGCCGACGACGTCGTCGCGGTCGTGCGCGAGTGCCTCTCCAACGCGGCCCGGCACGCGCGGGCGACGCGCGTCGAGGTCTCGGTGTCGGCCGACGACGACGCGGTCGTCGTGACGGTCGACGACGACGGGGTCGGGATGCCCGCCGACGCGGCCCGCGCATCCGGCACCCGCAACCTCGACGAACGCGCGCGCCGTCGGGGAGGTAGCTTCGAGGTGGCCGCGCGCGAGGCGGGCGGCACGCGGGCGCGCTGGACGGCGCCCGTGGCATCCGTCCCCCGAAGGAGCACCCCGTGACCCGCGTCTTCCTCGTCGACGACCACGAGATCGTGCGGCGCGGCATCGCCGACCTCATCGACGCCGAGCGCGACCTCGAGGTCGTGGGCGAGGCGGGTCAGGTGCGCGGCACGCTCGCGAAAATCGAAGTGACGAAGCCGGATGTCGTCGTGCTCGACGTGCGGCTGCCCGACGGCGACGGCATCGAGCTGTGCCGCGCGATCCGCTCGGCGCTGCCCGACATCCGCTGCCTCATGCTCACGGCGTACGACGACGACGAGGCGAGCCGCTCGGCCGTGCTCGCGGGCGCGTCGGGCTACGTGCTCAAGGACATCCGCGCGCGCGGGCTCGTCGAGGGCGTACGCAAGGTCGCCGCGGGCGGCACCCTGCTCTCGACGCACGTGTCGGAGCGTGTCGCGCAGTCGTTCGCGGCCCCCGCACGCGCCGACGAGCCCGAGCTGACCCTGCGCGAGCGCCAGGTGCTCGACCTCATCACCGAGGGGCTCACCAACCGGCAGATCGGCGAGCGCCTCGGGCTCGCCGAGAAGACCGTCAAGAACTACGTGTCGGGGCTGCTCGCGAAGCTCGGCATGGAGCGGCGCACACAGGCCGCCGTCTACCGCCTCGAGCATCGCGGCTGACCACGGGTAGCGTCACTCCGGCGCGCGGTCAACCCCCGGTCAGGACAGCCTCATCTTCGTTGCGGAATGCCCGAGCCTGAGTACCGTTGAAACAGACGCAGGCCGGTGCACCCGGCCAGAAGGAGGCAGAGATATGACCGACGCCAAGACCCAGACGATCCCCACGACCTCGCTCGACCCGGATGTCGCCGCCGGCGTCGCACAGTTCCTCAGCCCCGTCGTCGTGAACCTCCAGGCTCTCGCGGTCGACGGCAAGCAGGCGCACTGGCACGTGCGCGGTGCGAACTTCATCGGCGTGCACGAGTTCCTCGACACCTTCGTCGCCCACGTGCAGGGTTGGGCCGACCTCGCCGCGGAGCGGATCGTCGCCCTCGGCCTCCCGGTCGACGCGCGCATCCAGTCGGTCGCCGAGAAGACCACGACCCCCGCGCTCGCCGACGGCTTCCAGCAGGCCGATGCCACGGTCGCCGCCGTGATCGCCCAGATCGACGCGACGCTCGCCGTCGTGCGCACCGCGATCGAGGAGCTCGACGAGCTCGACCTGCCGTCGCAGGACGTCGCGATCGAGATCGCGAACGGACTCGACAAGGACCGCTGGTTCCTGTTCTCGCACGTGGCGAGCTGAGTCTCACGGGTTTCACGACGAAGGGCGCCGCATCGAGCGGCGCCCTTCGCGATTTCGACAGGCTCAATCCGGCGGGTCTCGATACACCGCCTGCGGCGGCACTCGACCAGCGGTGGGGCGGCCTCACCCGCTGGTTGAGTAGCGCCCGCAGGGCGCGTGTCGAAACCAGCCCCCGCTAGACCAGCCGCCCGTCGACGACAGCGCCGTGCACCGGCAACGTGCGCAGCGCATCCGCCTCGACCGCGTGCGGGTCCGCGTCGAGGATCGCGAGATCCGCGACCCCGCCCACCGCGATCCCCGCGACCCCGCCCCACGACGCCCGCAAGGCCGCCGACAGCGGCAGCGCCTGCTCCGGATGCCACGGCTCGCGCCCGTCGCGCGACCGCGTGACGGCGGCGGCGATGGTCGCCCACGGGTCGAGCGGGGCGACCGGCGCATCCGAGCCGAGCTCGAGCGCGACGCCCGCCTCGTACAGCCACCGGAAGGCGAAGGCGCGCTCGGTGCGCCCCGCCCAGTGATGGTCGGCGACGTCGCGGTCGTCCATCGCATGCTCGGGCTGCACGCTCGCGCTGATGCCGAGCTCGGCGAAGCGCGGAACGTCGGAGGCGAGCATGAGCTGCGCGTGCTCCATGCGCGGCGGCAGGGGCGCGGATGCCGGGATGTCGAGCGCCGCGAAGGTGTCGAGCGCCTGCGTCACGGCGCGGTCGCCGATCGCGTGGATTGTCGGCACGAGCCCCGCATCCCACGCGTCGCGCGCGGCGGCGAGGAGGTCTGCATCCGTCGGGTAGGTCGGCAGGCCCGTGCCGCCCGCATCCGGGTAGGGGTCGACGGTCCACGCCGTGCGGGAGTTGAGCGCACCGTCGGTGAACAGCTTGTACCAGCCGACCGTCGCGAGGCCCGCGGAGCCCGGCACGAGATCGCCCGAGCGCAGGCCCGACGCGCGCACGGTGTCGAAGTCGATCGGGTAGACGCATGCGCGCACGCGCATCGAGCGCAGCCCGCCGCTCACGCGCCGACCCCACGCGCCGATCGTGTCGCGCATGTCGAGGTCGACGATGCCCGTCACGCCGCGCGCGTTCGCGGCGTGCAGGGCGTCGGCGATCCACCGGTCGACGGTGGCGTCGTCGGCCGCCGACAGCCGCACGCCGAGGTCGAACGCGGGCTGCTCGTTGAGCCACCACTCATGATCCGCGAGGCCCATGCGACGAAGGAGCGCGGCGTTCGACCACACCGTGTGCACGTCGGCCGAGATGAGCGCGACGGCGACGTCGCCGACCGCGAGCAGTTCGGCGCTCGGGGTGTCGGGCCACAGGGCGTCGCGAAAGCCGTAGCCGAGAAGGATCTCGTCAGGGTCCCAGCCGGCGTCGACGCGTGACCGCACGATCGCGGCGGCCTCCGCGGCCGAGCCGGCGGCCGAGAGGTCGAGCCGGCGCGACACGGCGGCCCACTGCCCGGTGTGCACGTGCCCGTCCCAGAGGCCCGGCATGAGGAAACGTCCGTCGAGCTCGACGCGCTCGGCGTCGGCGGCCGCGAGCGCCGGACCGAGCTCCGCGATCCGTCCATCGCGCACGAGCACGTCGACGGGCTCGGATGCCGTGCCCTGGGCCCCGACGAGCCGCGCTCCCGCGAGCAGCAGCCCGCTCATGCGCGACGCTCCTCGACGAGACGCATCTCGCGCGCGAGGCCGGCCTGCGCGTAGGGGCCGTCGCCCGCGAGCTCGGCAACGATGCGCTCGCGCACGTGCTCGGGCTTGTTCTGGCTGAGCTTCGCGCGCGCGTCGAAGCGCGTCACGCGGATGCGGAGCCCCACCGTGCCTTTCGCGACGCGCTCGGCGTACGGCTCGTCGATGTGGAGCGACCGCGGGTCGGGCATCTCCTGCTCGAAGTGGTCGGTCAGGCGGTGCAGGATCCGGAAGTTCTCCTCCGTCGACAGGATCTCGGGCACGCCGTAGAGGTGCGCCGTGACGTGGTTCCACGTCGGGATGAAGTCGCCCTCGTCGTACCAGCCGGGCGAGATGTAGCCGTGCGGCCCCTGCACGATCACGAGCACCTCGTGCTGTCCGAGCTCGTGCGCCACCTCATCCGGGCGCCCGAAGTGCGACACGATCGAGATGGTGTCGTCGTCGGTCTCCTCGAGGAGGGTTGCGTAGTGCGAGGCGACGAGGCCGTTCGAGGTCGGCGACACGTAGGTCATCCACGGGTTCTCGCGGATGAGGCGCTTGACCTCGTCGACATCCGTCAGCAGGTAGTGGGGCGTGCGGCGCATCCCCACATCGTCGCACTACTCCGCCGTAGTTCCCGTTCCGCGTCATAGTCGCCGAAGGAACGGGTGCAAACACGCGGAACGGGAACTATGACTGGTCGGTGGGGCACCAGTAGAGCTTGCGGCCGCCGAGCTCGGTCATCGCGATGTTCGTGCCGCACACGCGGCACGGCAGACCCGTGCGGTGGTAGACCCAGTGCCGGTCGTCGCGCGACGCGAGGGCACGCGCGTACGCCTCGGGGTCGAGGTCGTCCATCGTGAGCATCTGCCCCGTCTCGACGCCGACGCGCAGCAGATGCACCCAGTCGCGCCAGAGGCCGCGCACGACCTCCTCGGGCACCTCGCGCCCGGGCCGGAACGGATCGAGTCGCGCGCGGAACAGCATCTCGGCGCGGTAGACGTTGCCGATGCCCGAGACGACCGACTGGTCCATGAGCAGGAGCGCGATGGGGGTCGCCTTCTTGCGCACGGCGGCCGTGAAGCGCTCCTCCCCCTCGGCGACGTCGTCGACCATCGGGTCGGGGCCGAGCTTCGCGATCGTGCGGTCGACCTCCTCGATCGTCTGCACCTCGCACGCGGTCGGGCCGCGCAGGTCGGCGCACGCCCACTCGGTCAGCAGGCGCACGCGCACCGCGCCGACGGGCTCCGGGGGCCACGTCTCGAGCTCGGGTTCGAGCTTCTCCGACTCGGCCATGCGCAGCCGCGTGCGCCGCGGCGCGCCGATCGACCACGGCGAGTCCTCGTGCGAGCCCACCACGGTGCCGCGCTGGTTCGTCTGTCCCATACGCCCGCCGGCGGATGCGATGGTCGGGTCGACCGAGATGTCGCCCGCGAAGTCCCAGGCCCCGTAGATGCCGAGGTGCACGCGCAGCCAGAGGCCGTGGTCGAACTCGAGGAACATCTGCTTGCCGACGGCCTTCGCCTGCACGATCTCGTGCCCGTCGAGCTCGGCCGCGCCGGCGGCGAAGCGCCCCTGCGGCGAGCTCACGGCGACGGGCGCACCCGTGAAGTTCGCGGCGAACTGTCGCGCGATGCGGTGGACGGAGTGACCCTCGGGCATCGGCTACTCGATGTCGTGGCCCAGGATGCGGCCCGTGGTCTCGTACTCGCCGAGCTGGGCGATGCGGCGCGCGTGGCGCTCCTCACCCGAGAACGGGGTCGCGATGAAGCGGTCGATGAAGGAGATCGCCTCCTCGACGGTGTGCTGGCGCGCCCCGATCGAGATGACGTTGGCGTCGTTGTGCTCGCGCGCGAGCTCGGCCGTCGAGAGGTTCCACACGAGCGCCGCGCGCACGCCCTCGACCTTGTTCGCGGCGATCTGCTCGCCGTTGCCGGAGCCGCCGAAGACGACGCCGAGCGCCTCGACGTTCGAGCGCTGGTCGCGCACGACGGCGCGTGCGGCGTTGATGCAGAACGACGGGTAGTCGTCGAGCGCGTCGTACTCCTGCGGTCCGTGGTCGACGACCTCGTGGCCGGCCTCGGAGAGGTGCTTCTGGAGGGTCCGGCTGAACTCGAGGCCCGCGTGATCGGTCGCGATGTGGATACGCACGCGTCGAGTCTACGAGCCGTCGCCGACGGCATCCGCAACCCCCTAGCGGCCGTCGGCGGCGAGGAGGACAATCGCCCCCAAGTTCGACTGCGAGGTGATCTCGATGCGTCAGCGCACCAGCTTCGTCCCCGATGTCATGCCCCACCTCTCCGCGGGCAGGCATCGCAATCCGCGCCGCGGCGCGTGCTTCATGGAGTTCGCCTCCTACCTGGCCGGCGAACGCTGGAGCGACCATCCGCAGTGCACCGACCGCACGCTCGCGGCCCTCGCGCGCGGCGTCAACGACCTCGTCGCCGACGATCGCCGCGACGAGCTCGTGGGCCTCATCCCGCGCGTCGTCGGGCTTCGGGGCGGCGACGAGCTGAGCCTCGTCGTGGCGCTGCGCGCGGCGATCACGGCGCTGCCGATCGCGAGCATGGAACGCCAGCGCGTGCTCGCGGCGGGCATCATCTCGCTGTGCGCGATGCTCGAGGCCGATGGGGTGCCGTCGCACGGGCTCCGCGACGAGGCGCACCGCACTCTCGATGAGGTGCCGGATGCCGCCCGCTGGGCGCGCACGCACGTCACGTCGATCTCGCCCCGACGCTCGCGGCTCGACACCATCAGCTGCGAGCTCGTCGTCGCGACGGCCGTCGTGGGCGCTGCGCGCGCGTGCGTCGACGACCCGGACGCCCACCTCATCCGGATGCTGTCGGCCGCGATCGACGACGTCGAGCGCCTCGTGCGCCCGCCCGCCCCCGCCGTTGTGCCCGCCCCCGCCGTTGTGCAGGACATCGCTGTTGTGCAGGACATCGCTGTTGTGCAGGAGTTCGCAGCGCACTGATCCTGATGGCGCCGCGGACACGGGGCTCGGGCGCGCGTCTCCTGCACAACAGCGCGCGTCTCCTGCACAACAGCACGAGTCCTGCACAACAGCGGAGCGCCTAGGCTGACAGGCGGACACGATCCACCTGAGCCTGAAGGAGCGCACGCGTGCCTGGAGAGAACCTCACCCGCATCGAAGCCCAGGAGCGCAAGGCGCTCGTCGAGGTCGAGAGCTACGACATCGAGCTCGACCTCACGACGTCCGAGAAGACGTTCCGGTCGACGACGACCGTGCGCTTCACGGCGACCGCGGGCGCCTCGACGTTCATCGACGCGATCACGGCCGAGGTGCACTCCGTCGTGCTCAACGGCTCCGAGCTCGGCGCCGGGGTGGCCGACGGCGTGCGCATCCGGCTCGACGACCTCGCCGCCGCCAACGAGCTCGTCGTCGTCGCCGACTTCGCCTATACGAACACGGGCGAGGGCCTGCACCGCTTCGTCGACCCCGTGGACGGCGAGGTGTACCTCTACACGCAGTTCGAGGTGCCCGACAGCCGCCGCGTGTTCGCGGTCTTCGAGCAGCCCGACCTCAAGGCGAGCTTCCGCTTCAGCGTGACCGCCCCCGAGGCGTGGCAGGTCGTCTCCAACTCCCCCACCCCCGAGCCCGAGCACCTCGGAGACGGCAGCGCGATCTGGCGCTTCGAGCCCACCCCGCGCATCTCGAGCTACATCACGGCGCTCGTCGCGGGCCCCTACGAGGTCGTGCGCAGCGAGCTCACGAGCTCCGACGGCCGCACGATCCCGCTCGGCGTCTTCGCCCGCAAGTCGCTCTTCGGCTACCTCGACGCGGACTACATCTTCGACATCACGCGCAAGGGCTTCGCCTACTTCGAGGAGAAGTTCGGCTACCCCTACCCGTTCGCGAAGTACGACCAGCTCTTCGTGCCCGAGTTCAACGCGGGCGCCATGGAGAACGCGGGCGCCGTGACGTTCACCGAGACGTACGTGTTCCGCTCGAAGGTGACCGACGCCATCAAGGAGCGTCGCGTCGTCACGATCCTGCACGAGCTCGCCCACATGTGGTTCGGCGACCTCGTGACCATGAAGTGGTGGAACGACCTCTGGCTCAACGAGTCGTTCGCCGAGTGGGCGTCGACGATCGCGACCGCCGAGGCCACCGAGTGGACCGAAGCGTGGACGACCTTCCAGGCGATGGAGAAGAGCTGGGCGTACCGCCAGGACCAGCTGCCGAGCACGCACCCGGTCGTGGCCGACATCCGCGACCTCGACGACGTTCAGGTGAACTTCGACGGCATCACGTACGCCAAGGGCGGCTCGGTGCTCAAGCAGCTCGCCGCATGGGTCGGCATCGACGCGTTCTTCGCGGGCGTGGGCGCCTACTTCCGCGCGCACGCCTACGGCAACACGGAGCTCGCCGATCTGCTGCGCGAGCTCGAGAAGAGCTCGGGCCGCGACCTGTCGACGTTCTCGGAGCAGTGGCTCGAGACGGCGGGCGTCAACACGCTCAAGCCCGAGATCGAGACGGATGCCGCTGGCGTGATCACCTCGTTCCGCGTGCGCCAGACCGCGCACCCCGACTACCCCGTGCTGCGCCAGCACCGCATGGCGATCGGGTTCTACGACCGCGCGTCGGAGGCGGCGGATGCGCCGCTCGTGCGCGTGCACCGTCACGAGTTCGACCTCGCCGCCGAGGAGTGGAACGAGCTCCCCGAGCTCGTCGGACGCCAGAAGCCCGCCCTCGTGCTGCTCAACGACGACGACCTCGCCTACGCGAAGATCCGCATGGACGACGACTCCTTCCGCGTCGCGATCGCCGACCTCGCCCGCATCCAGGACCCGCTCGCGCGCGCGCTCGTGTGGGGCTCGGCGTGGGACTCGACGCGCGACGGCGAGATCGCCGGCCGCGACTACGTGCAGCTCGTGCTCGGGAACATCGGCTCGGAGACCGAGTCGACGACCATCCGCCTCTCGCTCACGCAGCTCGTGCAGACGGCGCGCCTGTACGTCGACCCCGCCGCGCGCGAGGCGACGATCCGCGAGGTGGGCGACCGGCTCTGGCAGCTCGCCCAGCAGGCCGAGGCGGGCTCGGACGCGCAGTTCCAGTTCGTGAAGTTCTTCGCGAACATCGCCTCCACGACGGAGCACGCGGCAGCGCTGCAGGGGCTCCGCTCGGGCGAGATCGCGCTCGACGGGCTCGAGATCGACACCGACCTGGACTGGGAGCTGCTCGAGGGCCTCGTGCTCGTGGGGGCCGCAGGCGAACTCGAGATCGCGACCGCGCTCGAGAAGGACGACACCGCGAACGGTCAGCAGGCGGCGGCGCGCGCCCGCGCGACGATCCCCATGGTCGAGGCGAAGGAGGCGGCGCTCGTCGCGGGCCTCACCGACCAGTCGATCTCGAACGTCGTGCTGCGCAACATGGCGATGGGCTACACCCACACCAACGACGCCTCGGCGCTCGAGGGCCTCGTACCGCTCTACTTCGAGTCGATCCGCCGCGTGTGGGACGAGCGCAGCTTCCAGCTCGCGCAGTACATCGTGCACGGCTTCTATCCGGCGACCCTCGCGACGCGCGAGCTCGTCGACGCGACGAAGGCGTGGCTCGAGGCGAACCCCGAGCCCGCGGCGCTGCGCCGCATGGTGATCGAGGAGCTCGCGGGCGTCGAGCGCGCCCTCGCGGCGCAGGAGCGCGACAGCCGGGCGTGATCGCCTGAACGTGTGATCGCCTGACGGCCCGGCTGGCCCCCTCTCGGGGGCGGGCCGGGCCGTTTTCCCGCCCATTATCGTGGCGGGAGCACCCGTACACCCAGGTCCCATGCGGTTCCTGGTCCCCGTCCGCAAGACACACCCGACTCGAAGAGCGCACTGCCGTGACCGACACCCAGGTCCGGGCAGGCTGGTATCCCGACCCGCTGGGCATGCCCCAGCTGAGGTGGTGGGACGGCCGTTCCTGGACGAGCCACATCTCCACCGCGCGAGAAGCGCCGGTGCGGCATGTCGCGCCCGCGGGCTTCGCCGACCCGGATGAGGTGCGGCGTCGCGGACGCCACCGCGCCGAGACCTCGGGTGAGGGCGATACCGAGGCGCGCGGCCCGCAGTTCGCGAGCGGTCAGTCGGCCCTCCCCGCCGGCACGAACGCGACGCCCGAGCTCGGCTGGGCGGGCGCCGCGCTGACCCTCCACTCCGTGCAGGCCACGCGCGTGCCGATGCTCATCGAGCTCGGTGTCGCGAACCATCCGACGATCCGCATCGACCCGCGCCACCAGGCCTACGACTGGCTGCTCGACCTCGAGCGGTTCCCCGAGGCCCCGACGGGCGTCGTCGTGTCGGTCGAGCTCGTGGGCGCGGGCACTCCCCCGCCGTTCGAACTGCCCGGCAAGAGCCTCGACGAGCTGCTCTGGAAGGTGGGGCGCGCGGCGTTCCCCGAGCGCCTCGCCCCGTGGCTCGAGGACGGCCAGGCCTACTGGCTCACCCGCTGGCCCAACTGGACGTCGCTGCAGCCCGACACCGACCACATCCGCCAGACGGCCATGCTCGCCAACACGATGCTCACGATCGAGCAGCTCGCGGGGCTCTCGGGTCGCGGCGTCGAGACGACCCGCACGCTCATCAACGCCCTCAGTCTCATGGGCGTACTCGGTGTCGCCGAGCCCTCGACGGTCGCACCGCGCGCCGCGAGGGAGGCGCTCGGCGAGAACAGCCTCTTCCAGCGACTGCGTCGGCGCTTCCGGATGGCGTGATGGCCGAGTACGTCATCCTCTTCGCGGGGCCCATGGGCGCCGGGAAGACCACCGCCATCCGGTCGCTCAGCGAGATCGAGGTCGTGTCGACGGAGGCCGTCAACTCCGACCGCGACACCGTCGACAAGCCGACGACGACGGTCGGCATGGACTACGGCGAGATCGATCTCGACCCCGACAAGGTGCGCCTGTACGGCGTGCCCGGCCAGGCGCGCTTCGACTTCATGTGGGAGATCCTGCGCGAGCGCGCCATGGGTCTCATCGTGCTCGTCAACGCCGACGCCCCCGAGCCCGAGCGCCACGTGCACGAGCAGCTCACGGCGTTCGCCGAGCTCGCGCGACGCGGCGGCGTCGTCGTGGGCGTGACGCGCTACGACCTCCAGCGCACCGACATCGGCGACCGCATCGTCGCGACGGCCCGGGCCGTGCTGCCCGACCGCGTGACGCCCGTGTTCGCGGTCGACGCGCGAGATCAGGAGCAGATGCGCACCCTCCTGCTGTCGCTCATCGCCGACATCGAGACGCGCCAGGCCCTCGCGGAGGCGACGCCGTGACGACGCTCGCCCTCCATCGCGATCCCGTGGTGGTCTCCGCCGCGAAGGCGGCCCTCGCGGGGCTCGCCGCCGCGTGCCGCACCGTGCGCGCCGCATCCGTGCTGACCGACGACGGCTTCACGATCGCGCGCATCCCGCAGGCCGGCTCAGGCGAGCGGCTCGCGAGCATGGCGAGCACCCTGCAGGCGCTCACGGATGCCGTGGTGCGCGAGCTGCGCATCGGCACGACCGACCACGTGCAGCTCGTCGCGAGCGAGGGCGCCGTCGTCGTGCGCCGCGTCGGCGATCGCCCGTGCGCGATGGTCGCGGTCTTCGACGAGCCGCCGGGAGTCGAGGAGCTCGCCGACCTCGAGGCCGCATCCGCCCGGCTCGCCGTCACCTGGGCGCCCGCGCGCTGAGGCGACGCCTGGCCCCCACTCGGGGCACGCGGCGATGAGCGACCCTCCGCTATCCTCGATGCGGCGCGCCATGCGCGCCGACCGCAGCCGGCCCCGGCACGGTCAGCCGAACCAGGACCACCACCATGGACGAGCGACAGACCCCCGCAGGCTGGTACCCCGACCCCCTCGGGCTGCCCCAGCTGCGCTGGTGGGACGGTCAGGGTTGGGCCGAGCACACCTCCGAGGCGCGCCGCCCCCTCCGCGAGCAGCAGGCCCGCACGGTCTTCGCCGAGCCGGAGATGCCCCAGGCAGCCGAGCCCGAGGTGCCCCAGGCGGAGGCGGGCGAGCCCGTCGTGCCGCCGACCCCGAAGCCCACCGCCCCCGCGGGCCCCGCCGCGCTCCCCGCGGGAAGCGCCGACGGGTCGGTCCAGGGCTGGAGCGGCGCCGCTCTCACGATCGTCTCGATGCGCCAGGCGGGTGTGCCCACGATCCTCGACGTCGAGGTCGCCGGCCACCCGAGCCTCGTCATCGACCTGCGCCACAACGCCTTCTCGTGGCAGCTCGGCCTCGACCGCTTCCCGACCGAGCCGGCGTCGGTCGCCGTCTCGGTGCGGATCGCCGACGCGTCGACGCCCGCGCCGTTCGAGCTGCCGGGCGACTCGCTCGACGGGCTGCTCTGGAAGATGGGCTTCGCCGGCTTCGCCGACGAGCTCGCGCCGTGGCTACAGCCCGGTCAGGCCTACCGGCTCGCCCGCTGGCCGCAGCTGAGCGGCTTCGAGCCCGAGACCGACCCGCTGCGTCAGGCCGCGATGCTCAGCAACGGCATCTTCACGATCGAGCAGCTCGCGAACTTCACGGGCCGCTCCGTCGAGCCGACGCGCACGCTCATCAACGCCCTCAGCCTCATGGGCGCGCTCGAGGTCGTCGCGCGCTGAGCCCGCGCCCGCTCGCGCGGCTCAGTCGGCCTGCACGATCGGCAGCCCGGCCTCGTGCCACGAGATGATGCCGCCGTCCACGTTGACCGCGTCGTAGCCCTGCTGCTCGAGGTAGGCGGTCGCCTGCGCGCTGCGCGCACCGGAACGGCACATGAGGTAGAGCGTGCCGTCGGTCGGGAGCTCCCCCATCCGCTCGACGAGCTCACCGAGCGGCACGAGCGTGACACCCTCGACGTGGGCCGCGTCGTACTCCTCCGGCTGACGCACGTCGATGATGACGGCGCCCTCGATGGCGGCGAGCTCGGCGGGTTCGATGCTGTTCACGCGGCCACGATACCCGGCACCCGCCCAGGCTCGCCGGGCCCCCGTCGCTAGGCTGGAGGCATGCAGGCCGTGGTCGATTGGTGGGAGAGCCTCGGGCCGTGGCAGGTGCCGTTCCGCGTGCTGTTCATCATCGTGGGCGCCATCCTCATCCGGCTCGCGCTCCAGTTCGTCATCAACCGCGTCGTGCGCTCGATCGTCTCGGGCGTCAAGAAGAAGCAGGGCGTCGACGACACCCAGGCGCTCGCCGCATCGCCCCTCGCCGCCGTGCGCGTCGTGCAGCGCACGCGCACCCTCGGCGGCGTGCTCTCGAGCGCTCTCACGACGATCGTCGTCATCGTCGGCACGCTGCTCATCATCACCGAGGTGTTCCCGGATGCCGTGGGCGCGTTCTCGCTCATCACTGCCGCGATCGGCGCGGGCCTCGGCTTCGGCGCCCAGAACATCGTCAAGGACGCCCTCAACGGCATCTTCATGGTCATCGAGGATCAGCTCGGGGTCGGCGACGTCGTCGACCTCGGTCCCGCGACGGGCGTCGTCGAGTCGGTCGGCATCCGCATCACCGACATCCGCGACGTCAACGGCACCCTGTGGCACGTGCGCAACGGCGAGATCGTGCGCGTCGGCAACCTCTCGCAGGGCTGGGCGCGCGCCATCATCGACCTCGCGGTGCCCTACGAGTCGGACATCGAGGAGGTCGAGGCGCTCATCCTCACGACCGCGCTCGAGCTCGCCGACGAGCCCAAGTGGAAGCGGCTCATCATGGAGAAGCCCGAGCTGTGGGGCATCGAGTCGATCTCGGCGGAGGCCGTCGTCGTGCGCCTCGTCGTGAAGACCCGCACCTCGGCGAAGGACGACGTGTCGCGCGAGCTGCGCCTGCGCCTCAAGCGCGCGCTCGACGCGGCCGGCATCCGCCTCCCCGCCCTCAACGCGATCGTGCTCTCGGGCTTCGAGGGTGCCGCGTCGATCCGCGGCGCCCGCCCTCCCAAGACGGCGTCGCTGCCCGTCGTCGAGCAGCCCAAGGCCCCGAAGGCGCCGCGCGCGCCCAAGCCCCCGAAGGGACAGTCGTGAACCTGCAGATCCGCGTCGGGCAGGGCGGCGAGGTCGCGGGCGGCAGCTTCTGGGAGGCCGTGGGCGGCCGCCCCACCTTCGAGAAGCTCGTGCGCCGGTTCTACGAGGGCGTGCGCGGCGACGAGCTGCTGTGGCCCATGTACCCGGAGGAGGACCTCGAGGGCGCCATCCAGCGCCTCACGGGCTTTCTCGAGCAGTACTGGGGCGGCCCCGGAACCTACAGCGAGCAGCGCGGCCACCCGCGGCTCCGGATGCGGCACGCGCCCTTCCCGGTGACCCCCGCCGCGCGCGACGCGTGGCTGCGCCACATGCGCGACGCCGTCGACGAGCTCGGACTCAGCCCCCTGCACGAGAACATGCTGTGGGACTACCTCGAGCGGGCCGCGCACGCCATGGTCAATGCCGCCGATGAGCGGCCCTCCGCCGGATAGTGTTGGACGACTGACCTAGTTCTGAGCGATCCGGGGGAACAATGGCCGACCAGGCTGACGCGATCATCATCGGAGCCGGATTGGCGGGCCTCGTGGCCGCATCCGAGCTCGTCGACGCCGGCAAGAAGGTCGTGATCCTCGAGCAGGAGCCCGAGGCGAGCTTCGGCGGCCAGGCGTGGTGGTCGTTCGGCGGGCTGTTCCTCGTCGACTCCCCCGAGCAGCGCCGCATGGGCGTCAAGGACTCGCACGAGCTCGCCCGCCAGGACTGGTTCGCGAGCGCCGAGTTCGACCGCGCCGAGGACGACTGGGCGCGCGAATGGGCCGAGGCCTACCTCGCCTTCGCCGCGGGCGAGAAGCGCGCCTGGCTGCACGAGAAGGGCGTGCGCTTCTTCCCCGTCGTCGGCTGGGCGGAGCGCGGCGGCTACACCGCCAACGGACACGGCAACTCGGTGCCCCGCTTCCACATCACGTGGGGCACCGGCCCCGGCATCCTCGAGCCGTTCATCCGCACCGTGCGCGAGGGCGTCGAGAAGGGGCTCGTCGAGCTGCGCTTCCGCCACCGCGTCGACCGTCTCGTGACGAAGGGCGGCGCCGTCGTCGGCGCGGCAGGCAAGGTGCTCGCACCGGATGCCGCCGAGCGCGGGCAGGCCTCCAATCGCGACGAGGTCGAGGACTTCGAGGTCACGGCGCAGGCCGTCGTCGTCGCCTCGGGCGGCATCGGCGGCAACCACGAGCTCGTGCGCGAGAACTGGCCCGAGTGGCTCGGCACCGCCCCCGAGAGCATGCTCTCGGGCGTGCCCGCCCACGTCGACGGGCGCATGCTGGGCATCGCCGCGAAGGCGAAGGCGCGCCTCGTCAACCAGGACCGCATGTGGCACTACGTCGAGGGCATCGAGAACCACTCCCCCGTGTGGCCGATGCACGGCATCCGCATCCTTCCCGGGCCGTCGAGCATGTGGTTCGACGCGGAGGGCCACCGCCTGCCCGTGCCGCTCTTCCCCGGCTTCGACACCCTCGGAACGCTCGAGTACCTGCGCCAGACCGGCTACGACCACTCGTGGTTCATCCTCGACCAGTCGATCATCGAGAAGGAGTTCGCGCTCTCGGGCTCCGAGCAGAACCCCGACCTCACAGGCAAGAGCGTGCGCGAGCTGCTGCGCCAGCGGCTCGGCAAGGGAGCGACCGAGCCCGTCGAGGCCTTCAAGGAGAAGGGCGCCGACTTCGTCGTGGCCGACTCGCTCGACGACCTGTTCGCCGGGATGCGGCGCCTCGCTCCCGAGGTCGAGCTCGACGTCGTCGCGATCCGGCACGAGCTCGAGGCTCGCGACCGCGAGCTCGACAACGCGTTCACGAAGGATGCCCAGGTGACCGCGCTGCGCGGCGCGCGCAATTACCGCGGCGACAAGCTCATCCGCGTCGCGAAGCCGCACAAGATCCTCGACGAGAAGCACCGCCCGCTCATCGCGGTCAAGCTGCACGTGCTCACGCGCAAGTCGCTCGGCGGCATCCAGACGAACCTCTCGGCGCAGGCGCTCGACGCGAAGGGCAAGCCCATCAAGGGGCTCTACGCGGTCGGCGAGGCAGCGGGCTTCGGCGGCGGCGGCGTGCACGGCTACCGCTCGCTCGAGGGCACCTTCCTCGGCGGCTGCCTCTTCACGGGTCGCCAGGCAGGCCGCGCGATCGCGGGCACGCTGTAGCACGCGGCTGGTTTCGACACGCGCCCTGCGGGCGCTACTCAACCAGCGGTACGCGCGGGCGACGCCTACCCCGCTGACTGACACCGGGCTGGTTTCGACACGCGCCCTGCGGCCGCTACTCAACCAGCGGTACGCGCGGGCGACGCCTACCCCGCTGATTGAGTAGCCGCGAAGCGGCGTGTCGAAATCAGCCCCGCGAGTGACACCGGGCTGGTTTCGACACGCGCCCTGCGGGCGCTACTCAACCAGCGGTGAGCGCGGGCGACGTGCCGCTAGCGTGCGAGGGTCCAGGCGCGGCGTTTGACGAGGATGTGACCGCGGCGCGTCGTGAGGCGCGTCCAGGGTCCCGTCTCGTAGGTGGAGACGGGGTCGTCGCCGAGGAAGCCGAGGCTCACGGCCGCGAAGCCGGCGCCCGCGGGGATGTGCTCGGCACCGGGGATCTCGCGACCCCACACCTCGCCGCGCACGCGCCGCACGATCGACTCGCCCACGGCATCCGGCACCGCCTCCGCGACCTCGGCGATGCCGTCGCGCGCGACGCGGTCGAGCGTCTCGCCGTCCGGCCCGGGAACCGCGCGCCAGCCGCCGCGGGGCGGCGAGATGGCTGCCCAGGTGGCCGTGTGCACCTCCATGGGGAGGCCGACGGTCGCGGGCTCTTCCGTGCCGCGCTCGATCGCGGCCACCGCGAGCTCCTGGGCGCGCTCGACGCGCAGCAGGAGCGAGCGGATGGGCACGACCGCGTCGAACTCGCCGCCGCCGTTCAGGGCGAAGGTGCGCAGGCCGAGCACGGTCGGCGTCTCGTCGAGCAGCCCGACGGGGTAGAGCACGGCCGCGTAGACCGCGAGCACGCCGCTGCCGCCGATGAGGCGCACGGAGCCGTCCTCGATGCGCTGGGCGCGCGCGAGGAACGTCTGCAGGTCGTCCAGCGACGCGGGATCGGAGAAGGTGAAGGCACGGGCGGTCACAGCGCCCCCAGCCTATCCGGATGGGGCCGCGCCGACTTCTAGACTGAACGCATGAGCGACCCCGGCGCGCGCGTGGACCCGCTGAGCGGCCTCCTCGCCACCCTCGACCTGACCGACACGGGGGCGCGCACCTCCGAGGACATCTTCACGGGGCCGAGCCAGTGGATGCCGGGGGGCCGCGTGTTCGGCGGCCAGGTGTACGCGCAGTCGATCATGGCCGCGATCCGCACCGTCGAGCCCGACCGTCAGATCCACTCGACGCACGGCTACTTCCTGCGCCCGGGCGATGCGAACCTGCCGATCACGTTCTCGGTCGACCGCATCCACGACGGCCGCTCGTTCTCGACCCGTCGCACGCAGGCATACCAGAACGGGCTCCCCATCCTGTCGATGATCGCGTCGTTCCAGGACCACGACCCGGGCCTCGAGCACCAGCTCGACATGCCGGACGGCGTCACCCCGCCCGAGGAGCTGCCCGCCGCCGCCGAGGTGCTCGGCCCCGTCGACCACCCTGTGGCGCAGTTCTGGGCCAACAGCCGCGCGTTCGACATCCGGCACGTCGAGCAGCCGATCTACTTCGGCCCCGACCCGAACCCCTCTCCGCGCCAGGCGCTCTGGATGCGCACGATCGGACGGATGCCGGACGACGACAACCTGCACCGCGCCGCGCTCGCCTACGCGAGCGACTACTCGATCCTCGAGCCCGTACTGCGCGGGCACGGTCTCGAGTGGACGCACCGCGGGCTGCGGATGGCGAGCCTCGACCACGCGATGTGGTGGCACCGCCCCGCGCGCGTCGACGAGTGGCTGCTGTACGTGCAGGAGTCGCCCGTCGCGATCGGCGGCCGCGGCCTGTCGACGGGCCGCATCTACACGCGCGAGGGCGTGCTCGTGGCATCCGTCGCCCAGGAGGGCATGGTGCGGGTGCCCGAGCTGCGCGACTGACGCGGGGTCCGCTGCCGCTCAGCGCGCGGGGGCGATGCGCTGCCCCGCGACGACGGCGGCTGCCGCGACGACCGGGTGCATGAGCGCGAGCGCGACGACGGCGCCGGGCGTCGTGCCGGGGATGAAGCCCGTGATGAGCAGCACGACGTCCGGAACGAGCGAGAGCACGACGAGCACGGGCACGAGCACGCGCAGCAGGCGTGCGGAGCGCGCGACGAAGCGCACGACGAGGAGCCAGCCGCCGAGGGCGAGGAGCGTGCCGGCGGTCGCGAACGCCAGGTAGGCCTGCGGCTGCAGGGGCGGGAAGGCCTCGCCCACACCGGCGGCACGGGTGACGAGGGCGATGAGGCTCGTGACGAGTGCGGATGCCGCGACGGCGGCCAGCACGGTGAGGGTGACGGTGAGCGCACGCGGGGCGGTGCGGTCGGCGGTGGCGGTCATGGGGGGCTCCTTCGGCGGTGGACGGTAGCCCGACGCTACGGTCGCGTCGAGGCGCGCTGGAACCGCCCGGCGGAGTAACCGGGGTGCTCCGTTCGGAGTAGTGCTAGCTAGCGCTGCGCGAGTCGACGCAGCTCCTGACGCGCGATCGTCCGGCGGTGGACCGCGTCCGGCCCGTCGACGACGCGCAGCGCGCGCGCCCAGGCGGAGAAGTAGGCGAGGGGGAGGTCGTCACCGAGGCCCGCCGCGCCGAACACCTCGATCGCGCGGTCGATGACGCGGTTCGCGACCCTCGGCGCGGCGACCTTGATGCCCGCGATCTCAGATCGGGCCGCTCGAGCGCCTCCCTGGTCGATGAGCCACGCGGCCCGCTGCACGTAGAGCCGCACCTGGTCGATCTCGATCCGCGACTCGGCGATCATGTCCTGCACGGCGCCCTGCTCGGAGAGCGGGCGACCGAACGCGACTCGACGGGTGGCGCGATCCGTCAGAAGCGAGAGCGCCCGCTCGGCCATGCCGATGGCCCGCATCGCGTGATGGATGCGTCCGGGCCCGAGCCGTGCCTGAGCGATCGCGAATCCGTCTCCTTCGTCTGCGAGCAGGTTCGTCGCGGGCACACGCACATCGGTGAGGCGGATCTCCGAGTGGCCATGCTGATCCTGGTACCCGAAGATCGGTAGGTGGCGCACGATCTCGAATCCGGGGGTGTCGCGCGGCACGAGGATCATGGACTGCTGCCGGTGGGGCTCGGCGTCGGGATCGGTCTTGCCCATGACGATGAACACACGGCATCGCTCGTCCGCCGTCCCGGTGATCCACCACTTGTGCCCGTTGATGACGTATTCGTCGCCGTCGCGCACGATCGACGTCGCGATGTTCGTGGCGTCCGACGAGGCGACGTCGGGCTCGGTCATGGCGAAGGCGGATCGGATCTCCCCTTCGAGGAGCGGCTCGAGCCATCGCTTCCGCTGCTCCTCCGTGCCGAAGAGGTGCAGGATCTCCATGTTGCCGGTGTCCGGGGCCTGGCAGTTGATGGCCTCGGGCGCGATGACGGGAGACCAGCCGGTCACCTCGGCGACCGCGGCGTAGTCGAGGTTGGACATGCCCGACACCGCCGGGAGGAAGAGGTTCCAGAGTCCGCGGCGGCGGGCCTCGGCCTTGAGTTCCGCCATGACGGGCGGATGGCTGTGCTCGCCGTCCGCGCGGAGCTGCTCCGCCCACACCGGCTCGGCCGGGATGATGTGCTCCTCGAGGAACCGGCGCATCTCCGCTGCGGCATCGCGCGCCGCGGCCGACGGGGCAAAATCCATCAGGGTACTCCCTTGTCACCGACTGACTGGTCGGTCATCAGTCTGCCCGTCGGCCGTGCGCACGTCAAACTTGACGCCTCGCAAGTCCCTAGCAATACTGGTGCTGCCCGACCGACGAGTCGGTCGAGAAAGGCCGACGTGTGACTGCTCAGACGCTCCCGGGGCTCGAGATGGGGCCGCTCGCCGGCTATCTCGCGGCCGAGCTCGGCGCGGACGCCGACCGACCGTTCGACGTCCAGCTGCTCGCGGGCGGTCGCTCGAACGTCAGCTACCGGATCCGACAGGATGCCCGCGATTGGGTGCTGCGCCGTCCCCCGCTGGGGAACATCCTCCCCAGCGCGCACGACATGCGGCGCGAGCATCGCCTCCTCATGGGGATGACCACGGCGGGGTTCCCCGTGCCCGCTCCGCTCGCCCTCTGCGAGGACGCCGACGTGCTCGGCGTGCCCTTCCTCGTCATGGACTTCGTCGAGGGCCGGGTCGTCGCCGATGCCGCGGACGCACGCGCCCTGTCGCCGGCCGCGGCCCGGGAGGTCTCGCACGCGCTCGTCGAGACGCTCGCGCGCCTGCACGCCATCGACCCCGCGGACGCCGGGCTGGCGGACCTCGGGCGACCGGATGGCTACCTCGAGCGCCAGGTGCGCCGCTGGGCCGACCAGTGGCAGCGCACCCGCACGCGCGAGCTCCCCGACGTCGACGCCCTCATCGCCTGGCTGCGGGAACGCATCCCGCGCATCCCGTCGGGACTTCCGTCGTCGATCGTCCACGGCGACTTCCGAATCGACAACGCGATCCTGTCCGAGGATCACGCGAAGGTGCGCGCCGTCCTCGACTGGGAGATGTCGACCCTCGGCGACCCGGTGAGCGATCTCGCGATCTCGCTCGTCTACTGGAGCGAGGCGGGCGACGGCCTGCGCGCCGAGATCGACGTCGCCCGCGGCGTGACCGCCGGTCCGGGCTTCCTGACGCGCGCCGAGCTCGTCGAGGCGTACGCGGATGCGAGCGGCCTCGACCTCGGCCATCTCGACGCGTGCATCGTGCTCGCGTGCTTCAAGCTCGCCGTCATCATGGAGTCGATCCACAAGCGTACGCTCGAGGGCGCGCAGCTGGGCGACGCGGCCCGCGAGGGTCAGGGCCTCGAGGCCGCACCCGCCGCGCTCGCGCGCATGGGCCGCCATGTGGCCGAAGGCGGCGGGATCGCCGCGCTGTCACTCTGAGCGGACGGCGAGCGCGGCCTTGCCCGCGAGGGCGCGATCGCGCATGGCTGCGAGGGCCTCCGCGCCTCGTGCGAGCGGCCACACGCTGTGGACCGGCGGGCGGATGCCACCGGATGCCGCGAGGCGCTCGAGATCGCGTCGAGCCGTGGCCGCGATCGCGGGATCGACGTTGAGGAAGGCGCCCCACGCGGCCCCCACGACGCTCGTGTTGCGCAAGAGCAGGCGGTTGGCGGGTATCGCGGGGATGCCCCCGGTGAACCCCAGCACGAGCAGCCGTCCCTCCGGACGCAGGCAGCGGAGGGCGTCGACGACCCCCTCCCCGCCGACGGGGTCGACGACGAGGCCGACGCCCGCCCCGTCCGTCAGAGCCTCGATCTCCTCCCGGAAGGATCGCTCGGTCTCGTCGACGACGTGATGGGCGCCCGCAGCCCGGCACAGTGCCGCCTTCTCGGCGCCGCGGCACACGGCGACGACCTCGGCTCCCGCCGCGACGGCGAGCTCGATCGCCGCGATGCCGAGGCCGCCGCCCGCACCGCGCACGAGCACGAGCTCGCCCGCCCGCACGGCGGCGCGACGGTGCAGGGCGAAATGCATGGTCTGGTAGTTGAGCACGAGCCCGCTCGCCTGGGCGAACGACATCTCGTCGGGGATCCGCATCACAAGAGCGGGGTCGGCGGTCGCGATCTCGGCGTACCCGCCGCCCATGCACGCGGCGGCCACGCGCTCCCCCGGCGCGAAGCCGCTTCCGGGCGGCGCCGAGTGGACGATACCCGCGACCTCGAGGCCCGGCACGTAGGGCAGCGCGGGCCGGTCTTGGTAGAGCCCCTGACTGATGAGCAGGTCGGGGTAGGTGACGCCCGCCGCCTCGACCTCGATGACGACCGAATCGCGAGTCGATGCGGGCTCGGGCACGTCGGCGAGCACGAGACCCTCGGGGCCCGTCCTCTCACGCAGGACGAGCGCCCTCACGCCGCCGTCCAGCCGCCGTCGATCGCGAGGTGCGCCCCCGTGATGAACGCCGCGGCGTCGGAGGCGAGGAACATGGCGGCCGAGACGATCTCGGGGGGCGTGCCGAAGCGCCGCATCGGCACCTTCGAGAGCAGTGCGTCGCGCCAGCGGTCGCTGCGCCGGAGTCCCGCCGTCATATCCGTCTCGAAGAAGCCCGGTGCCAGTGCGTTGACGCGGATGCCGCGTTCGGCCCACTCCACCGCGAGCGTCCGTGTGAGGGCGTCCACCGCGCCCTTGCTCGCCGAGTAGCCCGCCAGCCGCTCGAGCCCCGCGACGCCGCCGATGCTCGACACGTTGACGATCGAGCCGCCGCCGTCGTCGCGGAGCATGAGGCGCGCGGCCTCCCGGGCACAGAGGAAACTGCCCGTCGCGTTGACCTCGAGCACGGCGCGCCATTCCTCGTCGGTGACCGTCTCGGACCGGCTGAACGTCGGGCTGATGCCTGCGCAGTTCACGAGTACGTCGAGCCCTCCCCACTCGGCGTCGATGGCCGATGCGCAGGCCGCGACGGCCTCGCCGTCCGCGACGGATGCGGGCACCTCGATCACGTCGGCGCCCGCACCCCTGAGCTCCGCGGCGAGCGCGGCGAGCGCGGGAGCGTCGCGCGCGGTGATGGCGACGCGTGCACC
This sequence comes from Protaetiibacter sp. SSC-01, assembly GCF_014483895.1. Lineage (NCBI taxonomy): Bacteria > Bacillati > Actinomycetota > Actinomycetes > Micrococcales > Microbacteriaceae > Protaetiibacter > Protaetiibacter sp. SSC-01. The sequence goes on along the minus strand of NZ_CP059987.1, from coordinate 993,762 downwards.
GGCGGTCGCGAAACCGACGGCGATCTCACGCCCGAGCCCGCGGCTCGCGCCCGTCACCCACACGCGGCGTCCGGTGAAGTCGAACCGGGCTCCGCCCGCATCCGTCATGCCCACGCCTCCAGCTCGCGACGCAGCGCCGACGTGAATCGCGCGGCGGTGGCGCCGTCGAGGCACCGGTGGTCGAAGGCCGTCGTGACGCTGAACACCGGCGCGATCGCGATCGCGTCGCGCACGGCGACGACGCGATCGGTCATGGCCCCCACGAAGACGATCGCCGCCTGGGGTGCCGTCACGAGCGGGACACCGCGGTCGATGCCGAACATCCCGAGGTTCGACACCGTGAGCGTTCCGCCGCTCACATCGTCGGCGCCCAGGCGCCCGCCGCGGGCGCGTTCGACGATCGCCTGCATCGCGTCGACACGGCCCGCGACGTCGAGGCTGTCCGCGCCGTGCAGCACGGGGACGAGCAACCCCGAGTCGGTGTCGACGGCGATCGAGAGATTGACCTCGTCCCAGATGACGAGCGCATCTCCGTCGTACGAGGAGTTGACCTCGGGCACCTCGGCCACGGCGCGCACGACCGCCTCGATGACCATGTCGGTGTAGCCCACCTTCCGGCCGGTCTCCTCGCGGAGCCGGTCTCGGGCGGCCTTCCAACCCGTCGCGACGATGTCGACCGTCTGACTGAAGGCGGGCACCTGCGCCCAGCTGCGCGACGTGACCTGCGCCATCGTCCGCGCCACGGAGCCGAGCCTCCGCCGCTCCCGCTGCGGCACACCGACGGGAAGCGGCACGCGCGATGCGGGCTCGGTCGGCGCCGTCGCGGCGACGGGCGCCGCGGGCGCGAGGCCCGGACGCGCGGCCGCGGCGGCATCCCGCACATCCTGCTCCGTCACGAGGCCCTCGGGCCCGGTGCCCACGACGGATGCGAGATCGATGCCCTCGTCGCGCGCGAGTCGACGCGTCCGCGGCATGGCCCGAACGATCCCGGTTCGAGCCGATGGCCCGGAGGCGGAGGGGGACGCCCCCGGGCCGGTCACGGCGTCCGCTCCGCCCGCTGCCGGAGCGGACGGTTCGGCCACAGGCGCCGCAGCCTGCGGCGCGGCCGCGGCCACCTCGACGCGCAGCTCGGGACTCGCGACGAAGGCGTCGATCGCGGCGTCATCCGGTTGCTCGCCCGGATCCGCGACGACCGCGACAAGCGTGCCTACCGGGACGGTCGTCTCCTCGGCCACGAGCCGCCGCACGAGGCGCCCGGGAAGGTTCGCCTCGACCTCGGCGGTCACCTTCTCGGTCTCGACCTCGTAGAGGGCCTGACCCGGTGTCACCGACTCGCCGTCGCCGACGAGCCACTTGGCGATGAGCCCCTCCTCCATCGTCTGGCCGAGGCGGGGCAGCAGGATCTTGTGCATGAGCGTCCGTTCTCAGAGCAGGGCGCGGCAGGCCGCGACCAGGTCCTCGGCGGTGGGGATGACGAGCTGCTCGAGCTCCGTGTTCTGCGGGATCGGCACGTCCGGCGCGGTGATGCGCCGGATCGGGGCCGCCATGTAGTCCATGGCGTGCTCGGCGACCGCGGCCACCACCTCGCTGCCGACACCTCCGACGGCGGCCGCCTCGTGGGTCACGATCAGCCGGCCCGTCTTCTTGACCGACGTGAGGATCGTGTCGAGGTCGAGGGGGCGCGCCCCGCGCGGATCGATGACCTCGACGGAGATCCCCTCGTCGGCGAGCTGTTCGGCCGCCGCGAGGGCGCGCGGCACCATCGTCTGCCACGCCACGACGGTGACGTCGGTGCCCTCGCGTCGCACGTCGGCGACGCCGATCGGCACGAGGTGCTCGCCGTCGGGAACCTCGCCCTTCATGCCGTACATCCCCTTGTGCTCGAGGAACATGACGGGGTTGGGCGAGCGGATGGCGGACTTCAGCAGGCCGAGCGCGTCGGCCGGCGTCGACGGCATCACGACGTGCATGCCGACCGCCGAGAGGAGCAGTCCCTCGGGCGACTGCGAGTGCTCGGGGCCCGCGCCGTTCGCGATCCCGGAGGGACCGCGGATGACGAGCGGCATCTCGAAGAGGCCGCCGTGCATGTACCGCCACTTCGCGGCCTTGTTGTACACCTCGTCCATCGCGACGGCGATGAAGTCCGCGTACTGCAGCTCCACGACGGGGCGCAGTCCGGTGAGCGCGGCCCCGACGCCGCCGCCCACGATGAAGTTCTCGGAGATGGGGGTGTCGAAGACGCGCTTGCGGCCGAAGCGCTCCTGCAGGCCGCGCGTGATGCCGAAGACGCCGCCGAAGGCGCCCACGTCCTCCCCCATGACGAAGACGGACGGGTCGCGTTCGAGCTCCTCCGCGAGCGCGCGGTTGATCGCGCGGGCATAGCTCAGCATGGTCATTCGGATGCTCCTCGGGCTCAGGCGTAGATGTAGTCGTAGACGCGGGAGGGGTCGGGCTTGGTCCCCGCCGCGGCGGTCTCGGCGGCGCTCTCGACCTCCGCGGTCACCTCGGCGAGCACGTCGTCGAGCCACTGCTGGGTCACCACGCCCTCCTCGAGCAGACGACGGGGGTAGGTCAGGAGCGGGTCCTTCGCCTCCCACTCGGCGAGCTCGCCCTCGGGGCGGTAGGTCTGCGGGTCGCCCTCGTAGTGACCGCGGTACCGGTAGGTCATCGCCTCGATGAGGGTCGGCCCCTCGCCCGCGCGTGCCCGCTCGACGGCGTCGCTGACGGCAGCGTGCACGGCATCCGGGTCCATGCCGTCGACGACGACCCCCGGCATGCCGTACGCCGACGCACGGTCGGCGACCTGCGGCACGCTGAGCGACTCGGCGACGGGTACCGAGACCGCGTAGCCGTTGTTCTCGCACAGCCAGATGACGGGCAGCTTCCAGAGGGATGCGACGTTCGCCGACTCGTGGAAGGTGCCGCGGTTGGAGGCACCGTCGCCGAAGAAGCACATCACGACCTGGTCGGACTCCCGGTAGCGGGCGGAGATGCCGGCCCCCGCGGCGATCGGGAACGAGCCGCCGAGGGTGCCGCTCTGCCCGAGCACACCGCGCTCGGGCCACGCGATGTGCACGATGCCGGCGCCGAGCCCGCGCGTGGTCCCCTCGGAGGTCGAGAGGAAGTCGCCGAAGAGCTTGTCGATCGGCACACCCTTGGCGATCGCGTGCCCCATGCCGCGGTGGTCGTAGAGCAGGTAGTCGTCGGCTCGCAGCGCGAGCGTCGCGCCGACGGCCGTCGCCTCCTGCCCACGGCCCGCGTGGTAGAAGCCGGAGGTGCGTCCCTCCTCGATGAAGCGCCGCAGGCGCTGCTCCCATACGCTCACGCGCAGCATCTCGCGGTAGATGGCGCGACGGGTGTCCGGGTCGATCATGCTGAACCTCTCTGGGGAACGATCGCCGCCTTGACGGTGGCATCGCCCGCCGCGGGCCCACGGAGGGCGTCCGCGGCGCGGTCGAGGCCGAGCCGGTCGGTGACGAGATGGGACAGGCGGACCTCGCCCGAGGCGATGAGCTCGACCGAGCGGACGAAGTCCTTCTGCAGGTAGGCGAACGATCCGCGCACGGGGTGATCCCCGCACGGGAAGGCGATCGGGTCGTCGTTGAGACCGACCATCACGACGGGCGCACCGCCTCGGAGGAAGGGAAGCGCCGCGCGGACGGCGGCGGGCACTCCGGATGCGTCGACGAGCGCATCGAACCGCGCGCCGTCGGGGAGCGCCCCCGGCTCGAAGGTCGCGGCTCCGAGCGTCTCGGCGGCCGCGCGGCGGCCCGCGAGCGGCTCGACGGCCGTGACGCGCATGCCGGCGACGCGTGCGGCCGCCATGACCGTGAGGCCGACCGCGCCTGCGCCCGTCACGAGGATCTCGCGCGCGGGCCCCGCGAGGTCCACCGCATGCAGGGCGACGGCGAACGGCTCGGCCCACAGGAGGTCGAAGGGGTCGACCTCGTCGGGCACGGGGAAGATGGTCACCCCGGGCTCGGCCTCGCTCAGCACGACCTGCTCGGCGAAGGCACCCGGTGTGCCGTAGCCGAGCGAGGGACCGTACGTCGCGCCGCACAGGTGCGCTGCACCCGCGCGGCAGTACGAGCACGTGCCGCACGACTGCATGGGGCGGACGGTGACGCGGCGGCCGATGAGCGCGGTGCGCTCCTCACCGGCCTCCGCGACCCGCCCCGCGAGCTCGTGGCCCATGATCTGTCCGGGCTCGATGTAGTGCCCGTGCGCGAACGAGGCGAGGTCGGAGCCGCACACGCCGCACGCCTCAACGTCGATCCGGACGTCGCGGGGACCGAGCTCGCGCTCGGGCACGACGCCCGTCGTCACGACACCGGGCTCGACGTACACGACCGCGGCGCTCAATGCATCTCCTGTCCGCCGGTGACGTTGAGCGCCTCGCCCGTCACGAAGGACGCGCCCGGCGAGGCCAGGTAGACGGCCGCAGCGGCCACATCCTCGGGGGTGCCGAAGCGGCCCGCCGGGATCTGCCGCATGAGCCGACGCCGGTAGTCGTCCTCGGTCCTCCCGGCGAGTCCCGAGAACGTCTGGTAGACGCCGCCGCGCACCGCGAGGAGCGGGGTGTCGATCGTGCCGGGGCAGATCGCGTTCACCGTGATCCCGTCGGCGCCGAGCTCGGAGGCCATCGACTGCGTGAGGCCCACGACGGCGAACTTCGCGGCCGAGTACGCGGCGAGGTACGGCTGCCCCGTCTTGCCCGCCTGAGAGGCGATCGAGATGATCCGACCGCCGTCGCCCTGGGCGCGCATGCGGCGCGCGGCCTCGCGCGAGCACAGGAAGGTGCCCGTCGCCATGACCTCGAGGTTGACCTTCCAGTCGTCGAGGGCGAGCTCGACGACCGGGGTGAGTCCGATCGCGAGGCCCGCGCAGTTGACGACGACGTCGACGCGGCCGAAATGCGCGACCGCGCGATCGAAGAGCTCGACCACCTGCGCCTCGTCGGTCACGTCGCACGCGACCGTGAGCACCTCGCCGCCGAGCTCGGCTGCGGCATCCGCGAGATCCTCTGCGGGGGCGACCTCGTAGTCGGGGTGGGTGCGCAGGGCGCTGCCGATGTCGGAGACGACGACGCGATCGCCCTGGGCGAGGAACGCCTCCGCGATCGCGCGTCCCATGCCGCCGCGTCGTGCGCCGCCCGTGACGACCACCACCCGCGGCTCCCGGTCCTGTGCCATGGCCTGTCTGTTCCTCTCGTCCGTGTCGTTCACGCCGCGTCCTCCGTGTGGAGCGCCGCGATCGCCGCGTCCCAACGCACCCCGGTCACCCGTTCGACGAGCGCGTCGATCGAGCGAGGCACCACGATCGCCACCTCGCGCTGTACGACCTCCGTGACGCTCGGCAGTGCCGCACCGGGGGCTCCGACGACCGTCGACCCGCGACGCACGGCCTTGACCGCCTGACGGAGGTCGTCGGTCGCGATGACGAGGCCGGCGCGCCCGCTCTCGTGACGCTCCGCGAGGCGAGCGCGGACCTCGCTCTCGGGGATGTCGGCGATGATCGGCTCGACGCCGGCGTGCGTGAAGAGGGCCACCGCGCGAGCCGTCGCCCCCGTGATGAGCACGGGTGCGGGGTCGAAGGTGCGAGGGAGCGCCTCGTCGATCCCCGCCGCGCACAGAAGCGCGTCGCGGAGCTGCTCCGCGAGGGCGGCAGGGGCCACGAGCCCGAGCTCGCGGTCGCCGTCGCGAACCGGGCACCAGAGCGGTCCACCGTCGCGGCAGGTGTCGCAGCGCCGGCAGGAGAGGTCGATGAACGCGACCTGTCGGTCCTGCAGCGCGCGGAGTCCGATCGACGTCGTCGTGGCGGGCATCAGCGTCCTTACTGGCTCAATCTACCGACTCGTCGGTCGGGTAACTTGACGATAGGCATACCGGGAGAGCACGTCAAGTGCGTTGTTCAGCCGCGGAACACGGGGGGCGCGTCGATCCACGGCTCGAGCACCGCGCGGTGCTCCTGCGACATCGGCACGGGCCGCCCCGTCGCGCGGTCCACCACGACCATTCCCGTCATGGCGAGCCCGTACTCGGTCTCCCCCTCGGGGTCGAAGACGCGATAGGCGAGGTCGAAACTCGAGCGCCCCAGACGAGCGACCCAGACGCCCACACCCACCGGATCCTCGCGGAACTCGAGCACGTTCCGGTACTCGATGCGCTGATGGCTCACGAGGACGAAGCGGTCACGGCCGAGCAGTTCCGTGAAACGCGTCTCGCGATAGAGCTGCTCGCGCGCGTTCTCGAGATACGAGAAGTACACCGCGTTGTTGACGTGCCCGAAGCCGTCGGCGTCCGAGAACCGGGTCTGCACGCGATAGTCGAATACGGGCATGATGCTCCCTATGCTTGTCCCGAGCGGCCGCATATCCGATTCGACCGACTCGTCGGTTGATTGACTCGCTATACTAGTGCTGCTCGACGAAGGGGTTCACATGTCCACGACGCCATCCGAGACCGTCCGCGCAGAGCGCCGCCGCATGTCCCCCGACGATCGGCGCAAGCAGATCATCGACGTGACCGCCGAGGTCTTCGACCGCACGGGCTTCGCGAACACGACCATGGACAGCGTCGCGCGCGAGATCGGCATCGCGAAGCCGACCCTCTACCACTACTTCTCGAGCAAGGACGAGATCCTCCAGGCCATCCATGAGGAGTTCATCGAACAGCTCATCCACCAGCACGAGGAGCGGTCCTCCACGGGACTGCGGCCCGAGCAGCTGCTCCTCGAGGCCATGGCCGACATCCTCGAGCTCATCGGCACCCACCGCGGCCACGTGCGCGTCTTCTTCGAGCACCACCGCGACCTGCCGACCGAGGCGCGTGCCCGCATCAAGGCCCGCCGCAACGATTACGAGACCATCGTGCGCGACCTCATCCGCCAGGGCATGGCCGACGGCGTCTTCCACGAGGGCGACGTCGAGATGGCGACGATGGCGACCTTCGGCATGTGCAACTGGGCCTACCAGTGGTACCGCGACTCCGATCACCGTCGCCCGCGCGAGATCGCGTACCGCTTCTGGAGCATCCTGATGTACGGGCTCGGCAGCGAGGATGCGCGCCGCGCCCTCGACGCGGCCCGCCCCGACGCGGTGCGCTGAGCTCACCCGGAGTGGCGCGCGCGGAGCGTGCGGCGCAGGACCTTGCCGGCGGGGTTGCGCGGGAGCTGATCGAGGAACTCCACCTGGGTGGGGCACTTGTAGTGCGCGATGCGGTCGCGCGTGTAGGCGATGAGCTCGTCGGGCGTCGCCGTGGCACCGGGGCGCAGTACGACGAAGGCCTTCGGCGTCTCGACCCACTTCTCGTGGGGCACGCCGACGACGGCCACGTCGGCGACGGCCGGGTGATCGACGAGCACGTTCTCGACCTCGCCCGGGTACACGTTCTCCCCGCCCGAGACGATCATGTCCTTCAAGCGGTCGACGAGATAGAGGTATCCGTTGGCGTCGAAGTACCCGAGGTCGCCGGTGCGGAGGGTGCCGTCGGGAAGGAGCACCTCGGCGGTCTCCGCCGGCCGTCGCCAATAGCCCTGCATGCGCTGCTCGGCGTTGATCCAGACCTCTCCCACCTGCCCTGCGGGGAGCACGTGCCCGTCGTCCGGATCGTGGATCGTGATCTCGACGCCACGGCGCGGTCGCCCGCAGGTACGCAGCAGGTCGGTCTCGCCCGCGCGCACCTCGCCCTGGTGGGCGGCGCGACGGTGATCCTCGGGGCTGAACTGGGTCACCGAGCTCGTCATCTCCGTGAGCCCGTACGCCTGGATGAGGTCGGCGTCGAGCACGTCGAGCGCGGCCCGCAATCGCACGGCGGTCATCGGAGAGCCGCCGTAGACGATCGTGCGCAGGCTCGAGAGGTCGGCGTGCCGTGCGTTCTGCACCTCGACCATCGAGGTCATGAGCGTGGGCACGAGGAGCGCGTTGGTGACGCCGTCGCTCTCGATGACGTCGATGATGCGCTGCGGGTCCGCGTCCTCCTGGAGGATGAGCGTGCTGCCGCATGCGACGGAGCCGATGATCCATCCGAGCCCGCCGATGTGGAAGGCGGGGAGCGGGCACAGCAGCACCGACTCGTCGTCCATGTGCCAGTCCTCGTACCCCTTAGACAGGAGCGACCAGAGGCCGTAGTGGCCGAGCATGACCCCCTTCGGCCGCCCGGTCGTACCGGAGGTGTAGAGCAGCACGGCGGTCGACGGGTCGGCCGCATGCTCCGGCTCGGGGTCGCTCTCGGTGGCGGAGAGCCAGTCCTCGTAGCGCGTCGCGCCCTCGGCCGCGTCGTCGAGCTCGATCACGAGGGGCGATGTCGTCAGCTCGCCCGCATAGGCGGACGTGGGGCGGATGGCAGGATCCGTGATGAGCGCACGGCAGTCCGCGTCGTCGATCACGACCGCGAGCTCGTCCCCCGAGAGCCGCCAGTTGAGCACGACCGCGATCGCGCCGATCCGCGCGCAGCCGAAGAGCAGCTCGACGAGCTCGACCCGGTTCTTCATGAGGAGGGCCACGCGATCGCCCTCGCCTGCGCCCGCCGCCACGAGGGCCCGTGCGACGAGGCCCGCACGCCGCTCGAGCTCCGCGTAGTCGACGCGGCGGTCCCGCCAGCGCACGGCGTCGCGGTCGGGATGGGCGGCCGCGCTCTGTCGCAGTGCCGCATGGAAGCCGCCCTGCCCGTCGGTCAGCCAGCGGCTCACGCGTGCACTCGCATCCGCTCGCACCGTCATGGTGTCGCTCACCCTGCCACCTTCTCGGTACCGGGTTCCACCGTCTGCGTCTCGACGGGGGTCGCGGGGCCGTCGGTCGAGGGCGGACGAGTGCGCCCGGCGTCGACGACGAGCACCCGCCGGAACAGCCGTTTCACGAGCTCGACGAATCCGCCGGGCATGAGGAACATGATGAGGAGGATCGCCGCGCCGAAGATCGTCCCCGAGAGACCCGGGCTCACGTCGGCGGCGAGCTGGGGCAGCAGGTGCACGACGATCGCGCCGATGAACGCGCCCGAGACGCTGCCCAGGCCCCCGATGACGACGCCCGCCAGGAGGTAGATCGAGAGCATCACGCCGACCGACTCCGGTGCGATAAACCCCACCGTGAGCACCGTGAAGGCGCCGGAGAGCCCGGCGAGCATCCCGCTGAAGGCGAACAGCACGGTCTTCCACCGCGCGGTGTTGATGCCCTGGCTGCGTGCGACGATCTCGTTCGACTTGACGGTCGCGATCGCGAGACCGCTGTAGCCCGACACGACGCGGCTCACGAACCATGCGGCGAGGATGGCCGCGATGAGCACGATGTAGTAGATCGTCGCGTCACGGCCGAGCGGGCTCTCGGTGAGCCACGCCGCTCGCGGGACCCGGATGCCCTGCACGCCGCCGGTGAGCTCCTCGAAGCGGCGCAGCACCGGCACCGTCGAGACGGCGAGCGCGAGCGTCGCGAGGGCCAGGTAGAGGCCGCGCAGCCGCAGCGCCGGGAATCCGAGCAGGAGGCCGGCGCCGCCTGAGATGACGGCGACGGCGATGAGGCTCGGGAAGAAGTCCCAGCCGGCCGTCGTCATGAGGATGGCCGAGGTGTACCCGCCGAGCGCGATGAAGAACCCGTGTCCGAGCGACACCTGCCCGCCGTAGCCGACGAGGAGGTTGAGGCCCAGGATGCCGATCGCGAGCGCGAGGATGAGGCTCGCCTGGAAGAGCGTGAACTTGGTCAGCATGAATGGGAGGGCGAGACCGACCAGGATGACGGCCGCCACGGCGAAGCGCTGGAGCACTCGCGCCCGGGCGGGGCTGACACGGAGGGGCAGAGCGCTCATACGCGGGTGACCTCTTTCGAACCGAAAAGACCCGTCGGGCGGACGAGCAGGACCAGGAGGATGAGACCCAGCGCGAACGCGATCGTGAGATCGGAGCCGATGGCCGGGATGTACGTCGCGGCGAGGTTCTGGCACACGCCGAGCAGCACGCCCGCGATGACGGCGCCGAGCGGGCTGTCCCACCCGCCGAGCGTCGCCGCGGCGAACGAGTAGATGAGGACGCCGAACATCATGTTGGGCTCGAGGAACAGCTGAGGCGCGACCAGCACGCCCGACAGCGCGCCCATGCCGGCGGCGAGCGCCCAACCCAGGCTCAGCACGAGGCCCGTCGGGATGCCGACGAGCTTGCTCGAGAGCGGGTTGTCGACCGCCGCTCGCATCGCGAGGCCGATCTTGGTGCGCTGGAAGAGCACGAAGAGCAGCACGGTCGCCGCGAGCACGATCAGGAGCGTCCCGACCGTCGCGAGGGTGACCCGGAACGAGCCGATCTCGAGGACGCCGCCCGGGAGCGGATTCGGGAACGAGTGGATCGTGTAGCCCCAGATGGCGCCCGCGACGCTGTTGAAAACGAGGAAGAGGCCGAGCGTGACGATGACGATCGACAGCTCGTCGCGGTTCCGGAACGGCCGGATGACGAGGCGCTCAAGGGCTGCTCCCCCCGCCATCGACAACACGATCGCGATCGCGATGGCACCCCAGATCGGGATCCCAACCTGGTTGAGCTGCCACGCGATGAACGTCGAGAACATGGCCATCTCACCCTGCGCGAGGTTGATGATGCCGGTCGAGCGGAAGACGAGGACGAGGGCGAGCGCGACGGACGCGTAGATGGCGCCCGTGCCGATGCCGGAGGCGATCTGCTCGAGGAGTTGGTTCATGTCAGTACCCCAGGTAGGCGCGACGGAGGTCGGAGTTGCTGCGCAGCTCTTCGGAGCTTCCCTGCATGACGACGCGACCCGTCTCGAGGACGTACGCACGGTCGACGAAGTCGAGGGCGAGTTCGGCGTTCTGCTCGACGACGAGCACCGCCATCCCGGAGTCCGCGTGGATCTCCCGCAGGATGCGGAAGACCTCGGCGGACATCTTGGGCGCGAGGCCGAGCGAGGGCTCGTCGAGCAGGAGGAGCGATGGTCGGAGCATGAGCGCGCGTCCGATGGCGAGCATCTGCTGCTCACCGCCGCTGAGCGCCGCCGCCTTGCCCTTGGCTCGATCGCGCAGCACGGGGAAGTACCCGTACACCCGATCGATGTCATCGGCGACCCCGGGACCGCTGCGCGTGAACGCGCCCGCGCGGAGGTTCTCCTCGACGGTCAGCTGCCCGAAGGTCCCGCGCCCCTCGGCCACGTGCGCGACACCCGCGCGCACGATCTGGTGGGGGCGTCGCCCGGCGAGGTCGCGACCGCCGAAGCGGACCGCTCCGTCGAACTTGATGAGGCCGCTGATCGTGCGCAGCAGGGTGCTCTTCCCGGCGCCGTTGGCGCCCAGCACGGCGACGCGATCGCCCTCGTCGATCGACATGGCGAGGTCGTGGATGACGTTCCGCTCGCCGTAGCGGGCGTTGACGCCGTCGAGTTCGAGCAGGCTCACTTCCCATCCCCCAGGTAGGCCTCGATGACGGCCGGGTCCGCGCTCACCTCGGCGGGAGTGCCCGTTGCGAGCACCTTGCCGAAGTTGAGCACCACGATCCGATCGGAGATCGACATCACGAGGCGCATGTTGTGCTCCACGAGGAGCACCGTCAGTTCGTAGCGGTCCCGGATCTCCGAGATCGTGGCGGCGAGCTCCTCGGCCTCGGCGTGCGCCAGCCCGTTGGCGGGCTCGTCGAGCATGAGGAGGGTCGGCCGGCTCGCGATCGCCCGCGCGAGCTCGATGCGCTTGAGAGTGCCGAACGGCAGCTCCTTCGGACGCATGTGCGCGACCTCCCCCAGACCGAGGAAGTCGATGGCGTCGTCTGCGTTCTGGGCGGCCTCGCTCGAGCGTCGGTCGCTGCCGCGGAGCGCTGTCGCGAGCACGCGCGAGCCGTCGTCGACGTGCGCCCCGAGGAGGACGTTCTGACGCACCGTCAGCTCCGGCACGAGACCGACGTTCTGGAACGTGCGCGCGATGCCCGCCTGCGCGATGCGGTGGGGCGGGCGCCTCAGGAGCTCGACGCCGCCGAGCTCGACGCTCCCCGCATCCGCGGTGTACGCGCCCGTGATCACGTTGAAGAGCGTCGTCTTGCCGGCGCCGTTCGGACCGACAAGCCCGACGATCTGCCCGCGCGCGACCTCGAAGGTCACATCGTCGAGCGCTTGAAGCCCACCGAATCTGATGCTCACACCGCTCACGCCGAGCAGCGTCCCTCGCTCGCTCATACCCATTTCCGTTTCGCCGTCATTGCCGAATCCGGGTGCGGGCCGATGTCGCCATCGGCCCGCACTCAGTGATGTTCCGTTACTTGGAGAGGCTCGCCGTCTGCCCCTCGAAGTGCAGCGCCTCGCTGATGATCTTCCAGTGCTCACCCTCGAACTGCTGCAGCATCAGGGTCTCGACGGGGAAGCGGTCGTCCGCTCCCGTGTTGACCGTGCTGCCCGGGACGAGCATGGGGTGCTCCACCTTGTCCATGCTCAGGACGGCGTCCATGAGGCCCTGTCGCGTCGGCTCCTTCATGCCCTTGAGCGCTTCCACGACGGCGTAGAAGTGGTTGAAACCGTGCACGGGCATGTTCTCGCTGAGGTCCTCGACATCACTGTACGTGGACAGGATCTCCTTGTACTGCTTCATGCCCTCGTCATCGTCCCACTGCGGGTCCGCCGGATCCTTGAAGTAGAGCGCCGTGATGATGCCCTGGGCCTTCTCGACGCCGATCGGCAGGATCGTCGACGAGATGGATGCTGCGGGGCTCGCGACCACGACCGTCTGCGGGTCCCAGCTCGAGTCGTACAGGAACTGCAGCGCCTGTGCCGCGAACTTCGGTGTCGTGATGAGGTTCGCCGCGGTCGCACCGCTCGCCGCGAGGCGCGCCATCTGCGAGTCGAGGGTCGTATCGGAGGTCTCGTACGACTCCTCGGCGACGATCTCGATGTCGGTGTCCGACTGCTCGACGGCCGCCTTGAAGCCGACGAGGAAGTCCTTGCCGTAGTCGTCGTTCTGATACAGCAGCGCGACCTTGGCGTCGGGCTGGTTCTCCTCGAGGTACTGCACGTAGGCGGCCGATTCGAGCGAGTAGGCAGGCTGGAACCCGATCGACCACGGGTACACGTCCGGGGTCGCGCCCCACTTCGAGGCGCCGGTCGCCGCGAAGACGTGCGGCACATCGCTCTCGTTGAGGTAGTCGATGATCGCCGAGTTCGAGGGGGTGCCGACGACACCGGCGATCGCGAAAACGCCGTCGTTCTCGACGAGCTTGCGCACCTGCTCGAACGCCTTCGCCGGGTCGTACTGGTCGTCGGCGGTGTCGAGGATGATCTTGCGGGTCTTGCCATCGGCGCTCTTGACGCCTCCGAACTCGTCGTTCACGTAGTCCACGTAGGCCTGGGCGCCCTTGTACTGCGCGCCGTATGCGGAAAGCGCTCCCGAGAACGGGTAGGTCACGCCGATGTGGATCTCGGTGTCGGTGATACCGGGGGCGGCCTCCTCGGCCTCGTCGCCGCCGCCGCCGAGGGCGGAGCCCTGGCAACCGGTAAGCGCGAGGCTGGCGGCGGCGATGCCGCCGAGGAGGGCGGTGCGGATGCCGCGGCTGGGGCGGCGTGTCGTGCTGTGCATGGGTAAGGCTTCCTTTCGTTAGGCGTCGTCGACTAACTGGCTCGCCGGGTGGGGAACGGGAACTGCATCTGGCGGAACGCGAAGTCGTAGAGGTCGAAGAAGTCCTCCAGCTTCACGATCTGGTCGCCCTCGAACGTCGCGATGCTCACGACGTCGAGCTCGTAGGACCGACCGCTCGGCTCGCGGGTCACGCGCGGGCTGACGCGGAACGGGCCGGTGTGGTGCGCGCGGGCGATGAAGCGCATCACGACGGTGTCGGCCTCTGCCGTGAACTCCTTGTACTCGAGCTGCTCGTCCGGGAACGCCTCGGTGAGCGTGAGCATGTACGTCCGAATCGCGTCGCGACCCTCGATCCGCTGCCCCGGGCACGTGTACACCGCGTCCTCGCTGAAGTACGAGAGGTAGCCCTCGAGGTCGTGGTTGTTCCAGGCGTCGCACTGCGCCCGGGCGATGGCTTTCAGATCCGCCACGGATATCTCCCTTGATACCTTATCGACCGACTGGTTGGTCGCTTGCTACGACGATAGTGTCCGGCTCTTGCCGTGTCAATCGGCGACGATGCCGAGCTCCCTGACGTCGACAAGACGACGAGCGCTGCCGAACCGACTCGACGGTCGGCACACTCTCGGTCCCGCTCATCGACCCGTCACGACGCCAGGACGAAGTGCTCGAGCACGTGCTCCGCGATCGCGAGAGCGGAGGTCGCGGCGGGCGACGGCGCGTTGCGCAGAAGCGTCACGGATCCGACGCGGTCGACGGCGAAGTCGTCGAGCAGCGCTCCGTCACTCCCCCACGCCTGCGCCCTCACTCCCGAGGTCGTCTTCGAGGTGAGGTCCGCCATCCGCAGCTCGGGCACGAAGCGCCTCGCCTCACGGAAGTACAACGGCTTGAGCACCGACGCGGAGACCTCCCGGACGCCCATGCGCCAGTGCTGACGCGCGAGCGAGGGGGCACCGGGCCACGTCAGCGAACCCCACGTGTCGCGGAACGAGATGTCGCGCCAGCGGTAGCCCTCGCGCGCGAGCGCCGGCACGGCGTTGGGCCCGACATGGACATCGTCGTAGACACCGCGCGTGAAGTGCACCCCGAGGAACGGGAAGCGCGGATCGGGCACCGGGTAGATCATGCCGCGCACGAGGTCCTCACGCTCGGGCGCAAGCGCCCAGTACTCACCCCGGAAAGGAAGGATGCGCGGCGACGGCGACGCGCCGACGAACGCGGCGACCGCATCCGACTGCAGGCCTGCGCACACGACGACGCGATCGGCCACCAGCTCGTGAGGGCCGGCTGTGACACGCACGCGCCCGGCCTCCTCGCGGATGCCCGTGACCTCGGTGCCGAGCAGGATGCGACCTCCCGCACGACGCACGTCCGCCGCCATCGCCTCGGAGATGGTCGCGTAGTCGACCACCGCGGTCTCCGGGGAGTGGAGCCCGGCGATGCCCGCGACGTGCGGCTCGATCTCGCGCAGGCCCTCGCGGTCGAGACGCCGGAGCCCCGGAACAGCGTTCGCGACCGAGCGGCGCTCGAGCTCGTCGAGCGCCGCGAGCTCGGAGTCGTCGACCGCTACGACGAGCTTGCCCACGGGACGATACGGCAGAGCGTGCTCCTCGCAGAACTCGCGGATGAGCACCCGACCCCGCGCGCACAGCTGAGCCTTGAGTGAACCGGGCGCGTAGTAGAGCCCGGCGTGCACGACGCCCGAGTTGTGGCCGGTCTGATGGGCGGCGACGCGCGTCTCCTTCTCGACGACGACCACCTCCCCGCCCTCGCGCATCGCGAGCGCGCGCGCGATCGCGAGCCCCACGATCCCGGCGCCGACGACGACGGTGCGCTCGCTCACGAGGTCGTCCATCCGCCGTCGACCATGAGGAGCTGCCCCGTCGTATACGCCGAGGCGTCCGAGGCGAGGAACACCGTCGGCCCCACGAGGTCCTCCGGCACGCCGAACCTCCCCATGGGGATGCGCGCGCGCATCCGCTCCGACCGCTCCGGGTCGTCGAGCAGCTCGGCGGTGAGACGCGTGCGGATGTAGCCGGGGCCGACCGCGTTGACGCGGATGCCCCTGCCCGACCACTCGAGACTCAGGCTGCGAACGATCCCCATGAGACCCGACTTCGCGGCCGAGTAGGCCGCGATGTTCGGCAAGCCGAGCACGCTCGAGATGGATGCGATGAAGATGTGGCTCCCCGCACGCCCGGCCTCGAGCTGGCGGGCTCCGACAGCCTGGCTCAGCAGGAACGGCGCCGTGAGGTCGAGCTCGAGCACCCGGCGCCAGTCGTCGGCGGCGAAGGCCTCCGCAGGCGCGCGATGCTGCACCCCCGCGGCGTGGACGACGATGTCGACCACTCCCCCGAGCGACTCCTCGGCGCGCGTCGCGAGGGCCTCCGGCGCGCCGGGCTCGGCGAGATCCGTCACGAGGGCGTGCGACGCGCCACCCATCACGGCGACGGTCTCGGCCAGCTCATGATCGCTCCGTGCCGCGACCGCCACTCGTGCGCCCGCCTCCGCGAGGCCGAGCGCCAGGGCGCGGCCGATACCGCGCCCCGCGCCGGTGACGAGGGCGCGGCGGCCCTCCAGAGAGAAGAGAGGGCCCATCAGCTCGTCCTGATCGCCGCGGTCTTGACGCGGGAGTAGAAGGCGAGGGCCTCGGTGCCCTGCTCCTTGAAGGGAGAGCCCGAGTCCTTGAAGCCGCCGAAGGGGTGGTGGACGTCCCATCCGCTCGTCGGCTGGTTCACCGACACCTGACCGGTGTCGACGCCGTGGACGAACGCGAACGCGTTGCCCAGGTCGCGCGTGAAGACGGCGCTCGAGAGACCGTAGGCGGAGGCGTTGACCGCGTCGATCGCCTCCTCGACCGTGTCGACCACGAGCATCGCGAGCACGGGGCCGAAGACCTCGTCGCGCCAGATGGAGGAGTCGGGCGCGACCTGGAGCAGGGCGGGGGCGACGTACGCCCCGCCCGACGACTCGACAGCGGCGATGGATCCCCGGGCGACGACGTCCGCGCCCTCCTCGAGGGCGCGCTCCACGGCCGACCGGATCTCGTCGCGAGCGCGGTGGCTCACGACGGGGCCCATGGTGGTCGCGTCGTCCGCGCCGGGCCCGACGGCGATCGCATCGACCGCCGCGGCCAGACGAGAACGCAGCTCATCTGCCACACCCCGCTGGACGATGAGCCGGCTCGTCGCCGTGCAGCGCTGGCCGGCCTGAGCGAAGGCGCCCGCGCCGATCGCCGCGACGGCGATGTCGAGGTCCGCGTCGTCGAGGACGACGGCCGCGTTCTTGCCGCCCATCTCGGTCTGCAGTCGCACGCCGCTGCCCGCGACGGTGCGCTGCAGCCGCCGTCCGACCTCCGTCGATCCCGTGAACGAGATCGCCGCGATGGCGGCATCGGTCGCGAGCGCGTCGCCGATGTCGGCCCCGCGCCCCGTGACCGTCCCGAGCACCCCCGCGGGGAGACCCGCCTCGTGCAGCAGCGCGGCGAGGCGCAACGCGATGAGCGGCGTCTCCGTCGCGGGCTTGAGGACGACGGCGTTGCCCGAGAGCAGCGCCGGGGCGAGCTTGCGCGCGGGGGTGAGCAGGGGGTCGTTCCACGGCGTGATGAGGACCACGACGCCGACCGGCTCATGGAGCACGGCGGCGAACGTGCCGGTGCGCGCGTCGGGCACGAGCGAGCCGACGGGCCCGCGCGCAAGCCCTCCGTAGTACTCGAAGAACTCAGCCGCCTTGCCGACCTCGCCCGTCGCCTCGGCGCGCGTCTTGCCCATCTCGCGCACGATCGTGTCCACGAGCTCCCCTGCGTCGCGGCGAATGAGCGCGGCGGCGTCGAGCAGGACGCGGCCGCGCGCGAGCGGGTCGACGGCCTTCCAGGTGCGGGCACCCGCGCGCGCCGCCTCGAAGACGGCGGGCAGGTCGTCGGCGGTCATGGCCGGCACACGGCCTACGAGAGCACCCTCCGTCGAGGGGTCGACGACGTCGATGAGACCGCCCTCCCGGGCGTCGACGAACGCGCCGCCGACGAGGTTGCGCAGCACGGCCGCGCTCATCGGGCCACCGCCACGGCGCCGAACGCCGCATCCAGGTCGCCGCCGCGCATCGCGCGGACGAGCACGTCGAGGTCCTCCACGTCGAGCGGCTGCGGGTTCGTCGGCCTCGGGTACTCGGTCACGCAGCGCTCTGCGATCCCTCGCTCGGCTCCCTCCGGGATGCCGGCGTCGTCGAGCGTCACGGGCAGGCCCAGACGTGCGGCGAGCTCGAAGACCTCCTGGGCGGCATCCCGCAGATCGACGGAGCGTCCCGCGGTGAGGGCGGAGGCGAGGTCGGCCGCGATCTCCGGGTCGAGATTGCGGTTGTACGCGAGGCAGTAGGGCAGCGCGAGCGCGCACGACGTGCCGTGAGGCATCGGGTGCTCGTACGCGAGGCAGTACGCGAGCGAGTGGCCCACGACGACGCCCGCGTTGAGCGCCTGACCCGCCAGATGCGACGCCCACAGACAGCGTGCGCGCGCTTCGGCGTGGCCCGCGGCGGCGTCCTCGAGGTTGGCCACGAGCAGCTCGATCGCCCGCAGTGCGTGATGCGCCGAGAGCGGCGAGCGCTGGGTCGACATGAGCGACTCCACGGCGTGGGCGAGGGCGTCCATACCGGTGGATGCCACGACGCCCGCGGGGAGCGACGCCACGAGATCGGGGTCGATGATGACCGCCCGCGGGATGTACAGGGGCGAGGAGGATGCGCGCTTCACGCCCCGCACGGTGAGCATCGCGATGCGCGTCGCCTCCGAGCCCGTTCCGCTCGTCGTCGGCACGAGCAGAAGCGGCGCGACCCCCTGCGACGGCGACACCGAACCGACCCAGTCCGCGGCCGAACCGTCGTTGCGGATCAGGAGGGCGAGGATCTTCGAGGAGTCGAGCACCGAGCCGCCGCCGATGCCCACGACGGCGACGGCGCCCACGCGGCGCGCGCGCTCGGCGATCGCATCGATGACGTCGTCGGTCGGCTCGCTGCCGAATCCGCCCTCCACCGCGACGCTGTAGCCGGCTTCCTTCAGCCCGTCCACGAGGGCGTCGGTGAGTCCCGCGTTCGCCACGATGTCATCGACGGCGACGAGTACCGCGCCCTCCCGGATGCCGAGGTGGTCCGCGAGGACGGCCGCGGCCCGGGCAGAGGCGCCGCGGCCCGCGACCACGACCGCAGGGCTCAGGAAATCAGTCGCCGCAGTGGTGGGCCACCACGCGTGCGCGGTCATCGGGGATCCTCCATTGGATACATGTCGCGAGACTAACGCGACGTTTCCAGGAGGTCAAACCGACTAAACCGGGCATCTGCGAAGAGACGCCCGACCGGACGGTTGGCTCATGTATCCCGTCAGGGATTCTGAAACAACTCGGGGTGCTCGCTGAGGCGAAGGCGCGTGCGGCGGATGTGGGCCGACACGAGCGCCGCGGCCGTGTCGCGGTCGCGCCGGGCGATGGCATCCACGATGAGGCCGTGCTCCGCATCCGTCGCCCAGTGCCGCTCGCGGCCCGAGGTCGCCGCGAAGACGCGTCGGTAGTGCTGGGTCGAGTTCCAGAAGCGGTCGACCATCTCGTGGAGCAGGGGGAACTGCGCTCCGGCGTACGTCGACAGGTGGAACTCCCGGTCGACGCGCAGGAAGGTCTCCACATCGTCGGCTGCGGCGATCTCGTCGACGAGCTCACGGAGGCGCTCCACCTGCTCCGGCCGGAGATGGTCGATGCTCATGCGCACCGCGAGCGACTCCACGCTCTCTCGAAGCAGATAGATCTGACCGAACTCGACGAGATCCAGCTTCGCCACCCACGCGCCGCTGTTCGGCACGATCGTGATGAGCCCCTCGGCCTCGAGCATCCGGAGCCCCTCGCGCACCGGGATCCGGCTCGCGTCGAACCTCTGGGCGATCGCCTCCTGCGCGATCCGCTCCCCCGGCTGCAGGATGCCGTCGAGGATCTCCTGCCGGAGGGCCTGCGCGATCAGGCGGCCCGTGGCGCCGCCGGGGTATTCGTGCGTCATCGCATCGCCGGGGTGCCGCGCGTCAGTCGCGCGTGAGCTTGCGGTACACCGAGCGGTGCGGCTTCGCCGCCTCGGGCCCGAGGCGCTCGATCTTGTTCTGCTCGTACGCCTCGAAGTTGCCCTCGAACCAGTACCAGTTCGCCGGCTCCTCATCCGTGCCCTCGTAGGCGAGGATGTGGGTCGCGATGCGGTCGAGGAACCACCGGTCGTGCGTGATGACGACGGCGCAGCCGGGGAACTCGAGGAGCGCGTTCTCGAGCGACTGCAGGGTCTCGACGTCGAGGTCGTTGGTGGGCTCGTCGAGGAGCAGCAGGTTGCCGCCCTCCTTGAGCGTGAGCGCGAGGTTGAGGCGGTTGCGCTCACCACCCGAGAGCACGCCGGCCTTCTTCTGCTGGTCAGGGCCCTTGAAGCCGAACTTCGACACATAGGCGCGGCTCGGGATCTCGGTCTTGCCGACCGTGATGATGTCGAGCCCGTCGGACACGACCTCCCACAGCGTCTTGTTGGGGTCGATGTTGGCGCGCGACTGGTCGACGTAGCTGATCTTGACCGTCTCGCCGATCTTGAGATCGCCGCCGTCGAGCGGCTCGAGGCCCACGATCGTCTTGAAGAGCGTGGTCTTGCCGACACCGTTGGGGCCGATGACGCCGACGATGCCGTTCGGCGGCAGCGAGAACGAGAGGCCGTCGATGAGCTTGCGGTCGCCGAAGCCCTTCTCGAGGTTCTTCGCCTCGATGACGACGCTTCCGAGGCGCGGCCCCGGCGGGATCTGGATCTCCTCGAAGTCGAGCTTGCGCGTGCGCTCCGCCTCCGCGGCCATCTCCTCGTAACGAGCGAGACGCGCCTTCGACTTCGCCTGGCGCCCCTTCGCGTTCGAGCGCACCCACTCGAGCTCCTCGGTGAGGCGCTTCGCGAGCTTGGCGTCCTTCTTGCCCTGGATCTCGAGGCGCTCGGCCTTCTTCTCGAGGTAGGTCGAGTAGTTGCCCTCGTAGCCGATGAGGCGACCGCGGTCGACCTCGGCGATCCACTCCGCGACGTTGTCGAGGAAGTACCGGTCGTGGGTGATCGCGATGACGGCGCCGGGGTACTTCTGCAGGTGCTGCTCGAGCCACAGCACACTCTCGGCGTCGAGGTGGTTGGTGGGCTCGTCGAGCAGCAGGAGGTCGGGCTTCTGCAGCAGGAGCTTGGCGAGCGCGACGCGGCGCTTCTCACCGCCGGAGAGCACCGAGATCTCGGCGTCGGCGGGCGGGGTGCGGAGGGCGTCCATGGCCTGCTCGAGCTGGGAGTCGAGGTCCCACGCGTCGGCCGCGTCGATCTCCTCCTGGAGGGCGCCCATCTCGGCGAGCAGCGCGTCGAAGTCGGCGTCCGGGTCGCTCATGGCGGCCGAGATCTCGTTGAAGCGGTCGACCTTGGCCTTGATGGCGATGCCGTCCTGGATGTTCTCGATGACGGTCTTCGACTCGTCGAGCTCGGGCTCCTGCATGAGGATGCCGACGCTGAAGCCGGGCGTGAGCTTCGCCTCGCCGTTGGAGGGAGTGTCGAGCCCGGCCATGATCTTGAGGATCGTCGACTTGCCGGCGCCGTTCGGGCCGACCATGCCGATCTTCGCTCCCGGCAGGAACGCCATCGTCACGTCGTCGAGGATGAGCTTCTCGCCGACCTTCTTGCGGGCGCGCACCATGGAGTAGATGTATTCGGCCATGCCCTCGATCCTACGGGCGCGGCGGCGCGAGCGTTGCCGCCGCCGGGGGTCGGTGGCAGGGTGGCCCGCATGGCGATCGAGGTGCGACCGGCGACCGTCTTCGCGGACGTCGCGACGATGCTGGGGCCGAAGAGCCCGGATTCGAACGTGTGGTGCCTCAGCTACCGCCTGACCTCGTCGAAGGAGAACCGCGAGCTCGTCGGCCCCGCTCGCGGCGAGCGCGTGAAGGAGCTCGTGCGGCAGAAGCCGCCGCCGGGTGTGCTCGCCTACGAGGGCGACGAGGTCGTCGGATGGGCGGGCGTGCATCCGCGCTCCGACACGAGCTTCGCGACCAACCGTCGCATCACGGGGCGCCGGCGATCGAGGGCTACCCCGTCGACAACGCGGGCGAGAAGGTCGACCTCACGATGGCCTACGTCGGCACGCGCAAGCTCTTCGAAAGGGCGGGGTTCCGCAAGGCCTCCGACACCGGCTCGGTGCTCGCGGGGTTCCCGCGGGTCGTCATGCGGTTGGAGTTGTAGCGCCGCCGTCAGGCGGGGCGGGCGGTGCCCAGGAGGCAGCGGCCGCTCGCGAGCACATCGGTGACGAGGCTCGTGTAGCCGATGTTGCCCCACTGCCCGAGCAGGCACGTGTCGCCGAAGCGCACCGAGAACACCACGTTGTCGGCGGGCTCGTTGATCGCCGTGCGATCGGGAGTCACCTCCATGTTCTCGCGCGGATAGCCGTGGGCGATGAGGTTGTCGGCGAACGCCCGACCGCTGAGCGCGGCACCCGACTGGATGAGCTGCTGGTTGACCTGGTCGAAGTACAGGCGGTTCTCTTCCGCAGTGCCGTCCAGGACGAGGGTCGGCTCGGGCGTCGGCGTCGGCTCCGCGCTCGCCGACGCGCTCGACGTCGGGGTGGGCGTCGGCATCGGCTCGGCGGTGCCGCACCCCGCGAGCGCCACGAGGACGAGGGCGGCGGCGGCGCACGCGAGTGCTCGGCGCGGTCGGGTCATCGCATCCTCCGGGACTCGGCACGCGCGAGCCGCGCGGCTGCGTCGAGTCTAGAACGGCACGGCGGCCGGCTCCTGCGCGTCCACCGGGAACGCGTCGTCGGCGGGAGCGGCCTGCCCCTCGTCGGGCGTGCTCGGCGCGCCGGCCGATTCGTCCCCCGGCGCATCCGCCGGCGCGTTGCGGAGCCGACGCGTGAACTGCGAGGTGCCGAACGCGAGGTCGTGGCCGATCGCATCCGCGACGATCTCGACGTTCGTGCCCTTCTTCTCCTCGCTCTGCCAGTCGCGCACCTTGAGCTTGCCCGTCACGACGATGCGGTGCCCCTTCTCGAGCGAAGCCGCGATGTTCGCCGCCAGGTGGCGGAACGACACGACGGTGAACCAGTTGGTCTCGCCGTCGACCCACGACTGGGTCGCGTTGTCGAACCGTCGGCTGCTCGAGGCGAGCCGGAACTGGCTCACGTCGAGCCCCTCGCTCGTGACGCTGTGCTTGACGGGCGTTGCGACGACTCCCGCGACGGTGAGCGTGTCGGCCGTGGCCATGGGTCCTCCTCTGTTCGTGCGCCCTGTGCTGACGACAGCCTCGCGGCGGCGCGGCAGGCGCGCGAAGGAGACGGCGCGATCCGTGGAGGAGACGGGTCGCGCCGCTCAGTGCAGGAGGGGACGGGAAAGACGGATGCGAGCTCAGTGCTCGCGGAACTCCGGCCAGTCCGAACCCGGGGCCATGGCGGCGTGCAGCGCGCTCTTGGCCACGTCGAGCGCAGGGTACGTGCCGCGGTAGTCGGCGTCGTCGATGAGCTTGACGCGGTATCCGTCGGCCGTGCGGTGGATCGTGCCCACCGCGCCCGACTCCCCGAAGGCCACCCAGCGCTGCTCGACGGTCGTGCTCTCGCCCATGATCTCTCCTTCAGCCTCGATCGACCGGGGTATCGATCCGACGCTACCCCGGCGCACGCGGAAGGTCACGAGAAGATCACGAACCGTCGGCGATCACTCAGGTGAGGGTCGCGAGGCCCGACCACACGGTCTCGAGCAGGCGCTCGTAGCTCGCGTTCACGTCGTCGCGAAGCCCGAAAGCACCCGCCGTCTCGAGCACGACGAAGCCGTGGATGCTGGCCCGCACGATGCGCACGGCATCGACCTCCCGCGCCTCCGGCACGCCCGCGCCGCGCACGAGGCCCGCGAGCAGCGCGACGGTGCGATCGGCGGCCGCGAGCAGCTCCTGCGACGCATCCCGTCCGGGCGCGGGCTGACCCGCGAGGTAGAGGGCCGGATGCGCGAGCGCCTCCGCGCGGATGACGCGCCCGGCGGCCGCGAACGCCGCGAAGCCGGACGCCTCCGACGCTGCGGCCTCGACGGCATCCGCGATGCGCGTGACGCCCGTGACGGCGACGCCGTCGCGCAGCGCGTCGAGCGAGCTCACGTGCTTGTAGAGGCTCGGCACCGCAACCCCGGCGCGCGCGGCCACGCGTGCGAGGGTGAGCGGTGCGACGGGGTCCTCCTCGAGCAGCTCGACGGCGAGCGCCACGACGGCGTCGCGGCTGAGGCCCGCCCTAGGCACGCGCCGCCGCCTCCGCGACGAAGGCGCGCACGGCGGGCAGCACGACATCCGGCCGCTGGCGGTGCGGGTAGTGGGCCGCGTCGTCGACGAGCAGGGTGCGCGCACCCGGCACGACCTCGGCGATGTGCGCGAGCTCGGCGGCGGGGTCCGTGTAGTCGGGGTCGAGCGCGCCGATGACGGCGAGCACGGGAACCCGGACGTCGCCCGCGCGGGCCTCGGCGGGCGCGTGGTCGAGCTCGACCGCGAGGCGGCGGAAGTCGGCGAGCCGACCGGGCTGCGAGAGGGCCGTGCGGATGGCGGCGACGTGCTCGGCGTGGTCGGCGGGCGCTTGACCGCGGTTGAGCGTGGAGCGGTAGTAGGCGGTCCAGGCCGCCACTCCCCAGGGACGCGCGAACAGCATCCGGAACAGGAGCCGGTTGATCGCGGGGTTCCCGCCGGCGTTCCGCACGAAGGGCGACAGCGCGACGACAGCGCGTACGAGGTCGGGGCGCTCCGCGGCGGCGATGAGGGCCGCGGACGCCGACATCGACGTGCCGACGACGACCGCGGGCCCGCCGAGCTCCTCGATGATCGTGAGGTAGTCGGATGCCGTGGCCTCGTCGCCGAGGACGTCGAAGCCGCGCTCGGAGTCGCCGAGGTTGCGCTGGTCGACGGTCGCGACGCGGAAGCCGTCGTCGACGAGCGCGTCGGCGAGGCCAGCGTCGGCGGAGCGGAGGTCGCCCATCCCGGGGATGGTCACGACGAGGGGGCCCTCACCGCGCACCTCGTAGGCGAGGCGCGCGGATCCGGCGGCGGTGGGGCGCGGGAGGAAGGAAGTCATGCCACAAAGCTAATGGCATTAGCTTTGTGGCGCAACCCCCGGTTCCCGGACGCGCAGCCGAGCGCTACGCGGCCTTGATGTACTGCGCGTAGCTCTTGCGGATCTTGTTGACCTTCGGCAGGGCGACCGCGAGGCAGTAGCCCTGGTTCGGGTTCTTCGCGAAGAAGTCCTGGTGGTACTCCTCCGCGCGGTAGAACTCGCCGAGCCTCGTGATCGACGTGACGATGCCGCCGTCCCAGTACTCGGCTGCGCGGTCGCGCGCGGCCTCGAACTCGGACTTCTGCTCGTCGTCGGCGTAGAACATCGCCGAGCGGTACTGGGTGCCGACGTCGTTGCCCTGACGGTTCAGCTGACGCGGGTCATGCAGGGAGAAGAACACGTCGAGGATGACGGACGACGGGATGACGGTCTCGTCGAAGGTCACCGCGACCGCCTCCGCGTGGTCCGTCGTGCCGGTGCAGACCTGCTCGTAGGAGGGGTTCGGAACCTTGCCGCCCGTGTAGCCGGACACGACATCCGTGACGCCCTCGAGCGTGCGGTAGACCGCGTCGAGACACCAGAAGCAGCCGCCGGCGAGAACGAAAGTGCGCATGTTGCGACCCTACTTTCCATCAGATGGGGGGACGAGGGGTACAACACTGCGGGCGTCGGTTCCGTTCCCTAGGGTGAGGACATGCCCTACACCGCAGCCGACGACCGCTACACGCGCCTCGAATACGCCCGCGTGGGCCGCTCGGGGCTCAAGCTCCCCCGCATCTCGCTCGGCCTGTGGAACAACTTCGGCCACGACCGTCCGCTCACGACTCAGCGCGAGATCGTGCTGCGAGCGTTCGACCTCGGGGTCACCCACTTCGACCTCGCCAACAACTACGGCCCGCCTCCCGGATCGGCGGAGGAGAACTTCGGCCGCATCCTCGCGAGCGACCTGCGCCCCTACCGCGACGAGCTCATCATCTCGTCGAAGGCCGGCTACAACATGTGGGACGGCCCCTACGGCGAATGGGGGTCGCGCAAGTACCTGCTGAGCTCGCTCGACCAGTCGCTCACGCGCCTCGGTCTCGACTACGTCGACATCTTCTACCACCACCGCCCCGACCCCGAGACGCCCGTCGAGGAGTCGATGGGCGCGCTCGCGCACGCCGTCCGCTCGGGCAAAGCACTTTACGCGGGCATCTCCAACTACGGTCCGGATGACACCCGCCGCGCGTACGAGGCGCTCGCCGCCGAGGGGGTGCCTCTGCTCATCCACCAGCCGTCGTACTCGATGTTCAACCGCCTCCCCGAGGAGGGTCTGCTCGACACGATCGCGGAGCTCGGGATCGGGTCGATCGTGTTCTCGCCGCTCGCTCAGGGCCTGCTCACCAACCGCTACCTCGGCGGCATCCCCGAGGGCTCGCGCGCGTCGGAGGGCCGCTGGATCGACGCCGAGACGATCAGCGAGACCTACCTCGAGCGGGCGCGGGCCCTCGACGCGATCGCGCAGGAGCGCGGCCAGAGCCTCGCCCAGCTCGCGCTGCTGTGGGTGCTGCGGCAGCCCGCCGTCACGAGCGCGCTCATCGGCGCCTCGAGCGTCACGCAGCTCGAGGACAACCTCGGCGCGCTCGACGCGGCGCCGCTCACGAGCGAGGAGATCGCGGCCATCGAGCCGTTCGCGGTGCACGGAACCGGCTCGCGCTGGCGCTAGAGAGCCGGGGCCCGGTCTCTACACACGCCGCGGCGCGGCGCACTCGACCCACCGAGCAGCAGCTGACGACACGTCCTCAAAAGGGCGGCGCGCGGAGGGGAAGACAGTCCGTTCCGTCCCACCCGACGTAGTGTGCCGCCATGCAGTGGTGGAACGACTTCGTCGATTGGTTCTATTCGGAGGACGGTCAGCGGATCCTCGTATCCGCCGTGATCCCGTTCCTGGCGATCGTGGTCGCCGGCATCGTCGGGGCGCTCATCGGTCGCGGCGCGACCAAGCGCCTCATCGCGCAGCGCGACCACGAGACGCGCGCCGCCGCCGTGACGGCGCTCATCTCGGCGGGCCAGAACGCGGCCCGTTGGCACAGCCAGTCGCCCGCCGCGCGCGAGCACGCCGAGCATCTCGCGAACGACGCCGACGTCATGGTGCGGCTGCTCCCCATCCGGGGCGCCGCCTACGCCGCCGACTGGGCCTCCCACCAGCTCGCCGACATGCGCGTCAACTCGGTGAGCTTCAGCTACCAGGCCGACCAGACGCTCGCCGAGTACCGCGAGCGCCTCGTGCTGTGGCTGCACAAGCCCGGCAAGGCCCGCAAGCTCTTCGCCGCCGACCTCGAGCGCTGGCGCTACGAGGACCAGGCCGCCGACCCCGTCGTGCTCGAGCAGCAGAAGTGGGCCGAGCAGCAGTTCACCGCCGCGACGGCGCAGCCCGTGGCCCACGAACCGCTCGTCGAGCCGGCTCTCGACACGGCCGAGACCGCGGTCGTGACCCCGGCATCCGCTCCCCCCATCACGCCCGCGTCGGTCGTCGACCCGGCGGATCGCTACGCCTCGCCGCTCGCGCCCGCGACGGTCGTGGAGCCCGCGACGTCGACGGGTGACATGGACGTCGTCGAGGGTGAGATCGTCGAGACCGACGCCGCCGAGGCGGAGGCGGAGGCGACCGCGCGCTGAGCCGCGCGCCGCATCCGCTCGGGTTCGCCGCTCAGGCGTCGAGGCGGCCGTCGTGGATGCGCAGCACGCGATCCGCGCGCTCGGCGAGCGACGCGTCGTGGGTCGCGACGAGAGCCGCCATGCCCGTGTCGGCGACGAGCCGCACGATGAGGTCCATGATCGCGGCGCCCGTCTCCGAGTCGAGCTGACCCGTCGGCTCGTCGGCGAGCAGCAGGGCCGGCTCGGCGACGATCGCGCGCGCGATGCCGACGCGCTGCTGCTGACCGCCCGAGAGCTCGCCGGGACGCTGGGCCGCGTGGTCGGCGAGGTCGACGGCCGCGAGCGCCTCGGCGACGCGACGGTCGCGCTCGGCGCGCGGCACACGGCGGATGCGCAGCGGCACCTCGACGTTCTCGGCGGCCGAGAGCACGGGCAGCAACCCGAAGGTCTGGAAGACGGATGCGACGCGCGTCGAGCGCAGCTCGCGCAGCTCCCCCTCGTCGAGCGCCGCGAGGTCGCGCCCGTCGAGCTCGACGCGCCCCGCGGTCGGGCGGTCGAGGCCGCCGAGCATCGTGAGGAGCGTCGTCTTGCCGGCGCCCGAACGCCCCTGCAGCACGACGAGCTCGCCCGCCGAGATCTCGAGGCCCGCGCCGTCGACGGCGCGCACCTCGCCCGCGGGCGTCGTGAACACGCGCGTGAGGCCCTCGGCCCGCAGCACCGTCGTCATGCCTGCTCCTCCCCCTCGGTCGCGGCGTCTCGCGCGGCGTGCGGTTGCCCCGGCCGCACCTCGATGCGGTCGGTCTCGAGCTTGAGCCGCACGCGGTCGCGCAGGCCGAGCGCCGTCGTGAACTCCGAGGGCAGCTGCATGCGGCCGGCGCGGTCGAGCACCGCGAACTCCTCGGCGACGCGCACACGGGCGCCCTCGGCATCCGTGTGGGTGCTGCGCAGAACCTCGGTCGAGGTGCGCCCGTCGCGGATGCGGATGGTGCGGTCGACGTGCTCAGCGACCGCCGCGTCGTGGGTCACGACGAGCGTCGTGAGGCCGTGCTCGCGTCCGACGGTCTCCATCGCCTCGAGCACCTGCGCGCTCGTGGCCTCGTCGAGCTCGCCGGTGGGCTCGTCGGCGAGCAGCACGCGGGGCCCGTTGCTCATCGCGACCGCGAGGGCCACGCGCTGCTGCTGGCCGCCCGAGAGCTCGGCGGGGCGGCGGTCGGCGAGCTCGCCGATGTCGAGCAGCTCGAGCAGCTCGGCGCCGCGGCGCTCGCGCTGGGCACGCGGCACGACGCCCGCGACGTGCTGGGCCAGGGCGATGTTCTCGGCAGCCGTGAGGTAGCCCACGAGGTTGCGCGAGGTCTGCTGCCAGATGAAGCCGACGCTGCCGCGGCGGTAGGCGATCCGCTCGCGGCGGCCCATCGTCGTGAGGTCGTGGCCCGCGACGCGCGCCGTGCCCGCCGTCGGGGTGTCGAGACCCGCGAGGATGCCGAGCAGCGTCGACTTGCCGGAGCCGGATGCGCCCACGAGGGCCACGAGCTCGCCGCGCTCGACGCGCAGGTCGAGACCCTGCAGTGCCTGCACCTCGACGCCCTGCGCCGTGAAGATGCGTACGAGTCCCTCGCACAGGATGTCGGGTTCGGTGAGCGCTGACATGCTCATCCCTCCTCGTCGACGGTTCGGACGGCGCGCGAGGCGCCGGAGCGGCGGGCGATCGCCGCGGCGAGCAGCACCCCGAGCACGACGACGGCGACGAGCGCCGCCACGATGCCGAGCGAGGTGCCGAGGCCGAGGTCGATCGCGGGCTGGGCACCGCCACGGGTGAAGACGGTGAGGTCGCCCGCGCGGGCGACGAGCGGCACGAGGCCGAGCCCCGCGGCGAGTCCGAGGGGCACGGCGACGGCGAGGGCGGGCAGCAGCTCCCACAGAACGAGCGCGTACTCGGCGCGCGGGCGGGCGCCCAGGGCCCGGAGCAGCCCGAAGACGCGCGCGCGGGCGGGGGCGCCCGAGGTGAGGGCGAGCACCGCCGCGAGCACCGTGAGCACGGCCGCGCCGATGACGGCGAGGGCGGTGCCGACGATGAGCGCGCGCACGGCGGGCGCGTCGCGCCGCTCGGCGAGCACCTCGTCGACGGTGCGCGCGGTGCCGTAGCCCGCGACGCGCGCGGCGAGAGTCGCCCGCACGTCGTCGGCGGCGGCGGCGTCCGTCGCGATGAGCAGGGCTTTGGGGCGCACCTTGAGATCGAGCTCGGCGCCCGTCTCGGCGCTCACCGCGATCCACGCCGTCGCACGTCCGAAGGGCCCGTCGTCGGGCGCCGTCCCGGCGACGGGCACCTCGTCCCGGCCGACCTGGAGCGGCTCGCCCGCGAGGCGGCGCGCGACGGTCTCGGAGACGATGGCGCCCGCATCCGGGATCTCGAGCGTGCTCGTCGATGCGGCGGCGAACGTGACAGGGTCGACGACGTAGACCGTGATGCGCCCGTCGCCGTCGGGGAACTCGATCTCGATATCGGAGTCGGATGCGACGGTCGCGAGGGCCTCGACGCCGTCGAGCCCCTCCGCCTGCGCGATGAGCTCGTCGGAGAGGTAGCGTGCGTCGACGCGCACGTCGGCGCCCACCTGAGCGCGCGCCGCCTCCTCGACCCCGTGCTGCACGGTGGAGAGCAGGCCCGAGCCGAGCACCGCGACGGTGACGGCCGTGAGCAGGGCGAGCACGGGCACGATGCCGGTCGTCGCGTCGCGTCCGGCACGGGCGGGCCCGAGCAGGGAGACGAGACCGCGCGTGCCCCGGGCGAGCCCCTCGAGCACACGGACGAGGAGCGGCACGAGGCGCAGGGCGATCATGCAGCCCGCGGCGGCCAGGAGCGCGGGCAGCACGACGGCGAGGGGCGGCGGAGCGGAACCCGCGGATGCCGGGGTCGCCACGACGAGCACCGCCGCGGCGACGGCGAGCAGCACGACGCCCGCGTCGACCGCGATGCGCGCGCTCGTGCGCCGACGTGCCGACTCGTCGGGGCGCACGCCCGCGCGCTCGAACAGGGCGCCGTCGATCGCCGCGGCGGCCGCCGCGAGGGCGACGAGCCCGACGACGACGATCGCGACGGTCGCGGCGGGGCCGCCCATGACCGCGAGCACGATGCCCCCAGCGATGCCCGCGCCGAGCGCCGTGAGGGCGCCGACGCCCGCGGCGAGAGCACCCGCCCGTGCGCCATCGGAGGCGCCGCGCGCCGCGAGCAGCCGCAGGAGGCTGCGGCGGCGGGCGACGAGCGCGCGCACGGCGAGGGCGACCACGGCCGCCCCCGCGAGGGCGACGCCCGAGACGATCGCCGAGTGCAGCGCGGTGACGCCCGCGAGCAGCGGCTGGGTGGCGAGGATGATCGACGGCGTCGTGCCGGAGAGGGCGATGGGCGCCTCGACGTCGGCGTAGGGCATCACGATGGGGGTCGTGTGCGGCGTCGATCCGAGCCGCCGGATGGCGGCGACGGTCTCGCCCGCGGTGTCGGCATCGATCACCGCGACATCCACCGGGAGCCACACCTCGAGGCGGGCGGTCGCGGCGTGCTCGGTGAGGTCTCCGATCGAGGCGGGGTCGAGGTACCCCATGCCGACGAAGGTCGGCGGCGCGAGGAAGTTGTCGATGACCTCGGGCGCGAGGGCGACGGCCGCGTGATCCCACTCGGGGGCGTCCGCGTCTTTCGGAGCGAGGATGCCGACGAGCACGAGCTCGACGTCGCCCGTCGAGTAGTGGGCCGCGCGCACCTGGCCGAGCGGCCAGCCGAGGGCGTCGGAGATCGCCTGCGTGACGGCGATCTGGATGGGCTCCCCGCGCTCGATGCGGCCGGGGCGCTCGCCCTCGACGACGTCAGCGAGCTCGTCGATGAGCGGGTCGGCGCTCAGGATGACGCGACTGTCGGGCGAGGGCGCACCGTCGACGGGTTCCGCCGGCGCCTGGTCGAGGCGCAGCGCTGCGTGCGGCCGACCGAGCACGTCGGCGGCGGCGGGCTCGGCGCCGACGGTGAGCTGGTCGAGCGCGTCGAAGGTCGCTCCCCAGGTACGCGCGAGCTCGGGTGAGAGACCGTGATCCGCCGTGCCGGGTGCCGACACGGGGAGCCCGCGCACGGAGTCGCCGAGGTCGCGCTGCGAGGGCGGCGATGCGTCGAGCGCCGAGTGCAGCACATCCGACCGCGCGTCCGAGGCCCACGCCGACGCCGCGGCGGCCGACCCGCCGAGCAGGGCGGCGAGCAGCAGCACGACGAGCGAGGCGCCGGGGGCCTCGGCGAGGATGGCGGCCGCGATGCGGGCGCGCGAGGGGCGGCGGCTCACGAGCGCACCCCCGCATCCCGTCGGGCGCCGGCGCCCGCGGCGAGCGACACCGCGAGCACGCCGACGACGAGCAGCCCTGCGAGCACGAGTGGGACGACGGATGCGAGATCGCCGAGCGCGATCGCCTCACCCGCCGCGAGCCGGGTCGCGAGCACCCCCGCGACGGCACCGGCGACAGCGCCCGCGAGCGCCGTCAGCAGCAGCTCGACGACGCGCCCGCGTGCCTGGGATCCAGCACCGACGCCGAGCGCTCGGAGCGGGATGACCTCGCCGCGGCGCAGGCGGGAGAGGCCCGCGGCCGCTGCGGCGAAGCCGCCGATCCCGACGAGCACGACGACGGCCGCGGCGGCGCCCGTCGCGAAGCCGCCCGCGTCGGTCACGGCGCGCGAGCTCGCGCCCGCGGGCGTCAGCACGGTGACGGCACGGTAGCCCGCGGCGCGCACTCGCTCGGCCGTGCTCTCGGGGTCGGACGACGCGAGCCACACCTCATCGACCGCGAGGGTCGTCGCCTCGGCGGGCAGCAGCGCGGCGAGGGCGTCGCGCGCCACGAGCATCCCCGTCGCACCCGTGCCGGGCACGGGTGCGATCTCGGCGATCCGGGCGGACAGCGCCTCCCGCACCCCCGGCAGCTCGAGCGGCACGACGTCGCCCACGGTCACGCCGAGCCGCGAGGCCAGAGCGGATGCGACCCGCACCTCGAGCTCGTCGGCCGACGCGGGCGGCGCGACGCGCGTCACCTCCGCGAACCCGTCGCCCGCGATGACGAGCGCGGCCTGGGTGGACCCAGCCTCCGCCGTCACGAGCGCGACCTCCGCCGCGGCGTCGACGCCGTCGACCGACGCATACGGCTCAGCCGTCACGGGGTCGCGGTCGACGCTTGTGAACGACAGGCGCAGATCGCCGCCGATCGCGGAGCGCACGGCCGCGGCGGCGTCGCGCGACACGGCACCCTCGGAGAGCCCCGCGACGACGACGGTGCCGACCGCGAGCGCCACGACGACGAAGGCCGACGCGACCGAACGCGGCCGGCGTCCGAGCTGGCGGAGCGGGAGCACCGGGAGGAGCCCCGTCCCGCGGGCGGCGAGGCGCTCCGCGACCCGCAGCACGGGCGCGAGCGCGAGGCGCAGCAGCAGCACGCCCGCGACGAGCGCGAGCGCGGGCGCGACGTAGGCGGCAGGCGAGGCCGGCACGGCAGCCGCGGTCACGAGCGCGAACCCGGCGAGCACGGCCGCGCCGATCGCGGGGATGACTGACTCGGTCTCGGCCGCACGTCCCCGCTCGCGCCCGGCCGGTTCGGGCCGCGCGGTGGCGGCCAACAGCAGCGTGCCGGCGACGGCGCACGCGACGGCGGCGAGCACGCCCGCGGGTGGCACCACGGCATCCGTCGCGGCCGCGAGCAGCACGACCGCGGTCGTGCCGAGCGCGACCCCGACCGCGATGACGACGAACGACTCGACGAGCGCGAGCGCGACCCCGCGACCCCGCGACAGGCCGCGCGCCGTCAGCAGCCGCCACTCGGGAGTGCGCACCTGTGACAGTGCGCGGCCCACGAGCGCGAGCACGATGCCCGCGCTCACGAGGGCGAGCACGACGGCCGTCGCGCTCAGCACACGAGCGGATGCGACGGCCTGTTCGGCGCGGGCGACCGTGGCCGCGAGGGTGCCGGAGACGGTCACGGCGTAGCTCGTACCCGAGGCGAGGCCGCTCGTCGCAGCGCTCACACGGCGCTCGACGGCGCCGAGTGCCGGGAGCTCGCCGACCGCGACGTCGGGGCGCGGAACGAGGGTCCAGCTCACGCGCGGGCGCACCTCGAGACCGTCGAGCAGACGCTCCGGCACGATGACGGGGCCGACCGCGTCGCCGAGCCTGCCCGAGGCGACGAGCGTCTCGCCGAACCAGGCGGCATCCGCGCTGTCGAGCGCGCGCCAGACACCCGCGACGCGCAGCGACTCGCCCGCGACCTCGAGCTCATCGCCGGCCGCGATGCCCAGCTCGCGCGCGGCGGGCTCCGAGATCGTCACCTCGTCACCGCCCGCAGCCCACGTGCCGTCGACGAGTTCGGCGAGCGCGTCGAGGTGCTCCTGCACGCCGAGCACGAGCGAGCGATCGGCACCCGCGACGGATGCCACGAGCGGCTCGCTGCGCAGGGAGCGGAGGGTGTCGAGCGGCGCGGTGCCCACGGCATCCGCGAGGGCCTCGCGCACGCGCTCGTCTTGGGTGTCTCCCCCGCCGCGCGGCAGGGCCGTCTCGACGCGCAGCGCGCCCGCGGTGGGCTCCGCCTCGGCGAGCAGCGTCGTGACGCCGCGCGCGATCGCAGCCTCGGGCAGCGACACGAGCGCGACGACGGCGCCCGAGCCGATCGCAGCCACCAGCAGCGCGGCGGCCAGCTGCCCCGCCTGCACGGCGCTCCGGCGCAGCAGCGCCCGGGCTACGCGCATCGATCCCCCCTCGGCGGTCCGGCCTGGGTGGACGGTCCGAATGGTGCCCTCGGCAGGAATCGAACCTGCGACCAAGAGATTAGAAGGCTCCTGCTCTATCCGCTGAGCTACGAGGGCGCGGTTGTCAGGCTAACCCAGGCCGGGTCGCCCGGAGGTCACCGATGGGTGTCCCGAGATGACGAACATGCCGAAGTTATATAACTCGGGTATGCTTTCCGGATGTGATGCAGTCCGCGATCCTCGAAGCCCTCCTCGTCTCGTCCCACCGGCTCACGCGCGTCGCCGCCCAGGCGACCGGGAGCACGACCCCCTCCGCGCAGTGGCGCACGCTCTCGATCCTCGAGACCGACGGGCCCATGCGCATCGGCGAGCTCGCCGCCGCGAGCCGGGTCACCCAGCCCGGCATGACACGGCTGCTCGCGACCATGGTCGAGGAGGAGCTCGTGTCGCGCATCGCCGACCGCGAGGACTCGCGCGCGTGGCTCGTCGTCGTCACGAAGAAGGGCGCCGCCGCCCTCGCCGCCTGGCGCGCCCAGCTCGCCGAGACCATGGCGCCGTGGTTCGGCGAGCTCACCG
Organism: Protaetiibacter sp. SSC-01; assembly: GCF_014483895.1. Classification (NCBI taxonomy): domain Bacteria; kingdom Bacillati; phylum Actinomycetota; class Actinomycetes; order Micrococcales; family Microbacteriaceae; genus Protaetiibacter; species Protaetiibacter sp. SSC-01. Next base: position 959,171 of record NZ_CP059987.1, on the reverse strand, counting down.
CCGAGGAGTGGGCGACACTCGCCGCGACGGCCGAGCTGCTCGAGTCGCGTCTCGGCGCGAACAGCGCGGCGGTGGCCTCGTGAGCGCCCGCACCGCCAGCGCCCGCACCGACACCGGCAGCATCCTGAAGCAGCCCCGCGCCGTCTGGGCGGTCGCGTTCGCGTGCGTCGTCGGCTTCATGGGCATCGGCCTCGTCGACCCGATCCTGCCCTCGATCGCCGAGGACCTCGAGGCGACGCCCACCGAGACCGAGCTGCTCTTCACGAGCTACCTGCTCGTCACGGGCATCATGATGTTTTTCACGAGCTGGGTCTCGAGCCGCATCGGGGCGCGCCGCACCCTGCTCATCGGCCTCACGCTCATCGTCGCGTTCGCGGCAGCCGCCGGCCTGAGCGGCAGCGTCGACGGCATCATCGGATTCCGCGCCGGCTGGGGCCTCGGCAACGCCCTGTTCGTCTCGACGGCGCTCGCGACGATCGTCGGCGCGGCCGCGGGCGGCAGCGGCCCCGCCATCATCCTGTACGAGGCGGCGCTCGGCGTCGGGCTCGCGATCGGCCCGCTGCTCGGCGGGCTGCTCGGCAACATCTCGTGGCGCGGCCCGTTCTTCGGCACAGCCGCCCTCATGGCGATCGCGCTCGTCGCGATCACGGTCATGCTGCCGAAGGACGCGGATGCCGCGCAGCGCCCCGCGCCCGCGAAGCTCTCGGCACCCTTCCGCGCCCTGCGCATCCCCGCTCTCGCCGTGCTCGCGCTCGTCGCGCTGTTCTACAACATCGGGTTCTTCATCCTGCTCGCCTACACGCCGTTCCCCCTCGGCTTCGACGCCATCGGGCTCGGTCTGACCTTCACCGCGTGGGGCCTCTCGCTCGCGGTCACGAGCGTGTGGGTCGCACCGCTGCTCACGGCCCGGATGCGGCGCACGACCGTGCTCGCGACCGCGCTGCCTCTGCTCGCTGTCGACCTCGTGCTCGCGGGCGTCTTCGTCGAGTCGCCCGCCGCCCTCGTCGGGTTCGTCGTCATCGGCGGGCTCCTGCTCGGCGTCGTGAACACGGTGCTCACCGAGGCGGTCATGGAGGCGACCGAGCTGCCGCGCGGCGTCGCGTCGTCGTCGTACTCGGGGGTGCGCTTCCTCGGGGCGGCCGCCGCTCCCCCGCTCGCCACGGAGCTCGCGAGCATCGGAAGCTCCGGCCTGCCGTACTACGTCGGCGGACTCTCCGTCGCGATCGCCATTGTGCTCGTGCTCGCCTTCCGCGGGAAGCTCTCGCGTGTCGACGACGGTCCCGAGCCCGCGGCCGTCGAGGCGGAGGCGATCGGCATCGGCGACGCCGCGTAGAGCGTCGGGCTGGTTTCGACACGGCCGCTGCGCGACCTGCTCAACCAGCGAGTCGTGCGCCCTACCGCTGGTTGAGTAGCGCCGTAGGCGCGTGTCGAAACCAGCCCGTTAGGCTGAGGTCATGAGCCAGACACCGGATCGTCTCGTGTGGATCGACTGCGAGATGACCGGACTCGACCTCGCGGTCGACGAGCTCGTCGAGGTCGCCGTCGTCGTGACCGACTACGACCTCGAGCCCGTCGACCCCGGCTTCAGCATCGTCATCAAGCCCGACCAGTCGGCGTTCGACAACATGGGCGACTTCGTGCGCGACATGCACGCGGCATCCGGTCTCCTCGAGGAGATCCCGAACGGCGTGAGCCTCGCCGACGCCGAGTACCAGGTGCTCGAGTACATCCTGCGGTTCGTGCCCGAGCACGGCACGGCCCCGCTCGCGGGCAACACGATCGGCACCGACCGCGCATTCCTCGCGAAGTACATGCCGCGCGTCGACGCCCACTTGCACTATCGCAGCGTCGACGTGTCGAGCATCAAGGAGCTCTCGCGGCGCTGGTTCCCGCGCGTCTACTTCCAGGCGCCCGCGAAGAACGGCGGCCACCGGGCGCTCGCCGACATCCTCGAGTCGATCCGCGAGCTCGAGTACTACCGTCGCGTCGCGTTCGTCGCCGACCCCGGACCCACGAGCGAGCAGGCTCACGACGCGGCCGCGGAGGTCGTGGCGAAATGGGCTCCGCGGATACCGTAGAATCGTCCAGTTGCGTGAGCAGCGTATGGCGGTCGTAGCTCAGTTGGTAGAGCGCTGGCTTGTGGTGCCGGATGTCGCGGGTTCGAGTCCCGTCGATCGCCCCAAATCCTCCGAGGGTCACCCCGGTTCGCCGGGATCCTCCAGCACGGCCGCGCCCGTGCTCGACGTGGAGACCACGTCGTCGCTCGGCGTGCCGTGGGTGCTCATCGTGTGGAACGACCCCATCAACCTCATGAACTACGTCGTGCACGTGTTCCGCACCTACTTCGGCTATCCGCGCGAGGAGGCCGAGCGGCTCATGCTGCTCGTGCACCACGAGGGCCGCGCGATCGTGGCGTCGGGTCCGCGCGAGGAGATGGAGCGCCACGCGCAGGCCATGCACGACTACGGCCTCACCGCGACGATCGCGAAGGACGTGCCGTGAGGATCGGGCGTGTCGGCGACGAGGTGCACATCGAGTTCGAGGCGGAGGAGGCGGGCCTCATCACGGTGCTCGCCCACCAGTTCGCCGACGTCGTGCGCGACCCCGAGCTCGACGACGCCCCCCTGCTCGCGTTGCTGTTCCCCGACGCCTACCGCGACGACTCCGAGGCGGCCGCCGAGTTCCACCACTACACGCGCGACGAGCTCGAGCAGCGCAAGATCGCGGCCGCCGAGCGCATCGCGGGCTCGGCGCACGAGGGTCTCGTCGTGCTCGACGCGGAGGCCGCCGACACCTGGGTGCGGGCCCTCACCGCCATCCGGATGATGGTGGGCAGCCGCCTCGGCATCCGCACGGATGACGACCAGCCGGGCGAGGGACCGCTCGCCGACATCTACGCCTGGCTCGGCGAGCTGCAGTGGGTGCTCGTGGAACTTCTGGAGGGTGCATGAGCCTGGAGCTCACGGCGGAGGAGTTCGAGGAGATCGTCATCGACGAGCTCGACGCGCTCCCCGATGAGATGGTCGACGGCCTCGAGAACCTCGTGTTCGTGTGCGAGGACCGCCCGGAGGACGGCTCGCTCGACCTCCTGGGCATCTACGAGGGTGTCGCGCTGACCGAGCGCGACCGCTACGGATTCGGCGAGCTGCCCGACCGCATCGTGCTGTTCCGCGAGCCGCTGCTCGCGATCTGCGAGGACGAGGACGAGCTGCGCGACGAGATCCACGTGACCCTCGTGCACGAGATCGCGCACTACTACGGCATCGACGACGAGGAGCTGCACCGCCTCGGCTGGGCCTGAGGCCCTCCGCGGCACGGGACGGCACCGGGGGTGTCTTTCTCGCGCGAGAGCGAGCACACTTGCGGCATCCCCCCGATCGCGCACCGCCTGTCCTCAGGAGGATCCATGTCGCACCGCAGTGTCACTCTCGGCCTCGTTGCCGCGCTCGCGCTCTCCCTCGCCGCCTGCACACCGGGCGGCACGGGCGACCCGGCGACCGGCGGATCGGCCTCCCCCGATGCATCGGAACCCGGCGGCTCGGGCCCGGCGCTCAGCGAGTGCGTCGACGGCGACTGGACCGCCGACCTCGACGACCTCGTCCAGCAGCTCGCCGCGCACTTCGCGAGCTCGGGCATGACGGTCGTCTCGGCCACGGCATCCGGCGACCAGGAGCTCTCGATCGCTGGCGAGGGAGTCATGGGCTTCTCGGCCGACGCGGTGCTCCAGCTCGCGCTCGACATGGGCAATGGGCTCACGATGACCGTGACGCAGCACCACACGGGCGACATGGCCGCCGACTGGGCGTGGGACGGCTCCGCCGAGGCCTCCGACACGAACGGCACGATGATCTTCGAGAACTTCGACGCGAGCCGCTACACGGTCGAGAACACCGTCGACATCAACGGGCAGAGCTCGGAGTCGACGATCCCCATCCCCGACCCGTCGGCCGCGAACGTGCCGATGGTCATCACGTGCACGGGAGACACCCTCACGACCACGCCGCAGGGGGTGCCGTTCACGACGACGTGGCGCCGCTCCTGACGGCACCGCGCCGAGCGGCACCGCGCCTCGCGGAAGGGGTCAGGCGCGCACGACGAGGTCGGCGAGCTCCCGCGGGTGCTCGGCGGCGGCGAACGCCTCCTCCTGGGCCGCCCACCGCTCCCAGTGCGGGGCGTAGGCGTCGCCGTCTCGGCCGAGCGCGCGCCGCTTGCGCTCCGCGTCGTCGCGGTCGAGCCACCACGCGTGGTCGGCGAGGGGGCGCGAGGCGCGCGAGATCGCGCCGCAGCCCTCGACGATGAGCGACCCCGTGCGGTCGACGGATGCCGCCTCGCCCCACGCGTCGGCCGCCCAGTCCCAGCGCCGCCACCTGCCGTGCCGCACGATGCCGGGCACAGCGGCCGCCCCCGCGGCGAGCCCGTCCCAGCCGGGATACACGTCGTCGAGTGACACGAGCGTCGCGCCGGTCTCCTCCGCGAGGCGCCGTGCGAGCACGGTCTTCCCTGCGCCCGACCGGCCGTCGATGAGCAGCACCCACGGCTGCGGGCCCGCGGCGAGACGCGCGACGAGCGGCGCGGGGTCGATCTCGCGCGCGGCGGTCACGGGAGTGCTCACGGCACGGTCGCTCACAGCTCGGTCGTTCACAGCAGCGTCCCTCACAGCAGCGCCCCTCACAGAACCGGTCTCCAGCTCCCGACGAGCACGGCCGTCGTCACGGCCGCCGCGACGATCGCCGCGCCGACGACCATGACGGCGACGTCGCGAGGTCTCAGCCGCGAGCGGCGGGCCCAGCTGCGCGGCGTCGAGCCTCCGAACCCGCGCGCCTCCATGGCCGTCGCGAGCTTGCCGCCGCGTCGCACGGCGAACACGAGCAGGGTGCCCGCCTGCACGAGGAAACGGCGGATGCGCCCGCTGTCTGCCACGCCTCGCGCGCGCCGGGCGAGCCCGAGCGCCTCCCAGTCCTCGAGCAGGAGGCCGACGAGACGGAGCGCCGCGAGCGCACCCAGCACGAAGCGCGCGGGAAGCTTCGCGAGCTGCGCGAGCGCATCCGCGAGATCGGTGGGGTCGGTCGTCGCGAACAGCACGACTGCGGGCACACCGACCGCGAGCACGCGCAGCAGGATCGCGACGGCGAGCAGCAGGGACCCCTCGGTGACCGTGACCGGCCGGAGTGCGAGAAGCGTCGCGCCGTCGTCCACTCCGTAGAGGGCGGTCGCGATGCACGCGAGCACCGCAGACACGACGATGGGCGCCGTGCGCGCGGCGAGCTGCCGGGCGGAGAGCCCCGCGAACGGCAGCAGCACGACCATGACCGCGACGACGATGCCCGCCGAGACGACGTCGATCGAGAGCACGAGCGTCACGCCGACGAGCAGCGCGACGACGAGCTTCGCGAGCGGGTTGACGGAGGCGATCCAGCTGCGCCGGATCTCGGGCACGATGAGGCTCACGGCACGACCTCCCGCGCGGCGGCGCCCGCGAGCAGCAGGCGGTCGTCGGCGAGCGCATCGACGAGCGCGAGGTCGTGCGTGACCGTCACGAGCGCCGTGCCCTCGGCCACGAGCTCGTCGAGCAGCCGCACGAGCTCGGCCCAGGTGAGGGCGTCCTGCCCGAAGCTCGGCTCGTCCGCGACGAGCACCTGCGGCGCCGTCGCGAGCGCCGTCGCGACGGAGAGGCGGCGCTTCTCGCCACCCGAGAGCGTGAAGGGGTTCGCGTCGAGCAGCGACGTGAGCCGCAGGCGCTGGGCCAGGCGGTCGCGCACGGCGGCGACCTCGGCCTCCGGGCGCTTGAGCGCGCGCGGGCCGACCTCGAGCTCCTCACGTACGGTGCCGCGCAGGAACTGGTGCTCGGGGTCCTGGAAGACGGTGCCGATGCGGGAGGCGAGCTCGCGCGAGCGCCAGCGGATGGGCGTCGGGCCGAGCCTGCCGGCGAGCGTGGGCAGGGCAGTGAGCTCGCCGTCGACGGGCGCGAGGAGCCCCGCGAGCGTGAGGCCGAGGGTCGACTTGCCGGCGCCGTTCGGGCCGAGGATCGCTGTCGTGCGACCCGCGCGCACGGTGAGGTGGACGCCGTCGGCGGCCGTGCGCGGCTGCCGCTCGCCGAAGCGGCGGCGGCCCACGGCGAGACCGTCGGCGACGAGCAGCTCGGGGGCGTCGGCCTGACGACGTCCGCGCGGCACGGACGGATGACGGCCGGGCACCCAGATGCCCTCCGCGGCGAGCTCCGCGCCCCGGGAGCCGAGCACGGCATCCGGGGTGCCGTCGGCGCGCACGCCTCCGCCCGGCTCGAGCACGACGACGCGGTCGACGAGGTCGACCCACGTCTCGACGCGGTGCTCGACGACGACGAGCGTCGTCTGGCGGCTCGCGACGAGGCGCGCGACGGCCTCGCGCACCTCGGCGACCCCATCCGGGTCGAGGTTCGCTGTCGGCTCGTCGAGCAGCACGAGGCCCGGGCGCATCGCGAGCACGCTCGCGATCGCGAGGCGCTGCTTCTGCCCGCCCGAGAGCTCGGACGTCGGATGATCGAGCGGCACATCGAGGCCGACCGCGTCGAGCGCCTCGGCGACGCGGCGCCAGATCTCGCCGCGCGGAAGGCCGAGGTTCTCGCAGCCGAATGCGACCTCGTCGCCAACCCGCGCGAGCACGGTCTGGCCGTCGGGGTCCTGCAGCACGAGGCCGACGCGGCCGCGGGCGTCCTCGGGGCGGCGGCCGTCGACGAGCAGCTCGCCCGTGCGGTCGCCGTCCTCTGCGTCGCCGAGCACGCCCGCGAGCCCCGCGAGCAGCGTCGACTTGCCCGCGCCCGAGGCCCCGAGCAGCAGCACGCGCTCCCCCGGCTCGACGTCGAGGTCGAGCCCCGACACGGCCGGACGGGGCCGGTCGCCGTGGCGCCAGCCCCATCCGCGTGCCGTGAGGCGCGCTGCCGCGGTCATCCGCATCCGTCCTGTCGCGTGCGCCGGATCAGGACGCCGCCGTCTCGCGCTCGGGAGCCGGATCGGCCGCGACGCGACGACGGCCGGCGGCGAAGCGGCCCAGGGTGCCCGCCCGCGCGAGGGCGCGCACGGCGAGCCACGAGAGCACGCCGACGATGACGCCCGAGACGACGGCCGAGATCGCGTAGACGAGCTTCGCGGTGGGGTCGAAGCCCGCGATCGACGAGAAGTTGATGTCGAGGATCGCGACCGCGACGCCCGCGCCGAGGCCCGCGAGCGGCGCGACCCAGAAGGCCCACACGCGGTAGAGCAGCACGGCGAACACGATCTCGGCGCCGAGCCCCTCGATCGCGCCCCAGATGAGCGTCTCGAAGCCCCACTGGGTGCCGATGATCGCCGACACGGTCGCCGCGACGACCTCGGTGAAGACAGCTGCACCCGGCTTGCGGATCACGAGGCCGCCGAGGATGCCCGCGAACAGCCAGCCGCCCGCGAGCAGGCCCGAGAGGCCGGGCGAGAACGCGAGCAGGGTGCTGAGCGGGGTCCAGGCGAGGCCCCACGCCCAGAACAGCACGCCGGATGCGACGCCCAGCACGGCGGCGGTCACGATGTCGACGACGCGCCAGCGCCAGATGGACGGACGGTCGATGGTTGCGGTGGTCACTGTTCGTGCCCTTTCTGTGGCTGTGTTCGCCGTAAAAGTGGCACGGGTGGGCGACCGCGGATGCGGTCGGGCCCCGAGATGCCTCCCTGCGCCGGCATGATCCGGATCAGGTTCGACGGTCGAAGCTTGGATGAGCTTCCTCTCAGCCCGGCACACCGGACTCCCGTGTTCGGTGACAACAGTACCGCTGGTCGAGCACCCGCGCAGCGCCCACCCCCTCGCTACACTTCCCGCCATGCCCGACACCGTCGTCAAACTCCCCCTCCGCAAGCGCCCCATCGACATCTTTTTCGCGGTGATGTTCACGATCTTCATCGTCACCTCGTGCATCGCCGACATGCTCCCGACCCTCGGCGTCGACTTCTCGCAGCCGAACGGCCAGTTCCTCGTCGACTCCAACTACTGGTACGCGCACGACGCGGATCCGCTCTTCATGCACCCGCCCGTGTGGATGCGCATCGTCACGGGCCTCTCGGCGTTCGTCTATCTCGCGTTCTACCTCGTGCTCGTGCCGGCGCTCATCCGCGGGTGGAACTGGATCCAGCTGCCCTCGGTCATCTACGCGACCGCGATCAGCGTCATCACGGGCGTCATCGTGTTCGGCGTCGAGTTCTTCGGCGAGCCCGAGTTCCAGACCCAGAACCCGGTCAAATTCCTCGCCTTCAACCTGCCGTACGTGCTCATCCCGCTGCTCCTCCTCATCCGCATGCGCAAGCCCCTCCCCTTCACGCGGCGCTTCTGACCTGCGCTGCTGTTGTGCAGGAGTTCGCTGTAGTGCAGGAGCCGGCTCGATCCCCGCTCGCCGAGTCACCCCTGAAGGGTTGATTTCCGGATGCGAAACGGAGCCCGCAAGTGCGCACTCCTGCACAACAGCGAACCCTGCACAACAGCTCCACCCCACGAGGACGGCGCGGATGCGGGGGGATCGCGGATGCGGAGCAGTCGCGGCGGGGTGGGAGACTGAGAGTGCGCCGATCGGCGTCCGAAACGGGGGTCCCATGAAGCGCTGGCAGCGGATGCGCGTGTTCGTGCTGCAGGGGCTCAATGGGACGTTCGGCATCGTGCTGCTCGTCGTCGGCCTGCTCAACGGGCTGCAGCCGATCGCGATCCTCGGCTTCGTGTTCATCGTCGCGGCGATCCTCCTCGTCGTGCTCGCCTGGCGGCAGCAGGTCGCCGACCCGAAGCCGCGGGAACGCCGCGACCGCCGGTAGCCCCGCCTAGACTGTCCGCGTGACCGAGCCCTTCGCCCAGCTGCTCCACGGCCTCGCCGTGGCGCTCGGCGTGCTCGGAACCGAGGGCACGGGCTCCGTGCTCACGACGCTCGGTGCGATCGCGCTCGTCGGCGCGCTCGCGGCGGCGATCGCCGCTCTCGTGCGGGCGACCCTCGCATCCGCACCTCGCCACATGACGGTGGGCCTGCGTGCCCGCCGCCACGCCGTGCTGCTCGGGCACCTGCCCGACGCCTCGCACCCGGATGCGCGCGGTCACGTGCGCTCGCGGGCTCCCGGTCGGCTCCTGCCGGCCGCCTGACGCGCACCGCGCGCCCCTGCTCACGCTCCGACGAGCCGGGCGGCCAGACGATCCCGCCTGCCCGCATCCGATCCAGGAGCATCCGTGAACCCCTTCGACATCCCCGCCATCGCCGCGATCCTCGCGGCCGCCGCCGACGCCCTCATGGCGCTCGGCTCCCTCGCCACCCCCGCCGGCGCGATCGTGCTCGTCACGCTCGCTGTGCGCGCCCTGCTCATCCCCGTCGGCGTCTCGATGGCGAGGGCCGCGCAGGGCCGCCGCCGCATCGCACCGCAGCTCGCCGAGCTGCAGAAGCGCTACAAGAAGAACCCCGAGAAGCTGCAGAAGGCGACCCTCGAGCTCTACGCCGCCGAGAAGGTGTCGCCGCTCGCAGGGTGCCTGCCGATGCTCGCGCAGCTGCCCGTCATCTCGCTCGTCTACGCGCTCTTCGCCTACCCGACGATCGCGGGCGAGCCGAACCGGCTGCTCGACGAGTCGCTCTTCGGCGCGGGGCTCGGGCGCCACCTTCTCGACATCGGCTCGGGCTTCCAGGCGAGCGACCTCGTGTTCGTCGCGCTGCTCGTCGTGCTCGCCGCCGTCGCGTGGGCCAACCGCCGGATGACGCTGCGGGATGCCGCGCTCGCCCCCGGCCCGTCCCCCGACGCCCCGGGCGCGGCGCTCCTCAACCCGAGCGGCCCGCTCAGCTGGGCTCCGTTCCTCGTGCTCGCCGCGGCGGCCGTCGTCCCTCTCGCCGCGACCCTCTACCTCGCGGTCTCGGGCGTCTGGTCGGCCACCGAGCGCCGCATCCTCCGCCACGTCTACGCCTGACCAGGTCCGCGAGAGTACGTGCTTTTCGGGCTCGAGGGGCCGATTCGGGCGAAAAGTACGTACTCTCGCGGACTTCGCAAGTTTCGGAGATGGAAACGCATCTTTCGGAGCGGCCGCCTCGTCCCCTAAAGTTGCCAGCGGCAACAAAAGGAGACGACGATGACGTCAGACCAGCTCACGTTCGACAACCCCGTCGAGCGCCACTCGCACATCAAGCCCCACGCGTCGTGGCAGCCCCTGCCCGGCCTCGACGCCGAACTCGATCCGAAGGCGGACCACGGCGAGACCAGCTACCGCGGCACGGGCCGCCTCCCCGGCCGCAAGGCGCTCATCACGGGCGGCGACTCGGGCATCGGCGCGGCCGTCGCCATCGCGTTCGCACGCGAGGGGGCGGATGTCGCCCTCAGCTACCTGCCCGAGGAGCAGGTCGACGCCGAGGCGATCGCCGCGGTCGTGCGCGCCGAGGGCCGCCAGGCGATCCTGCTGCCGGGCGACATCCGCGACCGCGACTTCTGCCGCACGCTCGTGGCGGATGCCGTGGAGGGCCTCGGCGGCCTCGACATCCTCGTCAACAACGCGGCGCACCAGGTGTACCACCAGACCTTCGACGCGCTCGACGAGGACGACCTCGACCGCACCATCAAGACCAACATCTACGCGATGTTCTGGATCACGCGCGAGGCGCTCCCCCACCTGCCCGCCGGCGCGACGATCATCAACAGCACCTCGGTGCAGGGCTACAACCCGTCGCCCATGATCATCAACTACGCCTCCACCAAGTTCGCGATCATCGGCTTCACGAAGGCGCTCGCGCACGACCTCGCGCCGCGCGGCATCCGCGTCAACGCGGTCGCGCCGGGGCCGGTGTGGACGCCGCTGCAGGTGTCGGACGGACAGCCGGCGGAGAAGCTCGACGGGTTCGGCGAGTCGTCGTGGCTCGGCCGCACGAGCCAGCCCGTCGAGCAGGCGCCTGCGTACGTGTTCCTCGCGTCGCCCGAGTCGAGCTTCGTCGTGGGCGAGGTCATCAACGTCAACGGCGGGGCGAACGTGCCGTAGGGCGGATCGGCGGGCGGCCTGTGGATAGCCGCCGACGCCGATCGGCGCCGCACGCCACGCTGTACCCCGTGGTCCTGCGGCTCGATCCTGCTATCCCCCTCGTGTGGCGGGACCCGCACACCCTGCAGTTCGGCGTGGACCCCGTTCTCGCCGTCTTGCCGGATGTGTCGCCCGCCGTCGAGCACCTGATCTCGGTGCTCGCGGCGGGCGTCTCCCTCTCGGGCTTCCGGATGCTCGCGGGGGTGCAGCACGTGCCCGGCCCGCGGGCCGAAGAGCTGCTCGCGACGCTCAAGCCCTGCCTGGTGCGCGAGCGGTCGCGCGAGCAGACGGCCGGTGCCGCGGTCGTGCTCGGCGAGGGCGAGCTCGCCGTCGGCCTCGCGCGACTGCTCGACGACGCGGGCCTCCGCCTGCGCGACACCCGCCACCGCCCCGCGCTCGTCGCGCTCGTCGCCGACCGCGTGCTCCGGCCCGCCGATCACCGCGCGTGGCTGCAGCGCGACGTGCCCCATCTGCCCATCGTGCGCGGCGACACCGCCGTCACCGTCGGCCCGCTCGTCGTGCCCGGCGCATCCGCGTGCCTCCATTGCGCCTTCCTGCACCGGCGCGATGCCGATACCGCATGGCCGGCCATCGCGGCGCAGCTCGCGACCCACACGGCGCCCGCACCGCATCCGCTGCGCGAGGCGGCCGCGATCGCCCTCGCGGCGCGGATCGCCGCGGCAGCTCTCGACGGCGCGGCCGAGACGGGCCGCGAGTGGCGCGTGGCGGGCGACGGATCGGAGCTCAGCGAGCGCGCGATCGCGCCGCACCCGGAGTGCCGCTGCGCAGCTCCGCCAGGAAGCGACTGGGCTCCCGCGGACGCGAGCGCAGCCCCTCCGCCGACCAGTGCAACGCGAGCGTCCGCCGCGCACGCGTGATGCCCACGTAGAGCAGGCGGCGCTCCTCGTCGATCGCGGCGAAGCCCTTCGCGTGCGAGATCGGCAGCAGGCCCTCGGTGAGGCCCACGATGTGCACGTGGTCCCACTCGAGGCCCTTCGCGCCGTGCAGCGTCGAGAGCACGACGGATGGCATGGTCGGCTCGTGCTGCATGCTCTGGCGCTCCTGCAGCTCGGCCACGAACTGGGCGAGCGTCATACCCTCCGGCGCCTGGTCGGCGAGCTCGACGAGCGCGCCGAGCGCCTCCCAGCGCTCCCGCACGGCACCCTGGCTGTCGGGGGCGTGCGCCGACCAGCCGTTCGCGAGGGCGACATCCGCGACCGTCTCGTAGAGGCCCTTCGGCGAGCCCGTGCGCGACAGGCTCGTGAGCTCGAGCACGGCGCGCTTGATCGCCTCGATCTCGAAGAACTTCGTTCCGCCGACCTGGCGCGAGCTGATGCCGCGTTCCGCGAGCGCCGTCGCGAGCGCGACCGCCTGCGCGTTGACGCGGTACAGCACGGCGATGCGCTCGGGTGCGACCCCGGCCGCGAGCTGCGCCGCGACCGCGTCGGCGACGCCGTTCGTCTCCGCGGCATCCGAGTCCCAGCGTGTGACGGTCGGCTCGGGAGAGGCGAGGTCGCCGTCGACCGCGACGAGCTCGAGAGCACCCGGACGCCCGCGCATGAGCCGGTTGGCGGCACCCAGGATGGCGGGCGTCGAGCGGTGGTTGCGCTCGAGGCGCACCTCGGTCGCATCCGGATACCGGCTCGCGAAGCCGAGCAGGTACTCGCTCGAGGCGCCCGCGAACGAGTAGATCGTCTGCGATGCGTCACCCACGACGCACACGTCGGTGCGCGGCCCGAGCCAAAGCTCAAGCAGCTCCTGCTGAAGCGGCGAGACGTCCTGGTACTCGTCGACGACGAAGAAGCGGTACTGCTGGCGCACCTGATCGGCCACGCGCTGCTCGGCCTCGAGCATCCCCGCCGTCACGAGCAGCACGTCCTCGAAGTCGAGGCGGCGCTGCTCGTCTTTGAGGTCCTCGTAGCGCTGCTGCAGTTCGACGACGGCGTGCATGTCGAGGCCCGGCGGCAGGGGGCGCGAGCTCAGCCGCGCGTAGTCGTCGAGCGGGATGCGGCGCACCTTGCGCCACTCGATCTCGGCCGCGAGGTCGCGCAGCACGGCCGTGTCGACACGCATCCGCAGCGACTCCGCCGCCTGCCCGAGCAGGCGCCCCTTGCCGGGCAGGATCTCGGGCAGCCGCCCGCCGACGAGCTGCGGCCAGAAGAAGCTCAACTGGGCGAGCGCCGCCGAGTGGAAGGTGCGCGCCGCCACCCGACCGGCCCCGAGCGCGCGCAGACGCGAGCGCAGCTCGCCCGCCGCGCGGGTCGTGAAGGTGAGCGCCATGACGCGGTCGGGCGTGTAGACCCCGGATGCCACGCCGTGCGCGATGCGGTGCGTGAGCGTGCGGGTCTTACCCGTGCCGGCGCCCGCGAGGATGCACACCGGCCCCAGCAGCGCCTCCGCCGCCTGGCGCTGCTGCTCGTCGAGCGCGTCGAGGATGTCGGTCACCGCGGCTCCTCGATGGGCCCGCCGAACCAGTCCTCCACGATCGCCCGGGCGATCGACGCGGCGCCCGGCAGCAGCACGCGACCCGCCGCGACATCCGCCGCGAGCTCCTCGCGCGAGAACCAGCGCAGCTCGCGCAGCTCCGTGCCGTCCGGCCGCGGCACGGTCGACGTGCCCGACGCCACGCGCGCCTCGAAGCCGACCATGAGCGATGCGGGGAACGGCCACGGCTGGCTGCCCCGGTACTCCGGGTCGTCGACGACGACGCCCGCCTCCTCGAAGATCTCCCGGATCACGGCCGCCTCGAGCGACTCCCCCGGCTCGACGAAACCCGCGAGCAGCGAGAACCGCCGGTCGTCCCACTCCACGTTCGAGCCGAGCAGGATGCGGTCGTCGTCGTCGAGCACCGCCACGATCACCGCGGGGTCGGTGCGCGGATAGCTCTCCCGCCCCGTCGACGGGTCGACCCGCACCCAGCCGGCCTGCGCGACGCTCGTCGCCTCCCCCGTCGCCGACGAGAACGCCGCCGAGCCGTGCCAGTTCGCGAGCGCGAGCGCCTGCGTGAAGAGTCCCGCGTCGCGCGGCGTCAGCAGCGAGCCGACGCGGCGCAGGTCGAGCCACGAGCCCTCCTCGCCGAGCCGCACCGCGTCCTCCTCCGACACGACGAGAGCGAGCACGGCGGCGCCCTGCTCGAGATCGGCGGATGCGGCACGCGCCCTCCCGAGGAAGACCGCGGCATCCGGGTCCACGGCGAGCGTCGACGGGTCGACGAGCGCGAGGGCACCCTCGTGCGTGCCGAGGGCGCGGCCCTCGTGCAGCACGACCATGCGCGTCGACGGGTCCTCGAGGAGTGCGGGTACGCCGCCGAGCCGCGACAGGTAGTCGCGATCGAGTTCGGAACGCGAGAGCGCCGGCGCGAGCGCAGGGCGCCTCGGGGGCCGCGCCGAACCGCTCATCGACCCGTGCGTCGAACCGCTCATCCGCATCCCATCCCTGGCGCACACCGCGGGCCTCGGATCGCCTGCGAGAACCGCACGACGGGCGTGGCGTGCCGGGCGGCCGGGGCGGGGCAGACCTACCCTGTCGCCATGGCCAGATCCCACCTCACTCTAGCGGCGCTCGCCACCTCGGCCGTCGCGGAGCTCGACGTCGTGGGTGCGGCGCCGTTCGGCTCCGCGGGGCGTGGAGACTTCGACGCGGCCGTCATCACCGGACGCGACGGACGTCACTGGATCGTGCGCGTGCCCCGCTCCGAGCGCGCCGAGCAGCAGCAGTCCGCCGACCTCGTCGCCCTGCGCGCGCTCAGCCCCGGCGTGCGGGCCCGACTGCCGTTCGCCGTCACCGCGTTCGCCGGGCAGACCCCCGTCGACGGCACGCGCGCCATCGTCTCCGAGTTCGTCTACGGCACCCCCGTCACCTCCGCGGGCATCGACAACGCCCTCGCGACCTCGATCGGCGAGGCGATCGCCGCCATCCACGCGCTCCCCACGAGCCTCGTCACCGACGCTGGCCTCCCCGCCTACGGCTCCGTCGACTCCCACCGCGCCGCCATCGCCCTCATCGACCGCGCAGCCGCCACGAGTCTCGTGCCCGCCGCGCTGCTCGCCCGCTGGGAGCAGGCGGGCGAAGACGCCGGCCTCTGGCAGTTCACCCCCGCCGTCGTCAATGGCGACCTGGGCGCCGCCTCGTTCCTCGCCTCCTCGGGAGACGTCACGGGTGTGCTCGGCTGGCACAACCTCCGGGTCGCCGACCCCGCGCAGGACCTGTGCTGGGCCGTCGGCATCCGCCGCGACGGCGTCGCCGACGCGATCTTCGACGCGTACACCCGCATCCGCGGCACCGTCGACCGCCGCATCCGCCAGCGCGCCACCCTGCTCTCCGAGCTCGAGGTCGCCCGCTGGCTCCTTCACGGCACCGAGCAGCGCAGCACCGAGATCGTCGACGACGCGGTGCGGATGATGTCGCGCCTCGTCGACGACGTCACCACCGACGCCTCCGAGTCCATCTCCCCGCCCACCCTGCCGGTGCTGGCGGTCGACGAGGTGGAGGCGCTGCTCGACCGCGCGGAGCGGGTCTCCTAGGGCTTCCCGCGGTCTTGCCCCGCCGCTTCGCGAGGGTGCGGACCGGTTTGCGCGCCGCATGCCCCCGCACGCCTGGACGGCGTGCTCCCGCCAGTCCCGATGCCAGCGTCGCGCAAACCGGTCCGCACCCTCGCTGCGCTCCTGTCCTGCCCCGTGCGACCTGTGCGCGCCGCTCCGCCGCCCCCTGCTGGTTGAGTAGCGCGCGGCCGCGCAGCGACCGCACGCGTATCGAAACCCTCGCACGACGCATCAAGGACGGGCCAGGATGACACCCGTCCGCACGCACCACTCGGTGCGGGGGTTTCGATACGCGGTGCGCAGCGCCTCCGGCACGGCGCGCCGCACTCAACCAACGGTGGTGGCGAGCAGCGCGCACCGCGCACGAGCGGAGTGAGGGCGCCGGAGGGTTTCCAAGACGCTGGCATCGGGACTGGCGGGAGCACGCCGTCCAGGCGTGCGGGGGCATGCGGCTCGGAAACCCTCCGGCGCCCTCGCGAAGCGCCTCGAGGCTCGGAGGACCGACTCAGCCGACGGTGGAGTCGCGCGGCACGATCGTGAAGAACTGGGCGCGACGACGCAGGTCGACGCGGATGCGCAGTTGGTGACGGTGCGCGAGCACGGCGCCCACGACGAGCGCCGTGACAAGCGGCACGGCGCCCGCGGCGAGGAATGCGATGCGACCGCCGAGGGTCTCCGCGATCCAGCCCATGACGACGCCACCGGCCGCCTGCCCGCCCATCGCGACCATCATGTAGAACGACACGATGCGTCCCCGGATGGCGGGGTTGGTGGAGAGCTGCGTGAGGGCCTCCGCGCTCATCGCGAAGAGCAGCCGCGAGACGCCGATGCCGACGAGCGCCGACAGGAACACGGGGTGCCAGCCGTCCCAGCCGGCGAGCATCGTCACGGCGCCGTAGAGCGCGGTGAAGCCGACGACGTCGCGCAGCCGCAGCGTCCTACGCCGCGACGACAGGATCGCGCCGATCAACGCACCACCCGCGCATAGGGAGTTGTAGAGCCCGTACCCGGTCGACCCCGTGCCGTAGGTTCCGTCGGCGGCGGCCGCGAGCAGCACGGGCAGGTTCATGCCGAAGGTGGCGACGGCGGCGAGCAGCACGAGGCTCCAGCGGATGGCGGGCTTGCGCCACGCGTACTGCACGGCTTCGCGGATCTGACCACGCGATCGCGGCTGCTTGGGCGTCGGAACGAGCTCGTGCGCCCGCATGAGCGAGATCGCGAGCACGGCGATCGCGGTCGTGCCGGCGTTGACGGCGATCGACCAGCCGGAGCCGATCGCCGCGATGAGCACGCCCGACAGGGCGGGCCCGATGAGGCCCCCGAGGTGGAAGGTGGTCGCGTTGAGGCTGATGGCGCCGCGCAGTCGGGCCGTGCCGACCATCTCGGAGACGAAGGCGGAGCGGCTCGGTCCCTCGATGGCGCCCGCGATGCCGCCGATCGCGGCGATGAGCATGACCTGCCACACGACGACGTGACCGAACAGCACGAGCACGGCGAGCGCACCGTTGGCGACGGTCGCGATCGCCTGCATCGAGAGCACGACGAAGCGCCGCGGGAGGCGGTCCGAGAGCACCCCTGCCCACGGGCCGAGCAGCAGGCTGGGGGCGAACTGCAGGGCGACGGCGACGCCGACGAGCGCGACGTCGCCCGTGAGCTCGAGCACGAGCCAGTCGATCGCGACGCGCGCCATCCATCCGCCGGTGCTGCCGAGCATGAGGGCGCCGAGGTAGAGCCGGTAGTTGTAGGCGGCGAGGGCGGCGAAGCTCTCGCGGAAGCTCGGGCGGCGGTCGAAGACGGGGATGGGCTCGGTCACCGGGTACGGGATCGCGTCGGGCTCGGGAGGCGGCGGCGCGGATGACACGATTCAAGGCTAGATAGCCCGTGACATTGCGTCGAGCTATGGTCGCTATAACTCCCATTCGATATACGAATAGAGGCTCGGATGTTCGACCCCGCTCTCCTGCGCACCTTCGTCGCCGTCGCCGACACGGCGAGCTTCACACGCGCCGCCGAGCTGCTCGGCATCAGCCAGCCGACCGTCAGCCAGCAGGTGCGGCGCCTCGAGAACGCCGCCGGCCGCATCCTCGTCGCGCGCGACACCCGTGCCGTGCACCTCACCGACAACGGCGACGCGATGCTCGGCTTCGCGCGTACGATCCTCGCCGCCCACGACGAGGCCGCCGCCTACTTCGTGGGCTCCGCGATGCGCGGCCGCCTGCGCTTCGGCGCGGCCGACGACCTCGCGCTCACCCACCTGCCGCAGGTGCTGCGAGACTTCCGCCAGCTCTATCCGCAGATCAACCTCGAGCTCACGGTCGGCCAGAGCGGTCAGCTCACGCGCCGCCTCGCCGCCGGCCAGCTCGACCTCGTCTACGTCAAGCAGGACCCCGGCCACGACGAGGGGCGCACGGTGCGCCGCGAGCGGCTCGTGTGGGTCGCGCACCGCTCGCTGCGGCTCGACCCCGACGCGACGGTGCCGCTCATCGTCTACCAGGCGCCGAGCTACTCACGCGACACCGCCATCCGCGCCCTCGAGGAGGCGGGCCGCACGTGGCGCATCACGTGCAACGTGCGCGAGGTCAACGGCGCCCTCGCGGCCCTGCGCGCGGGCATCGGCATCGGCGTCTTCCCGCGTGTGCTCATCCCCGACGACCTCACCGAGGTGACAGGCGTCTTCGAGCTCCCGCGGATGGGCGAGGTCGACTTCACGCTGCTCGCCAACCCGCGCTCGGCCCGCGAGCCCGCCGAGGCGCTCGCCAACGCCATCCACGCGACCGCGCGCTAACGCTCCCCCGCGGGCGCGCCGAAGGCCGCCCGCCAGCGCACGAGCAACTCCTCCTCCGTGTCGATGTGCTCGGGACGGATGACGCGGTCGTCGTGCACGAAGTAGAAGGCGGCGTCGATGAGACCCGGGTCGATGCCCTCCCAGCGGGCATAGGCCAGCCGGTAGAGGGCGAGCTGCAACTGCTTGCGCTCGAGGTCCGCATCGTCGCGCGGCGCCTTGCCCGTCTTCCAGTCGACGACCTCGAAGCGGTCGCCGCGGCGGTAGACGGCATCGATCTTGCAGATGACGACGCGCCCGTCGAACGGCAGGTGGATCTCGCGCTCGACCTCGACGGGCCGCAGCTGCGCCCACTCGGAGCGCTCGAAGGTGGCCTGCAGCTCGGCGAGCTTCTCGGCGTCGACGACCTCGCCGTCGCCGTCGAGCTCGAAGGGGGCGGCGTCGAGCTCGTCCGAGCCACCGAGGCGCCCGTAGCGCTCCTCGACCCACGAGTGGAAGAGCGTGCCGAGGCGCGTGGCCCGGTAGGGGCGCTCGGGCATGGGCCGACGCAGTTCGGCGGCGACGGCATCCGGGTCGGTCACGTAGTCCTTGAACGCGGATGCCGGGATGCGCACCGGGAGCGGCACGACGCCCTCGCGGGAGCGGCGGCGCTCGCGCTCCTCGAGCAGCAGCTCGAGCTCGCGCGCCCAGGGGCCGACGAGCGCGGGGCTCGCGCTCCGGACGGCGGCAGCTGCGGTGCGCACGGCGGCGGCGCGGGATCCGAAGGGGTCGTGCGGCCAGCGCGTGACCTCCGGCTCGGCACCGGGCGGCGGAGCGTCGGTCGCGGATGCGTCGGGCAGCGGCGCCACGACTCCCGCGTCGGCGAGCTCGCGCAGGAAGCGGCTCGCGGTGCGCGGCCGCGTCTGGCCGCCCCAGAACGAACCCGTGAGCAGCAGGTGATCGCGGGCGCGCGTGACCGCCACATAGGCGAGCCGGCGCTCCTCGGCGCGGTAGTGGTCGACGACCCGCTCGCGGAATCGCTTGACCTCGTCGGCGAACACCTTGCGCGAGTCGATGCGCGAGAGCTCGAAGACGGGCAGGTGGTCGGCGTCGCCGCGCTCCGGCCACGGGAAGCGTCCGAATCCGAGCCAGCCGCCGTAGCCCTCGAGGGGGCGCGCGGGAAGCTCGTCCTCGACGAACCGCGGCACGGCGACGACGTCCCATTCGAGGCCCTTCGAGCCGTGCACCGTCAGCACCTGGACGGTGCCGGGCTCCGGGTCCTCGGGGCGCGGCGTGAGGTCCTCCCGCTGCTCTGCCTCCTTGAGCCACGCGAGGAAGCCGCTGAGCGTCGCCGTCTCGGCGATCGCGAGGTAGCCCGAGAGCGCATCGAGCAGGGCGTCGAGGTTCGCCTCCCCCGCCGTGCGCGTCTCGTTGGCGGCGATCTCGAGGTCGAGCCGCAGCTCGTGCGCGACGAGCACGATGAGCTCCGGCAGCTCGAGTCCCGCGCGGGCGCGCAGTCGGCCGAAGAGCGACGCCGCGTCGCGCAGTCGGACGAGCCCCTCGGCACTGAAGCCCTCGAGCGCCCGATGGGTCTCGGGTGCGCGCCCCACGAACTCGAGCGCGTCGACGATCGAGCCGCCCTCGCCGTCGGCGACCGAGTCGCGCATCCGCTGCTGCACCTCGTCGGAGAGGATGCCGCTCTCCGCCGCGTCGTGCCGCGCGAGCCAGCCCGACACCTCCCGCAGGCGGTCGAGGTCGGCGACGCCGATGCGCCAGCGCGCCCCGGCGAGCAGGCGCAGCAGCTCGAGCCCGGCATCCGGACTGTCGATGACGCGCAGGGCGCTCACGAGGTCGGCGATCTCGGGCTCGGCGAGCAGGCCGCCGACGCCGAGCACGTGGTACTTCACGCCCGCCTCGCGCATCGCGTCGAGGAAATGCTGCTGCGTCTTGCGGGCGCGCAGGAGAAGGGCAGCCGTGCCGGGCTTGCCCCGGCCGGCCTCGACGTCGGCGAGGCGGTCGCGCAGCCACGCGGCGACGTGCGCAGCCTCGTCGCCGACCGTCTCGGGGAACGCGCTGTCGACCGTGAAGGCGCTCGCACCGGGCCGAGCCGTGAGGGTCGGCACCGGGATGGGCGTCTCGCCGCCCGCCACGAGCGCGTTGGCGGCGTCGAGGATGCGCTCGCCGTTGCGCCAGCTCGTCGCGAGCGTGAAGTCGGGCGCGGGCCCGCCGTCGCTCGCGCGGAACCGCTCACGGAACTCGCCGAGGTTTGAGGCGCTCGCGCCGCGCCATCCGTAGATCGACTGGTTGGGGTCGCCGACCGCCGTGACCGGCGTGCCGGCGAAGATGCGCGCGAGCAGCTCGGTCTGCACGACCGAGGTGTCCTGGTACTCGTCGAGCAGCACGACGCGGAACCGCGCGCGCAGCTCCTCCCCCGCCTCGGCGCGCTTCTCGACAGCGCGCAGCGCGAGCACCACCTGGTCGGCGTAGTCGACGGCGCCGCGGGCGCGCTTCGCGGCGTCGTACTCGGCCGCGAGGTCGACGAGCAGGTCGAGCTGGGCGAGGTCGTCGATCTTCTCGAGCATGTCGAGGCGCTCGTAGCGGTCGCCGAGCGGCAGCTCGCGCATCGCGGCGAAGCGGCGGCCGAGCTCGCGCACGCGCTCGGGGTCGGCGGCGTTGTCGGCGAGCCCCGCGGCGATCCTGATGGTGGCCTCGACGACCGCGTCGAGACGCTTGTCGAGGGATGCGAGCCGCGGGTCGGTGCTGCGGATCACGACCGAGCGCGCGAGCTGCCACGCGGCCGCCTCTCCGAGCACGACGCCGTCGCCGTCGCGGCCGAGCACGAGCGCGTTGTCGCGGAAGACGGCGCTCGCGAACGAGTTGTAGGTCGAGATCTCGGGGGCGTCGAAGAGGTCGTGCCCCACGGGCGTGAGCCCTGCCTCGTGCAGCTCGGCGAGCCGCTCCCGGATGCGTTCGGCCAGCTCGCCGGCCGCCTTGCGGGTGAAGGTGAGGCCGAGCACCTCGGCGGGCTGCACGTGGCCGTTCGCGACGAGCCACAGCACGCGGTTCGCCATCGTCTCGGTCTTGCCCGAGCCGGCGCCCGCGACGACGAGCGCGGGCTCGTGCGGGTCGGCCTCGATGACGGCCGTCTGCTCGGGCGTCGGGTAGCGCACGGTGCCGTCGTCGCCGCGTTCGGAGCGCACGGCGGCGAGCGCCTCCGCGATGCGGGCGGCGGTGACGGGCGACGCGGATGCGGCGGGGCCGGGCGTGGGCGCGGTCGGCTCAGTCACGCGTCACCTCCGGCACCCGCGGGAGCACGGCGTCCGGGTCGGGGCGCGGTCCGTAGGAGGCGGGCTCGAGCGGCCCCGTGAACTCGGCGGCCTTCATGACGGCCGCCGCGGCGATGATGCGCGCACGGAAGTCGTCGAGGGCCTCGTCGTCGAGCGTGGCCTGCACCGCCTCGCGGTAGAGCTTGCCGCCGACCCCCTCCTTGACGAAGAGGAGCTTCGCGCCGCCGGCGCGGTGCTCGCCGTGCGGCGCGAGGAACTCGTCGAGCACGCCCTCGCGGTAGGCGAGCTGGTAGATGCCGAGCTGCGGGTGGGCGTCGATCTCGGCCTTCGACGTCTTCGGGCGGCCGGTCTTGAGGTCGACGATCACGACCTCGCCCGTCGGCGCGAGCTCGACGCGGTCGATCGAGCCGCTCACGATGACGTCGTCGGTGATCGGGAACCTGAAGCGACCCTCCGCCGCGACGAGCGTCTTGCCCTCGCGCAGGAAGTCGCCGAGGTAACTCGCGAGTCCCCGGATGAGGCCCATCGTCGCGCGACGCTGGAACTCGCCGATCCACTCGGCTTCGAAGGGCAGCTCGGGCCAGCGCCTCTCGACCTGCGCCCAGAGCGCGTCGACATCCGGCGCCTCGGCGGTCTCCATCGCCCAGTGCACGATCGTGCCGATGCTCATGACGAGCGACGAGCCGCCCGCCGCGAGGCGCTGGATCGCCCAGTCGAGCGGCGACGCCTCGACGTTCTCGAGCTGCGACGGCGAGACGCGCACGGGCTCCTCGGCGAAGAGCGGCGCCTCGGTCGACGGCTCGAGCAGGCCGAGCCACTGCTCGGGGTCGGCGCCCGGCACGCCCTCGGCGGCGAGGCGCGCGAGCGCGGCGGCCGCCTGCGCACGCCGCACGGGCGTCGAGTCGGATGCCGTGAGGTCGCGGCGCAGACGCCCCGTGAGCCCGCGGAGGGTCAGCGGCGCCGCGGTCGTCACGGCGAGCGGCACGGCATCCGGCGCGAGGGAGAACAGCACGCTGCGGGTCTCGTCGTCGTTGTCGACCGCCGCGAGCACGACACGCTCGGACGCCCGCGAGACCGCGAGGGCGAACATCCGCAGCTCGTCGTCGAGCACGAGCTTGCGTTCGTCGATCGTGCCCGCGTCGCGCCCCTCGAGCACACGCACGAGGCGCTGCGGGGCGAGCAGCGAGCCGCGCGGACGCAGGTTCGGCCAGCCGCCGTCCTGCAGCGACGCGATGACGACCGTGCGGAACTCGAGCCCCACGAGGGCCGAGGGCGTCGCGACGAGCACGGCGTCGTCGGCGCGCGGCGGCGCGAGCAGGTCGTCGGCGATGTCGGAGTCGAGCACGTGCTCGAGGAACTCGAGCATGCCCTCGGTCGGGCGCTGCTCGACGAAGCGCTTGGCGGCCGCGAAGAGCGCGACGACGCCGTCGAGGTCGCGGTTCGCCTCCGCCGCCTCGATGCCCGTGCCGAGTGCCGCACGGCGCCAGCGCTCGGCGACGCCGCTGCGCTCCCACGCCGTCCAGAGCAACTCCTCGATCGTGGACTCGGATGCCATGCCGCGCAGCACGTGAAGGGTCTCGGCGAGCTTGGCGGCGCGGCGCGCGGCGCGGCCCTCGATCGACGCGAGGCGACCGGGCGACTCGAGCGCGTCGGCGACGAGCTCGGCGCCGGGGCGCGTGCCGCCACCCGCGAGCTCCTCGTGCCGGAGGGCGAGGCGGAGCCGCCGCAGGCCGAGCGGGTCGAGGCCCCCGAACGGCCCCGTGAGCAGCTCGGCCGCCGTGATCGGGTCGAGCGCTCGTCGGCCGACGCCGACCTCGACGAGCGACAGCAGGGCGCGCGGGGCCGGATCGTCGCGCAACGGGGTGCCGCGGCCGGTCGTGCGCGTCGGCACCTCGGCGCGGGCGAGGGCGCGCGCGAGCTCGGGGATCTGCGCACCCGAGCGCACGACGACCGCGAGCTGCCGCCACGGCACGCCGTGCAGCAGGTGCTCCTCGCGCAGCACGCGCGCGATGCCGGCGGCGTGACGCGACGGGGTCGTCGCGAGCACCGTCGCGACGGACGGACGTTCGGGGTCCGCGGATGCCGCCTCGGCATCCGCCACCCGCGCGCGTCGCTGCGGGCCCGCCGCCGCCGTGCCGATGCGCTCGACGGTGCGCGATACGAGGGCGCGCAGCTCGGGGCCGCCGCGGTGCACCGTCTCGAGCACGAGCCGATCGCCCTCGGAGAGGCCGATGCGCTCCGCGAACCGGCCCACGGCATCCGCCTCGCCACCGCGGAAGGCGTTGGCCGCGATGTCGGGGTCGCCGAACGCGATGACGGCGACGCCGCGGTCGAGCAGCGCGCGCAGCACCGCCATGGTCGACTCCGTGGCCTCCTGCAGGTCGTCGACGAGCACGAGCCGCAGGCGCCCGATGCGGTCGCCCTCGCCGCCGTCGCGGATGGCGCGCACCGCGAAGCTCACGATCTCGGCGGCGTCGAACTGGTCGGGCCGGTTCTGCGCCTGCGTCGCCGCGTACTCGCGCATGAACTCGGCGGCCGCCGCCCAGTCGGCGCGGGCCGCCTCGCGGGCGAGGGCGGCGATGCGGCCCGCATCCGCGCCGTACTCGGTGGCGCGCGCCATGAACTCGCGCAGCTCGCTGCGGAAGCCGCGCAGCTCGCGCACCTCGGGCGTGAGCGGCTCGGGCCAGTCGGGGCCGGTGCCATCGGCGATGTGACCCGCGAGGTAGGCGGCGATGTCGGCGTCCTGCTCGGTGCCCGTCAGGAGGCGCGGCGCGGGATGCCCGGCCGCGCGCGCCGCGGCGCCCACGACCTCGTAGGCGAGCGACGCGACAGTGCGGGCGAGGGGCCCGTCGGTCGGCGCCCCGATGCGCCGCGCGAGCCGGTCGCGCAGGCGGGCCGCGGATGCGCGCGAGGGCGCGAGCACGAGGATCTGCTCCGGCTCCCAGCCGCGCGCCACTCGGTCGGCGACGAGCTCGACGAGGGTCGTGGTCTTGCCCGTGCCGGGCGCCCCGAGCACGGCAGCGGACGCCGCGTCGGGCAGGTCGAGCACGGCGCGCTGCGACGGATCGAGCGCGATCGAGCCGGCCTCCTCGGACGCGTCGACGGCGAACCGGGTGTCGGGCATGCGGCTACCGTATCCGGCTCCGGCGACACCGCATCCGCTGCCCCGCGGGCGACCTCGCACCCCGCCGCGCCGACCGCCGTTCCGCCCACGGTGAACGCCCCGGATGCCGCCCCCGGCATCCTCTACGCTCGACACGTGGACATTCGCATCGGTATCGCCAACACCGCCCGCGAGCTCTCGTTCGAGAGCGCGCAGACCGCCGCCGAGGTCGAGAAGATCGTCGCCGACGCCCTCGCCTCCGACGCGAAGTTCCTGAGCCTCAGCGACGACAAGGGCAAGGTGTATCTCGTGCCGACGGCCGCGCTCGCCTACATCGAGATCGGCGGCGGCGAGAGCCGACGCGTCGGCTTCGTCGCCTGACGCGCGCCTGCCCTAGGATCGCCGCGTGGAGATCGTCTTCGTCACCGTCATCGGCGCCGGCATCGGGGGCGTCATCCGCTACCTGATCCCGGGTCGCCGCACCTACGGCCTCGCGCTGCTGCCGGCCGTCGGCGCGGCAGCCACCGCCGCCGTGTGGGCGATCCTCGTGTGGTTCGGCTGGCCCTTCGACGGCGGCTGGATCTGGGTCGCCTCCCTCGTGGCGGGGGCCCTCGCGAGCGCCGTCGTCGCGCTCGTGCTGCCCCGCTCCCGCGACGCCGCCGACGCGCGCGCCCTTCACGAGCTCTCCGGCGGCCGCATCTAGCTAGCGGCTACGTCCCTGCTGTTCTGCAGGAGTTCGGCTGTTGTGCAGGAGTTCGCTGTTGTGCAGGAGTTCGGCTGTTGTGCAGGAGTTCGCGCATCCGCACCAGATCGACCTCTGTGATTGCAGGGCCGTTCGCCGTGTCTCCTGCATAACAGCCGCTCGCTCCTGAACAACAGCGAAATCCTGCACAACGGCAACGGGGGAGGCTGCAGCCCTGAGTCAGGCGCTACGCCGTCAGGCCGAGCTTGTCCATGCGGCGCGTGTGGGCCGCGATGAGCTCCGTGAACACGGGGTCGACACGCTCCTCGACCGTCGACGACGGGTGCTGCTCGATCGCGAGGCGCGCCACGAGCATCGTGTCGCCCACGAGCCGGCGTCCCCACATCGCGAGGCGCGAGGCGAGCCGCGGGTTCTCTTCGATCGCCAGTCGCAGTTCCTCGACGAGCACCGCCTCGCCCTCTCGGCTCTGCAGGAGCGTCGCCGCGCGGTCGTCGAGGTCGTCGGGCAGCCCAGATGCGAGCCCCGCGAAGAAGTCGAGCAGGAAGCCGTTCGTGAGGTAGCAGGTCACGAGGATCTCGTACCAGTCGGCGCCCTTCGTGCGGCGCTGGTAGTCGTCGAGCGGCAGCCGGAACGGCTCCATCTCGACGGCGGGGTCGACACCCAGGCGCTCGAGCTCGGCGACGAGCCCCTCGTGCATCCGCAGCATCTCGGATGCCGCCCGCGCGAGCCGGGACTTCGCATCCGTCGTCGGGGCGGTCGTCACGGCGCGGCCGAGGTTCTCGAAGAGCACGATCGTCAGGTACGCCGTCTGACCGAGGAAACGCGCCGGCGCGGGTGCGAGGTCGCGCAGCTCGACGCGTGCGACGGCGACGGCCTCCGAGCGCGGGGCGACACGGAGCGTCCCCGGGCGCGGACGCGAGCGACGACGGAACCAGGCCACCGGTTCAGTGTAGGAGGTCGCGCCGCCCGGGGCTTCCGCAGTGTCGGCCCGGTAGACTGGCCCCATCCCCTACCCAGACAGGTATTCCTTGACTTTCCGCGATCTCAACATCGACCAGGACATGGTCGACGCGCTGGCCGCCAAGGGCATCATCGAGCCCTTCCCCATCCAGACGCAGACCATCCCCCTCGGCCTCGCCAAACAGGACATCATCGGCCAGGCCAAGACCGGCACCGGCAAGACGTTCGGCTTCGGCCTCCCCGTCATCCAGGCGCTCGGCGAGAACCCCGGGCCCGGCGTGAAGGCCCTCATCGTCGTCCCCACGCGCGAGCTGTGCGTGCAGGTCGCCGAGGACCTCGAACTCGCCGCATCCAACCGCCCCACGCAGGTCGTCGCCATCTACGGCGGCAAGGCCTACGAGGGCCAGGTGGAGGCGCTCAAGGCGGGCGCGCAGATCGTCGTCGGCACGCCCGGCCGTCTGCTCGACCTCGCGAGCCAGCGCCTGCTCTCCCTCAAGGAGGTGCAGGTGATGGTGCTCGACGAGGCCGACAAGATGCTCGACCTCGGCTTCCTCCCGGATGTCGAGAAGCTCTTCGCGCAGACCCCGCCGACGCGTCACACGATGCTCTTCTCGGCCACGATGCCCGGCCCGGTGGTCGCCCTCGCGCGCCGCTTCATGAACCGGCCCATCCACATCCGCGCGACCGACCCCGACGAGGGGCTCACGCAGGCGAACATCAAGCACGTCGTCTACCGCGCGCACTCGCTCGACAAGGACGAGGTCATCTCGCGCATCCTCCAGGCGGAGGGTCGCGGCAAGACCGTGATCTTCACGCGCACGAAGCGCGCGGCCCAGAAGCTCGTGGAGGAGCTGGGCGACCGCGGGTTCAACGCGGGTGCCGTCCACGGCGACATGAGCCAGGATGCGCGCGAGCGCTCGATGGCCGCGTTCAAGGCCGGCAAGAAGGACATCCTCATCGCGACGGATGTGGCGGCGCGCGGCATCGACGTCAACGACGTCACGCACGTCATCAACCACACGGTGCCCGACGACCCCGACACCTACCTGCACCGCGCGGGCCGCACGGGCCGCGCCGGCAAGACGGGCATCGCGGTCACGTTCGTCGACTGGGACGACCTGCACAAGTGGGCGCTCATCAACCGCGGGCTCGACATGGGCGTGCCGGAGCCCGTCGAGACGTACTCGTCGTCGCCGCACCTCTACACCGACCTCGACATCCCCGAAGGCACGAAGGGCCGCCTCAAGCCGGCCGCCCCCGCCGCGGCACGTCCGCCGCGCGAGGGCTCGTCGTCGGGCTCGGGCGCCGGTTCGTCGTCCGGTGGCGGTGCGGGCCGCTCGCGTCGTCGCACGCGCGGCGGGTCGAGCGGATCGGGTGCGGGCTCCGAGGGCTCGACGCGTCCCGAGGGCGCCGGCACCCACGACGGCAAGGGCCACGAGCACCACGACGGCAACGCCGCCCCGGCGAAGCGCCGCCGTCGTCGCCGCCGCAGCGGCGGTGCCGGGTCGGGCGCGCCCACCCCGCCGCCCGCGAGCTGACCTCCGGGCGCACCGGCCACCTCCGGGCGGAAGACCTGACACGCGGCGGGAGCAACTCCTCCCGCCGCGTGTCCGCTTCCGCGCCCGCTGCGGCGGTTGCTCCCGCCGCTGGGGCGGTTACCCCCGCCACATGGGCACTTCATCGCCCGCCGCGGCGGTTTCTCCCGCCGATCATCAACCACGCCAGCCCCCATCCGCATCATCCGTCCCGCCAGCCAAGCGGGCGGCGAAGCTGACATACGGCGGGAGCAGTCACCCCCGCCGGGTGCGTGCTTCACCGCCCGCTGGCGTGGTTACCCCCGCCGATGGTGCGGTTGTTCCCGCCGTCGAGACTCGCGCGGCGGATGCGGCCCGCCGAGCGGATGCGCGCGGCAGCGGCGGATGCGCCCGCCGAGGGGATGCGCGCGGCAGCGACGGATGCGCGCGGCAGCGGCGGATGCGCCCGCGGCTCAGGCGGACGCGCTCGTGCGGAAGGGGCGCGAGCCGGTCGCGCGCGCGACGATCGCCGCGTAGACCTCGGGGTCGGTCTTGTTTTCACCGAGGCGGTTGGGCTTGCCCGTGCCGTGGTAGTCGCTCGAGCCCGTCGTGACGAGGCCGTAGCGCGCCGCGATCTCGGCCCAGTGGGCACGCGAGCGGGGCGGGTTGTCGCGGTGGGCGAGTTCGAGGCCGAAGAGTCCCGCGTCGACGAGCTCGCGCATCCGTGGCTCCCTGAGCACGCGCTCGGGACCGCGCGCACCGGGGTGCGCGATGACCGCGACGCCGCCCGCGTTCGTGATGAGCCGCACACCCTCGAGCGGCGCGGGTGCCTCGTGCGGCCGGTAGTAGCCGCCCTGCCAGTGCAGGATCGTCTGGAACGCCGCCGTGCGGTCGCTCACGTGCCCGCGCGCGACGAGCGCGTCGGCGATGTGCGGGCGGCCGATCGTCGCGCCGGGCGTCGCCTGCGCGAGCACGTCGTCCCAGTCGAGGGCGTAGTCGCGCGAGATGCGCTTCACCATCGACTCGGCGCGGTGCAGGCGCTCGGAGCGGATGGCGGCGGTCGCGTCGACGAGGTCGGCGTCGGCGGGGTCGATGAGGTAGCCGAGGATGTGCACGCTCGCGTAGTCGAGCTGCGTCGACAGCTCGATGCCGGGCACGAGCTCGAGGCCCGTGCCGTCGGCGGCGACGAACGCCTGGTCCCAGCCTGCCGTGGAGTCGTGGTCGGTGATCGCGAGCACCCCGAGCCCGGCGGCGACGCCTGCGGCGACGAGCTCGGCGGGCGTCTCCGTGCCGTCGGACACGCTCGAGTGCGCGTGCAGGTCGATCGGTCCGGGCATCACCTCATGCTAGGGCGCGGCAGGCGGGCACGCAGGCGCGCGAGTGCGTGCGGGCAGGCGGGCGCGGCATCCGACGGCTCGCGACGCCCTTTCAGCCGCGACCAGGGAACGCGCGCTTAGGCTCGATGCGATGGTCCGACGCATCCTCGCCGCCGCGACCACCCTCGCCCTCGCCGCCCTGCTGCTCGTCGCCTGCTGGCCCCAGCTGCTCGGCCTCGAGCAGACGCTGGGGGTGGTGCAGCTCGTCGCCGTGCGCGGGATCGCCGCGCTCGTCGCCATCCTGCTCGCCGTGCTGCTGACGCTCATCGCGCTGCTGTCGGGCGCCGCGCGCCGCTTCTTCGCGGGCCTCGCGGTGCTCCTGCTCGCGTTCTCGATCCTCACGGCCGGGGTGCTGTCGATCCGCGGCTTCTCCGGCGGCGCGTTCCAGACGATCGCCGAGGGCGACCTCGTCGTGCTGTCGTGGAACACGCTCGGCGACTCCCCCGGCGCCGAGCGCATCGCGAACCTCGCGCTCGGCCAGGAGGCCGACGTCGTGGCGCTGCCCGAGACGAGCCACGAGGCGGGCGAGGCCGTACGGGCGCTCCTCGCCGCGGGCGGGCGGCCCATGCAGCTGCTCGAGCTGCAGTACGACACCGTCTCAAAGGCCCGCTCGACGATGCTGCTCGTGAGCACCGAGCTCGGCGAGTACCGTGTCGACGAGGAGGCCGGCTCGACGCCCACCCTCCCGAGCGTCGTCGCCGTGCCCGTCGACGGGTCCGGGCCCACGATCGTGGCCGCGCATCCGGTGGCGCCCGTGCCCGGCGAGATGAGCAACTGGCGCGACGGGCTCGCGTGGCTCGCCGAGCGCTGCGCCGACGCGGAGTCGAACGTGGTCGTCGCAGGCGACCTCAACTCGACGCTCGACCACTGGTCGCGCTTCGGATCGGATGTCGGCCTCGCCTCGTGCCGCGACGCCGCGCGTGCCGTGGGCGCCGCCGCCCTCGGCACCTGGCCGACGCGCATGCCGCCGGTGCTCGGCTCCCCCATCGACCACGTGCTCGCGACGGACGCGTGGGAAGTCGTCGGGTTCCGCGTCATCGACGCCGAGGACGGCTCCGGCTCCGACCACCGCCCCGTGGTGGCGCAGCTGCGCCCCGCCGCCTGACGCCCGCCGCGACCCCCGCCGCCCCCGCCGCCGAAGCCCGACCACGGCATCCGGATGCCGCACCCGCAGCCCGCGCTCGGCTCGCGGTGGGAGGATGGGGGCATGGCTGACAGCACCCCCGTCGACACCGTGGCGGCATCCACCACCCCCGCGACCGCCAACCGCTCCACGACGCCCACCTCGAGCACCTTCCGCGACTACATCAGCTCGAGCTGGGCGGAGCGCCCCGAGGTCACGCCCTCCCCGCGCCCGCAGGCCGCGTTCGCCGCCGCACGCCGCATGCGCCTCGCCGCGAAGTTCCCCGGCGCGACGCTCGTGATCCCCGCGGGCCCCGCGAAGGTGCGCTCCAACGACACCGACTACCCCTACCGCGCGCACTCCGCGTTCTCGCACCTCACCGGCTGGGCGAGCGACACCGTGCCCGGCGCCGTGCTCGTCATCAGCCCCGGAGACGACACCCCCGCCGTGCTCTACTTCACGCCGACCGCCGGCCGCGACACCGAGGAGTTCTACGCGAACGCCGCGATCGGCGAGTTCTGGACCGGCCCGCGCCCCTCGCTCGCCCACGTCGCCGCCGACCTCGCCCTCGAGACCCGCCCGCTCACCGAGCTCGCGGCCCCCGGTGACGAGATCATCGTGCTGCGTGGCGTCGACGAGGCCGCCGACGACCTGGCCCCCGCGGGCAGCGCCGACGCCGAGCTGCTGCGCGCCGTGAGCGAGCTGCGCCTCGTCAAGGACGAGTACGAGATCGCCGAGATGCGCGCCGCGATCGACGCGACCCGCCAGGGCTTCGACGACGTCATCGCCGACCTCCCCGAGATCGTCGCCCACCCCCGCGGCGAGCGCCTCGTCGAGGGCACCTTCAACCGCCGCGCGCGCGCCGAAGGCAACACCGTCGGCTACGACACGATCGCCGCCTCGGGGCCGCACGCGTGCATCCTGCA
Source organism: Protaetiibacter sp. SSC-01 (assembly GCF_014483895.1). Lineage (NCBI taxonomy): Bacteria > Bacillati > Actinomycetota > Actinomycetes > Micrococcales > Microbacteriaceae > Protaetiibacter > Protaetiibacter sp. SSC-01. Next base: position 927,855 of record NZ_CP059987.1, on the reverse strand, counting down.
CTGGACCCGCAACGACGGACCCGTCGCCCCCGGCGACCTGCTGCTGCTCGACGCGGGCGTCGAGCTCGACTCGCTCTACACCGCCGACATCACCCGCACCCTCCCCGTGTCGGGCACCTTCACCGAGGTGCAGCGCCGCGTGTACGAGGCGGTGCGGGAGGCGGCGGATGCGGCGTTCGCGATCGTGCGCCCCGGCATCCGGTTCCGCGAGATCCACGCCGAGGCCATGAAGGTCATCGCCGCGAAGACCGCAGAGTGGGGCCTCCTGCCGGTGAGCGCCGAGGAGTCGCTCGACCCCGACGCGCAGTACCACCGCCGCTACATGGTGCACGGCACGAGCCACCACCTCGGCATCGACGTGCACGACTGCGCGCAGGCCCGCCGCGAGCTCTACCTCGACGGTGTGCTCGAGCCGGGCATGGTGTTCACGATCGAGCCGGGCCTCTACTTCCAGCCCGACGACCTCACCGTGCCCGAGGAGTACCGCGGCATCGGCGTGCGCATCGAGGACGACATCCTCGTGACGGCCGACGGCGCCGAGAACCTCTCGGCGGCGATCCCGCGCACGGCGGACGACGTCGAGGCGTGGTTGGCGTCGCTGCGCTCGTAACGCTCCCGGAAGCCGCTTCGCGGCGGAGCGGTGTCGCTTCGCGGGCGTGCGGATTCGCTTCCGCGCCGCATGCCCCCGCGTGCCGCCTCCGGCGGCGCGCTCCTGCCCGACCCAATGCCAGCGTCCCGGAAGCGAATCCGCACACCCACTTCGCTCGCGTCCTGCGTTGGAAGCGGTTGCAATCGGCGCAACGAGGCGGGTAGCGTCGCGGCGTGCGCCGTCGCCTGCCCCGCCCCGCGATCATCGGGATCGCGGCGGCGGCCGTGCTTGCGCTCGGAGCGGGCGTCGGCATCCCGCTCGCGATCGCGGCGCGTGAGCAGCCGCGCGGGGCGTACACGGATGCGGATGCCGCGCTCTTGCGGGAACCCGCGCTCCCGGCGGGCGCCGGGCAGTCGTTCTACTTCGTGATGACCGACCGGTTCGCGAACGGCGACCCGACGAACGACACGGGTGGGCTCGAGGGTGACCGCTACGCCACGGGGTTCGACCCGACCGACACGGGCTTCTACCAGGGCGGGGATCTCGCGGGCCTCCTCGAACGGCTCGACTACATCGAGGGGCTCGGGGTGAGCGCGATCTGGCTCACGCCGAGCTTCGCCAACAAGCCCGTGCAGGGTGTCGGCGCGAACCGCTCGGGTGGCTACCACGGCTACTGGGTCACCGACTTCACGCGCATCGACCCGCACCTCGGCACGAACGCCGAGCTCGAACGGCTCATCGACGAGCTGCACGCGCGCGGCATGCGGCTCTACTTCGACATCATCACGAACCACACGGCCGACGTGATCTCCTACGGTCTGGCGGGCCATAGCTACATCGCGACAGCCGCGAAGCCCTACCTCGATGCGGAGGGGAACGAGGTGGACCTGGCCTCCGTCGCGGGTTCCGACGACTTCCCCGAGCTCGACGCCGAGACGAGCTTCCCGTACGCGCCCGTCGTCGATCCGGCCGAGGCCGACATCAAGGTGCCCGCCTGGCTCAACGACGTGACGCTGTACCACAACCGCGGCGACACGACGTGGGCCGGCGAGTCCGTCACGCTCGGCGACTTCGCGGGCCTCGACGACCTCATGACGGAGGACCCGCGCGTCGTCGACGGCTTCATCGACGTCTACAGCGACTGGATGGACCTCGGCGTCGACGGCTTCCGCATCGACACCGTCAAGCACGTCAACGAGGAGTTCTGGGCTGCGTTCACGGAGGGGCTCGACGCCCACGCGGCCGAGATCGGCAAGGACGACTTCTTCGTGTTCGGCGAGGTCTTCGACGCCGATCCGAACCTGCTCGCGCCGTACGTGCGCGACCGGGGCTTCGACGCCGTGCTCGACTTCGCGTTCCAGTCCGCCGCGCTCGACTTCGTCAACGGCGCGGGGTCCGCCCATCTCGCCGAGGTGTTCGCGGGCGACGCGGGCTACACGACCGCCGACGGCGACGCGCGCGCTCTCCCGACCTTCCTCGGCAACCACGACATGGGTCGCATCGGCTACCTCGTGCGCGACCAGGACGCCCTCGCCCGCGACGAGCTCGCCCACGAGCTGCTCTTCCTCGCCCGCGGGCAGCCCGTCGTCTACGCGGGAGACGAGCAGGGCTTCGTCGGCGCGGGCGACGGCGCCGACCGCCACGCGCGCCAGAGCCTCTTCGCCACCGCGACCCCCGAGTACGCCGACCAGCCGCTCATCACGGGCGAGATCGCGGGCGCCGTCGACCGCTACGACCCCGACGCGCCCCTCTACCGGCTCATCGCCGAGCTCGCCGAGCTGCGGAAGTCGCATCCGGCCCTCGCGACGGGCGCGCAGCTCGAGCGCATCGCCGACGGCTCGAGCTACGCGTTCTCGCGGGTCGACCACGCGGAGCGCGTCGAGCACCTCGTCGTGCTCAACGCCGGCGGACGCGAGGTGACGATCGACGTGCCGACGCTCACCCCCGGCGCCGCGTTCTCGGTGCTCTACGGCGAGACGGATGCGACCACGGCCGACGCGGACGGCGTCGCCTCGGTCGCGGTGCCGCCGCTCTCGGCCGTCGTGCTCGTCGCCGACCGCCAGGTGGGGGCCCCGGATGCCGCGGTCGCGCCCGTCTTCACCTCGCCCGAGCCGGGTGAGATCGACGGCATCGTGCACGTCGACGTCGACACGGGTGCCCTGTGGAGCGAGACGAGCTTCTCGTGGCGCGAGGTGGGCTCGGACGAGTGGCACGGGCTCGGCACCGCGACCGGCCCGGGCGCCCGGGTCGTGCACGACGTGCGCCCGCTCGCCGACGGCACGCGCATCGAGTACCGCGCCGTCACGATCGACGCGCACGATCGCCGTACCGCGGCGTCCCACGTCGTGACGATCGGCTGACCCAGGTGGTCGAGGAGCGCCCGCGCAGCGGACGCGTCTCGAGACCTCCGCGATCGGCTATCCCCTCCGCATCCGCTCGCGCGCCTCGCGCATCCGTTCGCGTTCGCGCTTGCGGGCCTCGCGCAGCTGCTTCTCGGCCTCGCGCCGCGCCTTGACGGCCTCCCTGACCTTCGGATCGCGCGCGATCTGGTCCTCCTGGGGGTCGCCGAGGGGCGTCGCGGGTCGTGCGGAGGGCTCGGTCGCGAGGTAGTTCTCGATGCCGTCGAGCACGCGCTCGAGGCCGAACGCGAAGGGGTCGTCGGGGCCGGGCCCGAACACGCCGGCCTGCAGCGCGCGGTGCACCTCGGGGAACTGCTCGGGCGTGATGAAGGTCGCGATGACGTCGCTCGCGTGGCGGTCGAGATCCTCGGGTCGCACGGAGGCCGCCGCCGCCGCCGCGAGGTAGCCGCGCTCGACGACGCCCTGCCAGCGCACCTGTGCCATGACGGCGAGCACGATCGAGACCTTGGCCTCGTAGTCGGCGGGCGCCTCCGCGAGCGTCTCGAGCGCCGCGTCGAGCCACGCGAGGTTGTTGGGCGTCTGGGGGGTGCCCTCGATCGCGAGGTCGAGCAGCCACGGATGCTCACGGTAGGTCGAGAGGGTCGCGGCGGCCCAGTCGCGCATCCCGTCGCGCCAGCCGTCGGCCTCTCGCACGCTCTCGGGCGGCACGCCGATGCCGCGCTCCTGCATGAGCACGAGCAGGTCGTCTTTGCTCGTGACGTAGCGGTAGAGCGACATCGGCGTGTACCCGAGCTCCGACGCGACGGCTGCCATCGAGACCGCTCCGAGCCCTCCGCGGTCGGCGAGCTCGACGGCGACGTCGACGATGCGCTCGATCGAGAGCTCGCGCTTGGGGCCGCGCTGCGGATGCGCCGCGACGCCCCATGCGAGGGCGACGGCGCGCGGGAGCTCCGGCTCGGTCGGGGTGTCGGTCATCGGCCTCATCGTATTCGGGGTTGACGCGGAGGGCGCTAACTGTGTATCTGTTAAACAGTTCGCATATGGCGTAAACAGTTTACGCCATTCACACTCCCACAGGAAGGACGCGCGATGGACGCCATCACCGTTCGCGGCATCCGCAAGAGCTTCGGCGGCACCGAGGTGCTCCGCGGCATCGACCTCGACGTCTCAGCCGGCACCGTCTTCGCCCTGCTCGGTCCCAACGGGGCCGGCAAGACCACTCTGCTCGGCATCCTCAGCACGCTCGTCGCCGCCGACGCCGGCACCGCGACCGTCGCGGGCCACGACGTCGCACACGAGCCCGAGCAGGTCAAGCGCCGCATCAGCGTCACCGGTCAGGCCGCAGCGGTCGACCAGGTGCTCACCGGACGCGAGAACCTGCGCATGATGGGCAGGCTCTCGGGCCTCGGTCGGGCCGACGCGGCACGCCGGGCCGACGAGATGCTCCACCGCTTCGGCCTCGTCGAGGCGGCCGGCAAGCGGGTCGGCACCTACTCGGGCGGCATGCGCCGGCGCCTCGACCTCGCCATCAGCCTCATCCTCGCGCCGCCCGTGGTGTTCCTCGACGAGCCGACGACGGGCCTCGACACCCGCAGCCGCCAGGCGCTGTGGGACGAGATCCGCACCCTGACCGCGAACGGCACGACCGTGCTGCTCACGACGCAGTACCTCGAGGAGGCCGACCAGCTCGCCGATCGCATCGCCGTCATCGAGCACGGCGTCGTCGTGGCCGAGGGCACCGCCGATGAGCTCAAGGCGCGCGTCGGCGGCGAGGTGATCACCGTGAGCGACGCCACGGGCGCCGTGCTCGCCGAGCTCCCCACCGACGGCACCGTCGCGGGACTGCGCCGCGCGCTCGCCGGACTCGGGAACGCGGATGCCGCATCCGTCTCCCTGCGCTCCCCCAGCCTCGACGACGTCTTCCTCGCCGTCACGGGATCCCCCGCCACCCGCGAGCCCGAGCTCGCCCTCACGAAGGACTGACCGCCATGACCACCCTCACCGCACCCGGACACGCGCCCGCGCCGGCGCCCGCCGCGCCGCCGCGAGCGGCATCCGTCTTCGCGACCTTCGTCGGCCGCAGCATGCTGCACACGCTGCGCACCCCCGACGCGCTCGTCATGGCGATCGCGCTGCCCACCATGCTCATGGTGCTCTTCACGCAGGTGTTCGGCGGCGCGATCGCCCCCGGCGGCGGCTACGTCGACTACGTCGTGCCGGGCATCATCCTGCTGTGCGCGGGGTTCGGGGCCGCCTCGGTCGCCGTCGACGTGGCGACCGACATGACGACGGGCGTCATCGACCGCTTCCGCACCATGCCGATGCGCGCCGAGACGGTCATCACGGGGCACGTCGTCGCGAGCCTCGTGCGCAACCTCGTCGCCACCGCGATCGTCATCGGCGTGGCCCTGCTGCTGGGGTTCCGACCGAGCGCCGGACCGATCGAGTGGATCGGGATGGGCGCGCTCGTCGCCCTCTACATCCTCGCGATCACCTGGGTCTTCGCGGCGATCGGCCTCGCGGCGTCGAACCCGGAGGCGGCGAACGGGTACGGCTTCTTCCTCATGTTCCTGCCGTATGTGTCGAGCGCTTTCGTTCCCGTCGACACGATGCCCGAGTGGCTGCGCTGGATCGCCGAGAACCAGCCCCTCACCCCCATCATCGAGACCATCCGCGGGCTCCTGCTCGGCACCGACATCGGCACGAGCGGATGGTGGGCTCTCGGCTGGTGCGTCGCCTTCCTCGCCGTCGGCGCCGTGCTCACGCGCGTGCTGTTCCGGGCGAAGGCCGGCCGCCGCTGACGACGTCGACTCACGGCGCGGCTGGAGCTACGACCGTGCGGCGGGAGGCGTTTCTCCCGCCGTCGCGTCGCGGCTCCAGCCGCGCCACGAGCACGAGGTCAGAGTTGGGGGTTGCGGGCGAGGGCGTCCTGGGCGCGGGCGAGCATGCCCGGCTCGATGACGATCTGGTAGTTCGCGGCGATCACCTGCGACACCGACTCGAAGTCGCGGTTGCGGCGGCTGATCGCGTAGCTGATGAGCTGCAGGAAGAGGCCGAGCGCGGCGCCGATGAACACGGCGGCCGCGAAGAGCTGCCACGTGAAGGTCGGCGAGAGCAGGCTCAGCAGCAGGCCCATGAAGATGCCGAGCCACGCGCCCGACAGCACGCCGGAGAAGGCCGCGCGGTTCCACGAGCGCTTGCGGGTGATGATCTCGACGCTCGTGAGGTTGTTGCCGACGATCGCGAGCTTCGCCACCGGGAAGTCCGCCTTCGCGAGCCGGTCGACGACCTTCTGCGCCTCGGGATAGCTGTCGTAGGTGCCGAGAACGTCGCCCTGCGGAACCGTCAGCGGGGCGCCGGGACGTGCGAAAGGCGAAGGGCTGGTCACCCCGCCATTCTGGCATCCGGCGGGTAGGGTTTTCCCGTGAGCGCCACGAGAGTCTTCGTCGCCCGACTGGCCGGGTGCTCCGTCTTCGACCCCAACGGCGACCGGGTCGGGAAGGTGCGCGACGTGCTCGTCGTGTACCGCCCCAAGAGCTCGCCGCGTGTCGTCGGGCTCATCGTCGAGATCCCCGGTCGGCGTCGCGTCTTCGTGTCGATCGGACGCGTCACGAGCATCGGCGCGGGCCAGATCATCACGACCGGTCTCATCAACCTGCGCCGCTTCGAGCAGCGCGGCGGCGAAGTGCGCGTCATCGCCGAGATGCTCGGCCGCCAGGTCGCGCTGCGCGACGGATCGGGCCAGGCCACGATCGAGGACGTCGCGATCGAGGAGTCGGGCCCCGGCGAGTGGGTCGTGGGCGAGCTCTTCCTGCGCCGCCCCCGCACGAGCGCGGCTCCGTTCGGCAAGGGCAGCACCGTGCTCGCTGCGTGGGACAAGGTGCGCGAGGTCAACGCCCCCGGCGAGTCGCAGTCCGCCGAGCAGCTCATCGCGACCTACGCCGACCTGCTGCCGGCCGACCTCGCATCGACTCTCCTCGACCTGCCCGAGGACCGCCGCATCGAGGTCGCCGAGGAGCTCCCCGACGACCGTCTCGCCGACGCCCTCGAGGAGATGCCCGAGGACGAGCAGGTCGAGATCATCACGCAGCTCGACGACGAGCGCGCCGCCGACGTGCTCGACCAGATGCAGCCCGACGACGCCGCCGACCTCATCGCCCAGCTGCCCGAGGCACGCGGTGAGGCCCTGCTCGGTCTCATGCAGCCGGAGGAGGCGGAAGACGTGCGCTTCCTCCTCAACTACGCCCCCGAGACCGCGGGCGGCCTCATGACGACCGAGCCGATCATCGTCTCGGCCGACGCGACCGTCGCGGAGGGGCTCGCCCTCATCCGCCGCCACGAGCTCGCGCCGGCGCTCGGCGCCGCCGTGTGCGTCACCCTGCCGCCGTACGAGCCGCCCACGGGTCGCTTCCTCGGCGTCGTGCACTTCCAGCGGATGCTGCGCTACCCGCCGCACGAGCGTCTCGGCACGCTCATCGACGCGACCCTCGAGCCGGTCGCGCCCGAGACGAGCGCGGCCGAGGTCGCGCGCATCCTCGCCTCCTACAACCTCGTCTCGCTTCCCGTCGTCGACGAGAAGCACCGTCTCGTCGGGGTGGTGACCATCGACGACGTCCTCGACTACCTCCTGCCCGATGACTGGCGAAGTTCGCACGACGAGCAGGAACCGGAGCCCGTGAGCACGAGCACCGCAGCCATCCCGATCCGAGGAAGGAGGACGCCGCATGGCACGACGTAACGAGCCCCGGCTCGACGCCCCCAAGGGCATCCGCCCGGCCTTCGGCTTCCGCCCCTCGGGCCGCGACCGCATGGGCCGCTTCTCGGAGTCGTTCGCGCGCGCGATGGGCACGAGCTGGTTCCTCATCGGCATGACGGTCTTCGTGACCCTGTGGCTCGTGTGGAACTCGGTCATGCCCGTGCCGTTCCAGTTCGACCCGCGCGCCCTCAACTTCACGCTGCTCACCCTCATCCTGTCGTTGCAGGCCTCGTATGCGGCGCCCCTCATCCTGCTCGCGCAGAACCGGCAGGACGATCGCGACCGGGTGCAGATCGAGCAGGACCGTCAGCGCGCCGAGCGCAATCTCGCCGACACCGAGTACCTCGCGCGCGAGGTCGTGGCGCTGCGCCTCGCGGTCAAGGACATGGCCACGAAGGACTTCATCCGGGCCGAGCTGCGCGCGCTGCTCGAGGAGCTCGACAAGGAGAAGGAGACGGACGAGGTCGCGAAGTGACCTCCTCCCCCGCCGCCGACGCGGTCCTCGCGGCGCTCGCGCGCGTGCAGGACCCCGAGATCCGTCGCCCCATCACCGAGCTCGACATGGTGCGCGGCGTCGAGGTGGCGGATGGCGCGGCACGCGTCGACCTGCGCCTCACGATCGTGGGCTGCCCGGCCGCCGACCGCATCGAGCGCGACGTGCGCGAGGCGGTGCTCGCGGTGCCGGGCGTCGACTCGCTCGACCTCGCGCTCGGCGTCATGACCCCCGCCGAGCGAGAGGCGCTCGTGACGCGCCTCCGCGGCGAGCGCCGGATGCCGTTCGGCCCCGGCACGCTCACGCGCGTCGTAGCGATCACCTCGGGCAAGGGCGGCGTCGGCAAGTCGACGATCACGGCCGAGCTCGCGGTCGCCCTCGCGGCGCGCGGTCTCGCGGTGGGGCTCGTCGACGCCGACGTCTTCGGCTTCTCGATCCCCGGCATCCTCGGCATCGCGGATGCGAAGCCCACCCAGGTGGGCGACATGATCCTGCCGCCCGTCGCGCACGGCGTGAAGGTCATCTCGATCGGCATGTTCGTCGAGGACCGCACGCCCGTGTCGTGGCGCGGGCCGCTCCTGCACCGCACGATGCAGCAGTTCCTCACCGACGTGTACTTCGGCGACCTCGACGTGCTGCTGCTCGACCTGCCGCCCGGCACGGGCGATGTCGCCATCACGCTCGGCCAGCTGCTGCCGAACGCCGAGGTCGTCGTCGTGACGACGCCGCAGGCGGCCGCGGCGGATGTGGCGGAGCGCTCCGGCCTGCTCGCGCGGCAGACCGGTCAGACGGTCATCGGCGTCGTCGAGAACATGTCGGGCGGGGTGTTCGGCGCGGGCGGCGGCGACGAGGTCGCGCGCCGGCTCGAGGTGCCCGTGCTCGCGCGCGTGCCGCTCGCGGCATCCGTCGCCTCGGGGGGCGACGCGGGGGCGCCCGTCGTGCTGGGCGACCCCGCGGACCCCGCGGCTGCGGCGCTCAGGGAGCTCGCGGATGCCGTGGTCGCCCGCGGTCGCGGGCTCGCGGGGCGGCCGCTGCTGTAGGTAGCTCGGGGGCGGTGGTCTCGAGACGCGTCCGCTGCGCGGGCGCTCCTCGACCACCTGTGTTCATGTAGGTGGTCGAGGAGCGCCGCCGAAGGCGACGCGTCTCGAGACCACCACCCCGCTACACCTCCCGCGGCTCCACCAACCGCCCCAGCAGCTCGACGAGCAGCCTCTCCGCGACGGATGCCGGCAGCGCCTCGATGAGCGCCACGAGCGGCGCCTGCGCATCCGGCAGCTCCGCGCCACCCCCGATGCCGATGCCCTGCAGCAGCGCCCATGCGGTGTCGGAGTCGAGCGCCGCGAGCGCCTCGAGCGGCGGGAGCCCGCCGAGCAGCGCGGACGCGTCGACGTGCGGCACGCCGCGCACGGCATCCGCCCCCGCGACGAGCGCGCTCGTGAGCTCGGGCAGCACCGACTCGGTGACGGGCGTGATCGTGAGGTGCGTCGTCGACGGCAGGGGGGCCAGCGCGGGCTGCAGCTGCAGCACGAAGCCGAGCCCGCGCACGGCGTCGGCCCAATGATGGGGGTCGACACGCTGCTCGGGCGCGACGGATTCATCGGTCGCCACCGCGAAGAGCGGCCCGACGGGCTCCCCCACGACGCGCAGCCCCTCGATGCCCTCGATTGCGGCGCGCAGGGCGCGCGTCGCGCGCAGGCACGACTCGCCGAGCTCGCGGAAGCCCTCGACCCCGAGCCCCTCGGCGATCGCCCAGCCCGCCGCGAGCGGCACGGCCGACTTCGAGCCGAGGATCGTGGGGTTCACGACCGGGTATCCGGGCCACCGCGTCGTCGCGAAGTACTGGTGCCGCTGGCGATCGCGCCCGCGCTGCAGCAGCACCGAGACGCCCTTCGGCGCGTAGCCGTACTTGTGCAGGTCGGCGCTCACGCTCGTGACGCCGGGCACGCGGAAGTCCCACGCGGGCAGCTCGGCATCCGCGTCGTCGCGCCAGAACGGCAGCACGAGCCCGCCGATGCACGCGTCGACGTGCAACGGGACGCCCGCGGCGGATGCGGCTTCCGCCACCTCGGCGATCGGGTCGAGGCTCGCGAAGGGGTAGTTGGGCGCCGAGAGCACGACGAGCGCGACGTCGTCGCCGAGGCGGGCCACGACATCCGCTGCCGAGACGACGCCGTCGGGCGCGGTCGGCACGAGGTCGAGCACGAGGTCGAAGTAGGCGGCGGCCTTCTGGAAGGCGGCGTGCACCGTGACGGGGGCGAGAAGCCGCGGACGCCCCTCGGGGTGGGCGGCGCGCCACACGTCGCGCGCCGTCTTGACCGCGAGCAGGCAGCTCTCGGTGCCGCCGCTCGTGGCCGAGCCCACGACATCCGCGTCGCCGTGCAGCAACTCGCGCATGAAGCCGACGAGCTCCGACTCGAGCACGCCCACCGAGCGGAACGTCGTCGGGTCGAGGCCGTTGACGGGCAGCACCTCGTCGACGACAGCCGCGACCATGTCATCGAGCCCGGCGAGGCCCGGGTCGTAGACGTAGCTCAGCACGCGGCCGCCGTGGGTGGGCGGGTCGCCCGCGCGCAGCTCCGAGAGCCGGCCCAGCACGGCTTCGGCGTCGAGCGTCATCGGGTCTCCTCCGCGGTGTCGGCGGCAGTGATGTCGCCCACGGGAACAGCGGATGCGACCACCGCCCCGTCGATGTCGCCGCGCCTCAGCGGGTAGCGGCTGAGCGCCCACAGGCTCACGCCGATCATGATCGCGGGCACGATGCTGAAGCTCAGCACGATCCCCGTGAGGGCGTTGGCGCTCTGCTCGACGACCTGACCTGCGAATGCCTCCTGGTAGCCGGTGAGCGCGAGCACGAGCGTGAGCAGCACGGCGCCGAGCGCCATGCCCGTCGTCTCGCCCGCGGTCCACACGCCCCCGAAGACGCCCGCGCGTCCCGGGCCGTTGCGGGTCGCGTCGTCGCTGATGACGTCGGGCAGCATCGCCATGGGGAGCGTCTGCATGCCCGCGTACGCGGCGCCCGCGAGCGCGACCGGCGCGTAGAGCCAGGGGCCGGGGATCCACACGAGCAGCACGAGCGACAGCGCCGCGAGCCCGAAGAGCACGGATGCGACGCCGAACGCCCACTCCTTGCCGGTGCGGCGCGAGATGACGGCCCACACCGGCGCGCACACGAGGGCCGGCGCGATGAGGGCCACGAAGAGGAACGTCGTGCCGTCGATCGGGTCGCGCAGCACCCACTTGGCGACATAGGCGGCGCCCGCGAGCATCATGCCCGTGGCGAGGGCCTGCAGCAGGAAGGTGAGCAGCAGCGCGCGGAACGGGCGGCTCGAGCGCAGCGCCTCGACGCCATCCCGGTAGTAGCGGCCGAGCGGGATGCGCGGCGGGGCGTCCGCGCGCGGGCCCCGCTGCGCCGACGTGACGGCCACGAGCATCCCGAGCCCGAGCAGGAGGCCCGCGACGACCGCCATGCCGAGATAGCCCGACTGGGTCGCGGTGCCATCGGCGGTGCCGCTGAAGAGCTTCACGAGCATGGGCCCGCCCGCGCCGAACAGCAGGATGGCGATCGTGAGAACGACGACGCGCGCCGAGAGCAGGCGCGTGCGGCCGTCGTAGTCGCCGACGAGCTCGGCGGGCAGGGCGATGTAGGGCACCTGGAAGAGGCTGAACGCCGTGGCCGTGAGCACGAACGCCACGAGCACCCACAGGCCGGCGACGACGGGCCCGACGCCCGGCAGGACGGCGAAGGTCAGGATGAAGAACACGGGCAGCAGGAGGGCGCCGATGAGCATGAAGCGGCGACGGGAGCCGGTGACGGCGAGGCTGCGGTCGCTGCGGCCGCCGATGACGGGGTCGATCACGACATCCCACAGCTTCGCGGTGCCGATGATAACGGAGGCCCAGATCGCGGCGACGCCGAGCGTGTCGGTGAGGTAGATCGCGAGCACGAGCCCGGGGAGCGTGCCGAACCCTCCCGTGCCGATCGAGCCGGCCGCGTAGCGGGCGATCACGGATGCGCGGATCCTCGGAGACGGCGTCGTCATGCGGGCCACCCTACCGGGAGCGCGGCCGGCATCCGGGCAGCCTCCCCCGCACAGGGGCCCCGAGTTGGACGCCCGTCCAAGTTAGACTCGCGGCATGCCCGGCCTGCTGCCCCGGACGCTCGCCGACGAGCTCATCACCGACCTCGCCGGCCGCGCCGCATCCCCCGTCTCCGTCATCGCCCCGTTCACGGGCGAGGAGCTCTACACGCTCCCCCACGCGACCGTCGAGGAGGTGGCGGATGCCGCCCTCCGCGCGCGGGAGGCGCAGCGCGCGTGGTGGGCCGCGGGCGACGCGCACCGCCGCGCCGTGCTGCTGCGGGGGCACGACCTCTTCCTCGAGCGCCGCGAGCTGCTGCTCGACGCCGTGCAGTCCGAGACCGGCAAGACACGCGGGCAGGCCTTCGAGGAGGTCTTCAACTCGGCAGCCGCGACGCGCTATGCCGCGCTGAGCGCCCGGCGCGTGCTGCGCCCCGAGGCGCGCCGCGCTGGCATCCCGCTCGTCATGCGCACCCGCGTGCGTCGCGCCCCGAAGGGGCTCATCGGCGTCATCACGCCCTGGAACTACCCGCTGAGCCTCGCCCTCATGGACATCGCGCCGGCCCTCGCGGTCGGCAACGGCGTGCTGCAGAAGGCCGACGATCAGGGCACCCTCTCGGTGCTGCTCGCCCGCCGCGCGTTCGTCGACGCGGGACTGCCGCCCGAGCTGTGGCAGGTCGTCGCGGGCCCGGGTTCCGAGGTCGGCTCGGCCGTCGTCGACGCCGCCGACTACGTGTGCTTCACGGGCTCGACGGCGACCGGCCGCACCGTCGCGCAGCGCGCCGCGGGCCGCCTCATCGGCGCCTCGATGGAGCTCGGCGGCAAGAACCCGCTCATCGTGCTCGACGACGTCGACCCCGAGAAGGCCGCCGCCGATGCCGCCTACGCGTGCTTCTCGGCCGCCGGGCAGTTGTGCGTGTCGATCGAGCGCGTCTACGTCGAGAAGGGAGTCGCCGACCGCTTCGTGCCCGCCTTCGCCGAGCGCGTGCGCAACCTCGCCCTCGGCGTCGACTTCGACTACACGGCGGATGTCGGCTCGCTCGCATCCGCCGCCCAGCTCGAGCGCGTCACGGCGCACCTCGACGACGCGATCGCGAAGGGCGCGACGGTGCTCGCCGGGGGCCGCCACCGCCCCGACCTCGGCCCCTACGTGCTCGAGCCGACCGTGCTCACCGACGTGACCTCCGAGATGCAGTGCTTCGCGGGCGAGACCTTCGGCCCGCTCGTGGCCGTCACGGTCGTCGAGAACGCGGATGCCGCGGTCGCCGCCGCGAACGACACGGACTACGGCCTCAACGCATCCGTCATGTCCGGTTCTCCCGCGCGCGCCCGCGGCGTGGCCGCGCGCCTCGAGGCCGGCTCGGTGAACATCAACGAGGGCTACCGCGCGACCTTCGGCTCGATAGATGCCCCCATGGGCGGCGTCAAGCAGTCGGGGGTCGGGCGCCGCAACGGTGTCGACGGGCTGCTGCGCTTCACCGAGTCGACGACGGTCGCCGAGGCGACGGGGCTCCTGCAGCTACCACGCACGGGCTACGAGTTCGGCCGCCTTGTCGGGCTCATGGTGTTCACCCTCAAGGGGCTCAAGGCCGTCCGCCGCCGCTGAAAGTTCCCGTTCCGCGTGTTCGCACCCGTTCCTTCGGCGACTATCACGCGGAACGGGAACTCTCGTCAGGGGGCCGGGCGCCAGGCGCCGTCGGCGCGGAGAGCGGATGTGATGCGCCGGCTGCTCTCACCCAAGGCCCGCGCCTGCGCGGGCGTGAGGGAGCCGAACACGACGCGCCGCACGAGGTCGACGTGCCCCGGTGCCGCCGCCTGCTGCGCGCGTCGCCCCTCGGCGGTGATCCGCGCGAGGGTCACGCGCCCATCCGAAGGGTCGACCTCGCGGCGAACCCAGCCCGGGCGCTCGAGGCGCGCGACCGCCCGTGACAGCCGCGAGAGGGTGCTGTTGGCGTAGCCCGCGAGCTCGCTCATGCGCAGCACGCCGTCCTCGGCGCGGGCGAGCGCGTAGAGGATGCCGAACTCGAAGTGACTGAGCCCCGCGTCGCGTTGCAGCTGCGCGTCGAGAGCCGCGGGCATCCATTCGAGGAGCGTCGCGACGGCCGACCACGTGTCGAGCTCGTCAGGCGCGAAGTCGCGAGCGGGAAGCTCCGCGGATTCGGATGTCATGGTGCGAGCCTAGCCGATTACTTGCTTGGGAAAGTGATTTCGCCTACCGTTGACTTTCCCAGGAAAGTGAATCGGCGCCTCGCGCGCCCGGAAGGACCCCATGGATCTCCAACTCGACGGCGCCCGCGCCTTCATCAGCGGCTCGACCGAGGGCATCGGCTTCGCGATCGCCCGCACGCTCGCCGAGGAGGGCGCGGCTGTCGTGCTCAACGGGCGGCGGGCAGAACGCGTCGACGCAGCGGTCGCGCTCCTGCGCGAGGCCGTCCCGCGCGCCGACGTCACAGGGCTCGCCGCCGACCTCGCGGATGCCGCGCGGACGCGCGCTCTCGTCGAGCGACTCGGACGGGTCGACATCCTCGTCAACAACGTCGGCACGTTCGACGTCGCCCCGTTCGCCGAAGTCGGCGACGACGAGTGGGCCCGCTACATCGAGGTGAACCTCATGAGCGCCGTGCGGCTCTCGCGCGCCGTGCTCGGCGACATGATCGCGGCGGGCGCGGGCCGCATCCTCTTCGTCGGCACCGAGTCGGCCGTCGACGTGCCGGGCGACATGATCGCCTACGGCGCCACCAAGGCGGCCGCGCTCGCGCTCGCGAACGGCCTCTCGAAGCTCACGAAGGGCACCGCCGTGACCGTCAACACCGTGCTCGGCGGCCCGACCTACTCCGACGGCGTGGCGCGCACGATCGAGCACATCGCGCACGCTCAGGGGATGCCGGCCGAGGCGCTCCGCGACGCGCTCGTGCGCGACACGTCGCTCGCCCAACGCTTCCTCCGCCCCGAGGAGATCGCGAGCCTCGTGGCCTACCTCGCGAGCCCACTCGCGTCGGCGACGAACGGCGCGGCCCTGCGGGCAGACGGCGGCGTGCTGCCCACCGTGCTGTGATGCGAGCCTAGGTCGCCTCGCCGTCGAACGGCGGCACGGGCCCCTTGCCGAGCCGGCGCTGGCGCAGCTCGTACGCGGTCGCCGAGGAGCGGGTCGGCGTCGGCGGACCGGCGGGCACCGGGCCGGCCGGGTCCTCCTCGAGAAGGGCGTCGCGGATGATGCGGCGCGGGTCGTACTTGCGGGGATCGAGCTTCGCCCAGTCGACCTCGTCGAACTCGGGGCCCATCTCCTCGCGCATCCGGTCTTTCGCGCCGTTCGCGAGGTCGCGCAGCGAGCGCGTGAGGCGCGCGAGCTGGGCGGCGTAGCCCGGCAGACGCTCGGGGCCCACGAGGAAGACCGCGATCACGAGGATGATCAGGATCTTGTCGAAGGTCAACCCGAAGGACACCCGCTCAGGATACCGGCGCGGGCTGGGCACGGCCCTACGCTGGGAGGCGGAGGCGATGTGAGCGACAAAGACCTGAGCTGGAAGTTCGCGGAGGAGTTCCCCGTGGAACCCCCCGCGACGCAGGCTGCCCGGCAGCACTCGCTCGAGCTCGGCATCGACCCGGTCTCGCCCGCCGTGGGCGCCCAGCTCGCCGTGCTCGCCGCCGCGAGCGGTGCGCGCAACATCCTCGAGATCGGCACGGGCGCCGGCGTGAGCGGCCTGTGGCTCCTGCAGGGCGCCCCGAACGCCACGCTCACGACGATCGACGTCGAGATCGATCACCAGAACCGCGCGCGTCAGGCCTACGCCGACGCCGGCATCCCCTCCTCGCGCGCCCGCCTCATCGCGGGCCGCGCCACCGACGTGCTCCCGCGCATGAACGACGGCGCCTACGACCTCGTGCTCGTCGACGCCGACCCCGGATCGGTGCTCGACTACGTGGAGCACGGTCTCCGGATCGCGCGCACGGGCGGCGTGGTCGCGGTCGCCCACGCCCTGTGGCGGGGTCGCGTCGCCGACCCGGCGCAGCGCGACGAGACGGTCGCCGACTTCCGGGCCCTGCTCACGACGATCGCCGAGTCGGCCGCCGTCACGGCATCCCTCAGCACCGCGGGCGACGGGCTGCTGCAGCTCGTCAAGACGTCCGACTGACGCCCCGCGCGTCTCCCCCGCCGACGACCGCGCCCCGCCTGATCCGGAGATCAGACGGGGCGCGTCGGCTTGTGTCGGGTCAGCCCGCGATGACGCTCGCGAGAGCGTCGTGCAGTTCCTTGGCCTCGTCGTCGTTGACCGAGACCACCAGGCGGCCTCCGCCCTCGAGCGGAACGCGCACGATGATGAGGCGACCCTCCTTCACAGCCTCCATCGGGCCGTCACCGGTCCTCGGCTTCATGGCTGCCATGAGATGTCCCCTTTCGACGGTTGCTCATCCCCATTATCCCGTATGCGGGGGACACGGGCGAATCCTGCGGCGGGCCAGCGCCGCGGGCACGGTGACGGGCGCCTACGGCGGCGACCAGTCGCCCGGCACGCGCACCCAGCAGAAGTACACCCACCACAGCTGCCCGAGCACGCCGAGCACCACGAGCACGACCCGCAGCGCCCGCGAGCGCGGCACCGCGAAGGCTCCGAGGGCGGGCGACAGCGGCAGCAGCAGGCGCCACGTGCTCGACTGCGGGAAGAACACCGCCATGAGATACACAAGGTAGCTCACGAGCCACAGCCGCAGCTCGCCGAGACGACGTCCCCACGGGCTCCCGAGGAACACCGCGAAGAGGGCGACCATGACGACCACCGCGACGACCGCGAGCGAGGTGGCCGGCGCATCCGCTCCCGCGAACTCCAGCCAGAACGCGATGCCGCGCAGCCACGCCTCGAACGGCACGAGCTCTCCGTAGCCGAGGTAGCTCGCCCGCCACGACAGCTCGGTGTCGAGGTAGGCGCTCGGCGAGCCCGTCACGGCCCACGCGACAGCCGGCCACGCGAGCCCCGCCGCGAAGCTCGCGAGGCCCGCGGTCACGAGCCCCCAGAACTCCCGCGGGGGCAGCGGATGCGCATCGGCGTCGCGCCGCCGCCTCCAGATCCGCAGGGCGAACACGAGCAGAAGGAAGAGCGCGAACGCGAGCCCTGACGGCCGCGTGAGTGACATGAGGATCACGACCGGCACGAGCGTCCAGAACAGACGCCGCTGCACGAGCAGGAGTGCGAGGAACAGCAGCGCGAGCCCCGCCGCCTCCGCGTAGGCGACCTGGAACATGGGCGACAGCGGGGCGGTGCACAGCAGCACGACGCCGAAGAGCGCCGAGCCCGGCGAGAAGCCGTTGCCTCGCAGCAGCCGTTCGAAGAGCAACGCCGCGCACGCCCCCGCCGCAAGCGACAGCAGCACGGCGAGCGGCGGGAACGGGAACCCCAGCCGCGCGAAGACGCCGAGCAGCAGTGGGTAGGCCGGCATGAACGCCCACGCGTTCTGCATGACGTGGCCGGATGCGTCGACGGGCAGCTCGGATGGGTAGCCCGCGACCGCGATGAGCCAGTACCACTGACCGTCCCAGTTGCTCGCGAACGTCGCGTAGTCGAGCGGCGAGGCGCCCGTCGTGCGCGCCTGCTCGCCCGCGCCCCACAGCATGATCGCCGTCGTCACGACGCGCGAGAGCGCGAAGACGACGAGCACGCGGCCCCACCAGGGTGTGAGGCGCCACCGCACGAGCGCGGGGAGGATCAGCCGGCGCTGAGCCATCGGCGCAGGCCCGCCTCGACCCGCTCGATCTGCGCCACGGGCACGCGCTCATCGTCGGCGTGGGCGAGACTCGGGTCGCCGGGGCCGTAGTTCACGGCGGGGATGCGGAGAGCGCTGAAGCGGGCGACATCCGTCCACCCGTACTTGGGTCGGGCCTCGCCGCCGACCGCGGCGACGAACTGCTGGGCGAGCGGCGCGTCGAGGCCGGGGCGGGCGCCCTCGGCGAGGTCGGCGACCGCGATCTCCACCGGGAGGCCGGCGAGCAGCTCCTCGAGGTGGGCGAGGGCCTCGGCGCCGCTGCGGCTCGGCGCGAAGCGGTAGTTGACGTGCACGGTGCACTCGTCGGGGATGACGTTGCCGGCGACGCCGCCCGAGATGCGCACGGCCGAGAGACTCTCGCGGTACACGAGCCCGTCGACCTCGACCTCGCGCGCCTCATACGCGGCGAGGCGCTCGAGCACGGGCGCCATCGCGTGGATGGCGTTCTCGCCCATCCAGGCGCGGGCCGAGTGCGCGCGCTTGCCGCGGGTCGTGACGTCGACGCGGATCGTGCCGTTGCATCCGCCCTCGATCTTGCCGTTCGAGGGCTCGCCGAGGATCGCGAAGTCGGCCTGCAGCAGCTCGGGGCGCTCGCGCGCGATGCGGCCGAGGCCGTTGAGCGAGGAGTCGACCTCCTCGTTGTCGTACCAGACCCACGTGACGTCGATCGCGGGCTCGGCGAGCTGGGTGGCGAGCGCGAGCATGACCGCGCATCCGCCCTTCATGTCGACCGTGCCGCGGCCCCACAGGATGTCGCCCTCGAGCCGCGCGGGCAGGTTGTCGTTGACCGGCACCGTGTCGATGTGACCCGCGATGACGACGCGCTGCGGGCGGCCGAGGTTCGTGCGGGCGACGACGGCGTCGCCGTCGCGCACCACCTCGAGGTGCGGCTGCGCGCGCACAACATGCTCGATGGCGTCGGCGATCGCGGCCTCCTCGCCCGACACCGAGAAGATGTCGACGAGCTGGCGCGTGAGCTCGGGGGTGCTGGTGGCGAGGTCGAGGGCGGGCACGGACCAACCCTACCCAGCCGATAACCTGGCACTATGACGACCGCCTGGGGCCACGGACTCGCCACGATCGCCGCCGACGGAACCGTGCTCGACACCTGGTTCCCCTCCCCCGCGCTCGGCGCCGCCCCCGCGGACGCCTCCGCGCCCGCCGAGGTGGCCGACGGGGTCGGCGCCGACCCCGTGCGCGAGGTCACGACCGAGGCGATGCTCGTCGAGATCGACACGGATGCGGCCCCCGCCTCCACCCCGGACGCCTACCTCCGCCTCCACCTCCTGTCGCACCTGCTCGTCAAGCCGAACGAGGTCAACCTCGACGGCGTCTTCGCCCACCTGCCGATCGTCGCGTGGACGACGGGCGGGCCCGCGCATCCGTCGGTGCTCTCGAGCGGGCGCGCTCGCCTGCAGCGTGCCGGCATCTCGGTCACGGGCGTCGACAAGTTCCCGCGGATGCTCGACTACGTCGTGCCCGAGCGCGTGCGCATCGCGGATGCCGCCCGCGTGCGGCTCGGCGCGCACCTCGCCCCCGGCACGACCGTCATGCACGAGGGCTTCGTGAACTTCAACGCCGGAACGCTCGGCTCGTCGATGGTCGAGGGGCGCATCTCGCAGGGCGTCGTCGTGGGCGACGGCTCCGACATCGGCGGCGGCGCCTCCATCATGGGCACCCTCTCGGGCGGCGGCACGGAGCGCGTCGTGATCGGCGAGCGCGCCCTCCTCGGCGCGAACTCGGGCATCGGCATCTCGATCGGCGACGACTCCGTCGTCGAGGCGGGCCTCTACGTCACGGCCGGCACGAAGGTCACCTACCGCCTGCCGGCTGGGCCGCGCACCGTGAAGGCCGTCGAGCTCTCGGGCGTGCCCGGCATCCTGTTCCGCCGCAACTCCGTCACGGGTGCCGTCGAGGCACTGCCCCGCGACGGCCACGGCGTCGAGCTCAACGCCCAGCTGCACGCCTGACGCGTCCGACCCCGCGACGACGAAGGGCCCCGGATCTCGTGGATCCGGGGCCCTTCGCGTGCGGCTGCTTAGGCGCCGACCTTGAAGCGGGCGAAGCCGTTCACGGTCAGACCGGCGTCGGCGACGACCTTGCCGACGGTCAGTTTGTTGTCGCGGGCGTAGTCCTGCTCGAGCAGGGCGACCTGCTTGAAGTAGGCGCCGAGGCGACCCTCGACGATCTTCGGCAGGGCGGCCTCCGGCTTGCCCTCGTTGCGGCTGATCTCCTCGACGATGCGACGCTCGTTCTCGACGTCGGCCTCGGGCACGTCCTCGCGCGTGAGGTAGGCCGGGTCGGCGAACGAGATGTGCTGAGCGATCGAGCGGGCGGTCTCCGCGTCGTCACCCGTGTAGGAGACGACGACGCCGATCTGCGGCGGGAGGTCCTTGCTCGTGCGGTGCAGGTAGACGGCGAACTTCTCGCCGGCGATGCGCACGACGCGGCGCAGCTCGATCTTCTCGCCGATGGTCGCGGCCTGGTCCTCGATGAGGGAGGCCACGGTGCCGCCGTCGACGGCGACCGCGAGGGCCGCGTCGACCGTCTCGGCACCCGAGTCGGCGAGCGCGGCGACGATCTTGTCGGCGAGGGCGACGAACTTGTCGTTCTTCGCGACGAAGTCGGTCTCGCACGCGAGCTCGATCATCGTGACGGCCGTGGCCGACTCGACGACGGCGATGAGGCCCTCGCTCGTGGAGCGGTCGGCACGCTTCGCGTTGCCCTTCGCACCCTTGAGGCGCAGGATCTCGACGGCCTTCTCGATGTCACCATCGGCCTCGACGAGAGCGTTCTTGGTGTCGACCATGCCGGTGCCGAGGCGCTCGCGCAGGGCCTTCACGTCTTCCAGGCTGAAGTTGGCCATGGATGTGTTCCTTAGCTGTTCGAAATCGATCGGGGGGATTACTCGGCGGCCTTCTTGGCGGCCGGCTTCTTCTTCGCCGCGGGCTTCTCCTCGGCGTCGGCGTCGGCAGCCTTCTCGGCGACCTCCGCATCCGCGTCGTTCTGCTCGGTCGGGGTCTCGGCCTCGACGACCTCGGCCACGGCCTCGGCGCCCGCCTCGACGTCACCCTCGACACGGTTGTCGACGGACTCGATCTTCTCGGCGACCGACTCGGGGTTGCTCGACGCCTCGAGGAGCTCGCGCTCCCACTCGGCGAGCGGCTCGACGGCGGAGACGTTGCCCTCGGCCTCGGGCTTCTGGTGACGCTGGATGAGGCCCTCGGCGGCGGCGTCGGCGATGATGCGCGTGAGCAGGCTCACCGAGCGGATCGCGTCGTCGTTGCCCGGGATCGGGAACTGCAGCTCGTCGGGGTCGGCGTTCGTGTCGAGGATGCCGATCACGGGGATGCCGAGCTTCGTGGCCTCGTCGACCGCGAGGTGCTCGCGCTTGGCGTCGACGACCCAGATCGCGCTGGGGGTCTTGGTGAGGTTGCGGATGCCACCGAGCGTCTTGTGCAGCTTGTCGAGCTCGCGCTTCTTGATGAGGAGCTCCTTCTTGGTGAAGCCCTTCGTCGTGTCGTCGAAGTCGATCTCCTCGAGCTCCTTCATGCGCGCGAGACGCTTGGAGACCGTCTGGAAGTTGGTGAGCAGACCGCCGAGCCAACGCTGGTTCACGTAGGGCTGGCCGACGCGCGTCGCCTGCTCGGCGATGGCCTCCTGGGCCTGCTTCTTGGTGCCGACGAAGAGCACGGTGCCGCCGTGGGCGACCGTCTCCTTGACGAACTCGTACGCCTTGTCGATGTAGGCGAGCGACTGCTGGAGGTCGATGATGTGGATGCCCGAGCGCTCCGTGAGGATGAAGCGCTTGACCTTCGGGTTCCAGCGACGGGTCTGGTGTCCGAAGTGGACGCCGCTGTCGAGCAGCTGGCGGATGGTGACGACGGCCATGGCCGCATTCCTTTCCTCGCAGGGCACGGCCATGCCGACTCTGCGGTTTCTCAGTTGTCTGCCGCGACCGGTCGGCCGCGATCCCTGGTGCCCTGGCGCGCATCCGCCGACCCCTGCGGGTCGGACTGAAGGAATTGAGCCGTGTGCGATGGGCACGCGAAGTCACCCGCCGGAGCGGGTGCTGAAGTCAGTGTAGCAGCGAGGGTGTACAGCCCGCGGCCACGGGTCTATGCTGAGGCCGCCCGGATGGCCCGAGGCATGTGAGCGAGAGGAGTGAACGATGCGCACCGTCTTCGTCGTGCCCGTTTCCACGACCCTCATCACCGAGGTCATCGCCCGCTAGCAGAACCGCCGGCGCGGTGGCCTCCCATCCGGAAGACCACCGAATTGACGCACATCTTCGGCGACGACTTCGTCGTCCCCACCTTCACCTTCGCCGACGTCGAGCCCGACGCCGGCCAGCGCTGGTCCACGTGGCCGGCGGTCACCCCGTCCGAGCGCGGCCCCAAGCCGTGGCCGGACTGGGTCGTCACCTCAGCCGCCGCGCTCGACACCGAGCTCGGCATCCTCAAGACGGGCAAGGAGGCCGACGTGTTCCTCATCGAGCGCGCCGTGCCCGACGGGTCGGAGAGCTGCCTGCTCGCCGCGAAGCGGTACCGCTCGGCCGAGCACACCGACTTCACGCGGTCCGAGGTCTACCGCGAGGGGCGCCGCGAGCGACGCTCCCGCGATCAGCGGGCTGTCGAGCGCGGCACGGCCTACGGGCGCTCGGTCGCGGCCGTCGCGTGGTCGAACGCCGAGTTCGCGGCGCTGTCGCGCGCATGGGAGCTCGGCATCCCGGTCCCCTATCCCGTGCAGGTCAACGGCACCGAGCTGCTGCTCGAGTTCATCGGCGAGGACACGGTCGCGGCCCCGCGGCTCGCGCAGTCGGACGCGGCGGGCGCGGAGCTCGCGGAGCTCTTCGCCCAGGTCGAGTCGATCGTGCTCGGCTTCGCGCGGGCGGGCTGGGCGCACGGCGACCTCTCGCCGTACAACCTGCTCGTGCATCGAGGACGCGTCGTCGTCATCGATCTGCCTCAGCTCGTCGATGTCATCGCCAACCCGAACGGCATGGAGCTGCTCGAGCGCGACTGCCGCAACGTGTGCACGTGGTTCTCGCGCCGCGGACACGAGTGCGACGCGGAGGAGCTCTTCGCGCGGGCGGTGGCGGAGCTGTTCTGAGGGGCGGCGGGTGCCGTCTGTGCTGCCCCTGTCGTTGCTGCTGTTGTGCCGGAGTTCCGCTGTTGTGCAGGAGTTCCGCTGTTGTGCAGGAGTTCCCGGAGCCCGCCTCCCGCCCGCTCCCGCATCCGGGGGTCCCGGGAGACGCTCTCCTGCACAACAGCGAACGGTTCCTGCACAACAGCAGGTGGAGCGGATGAGGCGGCTGCGTGGGCGAAGCGGCCGGCACTGCGTGCGTGCGGCGGGAGATGTTGCTCCCGCCGCGTGATGGGATCGGCGTCCGCTGGCGCGCTTGCTCCCGCCGATTGCTCCCGCGGCGGAATCGATGCCGTGGTCCGCGGCTCACTGCTGGCGCGGCGGTGGGCAACATCCGCTCCTCCGCAGAGTGCAGGGGGCGGTCTTCTGCGCAGAAGGGGCGCGAAGCGGCGTTGGCGGGGGCTGCAGCGCCCAGCATGGACGGATGCGCGTCCCCGTCCGCCGTCTCGCCGCCCTCGCCGCCGCCGCGGCGCTGTGGGCGTGGCCGCTCGCGGCGCCGCATCCGATCGCTCGCCCGTATCTGGCGCCCGCGACACCGTACGCGTCGGGGCACCGCGGCATCGACATCCGCTCGGGAGCCGGCGCCGAGGTGCGCGCTCCCGCCGACGGGGTCGTACACTTCGCGGGCGTCGTCGTCGACCGCCCCGTGCTGTCGATCGATCACGGCGGCGGTGTGCTCTCGAGCTACGAGCCCATCGAGACGGCGCTGCAGAAGGGCGATCCGGTGCGCCGCGGCGAGGTGGTGGGCACGCTGCTCGCGGGGCACTGCTCCTCTGGCGCCTGCCTCCACTTCGGCGTGCGGATCCACGGCGAGTACGTCTCGCCGCTCCTCTTCCTCGGCGGCCAGCCCCGCGCAGTGCTGCTGCCTCCCTGAGCCGGTCGGGCATCGGCGCGGGGCTCAGGGGACAGCGGGGGGCGGATGTCCTGAGTTGAGTGTGAGCGCTTCCCCGGGGGCGCGGCGGGGGCCAGGATGGGCGCATGGACCCGGAGTTCCCCGTACCCGAAGCGGGCTTCCCAGCGCTGTTCGGGATCGTCACGGCGATCATCATCATCGGCGCGATCGTCGTGGTGGTGATGGCGCTGCTCAACGCACGGAAGGCGGTGGAGCTGGGGCACAACCCACTCACGATGCAGACGGAGCTGCAGGCGAAGATCCTCGACTCGCAGGCTCTCGCGCCCGAGCGGACGGTCGAGGACCGGCTCGAGGAGCTCGAGCGCCTCCGAGCGGGCGGCTCGGTCGACGACGCCGAGTACGAGGCCGCGCGGGCGCGCATCCTCGGATCGATCTGACGCGAGACCGGTCGAACCGTCAGGCGCGCGGGTGGGCGAGGCGATAGGTCTCGCGCAGACGCTCCGTGGAGACGTGCGTGTAGAGCTGGGTGGTGGCGAGGCTCGCATGGCCGAGCATCTCCTGCACGATGCGCAGGTCCGCTCCCCCGTCGAGCAGGTGCGTCGCGGCCGTGTGCCGCAGCGCATGCGGACCGGCGGGCCCCGTGCCGGGGAGCTCGCGCAGCTCGCGCGCGACGAGCTCGTAGACGGTGCGCGTGCTGAGGCGGCCGCCGCGCGCACCCAGCAGGAGCGCGTGACCCGACTGCTCGGTGCGCAGCGCGGGGCGCGCGCGCACGAGGTAGTCGTCGATCGCGGATGCCGCGGGGCCTCCGTAGGGCACGACGCGCTCCTTCGCACCCTTTCCGAGCACGCGGACGGTGCGGGCGCCGCGGTCGATGTCGTCGATGTCGAGGCCGACGAGCTCGCTCACGCGCAGAGCGGATGCGTAGAGCAGCTCGATGATGGCGACGTCGCGCAGCGCGACGGGGTCGCCCTCGGCCGCCTGCGCGTGGAGGCCGTCGAGCAGGGTGTCCATCTGCCCGCGCGTGAGCACCCGCGGGAGCCGCCGCCCGGCGCGCGGGGTGCGCAACCGGAGCCCCGGGTCGTTGCTCGTGACGCCGCTGCGGGTGAGCCAGGCCGTGAAGGAGCGAGCGGATGAGACACGGCGTCCGAGGGTCGATGCGGCAAGACCCTGCTGCGAGCCCCGCCACAGCCAGTCGCGGAGGGTCTCGAGGTCGAGGGAGGCGGCATCCGTCTCGCCCAGCGCCTCGGCGAACCCCACGAGGTCGGCGAGATCGTTGCCGTAGGCCCGGATGGTGTGCCGCGAGTAGCCGCGCTCGAGCGTGAGCTCGTTGAGGTAGGCCTCGACGGCCGCGCGCAGCTGCATGCAGCCATGCTCGCACCGGGCGCCGACGGCGCGGCCTATTCGGCGGGCGCGGCGCCGCTCGAGCGGAGGTGGTCTTCGAGGTTGAAGGTGGACCGCTTGTTGGAGAACGCCTCTCGGCGTTCCTCATGCGTCATGGCGGTGAGCGCGTCGAGGAAGGCGCCCGAGAAGCCGGCGACGCGGGGGGCGTCGGTGATGGGCACGATGGAGTGCACGACCTGGTCGTCGTAGACGTGCACGAGGTTGAAGGTCTGCCCGCCGTCGATGCCGGCGAGGCTGCCGGGCTCGGCGCTCGAGTCGATCGTGTAGCAGGTGGCTGCGGCGACCGAGACCGGGACGCCCGCGAAGGTGCCGGTGGTCGAGTAGTGCAGGTGGCCCGCGAGCACGGCGCGCACGTCGGTGCCGCGGATGACGTCGGCGAGCTCGGCCTGGTGGTCGAGCTCGAGGATCGCCATGAGCTCGACGGGGGTCGGGATGGGCGGGTGGTGCAGGGCGATGAGGGTTCCGTGCGGCGCGGGGGTGGCGAGCTCGGCGCGCAGCCACTCGAGCTGTTCGGGCTCGAGGTCGCCGTGATGGTAGCCAGGCACGGTCGTGTCGAGGGCGATGATGCGGAGGCCGTTCACGTCGTAGACGCGGTCCTGCGGCTTGGTCGTGATCGGTTCGCCGAGCAGGATCTCGGCGAAGGGCCCGCGCTCGTCGTGGTTGCCCATGACCCAGATGACGCGCGACCCCATCCGCTCGGCCGGTGGCTCGACGAGACCTTTGAGCCGCTCGTACGCGTCGGGCTCGCCGAGGTCGGTGAGGTCGCCCGTGATGACGATGGCCTCGGGGCGCATGCCGCTGCGCTCGAGCTGCGCGAACGCGCGGGCGACCGTGGCATCCGTGTCGACCGCGCCGTAGAGCGGTCGTCGCCCGCCGAGCAGGTGCGTGTCGCTCACGTGGGCGATGACGTGGATCGGCGGTGCGTGCTGCCCGAGCTGG
This sequence comes from Protaetiibacter sp. SSC-01, assembly GCF_014483895.1. Classification (NCBI taxonomy): domain Bacteria; kingdom Bacillati; phylum Actinomycetota; class Actinomycetes; order Micrococcales; family Microbacteriaceae; genus Protaetiibacter; species Protaetiibacter sp. SSC-01. The sequence goes on along the minus strand of NZ_CP059987.1, from coordinate 901,486 downwards.
ACCATGCTGCGAGGGTAACCCGCACCCCTGTCTTGCCACAGCACATCGCGCCACGGGACCTCGGGCGACGGCACATCGGCCCACGGCACATCGCGCGACGAGCCCTGGTGCTACGTGACCTTCACCCACCCCGCTCCCCGTTCCTTGACGATGCCCTCGAGCGCGAGCAGCCCGAGCTCGGCGCGCACGCGGTCGACGGCGAGCCCCGAGAGCGTCGCGAGTTGCTCGGGCGTGCGGGCGCTGCGCGGGGCGAGGGCGTCGAGGAGGCGGATGCGGGTACCCGCGGGGTCCGCGGCCGGGCGGCCCCGGGCCTCCGCCCCCTCGACGGTCTCGGGCGCGCCCCGGCCGGATGCGAGCCGCGCGTCGCCGGGCGCGTCGGGCTCGGGCGCATCGGGCAGCGGCGCGAGCTCGGCGATCTCGGCGGCGCTCGTGACGCAGACCGCGTCGTACTCGCGCAGCAGCCGGTGGCATCCCGCGGATGCGGCGCTCGTGATGGGACCGGGTACCGCCCCGAGCGGGCGGCCGAGTGCCGCGGCGTGGCCCGCCGTGTTGAGAGAGCCCGAGCGGGCGCCCGCCTCGACGACGACCGTCGCGAGGCTCGAGGCCGCGATGAGCCTGTTGCGCTGCAGGAACCTCCATTTGGTGGGTGCGACCCCGCACGGCACCTCGGAGATGGCGACACCGCGCTCGATGATGCGCGAGAGCAGGCCCTCGTGGCCCGACGGGTAGAAGCGGTCGAGCCCGCCTGCGAGGAAGGCGATGGTGTCGGCGCCGCTCGCGAGCGCCGAACGGTGGGCGGCACCGTCGACGCCGTAGGCGGCGCCCGAGACGATCGTGTATCCGCGGTCGGCGAGGCCCGCGGCGAGCTCGACCGTGACGTGCTCGCCGTAGCCGGTGGCGGCACGCGCGCCGACGATGGCGACTCCCCGTTCGAGCGAAGGCAGCCGCCCGCGATCCCCCCGCATCCACAGGGCGAGGGGCGCGAACGCCGCGAGGTCGTCGAGGCGCTCGGGCCAGTCGGGGTCGCCCGGCACGACCAGGGACACGGCGAAGCGCGCGGCCTGTCGGAAGGAGAGCAGCGCGTCGGCTTTCGAGATGCGCGGCGTCCACCGTGCGACGGCCTGGTCGAGCTCGTCGTCGTCGAGCTCGGTGTCGTGGTCGGCGAGCGCGTGTCGCAGCACCCCGCCCTCCCTGTCGTCGATGAGGGCCGCGAGCGCGGCCTCCGCCCCGAGCGCGGCGACGACGATGCCCGCGACCCGGTCGCCCGGTTCGGCGATGCCCGTCCAGGTGGCGCGGGCGAAGCGCTCGGCGACGGCGTCGCGATCGTGGGCGGGGTCGGTGACGGGTCGCACGAGCGACGCGACGGTCGCGTCGGCGATTCCGAGGATGGTCATGCGGCGGCCTTCCGGAGGTAGAGGGCACGACCGATCTGGTCGAGCCCGGGACGTTCGACGCCGTCAAGGTCGGCGAGGGTCCAGGCGAGACGGAGCACGCGGTCGTAGCCGCGCATCGTAAGCGCCCCGCGTTCGAGCGCGCGGTCGAGCCCTGCGGTCGAGCCCGGCACGGGCGCGCCCTGCGCACGCAGCCAGCTGCCGGAGACGTGCGCGTTGAGCCGCCACGGCGTGCCCGCGAGCCGCCGGGTGGCACGGGCGCGCGCCTCGATCACGCGGGCGCGAGCCGCCTCGCTCGTCGTGGCGGGCGCATCCGCTCCCACCCGCAGCTGAGCGGCCGTGACGCGCGGCACGTCGAGCCGGATGTCGACCCGGTCGAGCAGGGGGCCCGAGAGCCGCCCGAGGTAGCGGCGGCGCACGAACGGCGTGCACGTGCACTCGGCGTCGCGCACACCCGCGTTGCCGCACGGGCACGGGTTGGCGGCGAGCACGAGCTGGAAGCGGGCGGGGAAGCTCGCGGTCGCGGCGGCGCGCGAGATCGTGATGACGCCCGACTCGAGGGGCTGGCGCAGGCAGTCGAGGGCGGAGGGCGCGAACTCGGGCGCCTCGTCGAGGAAGAGGATGCCGTGGGCGGCCCGCGCCGCCGCGCCCGGCCGGATGACGCCGCTGCCGCCGCCCACGATCGCCGCGGGCGATGCGGAGTGGTGCGGAGCCTCGAGCGGCGGCCGCGTCGCGAGCGAGCGCCCGACGGGGAGCCCCGCGAGCGAGCGGATCGAACTCACCTCGATCGCGGCGCGGTCGTCGAGGTCGGGCAGGATGCCCGGCAGCCGCGACGCGATCATCGTCTTGCCCGCGCCGGGCGGCCCGAGCAGGAACATGTGGTGTCCGCCCGCCGCGGCGACCTGCACGGCCTCGACGGCATCCCGGTTTCCGACGACGTCGGCGAGGTCGCCCGCGTCGTCGGCAGCCTCGGACGCGGGTGCCGGGAGCAGCGGCTCGACCTCGACGGGGTCGATCTCGGCGCCGTGCCAGATGGCGGCGTCGCGCAGGCTCGCGACGGGCACGACGCGCACACCGGGCACGAACGAGGCCTCGTCGGCGTTGCCCGCGGGCACGAGCACGGTGTCGAAGCCCGCCCGCTCGGCTGCGAGCACCATCGGCAGGATGCCGCGGCACGGCCGCAGACGACCGTCGAGCCCCAGCTCGCCGAGGTGCACGACGCCCGTGACGGACTCGGGCGCGACCCAGCCCTCCGCGGCGAGCACCGCGAGTGCGATGCCGAGGTCGAAGGCCGATCCGGTCTTCGGCAGGGACGCCGGCGACAGGTTCACCGTGACGCGACCGCCCGGGAAGTCGAAGCCGCTGTTGCCGACCGCCGACCGCACGCGTGCCTTCGCCTCGCCGAGCGCCGCATCCGGGAGCCCGACGAGCACGAACGCGGGCAGACCGCTCGCGGTGTCGGCCTCGATCTCGACGGGCGCGCCGTCGAGGCCCAGCAGGGCGACGGCGTGGGCTCGCCCCACCCCCATCAGAACACCCCCACGAGATGCTCGATGCGCGGCTCGGCACCGCGCGGCGCGAGCACCGCGACGGCGTCGATGCGGATGCGTCCGCGCTCGCGGGGGTGCGCCTCACACCACACCCCCGCGAGCCGACGCAGGCGGGCGAGTTTCACGGGCGTGATCGCCTCGAAGGGATGCCCGAAGGCCGTCGAGGTGCGCGTCTTCACCTCGACGAAGACGAGCGCGTCACCGTCGCGCACGACGAGGTCGATCTCGCCGTGGCGGCACCGCCAGTTCCTCTCCACCAACCGGTACCCGCGGGAGAGCAGATGCCTCTCCGCGAGCCGTTCACCGCGTCTGCCGAGCTCGTCCTTCGCCGCCATGCGCACGAGCCTCGCGAAGCGGCGCCGGGCATGGAGCGGCGGACGCCGGAATCGGGGATGAGCTCAGCAGCTCACGCCTGTGGACGACCGGCTCGCGCCCACCCGGCCACCTGGGACGCGTCGGAGCGCACCCACACCTCGGGCTCCCCCACGACGCGCACGCCATCCGTGAGCCACCGCGTGACGCCCGGGCCCCAGCCGGCGATGAGCGACGCGCACTCGTCGTCGACAGGCAGCGGCCGCCCTGCGAGCACGAGGTACTGCGCGATCGAGAGCCGCACGGCGTTCCACTCCTGCGCGACCGCCGACCAGTCGGGGATGACCCAGCGGCCCTCGCGGCCCGTCGCGCGGCCCCAGTCGTGCCGGCGCGACGAGGTCACGTCGACCGGATGCCGCCTGCACAGCTCGACCCACGTCGCCTCGTCGATGTCGAGCACGCGACCGGCCCCGCGGGTGGGCGACACGAGCGCACGCTCCCAGCCGAGGGAGTCCTCGACGAGCGTCAGCCCGCACGGCACATCGGCGAAGGTGTCGCTCGCGGTCGGCAGGCACGTCGGGAACGACCACCATGTGCCGCTCGTCATCGAGCCCGCGCGACCCTGTGCATCCGCGACGCGCGCGTGCGCCTCGTCGCTGTGCGTCTCGCCGCGCCACTGCTCGAGCACAGCATCTGGGTTCGTGAAGGCGAGCGTCGCGCTCGCGTCGGCGTCAAACTCGACGCGCCAGCCCGAGCCGAACGACGACCCGCTCCAGCGCGCGAGCAGGTGGTGCGCCACGAGGCGGTCGGCGACCGCGATGAGCGCCTCGGCGACCTCGGGCTGCGCCGCGAGCTCGTCGCGCGCATCCGGAGCCTGCCAGTACGTCGCGCTGTCGACCGTCGACGCGAGGCACTCGAGCACGCGGGTGTCGTCTGCGGCCACGGCGTCGATCGACTCCGCCCGGATGCCGCCGAGCGCCCGGCCCGCATCCGCGAGCCCGGTGGGTGGCGGCAGGGGCTCGTCGGCGCCCGCACCGAAGCGCAGCACGGCGACGCCCTCCCCGTGGAACGCCCGCTCCGCGTCGAACACCGCCGGCACGACCGCGGGCTCGGCCGCGAGCGCGACCTCGAGGCACAGCCTCCGCCCACGGGGAGCCGCGAGCAGCTCGGAGGGCGAGGGCACGTGCACGGTCAGCCCTGGTAGCCGATGAGCCAGTGCACGCCGAAGCGGTCGCGCACCTGGCCGTCGTGGTCGCCCCACGCGCGCGCGGCGAGGGGCTCGAGCACCTCGCCGTCCTCCGCGAGCGCCGCGAACCAAGCCTCGAGCGTCGCGGGCTCGGCGGTGCCGAGCAGCGAGAACATGCCGCCCCGCATCCGGAAGGTGGCGTCGTCGCCCACGGCATCCGCCGCGAAGAGGGAGACGGGGCCGCTCAGCTCGCCGTGGGCGATGAGCTCGCCCGGGCCGTCGTCGCGCCCGAAGTCGGCGAAGGTGTTGAGCGTGAGCTCTCCCCCGAACACCTCGTGGTAGCGCGTGAGCGCCTCGCGCGCCGTGCCGGGCAGCATGAGGTAGGGGGTCAGACCGGCCATGCGTCAACGGTACTCCGCCTGCCCCGTCCGGGGGCGGGGCGGCGAGTTCCCGTACGACCCCCCGCTCTCCGACGGGAGCACCCTCCCGGTGCCGTGCCATCGCATGGATTGGCGCGCCTCCGCGGATGCATAGGCTCGACGGGTGACCGTCTTCGCCGGCATCCTGCTGCTGCTCAACGCCCTCGTCAACGTCGCGTGCTGGCCGACGTTCCTGGGGCGCGTCGCGCGCGACGTGCGCGCCCGCGACGAGCGGGGCCGCCCGACGCGTTTCCTGCGCGTGCACCAGGTGCTCGTCGCGATCGCGATGGTGCTCGCGGCTGCCTCCGCCGTCGCGGGGGTGTGGCTGCTCGTCAGCTGACGTCGCCGTCGACGTAGACCCAGCGGCCGTCGACGCGCGTGAAGCGCGAGCGCTCGTGCAGGAGCCCCGCGCCATCCGGAGCACGGTACGAGGCGCGGAACTCCACGACGCCCTCCGCGTCATCCGGCCCGCCCGCGACCGTGTCGACGATCTGCAGGCGCCGCCACACGACATCCGCATCGAGGTCGACCTCGGCGGGCTGCGTCGACGGATGCCACGACGCTGTCAGGTAGGCGGCGTCGCCGCGCGCGAACGCCGAGAACCGCGAGCGCATGAGCGCCTCGGCGGTGAGGGCCGGCGCGCCCGCGTGGAGGGGCCCGCAGCACTCCGCATAGCCACGGCCCGAGCCGCACGGGCAGGCCGCGTCGCCGGACACGGCGCTACTCGTCGAGCGCGAGCTCCTTGGGGAGCTCGAGGTCCTTGTCGCCGCGCACCTCGACGTTGACGTCCTTGAAGGTGAGCACGCGAACGCTCTTCACGAAGCGGTCGGCGCGGTACACGTCCCACACCCACACGTCGTTCATCGTGAGCTCGAAGTAGAAGTCGTGCTCGGTGTCGTGCCGCTCGAGCGTGACGTCGTTGGCGAGGTAGAAGCGCCGCTCCGTCTCGATCACGTACTTGAACTGGCCCACCACATCGCGGTACTCGCGATACAGCGAGAGCTCCATCTCGCGGTCGTAGTCGTCGAACTCGTCCTCGTCCATCGGGGATGAGTCTAGTTCCGGTGAGCGCACTCGTCCTGCTCGTGCTGTTGTGCAGGAGATCCCGGCCCCTGGCATCCGCTCACCCCTGAATTTCCAGGCCTCCCGCGCCCACCGCGCGCGGGAGTCCCTGCACAACAGCGAACTCCTGCACAACAGCCCGGCGTCAGAAGAGGGCGGGCTGCTTGAGCCAGCTCCAGCGGTGCAGAGCGGATGCGCCGAGCCGGTCGATCGCGGCGTAGTGGGTCGCCGAGGCGTAGCCCTTGTTGCTCGTCCACTCGTAGCCCGGGTGTACCCCGTCGGCGTCGATCATGAGGCGGTCGCGGTGCACCTTCGCGAGCACGGATGCCGCTGCGACGCTCGCGCAGTCGCGGTCGGCCTTGACGCGGGTCACGACGCGCGGCCGCGAGGTGTCGGGGCAGTCGGCGAGGGCCGGCGTGAGCCAGTCGTGCGAGCCGTCGAGCACGACGACGGCCGCCTCGACGGGCACCCCCGCCGCGACGAGCGCCTCGATGCCGCGCACGGCCGCGAGGCCGAGGCCCGCGATGATGCCGAGCGTGTCGACCTCCGCGTTGCTCGCGAGGCCGACGGCCGAGTGCGGCGCCCACGCGAGCACCTCGGGGTGCAGCTCCTCACGCCGCTGCTCCGAGAGCAGCTTCGAGTCGCGGAGCCCCTTCGGCATCCGCTTCACGTCGGGCAGGAAGACGCCGAGGCCGACGGCGACGGGACCCGCGATGGCACCGCGGCCCACCTCGTCGACGCCGATCACGAGCGCCGCTCCGTCGCGGAAGAGCCCGCGCTCCATCCGCAGCGTCGGATCGGCGGCCGTCATCCGTCCGCGCCCTCCGTGTCGGGCTCCTCGTCCGCATCATCGGGCTCGGGTGTCGGGGCGGGCGTGCCGCTCTCGACGCCGTCGAAAACGACGGGGTAGTTGTCGAGCCACGTCCAGCGGTCGACGGGCCACGAGATGAGGATCGCGCGGCCCACGACGTTGTCGCGCGGAACGAAGCCGTTGCCCGGCTTGTCGCGGTTGTAGCGGGAGTCGCGCGAGTTCCAGCGGTTGTCGCCCATGACCCACAGCGAGCCCTCGGGCACCGTCACGTCGAAGTCGTCACGCGAGACGCGCGTCACGCCGTCGGGCAGCTTCACGTAGTCGGACTCGTCGAGCGGCACGCCGTTGACCGACATGCGCCCGAAGTCGTCGCAGCACACGACGTGGTCGCCGGGCAGCCCGATGACGCGCTTGATGAGGTGGTCGTTCGAGTCGGGCGCCGTGAGGCCCACGATCGAGCCCAGCCACTCGAAGAAGCCCGTGACCGGGTCCTTCGGGGGCTCGAACACGGGGTCGAGCCAGCCGCCGGGGTCGGTGAACACGACGACGTCGCCGCGCGAGACGGGCGTGAGCTCGGGCACGAGCTGGTTGACGATGATGCGGTCGTTCACGAGCAGCGTGCTCTCCATCGACTCCGACGGAATGTAGAACGACCGGATGAGGAACGTCTTGATGAGGAAGGAGATGACGATCGCCGCGAGCACGATGACGACGACGTCGCGGAGGAAGAGCGCGAAGCCCTTCTTGCGCTTGTCGGAGGCGTCCTTCTCGGCCGACTCGCCGACGGCCTTCTCCGCGTCGTCCGCGGGCGTCTCGTCCGCGCGCGCCTGGGTGTCCTCGCTCATCACTCCCCTGAGATCCCTGCAAGCATATGCGCCGCCCCCGGCGCCTCCGGGCATGCGACACCCGCTCGCACCGACGGGCCCCGAAATGCGTCGGAGCCCGGCCCGCGGATGCGGGTGCCGGGCTCCGGAAGCGGATGCCGCTGAGGCTCAGGCCTCGCGACGCTCCTTGATCTTCGCCTTCTTGCCGCGGAGCTCGCGGAGGTAGTAGAGCTTGGCGCGACGGACGTCACCGCGGGTGACGACCTCGATGTGGTCGATGACCGGCGAGTGCACCGGGAAGGTGCGCTCGACGCCGACCTGGAAGCTGACCTTGCGGACCGTGAAGGTCTCGCGCACGCCCTCGTTGGCACGGGCGATCACGACGCCCTGGAACACCTGGATACGCGAGCGGCTGCCCTCGATGATGTTGACGTGCACCTTGACGGTGTCGCCGGGGCGGAACTCGGGGATGTCGGAACGCAGCGAGGCGGCGTCGACGTCGTCGAGGATGTGCATGATTTTTCGCTCTCTGCGCCCGCCACAGGTCGAACGCGGGTATACGGAAACAAGAGTGTGGGTCGTGCTCCTCGCTGCAGCGGTCCCCCTGTGGCAGGGCCGTGCGGAAGCACAATCGTCAATTCTGCCACATCGGCGACCCGACGGGCGACCGCGGCCTCAGCCGGCGGGCGCCGCATCCGTCTGGGCCGCATCCGCCGGCGGCTCGTCCCAGCGCGTCTCGGGCGTGCTGCACGTGCCCCGGAAGACGTACTGCGACGGCAGCTTGCGTTCGTGGCTCGTCCAGTCGATCGCGGGCCGCTTGTCCGACTCGGGCAGGTAGCCGAGCCGGTAGACGGCCATGAGCTCGAGCTCGTCGGGCACCTCGAGCAGGCGCACGATCTCGTCCCAGCGACCGGGCACCTCCATGGGGAAGGAGATGAACTGGATGCCCATGCCGAGCATCGTCGTCGTGAGCCACACGTTCTCCATCGCGGCGCCCATCGAGAACACCGAGTAGAACGACGACAGCTCCCCCGGCCGGTACTCGGAGCGGTCGAGCATGACCCCGAGCAGGAGGGGCGCGCCCGCGACGAGCTTGCGGTTCTCCTCGCCGAGCAGCTGCGGCACGCGCATCGTGTTCATGAGCTTCTGCCCGCGCTTCGTGAACACCTGGCTCGTGAAGGGCCGCAGCGGCGCGGGGAGCTTGTCGAACAGCATCCCGCTGCGCTTCTCGGCCATCTCCTCCTTGCTGAACCGGAAGTACGGCTTGTAGCGCTCGAAGAAGGTGCCGTTCGACATCGCCTCGGTCATCGACTCGCCGCTGATGCGCGCGATCGTCTCGATCGTCTCGCGCTCCTCGACGAGCACGAAGCGCCACGGCTGGCTGTTGAGCTGGGAGGGCGCGCGGCTCGCGACCTCCATGAGCAGCCGCTGGTGCTCCTCGGAGACGGGCCGTGGGTCGAGCGGTCCGTTCGTCGTCTTGCGGCGGCGCACCACGTCCAGGAAGTCCATCAGGCTCCTCTCCTCGGGCGGGCTCGGCGCCCGCCCCTCGTCTTCCGGGGCGCGGGGCGCGCCACGAGGGCGAGCGCCGCGGCGATGAACGGCCCCACGGAGGCCGCGAGCGCCGGATGCCGCCATCCGCGGGTGCCCGCGTACGGGATCGCGGCGAGCGGCACGAGCGCGGGCGCGAGCACGGTGCCGCGCGCGCCCCGCTCGGCGACGAGCGCGACCGTCGCGGCGGTCGTCGTGCCGGCGGTGGAGATGTAGAGCGCGTGGTGCACCCAGCGCGCGCGGCCTGTGCGAAGCCGGCCGGTGGCCACGCCGAGCCCGAGCGTGCAGCTCGCGACGTAGGAGCACGCGGCGGCGATCGTGAGCGCGCGCGCGATCATGCCTCGCCCATCCCGCGCAGGAGCAGCAGGCGGAACGGCTCCGCGGGCTCGACCCGCCATCCGCCCGGGGCGACGGCCCGCAGCTCGTCGGCCGTGTAGCTGCGCCGGATCGAGAGCCGCCCGTCGTCGTAGAGGAACGACCGCGAGGCGATGGGCCGCGTCGCGATCGTGTAGAGCGCGAGCGCCGCGCGGGAGCGGCGGATGTCGTTGTGCAGCGCGCGCGGAGCGAGCGCCTCGCTGTCGGCGAGGAAGCCCGGCAGCTCGTCGTCGAGGTGGTGCAGCACGTGGTTCGAGACGGCGAGGTCGAAGCGCTCGCCGCGCGCGACGAGCTCGGAGGTCGACTCGGCGAGCAGCACGACATCCGGATCGGGGGTGCGGGATGCGAAGTCGTGCGCGCGCGGGTCGGGGTCGGTCGCCGTGACCTCGAGCCGCACGCCGTCGCGCCGCGCCCACCCGGCGAGCGCACGTGCGACGTCGCCGCCGCCCGAGCCGATGTCGAGCAGCCGGAAGGGACGCTCGGCCGAGAGCAGCGGACGGATGCGGCGCCGGTAGATACCGCCCCAGCCCGCGAGCGCGCGGTTGACGACGCGGAACTGCCGGTAGGTGTTCTCGAGCAGCCGCAGGTCGCACGCGGGGTCGTCCATCCACTCGCGCGCCTCCGTCTCGCGCTCGCGGAGGGCCGTCATGCGGCCTCCCCGTCTGCGCGGGAAGGGGGCTCGACGCGCAGCCGCGCCGCCTCGAGCGTGAGGCCCGGTCCGAACGCCATCGCGCACACCGAGCCGTCCGACTGCTCGGCGAGCAGCCGTCGCAGCACGAAGAGCACCGTCGGGCTCGACATGTTGCCGTGGTCGGCGAGCACGCCGCGCGAGTGCCGCATCGCGGCATCCGGCAGCTCGAGGGCGTCCTGCACGTGGTCGACGATGCTGCGGCCGCCGGGGTGCACGGCCCAGCCGCCCACGGCATCCGCCCCCTCGGGCACGAGCGGCGCGATCGCCTCGCGGATGCTGCGGCCGATGATGCCGGGCACCCTGCTCGAGAGGCGCATGAGGAAGCCGCCGTCGCCGATCGTCCAGCGCATCTCGTCGATGGAGTCGGGCAGCACACCCGTGAGGAAGCCCTCGATCGCGAGCGACCGCCTCGTCGCGGGCCGCGCGGCGACGACCGCCGCGGCGGCGCCGTCGGCGAAGAGCGACATCGCCACGATCTGCTCGGGGTCGTCGGTGGCCTTGAGGTGGAGCGTGCAGAGCTCGACGCACACGATGAGCACGACCGCATCCGGATCGGCACGGCAGATCGCGTCGGCCGTGCGCAGCGCGGGGAACGCGGCCGAGCATCCCATGAAGCCCACATGCAGGCGCGCGGTGCCCGTGCGGAGGCCGAGCTCCTGCACGAGCGCGAGGTCGGGGCCGGGCGAGACGAAGCCCGTGCACGACGCCGTCACGACATGGGTGACCTCCGAGGGGTCGACGCCCGCGGCCGCGAGCGCACGCCCGCCGGCCTCGACCGCGAGCGGGGCGGCGTGACGCGCGTAGAGGGCGTTGCGCTCCCCCGTCGACGCGGGGCGGATGCGGCCTCCCTCCTCGAGCAGCTCGTCGTCGCCTCCCGTGACGAGAGACTCGACGACCGTCGCGCGGGTGTCGATGCCCGAGGAGTCGAAGGCAGTCGCGATGAGACGGGAGCCGAGGCGCGAGAGCCCCGGCTGGGCGAGCAGCACGTCGCGGGCGCGCTCCTGGGAGAGGACGGCGGGCGGTGTCGCCGTCTCGATCGCCAGGATGCGCGCCGTCACGAAGCGCGGCCGTCCGGGGCGGGCGGGGTCACGTCTTTCGACGTCACCACGATGACCTCTCCGATGTCGACCGACTGCGGCTGCTGCGGCGGGCGCGGCGGCTGCGGCGGGCGCGGCTGCTGCGGCGGCGGCACGGATGCGCGCGCGCCCGCGAGGGTCGCGTCGATGTCGTCCATGGCCGCCTTGAGCCGCCGCCTGCTCTCGGTGACGAGCTCCCACGCCGCGAACCAGAAGGCGCCGAGCACGAGCAGCACGGCGGCAGCGACGATCGCCGGATGCGCGACGAAGCCCGCCGCGAGCAGCACGAGCCACAGCGCGCCGAGCACGACGGCATCCCACAGCGACACGGCACGCTCCTGCCGCACGCCCGGGCGCCACACGATGAGCCCCCCGATGACGAGAAGCGCGAAGAAGAGGATGGGGCTCACGACGAGGTAGCCGAGGAAGCTCCAGCCGATGCCGTCGAGCAGGACGCCGCGCGTGACGAGCACCCACACGGGGAGCGCGACCGCGAGCGGGAAGAGCAGGCGGTAGACGACGCGGCGGACGACCATCTGCCAAGGCTACGCTCGAAAGGTGATTGAACTCCGGACGCCCGCTGAGATCGAGCAGATGAGACCCGCCGGCCGCTTCGTGGCGAGCGTGCTCGAGGCGACGCGCGACGCCGCCGACGTCGGGGTCAACCTGCTCGACCTCGACGCCCTCGCGCACGAGATGATCCGCAAGGCGGGCGCGGAGTCCTGCTACATCGACTACCACCCGAGCTTCGGCGCCTCCCCGTTCGGCAAGGTCATCTGCACCTCGGTCAATGACGCCGTGCTGCACGGCCTCCCGCACGACTACCGCCTGCGCGACGGCGACCTGCTCTCGCTCGACTTCGCGGCATCCGTCGACGGCTGGGTGTGCGACTCGGCGCTCTCGATCGTCGTCGGCGAGCCCGACCCGGCCGACCTCGAGCTCATCGCCACGACCGAGCGCGCGCTCGACGCCGCGATCGCCGCCGCGACGGTCGGCCACCGCATCGGCGACATCTCGGCGGCGATCGGCGACGTCGCCGAGGCCGCGGGTCTGCCCGTCAACCTCGACTTCGGCGGGCACGGCGTCGGCCGCACGATGCACGGCGACCCGCACGTGCCGAACGACGGCCGCCGCAAGCGCGGCCTGCCTCTGCGCGACGGCCTCGTGCTCGCGCTCGAGCCGTGGTTCATGCGCGGTACCGACGAGATCTACACCGACCGCGACGGCTGGACGCTGCGTTCGCGCGACGGCTCCCGCGGCGCCCACGCCGAGCACACCGTCGCGATCACGGCTGATGGCCCGATCGTGCTCACGGCGCGCTCGAGCTGACCCCGCATCCGTCTCCTCCCGCGGCAGGCGAGCGTTCGGGAGGATGACGCGCCGTGCACACCCCGAGGCCGGGGCCGCTGCGGCGCGCCATCCTCCCGAACGGGCTGCGCTGCCCGGTGCTCAGGCCTCCGCTGCGACGGATGCGACGGCCGGCGCGGGCGCGGGAGCCGCGGCGGGGCGCCGGGTGCGCACGGCCCGGGAGGTGCTGCCGCCGAGCGCCGCATCCTTCGACCGGGCGCGGTAGGTCAGGTAGAGCGGGATGCCCACGAACGCGAGCCCGCCGATGAGGTTGCCGACGATCGTCGGGATCTCGTTCCAGAGCAGGTAGTCGAGGAGCGTGAAGTCGGCGCCGAGCAGCAGGCCCGACGGGAACAGGAACATGTTCACGATCGAGTGCTCGAAGCCCATGTAGAAGAACAGCATGATCGGCAGCCACATCGCGACGAGCTTGCCGAGCAGGTTGTCGGACATCATCGACGCGACGACGCCCGTCGACACCATCCAGTTGCACAGGATGCCGCGCACGATGAGCGTGACCATGCCCGCGGCGCCGTGCTCGGCGTAGCCGACGGTGCGTCCGTGCCCGATCTCGCCGATCGCCTGACCCACCGCAGACGGCTCCGCCGAGAACCCGTAGGTGAAGTAGATCGCCATGAGCACGGCGACCGTGAACGCCCCCAGGAAGTTGCCGAGGAACACGAGACCCCAGTTGCGCAGCATCCCGCGCACCCGGATGCCGGGGCGCCGATCGAGCACGGCGAGCGGCCCGAGCGTGAAGACGCCCGTCAGAAGGTCGTAGCCGAGCAGGTAGAGCAGCACGAAGCCGACCGGGAAGAGCAGCGCGCCGAGGAGCGGCTCGCCCGTCTGCACCGACACCGTGACGGCGAAGCCCGCGGCGAGCGTGAGGAGCGCGGCCCCCATGTAGGCGCGGATGAGCGTGTCGCGGGTCGAGAGCTTGATCTTGTACTCGCCCGCATCGATCATGCGGGTGACGAGTTCGGCCGGCTTGACGTAAGACATGGGACCTCCGGGGGAACGGGGCGGACACGTGTGAAGCGTGTTCCCCAGCATGGAGGCGGGATGTTTCGGGCGGCGGCGCGCGCTGTTGCGACCGTCGAACGATTCGGTCACATGGCCGACGCCGCCGAGTGAGGTCGGGACGCTGCGCGGTGCGCGCTACTCGGCGGAGTGCTCGCCGAGCAGCTCGGGACGGTTGCGGCGCGTGCGCTCGAGCTGCTGCTCGTGACGCCACGCGTTGATCGCGGCGTGGTTGCCCGAGAGCAGCACGGGCGGCGTCGCGAGGCCGCGCCACTCGGCGGGCTTCGTGTAGCTCGGGTACTCGAGCAGGCCGTCCTCGTGGCTCTCCTCGACGAGCGACTCGGGGTTGCCGACGACGCCCGGCACGAGCCGTCCGGCGGCCTCGATCATCGCCATCACGGCGACCTCTCCCCCGTTGAGCACGTAGTCGCCGAGGCTCAGCTCGCGCACCTCGGCGACCTCGGGCCGCGTCGCGGTGTGCTCGACGACGCGCTGGTCGATGCCCTCGTAGCGACCGCAGCAGAACACGAGGTGCGGGGCCACGGCGAGCTCGCGCGCGATCGGCTGGCGGAAGAGGCGGCCGGCGGGCGTCGGGAACACGACCACGGCATCCGTCGCCCCCTCGAGGATCGTGTCGAGCGCCTCGCCCCACGGCTCGGGCTTCATGACCATGCCCGCGCCGCCGCCCGCGGGGGTGTCGTCGACCGTGCGGTGCCGATCGTGCGTGAAGTCGCGCAGATCGTGCACGCGCACGTCGATGAGGCCGCTCGTGCGGGCCTTGCCGAGCAGGGAGACGTCGAGCACCGAGAAGAACTCGGGGAAGATCGTGACGACGTCGATACGCACCCGTCGAGCGTAGCCGGGCCGCGGGTCAGGCGGATGCGCGGGTCGCCGCCGCGTCGGCGTAGCGATCGAGCACGATATCGACGAGCTCGGTCGGCACGCGGGCGCCGGATGCGAGCAGCGGCGCGCTCGTGACGTCGCCGCCCGCCGCGACGGCGAGGTCGGCGAAGTAGCCGGGCGCGAGCAGGTAGCTCGCGACGACGACGCGGCAGTACGGATGCGCGGCGCGCGTCGCGGCGACGGCATCGGCGAGGCGCGGGCTCGCGGCGGAGATGTAGCCGACCGTGACATGGCGGCGGAGGAGGTCGCCGAGGCGGAGCGCCGTCTCGGCGCAGTCGGCGACCGCGCGCGCATCGCTCGAGCCGGCGGCCGCGAGCACGACGGCGTCGTCCGGACGCAGCCCCGACTCTGCGAGGCGGCGGCCGAGGAGCGTCACGAGCCGGTCGTCGGGGCCGAGTGCGCCCGCGACCGTCACGCCGTCGAACGCCGCGGCATCTTGCGCGAGGTCGACGTGCACGTGGTACCCGGCGGAGAGCAGGAGCGGCACGACGACCGCCTGCGCGCCCGCGGGGAGCCCGCCGAGCACGGTCGGCACATCCGGCTGCTGCACGTCGACGAAGCCGCCCGCGACCGCGACGCCGGGGCTCGCATCCGTCACGGCGTCGACGAGCGCGGAGACCGCGGCGGCGCCCGAGGGCGAGGACGTGCCGTGCGAGATCGCGAGGAGCGCGGGCGGTGCGAGCGTCGCCACGGCGGGCGTCACGCGGCGATCTCGATCTCGATCATGCCGCCGACGACGCGCGTGCGGTACGTCGAGAGCGCGAGCGAGGGGTCGTCGAGGCACGCGCCCGTCTGCAGGTCGTACACCTGCTTGAGCAGCGGCGAGGCGATCGTCGCACGCTCGCCGCGCGAGCCCACGATGCCGCGCGCCATGACGTACGCGCCCATGACGGGGTCGCGGTGGTCGACGGCGTACAGCTCGCCGGGCGCCGCGAGCACGAGAGCGATCTGGCGCCCCTCCACGAGCACCGCCTCGCCCCACTCCGGCTCGAGCGCGTCGGCCTCGCACACCGGGAACCAGCCGACGGCTGCCGGCTCGGCGGTCGCGGTCTCGGTCGCGGTCGTGGTCGCGGTCGCGGTCGCGCTCGTGGGCGCCGTCGCGGCGGACGCCGTGCGCTCGGGGATCGTGAGGGTCATGCCGTCCTCCTCGTGTCGCGAGTGTCGCGGATGCCGTCGACGCTAGGCCGCGCGTGTTACGCCCGCCGTGTCCTCCCCGTTTCGCTCCTGTGACGCTGTGCTCACACCTGCGCGGTCGACGCGTGCGGCAGATGTGAGGTGTCTGTTACATGAGCGAAACGGCAGGGCAACCCCCCGTTCCTAGCCTCGGAGCATCGACGAGAGGCAGCACATGACGCAATCCACTGCACCACGCCGCGTCGTCGTGATCGGAGCAGGCCCCGCCGCGCACCGCCTCGCCGACGCGATCCGCACCCGCGATACCGAGGACCGCATCCGCCTCACCGTCATCGGCGAGGAGGAGCACCTCCCCTACGACCGCGTCGCCCTCAGCCGCCGCTTCCTCGGCGGCGACGACCTCACCCTCGACGCGAGCGTGTGGGACCACGAGGCGATCACCCTCATCCGGGGCGAGCGCGCCGTGGCCCTCGACCGCGTCGCGCGAACGGTCACGACGGATGCGGGCCGCATGCTCTCCTACGACGACGTCGTGTTCGCGACCGGCTCCCGCGCGCCCGTGCCCGACATCCCGGGCGCCGAGCACGCCCGCGTCTACCGCACGATCGCCGACGTCGAGGACCTCGCGGCCGAGGTGAAGCTGCTCGCGGCCGTGCTCGGTCGCCCGCCCCGCACGGTCGTCGCGGGCGGCGGGCTGCTGGGCCTCGAGGCGGCGGGCGGGCTCGCCGAGCTCGGCGCCGACTCGGCGATCGTGCACTCGGGCGGCTGGCTCATGTCGGCGCAGCTCGACGAGGGCGCCGGGCAGTCGCTCGGCCGGCTCATCGGCGCACGCGGCATCGCGATGCACCTCGGCACGCGGCCGCGCGAGATCCTCGAGACCGAGGGCGCCGTCACGGCCGTCAAGCTCACGAACGGGCAGACGATCCCCGCCGACCTCATCGTCTTCGCGATCGGCATCTCGGCGCGGGACGAGGTCGCCGCGGCCGCCGCGATCGAGATCGCGCCGCGCGGCGGCATCGTCGTCGACGAGGAGTGCCGCGCATCCGACCCCCGCGTCTGGGCGATCGGCGAGGTCGCGAGCGTGCAGGGCCGCTGCGTCGGCCTCGTCGCCCCCGCGAACGCGATGGCCGAGGTCGTGGCCGACCGGCTGCTCGGCGGCGACGCGACCTTCACGACGATCGACGACGCCACGAAGCTCAAGCTCGCGGGCGTCGAGGTCGCGAGCTTCGGCGACGCGATGGGCGCCACTCCGGGCGCTCTCGAGATCGTCTACGCGGACCCCGCCCGCGGGCTCTACCAGAAGGTCGTCGTGTCGGATGACGCGCGCACCCTGCTCGGCGGCGTCTTCGTGGGCGACGCGGCGCCCTATCTCACGCTGCGCCCCATGCTCGGGCGCGAGCTCGGGTCCGAACCCGCGGCGTACCTCACGGCATCCGGCGCGGAGCCCGCGGGCGCCGACGAGCTGCCCGACGACGCCCTGCTGTGCTCGTGCAACAACGTCTCCGTCGGCGCCGTGCGCACGGCCGTCCACGGCACCGACGACGCCGGCCCGTGCCGCACGGTTCCCGAGCTCAAGGCGTGCACGCGCGCCGGGCTGCAGTGCGGCTCGTGCGTTCCGCTCGTCAAGAAGATCCTCGAGCAGGAGCTCGCGAAGGCGGGGCTCACCGTCTCGCACGCACTGTGCGAGCACTTCGGGCAGAGCCGGCAGGAGCTCTTCGAGCTCATCCGCGTGCTCGGCATCACCTCGTGGGAAGACACCCTCGCGCGCTTCGGCACCGGCCGCGGGTGCGACATCTGCAAGCCCGCCGTCGCATCCATCCTCGCGAGCCAGCACGACGCCTACGTGCTCGACGACGGTCGCGGGTCGCTGCAGGACACCAACGACCGCGCGCTCGCCAACATGCAGCGCGACGGCACCTACTCGGTCGTGCCCCGCATCCCGGGCGGCGAGATCACGCCCGAGAAGCTCGGCGTGATCGCACGCGTCGCGACCGAGTTCGGGCTCTACACGAAGATCACGGGCGGGCAGCGCATCGACATGTTCGGCGCGCGGCTCGACCAGCTGCCCGACATCTGGGCGCAGCTCGTCGAGGCCGGGTTCGAGTCGGGCCAGGCGTACGGCAAGGCGCTGCGCAACGTCAAGAGCTGCGTCGGCTCGACATGGTGCCGCTTCGGCGTGCAGGACTCGGTGGGCATGGCCGTGCGGCTCGAGCTGCGCTACCGGGGGCTGCGGGCGCCGCACAAGTTCAAGTTCGGGGTGTCCGGATGCGCGCGCGAGTGCGCCGAGGCGCGCGGCAAGGACGTCGGCGTCATCGCGACCGACGCCGGCTGGAACCTCTACGTCGGCGGCAACGGCGGCTTCCAGCCGACCCACGCGCAGCTGCTCGCGAGCGACCTCGACGACGAGACCCTCATCCGTTACATCGACCGCTACCTCATGTACTACATCCGCACGGCCGACCGGCTGCAGCGCACCGCCCGCTGGATGGAGGAGATCGACGGCGGGCTCGACCACGTGCGCGCGGTCGTCGTCGAGGACTCGCTCGGCCTCGCCGCCGAGCTCGAGTCGGCGATGGCGCGGCACATCGAGAACTACGAGGACGAGTGGGCCGCGACGCTGCGCGACCCCGAGCGCCTCGCGCGGTTCCGCAGCTTCGTGAACGCGCCGGGCGACGCGGCGCCGGGCATCCCGCGCGTCGTCGAGCGCGGGCAGGCGCGGCCCGCGACGGCCGCCGAGCTGCGCGACGGGCGCGTCGTGCTCGCGGGAGCGCGCATCCCGGTGCGCGACGCGACGGGAGAGGGGCACGACGATGACTGAGCGGATGGGGCGGGTCACCCTCGTCGGCGGCGGACCGGGCGCGCGCGAGCTGCTGACCCTCGGCGCCGTCGACGCCCTGCGCACGGCCGACGTCGTGCTCTTCGACCGGCTCGCGCCCTACGAGGTGCTCGCCGAGTTCTGCCCCGCCGCCGTGCACATCGACGTCGGCAAGCAGCCCGGCCACCACGCGGTGCCGCAGGAGGAGATCGAGGCGATGCTCGTGCGCCACGCGCTCGCGGGCGCGCACGTCGTGCGGTTCAAGGGCGGCGACCCGTACATCTTCGGCCGCGGCGGCGAGGAGGTGCTCGCGTGCCGACGCGCGGGCGTGCCCGTCGAGGTCATCCCGGGCGTCACGAGCTCCGTCGCCGTGCCCGCCGCCGCCGGGATCCCGCTCACGCACCGCGGCATCAGCCACGCATTCACCGTCATCTCCGGGCATGCGCCGCTCACCGCATCCGAGTACGAGCACCTCGCCGGGCTCGACGGCACGATCGTCGTGCTCATGGGCGTCAACGCGCTTCCCGCGCTCGCGCCGGGGCTCGTGCGGGCCGGGATGCCGGCCACGACCCCCGCGGCCGTCATCGAGCGCGGGCACCGCACGGGCCAGCGCACGACGCTCGCGCCGCTCGCGGAGCTGCCCGAGGCGGCATCCGTCGCGGGCGTGCGCTCGCCCGCCGTCATCGTCATCGGCGAGGTCGTGCGGCTCGCTGCGGGCGGCGACGCCGAGGCGGAGGCCGCTCTGCGGCGCGCGGGCGAGGCGGTGGCCGCGCCGTGACGAACGCGATGCTCGACGACGCCGTGCCCGGATTCCGCCCCGACCAGCTCGAGGGGTTCCGCATCGGCGTCACGAGCGAGCGCCGCGCCGCCGACCTCATCGACGCCCTCGAGCGGCGCGGGGCGCAGGTCATGCACGCGCCGACCCTGCGCATGGAGAACGCGCGCGACGACGCCCAGGTGATCGCCGACACGCACGCCATCATCGACGCCCGGCCGGATGTCGTGCTCGCGACGACCGCGTTCGGCATCCGCCGCTGGCTCGAGGTCGCGGATGCCGGGGGCGTCGGCGACGAGCTCATCGACACGATGGGCGCGGCCCGCATCCTCGTGCGCGGACCCAAGGCGCGCGGCGGTGTGCGGGCGGCCGGGCTCGACGACTCGGGCATGAGCGAGGAGGAGACGACGGCGTCGCTCGTCGACAAGGTGCTCGCGGAGTTCCCGCCGGGGCTCACGATCGCCGTGCAGGCGCACGGCTACCTCGACGCCGCCCACCTGAAGCCGCTGCGCGCGGCCGGACACCGCGTGCTGCTCGTGGCGCCGTACCGCTGGCGGTCGCTCGACGACAGCGACGAGCGCATCCCGCGGCTCATCGAGGCGATCTGCCAGCGGCAGCTCGACTGCGTGACCTTCACGAGCGCGCCCGCGGTCGATGCGCTCTACGCGGCATCCGAGGGGCTCGGGGCGTACGACGAGCTCGTCGCGGCGTTCCGGCGCGGTGTGGTCGCGGCGGCGGTCGGGCCCGTGACGGCGGCGCCGCTGCAGGCGGCCGGCATCCAGCCGCTGCAGCCGGAGCGGTTCCGCATGGGCGCGCTCATCCGGCTCGTGTGCGAGCGGTTGCCCGAGCTGCGGGTCGCGCGCGTGCGCACGGCCCACGGCGACGTCGTCGTGCGCGGCACGATCGTCGAGCTCGACGGGCGCCGCATCCCGCTCACCCCGACGCCGCTCGCGCTCCTGCGCACCCTGCTGGATGCGGAGGGCGCGGTCGTCTCGCGCGAGCAGCTGCTGCGCTCCGTCGGCACGGCCGACGAGCACGCGCTCGAGATGGCGCTCAGCCGCCTGCGGCGCAGCCTCGGGGCGCCCATCATCGCGACCGTCGTCAAGCGCGGCTACCGCGTCGACGTCGCCGCCTGACGCCGACCGCTGGTCGAGTGCGCCGCGAAGCGGCGTGTATCGAGACCCGACGAACGTATGACGCCGGGCGGGTTTCGATACGCCGGCTCCGCCGGCTACTCAACCAGCGGGGGGGCGGTTCGGCCGCCTACTGCACCGGCAGCCCTATTCACCGCTGGTCGAGTGCGCCGCGAAGCGGCGTGTATCGAGACCCGACGAACGTATGACGCCGGGCGGGTTTCGATACGCCGGCTCCGCCGGCTACTCAACCAGCGGGTGAGGCGGGCCGCCGACTACTCAACCAGCGGGTGAGGCGGCACCGGCAGCCCCACTCACCGCTGGTCGAGTGCGCCGCGAAGCGGCGTGTATCGAGACCCGACGAACGTATGACGCCGGTGGGGTTTCGATACGCCGGCTCCGCCGGCTACTCAACCAGCGGGGGGGGGAGGCGGCTCGGCCGGCTACTCAACCAGCGGGGGGGGAAGGCGGCTGCGCCGGCTACTCAACCAGCGGGGGGACGCGGCTGCGCCGGCTACTCAGCGCGGCGAGGCGGCTCCGGCGTCTCGTCCGCGAGGTCCTCGAAGAGGCCCGCGGGCGGGGTGAGCGTCACGGTGCCCGCCTCGACGTCGACCGCCGGCACGATGGCCGACACGAACGGCACGAGCACTTCGCGATCGCCCGCCTTGATGACGAGCAGGTCCTGCGCGGGCAGGTGGTCGACGCGCATGACCCGGCCGACCTCGACGCCGTCGCGCAGCGCGCGGAGGCCGACGAGCTGGTGGTCGTACCACGCGTCGGGCTCATCGTCGGCGGCGACGTCCGCGTCGATCCAGAGGATCGCCTTCACGAGCGACTCGGCCACCGTGCGGTCGTCGACGCCCACGAAGAAGGCGACCGGATGCCCGTTGTACCAGCGCAGCTCGGTGAGCTCGAGGGTCTTGCCGTGCCACGGCGAGGACGTCGGCACCTGCAGCGAGAACGTTGCCCCGGGCACGAAGCGCTTCGCGGGGTCGTCGGTGTAGAGCTCGAGCTTGAGGGCGCCCTTGAGTCCGTGCGCCTTCAGCAGCCGCCCGACGCGCAGCTGGGTGGTGCCGGGACGCTTCGCCCCGCTCACGCCGCGTCGGTGTCGACGACGTCGACGCGCACGCGGCGGCCGTCGGCGAGCGCCGTCACGAGGGTGCGGAGGGCCTTAGCGGTGCGTCCCGAGCGGCCGATGACGCGGCCGAGGTCCTCGGGGTGCACACGCACCTCGAGGACCTCGCCGCGCGGGGTGCTTGACGAATCCACCTGCACGTCGTCCGGGTGATCCACGATCCCCTTCACGAGGTGCTCGAGGGCGGATGCGAGCACGGGTTACTCCTTGTCGGCGTCGGCGTCGGCCGGGGCCTCGGCCTCGGTGGCCTCCGAGCCGGCGGCCTCGTCGACCGCGGCCTCGGCCTCGGTGACGACGTCGTCCTCGGCGGCGGGGGTCTCCTCGGCCTTGGCGGGCTTCTCCGCCTTGGGCTTGAGCACCGGCTTCTTCTTCTCGTCGGCGACGAAGGCGACGGGCGCCTCCTTCGTCTTGACCGTGCTCGTGGCGTTCTTGTCGCCCTTGAACTTGCCCCAGTCGCCGGTCAGCTTGAGGATCGCGAGCACCTGCTCGGTCGGCTGGGCGCCGACGGAGAGCCAGTACTGGGCGCGGTCCGAGTCGACCTCGATGAACGAGGGCTCCTCGGTGGGGTGGTACTTGCCGATCTCCTCGATGACGCGACCGTCGCGCTTGGTGCGCGAGTCGGCGACGACGATGCGGTAGTACGGGGCACGGATCTTGCCGAGCCGCTTGAGGCGGATCTTGACAGCCACAATTCTCCTGAAAACGTGTGTATGCGGGGTCGAACTGCTCCCGTGCGCGTGGGGGCACACTCGGCAGAAAGCTCTGATGAGGGGGTCCGTCGCGCCTGATAGAGGGTCGGGCGGCGCGGACCCAACGTCCTATTCTGGCACGTCCCCGGATGCGGTGCCACTCGCCCGGCGCGTCAGGCCTCCGCGTCGACGTCGGCGGCCGTCACCGCGACACCGTCGGCGGGTCCCGAGGCGACCTTCGCGGGGGCCGAACGCCGCCGCGAGAGGCCGACGCCCGTGAGGCACAGCACGCCCCCGAGCACGGCGAGCAGGGCGGGCACCTCGCCCAGCACGAGCCATCCGGCGAGGAGCGCGAGCGGCGGCACGACGTAGGTCGAGATGCCGAGCTGCCCCGCGGGCACGCGCGCGAGGGCGTAGCCCCACGTCGTGAAGGCGAGGGCCGTCGGCACGACGCCGAGGTAGATCATGCCGATCCACCCGAGGGCGGACGCCTGCGAGGTCTCGGCCACGAGCTGCCCCGCGAACGGGACGCATGCGACCATGCCGATCGCGCATCCGAGGAACGTCACCTGCACGGAGGGGATGCGCCGCACGATGGGCTTCTGGGCGAGCACGCCGATCGCGTAGGTGACGGCGGAGGCGAGCGCCCACAGCACGCCCGCGAGGTCGACGCGGCCGCCGCCGAAGACGCTCGTGGAGAGCCCGATGAGCACGACGCCGGCGAACGCGACGGCCGTGCCGATGACGAGCCACTTGGGCACGCCCTCGCCGAGCATGATGCCCGCGCCGAGCGCGATGAGGATGGGCCCGATGCCGACGATCATGGCGGTCGTGCCGGCGTCGAGCGTGTGCTCGGCGATGTTGAGCGTCACGTTGTAGGCGCCGAACCATGCGACGCCGTAGACGAGCAGGAGCGCCCACTCGCGCCCCGTCGGGCGGATCCAGCTGCGCTGCACGATGAGCAGCACGCCGAGCGCGAGGGTGCCCACGACGAGCCGGCCGAGCGCGAGCGCCCCTCCCCCGATCTCGGGCGCGACGCCGCGGATGACGATGAACGCGCTCGCCCACGCGAGGATCGTGAACCCGATCGCGGCGAGCACGGCGGGGCTGAGCCGTGCGGATGCGGTGGTCGATGTGGTGGTGGACACCTCTCTCACGCTACGCGCGGCATCCGACATCCGATAGCCGCACAACGGACACCTCGCAAGCGGTTCCCGCCAGCACGGACCGGATGCCAGACTCGCGGCATGCAGGTCGAGTTCGCGTCGTCGCAGCGCAGCACCGTCGGCATCGAGTGGGAGCTCATGCTCGTCGACCCGGCGACGGGCGACCTCGTGGGCCGCGGCCCGCAGATCATCGAGGAACTCGGCACCGACGACGACCCCTCGACGCGCTTCACGGCGACCGCCGAGCTGCTCACCAACACCGTCGAGCTCACGAGCGGCGTCGGCCGCGACGTCGCGGAGGCGGTGGCCGACATCTCCGACGCGATCGCCGCCGTGCGGGCCGTGAGCGAGCCGCTCGGCGTCGAGCTCATGTGCGCCGGCAGCCACCCCTTCGCGCAGTGGTACGACCAGGCGGTGACCGACAAGACGCGCTACCACACGCTCATCGACCGCACCCAGTGGTGGGGTCGCAACATGATGATCTGGGGCGTGCACGTGCACGTGGGCGTCGAGGACGTGCGCAAGGTCATGCCCCTCATCCGCGCCCTCTCGAGCTACCTCCCGCACCTGCAGGCGCTCAGCGCGTCGAGCCCGTTCTGGGCGGGCGAGCGCACCGGCTACGCGTCGAACCGCGCGCTCGTGTTCCAGCAGCTGCCGACCGCGGGGCTCCCCTGGCCGCTCGACACCTGGGCCGACTACGAGGGCTACCTCGACGACATGGTGCGCACGGGCATCATGGAGGACGCGACCGAGGTGCGGTGGGACATCCGTCCGGCACCCCGCTGGGGCACGATCGAGGTGCGTGCGTGCGACGGCATCTCGAACCTCGCCGAGCTCGCCTCGATGGCGGCGCTCACCCAGTGCCTCGTCGAGTTCTTCTCGCGCGAGATGGACGCCGGTCGTGCCCTCCCGGCCCTGCAGCCCTGGTACCACCGCGAGAACAAGTGGCGCGCCGCCCGCTACGGCCTCGACGCCGAGCTCATCGTCGACCGCACGGGCCTCGAGCGACCCGTCGTCGCGCACCTCGAGGAGACCCTCGACGACCTCCAGCCGATCGCCGCGGAGCTCGGATGCCGTGCCGAGCTCGACGGGATCCGCAGGACCCTCGCGTCGGGAGCGAGCTACCAGCGGCAGCTGCGTGTGGCGGATGACGCGGGCGGCGACCTGCGCGCGGTCGCGGCCCACCTCATCCGCGAGTTCCGCACCTCGTTCTAGCGGCGAGGTATCAGCGGGGCGCGCATCCGCTCTTCCTTTCCGACGGTCCCGAGCGGGGCCGGTTGGGAGAAGAGACCATGTGGGACCCCGAGCACTTCCCCGGCGCCGACAACGTGCCGTGGGAGCTCCTCATCCGTGCGCGTTTCGTGCGCGAGCTCGACGCGGTCGTCGCGTCGCGCATCACGCGCGCCCTCGCCGAGGTGCTGCCGGCGAAGTCGGTGGCGCGCTTCGCGCAGGTCGCGACCGCCGCCGCCGCGAAGTCCGCGTTCGACGAGGTCGACGGCGAGACGACGAAGCGGGCGCTCGTCGCGTTCACCGAGTTCGACGACTGGTGCGGCACCGGCCGCTGGCGCTGGCCGTTCCCGTGGCCGCGCCCGAACTGGGACGAGCTGCTGCGTGAGGCGCTCCGCAACGAGTTCGTCGACCCGCTCGCCGTCGCGACGATCGACCGCGCGCGCACGTTCCTGGAGGGCGCGGGCTCGCCCGACTTCCAGAAGCAGCTCGGGGCGGCCCTCGACGACGTCGCGGGCTCGTTCCGCGGCTGACGGACGGACCCGACGGCACGGACTCGGCGGATGCGGGGCGGCCTCGCGCTCCGCATCCGCCGCGCGTGTGCGGGTCCCGCGCGCGTCAGCCCGCGCGCTCGTCGCGCCAGCGCAGG
This sequence comes from Protaetiibacter sp. SSC-01, assembly GCF_014483895.1. Lineage (NCBI taxonomy): Bacteria > Bacillati > Actinomycetota > Actinomycetes > Micrococcales > Microbacteriaceae > Protaetiibacter > Protaetiibacter sp. SSC-01. The sequence goes on along the minus strand of NZ_CP059987.1, from coordinate 876,248 downwards.
AGGGCCCGCAGCGCCGTGTCGTCGAGCTCGGGCGGCGTGATCGCGAGAATGAACGTCGTGAACCCGAGCTCGACGAAGCGCTCGGCCGTCTCGGGATCGCCGACGCCGAGCCCCCGCACGCTCGTGCCGGTCGAGAACTCGATCTCCGAGACGTCACGGCCCACCGCGCGACAGTGCTCCGCGAGCACGCGCGTCTTGTGGGTGAGCGTCTCGACGTCGCCGAATGCGTGCCACATGTCGGCGTGCTCGGCGACGACGCGCAGCGTGCGACGCTCGCCTCCCCCGCCGATGAGGATCGGGACGTGCCGCGTCGGCGCGGGGTTGAGCCGTGCGAGCCGCTCGCGGATGCGCGGCACCGCGGCCTCGAATGCGCTGAGCCGCGAGCCCACCGTGCCGAACGGGTAGCCGTACTCGACGAAGTCCTTCTCGTTCCAGCCCGCGCCGAGGCCGAGGATGAACCGCCCCGTGCCGGTGTCGTGGGCCGAGATGTGGTCGATCGTGCGCGCCATGTCGGCCACGAGGTCGGGGTTGCGGAACGCCGTCGCCGAGACGAGGGGGCCGAACTCGACGCGGCTCGTCTGCTCGGCCATCGCGGCGAGCACCGTGAAAGCCTCGAAGTGCGCGCCATCGCGGTCGCCCGTGAGCGGGAAGAAGTGGTCCCAGCCCATGACGAGGTCGACGCCGAGGTCCTCCATGCGCCGCACGGCATCCCTCAGGACGGGGTACGACGCATGCTGGGGTGCGATCTGGACGCCGATGCGGATGGGGCGGTGCATGCCGCCCACGCTAACCGTCAGGAGTTCGCGTCGCGCCAGGCCACGAGGCGTTTGGCGGCATCCATGTCGTAGTCGGGGCCCGTGAGCCCGATCGTGAAGAGCGTCGCGCCGACCTCGACGAAGGCGTCGGCGGCGCGCTCGTCGCCACCGCGGCTCTCGACCGACACCTCGATCTCGCCCAGGTCGCGGCCCTCCGCCGCGCAGTGCTCTGCGAGGATGCCGAGCTTGCGCTGCAGCGTCTCGGGGCTGCCGAAGGAGTGCCAGATGTCGGCGTGGCGGGCCACGAGGCGCAGCGTCTTCTTCTCGCCGCCGCCCCCGATGAGGATCGGGATGTCGCGCACGGGCGCCGGGTTGAGCTTCGCCCAGCGCGCCTCGATGCGCGGCAGGGCCTCACCGAGCGCCGCGATGCGCGAACCGGGCGTGCCGAACTCGTAGCCGTACTCGTCGTAGTCGCGCTCGAACCAGCCGGCGCCCGTGCCGAAGATGAAGCGGCCGCCCGAGATGTGGTCGAGCGTGCGGGCCATGTCGGCCTGCAGGTCGGGGTTGCGGTACGAGTTGCAGTTCACGAGGGCGCCGAACTCGACGCGGCTCGTCTGCTCGGCGATCGCCCCGAGCATCGTCCACGACTCGAAGTGCTTGCCGTCGGGGTCTCCCGAGAGGGGGAAGAAGTGGTCCCAGTTGAAGACGACGTCGACGCCGAGGTCCTCGGCACGGCGCACGGCATCCCGGATCTGGGAGTAGTCGGCGTGCTGCGGGGCGAGCTGGACGGCGATGCGGATTGGGCGAGAGGTCATGCCTCCACGCTAGATCGCGCGCACCCGCGGGCGCTGGCGGCGGGAGAAACGACCTCGCGGCGGGAGGCGTTTCTCCCGCCGTCATGGCGCGGCTCCAGCCGCGCCATGGAACTCAGCGGCGGCCGAGGAGCTTCTGGAGGGCGGCGAGCTCCTCCTCGGTGGGGGCCTGCTTGGCCGCACCTCCGCCGAGGCCGAAGCCCGAGCCGCCGCCCGCGGTCGACCCGCCCGGCTTGATGCCCTGCGCGAGCGCGGCGTTCTCGGCCGCGCGCTTGGCCGGGTTGCCCGACTTCGAGCCCTTCTTCTTGCCCTTGCTGTTCGCCTTCTTGCCGCCGTGCATGCCGGGCATACCGGGCATGGGCCCCATTCCGGGAACCTGCGGCATCCCGCCCTTCGCGACGGTCTTCATCATCTTCGCGGCCTGCTCGAAGCGGGCGACGAGCTGGTTGACGTCGGTGACCGTGACACCCGCACCCTTCGCGATGCGGAGACGGCGCGAGCCGTTGAGGAGCTTCGTGTTCTGGCGCTCGGCGGGCGTCATCGACTGGATGATCGCCTCGGTGCGCGTGAGCTCGCGCTCGTCGAAGTTCTCGAGCTGGTCCTTCATGCCGCGGGCGCCGGGCAACATCCCGAGCATGCCCTTGAGCGAGCCCATCTTCTTGAGCTGCTGCATCTGCTGCAGGAAGTCGTCGAGCGTGAAGGAGTCGGTGCGGAACTTCTCCGCGACCTTCGCGGCCTCCTCCTCGTCGAACGCGGCCTGCGCCTGCTCGACGAGGGTCAGGATGTCGCCGAGGTCGAGGATGCGGCTCGCCATGCGGTCGGGGTGGAAGGGCTCGAAGTCGTCGAGGCCCTCGCCCGTGGAGGCGAAGATGATGGGGCGGCCCGTGACGGATGCGACCGAGAGCGCGGCGCCACCGCGCGCGTCGCCGTCGAGCTTCGTGAGCACGACGCCCGTGAAGTCGACGCCCTCCTGGAAGGCCCGGGCCGTGTTGACGGCGTCCTGACCGATCATCGCGTCGATGACGAAGAGCACCTCGTCGGGCTCGACGGCCTTGCGGATGTTCGACGCCTGCTTCATGAGCTCGGCGTCGATGCCGAGGCGGCCGGCGGTGTCGACGATGACCGTGTCGTACTGCTTGCGCTCGGCCTCCTTGACGCCCTCCTTGGCGACCTTCACGGGGTCGCCGACGCCGTTGCCGGGCTCGGGCGCGAAGACGGGAACGCCCGCCTGCTCGCCCACGACCTGCAGCTGCGTGACGGCGTTGGGGCGCTGGAGGTCGGATGCGACGAGGAGCGGCGTGTGCCCCTCCTTCTTGAGCCACTTCGCGAGCTTGCCCGCGAGGGTCGTCTTGCCGGCGCCCTGGAGGCCCGCGAGCATGATGACGGTCGGCGGCTTCTTCGCGAACTCGAGGCGGCGCTGCTGCCCGCCGAGGATGCCGACGAGCTCGTCGTTGACGATCTGCACGACCTGCTGCGCCGGGTTGAGCGCCTTGTTGACCTCGTCGGAGAGGGCGCGCTCGCGCACCCGGCCCGTGAAGTCCTTGACGACCTCGAGCGCGACGTCGGCGTCGAGGAGGGCGCGCCGGATCTCGCGCACCGTGCCGTCGACGTCCGCGGGGCTGAGCTTGCCCTTGGTGCGGAGGTTGCGGAAGGTGTCGGTGAGCCGGTCGGAGAGCGTGCCGAAGGTTGCCATGACGGTCACATCCTACGTGGCGTGACCGGCCGGGCGGCGGTCTCGAGACGCGTCGCTTCGCGGCGCTCCTCGACCACCTCGCATTTCCCTCGCGCGGTAGCGTGCTGGCATGAGCGTCATCCTGCCCTTCGGCGGCCGCGAGCCGCGCATCGACGAGACCGCGTGGACCGCGCCGAACGCGACGGTCATCGGCGACGTCGTGCTGCATCCGGGCTCCTCCGTCTTCTACGGCGCGGTGCTGCGCGCCGACAGCGACACCATCACCCTCGGCGAGGGCTCCAACCTGCAGGACAACGTCGTCGTGCACGTCGACGCGGGCGTGCCGACGACGATCGGCTCGGGCGTCTCGGTCGGCCACGGGGCCGTCGTGCACGGCTGCACGGTCGAGGACGACTGCCTCATCGGCATGAACGCCACGGTGCTCAATCGCGCCGTCATCGGGCGCGAGTCGCTCGTCGCCGCGGGAGCCCTCGTGCTCGAGGGCACGGTCGTGCCGCCGCGCTCCCTCGTCGCGGGCGTGCCGGCGAAGGTGCGACGTGAGCTCACCGACGAGGAGGTCGCCGGCATCCGTCGCAACGCCGAGACGTACCGCGAGCTCTCGCGCAAGCACCGGGAGCTCGCGTGACGGATGCCCCCGCGCCCGAGCGGCGCGAGTTCCGTCCGTCGTGGCCCGCGTTCCACCGTCGGATGCTCGTGCGGCTCGTGTGGTTCGCTCCCCTGCTCGTGCTCACGCTGCTCATCGCGACGTGGCCGAGCCTCGGCGCGGGCGTCGTCGCGCTCGGCTCCGCGATGCTGCTCGGCGGCATCGGGATGCTCGTCTACTTCGCGCGCACCCGCGTCGTCGTCGAGGCGGGCGAGCTGCGCATCCGGGGCCCGCTGCGCACGCGCCGCTGGCCCGTGCACGCGATCGGCACGCTCGTCATGCTGCCGCTGCCCGGCACGCGCGATGCGACGCTCTACGGCGTCTCGCCCGCGCTCGAGCGCATGTTCGCACTCTCGGCGCAGACGTGGGAGCAGGAGACCCTCACCGAGCTCGTCGAGGCGATCGGCGCGCCCGTCGTGCGCGCGCCCGCGGGTCTCGCGGCCGTCGACATCAAGGAGCGCTTCCCCGGCACGATCGGCTGGACGACGACCCACCCGTGGGCGCTCGTGCTGCTCGTCGTGGGCGGCACGGTGCTCGCGACGCTCGTCGTGTCGGTCGTCGTGGCGGCCGTCATGATCGCGACGGGCCAGGTGCCCCTGCCGACGCCCGCAGGCTAGGCGCCGTTCACTCCCCGCGGAGGCCCGCGAGCATCGCCGCCTGCACCTCGGGACGGATGGGGTAGCCCGCGCTGAACGACAGCCGCGTCACGAGGCCCGAGAACCGCTCGCGCAGCTGCGACGCGACCTCGGCGGGCGAGCCGACCGCCGAGAACGCTCGCAGCATGTCGTCGTCGACGAGCTCGGCCATCTGCGTCCACTCGCCGCGCTTCGACGCCGCGTGGAGCTTCTCGTGCACGTGTTCCCAGCCGTGCAACGCGAGCACGGGCAGGTACGCGGGCGTCGAGCCGTAGAAGGCGATCTGCGCCTTCGTGGCCTGGATCGCGGCGGCGAGCTCGGCATCCGTCTCCCCGACCGCGACGAACGCCGGGATGCTGATGCCGAGGGTCGAGGCGTCGCGCCCCGCGGATGCGGCACCCCGCTCGAGCGCGGGACGCGTCACCTCGCGCAGATAGCGCTCGGTCGTGAAGGTGTGCGCGAGCACGCCGTCGGCGACGGCGCCCGCCGTCTCGGTCATCTTCTCGCCGACGGCGGCGATCCAGATGGGCGGGGTGCCGAAGGGGTTCGGGCCCGGCGAGAAGAACGGCGTCATGAGGGTGTGACGGTAGTGCTCGCCCTCGAACGCGAGCCTCTCGCCCGTCTCCCACGACGACCAGATGGCACGCACGGCGGCGACGAACTCGCGCATCCGGGCGGCGGGCGCCGACCACGGCATCGAGAAGCGGTGCTCGATGTGCGGCTTGATCTGCGAGCCGAGGCCCAGGATGAAGCGACCCTCCGACACGAGCTGAAGGTCGTTGGCCGTCTCGGCGACCGTCATGGGGTTACGGGCGAACGCGACGGCGATGCCCGTCATGAGGCTCACGCGCTCGGTGCGCATGGCCGCGGCCGCGAGCGCGATGAACGGGTCGTGGCTCGTCTCCGCGGCGAAGATGCCGTCGTAGCCGGCGGCCTCGATGTCGGCCGCGCCGCCCGCGAAGGTGCGGGGGTCGGTGCCGGCGTCTCCGCCCGCGTCGATGAGGAAGGGGACAGTCGCGTCATCGCTCACGCCCCCATCCTGCCCTGTCCCCGCCCGTCGGCCGTCATGGCGCGGCTGGAGCCGCGACGCGGCGGCGGGAGAAACGCCTCCCGCCGCGGTGTCGTAGCTCCCGCTGCGCCTTAGCCGACAAGGCGGACCACCGCAACGCCCTTGTCGCTCAGCCCGGGTCACGCGAGCCTCGACAGGGTCGAGAGGAGCGCCCGTGACCGTCGTCGGATTCCACGCCTCGCATGAGCAGGCCCCGCCGTCCGAGCTGCTGGAGGCCGTGCAGCGCGCCGAGGAGGTCGGCTTCGACGCCGCCATGTGCTCGGACCACTGGGCGCCGTGGAGCGAACGGCAGGGGCACTCGGGCTACTCGTGGAGCTGGCTCGGCGCCGCGCTCGCGACGACGCGCCTGCCGTTCGGCGTCGTGACCGCGCCAGGCCAGCGCGCGCATCCGGCGATCGTCGCGCAGGCGATCGCGACCCTCGGCGAGCTGTTCCCCGGCCGGTTCTGGGCGGCGCTCGGCAGCGGCGAGAACGTCAACGAGCACATCACGGGCGACCCGTGGCCCGACAAGCCGTTCCGCGACGCGCGCCTCGACGAGAGCGCCGACATCATCCGGCGCCTGCTCGGCGGCGAGACCGTCGACGCCGACGGCACGGTGCGCGTGCACGAGGCGCGCCTCTGGAGCGTGCCCGAGGTCGCCCCGCGACTGTTCGGCGCGGCGATCGGGCCGCAGACCGCCGCACGCCTCGCGGGCTGGGCGGACGGGCTCATCACGGCCGTGCAGGAGCCGGATGCGCTGCGAGCCGTCATCGCCGCGTACCGCGACGCGGGCGGACGCGGGCCCGTCGCCCTGCAGGTGCACTACAGCTGGGCCGAGACCGACGACGAGGCGCTCGCGATCGCGCACGACCAGTGGCGCCACGGCATCCTCACCCCGCCCGCGCTGTGGGACATCGCGACGCCCGAGGAGTTCGACCGCCGCAGCGACCACGCCGCCCCCGACGACACCGCCGGGCACGTCTTCGTGTCATCCGACCCCGAGGCGCACCTCGAGCGGCTGCTGTCGCTCGCCGAGCTCGGCTTCGACGAGCTCTACCTGCACCACGTCGGGCGCGCGCAGGAGCCCATGCTCACCGTGTTCGGTCGCGAGGTGCTGCCCGCGCTCAAGGAGGGCCGATGAAGATCACCGACACGAGCGACCTGTGGTGGAAGACCGCCGTCGTCTACTGCCTCGACGTCGAGACGTACATGGACTGGAACGGCGACGGATGCGGCGACTTCGAGGGCCTCGCCCACCGCATCGACCACCTCGCCGACCTCGGCGTGACGTGCCTGTGGCTCATGCCGTTCTACCCGACGCCCGGACGCGACGACGGCTACGACATCACCGACTACCTCGCCGTCGATCCGCGCATCGGCGACCTCGGGCGGTTCGTCGAGTTCGTGCGCATGGCGAAGGACCGCGGCATGCGCGTCATCATCGACCTCGTCGTCAACCACACCTCGGACAAGCACCCCTGGTTCCGCGAAGCCCGCAGGAGCCGCGACTCGGCCTACCACGACTATTACGTGTGGGTCGACGAGAAGCCGAAGTCGGAGCCCGCCAACGTGTTCCCCGGCGAGGAGACGAGCGTGTGGGAGTACGAGGAGAAGGTCGACCGCTACTACCTGCATTCGTTCTACCGGCATCAGCCCGACCTCAACATCGGGAACCCGCGCGTGCGCGACGAGCTCGCGCGCGTCATGGGGTTCTGGCTCGAGCTGGGGGTGTCGGGGTTCCGGGTCGACGCGGTGCCGTTCTTCCTCGCTGGCGTCGGAGGCGACCCGCACCAGCACCTGCGCGACCTGCGACGGTTCCTGCAGCGACGCGCGAGCGACGCCGTGCTGCTCGGCGAGGTGAACCTCACGTACGACGAGCAGTTGAAGTTCTTCGGCGGCGGCGACGGCGCCTCGCAGCTGACGATGCAGTTCGACTTCATGGGCATGCAGTCGCTCTACCTCTCGCTCGCGCGGCACGACGCCACCCCGCTCGCCGAGATGCTCGCCACGCGCCCCGCGCTGCCAGTCGAGACCCAGTGGGCGAACTTCGTGCGCAACCACGACGAGCTCACGCTCGACAAGCTGAGCGACGAGGAGCGCGAGGAGGTGTTCGAGGCGTTCGCCCCCGAGGAGCGGATGCGTGTGTACGGTCGCGGGATCGTGCGCCGGCTTCCGACGATGCTCGACGGGGACCCCCGCCGCATCCGCATGGTCTACAGCCTCATGTTCTCGCTGCCCGGTACGCCCGTGCTGTTCTACGGCGAGGAGATCGGCATGGCCGAGAACCTCGACATCGAGGGACGCAAGTCGGTGCGCACGCCCATGCAGTGGTCGAGCGAGAAGAACGGCGGGTTCTCCTCGGCGCCGCGGTCGCGGCTGTGCTCGGCGCCGCCCGAGGGCGGCTACGCGCCCGAGCACGTCAACGTCATCTCGCAGCGCCACGACCCCGACTCGCTGCTCGCGCACATCCGGCTGCTCATCACGCGCTACCGCTCGTCGTCGGAGATCGGCTGGGGTGAGCTCGAGCTGCTCGAGCACGACGTGCCCTCGGTGCTCGCGCACTCGGTGCGCTCCGACACGGGGCGCATGATCGCGCTGCATAACCTGGCACCGGAGGCCGCGACGGTGTCGATCACGGTGAAGGGCGAGCCCGACGACTCCGTGCTCTCGGACCTGCTGCGCGAGGGGACGACGCCGCTCGGCGCGCGCGGCCGCGTCGAGGTGGAGCTCGAGCCGTACGGCTACCGCTGGATGCGCGTGCTGCGCCCCGGAGACCGCCGCCTCAGCTGACGTCCGTTCGTGGCGCGGCTGGAGCCGTGACCCGGCGGCGGGTGAAACAACTCCCGCCGTGGCGGCGTAGCTCCAGCTGCGCCTCGATCGTCAGCCGACGAGCTGCTGCGCGAAGACGTGGGGGGTGAAACCCGTGAGGTCGCCTATGCCCTCGCCCTGGCCGACGAGCTTCACGGGGATGCCGGTCTTCTCCTGCACGGCGAGCACGAAGCCGCCCTTCGCGGAGCCGTCGAGCTTCGTGAGCACGAGACCGGTGACGCCCGCGTGCTGCACGAACGCATCCGCCTGCGCGAGCCCGTTCTGCCCCGTCGTCGCGTCGAGCACGAGCAGCACCTCGGCCACCGGCTCGAGCTTCTCGACGACCCGGCGCACCTTGCTGAGCTCGTCCATGAGGCCCGACTTCGTCTGCAGGCGGCCGGCGGTGTCGATGAGCACGATCTCGACGCCCTCGCGCTGCGCGAGTTCGACGGTCTGGAAGGCGACGGATGCCGGGTCCTGCCCCGCCTGCTGCGGCCGCACGATGCGCGCCCCCGCTCGCTCGGCCCACGTCGCGAGCTGCTCGACGGCGGCCGCGCGGAACGTGTCCGCCGCGCCCACGACGACCGAGCGCCCGTGAGTGGCGAGGAACTTCGCGAACTTGCCGATCGTCGTCGTCTTGCCGACGCCGTTGACGCCCACGACGAGCACGACGGCCGGGCGGTTGCTGAGCGTGAGGGTCGAGTCGAGCTTCGCGAGCCGCTCCTCGATCGTCTCCCGCAGCATCCGCTGGAGGTCCTTCGGGTCGGTCGTGCGGTAGCGGGCGACGTTCGCCCGCAGCTCGTCGACGATCGTCTCGGTGAGGTCGGGCCCGAAGTCGGCGCTCAGGAGCGCGGTCTCGAGGTCGTCCCAGGTGCTCTCGTCGATCGTGGGCTTCGCGAACATGCCGCGCAGGGCGCTGCCGAGGGACCAGGATGCCGCCATGCAGCCAGGCTACCGGCAGCGGTCTGCTGTCTCTTGCTGTCTCTTGCTGTCTCTTGCTGTTGTGCAGGAGACGCCCGCTGTTGTGCAGGAACCGCGCCCAGGAGGCCCGGCTTTTCGTGGCCGGCCGGCCGGGTGCACGCCGGAACTCCTGCACAACAGCAGACTCCTGCACAACAGCAGACTCCTGCACAACAGCGGGCAGGCGCGGAGATGGGGTCGGGCAGGATGGGAGGGTGACGCTCGCATTCATCAGGCACGGCCAGACCGAGTGGAACCGCGAGGGCCGCATGCAGGGGTCGAGCGACATCCCGCTCAACGACACCGGCCGCGAGCAGGCCCGGGAGGCGGGACGGATGCTCGAGCAGTGGTCGTGGGACGCCGTCGTGAGCTCGCCGCTCGCGCGCGCCCGCGAGACGGCGCGCATCGTGGCCGACGACCTCGGCCTCCCGCTCGGACCCGCCTACGCGGAGCTCGTCGAGCGCGACTACGGCCCGCTCGAGGGGCAGCTCGAGAGCGACGTCATCGCCCGCTGGCCGAAGCGCGACTACCCGGGCGCCGAGACGCTCGACTCGGTCGTCGACCGCTGCCTCAAGGGTCTCGCGCGCATCGACGCCGACTACCCGGGCCAGAACGTCGTCGTCGTGTGCCACGGCACGATCATGAAGTACACGCTCATCCGCCTGACGGGCTACCCCGTGAAGGTCGTGCTGAACGGAACCGTGTCGGCGATCGAGCGCGCCGGGGATGCGTGGCGCGTGCTCACGATCAACGGCGAGCCCGTCTCTCACCCGGGGTAGAACCCGAGGAAACCCTGCACGGACTCGAGCACCCGCAGCCAGCGCGCGACGAGCACGAGGCCTACCACCAGCGCGACGAACCCGACCGCGGCGATGACCGTCGCGCGGATGCGGGGGTCGCGCACGGGACGGGTCGGACTCGCGTTGCGAGCGGCCGCCGCCGGCAACGGCTCCGGCAGGGCGACGCGGCGCATGGGGTCAGCTGTCGCGGTCGGCATCGTCGGCGCGAGGACGGCATCGGTGTCGAGCGCGCCGCGTCCCGGGTATCCCATGCCAGCAGGCTACGACTCCGCCGCCCGCGCTACCCGGGGGTTGCGTCGGGCACGGACGAGCGCTAGCCGGACACTAGCCGACCGGCACCGCCTGCTGCTGCGCCTTGGCCCGCTTCCGCCGCTCGAGCCACAGGTCCAGGCCCCACGCGCCGGTCGCGAGCGCCGCGAACACGACGAACACGAGCACCCAGCGCAGGTAGTCGTCGCCGACCTCGCTCCACGCCTCCGGGATCGTGAACGTCACAAGCCCGAAGGCCGCGACCCCCACGAGGTAGACGGGGAACCACACGAGCTTGCGCCATCCGAACACGACGGCCCCGTCGAGGGCCGCGAGCGGCAGGAGCGCGAGCGGGAGCGTCGAGACGCCCTCCACGACGACCGCGCTGAGGGTCTCGGTCGCCGCGCGCAGCACCACGGCATCCGGGCTCGCCTCGACGAGCGGGGCGAAGGCGCTGTAGCCGACCCACGCGACGGCGGAGATGAGCAGCGCCATGCCGACGCCGACGAGCACGACGAGCGCCTCGCGCGACGCCGCGAGCGCCGTCACGAAGGTGAGGCCCGCGACGATGCCGAACACGGCACCGGGCTCGAAGTCGAGCAGGCGCGCGAAGAGCACGGCCCCCGCGACGAGCGGCAGCGAGCCCCAACGGAAGGTGATGCGCGGCTGCGACCCGGGCTCGATGCGGCGCACGATCGCGGCCGCCGCGTACCAGCCCACGACGTTCACGAGCGAGAGCGAGAGGAACATCGTGAGGAACAGGCGCACCGAGAGCGGATTGACCCCGAACGAGGGGTCGATGAAGCACGCGATGAACGACGCCGCCGCGAAGCCGGGCCACACGAGCCACGACGGCTGGCGCCTGGCGGGGCGCGCGACGGATGCGGCGTGCGCCGAGGGCGCAGAGGCGGCGCTGCCGGGCGACGGGACGGATGCCGCGGAGGCCGCGGGAGCCGCATCCGTCGGTCGCCCCTTACGCGCCGCGGCGCGTGCCCGACGCAGCCGCCACCACGCGCGCAGCTGCGCCCAGCGGCGGTCGAGCACGGTGTCGACGAGGTAGCCGGGCAGGGCCACGAGGAGCGTGAGGAACACGGCCGTGCCACCGAGCGCTGCCGCCTGCGTCGGGCTCGGGGCGGCCTCCGCGATCGTGCGCAGACCGCTCAGCACGCTCGGGTCGGAGACGCCCGTGAGGTCGTAGTCGCCCGTGACGATGACGTCGATCATGAGCACCGACTGCCCCGGGAAGCCGGGGTCGGGCTGGTACAGCGTGCCGTCGCCGTAGGTGAAGTGGATGATGTCGTTGCCCGTGTTGCGGTCGCCGAAGCGCGTGTTGATCGAGCCGGGCAGGGGGTCCCAGGCCCGGAGGTCGGCGACGCTCATGCGGTCGTTCTCCGAACGGCCCTCGGAGTTCGAGACGATCACCGCCTCGTCGTCGTACCAGCCGGTCTGCTCGAAGCGCGCGAGGATGTCGATCACCGCCTCGGGCTCGATGTCGATCCAGTAGAGCAGGTACTGCGCGTCGCCGTGGTCGCCGAGCTCCCAGTTCGCCGTGTGGGCGGCGCAGTCCCACGCCGTGCCGCGCAGCGGCGGGGGCACGTAGCGCTCGGGCAGGTCGATGAGCTCGTAGCCGCCGCTCGTACGGTAGCCACCCTCGCACTTCGCGGGGTCGGCGGTGTCGTCGGCGGATGCGGGGGCGGCCACCGCGAGCGCGCCGCCGAGCGCGAGGGCGCCCGCGGCGAAGGCGTGGAGGATGCGTCGGGGGTTCACGTCGCACGAGGCTAGGCGTGCACACGTCCCGGATATCAGGGGCGCGTGTCCCGGATCCGCGGCGCGGCATCCGGATGCGGCATCCGGATGCGGGGGGGGTCAGCTCGCGCGCTCGGCCTCGGTCGCGACGCGCTGCCCGACGACCGCGCTCACGCCGTCCTGGCGCATCGAGACGCCGTAGAGCGCATCCGCGATCTCCATCGTGCGCTTCTGGTGCGTGATGACGATGAGCTGCGAGTTCTCGCGCAACCGCTCGATCACCGTCAGCAGGCGGCCGAGGTTGGCGTCGTCGAGCGCCGCCTCCACCTCGTCGAGGATGTAAAACGGGCTCGGGCGGGCGGTGAAGATCGCGAACAGCAGCGCGACCGCCGCGAGCGAGCGCTCGCCGCCCGAGAGCAGCGAGAGGCGCTCGATCTTCTTGCCCGCGGGCTTGACCGTCACCTCGATGCCGGTCGTGAGCATGTCATCCGGGTTCGTGAGGTGCAGCGAGCCCGTGCCGCCCGGGAAGAGCAGCGGGAACACCTCGTCGAATGCGGCCTTCGTGTCGGCGAAGGCGGCGGCGAAGATGTCCTGCATCTTCTCGTCGATCTCCTCGATGATCGTGAGGAGGTCTTTGCGGGTGGCCGTGAGGTCGGCGAGCTGCTCAGTGAGGAACTTGTGGCGCTGCTCGAGCGCGGCGAACTCCTCGAGGGCGAGCGGGTTCACGCGGCCGAGCTGCGCGTACTTGCGCTCGGCGCGCTCGAGGCGCGTCTTCTGCTTCGCGCGGTCGAACGGCTCGGTGCGCACCTCGCGCTCGGCGTCGTCACCCTCCTCGCCCTCGGCCCCATCGCTCGCGGCGGCGGATGCGACGGGCTCGTCGACCGGGACGGGCACCTCCGGTCCGTATTCGGCCACGAGCACGTCCTCGACGAGGCCGAGCTCGTCGGCGGCCCGCTCGAGCAGCGACGAGAGGTGCAGCTTCTTCTCGTAGGCCTGCATCTCGAGGCCGTGCACGTTCTCGTTGAGGGCTGCGAGGCGCTCGCGCAGCACGGCCTCGTTGCGGCGCAGCTCGCTGAGCTCCTCGTTCTGCTTGGCGCGCTCGGCCTCCGCCGCGGCGAGCGCGACGCGCGCCTCGGCGACCGAGCGGTCGGCCGTGTCGAGCACGGCGGGCAGGGCCTCGATGACGCCCTGCGCGGCGTCGATCTGGTGGCGGCGGATGACGGCGAGACGCGCGGCCTCCTCCGCGGCGGCGCGCTCGGCGTCGAGGCGGCGCTGCAGCTGATCGGCCTGCTCGCGCGCGGCGCGCACACGCTCGCGCGCGGTCTCGAGCTCGACGCGGGCCGCGACCTCGATCGCGCGCGCGTTCTCGAGATCGGCGAGCATGCCGTCGCGGGCCGAGACGTCGAGCATGGGGCGCGGCGTCGCGGCGTGGGCGTCGCGTTCGGCGACGGCCTTCTCGAGTCCGGCCTCCGCGGCGGCGACCTGCTCGCCGAGGCCGCCCATGGCCTCCGCGAGACGCTCGCTCTCGGCGGCGGCGGCCTCGAGCTGCACGCGCGAGCGCCCGAGAGCCTCGCTGCGCTCCGCGAGGCGGGTCTCGAACTCCTTGAGGGCCGTCTGCGCCTGCACGAGGTCGATGCGGGCGAGGTCGAGCTTCTCGCGGTGCTCGGCGAGCTCGTGCGCGAGGCGCTCGATCGTCGTCGTGACGCCCACGAGCCTCTGCTCGGCGGCATCGCGCTCGGCGAGCAGCTCGATGCGGCTGCGGCCCGCGCCGGAGCCGCCGCGCAGCACGTGCTCGGCGAGCACGTCGCCGTCGCGCGTGATGACGGTGATGCCGCCGAGCTTCGCGAGCGCGGGCCACGCCGCGCGCGCGGCCTCGATGTCGTCGGCCACGACGACGCCCGCGAGCACGCCTCGGATGCCGTTCGGGCCCGTCACGAGGGATGCGGCCGAGCGCACTCCCGCGGGCAGGCCCGTCGGGTCGGCGGGTGCCGCGGCATCCGCGACGACGATCTCGACGCGGCCCGCGGAGGCCTCGCGCGCGTGGCCGAGCGCCGCGACGCCCGTCTCCCACGTGTCGGCGAGCACGGCATCCGCGAGCGAGCCGAGCGCCGCGGCGATCGCCGCCTCGTAGCCCGCCTCGACCTTGATGTGCTCGGCGACGAGACCCCGGATGCCGCCCAGGCCGATGATCTGCTGCGAGCCGTCCTGCTGGTCGGTCGCCATCGTGAGGGCGCTCGTGCGGGCGGCGAGGGCGTCGCGCTCGCGCTCGGCCGTGTGGAGCTCCTCGCGGAGCGCGTCGACACGCTCCTGCAGCTGCTTCACGGCCTGCTCGGCCGACTCGACCGCGCCCGCGAGCTCGGTGTCCTCCGCGGCGCCCTCCTCATCGCCCTCGAGCGCCACGAGCTCGGCGCGTGCCGTCTCGCGGCGCTCCTCGGCGGCCGCGAACGCGGTGCGCTGGCGCTCGAGCTGCGCACGCAGGGCGCCGAGGCGCTCCTCGGCCGCGCGCACGGCGCCCGCGAGGCGCCCCTGCTCGAGGTCGTGCTGGCTCACGAGCGCCGACTGGGCGCTGATCTCCTCGTCGAGCGAGTCGAGGCTCGCGCGCGCGGTGGCGGTTGCCGCCGTCGCGCGGCCGAGCACGGCCTCCGCCTCGGCGATGCCGCCCTGCAGGCGCTCGGCCTCGGCGTACGCGTCCTGCACCTGCGACTCCGAGAGCGTCGAGCCCATGCCCGGCAGCTCGGACTGCTGCGACAGCAGCGACAGACGCTGATTGGCGAGCGTGTAGAGCGAGCGCAGGTGGTCCTGCACCTGCTCGAGGCCGAACGCGACGCGACGGGCCTCGTCGACCGCCTCCGAGCTCGACGACTGCTCGATGCGCGCCTGGCGCAGCTTCGACTGGTCGAGCTGCTCCTGCAGCACCACGCGCTCGGTCTTGCGTTCCGACTCGCTGCGGGTGACATCCGTGATCGCCTTGCGCAGCTCGACGACCTCGTCGGCGAGCAGGCGGGCGCGGGCGTCGCGCACGATCGCCGCGATCGTCTGCGCCTCGCGCGCGATCTGGGCCTGCTGCCCGAGCGGCTTGAGCTGGCGGCGGATCTCGCCCGCGAGATCCGAGAGACGCGTGAGGTTGGCCTGCATCGCGTCGAGCTTGCGGAGCGTCTTCTCCTTGCGGCGGCGGTGCTTGAGGATGCCGGCCGCCTCCTCGATGAAGCCGCGGCGGTCCTCGGGGGTCGCGTGCAGCACCTGGTCGAGCTGACCCTGGCCCACGATGACGTGCATCTCGCGGCCGAGGCCCGAGTCGGAGAGCAGCTCCTGAACGTCGAGGAGGCGGCACTGCTCGCCGTTGATCGCGTACTCGCTGCCGCCGTTGCGGAACAGGGTGCGCGAGATCGTGACCTCGGAGTACTCGATCGGCAGGGCGCCGTCGGAGTTGTCGATCGTCAGCTGCACCTCGGCGCGGCCGAGCGGTCCGCGCGTCGCGGTGCCCGCGAAGATGACGTCCTCCATCTTGCCGCCGCGGAGGGTCTTCGCGCCCTGCTCGCCCATGACCCAGGCGAGGCCGTCGACGACGTTCGACTTGCCGGAGCCGTTCGGCCCGACGACGCACGTGACGCCCTTCTCGAAGGCGAAGGTGGTGGGCTGGGCGAACGACTTGAAACCCTTGAGGGTCAAGCTCTTCAGATGCACCCGGCCACCTCCTTTCGTGCTGTGTCGCGGCGTCGCTCGTGCCGCGCGACGGCCTCTGCCGTGCCGCGCGACTATCCGCTCTACGCTAGCGCGCCCGAGCCGCTGCACCGTTCCGCCTCGCGCACCACGTATCACTGCCTCCCTGTGCCAAACGCGGCAGCGTTAGGCCCCTGGCGGCAGTGATGACAGGCGCGGGAGGTGGAAGGGTGCAGCGCGACCATGGATAGCGCATGCTGGGGGCATGAACGACATCGTCGTCGAGGAGGTCCCGATCCCCGCCGCGCTCGACGGGAGCCCGGCCGCCGCCGACTTCCTCGCCACGGTCGAGGTGCGCAACGCCGCCGAGGAGCGCGGCTACGGCACACCGGATGTGCGCGTCGACGCCGACCGGCTGCTCGCGAGCTGGAGCGACCCGCACGCACCGCACCGGCTCTTCGTCGTGCGCTCGGAGGGGAGGATCGTCGCGCGCGGCATGATCGAGGGTGTGCTCGACGACCCCACGGGCGCGTGCTGGGTCGACGTGCGCGTGCACCCGGATGCGGAGGGTCGCGGCATCGGGCGCGCCCTCTCCGACCACGTGGAGACCGCCGCCCGCGACGACGGTCACTCGCACGCGATCGTCTACGTCGTCTCCCCCGACGGCCCCGGCGAGCGTCTCGTGCCGCCGACCGGGCAGGGCTCGCTGCCCGCCGGCAACCGCGAGGTGCGCTTCCTCCTCCAGCGCGGCTACCGCCTCGAGCAGGTCGTGCGGGCGAGCCGGCTGGGACTGCCCTTCGACCCCGACGAGCTGCGCGCCCGCATCCGCCTCGCCCGCGAGCGCACGGGCGACGAGTACCGTGTGCACCGCTGGGTGGGTCGCTCCCCCGAGCGTTTCCTCGGCGACATGGCCGTGCTCTTCACGCGCATGAGCACGGATGCGCCGCAGGCGGGGCTCGAGGAGCCCGAGGACGTGTGGACGGCCGAGCGCGTCGTCGACCACGAGGAGCGCAACGAGAGCGACGAGTCCGTCACGATCACGGCCGCCGTCGAGCACGTCGGCTCGGGCCGGCTCGTGGGCTTCACGCAGCTCAACGTGCCGACGGATGCCACGCGCGCCGCCACGCAGGACGACACGCTCGTGCTGCGCGAGCACCGCGGCCACACGCTTGGGATGCTGCTCAAGCTCGAGAACCTCGAGCAGCTCGAGGAGGACTTCCCGGCGCGGCCGTCGGTCATCACGTGGAACGCCGACGAGAACCGGCACATGCTCGCCGTCAACGAGGCGCTCGGCTTCGAGCCCATGGCGTACGAGGGGGCGTGGCGGCTCGACCTCAGGTGAGCGGGCGGACGAGAACGGCCGCGGGGATAGCCCCGCGGCCGCTCGTCCGTCTGTCGTACGTCAGCGTCGCGCGATGGCGATGAGGCGCAGGATCTCGAGGTAGAGCCAGATGACCGTGACCATGACGCCGAATGCGCCCGTCCACTGGTACTTCTTCGGGATGCGGTTCTGCACGCCCTTCTGGATGAAGTCGAAGTCGAGCACGAGCGAGTAGGCGCCGAGCAGCACCGCGAGCACGCCGAGGATGACGCCGAGCGGGATGCCGGCGATCACGACGCTGCTGCGGAGACCCCACGGGTCGTCGTTGACGCCGAACACCATGAGGCCGACGTTGACGAGCGAGAACACGAGGTAGCCGACCGTCACGATGAGGAAGATCTTCGTGGCCTTCGCCGAGGCGCGGATTCGGCCGCTCGCGAAGAGGAAGAGCGTGACGCCCACGACGCAGAACGTCGCGAGCACCGCCTGCGTGACGATGCCCGGGAGCATCGCCTCGTAGAACGCCGAGATGCCGCCGAGGAAGATGCCCTGCGCGCCGGCGTAGCCGAGGATGAGCGCGGGCGAGGGCTCGCGCTTGAAGATGTTGACGAGCGCGAGCACGAAGCCGACGAGCGCGGCCCCGATGAACAGGAACGGGATCAGCTCGACGGTGACCCAGCCGATCGCCGCGCCCACGAGCAGCACGCCGAAGGTGCCGAGCGAGACGCGCACGGTGCCGTCGACGGTCATCGGGGCCGCGGCAGCGGGATCCGGAGCCGAGGGCAGCTCGAACTGCTGCTGCAGCTGCTCGGGGGTCGGCGTCGGGATCGCGGGCACCCCCTTGCCGTTGAACGCGGGATTCGTCGAGAAAGCAGGGTTGGCCATGGCGTGTCCTTACGTCGGGTCCTGTCCCCAGATTACCGGCGCAACCCGCGTCCCCGCTGAACGTGGCGCAGCTGGATCCGTGACCGTGCGGCGGGAGAAACGCCTCCCGCCGCGATGTCGTAGCTCCCGCTGCGCCACGATCTCGGATCAGCGGATGCGCTGGCAGCGCGGGCAGAAGTGGGAGCCGCGGTTCATGAAGGTCTCACGCACGATGCCCGTGCCGCACCGCGGGCACGGCTTGCCGTGCTGCCCGTAGGCGTTGAGCGAGTGCGAGAAGTAGCCCGAGGCGCCGTTGACGTTGACGTACTGCGCGTCGAAGCTCGTGCCGCCCTCCCCGAGCGCTTTCTGCAACACGACGCGCACCTCGGCGAGCAGCGTGCGGGCGCGCGCTCGGCTGAGCGTGCGCGTCGGCTGGTCGTAGTGGATGCGCGCGGCCCACAGCGCCTCGTCGGAGTAGATGTTGCCGATGCCCGACACGAGAGTCTGGTCGAGCAGGGCGCGCTTGATCGTCGTGTCGCGGCGGGCGAGCCGGTCGAGGAACGCGCGGTCGTCGAAGTGCGGGTCGAGCGGGTCGCGTGCGATGTGCGAGACGGATGCGGGCACCCGCTCCCCCGGTTCGTCGGGCGTCGGCACGAGGGCGTCGATCGCCATCGACCCGAAGATGCGCTGATCGACGAAGTCGAGCCGCAGGGGGCCGTAGCCCGGCTGCGCGAGGTCGAGCACGATGCGCGTGAGCTTCGCGACCCCCGCATCCGGATCCCGCAGCAGCACCTGCCCGCTCATCCCGAGGTGCACGACAAGCGCCTCGGGGGTCGTGGCGCGGCTGGAGGCGTGACCCGACGGCGGGAGAAACGCCTCCCGCCGCGCGGTCGTAGCTCCCGCTGCGCCATGGAACGGCAGCCACAGGTACTTGCCACGACGCGAGGGGTAGGCGAGGCAGACGCCCGTCAGGCGGTCGATGAAATCCTCGGAGGGGCCCGGATGCCGGCGCAGCGAGCGCTCGTCGAGCACGCGCACGCGGGTGACCACGGCATCCGTCACGGCGGGGATGAGGCCGCCGCGGACGACCTCGACCTCGGGCAGCTCGGGCACGACGGCTCCCGGTCAGCGCTTGGTGCGCTGCAGGATCGACCAGGCGGTGAGCGCCGCGGCCATCTCGGCCTGCTTCTTGCTCGTGCCGTCGCCCGTCGCGATCGGCTCGCCCGCGAGGGCGACCGTCGCGGAGAAACGCTTCGAGTGGTCGGGGCCGGAGTCGGTGACCGTGTACTGCGGGAGTCCCTTGCCGAGGCGCGTCGAGAGCTCCTGGAGGCTCGTCTTCGGGTCCATGGCGGCACCGAAGCGGTCGGGGTCGGCGAGCAGCGGCGCGATGAGGCGCATGACGAGCGCCGTCGCGGCTTCGGGACCCACCGAGAGGTAGGCGGCGCCGATGATCGCCTCGACGGCGTCGGCGAGGATCGACTGCTTCTCGCGTCCGCCCGTGAGCTCCTCGCCGCGGCCGAGCAGCAGGTACTTGCCGAGGCCGATGTTGCCGGCGATCTCCGCGAGCGCAGCGGAGCTCACGAGGCTCGCGCGGCGCTTGGCGAGCTCGCCCTCGTCGACGTCGGGGTTCTCGAGGTAGAGCATGACCGTGACGGCCTGCCCGAGGATCGAGTCTCCGAGGAACTCGAGGCGCTCGTTGTGCCCGATGCCGCCGTTCTCGTACGCGAACGAGCGGTGCGTGAGCGCGAGTGTGAGCAGCTCGGGTTCGATCTCGAGCTGCAGCACCGAGTTCAGCTCGGCGTGGTCTGCGTCACCGTCCGGGAGGGGTGCGGACGGCACGGCCTCAGACGTCGGCGACCTTCCGGCCCTTGTACTCGAGGTACAGGGGGGTGCCGACCGAGTCCTCGACGACCTTGGCACGGTGCGGGAGGCTGTAGGTGACCTTGCCGTTCTCGACGGTCTTCACGAGGGTCGGCACGGACGCCTTCCACTGCGAACGGCGGGCGTGCGTGTTGGCACGCGACTGGCGGCGCTTGGGAACGGCCATGGCTGTCTCTTCTTTCGTGTTCGGCGGCGCTCGCGCGCGCGCCGGAGGTCTATTCGGTGTCGGTGGTGCTGGGGCGGAAGCCCTCGAGCGCGGCCCACCGGGGGTCGGTCACCTCGCGGTCCTGCGTCACGGCACCGTCCTCCAGCTTCTCCCCCGTGGTGGGGTCGAGACCGGGGCAGTCCGGTCGGCAGACCGGCTGGAACGGCAGTGCCAGCACCACCGCATCCCGCACGACGGATTCGAGATCCACGTGGTCGTCTCGAATCGCGAAGTCGAAAGCTTCGTCCTCAGAATACGCGAAAAGCTCCTGGAATTCGACTTCGAGCGGGAGCTCGACGGGGTCGAGGCAGCGCACGCACTCGCCGTCGGCCGTCGTGTCGACGTCGCCCGTGACGAGGATGCCGTCGTGCAGGCCCTCGAGACGCAGGTCGATGCGGATGCGCGTGCCCTCCTTCACGAAGGCGACGGCCTCTCCGAGGCGCTCGGGCGCGTCGAACTCGAGCACGCGCTCACGCATCTCGCCGGGGCGGTGCATGAGGTCGTGCACGGGCACGAGGTAGGGGTTCTTGTGTGCAGGCACGGTCGCCGATTCTACGCGTGAGTGATGGCAAACGCTGCAGCGATGGGCGTCAGGCGGCGGAGATGTCCGCCGCGGTTGGCCCACCGCTGCAGCGTTTGGCGGAGATCAGTTCTCGACGGCGGTGAACGCCTCGTCGAGGATCGCGAGGGCTCGCAGGCACTCCTCCGCGGTCACGGTGCACGGCGGCACGACGTGGATGCGGTTGTCGGCTGCGAAGGGCAGCAGGCCGCGGGCCATGAGCTCCTTCTTGAGCGCGCCGATCGTCGAGGCCGGGACGGGCTCGCGCGTCTCGCGCGAGGTCACGAGGTCGAGCGCCCAGAAGACGCCGACGCCGCGCACCTCGCCGATCATCGGATGCGACTCCGCGAGCGCGCGCAGGCCCGGGCCCAGCACGTCGCGGCCGATCGCGGCTGCGTTCTCGAGGATGCCCTCCTCCTCCATCGCGTCGATCGACGCGACGATCGACGCTGCGGCGAGCGGGTGGCCCGAGTAGGTGAGGCCGCCGGGGAACACCTGGTCGTCGAAGGTGTGCGAGACGGGGTCGGAGATGACGACGCCGCCGACGGGCACGTAGCCCGAGTTGACGCCCTTCGCGAAGGTGATGAGGTCGGGCACGACGCCGTCGGGGTTGACCTCGGCGTTCTGCCACGCGAACCAGTCGCCCGTGCGGCCGAAGCCCGACATGACCTCGTCGGCGATCCACAGGATGCCGTACTTGTCGCACAGCGCGCGCACGCCCGCGTACCAGCCGGGCGGGGGCATGATGACGCCCGCGGTGCCGGGCACGCCCTCGAGGAGGAGCGCGGCGATCGAGCTCGCACCCTCGGAGACGATGACGCGCTCGAGGTGCTGCAGGGCGCGCTCCGTCTCCTGCTCGGGCGAGTCCGACCAGAACTCGGAGCGGTACGGGAAGGGGCCGAAGAAGTGCACGTGGCCGCGCGCGTACTCGTTGGGCACGCGACGCCAGTCGCCCGTCGCGACGACGGCCGCGCCGGTGTTGCCGTGGTAGCTGCGGTAGGTGGAGAGCACCTTGTCGCGGCCCGTGAACAGGCGGGCCATGCGGATGGCGTTCTCGTTCGCATCCGCACCGCCGTTCGTGAAGAAGACCTTGTCGAAACCGGGGCCCGCCTTCGCGAGGATGCGCGCCGCGGCCTCGCCGCGCTGCAGGTTGGCGTGCGCGGGGGCGACGGTCGCGAGGTTGGCGGCCTGCTCCTGGATCGCGGCGACGACCTTCGGGTGCGAGTGCCCGATGTTGACGTTGACGAGCTGGCTCGAGAAGTCGAGGTAGCGGTTGCCGTCGTAGTCCCACACCTCGGTGCCGGATGCGCCGGCGATCACGAAGGGCGCGAGCGCTCCCTGGGCCGACCACGAGTGGAACACGTGGGCGCGGTCGAGGTCGAGGGTGTGCTGGTTGGTGCTCATGTATCTGTTCCCTGGCTGGGCCGCCGGATGGCGGGGTGACGGGGCGGACGGCCCGGAAGCCGCCCGCCCCGACGGGTGATGGGTGTTACTGGCCGCCCTCGGTGAGGACGACGTCGATGGGAGTGTAGGAGCCCGAGAGGTCGATGCCCTCCTCGGCGAGCTCGGCGAGCGCCTTCTCGATGTACTCGTTCGAGTACGCGGATGCCGGCGGCTCCTCCGTGATGAGGTTGAGGCCGTCCTGGTTGACCGCCGCGAGCGCGCCCGCGACCGTCTTGTCCCACGCGGCCGAGTCGATGACGCCGAAGTCGGCGCCCGTCCAGATGAGCTTGTTGGTCTCGTTCATCATCCAGAGCTGGTGCACGGGTCCGACCGGGAAGGCGGCCTCGGCGTTCGACGCGATGTCGTAGACGATCGTGGCGGCCTCCTCGGGGTTGTCGCGCGCGAAGAGCCAGCCCTTCGCGACGGCCTTCAGGAAGCGCACCGCGGCATCCGCGTACGCCGGGTCGTCCTCGAGGCGCTGCGTATCGGCCCACAGGGCGTCCTGCAGCATCGCACCCTCGGTGTCCTCGTAGGAGACGATGTCGAGGTCGTCGAGCGTGTAGAGCTCGCCCGTGGCCGGGTTGACCGTCTCGAGCACCTGCGCGAGCTCGTTGTAGGTCATCGCCTGGGCGGCGTCGACGTCGCCGTCGAGCAGGGCGTTCATCGAGAAGTCCTGCGTCGTGATCGACACGGTCGTCGAGTCGAGGCCCTCGGCCGCCATGGCGGCGAAGATCTCCCACTCGTTGCCGAAGCCCCACGAGCCGATGCGCTTGCCCTCGAAGTCGGCGACCTCGGTGATGCCGTCGCCCTTCCAGGAGACCTGCAGCGTGCCGGAGGTCTGGAAGACCTGCGCGATGTCGGTCAGCTCGACGCCCGTGGCCTCGATGCTGCCGAGCACCTTCGGCACCCACGCGACGGCGAAGTCGACGTCGCCCGCGACGAGCGCGTCCTGCGGCACGATGTCGCCGCCCGAGGGGACGATCTCGACCGAGTCGAAGCCCTCCTCCTCGAAGTAGCCCTTCTCGAGAGCGACGTAGTAACCGGCGAACTGGGCCTGCGGCAGCCACTGCAGCTGCAGCTTGATGGAGGTGAGCGGGGTGAAGTCGCCGTCGGCGCCGTCGGAGTCGGAGTCCGTCGGACCCGCGCACGCGGAGAGAGCGAGCGCCGTGACGGCGGCCGCGGACGCGAGCCCGAGTCCGTGCCTCTTGCTGAGTCTCATGCTGTTCCCTTTCGTTCTGTGGTGGCGGATCCGGGGATCCTGGTGTTCGGGATGGTGCGGGTGGAGCTTCTGGTGCAGGTGGAGCTTCTGGTGCGGGTGTTTCGGTGGAGCCTGTGCCGGGTCACCCCGGCGCGCGCCTCGTCACGAGTCGTTCGAGGAACGCGGTGATGAGGAAGAACACGAGTCCGATGAGGATGCCGCCGCCCACGTAGGCCCACGCGAGAGCGGCGCGGCCGGACTTGGCGTAGGTGGCGATCGACGTGCCGATGCCGTCGGACGGTCCGCCGAAGTACTCGGCGACGAGGGCCGCGATGACGGCGAGCGAGCTCGCGACCCGCAGACCCGTCATGAGGTAGGGCATGGCGGTCGGGAGCGTCAGCATCCGGAACGTCTGCCCGCTCGTGGCGGCGGATGCGCGCATGAGGTCGCGATGGACGGGCTTCGTCTGGCGCAGCCCGCGCAGCACGTTGATGAAGACGGGGATGAACGCGGCGATCATCGCGACGGCCTGGCGGCCGAACTGGCTCGACGCCCCGAACATCGTGTTGAGGATGGGCGTGATCGCGACGATCGGGATGACGGCGAGCGCCGCGACGAGGGGCGCGAGCATGCCGTCGACGGGGCGCCACGCGGCGGCCGAGCCCGCGAGCACGACGGCGAGCACCGACCCGACCGTGAGGCCGATGAGGGCGTTCGTGGCCGTGATGACCATGTCGTCCCAGATGATGTTCCAGCGGAGCGCGAACTCCTCGCCGATCGCGATCGGGCTGGGCAGCATCCGGGGCGCGTCGCCGAACTCGACGTAGAGGGCCCACACGACGAGCAGGAGCACGCCCACGCCGATCGGCGCGACCACCCGCAGCCACTGCGGGAGGCGCGTGTCGACGCCCGCCGAGCTCATCGCTCGTTCGCCCTCTCGACCTTGGTGCCGTGGAGCGCCTCGCGCACCGCGGTGACCTTCTCGAAGTAGGCGGGGTTCTCGCGCAGCGACTCGTCGCGCGCCTCGCCGAGGCCCGTCTCGATGACGTCGGTGATCCGTCCGGGACGGGGGCTCATGACGACGACGCGGTCGGAGAGGAACACGGCCTCGGGGATCGAGTGGGTCACGAAGACGACGGCGGCGCCCGTCTCGGCGGCGATGCGCGTGAGCTCGCTCTGGAGATACTCGCGCGTCATCTCGTCGAGGGCTCCGAACGGCTCGTCCATGAGCAGGAGCTTGGGGCTCGCGGCGAGGGCGCGCGCGATCGCGACGCGCTGCTGCATGCCGCCCGAGAGCTGATCGGGGTAGCGGTCGACGAACTCCGTGAGGCCCACGAGCTCGGCGAGCTGCGCGACGCGAGCCTCGCGCTCCCCCTTCGCCACCTTGTGCAGCTCGAGCGGCAGCGCGATGTTCGCGCCGACCGTGCGCCACGGCAGCAGCCCCGCCTGCTGGAAGGCGATGCCGTAGTCCTGGTCGATGCGCGCGCGGCGGGCGGGCTTGCCGAAGATCGTGAGCTCGCCGCTCGTCGCCTCGTCGAGGTCGGCGATGAGGCGCAGGAGCGTCGACTTGCCGCATCCGGACGGACCGATGAGCGAGACGAACTCGCCCGCCCGCACCTCGAGGTCGACACCCGTGAGCGCGACGACGTCGCCGTCCTTGGTGTCGAAGACCTTGCCGACGCCGGCGGCCTTGACTGCGAGATCAGCACTCATGCCGTCGCCTCTCCTCTGCGGTAGTTCTTGAGTCCGAGTCCGATGAGCGCGACGGATCCCGCCGCGATGAGACCGAGCGCGATGGAGCCGAACATCGGCCCCCACGGCGCGGCCGGGTCACTCGAGGCCTGGCCCGCGAGCTGGATGAGCATGCGCCCGATGCCGCCGCGCATGCCGATCGACACCTCGGCGACGACGGCGCCGAGCACGGCGTTCGCGGCCGCGAGGCGCAGGGCCGGGAGCAGGTGGGGCACGGATGCGGGCAGCCGCAGCCCGAAGAGCGTCGCCCAGTACCCGGCGGCGTAGCTGCGCATGAGGTCGACGTGGATGCGGTCGGGCGCCTCGAGCCCGCGCAGCACGCCGACGGCGACGGGGAAGAAGGCGAGGTACGACGCGATGACGGCGACCGAGAGCCACTGCGGCCACGGCGTGCCCGAGCGGTCGATCTGGTTGCCGATCGCGTTGACGACGGGTGCGAACGCGATGAGCGGCACGATCTGGCTCACGACGACCCACGGAAGCAGGCCCCACTCGAGCAGCTTCCAACGCTGCATGACGAGGCCGAGGATCGCGCCGACCGCGACGCCGATGAGCCAGCCGACGGCCGCCATCCCGAGCGTCACGAGCGCGGCCTGGGCGACCGTGACGAAGAGCGGGGGCGTCGCGCCGCCGCTCGTCGGCTCGCCGAGCCGCACGATCATCGACCAGATGTGCGGCATCGCGCGGTCGTGGGTGCGCGGCAGGATCATGACGCCCGAGCCGGTCTGACCCTCGACCTGCCCGATCGTGACCCCCTCGGCGGGCCCGAGGAACTTGTAGAGCTCCCAGATCACGGCGACCGCGACGACGCCCACGGCGCCCCAGAGCGCGGCCGCCCAGCCGCGTCCCGTCGCACGCCGACGAGCGGCGACGGGGGACGCGGACCGGGCGAACTCGGTCACGACTTGGCCTTGACCGTCTCTTGCAGGGCCGGGATCACCGTCTCGCCGTACACGCGGAGGGTCTCCTCCTTGTTGTCGTGCATGAGGTAGCCGGCGAACTGGTCGACGCCGATCGACTTGAGCTCCTCGAGCTTCGCGATGTGGTCGTCGGCGGTGCCGAGCATGCAGAACCGGTCGACGATCTCATCCGGCACGAAGTCGACGTGGTCGTTGCCCGCCTTGCCGTGCGAGTTGTAGTCGTAGCCCTTGCGGCCCTCGATGTAGTCGGTGAGGGCCTTCGGAACGGCACCGCTCGATCCGTACTTCTCGACGATGTCGGCCACGTGGTTGCCCACCATGCCGCCGAACCAGCGGCACTGGTCGCGCATGTGCTGCATCGTCGCGGGGTCGGAGCTGTCGCCGATGTAGAAGGGCGACGCGACGCAGAAGGTGATCGCGTCGGGGTCGCGGCCCGCGGCCTCGGCCGCGTCGCGCACCGTCGTGATCATCCACTTGGCGATGTCGACGTCGGCGAGCTGCAGGATGAAGCCGTCGGCGACCTCACCCGTGAGCTTGAGGGCGAGGGGGCCGTAGGCGGCCACCCACACCTCGAGCTCCGAGCCCTTCGACCACGGGAACTGCAGCGTCGAGCCGTTGTGCTCCACGGCGCGGCTGTTGCCGAGCTCGCGGATGACGTGCACCGACTCGCGCAGCTCCTTGAGGGTCGTGGGCTTGCCGTTGGTGACGCGCACCGCCGAGTCGCCGCGGCCGATGCCGACGACCGTGCGGTTGCCGTACATCTCGTTGAGCGTCGCGAACGTGGATGCCGTCACGGTCCAGTCGCGCGTCGCCGGGTTGGTGACGAACGGGCCGACCTTGATCTTGCGCGTCTCCGCGAGGATCTGGCTGTAGATGACGTACGGCTCCTGCCACAGGATGTGGGAGTCGAACGTCCACGCGTAGTCGAACCCGTACTGCTCGGCGAGCTTCGCGAGGTGAACCGTCCGGGAGGCGGGCGGGTTCGTCTGGATTACTGCTCCGAAGTCCAATTCGAGCCTTTCAGATGAGGTACTGGGAGAGACCGCGCTTGACGAAGCGGCCGTCTCCCTTGGCGCCCAGGTACTGGTCGCCGTCGACGATGACCTTGCCGCGCGAGAGCACGGTGTCGACCTTGCCGTCGACCTCGAAGCCCTCCCACGCGGAGTGGTCCATGTTCATGTGGTGGGTCTCCGCGCTGATCTTCGTGTGACCGTTCGGGTCGTACACGACGATGTCGGCGTCCGCGCCCGGCTGGATGACGCCCTTCTTGCCGTAGAGGCCGAACATGCGCGCGGGGGTCGTGCTCGTGAGCTCGACCCAGCGCTCGAGGCTGATCTCGCCCGTCACGACGCCCTGGTACATGAGGTCCATGCGGTGCTCGACGGTGCCGATGCCGTTCGGGATCTTGCGGAAGTCGCCGAGGCCGAGGTCCTTCTGCCCCTTCATGCAGAACGGGCAGTGGTCGGTCGACACCATCTGCAGGTCGTTGGTCCGGAGAGCCTGCCACATGGAGTGCTGGTGACCCTCTTCGCGCGAACGCAGCGGCGTGGAGCACACCCACTTGGCGCCCTCGAAAGCGCCCCACTCGTCGCTCGATGCACCCAGCTGCTCCTCCAGCGAGAGGTAGAGGTACTGGGGGCAGGTCTCCCCGAACACGTTCTGGCCGCGGTCGCGGGCGGCCGCGAGCTGCTCGACCGCCTGCTTCGCCGAGACGTGCACGACGTAGAGGGGTGCGCCGGTCAGCTGCGCGATCATGATCGCGCGGTGGGTGGCCTCCTCCTCCATCTGCCAGGCACGTGCGATGCCGTGGAAGTAGGGGTCGGTCTTGCCGGCCTCGGCGAGCTGCGCCGCGAGCACGTCGATGACGGGCCCGTTCTCGGCGTGCATCATCGTGAGCAGTCCCGTGTCGGCTGCGACCTGCATGGCCTTGAGGATCTGGGCGTCGTCCGAGTAGAAGACGCCCGGGTAGGCCATGAAGAGCTTGAAGCTCGTGATGCCCTCGTCGACGAGGGTCGGCAGCACGGCGAGCGAGTCCGCGTCGACTCCGCCGATGATCTGGTGGAAGGCGTAGTCGATGGCGCAGTTGCCCGCGGCCTTCTCGTGCCACGCCGCGAGGCCGTCCATGACCTTCTGGCCGTAGGTCTGCACCGCGAAGTCGATGATGGTCGTGGTGCCGCCGTGGGCCGCGGCACGCGTGCCGGTCTCGAACGTGTCGGATGCGAAGGTGCCGCCGAAGGGCAGCTCCATGTGGGTGTGCGCGTCGATGCCGCCGGGGATCACGTACTTGCCGGTGGCGTCGACGACCGTGTCGACGCCCTGCGTGAGGTCCGTGCCGAGCAGCTGCGAGCCGGGGCTCAGGACCGCGACGATCTGCTCGCCGTCGACGAGGACATCCGCCTCGCTGCGTCCCGTGGCGGTGACGACCGTCCCGCCCTTGATGAGTGTCGTTGCCATCGTGGTGCTCCTTCGGGCCTTACGGGCGGGCGATCTTCTCGTAGCTGTCGGGACGACGGTCGCGGAAGAACTGCCAGTCGTCGCGCATCTCGCGCACCATGCTCATGTCGAGGTCGCGGATGAGCACCTCCTCCTCGGTGCCCGAGCCCCGCTCGCCGACGAAGTTGCCGCGCGGGTCGATGACCTGGCTCGTGCCGTAGAAGTCGACGGCGAGGTCGCCGTACTCGTTGTCCTCGCGGCCGACGCGGTTGGGCTGCAGCACGAAGTAGCCGTTGGCGACGGCCGCCGCGGGGCCCTCGACCTCCCACAGGCGGTTCGAGAGACCGGGCTTGGTGGCGTTGGGGTTGAAGACCATGTGGGCGTCGTTGAGCCCCAGCTCGCGCCATCCCTCGGGGAAGTGGCGGTCGTAGCAGATGTAGGTGCCGACGCGGCCCACGGCGGTCTCGAAGACCGGGTAGCCGAGGTTGCCCGGGCGGAAGTAGAACTTCTCCCAGAAGCGGTCGAGGTGCGGGATGTGGTGCTTGCGGTACTTGCCGAGGATCGTGCCGTCGGCGTCGACGACGACGGTCGTGTTGTAGTACACGCCCGTCTCGGCCTCCTCGTAGATGGGGAGCACGGTCACGACGCCGAGCTCCTTGGCGACGGATGCGAAGCGCTGCACGATGGGGCCGTCGGCCTGCTCCGCGTAGCGGTAGTACTTCTTGTCCTGCGTGATGCCGAAGTAGGGGCCGTAGAACAGCTCCTGGAAGCTCATGACCTGCGCGCCCTGGGCGGCCGCGTCACGGAGGAAGCCCTCGTGCTTGTCGAGCATGGATTCCTTGTCGCCGGTCCAGGTGGTCTGGCTGATTGCGGCGCGGACGATCGTCATTGCGTGTCTCCTCGGGTGTTGCGTTTTGTTATCATTCGACGTAAACATTTCCCTGACGTTACGTAGAATGACGTAGGCGTAAAACTACGGCGGTTTGAGTGAAGTCGGTAGCCCTTTCGATCGAAGAGCGTTCCCCGCACGGGATCGCCACCGGGATCGCCCGTCTCATCACGACGGGCGACCTCGCTCCGGGCGACCGCCTGCCCACCGTCCGGGAGCTCGCGGCCGAGCTCGGCGTCTCCCCCGCGACCGTCTCGCACGCGTGGCAGACCCTCGCATCCGCCGGTCTCATCACGAGCCGCGGGCGCAGCGGGAGCTTCGTGCGCGCCGAACCGCGCGAGTGGCTCCCCCGCCGCTACCGCGGCCTCGACGGCAACCTGGATGCGCGCCTCGACCTCTCGCGCGGCACCCCCGACCCCGAGCTGCTGCCCGCCCTCGGCCCCGCCCTGGCGCGGGTCGGCGCGCGCGCCGACACCTCGAGCTACCAGGCCAAGCCCGACATCCCCGAGCTCCACGACCTGCTGCGCGACACGTGGCCCGCGCCCGTCGAGTCGATCACGGTGCTCAACGGCGCCCTCGACGCGATCGACCGCGCTCTCGCGGCCCTCGTGCGCTTCGGCGACCGGGTCGTTGTCGAGAACCCCACCTTCCCGCCCTTCATCGACCTGCTCGACCACTACGGCCTGCAGGCGGTCGGCGTCGAGCTCGACGCGGAGGGGATGCGGCCCGAGGCCTTCGCCGCCGCCCTCGGCACGGCGCCCGCGATCGTGCTGCTGCAGCCGCGCGCCCACAACCCCACGGGCATCTCGATGACGGCCGAGCGCGCCGAGCAGCTCGCCGGCATCCTCAAGCGCAGCCGCACGGCGCAGGACACGATCGTCATCGAGGACGACCACTCGGGCGCCATCAGCTCCTCCCCCGACGTGTCGCTCGCGACGTGGATCCCCGAGCGCGTGCTGCACGTGCGTAGCTTCTCGAAGTCGCACGGACCCGATCTGCGCATCGGCGCGATCGGCGGCCCGCGCCCCCTCGTCGACCGGGTCGTCGCGCGGCGCCTGCTCGGCCCGGGGTGGACCTCGCGCATGATGCAGGCGATCCTGCACGAGCTGCTCACGCATCCGGAGTCCACGGCGCAGATCGACGCCGCGCGCGAGGCCTACGCCGAGCGGCAGGCTGCGCTCGCCTCGGCCGTGCAGGCGGCCGGCGGATGGCTCGCGGGCGGCGACGGCATCAACGCGTGGATGCGCGTGGCCGACGAGCGCGCCGCGATCGTGCAGCTCGCGGCGGTCGGCATCCGCGTCGCGGCGGGCGAGCCGTTTCAGCTCGGCGAGGCGCAGGACCCGCACGTGCGCGTCACGGTCGGTGCGCTGCGCGACGAGGTCGAGACGGTCGGCGCGGCCCTCGCGGTGGCGCAGAACGCGAGCTGATCCGGCCTACGCGCGGGCCCAGTCGCCCTCGGTCGTGCGGCTCAGCTCGCCGAGGAAGCGGATGACGACGTCGCGCTCGGCGGCCGTGAGCGCGGCGGCGACGCGGAACCGGCGCGCGTGCTCGCGGCCGACGGTCGCCTGCGCCGCGGCGCGGGTCTCGGAGGTGATGACGATCGACGACGAGCGCCGGTCGTGCGGATGCGCGGTGCGGCGGATGTGGTCGCCCCGCTCGAGCCTGTCGAGCAGCTTGGTCGTCGCGGCGCTCGAGATGCCCAGGTGCTCGGCGATGCCGCGCGCGGTCGCGACGTCTCCGCGGTCGGTCACGACGATGATGTAGCGCAGCGCGCGCATGTCGTTGTCGCCGAGCTTCATGAAGCTGCGGGACGCCTCGCTCAGCCGTTCCTCCGCCGCGCGCCAGTCACGCAGGGCGTCGAGCACGCGCACGACATGGGCGATGTCGGCGTCCTCCATGTCGGAGACGTCGAGCATGCGACCGCGGATGTCGACGACGCGGGGGTCGTGCATGCGCTCGGCGTTCTCCGCTCGTATGCGATGCTCCGCGTCCGTCACACACGCATGCTACTTCCCCGGAAAGTATTTCACTAGGTTTATTGTTATCTCGG
Source organism: Protaetiibacter sp. SSC-01 (assembly GCF_014483895.1). Taxonomy (NCBI): domain Bacteria; kingdom Bacillati; phylum Actinomycetota; class Actinomycetes; order Micrococcales; family Microbacteriaceae; genus Protaetiibacter; species Protaetiibacter sp. SSC-01. The sequence continues at coordinate 844,924 of NZ_CP059987.1, read as the reverse complement.
TTTCATATTTGTAAAGTGAGGCGATGGGCTGCTTGCGGGAGGCGCCGTGATGACGATGACGGAGACGCGGACGACGCGCCTGAGAGAGCAGTTCGATGCTCGCCTCGACGGGTTCTTCGCGGAGCAGGGCGTGCGCGCCACGCTCCACGACGAGCGGTTCCGCGAGCTGTGGACCCGCCTGCGCGCGCTCTCGCAGGGCGGCAAGCGCATCCGTCCGCTCATGCTGCTCACGGCGCATGACGGGCTCGGCGGGACGCGGCGCGACGACGCGCTCCGGTCGGCCGTGGGCGTCGAGCTGCTGCACACGGCGCTCGTGATCCACGACGACATCATCGACGGCGACCTCGAGCGCCGCGGCGCCCCCAACATCACGGCGAGCTTCGCCGCCGACGCCCGCGAGCGCGGCCTCTCCGACGAGCGCGCGCGGTCGTGGGGCGAGACGATGGCGCTCCTCGCGGGCGACCTGCTGCTGAGCGCGGCCGTGCGCGAGGTCGCGCGCATCGGCGCCCCCGCCGAGGTACGCGACCGCGTGCTCTCGGTGCTCGACGAGGCCGTCTATCTCGCGGCATCCGGCGAGCAGGCCGACGTGGCCTACGGCATCGGACTCGAGCACCCCGATGCCGAGGCGATCCGCGCCATGATGCACCGCAAGACCGCGTGCTACACCTTCGAGACCCCGCTGCGGATGGGCGCGACGCTCGCCGAGGCGCCGGAGCCCCTCGTGCACCGGCTCGGCGAGATCGGGCGCGGGCTCGGCATCCTGTTCCAGCTGCGCGACGACCTGCTCGGCGCGTTCGGCTCCCCCGAGCTCACCGGCAAGAGCGCCTCGAGCGACCTGCGCGAGGGCAAGGTCACGATGCTCGTCGCGTTCGCGCGTGACGAGCCGGCGTGGCAGGCCGTCACGCCGCTCTTCGGCCGCCCCGACCTCACCGACGAGGAGGTCGGGCTGCTGCGCGAGGCGCTTGAGGCGAGCGGCGCACGCCGACGCCTCGAGAAGGAGATCGAGCGCGAGGGCGCCCACGTGCTCTCGCTCATCGGCGCGGCGCGTCTCCCGAGCAGTCTGGCGGCCGAGCTGCGCCACGCCGTGCGCACGGGTATGGAGCGCGACGCGTGACCCCCCGCCCGCCGGTGACGGGCCTCGCGCTGTACCGTTCGACCGCCCGTGAGGCGAGCGGTCCCGTGATCCGTCGCTACTCGAGCTCGTTCGGACTCGCGTCGACGCTCTTCCCGCGACGCTGCCGCTCGCGCATCGCCGCGATCTACGCGCTCGTGCGCGTCGCCGACGAGATCGTCGACGGTACGGCGGGCGAGGCGGGGCTCGACGCCGCAGCGCAGCGCCGCGTGCTCGACGAGTTCGAGGCCGACACCGAGCGCGCCCTCGCATCCGGGTTCTCGGCGAACCTCGTCGTGCAGGCGTTCGCCGACGTCGCGCGCGAGGCGCGCTTCGGCACCGAGCTCACGCGGCCGTTCTTCGCGTCGATGCGGCGCGACCTCGAGCCCGTCGCGTTCGACGAGCAGTCGCTGCGCGAGTACGTGTACGGCTCGGCGGAGGTCGTGGGGCTCATGTGCCTGCGGGTCTTCATGTCGGATGCGGGCCGCGCGCCCGAGGCGGAGGTCGACGACGCCGCGTGCGCGCTCGGCTCGGCGTTCCAGAAGGTCAACTTCCTGCGCGACCTCGCCGACGACCGCGACCGTCTCGCGCGCGACTACCTGCCCGCCTTCCGTCGCCTGCCTCCCGAGGCGGCGAAGGCGGAGGTCGTGGCCGAGATCCGCGACGAGCTGCGCCGGGCGCGGGCCGGCATCCCTCGCCTGCCCGCGGACTGCCGGCTCGCCGTCGCGACCGCGACCGCCGTGTTCGGCGAGCTGCTCGACCGCATCGAGAAGCTGCCCGCCGAGCGCCTCCTCGACACCCGCGTCTCGGTGCCGACCTCCCGCAAGCTCGCCCTGCTCGCCCGCGAGCGCGTGCGCCTCGCGCGGGGCCGCGCATGACGCGGCACGACGTCGCGATCGTCGGCGGGGGCGTCGGCGGACTCGCGACCGCCGCACTGCTCGCAGCCGACGGCCACCGCGTGACGCTCTTCGAGTCCGGTCCGGCGTTCGGCGGTCGCGCGGGCAGCTGGGAGCGCGACGGCTTCCGCTTCGACCTCGGACCCTCGTGGTATCTCATGCCCGAGGTCTTCGACCACTTCTACCGGCTGCTCGGCACGAGCGCCGACGAGCAGCTCGAGCTCACGACGCTCGACCCGGGCTACCGCGTGTACGTCGAAGGTGACCCCGAGCCCTTCGACCTGCCGGCTGGGCGGGAGGCGGCGCGTGCGGCGCTCACCTCGCTCGATCCCGCATCCGCCGCCCGCATCGAGGCGTATCTCGACTCGGCGTCGTCGGCGTACACGATGGCGACGGAGCGGTTCCTCTACGGCTCGTTCGACAGCGCGAAGCCCTTCCTCGACCCCGCGCTCGTGCGCGAGCTGCCCCGGCTGCGGCGCATGCTCACGCGCAGTCTCGACGACGAGATCCGCCGCACGACGACGGATGCGCGCCTGCGGCGGCTGCTCGGCTACCCCGCCGTCTTCCTCGGCGGCACCCCCATGGGCGTGCCGTCGCTCTTCCACCTCATGAGCCACCTCGACGTCGAGCAGGGCGTGCTCTACCCGCGCGGCGGCTTCGCGCGCGTCGTCGAGACGCTCGTCGGCCTCGCGCGGGCCGCGGGCGCCGAGCTCGTGGCGGATGCGCCGGTCGCGCGCATCCTCGTCGAGCGCGGGCGCGCCACGGGCGTCGAGGTGCGCGGGAGCGACGGTTCCGTGACGCGGCACAGCGCGGATGTCGTGGTCGGCGCGACCGACCTGCACCGCATCGAGACGGAGCTGCTGCCGCCCGAGGCGCGCGATCACAGCGAGCGCTGGTGGAGCAGGGTCGACATGGGGTTCGGTGCCGTCACGGCGATGCTCGGCGTGCGCGGCGAGCTGCCCGAGCTCGCACACCACACGCTGCTCTTCGCCGACGACTGGGACGGAGGGTTCGCGCGGCTGCGCGGCGACACCCTGCCGCCCGAGACATCCGTCTACCTCGGCAAGCCGAGCGCGAGCGACCCGACCGTCACGCCCGAGGGCCACGAGAACCTCTTCGTGCTCGTGCCCTCGCCCGCGCGGGCGTCGATGGCGCGCGGAGGGATCGACGGAGAGGGCGACCCCGGCATCGAGCGCTACGTCGACGGCATCATCGACCAGGTGGCCCGCTGGACGGGCGCCACCGACCTCGCCGACCGCGTCGTCGTGCGGCGCACGCGCACCTCGGGCGACCTCTCCGCCGAGCTCGGCGCGTGGCAGGGCAGCATGCTCGGGCCCGCCCACACGCTGCGGCAGAGCGCCCTGTTCCGGGCGGGCAACCGCTCGCGTCGCGTCGAGGGGCTCTACTTCGCGGGGTCGGGCACGATCCCCGGCATCGGCGTGCCCATGTGCCTCATCAGCGCCGAGCTCGTGCTCAAGCGCCTGCGCGGCGACCGCAGCGCGGCGCCCCTGGAGGTCGCGTGAACCTCGGCTACCTCGCGGCGCTGCTCGTGTCGATCGCGGGCATGCTCGTGCTCGACTGGCGCTACCGCCTGTTCCTGTGGCGCGCACCCGCGCGGGCGGCGCTCACGCTCGCGATCGGGGTCGCGCTGCTGCTCGTCGTCGACCTCGTCGCGATCTCACTCGGGGTGTTCCGCGTGGGCGACTCGCCGCTGCTCTCCGGTGTCATGCTCGCGCCGCACCTGCCGCTCGAGGAGCCGCTCTTCCTCCTGTTCCTGTGCCTGCTGACGATGGTCGCCCACGAGCTCGTGCAGCGCATCCGCTCGCGCCGCCGCACCGCCGAGCGGGAGGGGTGACGGATGCCGGCCTACCCGATCATCGCCCTCGCGCTCGTCGCGATCGCCGTCGCCGCGCGGCTCGTGCTCGCGGCGGTCGCGCGACGGCAGGGGCGACCTCTGCCCATCGCGCCGACGCTCATCACGGGGGTCGTACTCATCGTGCTCACGCTCGTGTTCGACAACCTCATGATCGGCGTCGGCCTGTACGGCTACCCCGCCGAGCAGCTGCTCGGTGTGAGGATCGGACTCGTGCCCCTCGAGGACCTCTCCTACCCGATCGCGACCGCGGCGCTGCTGCCGGCCGTCTGGCACCTCGCGGGAGGCGACCGTGGCTGAGCGAGACGCGTCGACCGCGACCAGGCTGCTGCTCGCATCCCGCCCCCTCAGCTGGGTCAACACGGCCTACCCGTTCGCGGCCGCGATGCTGCTCGCCGGCACGGGCGTCGACGTGCGGCTCGTGATCGGAACGCTCTTCTTCCTTGTGCCGTACAACCTCCTGATGTACGGCGTGAACGACGTGTTCGACTACGCCTCGGATGCCGCCAACCCCCGCAAGGGCGGCGCGGAAGGGGCGCTCCTGCCCCCGCGCACGCACCGGCTCGTGCTCGGGCTCGCGTTCGGGCTCACGGTGCCGTTCGTCGTCGCGCTCGCCGTGCTCGGCACCCCCTGGTCGTGGGTCGTGCTCGCGGTGCTGCTGTTCGACGTGATCGCCTACTCGATGCCGCCCTTCCGCTGGAAGGAGGTGCCGTTCCTGGACTCGCTGAGCTCGAGCATCCACTTCACGGGGCCCGCGGTCTACGGGCTCGTGCTCGCGGGCGCGACGTGGGATCTCACGACGGTGCTCGTGCTGCTCGCGTTCCTGCTGTGGGGCATGGCGAGCCACGCCTTCGGTGCCGTGCAGGACGTCGTGCCCGACCGCGAGGCGGGCATCTCGTCGATCGCGACCGCCCTCGGCGCACGCGCGACGGTGCGGCTCGCGCTCGGGGCCTGGGCGCTCGCGGGCGTGCTCATGCTCTTCGTGCCGTTCCCGGGATCGCTTGCGGCCGCGCTCGCGCTCCCCTACCTCATGCTCGCGTGGCCCTTCCGCTCGGTGACGGATGCCGACTCGGGCCTGGCGAACCGCGGCTGGCGCCACTTCCTCTGGGTCAACTACCTCGCGGGCTTCCTCGTCACCCTCCTCCTCATCTGGATCGCCGTGCTTTAGGTGGTCGAGGAGCGCCCGCGAAGCGGACGCGTCTCGAGACCACCCCCGACGTCACACCCCCGGCAGCTGGTCTCGAGACGCGTCGGGCTGCGCCCGGCGCTCCTCGACCACCTGGGTATTCCGCCCCCGCCTCCGGCTGGCGAGCCCCGGCAGCGCGGCGAAGTCACCACGGATGAGCGCCTCGCGCTTCGCCCGACCCCACCCCTGGATCCGCTTCTCCAGCCCGAACGCCTCCCCCACGGTCTCCGTCTCGCGCGCGAACACGAGCTCCACGGGGCGGCGGTGCTTCGTGTACTCGGCGCCCTCCCCGCGTTGGTGCTGGGCGACACGCGCCTCGAGGAACGTGGTCGAGCCGACGTAGTAGCTGTCGTCGGCGCAGCGGAGGATGTAGACCCAGGCCATGCGCTCGAGGGTGGCGGATGCGGGCTGGTGCCGCGGATCTTGTCCCCAGGTGGTCGAGGAGCGCCCGCGCAGCGGACGCGTCTCGAGACCACCACCGACGTCATAGCCCCGTGCGGTGGTCTCGAGACGCGTCGCCTTCGGCGGCGCTCCTCGACCACCTGGGATTGACGCTCCCCGACCACCTGGGGTTGACGCTCCTCGACCACCTGGGGTTGACGCTCCTCGACCACCTGGGGTTGGCGCTCCTCGACTACCTGGGGTCGGCCGCCTCCCGCGACCGCGCGAGCGGTCGCCGCAGGCACAGGGCGGCCGCCCGCGGCCGCGCTACACCTCGGCAGCGAGCCCCTCGCAGCCCTAAGCTGTGGGTACCGGGCCGGCGATCGCCCGGGTTCGTCGTTCCCGTCATGAGGTCCGACTCCCCTCTATGCCCCTGCCCGCATACTCGGAGAACCTCATGACCTCGCGCCTCGCGCCCCTCGCCCTCGTCCCCGCGCTCCTGCTCGCCGGATGCGCCGCATCCGTCGCCGCGCCGAGCGACAGCACGCCGACACCCACCGAGACGTCGGGCTTTCCGCTCACGCTCGTCAACTGCGGGGTCGAGGTGACGCTCGACTCCGCGCCCGAGCGCGTCGTCGCCATCAAGTCGACGTCGACCGAGATGATGCTCGCGCTCGGCGTGGGTGACCGCATCGTCGGCACCGCCTTCCAGGACGGCCCCGTTCCCGAGCAGTGGGCGGATGCCGCGGCCGGCATCCCGGTGCTCGCGCCGAAGCTGCCCAACGAGGAGACGGTGCTCGCCGCGAGCCCCGACTTCGTCTACGCGGGCTGGGAGTCGGCCTTCAGCCCGGATGCCGCGGGCGACCGCGAGGAGCTCGCCTCGCTCGGCGTCGCGAGCTACGTGCAACCCGCCGCGTGCCAGAGCGCGGGGCAGCCCGCGAGCCTCGACTTCGAGGAGGTGTTCCGCGAGATCGAGGAGGCCGGCGCGATCTTCGGCGTTCCCGAGCGCGCCGCCGAGCTCGTCGCCGAGCAGCGTGCGCAGCTCGAGGACATCGAGCCCGCCGAGGGCGAGCCGCTCGCGCTCTGGTGGTCGTCGGGCACCGACACCCCGTACGTCGGCGCGGGCATCGGAGCACCGCAGCTCCTGCTCGAGACCGCGGGCTTCGCGAACGTCGCGGCCGACCTCGACGCCACGTGGGCGCCGCTCGGCTGGGAGGCGATCATCGCCGCCGACCCCGACGTCATCGTGCTCGTCGACTCCGACTGGAACAGCGCCGAGAAGAAGAAGGCCTACCTCGCCGGCAACCCCGCGACCGCCGCGATGACGGCCGTGCAGCAGCAGCGCTACATCGTCATCCCGTTCGCCGCGAGCGAGGCGGGCGTGCGCAGCGTCGAGGCGGCCGCCTCGATCGCCGCCCAGTACGCGGAGCTCGGCGCCAAGTGACCCGCGTCGTCGTCGCCGCGATCGCGCTGGGTGCGGCCCTCGTCGCGTCCGTCACGGTCGCGGTGACGATCGGCTCGGCCGACATCTCGGTCGCGGATGTGTGGGGTTCGGTGATCTCGCACGTGCTCGGGCAGTCGTCGCCGCTCGACCCCCTGCACGACGGCATCGTGTGGCAGCTGCGGCTGCCGCGCATCCTGACCGCCGCCGCGGTGGGCGCGGGTCTCGCGCTCGTCGGCTGCGTCATGCAGGCCGTGACCCGCAACCAGCTCGCCGACCCCTACCTGCTCGGGCTCTCCTCGGGCGCCTCGCTCGGCGCCGTCGCGGTGCTGCTGCTCGGCATCGGCGTACTGCTGCCCGTCGCGGCGTTCGGCGGTGCGATGCTCGCGCTCGTCGCGACGCTCGGGCTCGCATCCGCGTTCGGACCGCTCACGCCGACCCGCACGGTGCTCGCGGGTGTCGCCGTGTCGAGCTTCGCGGCCGCGCTCACGAGCTTCGTGATCTTCTGGACCGCGACGGGCGACTCGTACCGCGAGATCCTCGGATGGCTGCTCGGCTCGCTCGCGGGCGCCCGGTGGCCCGAGGCGACGATCGCGGGCGTCGCGATTCTCGTCGTCGGGGTGCCGCTCGCGCTCACGGGCCGCGTGCTCGACGCGTTCGCGTTCGGCGACCGCTCGGCGGCATCGCTCGGCGTGCCCGTCACGGGCGTGCGCTGGACGCTCCTCGGCGCGGGCGCCCTGCTCACGGGCGCGCTCGTCGCCGTGTCGGGCGCGATCGGCTTCGTCGGCCTCGTGCTGCCGCACGCCGTGCGCCTCGTGATCGGCCCCGGCAACCGCGCCCTCCTGCCGCTCTCGGCCCTCGCGGGCGGCTTGTTCCTCGTGTGGGCCGACACCCTCGCCCGCGCCGCCTTCGACCCGCGCGAGCTGCCCGTCGGCATCGTGACGGCGCTCGTCGGCGCGCCCGTGTTCGCGCTCCTGCTCATGCGCCGCCGGAGCCTCGCATGACCGGCGTGGAGGTGCGCGAGCTCACCGTCCGCGTCTCCGGGCGGGCGCTCGTCGAGCACGTCGCCTTCGACGCACCCGTGGGTGCCTTCACGGCGATCGTGGGCCCGAACGGCGCCGGCAAATCGACGATGCTGCGCGCCCTCGCGGGCATCGAGCGCACCGAGTCCGGCATGGTGCTGCTCGACGGCGTCGATCTGCTCGCCCTCCCCCGCCGCCAGCGCGCACGGGTCATGGCGCTCGTCGAGCAGGACGCCGCGACCGAGCTCCCGCTCACGGGCCGCGACGTCGTGCGCCTCGGCCGCACCCCGCACGAGACGCTCGTCGGCGGCGGCGACGCGGATGCCGCATCCGTCGTCGCGGACGCCCTGCGACGCGCGGGCGCCGAGGCCTTCGCCGAGCGCGACGTCACGACGCTCTCGGGCGGCGAGCGTCAGCGCGTGCTGCTCGCCCGCGCGCTCGCCCAGCAGCCGCGCGTGCTACTGCTCGACGAGCCCACCAACCACCTCGACCTCGCGGCCCAGCTCGACATGGTGCGGCTCGTGCGCGAGCTGAGCGCCGAGGGCGTCACGGTCGTCGCGGCCGTGCACGATCTGAGCCTCGCGGCGGCCCACGCGGATGCCGTGGTCGTGCTCTCGGAGGGACGCATCGCCGCGCACGGGGCGACCGTCGCGACGCTCACGCCCGAGCTCATCCGCGAGGTGTTCGGGGTGCGCGCCGAGTGGACGCGCAACCCGCTCACGGGCGGTCCGCTGCTCGCGATCGGGTAGCGACGCCCCGACCACCTAGGTTTCGGGGCGCCAGCGGTAGAGCAGCGACGGCGGCAGGAAGAACGCGCGGATGCGGGCCTGCGTGCCGGCGGAGCGCAGGATGACGCGGCGCACGGCCGCGAGCTCCGTCGGCGACAGCGCCACGGCATCCGGACGCCCGTAGGCGGAGGTCTCGACGCTGCCGCGGAACGCGCCGATCGCCTCGTTGTCGATCGTGATCTGCCGGGCGAGCCGGTCGGCGAAGGTGCGCGGCGTCTCCGACTCGGGCGCCGACCAGCCGATGTCGCGCGCCGTGTCGCGCACCTCCTCCCACGCGGCCGTCGCGGGATCGAGGCCCTGCCGCATCCGGCGGATGCGGCCGAGGCGCACGAACGCTCGGAACCCCGCGGGGATGAGCAGGATGAGCACGATCGCCGCCACGATGCCGAGCCCCGCGAACACGGATCCGCTCTGCTGGGCGGCGAGCTCCTCGGGCGTCTGCGGCGTCTCGTCGCGGTCACCGCGCGCGTTCGACGTGGCCGTCGCGGTGGGCGTCGGCGCCTCGGTGCTCTCGTCCTGCGGGGTGGTCGGGTCGTCGACGAAATCGGAGCCGTACTGCGGGATCGAGCCGCGACCGGGCGTCGGCTCGAAGCGCAGCCACCCGATGCCCTCGAAGTAGAGCTCGGGCCAGGCGTGCAGGTCGTCGGTCGACACCTCGAAGACGGGCGAGCGCTGCTCCTCGCGGCTGCCCGGCTGGAACCCGACGGCGACGCGCGACGGGATGCCGAGCACGCGCGCCATGACGGCCATCGCCGAGGAGTAGTGCACGCAATAGCCGGTCTTCGCGTCGAGGAACGCCGCGAGCGCGTCGAGCCCCGTGCCGTCGAAGCCCTGCGCGACGGGCGCCTCCTCGGAGTACGTGAACGGCGAGCGGCGCAGGTAGTCCTGCAGGGCGAGGGCCTGCTCGTACGGGGTCGCCGCGCTCCCGGCCACCTCGAACGCCGTCGAGGTGATGATCTCCGGCACGCCCTCCGGCAGCTCGAGGGTGCTCGCGGGCGCCGAGCCCTGACCCGGATCGGTCTCCCGCAGCTGCGCGGGGGTCGGGTGCAGCTCCGAGAACAGGGCCGTGTACTCCTGACCGCTCGCGTTCGAGCCGACGCTGCGCACCGTGAGACCGTCGGGCTCCCAGAACCAGTTGCCGTCGGCCCCCACGACGCCCGTCGTCGGGTACGGCAGCGGTAGCCAGTGCGTCACGAGGTCGCGGACGGTCACGTTGACCTCGGCCTCGGACGCGTCGACGCCGGGGTCGTAGCCGACCGGGTCGGGGAAGTCGTCGAGCCCGCTCGCGCGCTCGCTGCCGATCGTCGGGCCCCACGTCGAGCCTGTGAAGGTGTCGAGGGTCGTGAGGCGCAGGTAGACGGGACCCTGCGCATCCGTCGTGTAGGTGAGCGCCGTCGTGGCGGCACCGCGTCGCAGGTCGTCGCCGAGGGTGACGAGCGGGTTGACGCCCGCGCGCAGGCCGCCCGTGCGCACCGGGGCGTCATCGCGCGCTGCGGGCAGCGCGTAGGGCAGCAGGAGCGATCCGACCGCGACGGCGGCGCCCGCGACGAGGATGACGCGGCGGCTGTCGGGGCGCGCCCCGACCCGCAGGACGGCGAGATACAGCACGGCGGTCACGAGATACCAGAGCGCGTCGGTGAGCCCAGGACGGATGACGGTCGGGATGAGCAGGATCGGCGCGAGCGGGAGCACGACGAGCGCCGGCGCGCGCAACGCGAGGGCGACATCCGCGAGCCACGCGCAGAACACCATGAGCACCGCGATGAGCATGACGATGCCGAGCTCGGGGGTCGCCGGCACGCGCTGCTCGACGATCGACGCGATGCCCGACAGGGCGATGTCGCGAAAACGCCCGACGGTGTCGAGCGTCGGCACGACCCCGAGGATCGCGGTGTCGGCCGCGTAGCCGAGGGTGAGCAGGCCGACGCCCGTCGCGAGCGACACGAGCGGCGGCCAGAGCGGCGAGCGCAGCACACGGCGCGCACCCGCCGCTGCGAGCAGCACCGCCGCGGCGTACGCGACGCCGACGAGCCACCAGCTGAGCCCCTGCAGGGTCACGTGCAGCCCCGCGAGAGCGGATGCGAGCGCACCCCACACGAGCAGCACCCGCAGCCAGCGCGGGTCGCCCCCGCGCCGGCCTCGTGCAGGCCGGGTGGGCCGCGGCGCCGGCGCGGGCGCGGCGGGACGGCGGACGTCAGTGAGCGCCACGGATGAACCCCGCCTCCGTCGCCGACGACCGCCACGAGTCGGCGATGTCGTCCCAGGGCTCGACGTCGACGACGAGCCAGCCGTTGTCGACGAAGCGCTCGCGCGCCTCCGGGCGCATCCCGAGCGCGAAGAGGGCGCCCGACTGGCCGGGACGCCGCTGCCGCAGCACCCAGTCGACGACCTCGTCATCCGCCTCCGCGAGGATCGCGAACGTCGGGCCCGCCGCATCCGCCGACGCCGTCGGCAGCGTCTGGCGACGCTCGAGCAGCCGCACCGCGGCGAGGCTCGTGAGGAACCCCTCGATGCGCTGACCGCCCTCCCAGCGCTCGCCGATCGCCGCGATTTGCGAGACGCCCGTCTCGACGACGTCGACGCGGAAGCCGCTCTCGTCGAGGTGCACGGCGAGCGAGGCGAGCATCCGCACGGCCCACTCGAAGGCCTCGCTCGACGGGGCCGGCGGCCAGTTCTCGGTGTCGGGCACGGCATCCGGGTAGCCCCCGAGGCGCGTGTCGACCACGATGCGGGCGTCGGGGTGGCTGCGGTGCTCCTCCTGGCGCACCATGAGCTCGCCGTGGCGGGCGGATGCGCGCCAGTGCACGCGACGCAGCGCGTCGCCCGCGCGGTACTCGCGCGTCGTGAGGTCGTCGTCGTTGCCGACCGCGCGGCGCTGCACGAGCTGTGCGGCCCCGTCGCCGTCGATGAGCATGGGGCCGCCCTCGGGCAGCTGAGCGACCGCCGGCACGACCGTGAGGCGGTCGACGTCGCCGCACGCGGCCGAGGAGCGGGCCATGCCGAACGGGTCGCCGAACTCGACGACGAGCGGGCCGATCGGGTAGAGGCCGCGACGGCGCGGGTGCAGCTCGTACTGCAGCGCCACCGTGCGCGCCGAGGACGGACGGATGCGGATGGGGCCGAGCTCGTTCGGCTCCTGCCGCTCCTGCCACGGGATGGCGTCGTTCCACAGCACGGTCGGCGTCGTCACGGTGCCCGCGTTGCGCACCCGGAGGGTGACGTTGGCGCTCGACCCCGCGGACACGACCGGTGGCGAGAAGAGGCGGACGACGTCGAGCTTCGGGCGGCGCAGCCGCGCCAGCAGCAGGCCGCCGAACGCCAGCAGCAGGGCGAACGACGCCGCCACCATGAGCTCGTGGCGGCCGAGCCACACGCCGCCCGCGAAGCACGCGGCGCCCGCCACGAGCGTCGTCCAGCCGCGCACCGTGAGACGGATGCGGTGGCTGCGCCGCAGCGGGGAGTCGGAGTCGGGCATGTGCCGGGCGGGCGTTCGGTCAGGCGGGTCCGGCGGCGCCGAGCGGCACCGGGGTGGACTTCACGATGCGGGCCGCGATCTCGGCGAGACCCTCGCGCCCGTAGCCGCCCGTCGACTTCGCGGGCATGAGGCGGTGGGCGAGCACGCTCACGGCGAGCGCGTCGATGTCGTCGGGCAGCACGAAGTCGCGGCCGTCGAGCGCCGCGCGGGCCTTCGCGGCGCGCACGAGCTGGAGCGTCGCGCGGGGGCTCGCGCCGAGTCGCAGCTCGCGATCGACGCGCGTCGCCGCCGCGATCGCGACGACGTAGTGCTCGATCGCGGGGCTCACGAACACCTCGCGCACCGTGAGGATCATCCGCCGCAGCCGCTCGATCGTCACGACCGGGCGCAGGTCGTCGAGAGGGCTGCCCTGCTCCCGCTGGCGCAGCATGGCGGCCTCGTTGGCGGCATCCGGGTACCCCATCGAGATGCGCGCCATGAAGCGGTCGCGCTGCGCCTCGGGGAGCGCGTAGGTGCCCTCCATCTCGACCGGGTTCTGGGTGGCGATGACGGTGAAGGGCGCGGGCAGGTCGTGGCTGCCGCCGTCGACGGAGACCTGGCGCTCCTCCATCGACTCGAGCAGCGCCGACTGGGTCTTCGGGCTCGCGCGGTTGATCTCGTCGCCGATGACGATGTTCGCGAACACGGGGCCCGGTTTGAACTCGAAGTCGCGCGTGGCCTGGTTGTAGACCGAGACGCCCGTGATGTCGGACGGCAGCAGGTCGGGCGTGAACTGGATGCGGTTGACGGTGCAGTCGACGCTCTTCGCGAGCGCGCGGGCGAGCATCGTCTTGCCGACGCCGGGAACGTCCTCGACGAGCAGGTGCCCCTCCGCGAGCAGCACGGTCGTGGCGAGCTCGATGACGTCGCGTTTGCCGTCGATCACGGTCTCGACGGCGGCCATCACGGCCCGGGCGTCGAGCAGGAACTCGGCGGCGGAAAGGGGTCCCGTGGAGGTCTCGGCCTCGATGCCGACGTCCTCCCCGGATTCGGGGACGCGATCCATCGTCCGAGTCTGGCACGCTCCCGTTGATTCGTCACCGGTTCGATGTCCCGTCTTCGCTGGGACACTCTCTTTGCGCCAAACGCTGCAGCGGTTGGCGTTGGGCGACAGGGATGACCGGCGCGCGATGCCGAGAACTGGCGCGCGGACGGCGCGACGCGGGGTCGGCGGGGGACGTCGGGCGGCAGCGGGTCGGCGGGTGCAGCCGGTCGGCGGGTCAGCGGGGCTCGTCGCGGGCAGCGAGGCCTGCGCGGTACCCCTCCTCGTAGGCCTCGCGGCTGCCCAGGCGGAACATGTCGCGCTCGGAGGGGCGGATGAGGCCGCGCGCGCCGGGTGCGTCGAGGCCCGTCACGAGGTGGCCGAGCCCGCGGATGACGGCGACCGGACGGCCGCCGGCCTTGCCCTTCACGAGCTCCGCGGCGGCGGCGAGCTCGTCGGCGATCGCGGGGGCGGTCACCGCGAGGGGGCGGCCGTTCGCGTCGTTGGTGCCCGCGAGGTCCTCGAGCACGACGACTCCCGCGGCGCCGATCGCGGCATCCGTCTGCCCCTCGCGCCACGGGCGACCGAGGGTGTCGGTGAGGATGACGCCGATGCGGATGCCGAGGCGGTCGCGCAGCACCTCGGCGAGATGGCGGGCGGAGCGGTCGGGGTCTTCGGGGAGGAGCAGCACGTGGCCGTCGGGCGCGTTCGACGAGTCGACGCCGGCCGCCGCCATGACGAGCCCCTGGCGGTTCTCGACGATGCGGGTCGTGCCCTCGCCGTCGGCGCGCGTGCGCTCGGCGACGACGCGCACGGTCTCGGCGGTGATCGCGTCCTCGCGGTCGGCGGCCTCGACGATGCGCCCCTCGGCCTTGCTCACGATCTTGCTCGTGATCGCGAGGATGTCGCCGTCCTCGGCGACCCCCGCGAGCGCGTCGCCCAGGATGCCCGCGAGGTCATCTCCCGGGCGGAACTCGGGCAGCCCGAGCAGGGCGAACACGCTGAAGGCCGGGCCGGGGGCTGCGGGGGTCACCCCCCTATCCTCCCAACCCCGCATCCGCTGAGTGGTCGGTTTCTGGCCCCAAACCCGGGGAATGGGGCCAGAAACCGACCAGTCAGCGTCAGGAGACGAGGCGCGGGATGACCTCGCGGCCGAAGGTCTCGAGGAACGCGTGCTGGTCGCGTGAGACGTTGTGCAGGTAGACGCGGTCGAAGCCGAGGTCGAGGTAGCGCTGGATGTGGGCGCGATGCACGTCCGGGTCGTCCGAGATGAGCACGCGCCCCTCGAAGTGCTCGGCCCGCACCGTGCGGGCGATCTGCTCGAGCTCGAACGGCGAGCGGATGTCGGACTTCGGGAACCGCATCCCCGCGTTCGGCCACTCCCGCAGCGCGTTCGCGACCGCCTCGTCGCGCGTCGGCGCCCAGCTCAAGTGCAGGCGGATGATGCGCGTCTGCGTGCGCGGATCGCGCCCCACCTCGCGCCCGCCCTCCGCGAAGCGCTGCAGCAGTGGCGCGACCTTCTCGACCGGCGCCCCGTCGACGACGATCCCGTCGACCGTGCGGCCCGCGCGCTTCGCCGTCACCGGACCGGCCGTGCCGATCAGGATGGGCGGGGCGGCATCCGGCATCGTCCACAGCCGCGTCGACTCGAGCTTGTAGTAACGGCCCTCGTGCCGGGCGTCGCGCCCCGCGAGGGATGCCGCGAAGAGCTTCTTGATGATGTCGACCGCCTCGAACATGCGGTCGATGCGCTCCGGTGCCTCGGGCCAGTAGCGGCCCACGACGTGCTCGTTGATGGCCTCGCCCGAGCCGAGCCCGAGCCAGTGGCGCCCGGGGTACATCGCGGCCAGCGTCGCCGAGGCCTGCGCGACCATCGCCGGATGCCACCGGAACGTCGGCGCCGTCACGCCCGTGCCGAGGTCGCCCGCCGTCACCTGGCCGAGCGCCGACAGCACATTCCACACGAAACTCGCCTGCCCCTGCTGCGGCACCCACGGCTGGAAGTGGTCGGCCGCCATGACCCCCGTGAACCCGGATGCCTCCGCTGCCTGGGCGAGCGCGATCACCTCGTTCGGGGCGAAGCGCTCGAGCATCGCGGCGTAGCCGATGTGCGGATGGGTCCGGGTGGTCACGGGGTCCATCATTCCGTGTGTGCGCGCGTATACCGATTGCAGTCAGGGAGCACAATCACACGCGCTGATCGCCGTCGAGGCCCGCACGTGTTTGGCGTTCCAACCGGCGGCTCGCAGCAAGGTCCCGACCGCTTCAACGGTAATGTGCCGGGCACCGGTTCCGTGGTACTCGCTATCGAGAGCGTCGCTCGATGCGCGCAGCCACTCAAGCATACGAATTGCAGAGTTCCTGTCGCGCAAGCGAAGTGCCATCACGCAGTCACTCAAGACGACCGGGCCGTCCACCATACGCGTTCGCCCGGCGCTCCTTGGGCCCACGCGGGGGAACAGAACCAGATGACCTGGAGTCGCGAGCGCGCGATTTCCGCCTGTCTTCCCCAGCACCACCGCACCGGCGAGATCCGTCGAATGAATGAAGGGGGTGTCGCCCCCCTGATCAGCCACGCGGACCGGGACCCGGCCACGGACGATCTCGACGCAGTTACATACACCCAGAGGGGCCCGCCCCAGGTGCGCCGAGCGACCGGCCTTCACCAACGAATCTGTCCGATCTATCGTCACGAGCACCGCGTTAACGACCGCCCCTCGAAACGACCGGGCCCCCAAACTTACACGTGCGGACACCGCGAACTCTCGCTCGATGGCTGCCCAGACAGGGCGGTCGCGGATGTTGTGCAAGACGCCCTCGGGGAGGATCGCTGCAATTCCCGACAGATTTGGGAGCTCCTCGATGACACGCCAGACAAACGCGGCAGCCGGACTCACACTCAGCCGGGTCCCGGCAAGTTCGATCGCGACACCAGAGCCGCCGCGGAAGGAGTACGGCGGGTTGAGGAGCACCCAGAGACGTTCCGCCGCGCCAGCACAGTTCCAAACCGGCGACGCGGACACGGAGCGATGGCTCAGGACATCTGCTACTCCGACAAACCAGTCAGGTTTCGCCCGCGCCAACAGCCGTACCGTAGGCGAATGAGAATCGGCCGCTAGAACTTCAACTCCTGGAAAGCGCCGACCGATCGCACTGAGGAGGGCCCCCTCGCCAGCTGCAGGGTCGAAGACCGTAAGACGACCACGGATCGGCGGGATCAGCCCTGCAAGTTGGTCGGCTACGGAGTCAGTCGAGTAATAGCGGTCGACAGACACTACGCCGCAGATCCGAACTCGCCCACTCGCCGGTACAAGTCGGACTTGACGAACGCCGAGATGTCGTACAGGCACAAACGCGCTTCACCCGCGGTTCTGTTCGTCGAACGCACGGGATTATCGTAGACAAGCTCAACGCTCTCGGGGTAGGCCAGAGCGAAGAGGACAGCGCCCACAGCGTGCGGCTTGGTGCCGATAGGGGCGACCTTCATCGGGGCCTCGGGATACGCACGGCGAATTCGGTAGAGCTCGTGGTAGAGGTCGAACGGACAGTTGGCCTTCGCCTGCCGCGCGCTCCGGCCAAGATCACCGTCCAACGCAACTCGGTTGCCCGCGTACGCGACGAACGGGTACTCAGGGCGGAAGCCTGGCACTCCGACGACCACTACAGTCGCGTCTAGCGGCGCCTGAACACTCTCCAACACGAAAGAAAGCCGGGCCCCTTCAAACCCGAGGAGCGGAACGAACACTGGAGAACGTGATGAGGGGCCAGCCACCCGGGCGAATCCTGGCAGTGGTGCGATGCCGTCGATCCGTTCCGAAAGGTCATAGATCAACCCCGGCGACGGGCTCGTGCTCCTCCTGTAGCTCGCAGGTTCTAAGTACACCATCCTCATTGGCACGTCCGCCTCGACAGCCGCCCGCAATAGGGGCGCCCAAGTCCGATGAGTCAACGTAGTGATGTCCAGATAAACCTCTCCAGCCATCGCTCTCAGCATGTCTTGAAGCGAGGTTGCATCGTGGAGACGGCAAGACCAACTCGTCCCACCAACGTCGGCGGTGATCGAGTCGTCGCTCTCATCGATCGCACTGAAGAGTACGCCTGTCGCGGCGCGGGCTGCTACCCACTCGGGTGTGAGCTGGCCCCGCTCTTCGATCGCTCCAGGCCCATGCAAGTAGTACGATCCGGGCGGGGGCTGCAGCAGGTCTCGAGCCATCTCCCGCGTGTATAGCGGCTGCTCAATCAGACTCATAGAAGTGCTCCGAGAATAGGGCCAACTGCTCCGGCAGCTCCGTCTCATTGCTTCGGTGCGCTCGGCGAAGAACGCGAGCGATGGCGATTCTTGACGCTGGCGAAGCGAGTTCTAGAAGATCCGCAAGACGGAGTGTCATGCGCCGCTTGCTCCGGTAGCTGTAGACAAAGAATGGCGCGTATATCGGGTGAAGCTGGTAGTTGTACTCCTTCGTCTCGGACGAAACCAGCGCCAGCTTGTCACCGGCGATTCGCTTGAGGCACGAGTGCATCACCGCCGCGTTCAGGAGAGCACTAACCTCCGCCGAGTCCGCGCCATCATCACGAAGGCGGAACTGCGCGACCTCTGGGGTATGTCCGTAGGGGTCCGCTGCAAACACTCCGAACACGCGCCCCAATCCCAACGCCAATCGTGTGAGTTGCGCCCCTCGCACATCAAGGCCTTGGAGCTCCCGGACCATGTTGGATCCCATCTCCATCGCCGCTTCGGTCTGGACGCTTGCCGGCACGGATGCGTCCAGTTGATTGCCATTCGCAACGTGAGACTCAAGCGCAAGCGTGACAACATTTAGCAAGTATCGAATGTTGCCATCAGCGAGATGCGCGATGGTGGACCAGCCTGCGTAGTACTTCTTTAGGCCACTCTTGCCACGTCTGATGGTGAACAACATCGCGTACGAATAGTTCCCCAAACGGACCCGCCATGCGGCTGGTTGAGCGATAGCTTCACTCAGAGCCGCACGCCGGGATGTTCCATCAGACCGCGCCCAGTAGTCGACCAGATACGCCGATAGCGGACTCATTGCGTCGAAGGCCATCAACTCGTCCGGGCCCGCGCCCTCCCCTTCTAGGTGGCGACGAATCTCAGCGTTTCGTTTCTCGACTCCTAGCGCGATGGCTTCCTCTTCCTCGGAGAGATTCGGAAACAACCCGTTCCGGCCGCTTAGAGGCAGAGGCCGGACCCCGGTGTCCGGAAGGCGGCGCTCGCACACCTTTCGCGCAAAATCCTCGAACCCTTGCGCCTTCAACTCTTCAACAACGTCGACAGTCATGAAATCCGCTGGCTCCATAAGGAACTCGTTTGGGCTCAATGTGCTGCGGACACGAAGTCCAGTTTCCCGCGTCCCAATCTTGAAGGTGTAGCCACTGTCCCCGACATGCTTCACAAGGGTGTTCAGGACCTTCTGCTGATAGTCCTCCAGGTTCTCGTACTCATCGATACAAAACGTGTAGAACTTTCCGGCGAGGTCCGGATCAACGTCAAGCGCGCGAAGCAGGTGTTCGATGGGCTTCCCGAGCATTGACAGATTGACGTCGCCTATCTGACCCGCGATCCGATTGATCTCGTGCTCGAAGAGCACGATCTCGTCACGGACTGCCTCGGCGAAGGTGTCGAGATCGCCGGTCTTCGGGAGGCCGAGCGACAGGGCTGCGCGCGACAGCGCGACTGGATCGAAGTAGGTCGGCTGCTCCAACGACGTGGCGCGCCAATTCACAAACTCCAGAACTAGGCGAGTCATCTGTAGGTTGACGAAATGGGCGAACAACCGAATCCAGTCGTCTTCGGTTAGTCTCGTCCCGCGGAAGGCGGCCACAGCATTGGTCTCGACTCGCCAGTAGAACCCGACAGACTCCCATCTGGCGATGTCACTGCCTAGGAACTGATGCTGGCCTTGGTACGCCAGCGCGCGAAGTGCATGGGTCTTCCCGGTTCCACGACCGCCCACCAAGAAGACTGGCTGTTGCCCTCCGAGCTTTTCCCAGTAGCTGGGACGCGTGAAGAACTCGAACAGGCGCTCGCCCAGATACTCCGCCCGGTACAGCCCAACACCCCGGCTAAGAGAAGCGCGAAGCGTGATCTTCTGCTCTTCAGTAAGTTTGCTCACCGTCTGGTCCTTAGCGGAGTCCAGCCCGCTCGCTCCGCCCAGAAAATGGGCAGCGTGAGATCGGGCATTGAATGGTCAAAGGAGATCGCGAGCCCAAAGCCTCGATGTCCATAAGCTTGACTCTCCGACACCCCGATGCGGGCCGACGTTCGGATGATGAAGTCATGCAACTCCGGTCGAAGGTGGTCGGGGACCAGAATCGTCTCCGGATCGCCCGCCCCGTAGACCCGGGGGATCATATGTGCGGGGGAAATCACGACATCGGGCGCCCGAACCGCAATCCTCGAGTAACCCTCTTCCGTGCACAACGCTGGGGCATAGAAGAGCGTTGATCCGCTATTCGCCACAGCGTCCCGCAAGGTGATGCGCTGCCCCCCTACGTCGTATGGCCGGCTCCACGTTTCTAGGAACTGGTCGCCCGATCCCACGATGTCGTCCACGAGCACAATCGGGCGAGAGCCCGCGCCACTAGTCAAGATTGAAACGAGTTGCGACGGATCCACGAGTCGCGACTCTTGAATTCTCAATCGCTGGCGCGCCTGGCGCACGAACACGTAGCCTGACCCACTCGCGGACTCATCATCACCTTCGGGAAATGAAACGAGAACGGCCCCCCGAAAGGCCCGCCACTTAGCCGCGAGGTCCGAGCCCGGCAATGACCGTACAAAGTCCGTTGCTGCCAAGGACGCGAACGCGGATTCGAAAAGCTTGAACGTTTGCTTCTCGCTGAAGTGGATGAAACTGTCCAGCAGGGCGCTCGCGATCCCGAAGTCTCGCGCGTCGTGAAAATTCCCGAGCCACTCGCGTGGCCGGATGTCAAACGGTTGGTCAGGCCAGAGCTGAACTCGCGTGTAGTACGCACGCAAGTCCAGGATTTCGTCGGCTGACATCTATGACCCTGTCCCCTCACACTGAGAATGACTCGACCATAGTGCACTGCCCGTCTGCATGGTGTGGCCTCCGGGCCTTGCTGCCGACCTCCCCGGACCCCGAACCGACCGGGCCGCCTGTCGGCACCCAGGAGCCGACCTGCCGCCGGAGCGGGCCACGCCTGGAAGAGAGCTAGCCGGTATCGGCGCGGAACAGCGCGCTCTACTCCAGCGCCGCGATCGCGTCCGCCGCGAGCTGCACCACGGTGTCCGACGCCGACGCCTCGGGCGTGAAGCCGAGCCGCACCACGACGAGCCCCTCGGAGGGGATCACGATCATCATCTGCCCGTCGTGGCCGTTGGCGGAGAACGCGTCCTCGGGGAGCGACGGCCAGCGCAGCGTCCCGTCGGGCAGCACGTTG
This sequence comes from Protaetiibacter sp. SSC-01, assembly GCF_014483895.1. Classification (NCBI taxonomy): domain Bacteria; kingdom Bacillati; phylum Actinomycetota; class Actinomycetes; order Micrococcales; family Microbacteriaceae; genus Protaetiibacter; species Protaetiibacter sp. SSC-01. The sequence goes on along the minus strand of NZ_CP059987.1, from coordinate 824,305 downwards.
GTGCGCCAGCCCATGCCGTAGCCCGGGTCGTCACTCTCGGGGTGGTCGACGAGCGTTAAGCTCGTCTCCATCCAGTCCTCCGGCAGCAGCTGCTCGCCGTTCCACTCGCCCTTCTGCAGCGCGAACTGGCCGATCGCGGCCCAGTCGCGCGGGGTCGCCCAGAGGTAGGACGAGCAGACGGGGGTGCCCGCGGCATCCGGCTCCCACACCGCCGAGGAGAGGCCGAGCGCCTGGAAGATCGTCTGGCGCGGCAGGTCGGTGCCCAGCCCTGTGCGCGAGGCGAGCACCGAGCACAGCACGTTCGTCGAACCGCTCGAGTACTGTTGCACCTCGCCGACGCCGTGCGCGAGCGGCAGCCCCGCGACGTAGGACCCCATGTCGGGCTCGAGGTACAGCATCCGTGTGATGGGCGTGCCGAGGTCGTAGGTCTCGTCCCACTCGAGGCCGGCGTTCATGCGCAGCAGGTTCTCGACGGTGATCGACGCGCGCTCGTCGGTCCACTCGGGGCGCAGCTGGTCGTCGTCGAGCGACACGACGCCCTGCTTCACGAGCATGCCCGTCATGAGCGAAGTGACGCTCTTCGACATCGACCAACCGAGCTGCGGCGTCGACTCGTCGAAGCCGTCGGCGTACCGCTCCCCCACGAGCTCGCCGTCCTTCACGACGACGACGCCGCGGGTTCCGATCAGCTCGACCACCTCATCCGGCTCGCCGACTGCGAAAGCCCGGTCGATCGCGGCCTCGAGCTCGGGGTTCTCGGATGCGACCACGGCATCCGCGAACGGATTGCCGTCCGACGAGACCGCGGTCGGCTCGCCGAGGTCGAGCGGCCCCGAGGCGAGCGTGCATCCGAAGCCCTCGGTGTGGCGCGCCTGCTGCGGCGTGCCGACCCCGAGCACGGATGCCGTGGTCACCCCGCCCACATCGACGGCGAGGTACGGCACGAGCGGGTTGGGCGGCAGGTCGGTCTCGGGGTTCTCGCGACCCGCGAGCTGCGTCACCGCGCACGCGTTGTGCGCGGCGTAGCCCGTGCCGGTCAGGAGCAGCGGGCCCTGCCAGAAGTAGACGCCCGTGAGCGCGACGACGAAGACGAGGACGAGGGATGCGGCGACGATGCCGACCCGACGGAGGAGACGCACGAACCGGATGCTATCCCGTGGCGCCCGCGCGATGCGCCACGCGCGCCGCCCCCACTGGGCAGCCGCCCGACTTCAGCGGATGTGCACCACCCCGGAAGCGTCGACCGTCACCACGAGCGTCTCGATCTTGCGGTTCACGACGCGCACGATCACCACGATGAGCCACAGGCCGCCCGTGATGATCGTGAGGATCGTGTTCCAGAACCAGCCGATGCGCTTCTTGCGCTGCAGGATCCCCTGGTCGCCCGACACGGTGCTCACCGTCCAGCCCTGCGCGGCAAGACGGGCGACCTCGGCGTTCAGGAGCGCGGTGCGTCGCTCGGGCGAGATGGGGGCGGGCACGTCAGGCATGACTCCAGCGTAGGAAGCGGATGCGGTGGGCGCCCTGGGGTTGTCCCCCGGATCCGCCGGGCAGCGCTCCCGGTACTCACTATTGCCAAGTACCGGTACTCAGTGTTACCGTCTACCGGTACTCAGCATCACAGAATAGTGAGGACGTCGATGGGCAAGCAGATGACCGAGATGCTCAAGGGGTTCCTCGAGGGCATGCTCCTCGCGGCGCTCGCCCGCGAACCCGCGCACGGCTACGAGATCACCTCGCGGCTGCGCGACCTCGGGTTCACCGACATCGTCGAGGGCACGGTCTACGCCGTGCTGCTGCGCATCGAGCAGCGCGGCCTCGTCGACGTCGAGAAGGTGCCCTCCGAGAAGGGCCCGCCCCGCAAGGTCTACTCGCTCAACGCCGCGGGACACGACGCGCTCGACGAGTTCTGGACCAACTGGAGCTTCCTCGCGGACCGCCTGGCCGCACTTCACGACGAAGGAGAAAAGCAATGACCGCCCGATGGATCGAAGCCGTCGCCGGCTCCCTTGAGCAGAAGAAGCGCTACAAGCGCTACCGCGAGGGCGTCGAGGCGCTCCCCGAGCCGTACCTCACGACCGCGAAGGCCGTCGACCGCTACCTCATTCAGGCCGGCGGCGTGACCGACGGCGAGACGTTCGTGCGGATGCTCGAGGACCTCCTCGACATCTGGCAGCGCGCGGTCGCCGACGGCACACCCGTCCGCGAGATCGTCGGCGACGACCCCGTCGAGTTCGTCGACACGTTCCGTTCCGCCTACGCGGGCAAGGACTGGACCGAGAAGGAGCGCGCCCGCCTGCGCAAGGCGGTCGACGAGGCCGGCATCGCCGAGGGCGAGCGCCCCGAGGAGGCGGGATCATGACGCGCGGCGACCCCGCCATCCGGGTCCGCGGCCTCGAGAAGGCCTACGGCGAGCTGCAGGTGCTGCGCGGCGTCGACCTCGAGGTCGCGCCCGGCAGCATCCAGGCCCTGCTCGGGTCGAACGGCGCCGGCAAGACGACGCTCGTGCGCATCCTCGCGACGCTCACCGAGGCGGATGCGGGCGAGGCACGCGTCGCCGGGTTCGACGTCGCCACCCAGCCGGGGCGCGTGCGCGAGGCGATCAGCCTCACGGGCCAGTTCGCGGCCGTCGACGAGGTGCTCACGGGACGCGAGAACCTCGCGCTCGTCGCCCGCCTCCGCCGCGAGCGCGACCCCCGGGGCGTCGCCGAGGCCCTGCTCGCGCAGTTCTCACTCACCGACGCCGCCGACCGCCGCGCCGGCACCTACTCCGGCGGCATGCGGCGGCGGCTCGACATCGCCATGAGCCTCATCGGCGACCCGAAGGTCGTGTTCCTCGACGAGCCCACCACCGGGCTCGACCCCGAGGCGCGGATCGAGGTGTGGGATGCCGTGCGCAGCCTCGCGGGGCGCGGCACGACCGTGCTCCTCACCACCCAGTACCTCGAGGAGGCGGAGCAGCTCGCCGACCGCATCGCGATCCTCCACGAGGGCCGCATCATCGTCGACGGCACGCTCCCCGAGCTCGTGAAGCTGCTGCCGCCCGCCGAGGTGCAGTACGTCGAGAAGCAGCCGACGCTCGAGGAGATCTTCTTCGCCGTCGTCGGCGCACGTCAGGAAGGAGCGCGCTCGTGAGCACGCACATCGTCGGCGACACGGTCGTGCTGACCGGCCGCAGCCTCCGCCACATCACGCGCAGCATCGACACGATCGTCACGACGGCGATCACGCCCGTCGGCATCATGCTGCTGTTCGTCTACGTGTTCGGCGGGGCGATCGACACCGGGGGCGTCGCGTACGTCGACTACCTGCTGCCGGGCATCATGCTCATCACGATCGCGTCGGGGGTCGCGTACACCTCGTACCGGCTCTACATGGACCTCTCGAACGGCATCGTCGAGCGCTTCCGCTCGCTGCCGATCGCGCGGTCGGGCGTGCTGTGGGCGCACGTGCTCACGTCGCTCGTGGCGAACCTGCTGTCGCTCGCGCTCGTCGTCGGAGTCGCCCTGCTCATGGGGTTCCGCACCGGCGCGAGCGTGCTCGGCTGGCTCGCCGTGGCCGGCATCCTCGTGCTCTTCACGCTTGCGCTCACGTGGGTCGCCGTCGTCGCGGGGCTCGCCGCGAGCTCGGCCGAGGGGGCGGGGGCGTTCTCCTACCCGCTCATCTTCCTGCCGTTCGTGAGCTCGGCGTTCGTGCCGACCGAGACGATGCCGGGGCCTGTGCGGTGGTTCGCCGAGAACCAGCCCGTCACGTCGATCGTCGACAGCATCCGGGCGATCTTCGCGGGCACGCCCGTCGGCACCGACCTGTGGGTCGCGCTCGCGTGGTGCCTCGGGATCCTCGTGGTGGCGATCGTCGCGGCGGGGCTCGTGTACCGGAGGCGGATGGCGCGGTAGCCGGGCGCGGTGGAAGGGTTCGCCTCCGCCGCTACGGGCGCAGCAGCACCTTGATGGCGCGGCGCTCGTCCATCGCGGCGTAGGCCTCCGCCACCTCGCTCATCGGCAGCTCGAGGTCGAACACGAGGCCCGGCTGCAGGCGGCCGTCCCACACCTCGGGCAGCAGCTCCTCGACGTAGTTGCGCACGGGCGCCACTCCCCCGCGCACGCCGACGTTCGTATCGAACATGCGGCGCACGGGCAGCTCGGGTCCGCCGTTCGGCACGCCCACGAAGCCCACCTGGCCGCCGGGGCGGGCGGAGCGCAGCGCCTGGTCCATCGACTCGGCGGTTCCCACGCACTCGAGCACGACATCCGCTCCCACCCCGTCGAAGAGCTCGCGGATGCGGGCGACGCCCTCCTTGCCCCGCTCCTCCACGATGTCGGTCGCGCCGAAGCGGCGGCCGAGCTGCTGGCGGTCGGCATGGCGCGACATGAGCACGATGCGCTCGGCGCCGAGGCGCGCGGAGGCGAGCACGGCACACAGCCCGACGGCGCCGTCGCCCACGACGACGACGTTCTTACCGGGACCGGCGCCGCCCGAGACGGCGGCGTGGTGGCCCGTGCCCATGACGTCGGCGAGGGTCAGCAGGTGCGGCACGAGCGCGTCGTCGGGCATCGCGGGCGTCGCGACGAGCGAACCGTCGGCGTGCGGCACGCGGATGCGCTCGCCCTGCCCGCCGTCGGCGAACGCGCCCATCCGGTCGTCGGAGCCCCACCATCCGCCGTTCAGGCACGACGTCGAGAACCCGTTGCGACAGTTCACGCACTCCATGTCGCAGTCGTAGAACGGGGCGATCACGAAGTCGCCGACCTTGATACGGCTGACCTCCGACCCGACCTGCTCGACGACGCCGACGAACTCGTGCCCGATGCGGTGCGGCTCGTGGGTCGGCGTGACGCCGCGGTACGGCCACAGGTCCGAGCCGCACACGCACGCTGCCACCACGCGCACGATGGCGTCGCCGCCGGTGGAGAGCACGGGGTCGGGGACCTCTTCGAAACGGATGTCACCGGGTGCGTGGATGAGCGTCGCGTGCATGCTCCGAGGCTACGCGGGCGCGGGATGACGGCGCACGACCTCAGAAATGCACGAGATTCTCGTGGGTGGGCCCGGCATCCGGCTCCGAGTCCTCCGCGGCGGGGCTTTCTCCTGCATTTCTGAGGTGCGCGGGGTGACATTCGCGCTGGGGCTCTCGGAATGAGGACGGGATGCGTCCGCATCGACTCGTAGCGTCGTGGTCAGAGAGCAAAGGAGCCAGCCATGGACTATCGGATCGAACTCGTGGGCGTGCCCGTCTCAGACGCGGACCGTTCGAAGGCGTTCTACGGCGATCAGCTCGGCTGGCCCGTCGACCACGACGTTGTCGTGAACGAGAACCTGCGCTTCATCCAGGTGACCCCGCCCGGCTCCGCGTGCTCGATCGCGTTCGGCGTCGGCCTCGGCGACATGGAACCCGGCTCGCTGCGCGCGCTCCAGGTGGTCGTGTCGAACGCGGATGAGGCGCTCGCCGACCTGCGCGCCCGCGGTGTCGAGGCGCAGGGCGTCGACGAGCAGCCGTGGGGTCGTTTCGTCTACTTCGCCGACCCCGACGGCAACACATGGTCGGTGCAGGAGCTGCCGAAGCGCGACGACGCGGCCTGAGTCGGGCGCCGAGCGTCGGAACTACAGGCCGGATGCGGGGGTTGGGCCCCGCGAATCCGTGGCAGCCCCGGATCGGGCCTGTAGTTCCGACCCGAGACGCGTCAGAGCGCGCGCAGGCGCGGCGCGAGGTCGCGCTCGAAGAGCTCCATGAAGCGGCGCTGGTCGTGGCCGGGCGCGTGGAACACCAGGTGGTTCATGCCCCAGTCGATGTACTGCTTGATCTCGGCGACCACCTTGTCGGGGTCGTTGCCGACGATCCAGCGCGACGCGATCTTCTCGATCGGCAGCGCATCCGCCGCCCGCTCCATCTCGACCGGGTCGGTGATGTCGTGCTTCTGCTCCTTCGAGAGCGCGAGCGGCGCCCAGAAGCGCGTATTCTCGAGCGCGGTGTCGTAGTCGGTGTCGTACGAGACCTTGATCTCGAGCATGCGGTCGACGTCGTCGGATGCGCGGCCCGCCTTCTCGATGCCCTCCTCGACCGCGGGGATGAGCTGGTCCTGGTAGAGCTCGGCGCCCTTGCCCGAGGTGCAGATGAAGCCGTCGCCCGCGCGGCCGGCGTAGCGAGCCACGAGGGGGCCGCCTGCGGCGATGTACACGGGGATGGGGGTCTCGGGGCGGTCGTAGATGGACGCGTCGACGGTCTGGTAGTACTCGCCCTCGAAGTTGACGCGGTCGCCGGTCCAGAGCGCGCGCATGAGGTCGACCGACTCGCGGAGGCGCGCGAAACGCTCCTTGAACTCCGGCCACTCGCCGCGCCATCCGGTGGCGATCTCGTTGAGGGCCTCGCCCGAGCCGACGCCGAGGAAGATGCGTCCGGGGTAGAGCACGCCCATCGTCGCGAACGCCTGCGCGACGACGGCCGGGTTGTAGCGGAACGTCGGCGTCATGACGCTCGTGCCGATGAGCACGTTCGAGGTGCGCTCGCCGACGGCCGTCATCCACGCGAGCGAGAAAGGCGCGTGACCGCCCTCGTGCCGCCACGGCTGGAAGTGGTCGGAGGTGGTCACCGACTCGAAGCCGTGCCCCTCCGCGGCCACCGCGAACTCCACGAGGTCACGCGGGGCGAACTGCTCGGCCGAAGCCTTGTATCCGAGTCGAAGCGCACGAGTCATGAGTCCATTCTGCTCGTGGACATTTCCAGAAGCTTTCGCGCGGGCCTCCGCGCGGCCCCGGATAGCGTGGAGCCGTGGGCAGGGAGACGAGCGACGAGCACTACGTGCTCGACCTGTGCGACGCGGCGCTCGGCGCCACGGGGCTGCGGCAGCACCGCTTCGAGTGGCTGCGCGGAGACGTCTCCCCCACCTCCGGCCGGGCAGTGCGACTCCCCGTCGACGCCTACTGGCCCGAGCTCGGGCTCGTCGTCGAGTTCCGCGAGTCGCAGCACTTCCAGCCGACGCCGTTCTTCGACAAGCCCGACCGGCTGACCGTCTCGGGCGTGCACCGCGGCGAGCAGCGCCGCCGCTACGACGAGCGCCGCGACGCGCTCATCCCCGAGCACGGCCTGCGGCTCGTCGTGATCCGCACCGACGACTTCGAGATGCGCGGCAGGCGCATCCGCCGGCAACCCCGGGATGCCGAGGTCGTCGCGTGGCTCGTCTCGGCGGCCGCTACGGGGTGATGCTGTCGACGTAGGCGTGCGCCTCGGCGAGGAGCGCGCTCCACTCGGCGTCGGACGCCGCATCCGGCATCACGACCCACTCGCGCAGCTCGCGGCCGCGCATGACCATGCGCTCGACCGCGCCGTCGGCGACGAGCTCGTCGGCGCGCGCCTCGGGCACCTTCACCATGAGCCCGCCGTCGTGCGGCACGACGGCGAAGATCTTGCCCCGGATGCCGAGGCCGTCGGTCGAGAACATGCGACCCCAGCTCACCCCCTCGCGCTCGAGGAAGGGCTGCGCGAGCCGCTCGAGCCGGGCCCGGGCGAGATCCGCAGCCGCACGCTCCGCATCCGTCACCATGCGGGAAGTGTGCCACCCTCTGCCGACAACGCAGAAGGCGCGGCCGCCCGGAGGGCGCCGCGCCTTCTCGCGCAGGGGGTCACGCGGCTGTCGCGTGCGACGTCGCCCAGTCGAGCGCGTACTCGGCGACCTCCTCCCAGCCGTCCTGGGACACGATGCGGTGCGTGCGTCCCGGGAACTCGCGGTAGTCGATCACCGCGGGGCTGCCGGACTCGCGGTACTTCTTGACGATCGCGCGACCCACGGCCGGCGGCACGACGCGGTCGTGCTCGGCGGTGATGATGAGCAGCGGAGCGCGGTCGGTGCGCCCGTAGTCGACGTGGCTCACCCCGCCCTTCTCGTTGAAGGCGCCCGCGACGCCCTCGAAGAACACCCGGTTGTACGACGGCACGGCCTGCTGCTCCCAGATCTCGTCGGATGCGGCCCGCGGGAGGTCGTTGCCGAACGTGAAGTGGAAGTGCGACTTCGAGATGGGCGTCGTGCCGTTCTTGCGGAACGGGTTCGACAGCACCGGGAAGCCGGAGCGCGCGGTCGACGGCGGCAGGGTCGTGATGCCCGCCGGCTGGCCGGGGGTCACGCCGACGTACGCCACGCCGAGCCCGCGGTCGGCGAGCATCTGCGTGAGCAGGCCGCCGAACGAGTGCCCCATGATGATGGGCTTCTCGGGCAGCGCCCGGATGATGCGCTCGTAGTGGTCGGCGATCTCCTTCAGGCCGATGCCGGCGAGCGCCTCGGGGTTGCGGCGGATGTCGTCGACCTCGCGGTCGTCGATCCCGGGCCAGCCCGGGCGGATCACCTGGTGCCCGCGGGCCTCGAAGTAGGCGGCCCAGGTGTCCCAGCTCTTCGGGGTCATCCAGAGCCCGTGGACGAGGACGATGGGGGTCTTGGTGGCGGTCATGACTTCTTCTCCTTGGTTTGACGATCGCTTTGTAGAACGATCGTTCTTTCTTGTTGATGCGAAGGTAGGCGCGCAACGACCCGATGTCAAGCAAAAAGAGAAAGATCGTTCTATCATTTTTCGCATGGCCCGTTCCGAACCCCGCGAGCGCCTGCTGCGCACCGCATCCGAGCTCTTCTACCGCGAGGGCATCCACGCCGTGGGCGTCGACCGGATCGTGAGCGAGGCGGCCGTCACGCGCGCCACCTTCTACCGGCACTTCCCCGGCAAAGAGGACCTCGTCGAGGCCTACCTCGACGTCGAGGACGCCCACATCCGCGCCGCCTTCGCCGAGGCCGAGGCGAGCACCGACAATGCCGTCGCCCGGCTCGAGCTCGTGATCGAGGGGCTCGCGGCCGACGTCGCCCGCAACCACACCCGCGGCTGCCCCTTCATCAACGCCTCGGCCGAGTACCCGGATGCGGCGAGCCCCGTGCGCGAGGCCGTCGCCCGGCACCGCGAGTGGTTCCGCTCCACCCTCACGGCGCTCCTCGCGGATGCCGGCACGGCGGATCCGGAGCTCGCGGCCGGCGAGCTCGTGCTGCTGCGCGACGCCGCGATGGTCGGCGGCTATCTCGACGGCTGGGACCGCGTGCGGCCCGCCTTCGTGGCCGCCGCGCGCCGCGCCGCGGGTCTCGACTGAGCTCCACCCATTTCGGGGGCTAGAACCGAGGCGTCCCGGTCGATGACGGTATAGGTATGGAGTCGAGTGCCGCGCCCGCCGCCGGGTGGTTTCCCGACCCCGGCGACCCCTCGGCCGAGCGCTGGTGGTCGGGCAGCTCGTGGACCGAGCACACCCGTCAGCCGCTCGGCGCCGAGGTGCCCGCGGCGTTCGCCCCGCACGTCGCGACCCTCGTCGAGGAGCGCCCCGAGCCGCAGCCCGAGCCGGAACCCTTCGTCTTCTCGATGACGCCCACGACCGAGCCCGTGACCGCGGATGTCGCGGCCCGCGAGTTCGCGCCCGTCGCGGTTGCGCCCGCAGCGGTTGCGCCCGCGGCGGTTCCCGAAGTCGCTCCGGAAACCGAGTTCGCCCCCGCCCCCGAGCCCGCGCCGGTCGCGGTGGCCGAGCCCGCAGCGTCCGCAGTGGCAGACCCGCTGCCTCCCATGCCCTCGCTGACCCCGCCGTGGCTGACCCCGGACCCCGAACCCGTGGCCGCCACCGCGCCACAGGCTGCCGCGTCTCCTTTCACCCTCACGCCCACCTCGGTTGCTTCGTCGGCCGAGCCCGTTGCGCCCGTCGCCGCAGCCGTCGAGGCCCCGCTGCCCGCCGTCGCGCCCGAGGCCACAGCCTTCGTCGCACCCGTGGCGCCCGCGCCGGACGGCTTTGCGATGCCGAGCGAGCCCGCCCATCAGGCCGCGCCCGCATCCGAGCTCGTCACACCGGCCCCGACTGGTGCTCCGGCAGCGCCCGAGTTCGGGGCGCCCGCCGTACAGGCAGCCCCGAACTTCACCGCCCCCGGTCCGGTCGCACCTACCGCGCCGGAGTTCGCCGCGCCGGCCGTCCCAGCCGCTGCAACGCCCGCTGCGGTCGCCGCCGCGCCCGCGGCCCCGGCCCCGGCGCCGGCTCCCGCGCCAGCCCCGGCACCCACCGCACCGACGCCCGAATACGCTGCCCCCGCATCCGGCTTCACCCTCCCCTCAGCCCCCGCCGCCCCGACCCTCCCCGTCGAGAGCGCCGCAGCCGCAGGCTTCGTGCTGCCGGCCGCGCCCGTCGCGGCGCTCACCGCCGAGGACCTCCAGCCCCGCGCCGGCAAGCACGCGGATGCCGCGCCCGAGCCCGCCGTGCCCGCCCCGGCGCTCCCGGCCGTGCGTCCCGTCGGCTTCACGGCATCCGCCGACCCCGAGATCGCGAACCGCTACCGCACGGTCATCCACCAGGCCGATCAGGCCGAGGCACCCGCGATGCCGGCAGCCCCCGCCCCCGCCGCGCCCGTGAGCACCCTGCCGTCGGCGACCATGACGAGCGGACGCCCGCCGTTCACGCCCGCCTACTCGCCGTTCCCCGCCACGAACAAGGCCGCCGACATCGCGTTCCGCACGGGCCTCGGCGCCGCGCTCGGCGTCGTGGTCGGCTTCGTGCTGCGCATGCTCGACATCATCGACCTCGCGGGCGGCCTCATGAGCCTCGGCGCGTGGGTGTCGGGCGTCGTCGCGATCATCTCGGGCATCGTCGGCCTCGTCGCCGCGCGACGCCGCCAGGTCGGGTTCGGCAAGTCGCTCGCGGGCCTGCTGATGGGCGTGTTCGTCTCGGTGCTCGTGCCGGTCGGCGCGGTGCTGTTCGCCGTGCTGCTGCTCGGTTCGCTCGGCTTCTTCGCCTGATCCCCACTCCCGCCATCACGGGTGGGGCGGATGCGTCAGCGCGGCTGCTCGAGGAAGTCCGCCACCACGCGCGGCACGTACGGCGAGACGTCGCCGCCGAGCGACGCGACCTGCCGAACGAGCGAGCTCGACACGTGGGCGTGCGCGGGGTCGGGCAGCATGAAGATCGTCTCGACCTTCGCGAGGTTGCGGTTGACGATCGCCATGGGCGTCTCGTAGGCCACGTCGACCTGCGAGCGGATGCCCTTCACGAGCACGCTCGCCCCGACATCCGTGCAGTAGTCGACGAGCAGGCCGACGCTCCAGCTCGTGACGAGGATCTGGCCCGGGATGCGCGCCTCGGCCACCGACTCCTGGATGAGCGACACCCGCTGCGCGATCGGCAGCAGCGCCGACTTGTCGGGGTTGTGCACCACGAGCACGTGGATCTCGTCGAAGATGCGGGCTGCGCGCTCGATCACATCGAGGTGCCCGAGGGTGACGGGGTCGAAGGATCCGGGAACGACGGCGATCCTGGTCATGCCCTCGATGCTATCGGGCGAGCGTGACCGTTTCGTTATTGGTCACGCGTCGGGCTGGGACCGCTCCCATGATGTGTTCAGCCACGCCTTGCGAGGATGATGGATATATCAGGCCCGTTTCGTTCCACACTCGCGGCACGGTGGCCGGATGGGGGAACAGCCGGACGACGAGTGGGCGTCGTTCGCGCGCGAGTTCGGCATCCGGCTGCACCGTGCGCGGATCGAGGCCGCCCTCACGCAGGAGGAACTCGCCTACGCCGCGGGCCTCACGCGCTCGCACTACCAGCAGCTCGAGAAGGGGCTCTCCCGCCCCGGCGTTCCCGCGAACCCCTCGCTCAAGACGATCGTCGGGCTCGCGCGCGTGCTCGGCGTGCCGCTCGAGGCGCTCGTGCCGCCGTTCGACGTGCGTGAGCAGGGGGCGCGGAAGGCCGTCTAGGCCTTGCCGAGGAAGGCGCGCTCCGACTCGTCGAAGCGGCGCGCCACGGCCTCGCGGAGCGCCTCGTGCGCGACGAGCGCGGGGTCGGCATCCAGCAGGCCCTGCGCGAGGTCGCGCGCCTCGGCGATGAGGTCGGCGTCCTCGATGACGCGCAGGAGCTTGAGCGACGAACGGCGCCCCGACTGGGTGCCGCCGAGCACGTCGCCCTCGCGCCGCAGCTCGAGGTCGGCCTGCGCGAGCTCGAAGCCGTCGAGGGTCGAGGCGACGGCGTCGACGCGCTCGCGGGCGAGCGTGCCCTGCTCGGCGCGCGTCACGAAGAGCGCGATGCCGGGCACGCCGCCGCGGCCGACGCGGCCGCGCAGCTGGTGCAGCTGCGCGACACCGAAACGGTCGGCGTCGAGCACGATCATGGTCGAGGCGTTCGGCACGTCGACGCCGACCTCGATGACCGTCGTCGCGACGAGCACGTCGATGTCGCCCGCCGCGAAGGCCCGCATCGTGCGGTCCTTCTCCTCCCCCGACATCCGCCCGTGCAGCGGCTCGATGCGGCGGTCGCGCAGCGACGGATGCGTGCGCAGCCGGGCCAGCGTCTCGACGACGGATGCGGGCGGCGGCGCGTCGGGCTCGGCATCCGTCTCGAGCGCCGCGTCCTCCTCGACCGAGTCGCCGGATGCCGCGACCTCGATCGCGGGGCACACGACGAAGCCCTGCCGCCCCTGCTCGAGCTCCTCGGCGAGGCGCTGCCACACGCGCGCCTCCCAGTTCGGGTGGTCGGCGAGCGGCACGACGAACGACTCGATGGGCGCGCGGCCCGCGGGCAGGCTGCGCAGCGTCGAGACGTCGAGGTCGCCGAACACCGTCATCGCGACCGTGCGCGGGATGGGCGTGGCGCTCAGCACGAGCACGTGCGGCGCCTGCCCCTTGAGCCGGATGGCCTCGCGCTGCTCGACGCCGAAGCGGTGCTGCTCGTCGACGACCACGAGTCCGAGGTCGGCGAAGGTCACGTTGTCGCCGAGCAGCGCGTGCGTGCCGACGACGATCGCCGCTCCCCCGGATGCCGCGGCCAGCATCGCCTTGCGCCTCTCGGCCGCGGGCAGCTGGCCCGTCAGCAGCGTGACCCGCAGTCGCGCCGCGAGGTCGGGCCCGAGCATCGACACGATCGAGCGCAGGTGCTGTCCCGCGAGCACCTCCGTCGGCGCGAGGAACGCCGACTGCCCGCCCGACTCCGCGACCGCGAGCATCGCCCGCAACGCGACGAGCGTCTTGCCCGAGCCCACCTCGCCCTGCACGAGCCGGTTCATGGGCGTGCCGTCGAGCAGCTCCGCCTCGATCTCGGCGCCGACGGCGCGCTGGTCATCGGTGAGCGGCCACGGCAGCGACGCCTCGAACGCCTCCGAGAGCGCCCCCGGGATGCGCGGCGGGCCGGAGACCGCCCGGCGCTCGGCGCGCTGCCCGAGCAGCGCGAGCTGCAGCACGAGCGCCTCCTGGAACCGCAGGGCGTCGCGCGCGTGCCGCCAGTCGGCATCCGTCTCGGGGCGGTGCACCTTGACGATCGCGTCGCGGAAGCCCATGAGCCCACGGGAGGCGCGCACCTCATCCGGAACCGGGTCGCGCAGCGGCGGCAGCACGTCGAGCACCGTCTCGATGCACTTCTGCAGCTTCCAGCTCGGGAAGCTCGCGGTGGCCGGGTAGAGCGGCACGGGGGTCTCGGCCCAGCGGCGCGCCTGCTCGGCGTCCATGGTGGCGGCCTCGTCGGCGTCGAAGAGCTCGTAGTCGGGGTGGGTGAGCTGGCGGGTGCCGCGGTAGGCGCCGATCTTGCCCGAGAAGATGCCGCGCACGCCCGGCCGCAGCTCGTTCTTGCGGAACGACTGGTTGAAGAACGTGAGCGTCAGAGAGCCGAGTCCGTCGCTGATGGTCGCCTCGAGGATCGAGCCGCGGCGGTTCTGCATGCGCCGCTCCGAGACGCTACGCACCTCGGCGACGATCGTCACGGGCTCGTCGATGCGCAGCTCGCTCAGCGCGGTGAGCTCGCCGCGCCGGGCGTAGCGCCGCGGGTAGTGGGCCAGCAGATCGCCGACCGTGCGCATGCCGAACGACTTCTCGAGCACCTGCGCCGTGCGGCCGCCGAGCGCCGACGAGAGCTTCTGGTCGAGCGGCGAGTCCACGTTCCGAGGGTACCGAGCCGCGGTGTCAGGCGAAGGCTCGCACGACGGCGACCATGTCGAGGTCGGCGTGCCCGGATGCCGCGGTCGCCTCGTAGAGCGACGACACGAGATCGATGATGGGCGTCGTCGCGCCCGCCTCGCGTGCGGCATCGAGCACGAGCCGGCAGTTCTTCACGACGTCGGAGATCGCCGCCTGCGGCGACTCGTCGCCCGCCACGAGCTTCGCCGCCTTCACGCGGCCGATCGGGCTGTCCATGGGGCTCGCCTCGAGCACGCGCACGACGGATGCCACATCGACCCCCGCGGCGCGCGCGGCCGTGAGCGCCTCGGCGAGGGATGCGACCATCGCCATCATGTAGTGATTGACGGCGATCTTCGTGCGGAGGGCCGCGGGAGCCTCGCCGCACCGCACGACGGCCTTCGCGAGCGGGCTCAGGAGCGCCTCGGCGGCGTCGAGTGCGGCCGCGTCGTCGCCCGCGAGCATGACGACGAGCTCGCCGCGCTCCGCGGGCACGCGCGAACCCGACACGGGAGCCTCGACGTACGCGCCGCCCGCCTGGCGGACGTCGGCCGCGAGCGCCGCCGAGTACGCGGGCGAGTTGGTGCCCGTCACCACGATGCGGCGGCCGGCCACGCGGTGGGCGAAGGCGTCCGTGCCGCGGCCGAGCACCGCATCCGTCGCGCCCTCGTCGCGCAGCATGAGCACGACCGTCGCGCAGGCGGCGAAGAGGGCGTCGGGGTCGGCGGCGTGCGTCGCGCCGCGCGCGACGAGCGGCGCGCACGCCTCCGGCCGGCGGCTCCACACCGCGAGCTCGGTGCCGGCGTCGAGCAGGCGCGTCGCCATCGGCACGCCCATGATGCCGAGGCCCGCGAAGCCGACCGTCACGACCGCGCTCCCTCGGCGAGTCCGGCGTTCGTGTACTCGGCAGGACCGAACGCGACGACCACGACGAGATCCTCCTCGACGTCGACGAAGCGATGCTCCTCGCCCGCCGCGACGAACGCGACCGTCCCCGGGAGGATCGGGAGGTCGGCATCCGCGCCCCGCAGCGTCGCGCGGCCGCGCAGGCAGATGTAGACCTCGTCCTCGGTGTGCGGCTGCTGCGGGTCGACGGCCCCGGCCGGGATCGAGTACGTGCCGAGGCTGAGGCCG
This sequence comes from Protaetiibacter sp. SSC-01, assembly GCF_014483895.1. NCBI lineage: Bacteria > Bacillati > Actinomycetota > Actinomycetes > Micrococcales > Microbacteriaceae > Protaetiibacter > Protaetiibacter sp. SSC-01. Next base: position 809,236 of record NZ_CP059987.1, on the reverse strand, counting down.
GGCGTGCGCAGCCTCTCGCGGTAGTCGGCGAGCGAGTCGGCGGTGAAGGTGTCGGAGTCCTCGACGATGTGCATGCCGGGATGATCGCGGATGCGGGGGGCCGCGCGCTCGGGCCACCTCGCGGCATCCGGCCTGCACTCGTGATCGCCCGTCGCGAGCAGATCGACCGCTGACCGCGTGTGCCCGCACCGGCGCCAACCCCGCGGCCCGCGCTTCGCTAACCTGAGCGCGTGACCCGCATCATCGCCGGCTTCGCCGGCTCGCTCGCTCTGGCGGTGCCGAAGACCGGCACGCGTCCGACGAGCGACCGCGTGCGGGAGGCGATCTTCTCGGCGCTCGACGCGCGCGACCTCGTGCACGGCGCGCGCGTGCTCGACCTCTACGCCGGATCGGGTGCACTCGGACTCGAGGCGGCGTCCCGCGGGGCAGCCGAGGTGACCCTCGTCGACCGGTCGCGGGATGCGGCGGTCGTGTCGCGCCGGAACGCGGAGCGCGTGGGCCGCGCGGCTCCGGCGGAGGCGCCGCCCGTCATCCGCACGGTCGTGCAGCCCGTGCAGACCTTCCTCGCGGGTGCCGCGGGCGGCTGGGACCTCGTGTTCCTCGACCCGCCCTACGAGCTGACCGGCGCCGAGCTCGTCGACGACCTGCTGCTGCTGGCGCCGCGCGTCGCTCCGGATGCCGTGATCGTCGTCGAGCGCTCGGCGCGCGACCCCGAACCCGCGTGGCCCGCCGGCCTCACGCTCGACCGCCGCACCGCCTACGGCGAGACCGCCGTCTTCTGGCTCTCCCCCGCGCCCGACTGCGCCCCCGCATCCGCCTGACCGCGCCGCCGCGCCGCGTCCGCCTCGCCGTCCGTGTCGTGCTGTTGTGCAGGAGTCTGCTGTTGTGCAGGAGATCGCTGCCGTTGCGCAGGAAGCCTCGGCGCGAGCACCGGGTTTTCGGGGGCGCTCACTCGGGCGGGGTCGGCAACTCCTGCACAACAGCAGAGTCCTGCACAACAGCAGAGTCCTGCACAACAGCGTCAGGTCAGCCGGCGGCGCCGTCCCAGTCGGCGTAGGGGTCCCAGCCGCCACGGGGGTCGAACGGGCGGCCATCGACACGCACGCCCGGCTCGCCCGCGCGCACGCGGCCGATCGGGCGGAAACCGGATGGCAGAACCGCGTCGCCCGGGAACGTCGCGAGCAGCGCGTGGTCCTCCCCGCCCGTCAGCGCCACCGTCGACCCGACGGCGGCCGCGTCGAGGTCGATCGCCACCCCCGACGCCTCCCCCATGCGCCGCGCGTCGAGCGCGAGGCCGTCGCTCACATCCATCATCGCCGTCGCGCCCGCACGAGCCGCCACCACGCCCGCGGTGATCGGCGGGCTCGGCGCGAGCTGAGCGTCGAGCTCGCGGTCGAACTCGGGCCGCAGCGACGCGGCGGCCACTGAGTCCGGCACCCCCTCCGCGTCGACACCGCGCGCGAACAGCAGCTCGAGCCCGCGCCCCGCGAGCCCCAGCTCGCCGCACACGGCGACGACATCGCCCGCACGCGCCCCCGAGCGCAGCACCGGCGGCCGCCCCTCGAGGTCGCCGAACGCCGTCACCGCGACAGTCAACTGGTCGGACACCGACAGATCGCCCCCCACGACCCCGCACTCCGGAGCGAGCGCCGCGCACCCCTCGCGCAGGCCGTCCGCGAACTCCTCGATCCAGCGCACCTCCGTGTCGGCGGGCGCCACGAGGGCCACCACGAGAGCCGTCGGCCGGGCACCCATCGCCGCGACGTCGGCGAGGTTCGACGCAGCCGCCTTCCAGCCGAGCTGGAACGCGCTCGACCACGCGTGCCGGAAATCCGGGCCGTGCACGAGCGTGTCCGTCGTCACGACGAAGCGCCCGTCGGGGGCCGCCACGACGGCGGCGTCGTCGCCCGGTCCGAGCAGAGCGGATGCGGCGTCCGGCAGCCGCGGGAAGATGCGCCCCAGCACCGCCGACTCCCCGAGCGAGGCCAGCGTCCCGTCCGGATCCGTCACCCGGCCAGGTTAGCCTGGAGCGTGCGCAAGACCCGAGCCAGCATCGCCGCCGCCGCTGCCGTCGTGCTCGCGGTGACGCTCAGCGGATGCGCGTCCGTCGTGCCGATGGAGCCCGCCGAGGGCGCGAACGACCCCGGTTGCGCCGACGTCATCGTGCGGCTGCCCGACACGGTCGCCGGCCAGGAGCGCCGCGAGACCAACGCGCAGGCGACGGGCGCGTGGGGCTCGCCCGCATCCGTGCTCCTGTACTGCGGGGTCGAGGTGCCGAGCGCGTCGACGCAGCGCTGCATCCAGGTCGACGGCATCTTCTGGCTCGTCGACGGCAGCCAGGAGCCCACCTACGTGCTGCGCAGCTACGGTCGCGAGCCCGCCATCGACGTCGTCGTCGACGGGGCGGTCGCGGGACCGACGCCCGCGCTCATGGACCTCTCCCGCGCGGTCTCCTTCACGCGACCCAACGGGCACGAGTGCACCGACCTCGAGGACGCCGACATCGCGGGCGGCTGACGCCCCGCCCTGCGCTGGGTGAACAGCGCCGCACCCCACCACTGCTGGTTGAGCCGCGCCACCACCGCTGGTTGAGTAGCGCCGCGCCACCACCGCTGGTTGAGTAGCGCCGCGCCGCGAGTCCGCGCGGCACGACGCGTATCGAAACCCTCGCACCGCGTATCAACAGCGGGCCCCGGGATGCGAAACCTCCGCACGTCATCCGCCCGTCCGGTTTCGATACGCCGTGCGTCGCGCCTGCGGCGCGGCGCACGGCACTCAACCAGCGGTGAACACGCGCGGCCGCTCTACCGCTGGTTGAGTGCGCGCGGTCGCGCGGAGCGCGACCCGTCGCCTGGTGACGTGCCCCTCTCCGTTGGTTGAGTAGCGCCGCGCGCGAAGCGCACGACGCGTATCGAAACCCCCGCACCCGCGTATCAACAGCGGGCCACGGGATGCGAACCCTCCGCACGTCACCCGCCCGTCCGGTTTCGATACGCCGTGCGTCGCGCGCTCCGCGCACGGCGCGCGGCACTCAACCAGCGGTTGAGCGCCGCGTCGTGCCAGCAGCGAAAGCGCCGCGGGCCGCAGGCGCCAGCCAGCAGGGCGGCGCCAGCCGACCTGCGAGAAAGCACCGCGTGCGACGCACCACAGGTGCGACGCACCCCGCCACCGCGGACTACCGCCGCGCCGCGAGCCCCAGCTCGATGAGCTCCGTGATGAGCTCCGGGTAGCTGACACCCGACGCCTGCCAGCACGAGGGGAACATCGAGATGGGTGTGAAGCCGGGCATCGTGTTGATCTCGTTGACGACGAAGCCCTCCCCCGTGAGGAAGAAGTCGACGCGGGCGAGCCCCGCACCGCCGATGGCCTCGAAGGCGCGCGCGGCGATGCGACGCATCTCGCGCAGTTCGCCGTCGTGCAGCTCGGCGGGGCAGATGAGCTGGGCGGCGTCGGGGTCGAGGTACTTCGCCTCGAAGTCGTAGAAGTCGCGCCCGGTGACGACGATCTCGCCCGCGAGCGAGACGCGCGGCTCGCCGCCGTCGCGGCCCTCGAGCACGGCGCACTCGACCTCGCGGCCGACGACCGCGGCCTCCACGAGCACCGTCGTGTCCTCGGCGAACGCGACCTCGACGGCCGCGTCGAGGTCAGACCACTCGGCGACCTTGGTCACCCCCACCGACGACCCGGCACGCGACGGCTTCACGAACACCGGCAGGCCGAGGGCGCGGATGCGGCGCTCGAAGAGCTCGCGCTGCCCGTCCCAGCGGGCGGGCGTGAGCGAGACCCACGGGGCGACGTCGATTCCGGCGGCGACGAGCACCGACTTGGTCATGTGCTTGTCCATGGCGACCGACGACGCGAGCACGCCGTTGCCGACGTAGGGAAGGTCGAGCAGCTCGAGCTGCCCCTGCACGGTGCCGTCTTCGCCGAACTTGCCGTGCAGGATCGGGAACACGATGTCGATGTCGCCGAGCGACGACTCGGTGCCGTCGGCGGCGACGAGTGTGAGCTCGCGCGAGTCCGCCGCATCCGGGAGGCGCACGCGGGTGCCGTTGTCGACGACCTCGGGCAGCTCGGCGCGCAGCGCGAACAGCTCGGAGTCGTCGGGCTGCAGCGTCCAGGCGCCCGTGCGCGTGATGCCGACGGGCACGACCTCGAAGCGGCTGCGGTCGATGGCCGACAGCACGCCCGCGGCGGTGGCGCACGAGATGCCGTGCTCGCTCGAGCGCCCTCCGAACAGCAGGGCGACGCGGATCATGCGGCCTCCGGGTTCAGGACGGCCCGGGTCATTCGCCCTGCGGCACGTCGGTGTCGGTCGTGAGGTGCGGAGCGATGTCCCGCGGGTCCAGCGTACCCGCCAGCACCTCGGCGACCTGGCTCACGATCGGCATCTCGACGCCCATCTCGGCGGCGAGCTCGAGCACGGGCGCGACCGAGCTGATGCCCTCGGCGGTCTGGTTCATCTGCGCGATGACCTCGTGGTAGTCGTAGCCCTGCCCGAGCAGGCGCCCCGCGGTGTTGTTGCGCGAGAGCGGCGACTCGCACGTCGCGATGAGATCGCCGAGCCCCGCGAGCCCGCTCATGGTCTCGGGCAGCGCGCCGAACGCGACCGCGAAGTCCGTCATCTCGACGAGGCCGCGCGTGATGATCGACGCCTTGGTGTTCTCGCCGTAGCCGACGCCGTCGACGATGCCGATCGCGACGGCGATGAGGTTCTTGAGCACGCCGCCGAACTCGGTGCCCACGACATCCGTGTTGACGAACGAGCGGAAGTACGGGTTGCGCGCCGCGAGCGCCACCTCGGATGCCGTGGCGAGGCTCGACGACGACACGACCGCCGCCGTGGGCTGCTCCTTCGCGATCTCGAGCGCGAGGTTGGGGCCCGAGACGACGGCGATGCGCTCGGCCTCGATGCCGAGCTCCTGCCGGATGACCTCGCTCATGCGATAGCGCGTGCCTCGCTCGACGCCCTTCATGAGCGACACGACGGGCACCTCGGCGGGGATGAGCTCGCGCACGATGCGCAGGTTCTCGCGCAGCGACTGGCTCGGCACCGAGAGGTAGACCTGGTCGGCGCCCTCGAGCACCTCGGGCAGAAGGCTCGAGGCGGAGAGGCCAAGCGGCAGGTTGATGCCCGGCAGGTAGTCGGAGTTGCGGTGCGACTGGCTGATCTCGCGTGCCACCTCGGGGCGCCGGGCCCACAGGGAGACGCGCGACCCGCCGTCGGCGAGGATCTTGGCGAACGTGGTGCCCCACGAGCCGGCACCGAGCACTGCTACGCGCCGCGGCTCGGCGCCCTCGTCGGAAGTCACCCGACCATTCTCCCCTAGCCTGGGCGCGTGACCACGCCATCCCCGCCCCGCGCCGTCGGCGGCGCCGCGCGCGAGCTCGCGGCGGGCTTCGGGTCGCTGTGGACGGGATTCGGTTTCTGGCGCCATCACGTCGGCACGATGATGTTCGGCCTGCTGCCGGCGGCGATCGCGGGCATCGTGCTGTTCGGCGGCCTCGCCGCGCTGCTCGTGTTCATCGACCCGGTCGCGGCGGCGATCACGCCGTTCGCTGAGACGTGGGATGCCGGATGGCGCGTCGCGCTGCGGGTCGTCGTGGGTACGGCGCTCGTGATCGGCGCGGGCGTGCTCTCGGCGCGCGTGTTCACGGCGCTCGCGCTCACGATCGGCGGTCCGATCTACGAGCGCATCGGCACGATCGTCGACGAGAGCTACGGCGAGGTGGCGCGCGCCGAGGGCCCGGGGTTCTGGCGCTCGCTCGGCGACATGTCGGGCATCGTCGCCCGTTCGGTGCTGGGTGCCGCGGCCATCTTCCTCATCGGCCTCGTCCCCGTGGTCGGCTCGATCGCATCCGCCGTCATCGGCGTGATCTTCACGGCGACGATCATCTCGCGCGAGTTCACGCTGCAGGCGATGCAGGTGCGCGGGATGGATGCCGGGGCACGTCGCGCGGTGCACCGCCGCTGGCGCTGGCGGCGGCTCGGCTTCGGTCTCGCGGTGCAGCTGTGCTACCTCGTGCCGCTCGGCGCGGTGCTGTCGATGCCCGCCGCGGTCGCGGGCGGCACGCACCTCGCGCGACGGATGCTGGGCGAGCCCGTCGGGCCGTCGGATGCGCCGGGCGGGCCTCAGGCCGAGGGCGGGGTGTCGAAGCGGCCGATCTCCGACTGACCGTGCGCCGTCGGGTCCCAGCGGCCCTCCGGCGCCGTCTCGCCGCGCAGCTGCTCGAGGAGCTTCGTGATCTCGACCATGACGGCCTCGGTCGCCTCGGCGAGCAGCTCGTGCGTGATGGGCTTGCCGATCCACGGCGACATGTCGACGGGGTCGCCGACGATCGCGTCGATCGTCTTGCGCGGGAAGAGGCTGACCTTCTTCGAGTAGCGCGGCAGGATGTGCTGCACACCCCAGTGCGCCATCGGCACGATCGGCACGCCGTGCTCGAGCGCCATCCGCACGGCACCCGACTTGCCGCGCATGGGCCACAGGTCGGGCTCGCGCGTGAGGGTGCCCTCGGGGTAGATGATGAGCGCGAGGCCGTCGTCGACGAGGCGAGCGGCCTCCTGGAGCGACTGCGTGTTGCGCCCGCCGGCCTGGCGCTCGACGGGGATCTGGCCGGTCGCGCGCAGGATCGACCCGACGACCGGCACCTTGAAGACGCTCGCCTTCGCGAGGAAGCGCGGCACGCGGCCGAGCTTCCACACGATGTAGCCCGTCGTCACCGGGTCGAGGTTCGAGTAGTGGTTCGGCGCGAGCACGACGGCGCCCGTGCGCGGCATCTTGTGGCCGTCGCGGATGCGGTAGCGCGAGATGAGCAGGAGCCACGGGATCACGACCGCCGCGAGCACACGCCACCCGAAGGTCTTCTCCCGCTTGCGGCGCGGGGGCTGAGCCGTCTGCGCCATCAGCCGAGCGTGAAGTCCGCGCCGAGCTGCTCGAGCTTGAGCACGAAACGCTCGTACCCGCGCGCGATGATGCCGACGTTCGACACCGTCGAGCGCCCCTCGGCCGTGAGCGCGGCGATGAGGTAGCTGAAGCCGCCGCGCAGGTCGGGCACCATGACGTCGGCGCCGCGCAGCGGAGTCGGGCCGTTGATGACGGCGACCTGCTCGAGCGGACGACGCGGCACGCGCCAGTCGGGCGACTCGAGGCCGTTCTCGTGCACGGTGATGTCGGCGCCCATCTCGATGAGCGCCTTCGTGAAGCCGAGCCGGTTCTCGTACACGGTCTCGCGCACCATCGAGGTGCCGTTGGCCTGCGTGAGCGCGACGATGAGCGGCTGCTGCCAGTCCGTCATGAAGCCGGGGTGCACATCCGTCTCGACGACGACGGGCTTGAGCTCGCCCGCACGGAAGAAGCGGATGCCGTCCTTCTGGATGTCGAACCCGCCGCCCGCCTTGCGGAAGACGTTGAGGAACGTCATCATCTCCTGCTGCTGCGCACCGCCGACGAACACGTCGCCGTTCGTCGCGAGGGCCGCAGAGGCCCAGCTCGCGACCTCGTTGCGGTCGAAGATCGCGCGGTGCGTGTAGCCGTCGAGACGGTCGACGCCCTCGATGAAGATCGTGCGGTTGGGCTCGACCGAGATGATCGCGCCCATCTTCTGCAGGATCGCGATGAGATCCATGATCTCGGGCTCGATCGCGGCGTTCTTGAGTTCGGTGACGCCCTTCGCGCGCACGCCCGTGAGCAGCACCTGCTCGGTCGCGCCGACGCTCGGGTACGGCAGCTCGATCTTCGCGCCCGTGAGCCCGTTGGGGGCCGTGATGCGGATGCCCTCGTAGCTCTTGTCGACGATCGCGCCGAACGCGCGCAGCGCATCCATGTGGAAGTCGATCGGGCGGTCGCCGATGCGGCACCCGCCGAGGTCGGGGATGAGCGCCTCGCCGAGGCGGTGCAGGAGCGGCCCGCAGAACAGGATCGGGATGCGCGAGGAGCCCGCGAGCGCGTCGATCTGCGCGAAGTGCGCCTTCTCGACGTTCGCGGGGTCGAGCAGCAGCTCGCCCTCGGCCGGCTGCGAGACGCCCACACCGTAGGCGCCGAGCATGCGCGTGACGACGTCGACGTCGCTGATCTCGGGCACGCTCTGCAGCAGGCTGGGGCTGTCGCCCAGCAGAGCCGCGACCATCGCCTTGGTGGCGAGGTTCTTGGCCCCGCGCACCTCGATCCGTCCGACGAGCGGCTTGCCGCCCTCGATGACGATGCTGTCGGCGGTCAGCCCGACGCGCTGACCCGCCTTCTGGGCGTCGCGCGCGAGGTTCATCGCGACTGAGTCCAAGTTCACTTCCTGGTCATATGGGGCCCTGGGGCCTTAGCGGATGGGGAGAGTCCGGGGCCGCCAGCTCTCGCGGGTGGTCTCGAACTCGGTGATCCGCGCTTCGTCGCGCAGTGTGAGGCCGATGTCGTCGAGCCCCTCCAGCAGTCGCCACCGAGTGTAGTCGTCGATGTCGAACGGAACTGTGAGGTCGCCGACCGTCACCGTCTTCTCAACGAGGTCGACCGTGGCGTTCATTCCCGGCTGCGCCTCGAGGATCTCCCAGAGCTCCTCGACGGTCTCCTCGGGCACGGTGCCCGTGAGGAGCCCCTGCTTGCCGGAGTTGCCGCGGAAGATGTCGGCGAAGCGCGGCGAGATGACGGCGGCGAAGCCGAAGTCGCGAAGGGCCCACACGGCGTGCTCACGGCTCGAGCCCGTGCCGAAGTCGGGGCCCGTGATGAGGATCTTGGCGCCCTCGTAGGCGGGCTGGTTGAGGATGAAGTCGGGGTCCTGGCGCCACGAGTAGAACAGCGCGTCGTCGAAGCCCGTCTTGGTGACGCGCTTGAGGAACTGGGCCGGGATGATCTGGTCGGTGTCGACGTTCGAGCGGCGGAACGGCACGGCGACGCCCTCGATCACGGTGATCTTGTCCATTACGCCGACACCTCCTCGACACGCACGGTATCGCTCGCGTTCTCGAGGTCCCACGGGCTTGACAAGGTGCCCCGGATCGCCGTCGCGGCGGCGACGAGCGGCGACACGAGGTGCGTGCGTCCGCCCTTGCCCTGGCGGCCCTCGAAGTTGCGGTTCGAGGTGGATGCGCAGCGCTCCCCCGGCGCGAGCTGGTCGGGGTTCATGCCGAGGCACATCGAGCATCCGGCGAAGCGCCACTCGGCGCCGAACTCCTCGACGATCTTGTCGATGCCCTCGGCCTCGGCCTCGATGCGCACGCGCGCCGAGCCCGGCACGACCATGACGCGCACGCCGTCGGCCTTCTTGCGGCCCTTGATGACGGATGCGAACGCCCGCAGGTCCTCGATGCGCGAGTTCGTGCACGAACCCATGAAGACGGCGTCGACCTTGATGTGCTTCATGGGGGTGCCCGCCTCGAGGTCCATGTACTCGAGGGCGCGCTCGGCGGCGGCGCGCTCGTTGTGGTCGGCGATCGTCGCCGGGTCGGGCACCGTCTCCGACAGCGAGACGCCCTGGCCGGGGTTCGTGCCCCACGTCACGAAGGGCTCGAGCTCGTTCGCGTCGAGGAACACCTCGGCGTCGAACGCGGCGCCCTCGTCGGTCGCGAGCGTCTTCCAGTACGCGACCGCGGCATCCCAGTCCTCGCCCTGCGGCGCGTGCGGGCGGCCCTTGACGTACTCGAAGGTGGTCTCGTCGGGCGCGACCATGCCGGCGCGGGCGCCCGCCTCGATCGACATGTTGCAGATCGTCATGCGCCCCTCCATCGAGAGGGAGCGGATGGCGCTGCCGCGGTATTCGAGCACGTAGCCCTGGCCGCCGCCCGTGCCGATCTTGGCGATGACCGCGAGGATGATGTCCTTCGCCGTGACGCCGGGGCGCAGCTCGCCCTCGACCGTGATGGCCATCGTCTTGAACGGCTTGAGCGGCAGCGTCTGGGTCGCGAGCACGTGCTCGACCTCGGACGTGCCGATGCCGAAGGCCATCGCGCCGAACGCGCCGTGGGTCGAGGTGTGCGAGTCGCCGCAGACGACGGTGATGCCCGGCATCGTGAGGCCGAGCTGCGGGCCGACGACGTGCACGATGCCCTGCTCGACGTCGCCGAGCGAGTGCAGGCGGATGCCGAACTCCTCGGCGTTGCGGCGCAGCGTCTCGATCTGGGTGCGGCTCGTGAGGTCGGCGATGGGCTTGTCGATGCCGATCGTCGGGGTGTTGTGGTCTTCGGTCGCGATCGTCAGGTCGGGGCGCCGCACGGGGCGGCCGGCCTGGCGCAGGCCGTCGAACGCCTGCGGGCTCGTGACCTCGTGCACGAGGTGCAGGTCGATGTAGATGAGGTCGGGCTCGCCGTTCTCGCCCTTGGCGACGACGTGCGCGTCCCACACCTTCTCGGCCAGCGTGCGCGGACGGTCGGGGATGCTGATGGCAGAAGTGGTCTCGGTGTCGGAGACGGTGCTCATGGGTGCGGGTTCCTTCATCGGTTCGTTGTCGGCCGCTGTGCCCTCGGGGGCGGGCGGACTCCGCGACGAGGGAGGCCGGGGGCTAGACCTCGTCGCGGCGAGGAAGGAGGAGGTGCCGAGCGAGCATGGGGTCGAGGATATCACCGCAACCCGCGCGCTGACGTCGCGCCGCCCTCGTCAGCCCCGGCGGACGCTCAGCACGTAGTCGCCGAGCTCGACGCTCGAGCCCGTGGGCACGTTGACCCGGCGTCCGGGCGCCACCTCGGTGACGTCCTCGCCGTGCACGACCCACACGCCGTTCGTCGAGTTGAGGTCGTGCACCCAGAGGCCCGAGTCGTCGACCTCGAAGACGGCATGGGTCTTCGACACGGACTGCGTCGTGTCGTCGACCGGCAGCAGCACGGCCCCCGGCCAGGCCTCGAAGTCGGCGGGGTTGCGGCCGATGATGACGCTGCGGTTCACGGGCATCTCGCTGCCGTCGGCGAGCACGAGGCGCCAGCCGGCGGGTGCGGGCGCAGGAGGCGCGGGAGCAGGAGGCGCGGGAGGGGCGGATGCCGCGGACGGCGGCGGCACGACGGGGGCGGCGTAGGGGGAGTCGGTCGGGTCGGGGATCGCGCGCTGCGTCTCGTGCGAGACCTCGGGCTCCGCGGGGGCCGGCACGGGCATGCCCGGCACCGTCGGCACGAAGACGATCTCCTCGCGCTCGGGCGTGCGCGGGCGCTCGGCCTTGGGCGGCAGCTTGAACGTGCCCGAGTCGAAGATGCCGGGCGGCATCCCGATGAAGCCGTCGTCCTCGTCCGCCACGGTCACCTCCCGGTCGTGGGCCTCCGCCCGTCACGAGAGTAGCCCAGCGAGGCGGGCGATTCAGTTGTAGGTGTTGGGCTCCGGCACGTTCCGGGCGAGGTCGCCGCGGATGAAGCAGCGATCCATGCCGTCGAGGCTCGCGACCTCCTCCGGGAGCGTCTGCGGCCACCGCCCAGGAAGGCCCCACAGCATCGCCCACCCGCCGAGCTCCGGCCGTGGGGAGTCGGTCGTGCGCGCCCACGCCTCGAGGTCGCGCACCGCCTGCAGGTAGCGCCGCTCCGCCTCGGGCTTGGGCGGCAGCAGGGGCACGATCATGCCGACCGCCGCGACGATCGCCACGCCGATCGTGAGCCATGCGAGGGCGCCGACGTCGCCGCCGGCCCGGAAGGCCCCGACGATCACGCCGAGTGCGGCGAGCCCCACGACCACGACGAGCAGCACGCGCAGCCAGGCGAGGCGGGCGCGCTCCTCGCCGAAGCCGGAGCGCTGCAGGTCGCGCGCCTCGAGCGCCGCCGCGTGCACGCGATCGCGCCACTCGCCATCCTCGCGCTCGACGACGACCGTGAGGCCCGGATGCGGCACGCCTCCGAACATCGCGACGAGGATGCGCGCCTCCACGGGGTGCACGGCGGCGATCGCGGGTCCCGCGGTGAACCGCCAGATGGGTCCGGCCGCCGACCTGCCCTGCGACGAGGGCGGGTGGTACGCCCCGATGCGCTCGACGACGACGACGCCGCGCAGCATCCAGTCGGCGAGGAGCGGCACGACCTCGTAGAAGGGTGCGCGCATCGTCGTCGCGGCGAAGACGAGCGGGCCGTCGGGCGGGGTCGGCGACGGCGCGCCGGGGCGCAGGCGGGCGCCCCACAGCCGCATCCGTGCGACGCCGGCCGCCGCGACCGCGAGGAGCAGGATGACGGCGGAGCCGATGCCCAGCCAGGTCACGCGTTCGCCGTCGCATCCTCCGGCACGGGCCACCGCAGCGTGCCGATCACGGCGTCGAAGAGCTCGAGCATCTCCTCCTCGTACTCGGCGAGTGCCGTCGAGAAGGTGATGAGCGCGACGCGGTTCGGGTCGGCCGCGGCCACCCAGTAGTCGGCCTCGACGAGCTCGAAGCTGCGCTCCACGCCGTCGTGCGAGACGTCGGTCGTGCGCCGCCACGCGTGGCGCACGGCGCGCACGCGCGAGCGCGGGTCGTCGATCGTCTCGCTGCTGCCGCCCTCGGGTGCATCGCCCACGGCGAAGTCGACGCCGCGCGTGAGGTCGGCGAAGCCGACGGATGCGAGGTCGAGCTGAGCGGGATCCGCGGGGAACACGGCCGCCCAGGCCGGCAGCGGGATGCCGGGCACGAGCTCGAGGCCGATGTAGAGCTCCTCGGCTCCGCCCTCGCGCGCGGCCTCGACCACGCCCGTGAACCGAGCGCGCAGCTCGGCACGCAGGGTCGCGAGCTCCTCCTTGCGGCCCGTCACCTGCTCGGTGAGCTTGCGCACGGCGCGGAGGGCCGTCGCCTCGGACTCGAGCGGGATGCGCGCCCAGCTGCCCGGGAGCGCGAAGCGGATGCGGGTCATGATGTCCCTTCGACCGGCTCAGGGTAGCCCGGTGCGGTGAGCTCCTCCCCCGCGGCGAGCCGCAGGACGTACTCGGGCAGGTCGTCGAACAGCGCGAGGTCGATCGTCGACACCGTCAGCTCGAGCAGGGCGTCGCTGTCGTCGAAGAACACCGCGACGATGCAGCGCTCGCGCGCGGGGCGCTGCACGCCCGGCGTGCGCGCGTACGCGACGTCGTGCACGACGATCGCACGCCCGAGCGGCACCCGGGTCTCGACGACGCTCGGGTCGACGAGCTCGACCGTGTCGGTCGACGTCTGGGCCCGAGCCGACGCGAGCATGTGCTCATAGGCGCCCTCGGGGGCCTCGCCGTAGCGCCAGCTGAGCAGCGCATCCGCTCGCGCCGTCTCCGGGTCGCGCACGAGCGCGTAGCTGCGACGCTGACCGGGGGCGAGGGTGCGGGCCCACTCGGCGTGCACCGCGAGGCTCGCCCGCAGCCCGCGCTCCTCGGCGGGCGCGAGCTCCGGTGCGAGGCGCTCGATGAGCACGTCGATGACGGCGTCGATCGGGTCGCTGCCGTCGCCGAGCGGCCACCACTGCGGCGCGAGCGACAGCGTGAAGGTCTCGACGGCGGTCACGAGACGCCCGCCGACAGCTTCTCGATGTTCGTGCCGATCGAGATCGACGGATTCGCGGCGCCGCCCGAGAGCACGTTGACGACGGGCTTGAAGCTCGCATTAAGCACATCGTCGCTGCTCAGATCCCATCCGCCCTCGAACGGCCCGAAGGTGCCGCCGGGGCCGCTCTCGGGGAAGAGGTCGAAGTTGACGTCGAGGCCCTTGCCGAGGAAGCCGGATGCCGTGCTGACGCCGAGCTTGATGAAGTCGGTCTTCGACGACGGGAGCAGCTTGTTGGCGATCTCCATGCCGTAGATGCCGACCGTCTCTCCCGTGCCGACGATCGAGCGCGTGAGTGCGAACTCGAAGCGGGCCATGGCGAAGTCCGCCTTGGCGGTCTGGGCGAGCGAGCCCCAGTTGCCGGGCTTGAAGTTGCCGATGCCCTTGAGCTTGTCGCCGATCCCGCCGAGCTTGGCCGTGATGACGCTCGTCGCGAGGCCGATGGTGTCGGAGAGCACGCGACCGAGCGATTCCCGCCCGAGCGCGAACAGCACGAGCGAGCACAGCAGCACCGCGGCGGCGAGGCCGATCGACACGAGCGTGAGGGCTGCGGCGAGCGGCGCGAGGAAGGGCAGGAAGAGCGCGAGAACGCCGACGATGAGCGAGAGCAGGTCGATGATGCCCTTGATGATCTCGAGCACCGAGCGGATCGCCTCGATCCACGGCCCCAGGTTCTCCTGAGCCCACTCGTACATGACCTCGATGACCGCGCCGACGCGGTCCCAGAAGCCGTCGTCGAGGCCGGCGGTGTCGGCCGCGTTCTGGAGGGCGGACATCGCCGCGGTGACGGCGTCCTCCTTGTCGCCCTCTGCGGCGAGGTACTCCGACATGGCGTTCGCGAACTCGTTCGCGTAGCCCGCGACGCGGTTCTTGACGTCGAGCAGCTCGTCGAGCAGCTCCTGCGAGTTCTCGCCGGCGCGCACGCGCTGCTCGATGTCGACCTTCTTGCGGCGCCAGTAGGCGGCCTCGGAGTTGTTGTCGCGGATGCGCTGGCGTGCGGCCTCGGCGCGCGTCTGCGCCGAGCCGAGCTTGTTGTGGTAGCTCACCATCGCGGTCGCCGCGCTGCGGTAGCGCGTCTCGACCTTCTCGACGTCGTGGCGCACGCCGTCGGCCTTGACGCGGAGCTCGTCGACGGCCTCGCTGATGGTGACGTCCTCGCTCGCGAGGGAACGGAGCTCGGAGATCGCGGTGCGCAGCGCGTCGGCGGTCGCCGTCATGACGCGCGCCTTCGCGGAGATCGTGGTGGGAGAACCGGTGAGGGCCTCGGGAACGGGGTCGTAGATGCTCATACCGGCGTCGGTCCTCGTCGTGCGGGGGCGGGTGCGGGGGCGGGTGCGCTCGTGAGGCCCGTCGCGAGATCCTTGTCGATCTTCTCGAACTCGTCGGCGATCATCTTGACCTTCTCGCGCAGCCAGTCGACGTTCTCGAGGATGTTCGCGCGGTGGACCGACCAGTCCTTGCCGAACTCCCGGATGCGGTCGGCGAGGCGGCTGTCGCCGACGGCGTCGGCGAGCTCCTGCATGGTCGACGAGTCGTCGCGCATGTTCGACGACGCGGTCTGCAGTCGCGTGTGCAGACGAGTCAGCTGGTCGTAGTCGACCCTGATGCACTGCTCGGCCATCCCGGCTTCCCTTCTGAGTGCTGCGGTGGTGGAGGTGAGAGGACGGCGGCCGGCCTCCCGCGGTGGTGGGAGGCCGGCCGTCCTCGCGGACTAGCCGCGGATGGCGTTGGCGAGACCCTCGTCGGTCTGCTGCAGCGCGTCGGCAGCCGAGATGAGGAAGCTCGCGAGGCCCTCGAGGCCGTCGATCGCCTGGCCGGTGCCCGTGCGGAACTGCTCGAAGGAGTCGCGGTACGCGGCCGACGACTGCTCGGCCTGGAAGCCCGAGGCGGTCAGCTGGTTCACGAGGTTCGAGAGCTCGGTGAGCTTCGAGTGCAGGTCGTCCTTACCGGCCTGCAGACGGCGGGCGGCGTCGCGGAGGTCGTCGTAGGTGACGTTGAGGTTGGCCATGATGCTCCTTATGTGGTTCCCGCCGGAGCGGGGGCTGGTGTCTTCGACTGTATTGAGTTGTTGAGGAAGGGTCGATGGGGATGACTCCCCATGACCGGTCCCCGGTCAGGTGGTCGGACTACCCGGCCGCCTCCCCCTCGGTGAGCGGCAGCTGCACCCGCACGGCCTTGCCGCGCGCGATGAAGAACCCGCGCCCGGGCGGGAAGTCGCCGCGCGAGACGCGCGGCAGCGAGGTCTTGAGGATCGTGTCGCCCTCCATCGACTCGGGCTGCAGCAGGAAGCCCGTGCGCGCCGACTTGACCTCCTGCAGGAGGGGCCACGACGAGCCCCAGCCGCCGCTCTCGTTCTCGGCGATCAGGAGGTGGTCGCTGCGCTTGACGGCCTTGATCATCTCGACCATCGCCGAGTCGGCGGAGGTGGAGAGGAAGTCGCCGATCTGCTCGATGACGACGAGGATCTTCTCCTCGGCACCCGTCTCCGCGACCGTCGCGGCGACCTCCTTCGCGAGTGACGCGGCATCCTCGACGGTGAGGGCCTTGCCCTCCCAGCCCGGCTGCTGTCCGATCGCCGAGCGCGGCGACCCGAAGTAGTAGCGGGTGACCTTCGGGTGGGCGCGCTCGACGGATGCGACGAGCCAGCGCAGCGCGTTGGTGCGTCCGGATGCGGGCGGGCCGCCGAGCACGAACACGCCGCCCGCCTCGAAGCCGATGGGCTGGAGGGTGTCGTCGGAGATGCCGAGCACGGGCTTGCCGTCGACGTCCGCGGACAGCGTCGCGGCCGGGATCTCGGTGCCGAGCGTGCCGACCTCCGCGGCCTCGCCGCGACCCGTGCGGCGGATGGCCTCGCCGAGCGCCGCGAGAGCCTTCGCCTGCTCCGCGACGCCGGCCTGACCGCCGACGATCGCGAGCTGCGCCTCGGCGCCGTCGATGACGGCACGGCCGGGGGGCGAGGTCGCCGACAGGATGTCGGCGGGCGCGTCGAGCAGCATGTAGCCGGCCTCGTCCGCGAGGCGCAGCGCGATGCGGCGCTGGAACGCGGATGCCACGCCCGTCGGCACGGAGCCGGGACGGTCGGCCGTGATCGCGACGTGCATGCCGAGGCCGCGACCCTCCGCGAGCAGCTGCTGGAAGACGCCGTACCAGGGGGCGCGCGAGGCGCCGATCTCGAACTCGTTCTTGAACGACGGGAAGTTGTCGACGAGCAGCAGGATGCGGCGCTCGTCGGGCTTCCCGGCGATGCGGCGGTAGTCGCCGATCGTGCCGGCGTCGACGGCCGTGTACTCGGCGCTGCGGCGCTCGAGCTCGTCGCGCAGCATCCGGAGCAGCCGCACGACGCGCTCGGGGTCGTCGCCCGAGACGATCGAGCCGACGTGCGGGAGCGCCTCGAGCATCCGGAGGCCGCCCGTCGCGAAGTCGAGCCCGTACACGTCGACGGGGCCGCCGCGCGGCGTGATGCCCGCCGCGGCCGCGAGGGTGCGCAGGGCGACCGTCTTGCCCGCGCCGCTCGCCCCGTAGTACGCGATGTGGCCGTCGACGTCGGGGCGGAACACGACCTCCTGCTGCTTCTGCAGCTGCGGCAGGTCGACGACGCCGAGCACGAGCTCCGCATCCGTGCGCTGGTGCAGTCGCGTGAGGTCGAAGACGGGTGCGAGCTCGTCGAGCCACGGGCGCCGCGGGGCCGGGATGCGGGCCTCCGCCGCCGCCTTCACGAGGTTCGCCACCAAACGCGCCTGGTCGGTGGGGCCGGGGTCGGCCTGCGTCTCGCTCGCGAGCTGCTCGTCGCGGCCCGGGAGCTCCCACTGGTGCTCGGCGCCGAACCGCAGCTCGGCGACGTCGACGCTCGGAGGCGCGGGGGTGTCGCTCGTCCAGCCGCCCGCGTAGGCCGACTGGAACGGCGTGAGGCGCCCGGGGCCGGTCTTCGCGATGCCGCGACCGGGGATCGACGGGTCGAAGGTGCCCGCGATCTTGTCGCCCACGACGTCCATCGAGTCGGACTCGTCGGCCATGCGCAGCGCGATGCGCAGGTTCGTGTTGGCGCGCAGGTTGTCCTTGATGACGCCCGCGGGGCGCTGCGTCGCCATGATGAGGTGGATGCCGAGGGAGCGTCCGCGCTGCGCGATGTCGACGACGCCGTCGACGAACTCGGGCACCTCGCCCGCGAGCGCCGCGAACTCGTCGATCACGAGCACGAGCGCGGGAGGCGCATCCGGATCTCCCCGCTTCTCGAGGTCGAGGAGGTCCTTCGCCTTCTTCCGGTTGAAGAGGTGCTCGCGGTAGTGCAGCTCGGCGCGCAGCGAGGTGAGCGCGCGGCGCACGAGGTGCGGGCTCAGGTCGGTCACGAGGCCCACGCAGTGCGGCAGGTGCACGCAATCGGCGAAGGCCGAGCCGCCCTTGTAGTCGACGAAGAGGAACGTCACGCGGTCGGGGCTGTACTCGGCCGCCATGCCGAGCACCCACGCCTGCAGGAACTCGGACTTGCCGGATCCCGTGGTGCCGCCCACGAGCGCGTGCGGTCCCTGCGTGCGCAGGTCGAGGTGCATCGCATCGACGCCCGCCGAGCCGACGATCGCGCGCAGCTTGCCGGGGCGGCGGCGCACGAGGGGACCGCCCGAGCGGTCGTGGATCGAGTCGTTCTCGCGCCAGCGGCCGATCGCCGCGGACGGGCTCGTCGCGAGCGAGGGACCCACGAGCGAGAGCATCATGATCGAGCGCGGGAGGTCGCTCGAGTCCTCGACGAGCGCGCCGGCATCCGTGACGGGGGCGAGACGCTTCGCGAACCACAGGGCCTGCTCGCGCGTGACGGACTCGTGGCGCACGTCGGTGATCTCGTCGCCGAGGCGGACCAGCCCGACGCGCGCGCCCTCGGAGTCGACCGAGAGGTAGGTGCGCGCGACGGCGGGCAGCTGCTGCTGCGTCGCCGAGACCCACACCGGGTAGACGCCCGCGTCGGCGGCGCGCTCGGCGACCTGCACGAGACGCGCGCGGTCGACGGGGGCGTCGTCGGAGATGAGGAGCACGACGGCGGGCGTCGCGGCGGGAGGCGGGGCGACCTCCTCGGCGCCGTCGCCCGCGGACGCACCCGCGACGAGGGCCGAGTTCTCGAGCATCTTCGCGCCGCGCAGCTCCTGCTCCTTCGTGCGGGAGTCGATGAGCTCCTCGATCGCGGAGAGCAGCGCGCCCCCCGTGGCCTGGCTGTTCGCGAGGTGCACGGCCTCGAGGGGGCTGTGCGGCGACGCCGTGTGCGGCAGCCACTTGAGCCACTCGAACTCGTTCGTCCACGCGTTCGACACGACGGCGGCGACGACGAGCTCGGCCGGGGAGTGCAGGCCCGTGAGCTGCACGAGCACGCCGCGGGCCGCATCCGCCGCGAGGGGCTGCGGGCCGGCGATGCCGAGCGCGCCCGAGAAGTACAGGTTCTCGGTGACGGGCACGTCGGAGACGTCGCGGAAGTCGTGCTTGATCTTCGCGGCGCGCTCGACGTACTCGGGGAGGCCCTCGTCCTCCTTCGTCGTCGTGATGACGTTGCGCGACGCCATCGTGCCGATGCCGAGGTTGACGGAGAGGAACTGCCAGTGCTCGGGGCGTCGTGTCCACAGCAGGGGGCCGAGCTCGACGGCCTGCTGGTACACCTCCGCCGTCGTGGGGCTCTCGGCGCGACGGATGGCGCGCTCGCGCTCGCGCTCCTCGGCGAGAGTCGCCTCGAGCCGCTCGGCGCGCGCGTTGAAGCGCTCGATGTCGAGCTTGCGCTTGCGCTTGCGAGCCTGGCGCGTGCCGAACCACGTGCCGAACATGAGCAGCGGCGACGTCAGCACGAGCAGGAGCATCGCGGGCTCGCGTCGCATGAAGAAGATGCCGACGACGCCCACGAGCAGCGGCGCCACGAGCGCGAGCCACGGGAAGGGCTGCGCGTCCTGCTCCGACGGCGGGGCGGGGGTCGCGTACTCCTGACCCGGGTAGCGGGTCTCCACGCGCGGCGAGCGGTTGAACGCGATCGGGCCGACGGGGCGTGTCTCGGTCGCCGCGGCGGGCGCGGCGATCGCGGCGCGCAGCACCGAGTCGCCCACCCGCACGGTGTCGCCGTCCTCGAGGTCGACGCGCGTCACGAGGCCGCCGTCGACCTCGAGGCCGTTGGCCGAGTTGAGGTCGACGAGGCGGATGGCGCCGCTGAAGACGTCGACGCGCGCGTGGCGCTTCGACACGAGCGGGTCGCTCAGGATGAGGTCGGCCATCGTCGCGTCGCGGCCGAGGTAGCTCGTGCCGGGCACGACCGGGAACTCGGTGCCCGCATCCGGGCCCTCGACGACCACGAGCTTCGCCGCGATCGCGGGCGGGGGCGTCGGCGCGGAGGTGCCCTCGGGCACGATCGCGATGCTCGCGCCCGACGCGACGGGCGCCTCGGCGAGCGCGAAGTCGGAGTCGAGCACGCGGGCGGCGGGTGCACCCGGGTCGGTCACGGCGAGCGTCACGGGGGCGTCCGCGGCGACGCCGAGCTTCGCGAGGTACGGGTCGCGTGCGCGGATGCCCGCGGCGACGTCGGCGACGGTGGCCCCCGCATCCGCCGTCACGACGATGTCGGCCTCGGGCCCCGACTGCCGTTGCAGGGTGAGCTTGAGCTTCAACGGGCGCTCCTTCGCGGTGCGTCGGCGGTGGTGGTGGCGGCGGTGGCGGTGGTGGTGGCGGTGGTGGTGGCGGATGTCAGGCGCGCGACGAGGTCGCGGCCCGCACGGATGCGGTAGCGGCTCAGCAGGCGCACGCGCGGGGGCGCGCTCGCGCGGGCGACGTCGACGGCGTCGAGGGCGCGCGTCCACATGGCGTCGGCCTCGGCCGGGTCGCCCTCGCGGCCCGAGAAGACGAGCTCGTCGGCGTCGGCGGCGAGCACGCGCAGACGGGGCGGCGCCTGCTCCTCGCTCGCCGGGAACTGGACCTCGAGACGCGTCGCGAGCATCGAGCGCGTGAGCCTCGGCGGCACCGCGTAGCCGAGCTCCGAGTAGCGGTCGGTGAGCTCCTCCCACGCGCCCGCGGCCTGGTCGGGCACGGGGCCCGAGCGGCGCTTGCGCAGGCGGCGGCCCTTCACGAACGCGACGACGAGCATCGGCAGGAAGACGAGCGCGGCGAGCGACAGCACGCCGATCCCGACGCCCCATGCCCACGCGGGGATGACGAACAGCGGGTCGTCCTCCTCGTCCTCCTGCTCCTCGAGCTCGACGGGCGTCAGCAGGTCCTCGGCGTCCTTCTCGGCGCGCGGGGGCTGCCGCACCTGCGGCTGCGGCTCGCTCTTCGGCTTCGGCACCTGGTCCTGCGGGATGTCGGTCTCATCCGGGGTCGGATCGAACGCGACCCAGCCGACGCCCTCGAACGGCACCTCGACCCACGCCGTGACGTCGTCGCCCGTGACCGTGACGGCCGAGCCTCCCTCGGGCACCTCGGGCGCGAACCCCATGACGACGCGCGCCGGGTAGCCGAGGCTGCGGGCCATGAGCGCGAACGCCGAGGCGTACTGCTCCTGGTCGCCGATCATCTGGTTGCCCTCGAGCAGCTCCGAGATGCGGTCGGCGCCGTGCCCCGCTCGCGAGGGCACCGAGTCGGATGCGCGCCCGTGGCTCAGGAAGCCGTCGCGCGTGAGCACGAGGCGGATCGCCTCGAGCTGGTCGATGGGCGCGGTGGATGCTCCGGCCCACTCCTGCGCCTTGGACGCGACGATGTCGGGCACCTTCTCGACGGGCGGCAGCTCGACCGAGGCGACCGGCACATCCGCGAGCTCCTGCACCGTCGCGGCTGCCTGCGTGACGGCGTCGAGGCGGTAGCTGTCGCCCTCCGAGAGGCCCGTCGTGAGCACCATGCTGCCGGTCGCGGCGTTGTAGCGGAGATCGTCGGAGTGGCTCGCGGCCTCTCCCCCCGTGAGCTCGAAGTCGGTCGGGTAGCCGACGCCGGGGATCCACACGTCCTCGTAGCCGACGATCGTCACCTCGACCTCGGGGTGCGCGACCGGGCTCAGCAGCGGCGAGCGCGGGATGGAGCGGCCCACGAGCTCGAACGAGCCCGAGCCGGCCGTGCTCGCGGCGGCGCCCGTGACGTTCCAGAGCTTGCCGGTGAACGAGTCGAGCGTCGCCATCCGGATGCGGTCGCCCGGCTCGAGGCCCGCGACCCGGAAGAGCTCCTCGTCGGTCACCTGCTTCGTGAAATGACGGAAGCCCGCGAGGGGGCTCGGGTAGTCGAGCGGGTCGAACGGCGGCTCGATCTCGTCGCGCAGCACGAAACGCTCGTCCTTCGCGGGCGAGAACCAGAAGCCCGCACCGCCGCCCACGATCGCGGCGAGCGCGACGATCGCGGCCGAGCCGAGCACCTTGCGCCGGCGCAGCGAGGTGTCGCTGCTCGCGGCGACGCCGCCGACCGGCTGGCGCCATCCGAGCCACACGAGCGCGAGCACGGCGAACACGACGCCGCGGATGCCGGCCTGGTAGGCCTCCTGGGTTCCGAACAGGATGCCGGCGAGGTAGAGCACCACGGTCGGCACGAGGGCGACGCCGAAGCGCCACGCCGCGCGCGGTCGGCGCGCGAGCCAGCGCGTCGCGAGGAGCGTCGACACGAGCGCGACGAGCCACGACGACGCGTACGGCACGACGGCGATGTAGGCGGGCGCGCCGACGGGCGTCGAGAGCGTCAGCAGGTCGGCCCAGCCGAAGACGGTTCCGACGGCGAGGCTCGCGAGCGACTGCAGCGTCGGCAGGAACCCGAAGAGCGCGAGGCTCGGCACGGCCACGGCGGAGCCGACCACGAAGTAGCCGACGACGGCCGCGACGAAGGTCAGCAGGCCCCCGAGGCGCAGCATCGAGGTGAGCACGCCCGTGACGGCGCCGAGCACGAGCCCGCCGAGGCCCGCGAGCAGGAAGCTGTAGCCGCCGTACGAGGGCGCGAAGCCGAGCACGCCGAGCACGGCGAGCACGAGCAGCACCGCGATGTCGAACCAGGTGCGGCCCGACGGCAGCGCGAGGCCCGGGCGGGTGCGCTCGGGCGCGGGCGCCGGAGCGGATGACGTGGTCGCGGTCACGAGGCGAGCCCCCGGAAGAGAGGCGGCAGGTCCTCGAGCCGGCCGACGGTGAGCATGAGCATCCCGCCGACCGAGCCGAGGCGCGGCTGGGCGCCCGCGTCGACCGTGACGCCGAGGTGGTTCGTGTCGGGCCCGAACACCGTGTTCACGGTGCGGATGTCGCCCGGGCCGAGCTTCGAACCCCCGACCGTCACGACGACGCTCGGCGCGGCGAGGCGCTTCGTGCGCTCGCGCACGAGCTCGCGCAGTCCCGAGAACCCGCCCGTGTGGCCGTACTCGAGGCGGCACGACGAGTCGAGCATCGAGACGACCGTGCGCGTGCGCCACAGGCCCATCTCGCTCACGACGTCGAGCTGCGTGCCGTCGCGCATGACCTGGCCGGCGATCGAGGCGGCGCACGACACGGCGAGCTCGAACTCCTCCTCGCTCGCGTAGAACTGGGCGCTCGTCGGCAGCACGATGATGATCTGCGAGCGGCGGGTCTCCTGGAACTGCCGCACCATGAGCTGGCCGATGCGGGCCGAGGTGCGCCAGTGCACGTAGCGGCGATCGTCGCCGGGCACATAGGGGCGCAGGGCGTGGAACGCGAGGTCGTTGTTGGTGATCTTCTGCGACACCTGGCCCTCGAGGTCGCGCACGAGGCCCGCGGCGCTCGAGGCGAGGCGCACTGTGCGCGGATGCACGAAGAGCTCGACGGGGTCGGCCCACTTCACGGCGCGACGCAGGAGGCCGAGCTGGTCGCCGCGGATCGACTCCGCGGGTCCCGCGACGATGACGGCGCGGCGGTTCGTCGGCACCTGGAAGAGCTCCTCCTGCTCCTGCTTGGGGGTCATCGTGGGCAGCTGGAACTCGGCGACTCCCCGCCCGACCGGCAGCTCCATCCGGGTGGGCGGCAGCTTGCGGGGGCCCGTGTTCGTCACGAGCATGCGCCCCATCGCACGGTCGCCCACGACGACGCGACGCGGGTTGAGCTCGATGAGCACCCCGTAGCTCGACCGGCCGAGCAGGAACGCCGTGGAGACGACCAGCGCCGCGAGCAGCACCCACCCGAGGAAGGTGAACTCCTGCCAGCCGAAGACCGCGGCGAGCACGAGCGAGAGCACCGCGAGGCCGAGCACGATCCAGCCCGACACCGACACGACGCGCACGACCGGCCCGACGACGCGCCAGACGGCGCGCGCGAGAGGCGTCACGACGTTCGCGACGCCTCTCGCGAAGAGTCGCATGCGGGCGCGCACGGACGCGAGGGGTCCGGCCGCTCCGCCGAGTCGGGCTGTCGTCATGCTCAGGCTGCGCGGTAGGCGGGCGGCTCGATGTCGACGAGGATGCGCTCCACGACGTCCTCGGCCTTGACGCCGGCGAAGTCGGACTCCGGGTCGATCACGAGGCGGTGCGCGAGCACGGGCACGGCGAGGTCGCGGATGTCGTCGGGCGTCACGTAGGTGCGCCCGTTCGCGATCGCCCAGGTCTTGACCGCGCGCGCGAGCGCCATGGCGCCGCGCATGCTCACGCCGAGCACCACGTCACGGTGCTTGCGCGTCGCGTCGACGATGTCGGCGAGGTACTGCATGACGGCCTCGTCGGTGTGCACCTCGTTCGCGAGCGCCGACATCGCCACGATCGACTCGGGCTTGATGATGGGCGACACGAGGGATGCGCGGGCGCGCGTCGAGGAGTCCATGAGCAGCCCGACGGCGGTCTTCGCGTCGGGGTAGCCGAGGCTCGTCTTGATGAGGAAGCGGTCGAGCTGCGCCTCGGGCAGCTTGTACGTGCCGGCCTGCTCGACGGGGTTCTGGGTCGCGATGACGAGGAACGGGGCCCCGACCGAGTGGCCCTCGCCGTCGATCGTCACGACGCCCTCCTCCATGACCTCGAGGAGCGCCGACTGGGTCTTCGGCGAGGCGCGGTTGATCTCGTCGGCGAGCACGATCGACGCGAAGATCGGTCCCGGGTGGAACTGGAAACGGCCCTTGCCCTGGTCGTAGATCTGCACGCCCGTGACGTCCGACGGGAGGAGGTCGGGCGTGAACTGGATGCGGCTCGTGGTGCCGTCGAGCGTGTTGGCGAGCGACTTCGCGAGCACCGTCTTGCCCGTGCCCGGGTAGTCCTCGAGCAGCACGTGGCCGTCCGAGATGAGGGCGGTGAGCACGAGCTTGATGACGTGGTCCTTGCCGACGATCGCCTTGTCGACGTTCGCGACGAGCTTCTGGAACGCGTCGGCGAACCAGGTCGCCTGTTCCTGGGTGACGGGCATGTCGTGTGGCCTTTCGGGGAGGGGGTTCGTGCGGGGAGGTCGCCGTTACCAGCTGTTCCAGGTCGCCGCGGAGACGCACGGGCGGTAGCTCGCGGGACCGCTGATCTGCACGCACACCTGCGCGTCGCGGATGCCGAGGTAGCCGCCCGACTCCGCCGTGCCGTTGCCGCCGATGTAGGTCGAGCGCGGGTCGGAGGTCGTCCAGCCGCCGCTCGAGATCGCGAGCGAGTAGGTGCCTGCCGGCACGTTCGTGAATCGCACGAGCGCGCGGTGGCAGGTGCCGCCGCCCTGGCATGTCTCACGCGTCCCCTTGCCGATGATCTCGACCGAGGGGGCGGGGGGCGGCGGGTTGGAGATGTTGCCCGCGCCGCCGTTGCCGATCGCGCCCGTGCCTGCCTTGTTGACGGCGCGCACCCGGATGCTGTGCGAGCCCGCGGAGAGGCTGCTCGCCGTGTGGTTGGTCGCCGTACCCTTGTCGATCCAGCCGCCGCCGTCCACGCTCACCTGGTAGGTGACGTTCGCCATGCCGCCCGTCGAGGCGGCGCCGCCCGACCAGGTCCAGCGGATCGAGCCGGGCGCCTGGCCGTCACGCACATCCGCCCCCGACACGTTCGGCGCCGTCGGCGTCGTCTGCGTCGCGATGTTCGCCGAGGTCACGGCACCGGCCGGGCTCTGCTTGCCGCCCGAGTTGGTCGCGATGACCTCGACCGTGTGGGCGCCTCCCTGAACCGTGAGGTCACCCGTCGACCGGCTCGTGGATGCGGCGCTCCAGCCGCCGCCGTCGAGGCGCCAGCGGTAGGTGACCGAGCCGCCGTTCGCGTTGACCTCGTTCCACGTCGCGCGGATGACGGCGTTCGGGGCGAACTGGTCGACGACCGTGATGACGGGCGCGGGCTGCTGCGGCGTGCCGTACGGGATCACCGGGTCGGAGAGCGTCGACCACGCGCCCGGACCGTGGAAGTTGATCGCGCGCACCGAGAACCGGTAGGTCGTGCCGTTGGTGAGACCCGTGATCGTGCACCCGGGCGGGGCGCAGTTCGCGGGCGTCGAGACGGCCGGCTCGGAGCGCACCTCGTACGAGGTGATCTCCTTGCCGTTGGCGGCAGGGGCCTGGAAGCCGATCGAGACCGCCCCCTCGTCGCCCTGCGTCGGCACGGTCGGCTTCTGCACCTGGTCGGGCACGTCGCTCACGACGAGCGTGATGAGTCCGTTGACGCGGCGGTCGGGGTCCTCGGTGGCGTCCTCGATCGTGTAGACGACGTTGATCGTGCCCGACTTGAGGCTCGGGTTCGGCGAGATGCGTACCTGATCGGCCGTGAACGTCACCCCCGCGGGCTCGCCCGTGTTCTGCACCTTCGCGTCGACGATCGAGAGGCGCTCTCCGGTTCCCGCGTAGGGATTGAAGTCGTTGCCGAGCGGGCTCGCGACGACCGTGCCGTCGCCGCGCTGCGTCTCGTAGGCGTCGTCGACGGCGAGCGCGGGCGGACGCGTCGAGCCGACGACCGTCACGTGCACCGTGCCCTGCACCGTGAACTTGTCCCACCGCAGCGTCACGCCGACGTCGAACGTCGTGCCCTTCGGGGTGTTGCGTGGCGTCGTGAGCGTCAGCACCGAGCCGTCGAGGCGCCCGTCGATGCGGCCGCCCAGCCCCGTGAGATCCGAGTAGGTCACCTGCTGCAGGATCTGCGGGTTCTGGTGCCCCGTCGCCGCGCGCAGGTCGACGGTCGCCTGCTCCCCCATCTCGAGCGGCACCTGGGGCGTCGTGAACGTCGGCGGGGTGTCGCGGAACTCGGGGTCGCCCACCACGATCTGCATCGTGAGCGCCTGCGTGTTGCCCTTCGGGTCGTCCTTCGACGCGCCGTCGGTCACCGTGAAGCTGATGGACGCCGGGCCGCGGTAGTCGAGACCGCCCTGGTAGCGGATCGTCGTCTCGTCGACGTAGTTCGGCGTGCCGTCGCTCATGAGCGACGAGACGCTCGACGGGTCGGCGATCCACGCCTTGCGGCCGGACGGCACCTTCACGAGGTCGGAGAGCTTCCACTCGCGCGACTCGTTCATCGGCACGTACTGGATCGGCAGGTTCGGGTCGAGGTACGGCGGATCGTCGAAGCTCTCGTCGACCGCCGCCGGCACGAGCAGGAACGCCGTGGCGGAGAGCTCGGTCTCGGGGTCGGTCACGCGGTACGCGATCGCCTGGCGCTTCTCGGCGGGCGTGACCGTGATCTTGCCGTGCCGCTCGACGACGAGCTCGGCGGAACCCGCGTTCGGGCCCTCGAGCGTCACCTTGAGGTCGGAGTTCCGACCGCCCGGGTTGTAGGCGGACCCGTCGAAGACGTCGACCGTGATCGAGCTCTTGCCCGCGATGTCCTTCTGAGCGATCGGCAGGTCCGTCGCGATCGGCGGCATGAGCGGGGCGTCGGGGGTCACCTGCACCATCGCGTAGCTCTGACTCGACCCGCCGAGCTCGTTCGTGAGCCGGTACCGGATCGCGAAGGTGCCCTCCTCATCCGGAGCCTGCAGCACGAGGAAGCGGCCGTCGACGACCTCGGCCTCGATGCCCTCGGGCACCTCGACGAGCTTCTTGTCGACCGAGATGCGCGAGCTCTGCGGGTCGGAGTCGTTCGCCGTCAGGTCGACCTGCGCGATCTTGCCCGGCCGCACCGAGACGCTGTCGGGTACGGCGCTCGGGTTCTGCGTCGACTCGGGCGGGGCGATGACGGCGATGCGGATGTCGGCGGTGCCGGTCTTCCCGAAGGCGTCGAACACCTGGTACGAGAACGAGTCCGTGCCGCTCATGCCGGGGAACGCCGTGTAGGTGAGGTAGTCGGCGCCCATCTCCTCGATCGAGCCCATCGTCGGGGTCGTCGGCGTGCGCAGTAGCTGCACCGAGTCGCCGTCCGGGTCGATGCGCTGCAGCGGCAGGTCGATGCGGATGCTGCCGCCCGAGAGCACGCGCGCCACGACGGGCTCCGGCCGCGGCTCGCGGTTCGAGTCCTCGTCGAGGGGCGTCACCGTGAAGGTGACGGTCGCGGCGGCGCTCTCGCCGTACGCGTCGAGCACGCGGTACGCGGCCTGGTACTGGCCCGGCTCATCGGGCGCCTGGAAACGCACGTGGTCGGCGTTGACGAAGGCGAGGCCCGCCGAGGGCTCGCTCACGAGCTCGTCCGCGAGGAACATCCGCGAGTCGTCGGGGTGCTCGTCGTTGTCGAGCACGTCGACCGTCACGATGTCGCCCGCGCGCACCGTGACCTCGTCGTCGCGCGCGATCGGCGGCTGGTGCTTCGTGAGGGGGGGCACCGGCACGATCGTGACGCCCGCGGTCGACGACCGCACGCCATCCGAGATCGTGTACGTGAAGCCGATCTGCGTGGTGAGGGTCTGCGGAGAGGTGACGCGCACGAGGGTCGACTCGAGCAGCTCGACGACGACGCCCTTCGCCTGCACGTCCGGCGGCACCGACACCGACTGCACGGCGAGGATGCGGCCGACGGGGCTCACGTCGTTGCTCAGCACCGAGACCGTCGTCGGCTCGTCGCTGCGCAGGTAGGCGGTGTCCTTCACCGCGATCGGCGGCTGGTCGTCGGCGGGCACGTCCTTCACGTCGACGCGCATGATGCCCTTGCTCGAGGCGGAGCCGGCGGCGAGCGAGTACTCGAAGTAGTAGATGCCGGGGGCTCCGGCCGAGAACTGCACCTGGCCCTTCTGCGGGTCGAACGACATCGACGCGCCGTCGCCCGGCTCGTCGACGCTCGTGAGCGCGAGCGGGGCGCCCGACGGCGAGAGGTCGTTCTCGAGGGGCTCGATCGTGACCTGCTCACCCGTGAACGCCGTCGCGAAGTCGGGCGTGCCGACGGGCTTCAGCTCGCCCGCGGGCTTCACGTCGACGACGAGCTTGCCCGTGACGACCTCGCCGCCGTCGGTCACCTGGAACTGCACCTCCTTCTCGCCCAGCTCCGAGGTCTGGTGCGTGAAGGTGATGAGGCCGTCGGGCGTGTAGCGCACGAGGTCGCCCGAGGTGGGCGCCGCGCCCTGCAGGAACAGGTCGTCGCCGTCGGGGTCGCGCCAGTTCGACAGCACGTTGTACGCGATCGTCTGATTCGCCTCGACGCTCGTCGCGGAGGTGCGCAGCTCGATCGGCGCCGCGTTGAGCGCATCCGGAACGACGCGCACGGTGACGTTCGCCGTCGCCGTGCCGCCGCGGCCGTCGTCGACGGTGTAGCTGAAGCTCACGCCGCCCGTGTAGTCGAGCGCCGGCGTGAACTGCAGCGCGCGCCCGCCGTCGATGTAGTCGAGACGGCCGGTCGACTCGGCGATCGGCGAATGGTCGGAGATGACGAGCACGTCGCCGTCGGGGTCGGAGTCGTTGTCGAGCACCGCGACGATCGTCGTGCGGTTCGGACGGATGCCGTACTCGTCGTCGAGCGCCGTCGGCGGCCGGTTCTCGTCCGTGCGCTCCGCGAGGGTGTCCTCGAAGGACTGCAGCGCCGAGGTGTCGTCGCCCTCCTCCTCGGTCTCCTCCTGCTCGGGCGGGATGACGTCCTCCCAGTTGTCGACGAGACGCATGTTCTCGGCGGGGAGCCAGACGTTGCCGTTCGCGAGATTGTTGAGCGCGATGACGCTGCGGTTGACGCGGAACTCGAGGCGGTCGCCCTGCGTCGGCTGCTCGATGTCGTAGATCGCGGCGTCGGCCCCCGCGCACGCGAAGACGTAGCGCTGCGCGTGCGCCCACGCCCCGTGCGCGCAGCCCTCCTGGTTGACGGGCGCGGCCACGTCATCCGTGTCGCTCGCGGCGTTCGGCACCTGCGCGTCGATCGTCTCGACGTCGCCCGAGCCGAGGTTCACGCGCAGCAGGCCCGAGCCCGTCGCGAGCACGGCGGAGTCGGATGCGGGGCCCGACTGCTGGAGGCGCAGGGCCTTCGCATCGCCGAGCTCGCGCACCGTGCCGTCGTCGAGCACGAGCTGGTTCGTCGAGTGGTCGAGCGCGACGACCCGGTCGCCGATCGCGGCGAGCTCGAAGTCGCCGATGCGCGGGAAGTCGGACTCGACGGGCACATCGGCGAGGGTCGGGATGCGGTAGAGCTTCCTCTCCTCGATCGAGACCGCGACGATCTCGCCCGCCCCCGTCACGACGGCGTGGCCGCCGTCGCCGAGCTCGAGGAGCGGAGGCTGCGAGACGACGTCGAGGCGCAGGTCGCCGACCGCGGGCAGAGCCCACAGCTGGCCGCGCGACACGACCGCGATGACCTCGCCGCCGTACGACACCTCGGCGTCGGGCGGGAGGTCGACCGAGCTCGTGACGGCCGTCGACGCGGCGTCGACCGACTCGAGGCGGCTGTTGTCGGGGTCGACGAGGAAGAGCGAGTCGCCGTCCTGCAGCACGTCGAAATCGGGGGACGACGCGGTGACCGAGGCGTTGAGCTCGTCGATCTGCTTGTTGAGCCGGCCGCCGCGCAGCAGCTCGCCGTTCGTGACCCACACGTCACGCGAGGTCAGCTCGACGTCGGTGACCGGGAAACCGGGGTGCAGAGCGGCGACGGTGAGGGTCGTGCCGGCCACGAGCGAGATCGCTGTGACGGTTGCGACGGTCTTCCGGCGCGCACGCCACCAATCTCTCGCCGTCACCCCCTGGAACCCCCTCATGCAACGCCCGTTCGACCCCGCATCGGGGGACAAGCGCGTTCAGGCTAGCACGAGAGAGAGACTCGGGTTCCGGCCTTGACAGGGGACTACTCCCCATCCTCCTCGGACCCCGCCGAGGCCCCCGCGGCGGCGTTCCGGTCGAGCAGCACGAGGTCCTCGCGGCTCACGAGCCGGCTCGCGACGGCGTACTCGACGAGGCGCGCGCGGCGGTTCGTGGCGAGCTTGCCGCGGCCTCCGCGGAGCCCCTGCACGCCCACCTTGTCGAGCTTCTCGCACACGTTGTCGAGCTTGCGGTTGAACGTCGTGAGCGGCCAGCCGAGACGCTCCGCGGCCTCCGCCGAGCTCGGGATCTCGCCGCGGCCCGGGGAGTCCTGCCGCAGCACGTGCTCCGAGAGGGCGAGCACGAGCAGCCGCTGCGAGCTCGTGAGCGGCACGACCCCGATGGTCGTCGTCCCCGAGGCGCCCGAGTGGATGTTCGTCGTCGAGAAGTACTCCTCGTCGTTCTCGATCGTGAAGTCGTAGGTCGTCGAGCCCGCGCTGAAGAGCACCTGCACCGTCGGGAAGACGATCGGGATGCGGCCGCCCGGCGGCAGCCACGCCTGCACGCCGCCCGAGCCGTCGGTGATCGTCGCCGAGAGCAGCGTGCCGACGTTCGCGACCCACCACAGGCCCCGCTCCTCCGTGAGCAGCAGGAAGCGCCGGTGCAGGTACGGGTTGTCGTCGATCTCGAGGTCGCCCTCGCGGCCGATCACGAAGTCGGCGCCGGGCGCGGCGGTGTACTTCTCGCCGCAGAAGTCGATACGCAGGGAGTTGGTCATCATCCCACCGGGGGGTAGCAGGCGATCAGGACGTCGGAGGTCTTGCCCTTGCGCAGCACCATGACGTCGATGCACAGGGGCGAGCCCGCCGCGTAGCCGTCGACGGCGATGACGCCGTCGGCGCTCGTGTGGCGCTGCGGCAGGTCGGGCCGGTTGCTCAGCTGCCACATGAACTGGTCGTCGTCCTCCGGGTCGGGGTTCTCGACCGTGAACGTCACGGTCGCCCCCTCGAGCGTCGGCGCGCCCGCGAGCACCGGCACGGGGATCGTCGTCGGCACGATCGCCTCGCCGCCTCCCCCGCCGGAGCTGGGCTTCGGGGTGGGTGCGGCATCGGGCGCTCCCCCCGACAGGACGATTCCGATGACGACGGCCGCCGCGACGACGACCGCGACGACGCCGAGCACGATGCCCGTCACGAGGCCGCGGCGCGAGCGGGGCTCGGCCGCGGCATCGGGCGCCGGGGTCGGTTCGGCCGGGGCCGCGACAGGGCCGCGCGGGCGGATGACGGTCTCGGTGGGCGCCGCCTCGTGCGCGGTGGGAGCGGATGCGGCCGAGGGCGCGGGCGGGATCGTCGCGGCTGACGGCACCGCCCCCGGCGCGGCCGGACGCGGCTGGGCGTCGATCGTCGTCGCGCCGCGCACGCGGGTCTCGTCGGCGGATGCGGGGGGCGCTGCCGGCGCGGGAGCGACCGGCTGCGCCTCGATCGTCGCCACCTGGCGCACCCGCGTCTCGTCGGCGCCGCCCGTGTCGGCGGGGCGCTCGGGGGTCTCGAGGTGCAGGTTCGGCACCTCGAGCTCCGTGCGCGCGTAGCCGAGCTCCATCTCGACGCGCTGCAGGGCGCGGCCGAAGTCGAGGGCGCTCGCGAAGCGGTCCTCGCGCTCGGTCGCCATGCCCTTCTGCAGCA
Source organism: Protaetiibacter sp. SSC-01 (assembly GCF_014483895.1). Taxonomy (NCBI): domain Bacteria; kingdom Bacillati; phylum Actinomycetota; class Actinomycetes; order Micrococcales; family Microbacteriaceae; genus Protaetiibacter; species Protaetiibacter sp. SSC-01. Next base: position 777,137 of record NZ_CP059987.1, on the reverse strand, counting down.
CCGCGATGAGCGAACGCGGCACGTCCGTGCGGTCCATGGGCGTGATCGCGCCGCGCTCGATGCGGCCGATGAGGTCGAGCGTGCCGTTCGAGCGGCCCTTCACCTCGAAGGGCGTCTGGCCCGCGAGCACCGTCCAGATGGTCGCGGCGAGCGAGAACACGTCGCTGCGCACATCCGGGTCGGGGTCGTCCTCGAACATCTCGGGCGGCGACCACGGCACCGAGAGGCCCACCTGGCCGCTCGTTCCGCCCGTGCCCGTGTCGCTCAGCGCGCCCGCGAGCGTCGTCGTGTGCGCGGGGAGGGCGTCGTCGACGGCCGACGAGATGCCGAAGTCGGTGAGCGCCGGCCAGCCGTAGTCGTTCGCGAGCACGTTGGCGGGCTTGATGTCGCGGTGCAGGATGCCGGCGAGGTGGGCCGTGTGCACGGCGCTCGAGAGGCGCACGCCCGTGCGCAGCGCATCCGCGACCTGCAGGGGCGCCTGCTTGTAGCGCTCGGCGAGGCTCGGGCCCGAGCAGTACTCCATGACGAAGTACGGGCGATCGTCGGATGCGACGTCGGCGTGGTAGATCGTGACGATGTAGGGGTGCGCCGACAGCTGCGCCATGAGGTTCGCCTCGGCCGCGAAGGCCGCGCGGTTGGCGGGCGTGAGCTCGTCGAGCAGCAGCACCTTCACGGCGACGCGGCGACGCGGCAGCTGCTGGTCGTAGAGGAAGACGTCGGAGAAGCCGCCCGAGCCGAGCAGGCGCACATAGCTGTAGCCGGGCAGCTCGGGGGGCGTCGAGGTGGGTCGGCGCATCAGACCTCCTCGAGCGCGAGCTCGATGCCGCCACCGAGGTCGATGCGCGTTCCGACGATGACGGGGGTCGGCTCGCCGCCGCGCAGCTTCTGGCTCTCGCCGCTCGGCATGACGATCGTCGTGCCGTTGCGCGAGTGCAGATCGGTGACCACGACGGTGCCGCCCTCGAGCGCGATGCGCAGGTGCGAGCGCGAGATGTCCTGGTCGCCGCCCGTGAGCGTCACGAGGCGCGGCAGCTGGCCCGCGGGCACACCCGAGACGCTCGGCGAGCGGCCGAGCACGAGGGCCTCGTCGAGGGGCTCGCGGGTGCCGCCGGGCAGCACGACGACGACCGACGGGGCCGCGGGTGCGGCGGCGGCGGCGCCGCGCGGCCGACGCTGGCGGCCCGTGCGCGTGATCGACGACGCGAGCACGGTGCTGCCGTCGTGGTCGCCCTCGGGCTCGGCGGCGGCGTCGGATTCCGCGGCTGCGTCGGCGTCGGACTCGGCGCCCTCCTCGGGCTCGGCCGGGCGCACGGCGGCGTCCTCGACCGAGCGGTACATCGTGTCGCCGAACAGGTAGTCGTAGCCGTCGCCCGCGGCTGCGTCGCCGGCGGATGCGGCGGGCTCGGCGGATGCGGCGGGCTCGGTCTCGGGAGCGCCCTCCTCGGCGTGCGGCTCGTCGGGGAGGCTCGTGACGGTGAGCTCCGAGACCTGCGGCACGAACACGGGCGGCGTCGGCGCGGCGCCCGTCGCGGGCGGCGGCATGAACTCGTCGGGGGTCGGGGTCGCGGTCGGCGCTGCGCCCGCGAGGTCCCCGGGCGCCGGTGCCTCGGTCGCGTCGGTCGGCGCGATGGATGCGGCGGCTGTCTCCGGCGGGGCGGATGCGACGGCGGGGTTCGCCGCGGGCGCGACCGGCAGAGCACCGGACCCCGTCGCGAACGCCGACGCGCGCACGACCCCCGCCTCGATGGGCAGCTCGCTGCCACCGCGCCCGGCGAGGGCGACCCCGACGGAGCCCCCCGGCATCCGTCGTTCGATCCACGTCGTGGCGCCCGCACCCGACACCTGCTCGGCGCCCGAGCGCACGGTCGCGTCGCCGCGCACGATGACGCTCACGCCGCCGTCGCCCGCCTCGACGAACGCGAACGGCGGCGTCGCGAAGAGGCCGTTCGCGGTGAGGGTCTCGAGCAGGCCGGCGGGCCCACGCTCGTCGCGGATGCGCGCCCACAGCCGGTCGATCACCGCCGGCTCCAGCTCGGCGCCCACGAACAGCTGCCGGGACGGGGTGATGAATGCGAGCCAGCCGTCGGCTGCTGCGGTGTAGCGATGCGTCACGTCAAGCCCTCGGGAGTGTGTCCTCGAGGCGACGGTCGCGGTCGACCGTCTCCTCCGGGTCGGATGCAGCTTCCTCGACCGACGACTCGACGATCACGACGGTCACGTTGTCGCGACCCCCCGCGGCGACGGCCGCCCCGACGAGACGCTCGGCGAGGTTCGGGCCGTCGGGCTCGCGGCTCGACTGCTGGTCGTGGAAGACGATGATGCGCGCGATCTCCTCGTCGCTGAGCTCCTTCGTGAGCCCGTCGCTGCAGAGCAGGAACGTCTGGCGTCCGCGCAGGGGAAGCAGCCAGATGTCGGGGTCGACCTCGACCTCCGCACCGAGCGCCCGCGTGACGACGTTGCGCTGCGGGTGGCCGGCCGCCTCCTCGGGGGCGATGACCCCCGCCGCGATGAGCTCCTGCACGGCCGAGTGGTCGATGCTCTGCTGCTCGAGGCGGCGGCCGTCCCAGCTGTAGGTGCGGGAGTCGCCCACGTTGAACGCCATCCAGTGGGGGCCCGCGCCGTCGACGTCGACGATCGCGACGCCCGTGAGCGTCGTGCCCGAGATGGAGTCGGTGCGCAGGTCGACGACGGCCGCGTTGGCGGCCTTCACGGCGGCGAGTACGGCGCGCGCCCCGACGGGGCCGTCGCCGGTGAGCCGGTCGAACACCTCGACCGCGGAGCGGCTCGCGAGATCGCCATGGGCGTGCCCGCCCATGCCGTCGGCGACGATCCAGAACGGAGGGGCGGCGAGGAAGCTGTCCTCGTTGGCGGAGCGCACCGCGCCGACGTCGCTCGCGCCCTCGTAGCGGAGCTGCACGACGACGTCGCCGATCGCGAGATCCTCGCGAGTGTCCACGGCGCTCCCCTCGTATCGCGGTCCCGGCAACGCTAGCAAGCGGGAGCGGCCCTCACGCGCCGCATCCGTGGGTACCCCTCCCCATGGCACCCGTCACCGGTGGCCAAACGCTGCAGCGTTTCGCCTTACGCGCCAGTGATGTCTGGCGCCCGGCGCCGAACGCTGCAGCGTTTGGCGCCTAGAAAGGTTCAGGATGCCGGCTGCTCGGCTGCCGGCACGTGGTCGACGCCGAGCAGGTACGAGCCCAGCTCGATGACGGCGCCATCGGGCACCGGGGTGAACTCGGTCGAGGTGACGGCGCTGCGGCGGCGGTTGGCGACGACGGCGACGCCGTTGGTGGAGTTGAGGTCGAGCACGAAGAGCCCGCCGTCGTACGGCAGCAGGATGGCGTGGTTCTTCGACACGGTCTTCTCGCGATCGACGACGGCGACGAGCTTCGCGCCCGGGAAGCCCTCGACATCGAACGGCTTGCGGCCGATGACGAGGGGACCGTCGACGGCGACGCGGTCGCCGTCGGCGAGCAGCAGCACCCAGCCGGTGACGTGCCGCGGCGGTCCGCCGGGGAAGAAGACGGGCTCCGAGGGGTCGCGTGGCGGCATGCCGCGGCCGACGATCTTGGTGCGGGTGTCGATGAGCCCCTGCTCGAGGTCGCCCCCCTGCAACCACGGCGGCCGCAGCACGGGTTCCTCGGGCTGGTATCCGGGTGTGCTGTCGGTCACCCCTAGATCATTTCCACGCCCGCATGCCGCGTCAAGGGCGCTCGCCGGTGGAGTCCGACTTCTCTGCCAGGGCGACCCGGCGCATCCGGATGAGGCTCGCGACGACGGCGACCGTCATGGAGGCGACGATGACGCCGAGCGAGGTCCACGTGTTGATATCCGGCGCCCACTCGATGGGGTGTCCGCCGTTGATGAACGGCAGCTCGTTCTCGTGCATCGCGTGGAATACGAGCTTCACGCCGATGAACAGCAGGATGAACGCGATGCCGTACTTGAGGTACTCAAGCTTCTCGACGAGGTCGCCGAGCAGGAAGTACAGCTGGCGGAGGCCCATGAGCGCGAACACGTTGGCGGTGAACACGATGAAGGCGCTCTGGGTGATGCCGAAGATGGCGGGAATCGAGTCGAGCGCGAACACGAGGTCGGTCGTGCCGAGGGCGATGAGCACGAGCAGCACGGGGGTGAACGTCTTGCGGCCGTCGATCACGACGCGCATCTTCGAGCCGTGGAACTCGTCGGTGACGGCGACGCGGCGGCGCAGCCAGCCGAGGATCTTGTTCTCGGCCTCGACCTCGTCGTCGTGGCCGGTGCGGGCCTGCTGGATGGCCGTGAAGATGAGGAACGCGCCGAAGATGTAGAACACCCAGCTGAAGTTCTCGATGAGCGCGGCGCCCAGCAGGATGAAGATGCCGCGGAACACGAGGGCGAGGATGATGCCGACCATGAGCAGCTCCTGCTGGTACTGACGCGGCACGGAGAAGCGGGCCATGATCAGCAGGAACACGAACAGGTTGTCGATCGACAGGCTGTACTCGGTGAGCCATCCGGCGACGAACTGGCCCGCGTGCTCGGCGTCGCCGATGAGCAGCATGGCGCCCGCGAAGAGCAGGGCGAGGGTGACGTAGAAGCCGATCCAGAGCGCCGACTCACGCGTCGACGGCACGTGGGGGCGCTTGAACGCGAGGATGAGGTCGAACGCGAGGATGAGGGCGAGGAAGGCGTAGGTGCCGATCTCGAACCAGAGCGGGAGGGCGAGTTCCAACGGAGAACCTTTCGGGGGTTTCGGGGGACGGAGGATCCTCGAACGTCTCTCCCGCGCGGCGACCCTCCGGATCTCGTCCGGTGCGGTTGCCGCGGTCGCGGCCGGGGCTGCGGCAACGGAGCCCGTGATGACGGCCGCGACGAGGTGGGATACTCCCCTTCGCCCGCCCAGTCTAGCCACAGCCGCCGGGCTCACGTGGGCTGGTTTCGACACGCGCCTGCGGCGCTACTCAACCAGCGGGTGACGGCGACCGGCCGTGTTACTCAGACGTGTTACTCGGCGCCGCGGCAGCGGCATCCGCCGCGGCGGTGCCGGGCCGGTTGGCGGCCACCCAGCGGTCGATGTTGCGCTGCGGGGCGACGTTGACGGCGAGGGCGCCCGGGGGCACGTCCTTGCGGATGACGGTGCCGGCCCCCGAGTACGCGCCGTCGCCGATCGTGACGGGCGCCACGAAGACGTTGTGCGATCCGGTGCGCACGTGCGACCCGACGGTCGTGCGGTGCTTGTCGACGCCGTCGTAGTTGGCGGTGATGGTGCCGGCGCCGATGTTCGACCCCTCCCCCACCTCGGTGTCGCCGATGTAAGAGAGGTGCGGCACCTTCGAGCCGCGGCCGATCTTGGCGTTCTTCGTCTCGACGAAGGTGCCGATCTTGCCGCCGCCCGCGAGCTCGGTGCCGGGGCGCAGGTAGGCGAACGGTCCGACCTCGGCGTACGCCTTCACGACCGCGAGCGTCGCATCCGTGCGCTTCACGACCGCGCCCTCGCCGATCTCGCAGTCGACGAGCGTCGTGTCGGGACCGATGGATGCGTCGCGCTCGATCGTCGTGGCGCCCGCGAGTCGCGTGTTGGGCCAGATCTCGGCGTCCTGTCCGATGGAGACGGTGAGGTCGATCCAGGTGGTCGCGGGGTCGTGGATGGTCACACCGTTGAGCTGGTGTCCGCGCACGATCATGGCGTTGAGGCGCGCGGCCTGCTCGGCGAGCTGCGAACGGTCGTTGACGCCCGCGACGCGCCAGTTCTCGGTCACGGGCACGGCCGCGACGGGGGCCGAGGTCTGCCGCAGGAGCGCCACGACATCCGTCAGGTACTTCTCGCCCTGCGCGTTGGCGCTGCCGACCTGCGGCAGCAGCTCCCGCAGTGCGGAGGCGGCGAAGACGTAGCTGCCCGAGTTGATCTCGGTGATCGCGAGCACGGTCTCGTCGGCATCCTTGTGCTCGACGATCGCGGTGACCGAGCCGTCGGCGTCGCGCACGATGCGGCCGTATCCGGTCGCGTCGTCGAGCACGGCGGAGAGGATGGTGGCGGATGCCGCTGCCGCGCGGTGCTGCTCGAGGAGCGCCCCGAGGGTGACGGCGTCGAGCAGCGGCACGTCGCCGGAGACGACGACGACGTCGCCGTCGAAGTCGGCGGGGAGCGCCTCGACGGCGAGCTCGACCGCGCGGCCCGTGCCGGGCACGTCGTCCTGGTCGACGACGATCGCGTCGTCGAGGTACTCGCGCACGGCGGCGGCGACGTCGTCGCGCTGGTGGCGCACGACGACCTCGACGTAGGCGGGCTCGAGGTGGCGCGCGGTCTGCAGCACGTGTGCGATCATCGGCAGCCCCGCGATCGGGTGCAGCACCTTGGCACGGCGCGAGCGCATCCGCGTGCCCTCCCCTGCTGCGAGGACGACGACGGCGAGGCGGGGGTCGGTCATGCCCTCATTCTGCCGCGTCGCGCCGTCGGCGGTCCCCCACGGATGCGCGAACCGACCCGGCCCCGGAAATTCACCACCCCGCCTGTGTCCCAGAATTTCGAGGGCAGGTGTCCCTGCCGCCCGGTCCGCCGGGACCGCGAGGCTCGGGGTGCGGCCGACGTCCGGTCGCCACGACTTCGTCGTGCGCACACCGCCAGGGGGGTCGGCCGTGCATCCGGTCATTCGTCGCATTTCCATCTCGTTCGCCGCGCTCGTCGCCGCGGCACTCATCACGGCCGCCGCCGCGTCGTCGCCGCTGCTCTCGATCGGCGCCGTCGCCGCCGCACCCGCAGCACCGAGCCCGTCGCCGAGCGCTCCGCCCGAGAACGACGACCCGTGGGTGACCGGATACTACGCAGGCTGGTACTGGGACCAGGGCTACGAGCCCGACGAGATCGACATGACCGCGATGACGCACTTCGTGTTCGGCCGCGTCGCCCCGGGCGGCGGGTCGCTCGACGGCGAGCCGGGCGAGGTCGTCGAGGGCGCAGGCAGCGCCCACGACCCCGACGCGTCGCCCTACCCGGGCACGACTGTCGAAGACGAGGCCATCCGTCTCGCGCACGCCGTGGGCACGAAGGCACTGCTCATGCTGGGCGGCGACGGCTTCGACGGCCGCGGTTTCGTCGCGTCCACGACGGATGCCATGCGCCCGACGTTCGTGGAGAACATCGTCGACTACATGGTCGAGCACGACTACGACGGCGTCGACATCGACTGGGAGAACTGCATCGGCGGCGAGGCGTGGGAGTGCGGCGTCGACATCAGCGTGACCGAGGCGGTGCGCCGCCTCACGGCGCTCATCACCGACATCCGCGCCGAGATGGCGACGCGTCCGCGCTACGCAGCCGACCCCGGCCTCATCACCTTCCCCGGGTACCCCATCAGCATCAACGAGATGGGCCCCGGCGGCACCGTCGCGCAGTGGCAGGTCGACGTGGCGCTGCTCGTCGACCAGTACAACCTCATGAGCTACGGCATCGGCACGACGTGGAACGGCGCCGGCTGGGACTCGTGGTTCTCGGGCGCGCTCGACGGCGAGACGGGCACGCACCCGGTGAGCATCGACTCGAGCATCGACGCCTACGTGCGCTCCGGTGTGCCGCGCGAGCGCATCGGCATGGGCATCGGCTTCTACGGCATCTACTACGGCCCGACCATCACGGGCCCGCGCCAGGACACCGAGGCGGCCGGCAACGACATCTACGAGGTCGACGACAACGCGCTCGCGTGGGAGAACCTCGTGCGCCTCGGCTACCTCGACAACGGCGTGCGTCACTTCGACGAGGAGGCGTCGTCGACCTACCGGGTGTACGGCGACGGGGGCTACGTCCCCGCGCTCGACCCCGAGCGCTACCCCGCGGGGATGCTGTCGTACGAGGACGAGGAGTCGATCGCCGCGAAGGGCGCCTACACGCGCGCCGGCGGCGCGGGCGGCACCATCCTCTGGACGCTCAACTACGGCGCCCTGCCCGACGGCTCGAACCCGCTCCTGCAGGCCGTGAAGAACGCGTTCCTCGTCGACGAGCCCGAGGACCCGGAGGCGCCGGGCGCGATCGTGAGCGTGCCCGACGAGCCGGCATCCGGCTGGTTCGACGGCCCCGTGACGGTGCGCTTCGAGGGCATCCCGCGGCAGACCGAGCTCGACCGCATGGAGATCGTGATCGACGGCGGCGAGCCGATCGTCGTCGAGGAGGGCGAGCACGAGCTCGTCATCGAGGACGACGGCCGCCACCAGATCACGCTCACCGTCTACGACGCCGACGGCCGCAGCACCACGGCGCGCGCGGGCGTGCGCATCGACGCCTCGGCCCCCGTCATCGACATCCGCACCCCGGTCGCCGCGGCTCCGGATGCGCGTGCCCTCGCGCCCGGCGAGGTCGAGCAGGGCTCGACGCTGGTCGCCGACTTCTCGTGCGCCGACCCGCACTCGGGCGTCGCCGCCTGCACGGGCACCGTCGCGGACGGCGTGCGACTCCCCACCTCGACGCTCGGCGAGCACGAGTTCACGGTGACGGCGCGCAACGGCGCCGGGCTCGAGTCGACGACGACCGTCACCTACCGTGTCGTCGCTGCCGCGGCCGTGGACCCCGTGCTCGCCGCGACGGGTGCGGCCTGGATCGTGCCCGCCGCTGCTTCGACGCTCCTTGCGGCGGCGGGCACCCTTCTGCTCCTGATGCGGCGGAGGGCGGTGCGGTCCCGCTGACGCGCAGGACGAGCCCTCACCTGTCTCGGGGGCTCCCGGCCGGCGCCACCGGCAGTCATCAGTGCGGCGCCGGCCGGTTCCGCGCGCTGATCAGCTGACGCGCCAGAGCTGCGCACCGTAGGCGTCGAGGTCGCGCCCCTCGCCGCCGTTCGCGAGCAGCAGCTCGGCTCCCGCGGGCGGGGCCGCGGTGCGCACCGGTCGATCCGTGAGGTTGAGCACGACGAGGCACTCCTCGCCGTCGAGCACCCGGCGGTACCGCCACTGGTCGCGCGGGCTGCGCTCGGTGACGGTGTCGCCGTAGATCAGCGCGCGGCTGCCGCGGCGCAGCGCGATGAGGCTCCGGTGCCACTCGAGCACGGATGCCGCGTCTCCCCCCTGGTCGGCCACGTTGATCGTGAGGTCGCCGTCGCCCTCGATCCAGGGCGTGCCGGTCGTGAAGCCGCCCGCCGCATCCCACGCCATGGGCACACGCGTGTGGTCGCGGGAGCCCGCGAGCACGCGCGCGAACACGGCATCCGCGTCCATGCCGGATGCGGTGAGCTCGGCCGCGAGGTTGATGCTCTCGACGTCGCGCAGCTGGTCGAGCGAGGTGAACGCCTGGTTCACCATGCCGATCTCCTGCCCCTGGTAGAGGAACGGGGTGCCGCGCAGCGTGAACTGGATGGTCGCGAGCAGCTTCGCGATCGCGACCGCGTGCTCGGGCCGCGGGTCGACCTTCGACACGAAGCGCGGGTTGTCGTGGTTGTCGAAGAAGAGGCTCATCCAGTAGCCCGTGCCGTACTCGGCCTGCCAGCGCGTGTAGTAGCGCTTGAGGAACCGCAGGTCGTAGCGGTAGTCGTCGAAGCGGTTCCTGCCCGGCGTCTCGAGGTGCTCGAAGTTGAACACCATGTCGAGCTCGCGGCGGTCGTCGCCCACCATAAGCTTGCCCATCTGCGGCCCGATGCCGGGCGTCTCGCCGATCGCGACGCAGTCGGGGTCGTCGAAGGCCTCGGCGCGCAGCTGCCGCAGGTGGTGGTGCAGACGCGGGCCGTGGAAGTAGTGCTCCATACCCGTCCAGCCGATGAGGTCTCCGATGAGCCGGTTGCCGTCGGGCAGCCCGGGTGTCTTCGAGATGTAGTTGATGACGTCGAGGCGGAAGCCGTCGACGCCGCGGTCGCGCCACCAGCGCACCATCTCGACGATCTCGGCGCGCATCCGCTCGTTCTCCCAGTTCAGGTCCATCTGCTTGGACGAGAACAGGTGCAGCCCCCAGAGCCCCGCCTCGGGGAACCAGCGCCAGGCCGAGCCCGAGAAGAACGAGCGCCAGTTGTTGGGCGGCGTTCCGGGGTCGCCCTCGCGCAGGAAGTAGTAGTCGCGGTAGGGCGACGCGGGGTCGCGCAGCGCCTCCTGGAACCACGGATGCTCGTCGGAGGTGTGGTTGACAACGAGGTCCATGACGAGCCGCATGCCGCGCTCGTGCAGCCCGGCCACGAGCGCGTCGAAGTCGTCGAGGGTTCCGAACTCGGCGAGGATCGCGCGGTAGTCGCGGATGTCGTAGCCCATGTCGTCCATGGGCGAGTCGTAGATGGGCGAGAGCCAGAGGGCGTCGACCCCGAGGCCCTTCAGGTAGTCGAGGCGGGAGAGGATGCCGCGCAGGTCGCCGATGCCGTCGCCGTCGGAGTCCTGGAACGACCGCGGGTACACCTGGTAGAAAACGGCCTCCTTGAACCACGCCTCGCGCAGCGGCCCGCCGTTCGGTGCGGGCACGTCGGGCACGGTCGCCAGGAGCGCGACGAGGGCGTCGACGAACGCGTCGTCGATGCGACCGCCCGTGAGCTTCGGAAGGGCCGAGAGCCGCACCGAGCCGACGAACGGGTTGTCGATCCACTTCGGCGAGCGCCCCACCTGCAGGGCGAGGCTCTCGACGACGTCGCGGCCGAGCGGATGCGCGTACAGCTCGCGCACGCGGCTGCGGCGCGTCAGCTCATGCGCCGGCATGCTCGTCCGCCGCCTCGGCCTCCGTCTCCGGCTCGACGACCCCGGCGGCCGCGGCCTTGCGCACCCGCAGCTCCTCGACGATCGCCTCGTAGCGGCTCTCGTCGAGCCTGTAGAACATCCGGTAGACGACGTAGCTGAGCGCGATCAGGAGCGCCGGCACGACGAACATCACGACGCGCACGAGCAGCTGCCCGTCGTCGGTGATGGCGGTGTCGCCGGCGTCCTTGATGCCCGAGGCGATGACCGCCCAGCCCGTGACGCCCGTCGCGACCGCTGAGCTCAGCTTGTAGATGAACGGCTGCAGCGAGAGCGTGACGCCGTCGTTGCGGCGGCCGAGCTTGTGCTCGCCGTACTCCACGGTGTCGGCGATGAACATGAGCATGTGCACCTGGATCATCGCCTGCGCCGCGAACACGAGCACGCCGGAGACGATGATCATGGCGAGGCCGCTCGGCGGCGTGAAGAAGAACAGGGCGTAGCCGACGACGACGGCCACGAGCGTGATCGTGAACAGCATCCGCCGCGACATCCGGCGGGCGACCGCCGGGTAGACCACGAGCGCGGTGAGCTGCGAGACGCCGAGCACGAGGGTGAAGACCGAGTACATGTCCTCGTCGCCGTAGACGTACTTGAAGTAGTAGATGCCGAAGTTCGTGGTGACCGCGAACGCGACGTTGAACAGCACGAACGCGACGGCGACGGCGAGCAGCTGGTCGTTGCGGAAGATGACCGAGATGAGCTCGCGGAAGCGGGTGTGCGGCTGGCCAGAGAGGGTGCGGTCCTCGCGCGTGAGCAGCAGCATGGCGCCCTGGAGGGCGATCGTGAGCACGACGACGCCGAGCGCGACGACGAAGAACGACCAGCGGATGTCGCCGATCGCCTCCGCGATCGCGCTCGAGACGGGCACGATCGCGACGACCATGCCGAAGGTTCCGATCGAGGCGCAGATGCGTGCGAACGCGCCGATGCGCTCGCGCTCGGACTGCTCCTGGGTGAGCGCGGGCAGCATCGACCAGTAGCCGATGTCGTTCGCGGCGAAGGCGACGCTCCAGGCCAGGTACACGGCGGTGAAGACGACGACGAATGCGGCGTCGTCGAGCGCGAAGGGCGTGAAGAGCAGCAGCATGAGCACGCCGGCGATCACGACGCCGACGAGGATCCACGGCTTGAACTTGCCCCACCGCGTGCGGGTGTTGTCGACGAGCACCCCCACGAACGGGTCGATGACGGCGTCGAAGACGCGCACGGCGACGAGCGCGACGGTGACGCTCGCGAACACGGGCGTCGACACCGCGAGGATGTCCGATAGGTAGAACAGCAGGAACATGCTGATGAGCGTGTAGCCCGCGTCGCGGCCGATCGTGCCGATACCGAATCCGAATCGGTTGCGCAGGGTCTGCGCCCGGGCAGCTCGGGTGCTGCCGGTGGTGGTGCTCACGTGGCGTCCTCTCGTACGACGGTGTACAGGGTGGATCCGAAGTCGCCGAGCATGCGCACGGCGGGGTTGTGGCCGGTGCCGCTGAACTGCATCTCGAGCTTGATGCCGGCGGCGAGCAGCTCGCCCGTTCCGTGGTAGCTCTCGACGCCGTCGGGCAGGCTGCGGCGCTTGCTCACGACGTTCATGACGAGGCCGTTGGGGTCGAGCCGCACGGGGCTCACGTGGTTGACGAGCGCCCCGAGGCGGTCGAGCATGATGCGCTGCGGCTTGGCGTCGACGCGGTACACGGCATCCGGATGCAGCCCCGCGATGGGCAGGATGTCGCGCTCGGGCGCCGCGCGCACGCCGCGCTGGAAGTTGCCGACGATCGCCGCATCTCCCTCCCCGATCTGCCACATGACGCGTTCACGACGCCCGCTCGGGATGCGACGGAAGCGCCCGAACTGCAGCAGCTCGCGATGCTGCTTGTAGAACGCGATCTGCTCGGTGATCTCGCGCTTCTCCTCGGGCGTGAGGAAGTCGAGGTCGTACTCGTAGCCGAGGCATCCGAATGCGGCGACGTTGAAACGCGTCGAGAGCGGGGTGTCGCGCAGGGTCTGCTGGTGCGGCGACGCCGACACGTGGGCGCTGACGACGCTCTGCGGGTAGAGGTACGACATGCCCTGCTGGATGTCGAGGCGCTCGATCGGGTCGGTGTCGTCCGAGGTCCAGATCATGGCCGCCCAGCGCAGCATCCCGAGGTCGAAGCGGTTGCCGCCCGAGGAGCACATCTCGAGCAGCACGTGCGGGCGCGGCCCGAAGATGCGCTCGAGCACCTCGTACAGGCCGAGCTGGAACGCGTGCGCGGTCATGCCGGGGTGCGCGACGTGCGGCGAGTAGGCGTCGGCCATGTGGCGGTTCATGTCCCACTTGACGTAGCTGAAGCCGTTGTCGTCGATGAGCGCGCCGACCTGCTCGACGATGTAGTCGCGCACGGCGGGGTTGCACAGGTCGAGCAGCTGCTGGTGGCGGCCCTCGCGCGCGGCTTTCCCGGGGATGCGCAGGGCCCAGTCGGGGTGTGCCCGGTACAGCTCGCTGTCTTCCGACACCATCTCGGGCTCGACCCAGATGCCTGTGCGCATGCCGAGCTTCGCGACCCGGTCGACGAGCGCCTTCATGCCGGCCGGGAACTTCTTCGCATCGACGGTGTAGTCGCCGAGCGCGCGCGTGTCGTCCGCGCGGCCGGCGAACCATCCGTCGTCGATCACGAAGAGCTCGACGCCGAGCTTCGCCGCCTGGCGCGCGTACGCGGTGAGGCGCTTCTCGTCGATCTCGAAGAACGCCGCCTCCCACGAGTTGTAGACGACGGGCCGCGGCACCCCGCGCTGCGCGGCGGGCGTGATGTGGCCGTTCACGAAGCGGTGCATCCGATCGGAGAGGCCGTTGAGGCCCTCGTCCGAGAACGCGAGCACCGCCTCCGGGGTCTCGAACGCCTCGCCGGGCGCGAGCGGCCAGCGGAACGCCTGCGGCTGGATGCCCGCCATGACCCGCACCGAGCCGTGCTGGTCGCGTTCGAACGAGGTCGCGTGGTTGCCCGAGTACACGAGGTTGAAGCCGTAGGCCCAGCCGCGCTCCTCGTCGGCGTCGGAGGCGAAGAGCAGCGTGCCGGGGTTGTGCCGCGCGCTGCTCGCCCCGGTCGTGCTGCCCGTCGAGAAGACGCCGGATGTGACGGGCCGGTCGTGCGCGTGGGCCTCGTGGATCCATCCGCCGTCGAAGGTGCGGATCGTGTAGCCGCGGTCGGGCAGGTCGAGCTGGAGGCTCGCGAGCTTCGCGAGCTCGGCCGTGCCCTCGCCCGTGTTGCGCAGCACCGCGCGCCGGGTGATGACGTCGACGTCGGGGAACACCGTGTAGAGCAGGGCGAGCTCGAGCCCGGCACGCTCGTCGGCGAGCGTCACCTCGAGGGTCTGGACGCCCTCGCCGCCGTCGGCGATCGGCAGGCCGGCGGATGCGACGGTGCCGTCGAGCAGGCGGTGGTCGCGGTACACGAAGTCGGTGTCGGCGCCGTGGGTCGTGAACACCTCGACGGGCGACATCCGGTAGTCGCCCTGGCCGATTCCGGAGTACTCGAGCGGGATCGCGTCGAGTCCGTACTCCATCTCGCCCGGCGCGTAGACGACGGTCGCGCCGAACTCGACCGTGCGCTTCACGCGGAGTGCCGACGGATCCTGGGGCGGCAGGAGCGGACCGTAGTGGAGGTGCTCGAGGTGCCCGTGCTCGGTGAGCGCGAACCAGTAGGAGGTGGTGCGGGTCTGCAGGAAGAAGACGCCGTCGCGGACCTCGATCACACCAACCCCCGGTATGCCGGCGCTCGCAACGTTGCGAGGACTTCGGGTCGCCGACGGGGCGAGTCTATCGGCGGCGCGAGAGGCGCATCCGCCTGTCCCCCCACACGGGGGAGGACGCGCGATAGCCTGGGCCAATGGACCACGCGGCGAGGCGAGGGACGGATGCGGGCTCCGCCGGGCGGGACGGCGACACCCGCTTCTTCGGACAGCCGTGGGCCCTCGCGCACGTGTTCGGCGTCGAGATGTGGGAGCGGTTCAGCTTCTACGGCATGCAGGGCATCCTGCTCATCTACATGTACTACTCGGTCGCCGACGGCGGCCTCGGCATCGACGAGACCGTGGCGACGGGCATCGTCGGCGCGTACGGCGGCACCGTGTACCTGTGCGCGATCCTCGGCGCGTGGCTCGCCGACCGCGTGCTCGGCTCGGAGCGCGTGCTGTTCTTCAGCGCGATCGTCATCATGTGCGGGCACATCGCGCTCGCCCTGCTGCCGAGCGTGTGGGGCCTCGGCGTGGGCCTCGTGCTCGTCGCGGTCGGCTCGGGGGGCCTGAAAGCCAACGCGACCGCGGTCGTCGGCACCCTCTACGCGCGCGACGACGACCGTCGCGATGCGGGCTTCTCGCTCTTCTACCTCGGCATCAACCTCGGCGCGTTCCTCGGCCCGCTCATCACGGGCCTGCTGCAGAGCTCGATCGGCTTCCACTGGGGCTTCGGCGCCGCGGCCGTCGGCATGGCGCTCGGCCTCGTGCAGTACTCGATCGGCCGCCGCGGCCTGCCCGACTCGTCGCGCACGGTCGCCAACCCGCTCCCCCGCACGCGCGTCGGGCTCGTCGCGGGCATCGCGGTCGCGGGGCTCGTGGCGCTCCTCGCCCTCGTGCTGCTCGGCGTCATCCGCGCCGACAACCTCGCGGCCGTCGTCATCATCGTCGTCGCCGCGGCGGCGATCGCGTACTTCGTCGTCATCATCGCGTCGCGCAACATCTCCGCCGACGAGCGCTCGCGCGTCATCGCGTTCATCCCGCTCTTCATCGTCAACGTCGGGTTCTGGTCGCTCTACCAGCAGCAGTTCACGGTGCTCACGATCTACTCCGACCAGCGGCTCGACCGCGAGATCCTCGGCTGGGAGATGCCCGTCTCGTGGGTCAACTCGATCAATCCGATCTTCGTGATCGTGCTGTCGGGCGTCTTCGCCGCGATCTGGACCCGGATGGGGCGGCGCCAGCCGCCAGCGCCCGTCAAGTTCGCGCTCGGCGCGATCATCATGGGCGGCGCGTTCCTGCTGTTCCTGCCGTTCGCGAACGGACCCGAGAACTCGACGCCCCTGCTCGCGATCGTCGGCATCCTGCTCGTCTTCACGATCGCCGAGCTCTTCATCTCGCCGCCCGGCCTCTCGGTCACGACGAAGCTCGCACCCGAGCGATTCCACACGCAGATGGTCGCGCTGTACTTCCTCTCTGTCTCGCTCGGCACCTCGCTCGCCGGGTGGCTCGCCGGGTTCTACGACCCGCACGACGAGGTGCCGTACTTCCTCGTGCTGGGGCTCATCGCGGCCGCCCTCGGTGCCGCGCTGTGGCTCGGCGCGAAGCCCGTGCTCGCGCTCATGCGCGGGGTGCGGTAGCGGATGGCGTCGCGGGCGGGCGCGCTCGCGTGGCGCGCGGAGCGCCAGTTCCTCGGTGAGACGCGCGCGGCATCCGCTCTCGAGGTGGTCACGCGACTGCAGGCGGTGCCCGCGTGGCTCGGCGACGCCGACCTCGCGGTGCGTCTGCGCCTCGCTGCCGACGAGCCCGGCGAATCCGGCGCGCTCGCGCAGGCCGTCGCGGCAGGCGAGGTCGTGAAGGTCTACGCCCACCGCGGTTCGACCCAGTACCTCACGCCCGCCGGGGCGGCCGCCGCGCTCACGGTGCGCGCCGCCGGTCGGCAGTGGGCGCGCACGAGCTGGGTCGAGTTCTACGGAGTGCAGGCGGATGCGTGGCCCGCGCTGCGCGAGGAGGTGCGGGCCGCTGTGGCACCCGGCGCCCTCACCCGCGCCGAGCTCGCGGCCGCGATCTCGGCGTCCGCGCGTTTCGGCCACGTCGGCCACGCGTTCGTCGACAGCCGCGACACCTTCCTCAAGCCCTTCATGTGGCAGGGCGATCTGCGGTTCGGGCCCGACCGCGACGGCGACGCGACGCTCGCATCCTTCGACGGCGTGCCCGGCTGGACGGGCGTCGCCGAGCTCGACGACGCGGGCCCCGCGGTCATCGAGGGTTACCTCGCGGCATACGGTCCGGCGACGGAGGCCAACCTCGCGTACTGGCTCGGCGATGGGCTGAGCGCCGGGCGCAAGCGGATCGCGAGCTGGCTCTCGGCGCTGCGCGCGAGCGGGCGGGTCGTCGAACTCCACGTCGACGGAACCCCGGCATTCGCGCTCGACGCGGATGCGGATGCGATCGAGAGCGCGTCGGGCTCCCCTGCGCTGTGTCTCGTGCCGGGCTACGACCAGTGGGTGCTCGGCCCGGGTACGGCGGATCCTCACGTGATCGCGCCCGAGCGGCGCGCACTCGCGACCCGCGGGGCCGCACTCGTCCTCGAGGGCGGTCGCGTGCGCGGCATCTGGCGCCGTGCGGGCTCCGACGTCGAGGTGTCGTGGTTCGCCGAGCACGCACCGCCCGCTCGCGAGGCGCTCGAGCGCGCGGCGCGCGGGAGAGTCGCGGGTGCGGACGCCGAGGTGCGCCTGACCGAGGCGGTCCCCCGATGAGCGAGCCCGTCGCTTCTCCGGCATCCGGCCCCCTCGCGCGGCGCCTGACGTTCATCGACGCCGTCGTCATCGGCCTCGGGTCGATGATCGGCGCGGGCGTCTTCGCCGCATTCGCCCCGGCCGCGGCTGCCGCGGGCAGCTGGCTGCTCGCGGGGCTCGTCGTCGCGGGCTTCGTCGCGTTCTGCAACGCGACGTCGTCGGCGCAGCTCGCGGCGCAGTACCCGACCTCGGGCGGCACCTACGTGTACGGACGCGAGCGACTCGGGCCGTGGCCTGGCTTCCTCGCGGGGTGGTCGTTCGTCGTCGGCAAGACGGCGAGCGCGGCCGCGATGGCGCTCACCTTCGCCGCCTACGCTGTTCCGGATGCGTGGGCCAAGCCCGTCGCGATCGCCGCGGTCGTCATGCTCACGGTCGTCAACACGCTCGGCGTGACGCGCACGGCGCTCGTCACGCGCGTGCTCGTCGTCGTCGCGCTCGTCGCGCTCGCGGTCGCCGTGACGATCGGGTTCTCGCACCCGGCGCCCGCGGCGGCGTCGCCGGGGGCGCCGGGGGCGGAGGTCACGCCCTACGGCGTGCTCCAGTCGGCGGGGCTGCTGTTCTTCGCGTTCGCGGGCTACGCGCGCATCGCGACGATGGGCGAGGAGGTGCGCGACCCCGCCCGCACGATCCCTCGCGCGATCGTCGCGGCGCTCGGGATCGTGCTCGTCGTGTACGCCCTCGTCGCCCTCTCGGCGCTCGGCGCGCTCGGACCGGCGGGACTCGCCGCATCCGCCGCTCCCCTCGCCGACGTCGCCGCGACGAGCGGTGCGGCCTGGCCGGGCGTCGTCGTCGCGGTGGGTGCGGCGGCGGCCGCCCTCGGAGCGCTCATCGCGATCATCGCGGGCATCGGCCGCACCTCCCTCGCCATGGCCCGCACGCGCGACCTGCCGGGCTGGTTCGCGGCCGTGCATCCGCGCTTCCAGGTGCCGCACCGCGCCGAGCTCGCCGTCGGCCTCGTCGTGTGCACGATCGTGGCCGTGAGCGACCTGCGCGGCGCGATCGGCTTCTCGAGCTTCGGCGTGCTGCTCTACTACCTCGTGGCGAACGCGTCGGCCCTCACCCAGGACGCGGCACACCGCCGCTACCCGCGCGCGCTCGCCGTGCTCGGGGCTGTCGGATGCGTCGTGCTCGTCGCGACGCTGCCCCCGGTCTCGATCGCAGTGGGCGTCACGGTGCTGGCCGTCGGCGTCGCGTACCGCGCCGTGCGGCTGCGGGTGGGTCGGTAGCGCGGGGGTTTCGATACGCCCGCTACGCGGGCTACTCAACCAGCGGGGTACGCGGCTGACGATCAGCGCCGCCGCCACGTGACGAGCAGGTGCAGGAGCGGCACGACGGATGCCGCCATGAGCACCCACGCGATCACGTCGTCGCCGCCGCGGCGCAGCAGCACGCCCGAGAAGAGGAGCGCCGCGAACACGATCGCCGAGATGAGGCGCCGCAGGGTCGCCTCGATCGAGGAGATGCGGCGCTCGACGCCGGGCGCGCGGATCGCGAGCTGCCCGCGGTCGATGCGCGTCGCGAGCTGGTCGAGGCGCTGCGGGAGGCGCGCGACGGTCGTGGCGTAGCCCAGTGCCTGCTGGCCGATCGCGCGGAGGTCTCGGTTCGAGCCAAGCAGCACGGTGCGGGCGAAGGGGTCGACCGCGTCCCACATGTTGAAGCGCGGGTTGAGCGCGCTCGTCACGCCCGAGACGAGCGAGATCGTGCGGATGAGCAGCAGGAAGTCCTCGGGCAGCTGGAAGGGCAGCGTGCGCACGGTGTCGCCGAACTGGCGCGCGAACGCCTCGAGGTCGCGCGGGTCGACGGCCCGCAGCTCGGCGACGCCCATGCCGCCGAAGCGGTCGAAAGAGGCCGACATGGCGCGCTCGAGCTCCTCGGTGTCGGCCCCCGGCAGCAGCACGCCGAGCCGCTCGAGCGACGCGACGAGCGCGCGGCCGTCACGCGCGACGACGGCGAGGATGAAGTCCCGCAGTCCCGCGCGCAGCCGGTCGTCGATCTCGCCCATCATCCCGAAGTCGACGAAGGTGAGCCGCCATCCCGTCGCACCGCCGGCATCCGGCGTCACGAAGATGTTGCCCGGATGCGGGTCGGCGTGGAAGAAGCCGGCCACGAAGATCTGCTGGAAGGTCGCGCGCGCGAGCTCGTCGGCCACGGCATCCGGTGCGATGCCCGCCGCCCGGAGCGCGGCGACGTCGGTGATCTTGATCGCGGTGACGTCGGCGAGGGTCAGCACGCGCAGGGTCGTGCGGTCCCACACGACCTCGGGCGCGGTCACGCGCTCGTCGCCCTCGAAGTCGGCGCGGAACCGCTCGGCGTTCGACGCCTCGTGCAGGTAGTCGATCTCGGCGAGGCTCGTGGCCGCGAACTCCTCGACGAGCGCCGGCACGTCGACGCGCGTCGACACCATCCGCACGCGCGACAGGATGCGGGCCACCCGACGCAGCGCCGAGAGGTCGACCGCGACGATCTCGGCGATGCCCGGCCGCTGCACCTTCACGACCACCTGCTCGAACCCCACATCGGATGCGATCGCGGGCGACAGCCGCGCACGGTGCGCCTGCCCGAGGGATGCGGCGGCGATCGGCTGCGGATCGAACCACCGGTAGGCCTCGGCGAGCGGCAGCCCGAGCTCGGCCTCCGCGAGCGCCCGGATGCCGGCGAAGTCCGCGGGCGCCACCTCGTCTTGCAGACCCTCGAGCTCGCGCGTGACCTCGGGCGGCAGCACGTCGAGGCGCGACGACATGAACTGCCCGACCTTGATCATGAGGCCGCCCAGGTCGACGGCGAGGTCGTGGAAGCGCCGCGCGAACCGCCGCATCCGCTCGGGGCGGCTCTTCACCGAGACCCGGCGCAGGCCGATGCGCGGCAGCACGAGCTCGAACCACCACTCGCGCACGAGCGTGCGGGTCGCGAGGCGCATGATGCGTCGATAGCGCCCGCGCAGCTGGCGCTCGTCGGGCCGCCCCGTGCCCGTGGGCGCGGGCGCGGCGGCCGCCTGCGGCATCCGGTCAGTCCTCGGCGAGGATCGCGTAGAGCTTGCGGCGCGCCTCGTCGAGGATCGCGACGGCGCGCTCCGCCTGCTCGGGCGTGCCGCTCTGCGCGACCACGGCGGCCGCCTGCGCGAGCTTCGCGCCCGCCTTCGGCAGGGCCGCGTGGCGCGAGACGCGCTCGTGCATCGATTCGCCGGATGCGGCATCCGGCTCCACGGCGGCCTCGGCCGCCGCGCGCCCGGTCTCGGTGAGGCTGAACACCTTGCGCTCACCCTCCTGCACCGAGACCACGAGCTGCTCATCGACGAGCTGCTGCAGCATCGGGTACACCTCGCCGGGGCCGGGGCGCCATCCCGTGCGCTCCTCGATCGCCTGGATCACGCCGTAACCGTGCAGCGGCTCACCGCGCAGCGAGACGAGCACGGCCGTGCGCACGTCGGGCGGCGTGCGCCACCCGCCGGCCGACGCGAGCGTCTCGCGGAGGCCATCGACGGCCTCCCACAGGTCGAATCCGTGTGAAGCCGGTGAGCGCATGGGGGGTCCTCTCGACGGTGGGCCTCACGATACGCCCCGCTCCGCCGGATGTGCAGGGACTTTCAGCCCTGCGGCGGCCGCAACGCCCGTGCGAGCAGCAGCGCCACGACCGGCACGACGAGGCACAGCAGCACGGCGACGCGCAGGCCCGTCACCTCGGAGATCGCGCCGACGAGGAGCGGCGATGCGAGCATCCCGACGCGCATGAGGGTCGCGGCGATCGCGAGTCCCGTGCCGCGCCCGAGGCCCGGCGCGCGCTCGGCGGCCGCCATCGCGAGCGGGATCATGGGCGCGACACCGAGCCCCACGAGCGCGAAGCCGACGATGACCGCGGCCTGCGCGGGGACGGCACCGACCGCGAGCACCCCGAGGAACGCGGATGCCGCCCCGAGCCGCACGGTCGCGACCGGCCCGAAGCGGTCGACGAGCGGGTCGGCGACGAAACGGCCGAGGGTGAGCGCCGCCATGAGCGCGACGAACGGGAACGCGGAGTCGGCGATGTCGGCGCCCGCCTCCTGCACGAGGAAGACACCGCCCCACGTCGAGCCGAGGTCCTCGAGGAACGCACCGATGACGGCGACGCCGCACGCGGCGAGCAGCACCGCGCTCAGCAGCCGCGAGCGCCCGGATGTCGCAGGCGTCGTCTCGTGCACGACGGGCTCCGGCAGGCCGAGGGTCGTCAGCGCGACGAGGCTCCCGACGACGATCGCGCCGCCGACCACCGCGAACTGCACGCTCGCGGGCACCGCGAGCTGCAGCGCGCCGAGCCCGACGAGCCCGCCCGCGATCGCGCCCGCGCTCCACGCGCCGTGCAGGCCGACGATGATCGAGCGGCCCATGAGCCGCTGCACGTCGAGGCCGTGCGCGTTGTTGCCGACGTCGCCCGTGGCATCCGCGAACCCGATCACGAAGAGGGCCGCCGCGAGCAGCACGGGGTGCCCGACGAAGCCGACACCCACGAGCAACAGGCCGAGCGTCGCCGAGGAGCCGACCGCGACGGAGATCGCCCCGAGGCGCGCGACCATGCGGCCGGCGACCATGCTGCCGAAGATCGAACCCACGGGACCGCACGCGACGATGAGACCGAACGTGAGCTCGCCGAGCCCGAAGGTCTCCTTGAGCTCGGGGTAGCGGGTGGCGATCGAGGCGAAGACGATGGCGTTGGCGACGAAGAGCGCGGCGACGCCCCACCGGGCCGCGGACACTCGACGCACCGAGGTCGGGTGGGTCACCCGTCCAGGCTATCCGCGCCGCGCACGTCGAAATTCCTGTCGGAAAGTTATGGACGACGAGGAATGCATAGTCGTACACTGACCCCAACGCGAAGATCACGAAACGGTAACGGTAACTGAACACCGCCACTACCGCAGCGGACCGAGCCTGATGGCTCCCTAACGAAGGACCCGAGATCGCATCACGCGCACTCTGAGCAGAGACACCTCCGGCGGTAGGGAGGTGTCTCCGATAAGGAGTTGCTGTGGACGCCTGGACGATCATCACGGTCGGACTCATCGCTTTCGGAGTCGTCGTCGCTGGATTGGTCACCGTCGCGGCTGTGAACATTCTGGTCCGCAACGGTCGCTCGCTCGAAGAGCTGGAGCATGTCGGCAGCCTCTTCATCAGGCTCGTCAACGGGCTCCTTCCGCTGAAGCGCAAGTCGCGAACTCTCCCGGATGAGCGTGGTTCGCCGGTGATCGTCAACGCGATCCCCAGCGTCGTCGTGATCGCCCCCGCCTCTGGACCGGTGGGTTCGCTGAAGACACTGAGGAAGAAGATCAAAAAGGTGAAGCGCCAGCTGAGGACGCTGAACGCGAGCCCTCATTCCACTCCCGTCCGCATCGACGGCGAACCTGCCGAGTTCGCCGATGACCGAACGCAGCCAATACCTCTCGAGCTGCTGCCCGTCCGCTATCTCCGCGACAAGCTCATCGAGTCCAGCAAGGCCAGTGACCTCCCCCTGACGCTCCGCTACTGCGAGTTGCATCCGACGTGCGTCGCGGGGATTCACCTCCCCAACGGGGCTGCCTGTGCGGATTCGCCTCGCGCAGAAGTCCCCCCGCTGACCTAACCGCACCCCCGCACCGTCAGCGCCGCGCAAACTCCGGCGCGCGCTCCGGTCGCCGCCCCACCGCGAGCAGCCGCGCCGGCACGACCCGCAGCGCGGGGATGCGGTCGAGCAGCCAGACGACCGGCCCCGGGAACTCGAGCCCCTCGCTCCTCGTGACGGTGCGTCCGAGCACGCGGTGCATGCCGCGCTGCAGGCGCTGCGTGAAGATCGCGGCGGATGCGCGCCGCTTCTGCACGGCGGCGAGGTCGCGCTCGGTGAGGGTGCCGTCGAGCAGCGGCTGCGCGAGCATCGTCGCCGCGGCGACGCCGTCCTGCACCGCGAGGTTCACGCCGACGCCGCCTGCGGGCGACATCGCGTGGGCTGCGTCGCCGATGCAGAGGAAGCCGTCGAGGTGCCACGACGAGGCGATGCGGTTGAGCTTGACGTCGAGGAACTTCACGTCGTCCCACTCGAGCCGGGGCGCAGCGGCCGCCACGGGCGGGATGGCTTTCGCGACCGCGGCGCGCAGACCGGCGATGCTCTCGGAGCGGAGGGTCGCATCCGCGCCCTTCGGGATGAGGCAGCCGACCTGCACGTAGCCCGCGCGCGGGATCGCGAGGAAGAGGCGACCGTCGGCGGAGGTCGGCAGCACGGACTCCTCGACGGGGCCCTCGGCGTCGAGCCGGAACCACCACAGGTCGAACGGCACGGTGAAATCGGTGACCTCGATGCCCGCCTGCTCGCGCGCCCGCGACCAGCGCCCGTCGGCCGCGATCGTGAGGTCGGCGAGCAGCTCACGCTCCCCCTCGGGCGTGCGGTAGCGCACACCGGTCACGCGCCGGCCGTCGCGCAGCAGCTCGGTGAACTCCGCGCTCATGAGCAGACGGAACGCGGGCTCGCGCTCGCCCGCCGACGCGAGGATGTTCAGGAAGTCCCACTGCGGAGCGAGCGTGATGTAGGGGTACTTCATCTTGAGCCGCCCGAGCTCGGCGATCGCGATGCGCCGGCCGTCCTCGCTGCGGGCCACGAGCTGGCGGATCTTCGCGTGCGGGATCGCGTTGAACGCGTCGATGAGCCCGAGCTCGTCGAGCAGCTCGAGCGTCGTCGGGTGCACGGTGTCGCCGCGGAAGTCGCGCAGGAAGTCGCCGTGCTTCTCGAGCACCGTCACCTCGACCCCCGCGCGCGCGAGGATGAGCCCCGCCATCATGCCCGCGGGGCCGCCCCCGACGATGACGCACGTGGTCCGTTCGGTCATGGGGTCATGATGCCGCAGCGGATGGGCGGATGCGGGGAGGTCGCAGCGCGCATCAGCTCGCCGCCAGCGAGTCCTCGAGATACGGGCGCAGCGCATCCCACCCGCCGTCCCCCGCCGCGGCGCGCTGCCGCTCGGCACCCGTACCCTCCTCGAGCACGCGCTGCAGCCCGCGCTCGATGACGGCGAGGTCGTCGGCCGACGAGTCGAGCGCGCCCAGGAGCGCCTCGATCGCCGCACCGACCGAAGCGAGGCCTTCGCCGCCGGGCACCGCGACTCCCTGCGACAAACCGAAGCGCGCGGCGTGCCAGATGGCCGCGTCGACGAGCTCCGGATCGTAGGCGGGCACGGCATCCGGGTCGCGGATCGCGGCCGACACAAGCCCGCGCGCGATGAGCGCCGTGAGCAGGGCGTCGTCTGCGGTCAGCTGGGCGTCGACGACCCGCAGCTCGACCGTCGGGTAGCGGGATGAGAGGCGCACGTCCCACGCGACCGTCGCCTCGTCGCGCGTGCCGCCGATTCCGACGAGGGCGTTCGAGCGTGCGGCGTACTCCTCGGCGTCCGCGACGGCGGGCGGGCATCCGCCTGTCGTCCAGCGGCGCAGCAGCACGGTGCGCCAGCTCGCGAAGCCCGAGTCGGCGGCGCTCCACCACGGCGAGTTGCCGCTGATCGTCTTGAACAGCGGCAGCCACGCGGCGACCATGCGCAGCCCCCGCACGCCGGCATCCGGTTCGGGCACGCCGACGTGCACATGCACGGCGGCCACCTGGTGCTCGTCGATGAGCGTCGCGTGGCGCTCGGCGAGCTCGGCGTAGCGGGCGCCGGGCGAGAGGGTCGGATGCTGCTCGGCGCGGTAGGGCGTGCCCATCCCCGCGGCCACGGCCCCCACCGCGGCGGATGCGGCGGCGAGCCCCGCGCGGAACTCGAGCAGCTGCTCCCGGGCGTCGGCGGCCGTCTCGCAGATGCCGGTCGCATGCTCGATCTGGCTCGCGAGGAACTCGCTCTTCGAGCGCTCGCGCGCGGATGCGGGGAGCGCCTCCAGCACGGCCGCCGCGAGCGGCACGTTGCGCCCGTCGGCGGGGTCGAGCAGGAAGAACTCCTCCTCGACGCCGAACCGCGGGTAGCGGCTCGCGGCCTCGGTGCCGGGTGTGCTCGCTCTCGACAAGGTGCCCCCTCGCGTTTGCGCCACCCTAACGCGGCGTGCGCGGGTCGCACCCGACGGATGCGGTGGCTTGCGCGCGCGGTCGCGCCCGCGAGCGACCCCGTAGCAACAACAGGCCGGATCCACTCCAGCGGCACCATGCCGGTGCATCGGCGGGCATCGAGCCTGTCGACGCGTCGCGCATCCCGCGATCCGGCGGCGACTCTCACTCGCCCCCGACGACCGCGCTGCGCCGCTCCAGGAGGAGCGTGTCGCGCCACCGACCCGCCTCGGGGCCGTAGCGCATCCTGGCGATGCGCTCACGACGACCGAGGATGCGGAATCCGCACCGCTCGTGGAGGGCGAGACTCCCCGTGTTCTCGGGGAAGATCGACGACTGCACGGTCCAGATGTCGAGGGCGTCGGCGGATCGGAGCAACTGCTCGAGGAGGGCGCGACCCACTCCCCCGCCCCGCGCATCCGAGCTCACGTAGACCGAATGCTCGACGACGCCCCGGTAGGCGTCGCGCGCGGAGACCCGCGAGGCGGCCGTCCAGCCGACGATGCGGTCGTCGAGTGCCGCCACCCACGAGAGGCCCGGCACGCGAGTCGAGAGGAAGGCGTCACGCTCCGGCGGCGCGGACTCGAAGGTGGCATGGCCGGTGGCGATGCCCTCGGCGTAGATGCGCTCCACCTCGGGCCAGTCGTCACGGCGCAGCTCGCGGAGCTCTACGGTCAACGCGCCGCCTCGAGGTCGAGCTCCGCGATCAGCTGCTCGACGCGACGCCGGATCTCGTCGCGGATGGGGCGCACGGCCTCGATGCCCTGGCCGGCGGGGTCGTCGAGCTCCCAGTCCTCGTAGCGCTTGCCGGGGAACACCGGACAGGTGTCGCCGCAGCCCATCGTGACCACGACATCCGACTCCCTCACGGCGTCGACCGTCAGCACCTTCGGCACGTTGCCGGCGATGTCGATGCCCTCCTCCGCCATCGCCTCGACGGCGACGGTGTTGATGCGATCTTTGGGCTCGGATCCCGCAGAGAGCACCTCGACGCGGTCGCCCGCGAGCGCCCGCAGGTAGCCGGCGGCCATCTGCGACCGGCCGGCGTTGTGCACGCACACGAAGAGCACGGTGGGCGTGTGGGTCACGAGCAGCAGCTTCCGCCGACGGCGCCCGTACTGCACGACCCGACAGACGCATCCGTGCTGAACGAGCCCGCCGCGAGGTCGGTGCTGCACACGCCCGTCGCAGGCAGCACGAGCTCGACGCGCGTGGCCGCCTCCACGTCGCCGGCGAGCCACGAGACGATCGAGCGCACCTGCTCGTAACCGGTGGCCAGCAGGAACGTCGGCGCGCGTCCGTAGCTCTTCATGCCCGTGATGAAGAAGTTCGGCTCCGGATGCCGCAGCTCGGCCACACCGTGGGGCGAGACGGTGCCGCACGAGTGCACGTTCGGGTCGATCATGGGCGCGAGCAGGCGCGGCGCCTCGACGATCTCGTCGAGGTCGAGGCGGACCTCGCGCAGCATCCCGAGGTCGGGACGGAACCCGGTCGCGTTGACCACGACATCCGCCTCCACCGTCTCGAGCTCGTCGCCGCGGCGCCCCGTGACGAGCACGCGCTCGCCATCGCGGGCGAGCGAGACGATCTCGAAGCGGTCGAGCTTCGCGATCACGCCGCTCTCGACGTGCGCCTCGAGCGCACCCCCGAGCGATGCGCGCGCCGACAGCTCATCATCCGCCGAGGAGCTGACCCGCACAGCGCTCGCGTTGCGGATGGCCCACGTCACTCGGGTGCCCGGCTCGAGCTCGGCCAGCCGCGCGAGCGCGAGCAGGGTGTTGGCGGCGGAGTGGCCGGCGCCGACGACAAGCGTGTGGTGGCCGGCGAAGCGCGCGCGGTCGCGGCCCAGCACATCCGGCAGCGCGTGCGTGACGCGGTCGCGCACCTCGTCGAGCCCGAGCGGGTCAAGCCCCGACGACGCGAGCGGGTTCGGCGTCGCGTAGGTGCCGGATGCGTCGATCACGGCACGCGCGGCGACATCCGCGATCCGGCCCTCGGTTCGCGTGCGGAGCAGGAACGGCATGTGCTCCCGGCCGGTCGAGCGAGTGCGGTCCATGCCCTCGCGCGACACCGAGACGACCTCGGTGCCGTACCGGATGCGCGGGCCGATCTCGGCGAGCGCGGCCAGCGGGGCGAGGTAGTCGGAGATGAGCTCGGCGCCGGTCGGCAGCGCGTCGGCGGGCGGTGCCTGCCATCCGGTTTCGCGCAGCAGCCGCTCGGCGGCGGGGTCGACGAGCAGCGACCACGGAGAGAACAGCCGCGTGTGACCCCACGACGCGATCGACGAGGCGACGGTGTCACCCTTCTCGTAGACGACGAAGTCGATGCCGCGCTCGACGAGGTGGGCCGCCGCCGCAAGACCGATGGGCCCGGCGCCGATGATCGCGACCGGCAGCCCTTCCAGGCGCGCGCCCGTATGCACGGGGAGTTCGAGGTCGGTGAGGGTCATGGTCGCCTTTCGGATATCGACGTTCTTCGATGAAGGTGTACCGCAGTTCATCGAAGAATGTCAATGTAAGGCTATGCTGGGCGCGTGTCCACCATCGAGCTGCTGCCCGTCCGGGATCTCGCGGCCTGCTGCGCCCCGCTCACGCGCGAGACGATCCCCACCGAGCAGGCGGCCGACCTCGCACACCGGCTGAAGGCCCTCGCCGACCCGACGCGCCTGCGTCTCATCTCGATCGTCGCGGCATCCGAGGGCCAGGAGGCCTGCGTGTGCGACCTCACCGAACCCGTGGGCCTCAGCCAGCCGACGGTGTCGCACCACCTCAAGCTGCTCGTCGACGCGGGCTTCCTCACCCGCAGCAAGCGCGGCACGTGGTCGTACTACCGCCTCGTGCCCGGCTCGCTCGACGCGGTCGCCGAGCTGCTGACGACCGCGTGACCAGCTGAGCCGCACGGCGCACGGCGCACGGCGCACGCTATCGCGACGACGCCCACGGGTCGTACCCTGGCCCCGACGGATGCGTATGGAGCGGTCCAATGACTGGAATCGAGTGGGGCCCGGTCGCTGCCTGGGCAGGTGCGATCGCCACGGTGCTCGTCGTCATCACGACATCGCTCGTCGCGCTCGGCTTCTTCGATCGATTCCGGTCCCCTCGACTGCGAGTGACCTTCGCGAGCACCGAGCCGTGGCTGCGTCGCGGCCCGGTGGGCGACGGAGGCGACGGGGAATGGGTGCGCGTCGGCATCGAGAACGTCGGCAAGACGGCCGCGATCGGATGCATCGGCCGCGTATCCGAGGTACGCACCGACGGTCGGCTCCGCCCCGACGTCGACCCGGTGCAGCTCCGATGGGCGGGGGTGCCTCGATCGCGAGGATTCGAGCCGATCGACCTCCGCCCGGGTCAGCGCGAGTTCCTCAACGTGATCCTGCGCCGCGGCGACGGCCTATGGCACTTCGCGACCTTCGAGAGCGCCGACTTCGACCGCGCCTTCACCACCGCCCTGGCCGAGGCCGAGCACCACGAGATCCGCATCGAGGTGTACGCCGACAATGCCCGCGTCGCTGCTGTGCTGACCGCAGACGGTTCCGGCACCTCCGGCAGCCCCGCCGCGATCGGCGCGCGACAGACGGATGAGTACCTCGCCTCGGCGGGAGGGAGCACGCCCGTCTTCTCCGAGGAGGAGCTGCAGATCATCGCCTCACCGCTCGATTTCATCGGCATCAACGTCTACAAGCCCGGCTGGTACGTCGAGCCCTCGGATGACGCCCCCGGCTACCGCGACATCCCCATCAACGCCTCCCACCCGAAGATGCTGGCGGCGTGGCACATCCTCGACCCCGAGGTCATGTACTGGGCCCCGCGACAGATGCAGTCGATCTGGGGCGCGCAGTCGATCTACATCACCGAGAACGGATGCGGCGCATCCGATGTCGTCGCGGACGACGGCCGCGTGTACGACTCCGACCGCGTGATGTTCCTCCGCGCCAGTCTCGGCCAGCTGCAGAGGGCCACCGCGGAGGGCGTTCCCGTCCACGGGTACTTCCACTGGTCGGCGCAGGACAACTTCGAGTGGATGGACGGATACGGCACGCGCTTCGGCCTCATCTACGTCGACTTCGACACGCTCGAGCGCACGCCCAAGCTCAGCGCCGAGTGGTTCCGTGAGGCCGCCAGGAGGAACGCGGTCGTCTGACCGCCGGCGACGTCACTCTGCGGGGCATGGGGCCCGGTGCCGGCCGGATCGGGCAGTCACAGTCGGGACATCAGCGCTGTCTTCCTTGCATGAAGATCGTCATCGCAGGAGGTACAGGCCTCATCGGCTCGAAGGTCGCCGCGCGGCTGCTGCAGGGGGGAATCCAGCCTGTCATCGCGTCGCGGGCCACGGGCGTCAACACGTTCACCGGGGAGGGGCTCGAGCGCGCGCTGGAGGGCGCCGACGTCGTGATCGACGTCACCAACTCCTCCTACACCGACTACGCGGGAGCGCAGGAGTTCTTCGCCACGTCGACCCTCAACCTGTTGAGCTACGGCGCGGCGGCCGGGGTGTCGCACCACGTCGCGCTCTCGGTGGTCGGCACCGACCGGCTCGCGGCGTCGGAGGGCGGCTACTTCACGGCGAAGCTCGAACAGGAGCGTCTCATCCGGGCGTCCGGGCACCCCTTCTCGATCGTCCACGCGACCCAGTTCTTCGAGTTCCTCCTGAGCATCGCCGAGGCGGCGACGCGCGATGGCGTCGTCCGCGTCGCGCACGCGCAGGTGCAGCCGATGGCCGCCGACGACGTCGCCGAGGCGGTGCTGCGGGTGGCGACGGCGGATCCGACGCGGGCGATCACGGAGTTCGCCGGCCCCGAGCGGTTCCGCCTCGACAGCGTCGTCCGCACCCGGCTCTGGGTGCAGAACGACGCGCGCCAGGTGATCGCCGACCCGCTCGCGACCTACTTCGGCACGGACCTCGCCGAGGACGAGCTCCTCCCGGGGCCCGAGGCCGTCCTCATGCCCACCCGCTTCGACGATTGGATCCGCCATGCAGCATGAGAGCTTCGAGTACCCCGACACCGCCGGCTACCCCGACGGGATGGGCTTCCTCGATGAGGGCACCGCGTCCGCGCTCGCTGCGGCCGGCTCGGTCGAGTTCCTCACGCCGAGCGCCGAGGCCGACGTCGATCTGCGCGTGCTCGACGACCCGCAGACGCAGGAGTACCGCGCCATCATCGGCGACCGCGAGGTCGGCGTGATCCGCTACGCGCACCTCGGAGGCGGCCCCACCGTGCTGCGCTCGACCTACGTCGATCCCCAGCTGCGCGGCTTCGGCATCGGCACCGCGTTCATCGCCCACGTTCTCGACGAGCGGATGGAGCGCGGCGAGCGCGTGATCGTCGAGTGCCCGATGATCCGACGGTTCGTGGAGGCCCACGGGGAGTACGCCGGGGTCGTCGTGCGCTGAGCGCGTCACAACGGCATCCGGTGGCCTGTCCACCTGATGGGTCCGAGCCGTCCGGCCGGGCCCCGACACGAAGGAGAGAGATATGAAGATCGTGGTGATCGGCGGCACCGGCCTCATCGGCAGGCAGGTGATCGAGCGGTTGACCGAGCACGGGCACAACGCCGTCGCGGCGGCACCGAGCACGGGCGTGGACACCATCGCCGGCACGGGCCTGAGCGAGGCGTTCGCGGGCGCGGATGTGGTGGTCGACGTCTCCAACTCGCCGGACTTCTCCGACGACGCGGTCATGGACTTCTTCCGCACGTCGACGACGAACGTCCTCGCAGCCGAGAAGGAGGCGGGGGTCGGGCACCACGTGGCGCTCTCGATCGTCGGCATCGAGCGCATGCTCGAGGCGGGCTACTTCCGCGCCAAGCAGGCGCAGGAGCGGCTCATCCGCTCGTCGGGAGTGCCGTACTCGATCGTGCACGCGACCCAGTTCTTCGAGTTCGCCCGCGGCATCGGCGACTCGGCGACCGACGGCGACATCGTGCGCCTGCCCTCCGCGCCCGTGCAGCCGATGGCGTCGAGCGAGGTCGCCGCCGCGGTCGCGAAGACGGCGGCTGCGGCGCCTCTCGACGGCGACCGCGAGATCGGCGGCCCGGAGCGGTTCGGCCTCGACGAGTTCGTGCGGCGCGCGCTCCGCTTCTTCGGCGACCCCCGCGAGGTCGTCGCCGACGAGGAGGCAGGCTACTTCGGCGGACACCCCGGCCCCGACACCCTCGTTCCCGGCCCGGGCGCCGACCTCGGCACCATCCGGTTCGCGGAGTGGCTCGAAGCCCAACGCTGACCGGTCGCACAGCGAAGGCCCCGCGCGTCGAACGCGGGGCCTTCGCTGCTGCTATCGGATGGCCGCGCGTGCGGCCGGGGTGCCGACGAGCTCGGCGAGCCGTGCGACCTCGAGCACGGCCTGCGCGAACGCGAATGGCGCCTCCTGGGGCAGGTTGTGCCCGGCGTGCGGGATCTGGTGATGCACCCTCGGCCCCGCGAAATGGGCAGCGGATGCCGTGCCGTCGGTCGCCGGGAAGTTGCCGTCGGCCATGCCGTCGAGCGTCACGGCCGGCACGCGGATCGGGGGCAGCGCCGCGAGCGCTGTCTCGTCCCGCTCGTACTCGTCGGCGCCCGCCGCCTGCCCGAGACGGTGGCGGTAGGAGTGGATGACGACGTCGACGTAGTCGGGGTTGCGGAACGCGTCCGCCGCCCGGTCGAGCGTGGCCTCGTCGTAGAGCCAGTCGGGCGAGTTGCGCCGCCAGATCACGTCGGCGATCTCCCGTCGGTGCCGCGCGAGCCCCGCGTACCCGCGGTCGGTGAGGAAGTAGTAGAAGTACCAGAAGCCGGCCTCGAGCTCTGGCGGTAGGGGCGTCGACGCGGCCGCGATGTCCTGGATGAGGTAGCCGTTCACCGACACGATCCCCTCCACCCGCCGGGGATGCAGGGCGGCCGCGACGCACGCCGCACGGCCTCCCCAGTCGTAGCCGGCGAGGATCGCGCGCGGGAGGTCGAGCGCGTCGAGGAAGTCGACCACGTCGCGGCCGAGGGCCTCCTGCTGCCCCGAGCGCGGGGTCGTCCGCGACAGGAAGCGCGTCGGCCCGTGGCCGCGCAGATAGGGCACGAGCACCCGGTGCCCGCGTCCGGCCAGGATCGGCGCGACGTCGACGTAGCTGTGGATGTCGTACGGGAAGCCGTGCAGGAGCACGACGGGTCGCCCGTCCGCCGGGCCGAGATCCGCGTAGGCGATCTCGAGCACCGAGGTGGTGACCGTGTGGAGCGGTTCGAGCCGAGCGTCTGCGTCTCGCATGAGGTCCTCCGTGCGGAGAAGGGGCGGCGCACCGAAGCGCGCCGCCCCACCCGGATCAGGAGATCGCCGCGACGGCCTCGAGGATGGTGTCCGCGACCGCCTGGGGCTGCGAGACGCTGAGGGCGTGCGACGCCCCGGGGATCTCGCGGGCGCCGCGGGCGCCGGCGCGCTCCACCTGGAACCGCTGCAGCTCGGCGGGGATGTTGAGGTCGAGCTCGCCGTAGACGAACCACGAGGGACGCGTCGTCCACGCGGGCGCCGTCGTCGGGAGCGGCTCGGTGAGGGCCTTCTCGGTGACGGGCCGCTGGGTCGCGCCCATCCGTCCGGCCGTCTGCACGTCGACGTCGGCGGCGAACTGCTGCCGGAAGACGTCGCGACGGATGGCGAACTCGTTCCCGCCGGTCGACACCGGATAGGCGGTGAGGGCGTCGCCGAGGGTGCTGCCGGGGAACTTCGTCGACAGCTCGAACGCGGTCTCACCCTGGGCGGGCGCGAACGCGGAGACGTAGACGATCGCCTTGACGGCGGGGTGTGCTCCCGCCTCGGTGATGACGAAGCCGCCGTAGGAGTGGCCGGCCAGGACGACGGGACCCTCGATGCTGTCGAGCACGTCGCGCAGGTAGGCGGCGTCGACGCTCACGCTGCGCAGCGGGTTGGCGACCGCGACCGAGGTCACGCCCTTCTGATACAGCTCGCCGATGACGTCGTTCCAGCTCGCGGACTCGGCGAAGGCGCCGTGCACGAGGACGACCGTGGGAGTGGGGGTGCTCATTGTTCTCTTCTCTCTGTTGGGGGTGAGCGGGGGTAGGCGGGGGGGTGAGCGGGGATCAGTCGGTTCCGAGGAAGTATCGGAGCACCGTGATGGCCTGGGCGACGGCGGCCGAGGTCGCGGCCGTCGCGCGCAGCGGGTTGAGCATCATGAAGTCGTGGACCGTGCCGTTGTAGCGGACGGACACCGTGCGCACGCCGGCAGCCGTGAGCTTGCGCGCGTAGGCCTCGCCCTCGTCGCGCAGCACGTCGTTCTCGTCGACGATCACGAACGCGGGCGGCAGCCCCGCGAGCTCCTCGATGCTCGCGCGGAGCGGCGACGCCGTGATCTCGTTCCGCTTGCCGTGCTCGGGAAGGTACGAGTCCCAGAACCACGCCATGCCTGCGGCGGTCAGGTACCAGCCGCTCGCGAACTCGCGGTAGCTGTCGGTGTCCTGGCCCGCGTCGGTCACGGGGTAGTAGAGCGACTGGTGCACGAAGCGCACGGTGCCGCGCTGCTTCGCCATGAGGGTGACGGCGGCGGTCATGTTGCCGCCGACCGAGTCGCCGGCGATCGCGAGCCGGCTCGCGTCGAAGCCCTCGGCCTCGCCGGAGGCCGTGATCCACTCGGCGACGGCGTACGCCTGCTCGATCGCGACGGGGTACCGCGCCTCCGGCGATCGGTCGTACTCGACGAAGACGACAGCGGCGCGCGTCCCGACGGCGAGCTCGCGCACGAGGCGGTCGTGCGTTCCCGCATTGCCGAGCACCCATCCGCCGCCGTGGATGTAGAGCACGACGGGAAGGGGCCCGGCGGCTCCGGGGGCGGTCACGATGCGGGCGCGCACGTCTCCGACGGATGCGGGCACCGTGACCCAGCGCTCGTCGACGTCCAGCTTGTCGATGGGGGCCGCCTGGAGGTCGTCGAGCACCTTGCGGGCGCCGTCGACGCCGAGCTCGTGGAGGAGCGGCGGGCGCGAGGTCGCGGCGACGATGTCGGCCGCCGCGGGCTCGAGGGTGTGTTCGGTCATGGGGGTCTGCCTTCGCTGATCGGTTCGCGCCCCGGTTGGGGCGTCACTCAGGAAGACAGCCGTCGCGGCCGGGCTGTGACCGCCGATCGCTCAGGCGGCTTGGATACGCTCCAGCTTCTCGGGGTTGAGCAGCCAGTAAAGACGCTCGATGCCGTCGTGCGACGCGACCATCGTGAGGACGGTCACCGGCTCGCCTCCCGCGACGATCGCGATCGCGGGCTCGGCGTTGACCTCGATCTCGCGCACCTCGATCCCCGCCCAGAACCATCGCGAGAACGCGGCCACGAACTTGACGACGCGATCGCGCCCGACGATCGCGATGCGCGCGGCGTGCACGACGTCGCCGCCGTCGGAATAGCTGATGACGTCCTCGGCGAGCAGCCGCTCGAGCTGCGCGACGTCGCCCGAGCGGGCGGCCGCGACGAAGGCCCGCAGCATCCGATGGTGCTGCGGCATGGGGACGCTGCGCCGCCGACCGGAGGTGACGTGCTCCCGCGCGCGGCTGACGAGCTTGCGCGTGGCCACCTCCGTCGTCTCGAGGATGGCCGCGATGACCGCGTACTCGTAGCCGAAGGCCTCGCGCAGCACGAAGGCCGCGCGCTCGGCCGGCGAGAGCGACTCCATGACCACGAGCACCGCGAACGACAGGGACTCGTTGTGCTCGGCCTCGAGCTCGGGGTTCGCCTCGGTGTCGATGGGCTCGGGCAGCCACGGGCCGATGTAGGTCTCCCGTCGGGCGCGCGCCGAGTGCAGCACGTTGATCGCCGTGCGCGTGGTCATGGTCACGAGGAAGGCCTCGGGGTTGCCGACCGTCGACCTGTCGTAGCCGTGCCATTTGATCCAGACGTCCTGCACGACGTCCTCCGCTTCGGCGACCGTGCCGACGACGCGGTACGCGATGCCGAACAGGCGGGGTCTGAGCGTCTGGAACGCGCGCGCGGCGGCGTCGAGGTCTGCCGCGCCGGCCTGCTGGGGGATGTCGTGTCGCCGCTCCGCACGGTGCTCCTGGCGAAGCGCGAGGTTCTCGTCGTGTGACCGCATCTGGGTGCTCCCTCGAGTGCTCGCGGCCACCCTACGCCTATACCTCGTGCGCGTGTCAATAGGGTTCTTTTATTTAGAGTGCTAGGTTTCTGTCATGGCGAAGGCGAACGACGGCGCGATCCCCCTCAGCGAGATGGTCTGCTGGAACCTGTACCAGGCCTCCCGCGTGGTGATGGCCGAATACCGGCGGCTGCTCGAGCCGATCGGTCTGTCGTACCCGCAGTACATCGCCCTCGCGTGCCTCTGGGAGTACGGCGACCACACCGTCGGCGAGCTCGCCGAGCGGCTGCGCGTCGAGTACGGCACCATCACGCCCTTGCTCAAGCGCCTCGAGCAGCGCGGCCTCGTCAAGCGCACCCGCAGCATCCAGGACGAGCGCACGGTGATCGTCACCCTCACACACGAGGGAAGCGAGCTGCGCCGGCACGCGCCCGATATCTACGCCGGCATCCGCTCCGCATTCGGATTCACCCCCGCGAGCTCGAAGCAGGCCCTCGAGGTGCTGCGCGACATCACGGCGCGCGGCGACGCGCTCGACGGCGCGGATTCGATCTGACTTTCTTCGTCGGATCGGTCACACCTCGGTCTGCCGTCTTGTCTCTCTCATGAGACCGGTCTGCCCGACCGGGGAGAGGACCGTCGTGACCGGCACCGCACCGTCGTACGCCCTGGCGCTCTACGAATCCGCCCGCCCCCGGCTCTTCGGGGTCGCCTACCGGATGCTGGGCAGCGCCGCGGAGGCCGAGGACGTGCTGCAGGAGGTGTGGCTGCGGTGGGAGCGGGTCGACTATGCCGACGTCGTCGAGCCGATCGCGTTCCTCGTCACGATGACGACGCGCCTGGCGATCAACGAGCTGCAGTCCGCTCGCGTGCGCCGGGAGGTGTACGTGGGCCCGTGGCTGCCCGAGCCCGTCGACACGAGCGACGACCCGACGCTCGGCGCCGAGCGCGCCGAGGCGCTCGGCGTCGCCGTGCTGCTCATGCTCGAGCGTCTGAGCCCGACCGAGCGGGCCGCCTACGTGCTGCGCGAGGCCTTCGCGTACCCGTACGAGGAGGTCGCCGTGGTCGTGCAGACCTCGGTCGTGGCCGCACGACAGCTCGTGAGCCGCGCCCGCAAGCATCTGGCATCCGAGCGTCGACGCGAGGTGACGGACGCGGAGCAGCACCGCTTGCTGGCGGCGTTCGTCGCCGCCGCGCGGACGGGCGACCTGGACCGACTCGAGGCGCTGCTCGCCGAGGATGTCGTCTCGCTCTCCGATGGCGGCGGGGTCGTGCGGGCGTCGAGGATCCCCGTCGTCGGGCGCGACCGCGTGGCCAAGTTCGTGCGCGCGTTCCACGAGCACTTCTGGGAGGGCGTCGACGCGACGCCGACCACGACGAACGGACGACCCTCGATGGTGCTGAGCCGCGAAGGCGCGGTGTTCGCGGTGCTCGCGCTCGAGTGCTCGCCGCAGGGCGTCGAGCGCATCCTCTGGATGATGAACCCGCACAAGCTGGGCGCCGTGACGCCCCATGGTGCGTGAGCAACCGGCCGCCCTCCTGATCGCCGCACTCGAGAGGCGGGATCCGCGTCAGGTGAGGCGGACGCTGCACGCCCGCGTGCGCCTGGTCGTCGACTCGGGCAGCGTCGAGGGCGGAAGCTTCCGCGGACGCCGCCGCGTGGCGCAGCAGCTCATCGCCCAGGTGAGCGGCGGAGGTCGAGTTCCGGCCCCCGCGCGCATCAACGGCACGTCTGGCGTCCGCGTCGTGGCACCCGATGGAACGGTCGTCGCCCTGCTGGCGGTCGGAAGCGCGAGAGCCCCGATCCTCGAGCTCTGGATGTGGACCGCTCCCGAGAAGCTGCGGCGATGGCCTCCCCCTCGTTCCGCTCCGTCCGACTCGCCTTTTCTTTGACTACGTCCCCGCAGTACGTTGGAGGCGCCCGGGCGGCTTCAAGCCGCCGTAACTCCACCGCCTCGGGGGTCGTCATGATCGACACGTGGCCGCTCCTCCTCGCAGGAGTCGTGGTCTCTGGCGCGATCGTTCTCTTTGCCGGGCTGGCGATCGCCGGAGCGCATCGCAGTTACTCGGCACACGCTCCCCTCGCCTTCTTCGCATGGGCGGTGTTCATCGTCTGCTGCCCCCTGGCGGGACCGCTGGCGTGGTTCGTTTGGAACGGCTGGCTGAGCGACAGCAGCGGCTTCTCCATCTGCTCGGCGAAGCCATTGCATTAGGGAGGCGCTTCGTGGGGCCCAGCATCACCCTCGATGCCGGATGCTCGGCCGGGCCGACGTCCACGTGCGAAGCGGTGATGACCATTCTGATCGCGGTACATCGGAATCGTCTCCATCGCCCCGGATTCGCGAACCTCATCACGCGGTTGCCCGCATAGCCAAGGCCGACGCGCCCGTAGCTGCCCGATCGGTTGATCCCATCCCCGCATCGTTTCGGGAACACGACCCCCGCGAGCTACGGGAACCCCTCGATGCTCCGCCTCCAGGATTCGAACCTGGACCTAACGGCTCCAAAGGCCGTCGTGCTGCCGTTACACCAAAGCGGATCGCGCCTCGCGGCGCCGTCTCATTCTGCCAGCGCGAGTCAGCCCGCGTCCGCGGGGGCCGCATCCGCTGCCCGGCCGGGCACGACGGCGTCGAGGAACAGGTTCGCGATGCGCTCGTCGTCGATCCCGAGCGCCACCTCGACCTCGGCCCAGCCGTCGGCGAGGCCGTGGAACAGGTCCTCGCCCGGGAACCGCCGCCGGTCGACGACCGTCTGCCCGCGCCCGTAGCCCGCGAGCTCGACCCGCACCGGCAGGCGCTCGGTGCGCAACGCATCCGGAGCGACGATGCTGCACACGGCGCCCGCGTCGCCGATGTGCCCGAGGTATACCGACTCGCCGCCCTCGGTGTCGCGGATGCGGTGGTTCAGCAGCTGCCCCACGAGCGCCGCGCGCGGGTCGGCCGACGCCGCCAGCTCGAGCGCCACATCCTGAGGCACCGCCACGCGCTCGAACACGTCGAGACCGTACATGTAGAGAGGCACGCCCGAGCTGAGCACGATCGCAGCCGCCTCGGGGTCGTGCCACACGTTGAACTCGGCCACCGCGGTCGCGTTGCCGGGGCCCGCCGAGCCGCCCATGAACACGATGCGGGCGATGTTGTCGACGACCCCCGGATGCGTGCGCAGCAGCAGGGCCACGTTCGTCTGCGGGGCGAGGGTCACGAGCGTCACCGGCTCGGGGTGCTCGAGGATCGTGCGGCGCAGGAAGGCGACCGCGCCATCCGCCTCCGCCTCGCGCGCGGCGGGAGGCAGCTCGATGCCGGCGAGGCCGTTGGCGCCGTGCACGTGGCCCGCGTCGCGCGCCGGCTCGATGAGCGGGCGGTGGGCGCCCGCCGCGACCGGCACGTGTCCGGCACCGGCGACCGCGAGCACCCGCAGCGAGTTCTCGACCACGCGCTCGAGGCTCGCGTTGCCGGCGACGCAGCTCACCCCGATGAGGTCGAGCTCGGGATGTGCGGCGGCGAACAGCAGGGCGAGGGCGTCGTCGACGCCGGTGTCGACGTCGAGGATCACGGGAATCGGCACCGGATCATTCTGCCTGAGCGCGCGCATCCGTCCGGATCGCCGCCGGGCTCGCCATAATGGGCAGATGCCCGAGAACGACGAGGTCGACCGGATCGTCGCCGCGTGGCAGCAGGCGCACCCCGAGCTCGACTTCTCCCCACTGCAGGTGCTGTCGCGCGTCGGCCGGCTCGCGAAGCACCTCGACCGCGCACGCCGCGACGCGTTCAACAGCTCCGGCCTCGAGCCGTGGGAGTTCGACGTGCTCGCCGCCCTGCGTCGCGAGGGAGCCCCCTTCCAGTCGAGCCCGAAGGCGCTCCTGCAGCAGACGCTCGTGTCGAGCGGCACCATGACGAACCGCATCGACCGCCTCGTCGAGCGCGGGTTCGTGGAGCGCCGCACCGACCCGCACGACGGTCGCGGCGTGCTCGTCGAGATGACGGATGCGGGGCGCACCGCCGTCGACGGCGCCATGACCGACCTCGTGAAGCGCGAGCGGGAGCTGCTCGGCGCCCTCTCCCCCGCCGATCAGGAGCGCCTCGCGGGGCTCCTCCGCAAGCTCATCCTCGACTTCGACTGACCCAGGTGGTCGAGGAGCGCCGCGAAGCGACGCGTCTCGAGACCACCACCCGGCTGCAACTACTTCCCGAACTCACACCACTCGGCCACCCACGTCAGCACCCGCGCCTTCATCTCCGGCGGCATCTTGAGCTCGACGCTCCCCTCCCGAGGCTCCTCGACGTCGATCGTGAAGATCGTGCCGCGCTTGTCCTCCTGCACGACGTGCGGGTCGCACCGCTGCGGCACGAGCGGCACCTCGACGCCGGTGACCGGCGACCCCGCGTCGAGCTCGAGCCCGAGCTTCCAGAACTCCCCGTCCTTCGGCTTGAACCGCAGCAGGTTCGTCGAGCGGATGCCGCGCAGCTCGATCGGCTCCCCCGCGCCCGTCGGCGTCGCCGTGAGCATCGCGTGCGCGGGCGCGCCGGGCGCCGACGGCACGAAGTCACTCCACTCGAGCGTCGCGGTCTGCGCGATGTCGCGCATGAGGCACTCGCGCTCGTGCAGGGCGTTCGTGAAGTCGTCGGCGCCCGTGAGGTCGGCGACGACCTCCTCGTCATCGGCGAGCTCGAGCGCGACGCTGCGGCGCACCTCCACGTCGCCGCCGCACGCGACCTCGGGCAGCGCGAAGCGAAGGTCGACGGTCCTCCCCGGAGCGAGCTCGGCATCCGCTTCGATCTCGACAGATGCCGCGAACCGCGAGTCGTCGACCCGCACCCCCGCGAGCGCGAGCGCCGCCTCGCCGCCGTTGTAGACACGAACCTGCGCCATCCGCTCGGCGACGTCCGACCGCTGCTGCACGATCGCGACGGTCACCCCCTCCGGCACCCCCGGCGCCGCGGCCGGCGCACACCCGGCGAGGAGCACCAACGCCGCCGCAGCCATCGCGTAGCCCGCGAGACGGCCTACTCCGCTGGTTGAGTAGCCCGCGAAGCGGGCGTATCGAAACCCCCGCGGCCGCAGCTTACCCGCTGGCTGAGTAGCGCCGAAGGCCCGCACACCCGCTGGTTGAGTAGCGCCGGAGGCGCGTGTCGAAACCAGCCCCCGCACCACTCACCTCGCGTAAAGAAACAGCAACCCGAGCCCGTTGAACACCACGTGCGCCGCGATGCTCGCCCCGAGCCGCCGCGTCACCGCCGTCAGCACCCCGAACAGCAGCCCACCCATCCCGACGATGATCGCAACCGACATCCAGGCCCCAGGCTGGGCCGTCACGAGGTGCAGCAGCACGAACAGCGGCGTGCTGACGAGCACCGACACGATGATCCGCGCCGCTCGCCCGCCGGGTACGAGCCCCGAGACGCTGCGCTGCAGCAGCCCCCGGAAGAACAGCTCCTCGACGACGGGCGCGATGAGCCCCGCGCCGACGATGAGCACGAGCAGCGCGGGCAGCGGCGGCACAGGCACGACGCCGTCGAGGGTGATCTGGGTGCTCGCCGCGGGCGCGACGCCTTCGGCGGCGAAGCGCACGATGAGTCCGGTGAGCAGGCCGATGCCGACGTCGATCCAGTGGATGCGGAGGCCTGCGTCGCGCTCGAGCGAGCCGCGCCCGAAGCGGCGGGCGGCGAACACGACGGCGCCGACGAGCAGCACCCACACGATGAGGAAGCTGAGCAGCTGGCTGATCCATCCGCCTTCGCCGATGGCGGGGATGCGCGGGGTGACGAGCAGCAGGAGCAGCAGCACCACGAAGTAGGCGACTGCCGCGGTGGTGAGTGCGTTGTAGGGCTCGCGGTAGTGGGACTTGGTGCGGGGGCGCCGTCGGGCGGGGGCGTCGCTCATGGGTGCCACGCTACCGACGGTCGGTGGCGCGCGCGAGGCGGTGCGGCATCCGCGGTCCACATGACGAAGGCCCCGCCTGCGGCGGGGCCTTCGCGTGGTCTGTTGTCAGCGCTGCTCGACGAGCTCCGACTGACGGCTGCGGCGAACCGCGGCGACGGCGATCAGCGCGATCGCACCGAGGCCGACAGCGCCGACCGCACCCCACAGGAGCACCGGCGAGACGTCGGCACCGGTCGCGGCGATCGACACCGTGATGGTGGTCTGAGCCGATCCGCTCTGGGCGCCAGTCGCGGTGAGGGTGTAGCTGCCGACCGCGTTGCTCGGAAGGGTCACCGTCACCGTGGCGACGCCGGAGCCGTCGGCGGCCTTGGCGAGCGACTT
This sequence comes from Protaetiibacter sp. SSC-01, assembly GCF_014483895.1. Taxonomy (NCBI): domain Bacteria; kingdom Bacillati; phylum Actinomycetota; class Actinomycetes; order Micrococcales; family Microbacteriaceae; genus Protaetiibacter; species Protaetiibacter sp. SSC-01. The sequence continues at coordinate 735,633 of NZ_CP059987.1, read as the reverse complement.
CTCGTCGACCACCGCGAGCGCTGCCAGGGTTGCGCCCGAGGCGTTCTCACCGCGGAGAGTGAAGGTCACGGGCTCGTTCGGCTGGAAGCTGTCGAACGCGAACGTCGCGGGCTGGCCCGGGGCGACGGTCGCAGGGCCCGACGCGAACTCCGCGGGCGTGTAGGCGATGGCGGCCGACGCGGCGCCCCCGATGGTGAGCGCGAACGCGGCAGCTAGTGCGGTGATGGTCTTTTTGAGCTTCATAGTCCCGTTTTGCGCCGGAGCGCAGTCTCCCTCGTATCGATCCGGCTACGCCGCCCCCACGGCAACGCACGTGACGTGAAGTTTACACAGCCTCAGCAATTGAGGGAACGGTGCTGTGTTTCCGTGACGTTAAGAGTCGGTGTGACGTCGAGGGTGAGCGCGCCGCGCTCCCGGGTCTGTCCAAGGAAATCGTAGACAAGCGTGATGGTCTCTCCTGGCGCCAATTCGGTAGGGACGACCACGGCCGGGCGACCACGGTCGATCGCCACTTGGCCATTGAGTTGGTCGGCAGAGCCGGGATAGGTCACACCCTGAGTTGCGGACCCTACGGGACCATATACATTGACGAATGTCTTGATTCTGCCGGGCTCGACACCGTATCGCCCTCCGCCGGTTACGTAATCGGGAAGCGATGTGGCTCCATCCATGGGTGCCGTGCTCGTGAGGGTCACGCTGACGCGGTAGGTCGGCCGCCCATCACCTCGACATACGCCCGATCCGACCTTCACGTCGGCGTCGAGGTAGTAGTCCATCTTGGCCCCGGTGTCATCGTTGAAGTAGACGCCAATGCCCGGACCCTGACTATTGTCGGCGGGCAGGATGCCGGACAATGTGGTGCCTTCCACGAGCCGCTGCTCTTCCGCACGAGCGTTCCAGATGCGGATGCGACGCTCTTCACCGCCGCGCACCAGCGCTTCCACAAGGGCCCGCGGTTCGACGTCGCCACCGGTCACCGCAGCAAACACGGTCTGAGCGGCCGAAGCGAAGAACGCATCCTGATCGGCAGGTTCAGCGAAACGCGCGTAGGTCTCGCTCAGCAGCACGTCCACCGCGTTGTCCGAACTGAGCGTCACGTCGCCGACCTCCACCGGACCAGCGGCTTCCAGCAGGTACGAAAGGAGCACGGGATCGACCGCGACGACGGCGTCGATCGTTCCCCCGAATCGCCGCTCCCACATCATCTTGGAGAGCTCGCCAGTGGTGTCGAACCAGGGGGTGAGGTTCACGTTCTGGATGTACTCACCCGTGATAGCGCCGTAGAGCGACTCCGTGGGCTGGTCGAGCGGCACCACGGGCTCATCGAACGGCGGGTCGAAGTCCCGAGTCGACGCCTGGCCGGCGAGGTCGATTTTTCCGTCGCTCGCCGTCAGCAGCGCGAGGGCTCCGCTGACCCCGCCCGAAGCTCGGAGCTCGGCGTTGTTCTGGATCAGCACCAGCGTGTTCCGGGAGCCACCCTGCCCGAGCATTGCGGGAAGGAGATGCGCAGTGCGGTCGAGAGCGTCGACGGAACTCGTCGCGTCTCCGACCAAGGCGAGCATCTGATCCACCGCATCACGCACCGGCCCGACGGTCGCATCGATGTCGATGGCGGCAGCCTGCTCACGCGCCGACGTCATGGCCGCGTTCGCGAGATCGATGTCGCCTCGCACCGCGATGATCGGACCGAGGTCGACTCTGCCGTCGACGACCGCGAACGCTTCGGCATCAAACTCCGTCGCCGCTGCGAGAAGCGGGTCGATACCTTCGCCCGTGATGGTGCGGGCCACCTCGGTGATCTGCCTTACGGCCGCGAGGTTGGGTCCCACCCAGGGCACATACTCGCTCGCGCGCCACACGGGATCATGGGTCATCTCCCAGGCGGTGTCCGCGCGGTCCTTCAGCTCCGCCGCAAGCGGCGCCGTCGCCTCGGCCTCGCCCTCGACGACCACTGCGGCGAGCTCTCGTGCAGCAGGTGCGGCGGCCGTCAACTGATCCCGAGCAATCAGGCCCCGAACCACCAACCAACCGCTCCAGATGAGGAGCAGTGCGATCCCGCCGAGAACGACCCACCGAACCCACGAAGGGCGCGCCTGATGCGCGTGATGGGATTGAGTCATGTCTTCCGTCCGTGCGTCTCGCCAGCGTCACATCGAGGGGTGAATACCGGTCAGCTATGACTCGACGCTACCGGATGACGACCTTGCTCCGTCGCTGCGGTCAGGCCGACGAGCTCCGCTCGCGCCGGACGTACGCGCGATAGACGGGCGGGTAGAACGGGCCGAGCGTCTTGATCAGCAACGCGATGAGCCCTTCACGTCGGGAGACCCGCGCGGTGGCCCGCACGGAGTGAAAGGTGATCGAGCGTCTCGCCTGACGCACCTGCCCCGCTGTGCGAGCGTCGGCGACACCGAGTCGGATGCTCGTATTGACGACGCTCGAGACATAGAACCATTGACGGAAGAACGCCAGTTCATCCGCGAAGCGGGTCGCTGCCCGGGGGTCGGCGCCCACCAACTCCAACACTCGATTGCACGTCTCCTCAAGGTCGCTGAAGTCGGAGATCCGTGTATTCGTCAGCGACCCCGGTCGCTCGATGTGCCAGTAGAGCACGCGGTCCGAGACCACCAATCGGGCGCCTGCGAGGAGGATCTCGCTGATGACGGCGAAGTCCTCCTGGGCGCGGCGTTCCGGGAACGGATGCGCCGCGAGAAGGGTGCGCCGGATCGCCTTGTTCCAGAGGTACCCGCGCACTCCCCCTGTCAGCAACAGCCGGACGACGTCGTCGCCCTCGTAGGCTCCGGCGGCCGCGGAGTCGAGCACCTTCGCCCGGGGATCGCCCACGGTGGTGCCCCGTTTGGCACGGACCATCGCGATGTCTGCCGCACCGCCCCCAATCAGTCGTCGCAGCTCACCAGCGGCCTCGGGCAGCCAGACATCATCGGCATCCAGGAACCACACATAGTCCCCGCGGGCCTCTCGCACCGCGAGGTTCCTCATCGCGGCGATCCCGGAGTTCTGGCGGACTGCGATCAAGCGCGCCCCCGGCAGGATGTCGAGCCCGGCGCGGAGCAGGTCAGCTGTGCCGTCGGTCGAGCCATCGTCGGTCACGAGCACCTCGAACGGCTCCTCGTCGAGCAAAGCGAGTTGTCGCAGCGCACGCTCGACGTAGTCCACGTTGTTGTAGAAGGTGACGACGACGCTGACGGTTGGCGATTCGGTCATCGCCGCCTCACCACGATGAGCCATGCGAGGGCCAGCGGTTCGACGAGGTAACGGGCCGCGAGGCGCCGCGGCTCGTGCGCAAGGCGCCACAGCCACTCGACGCCAAGCCGCCCCATCCAGCGTGGCGCGAGGTTGGTCGTGCCCGCGACATAGTCGATCGCTCCACCGACCGTCGCGTAAACAGCGGGAGGGAGCTTCTCCCAGTTCTCGAGCAGGAACTCCTCTTGCCTCGGCATCCCCATACCGACGAGAACGAGTGTCGGCACGCCGCCTCTCAGCCAATCGAGCGTCTCGGCGTTGTCGCGGAAGCCGTCGATACCGCGCACTCTCCAACCCTTCGGTCCGAGGTCCGCGGTGAGCCGTTCCACTGCGCGGCGGTTGGACTCCGCCGACGCGCCCACCAGGCACAGCTCGCCCGGGCTCATCGAATCACCCAGGCGCGCGATCCAGTCAGTCGATCCGGTGCGATACTCGTGGCCCAATTCGGGACGACGCCGCCTCGTCAGCCAGAGGACCGGTGACCCGTCCACCACCACGAGATCAGCCAGGTCGTAGGCGCGACGGAACGAGGCGAGCGTCTTGTGGAGGTGGACGCTGTGCAGATTGTGGTTGGCGACGAAGTGCTTGCCTCCGCGATGATCGTCGACCCACTCGACGACCTCGTCAGCAGTCATGGGCGTTACGCGGACTCCGAGGAAAGGAACCTCGGTCCACCTCGATGTCGCCGCGGCTTCGTCAGTCATGGGCCCGACCGAGCGCCTCCCACTTGCCGAGCGTCGCATCCAGCTCGTACACGCCGAGATCCACCGGAGCCCCCGGGGATGCCGCGATCGCGTTCAGCGCGCGGCGAAGGGACTCAGGATCATTCACATCGAACAGCTGAATCGGTGCGTCGGGAAGCGAGCGCGAGATCTCGCGTGGTCCGTTCGCGGCGTTGGCAACGACCGGGGTTCCGAGGGCGACGCTCTCGAGAATCACGACGCCGAGCGACTCGCTCAGCGCGCCGTGCACCATGACGTCGGCTTGCGAGACGTACGGAAAGGGGTTCAGAGTCCCGTCGACCACAGTCGTCTTCACGCGTCCCCCGTCGTCGTCTCGCGCAGCGAGCCAGGCTTGAAGCGGTCCCTCGCCTACGACCACCCAATCAACGAGGCGGTCGAGCGCATCGAGCGACGCACGCAACTCCCGAAGACCCTTGCGCTCGATGAGGCTGCCCACGGTCACCACCCGCAGCGCGCCATCACGGAAGGGGACACGCACCTTGGGCGATTCCGCCGCACGAGCTCGCAGCGACGCGCTCTCGACCCCACACTCGATAACGCGGGGAGACGCGGCGAGTCCATACGCGTCGCGCATTGCCTCCGAGACGTGCACCGTGTTCGCGACCAGCTGATCCGCGCTCCTCCGGTAGATCCGCCGCACGATGGACTGCTTGAGGCGCCCGAGGCGGATGAATCGCGCGTGGTCGCGAGGGTCGAGGTCCTCATAGAAGTAGTAGTCGTGCTTGAGGACGCGAGAGGCCGCAAGGCCTACGACCATCACACTCGACCAGAGCCGGGTCACCACGACTGACGCGGGAAGTCTCTCAAGCACTTTCCGTATGCGGACGGCACCCAGCAGCACGGCGACGTGCGACTCGAATCCCAGACTGACGACGTTGACGCGCGGGTCGAGGCGCGTGAGTAGCTCTCCCTGCCTGCTGTGCAACACGACGGTGCAGGAATGTCCGCGACCCACCAACCCGTTCACGATGGCGACGGTCTGGCTCTCGGCACCGCCGAACTTCAAGTGCGGCTGCACGAACACGAAGCTGGTCGGCTTCACGACCGGACCTCCGTCGCGCGCGGGTCGAGCAACGAGGCGAGGTACTCGCGACTCGCTCGCCGATCCTGGTCGAGAGCAGCGTCTACGGCCGACCAGTCGATTGCGCCACGCATCCTGGTCACGAGCTCGTCCTCCCGGAGTTCGTCGGGCGAGACCATCCGATCCGCCAAGCCGAGGGGTTGAAGCAGATCGACGAAGCGAGCGGCACCGCGATCGGAGTTCACCACCGAGATGAACGGGACATGATGGATGATCGCGAAAACCGTGCCGTGGAAGGAGTCCGTCACGAGGTAGTCGGCGTCCTGGATCCCCGCCAGCCATTCTTCGACCGTCAGCGGGGCGCGTTCCCGCACGCCCCAATGCGAGCCGTCATCGCCCTTGATGGATACGAGGTCAGCACCCAGTCGGCCCGCGGCCGCTGCGATCGCGGTGCCGTAGTCAGGACGCCTGTCCAGCACGTACACGCCCAACGACCGCTTCGCGTCGCCCTTGACCTCCGACCGGAGCGCGGCATACCGCTCGCGCGGCAGCAGCAGGGTCGGATCTAGGTGACGGACGGCTGAAACCCCGAGGACATCGCGGCAGATCTCGACCCCGGAGTTCTCGCGCACGGATACGGCGTGGAACCGGGCCAAGAGGCGACGCGCATCTCGAAGCGTCCCGTCGTCGTAGTCCTCCACGTGGTCGAGGCCGAAGGACGCGGCGTACGAGGCTCGCCTCATCGAGGCCGTCTCAACGAAGTCGAACATGTAGGAGAGCACGTCAGCGTACTGCCGCCGCCACACCTGGTCGCTGCCGGCGAGGAGAAGCTCGCATCCCTCGAGGAAGTCGCGGCGGCGTGCGCCCGACATCTCGAACAACCGGACTGTCGCAATGCGCTCGCGGGCGAAAGCTCCGATCGCCTCCGCGCGACGGTCGTGCGCCACGCGGTCGACCCACGAAGGCCGAGCAAACCTCGCGAGGAGCGGGAGTTCGACCACCGCCTTGCGAACGAACGCCTTGACAGACGACTCCGCGTCGACTCGCGAGGTGTCGGTCACCGGATCGGCTCCCAACTCTACGAGCACCTGCTGGAGGGCGTAGGCCTGAAGGACTCCGCCGTAGTTGCCTACATCGAGCGGCAAGGTTCGGATCAAGACCTGCCCTCGGGGCACAGCTAACTCCTCCCCGCCGCGGAACCACGGCTTCGAACGAACTTAGCGGACAGGTTCAAGCACGTTTGACCTCAGGTCCGAACTCAGCCCCTTCGACGGCACCGGAGCCTCGGCTCATCTCGGCGCCGTGGACCGCGACCTTTGCGGTAAGCATCGCGAGCAAGATCGGCAAAGCGACGTACGGGTTATTGAGGCCGGACACTGACAGACTGTTGGCGGCCGCAATACCGATCAACGTGAGCGATAGCATCCTGCTGACGTCGGACCTCCTCAGCGCTACCCAAGCCACGCCGAACGCCAATCCGAGTCCAAGCAAACCCGCGTCGAAGATCACACGCAGAACGAACGCGTGCAGGATCACGACATAGCACGACCCGTCACCCGTGCTCGCGAAAAGGTCCTGATACCAGGCGAGCGCTAGGCAACCTTCGTTGCTCAGAGGCGTGATAGGCGGAGTGCCGAGGAGCCAGTTGAGCAGGTTCCAATCGCTGGTCTCATACAGAAAGACGTCCAGGAAGTTCAGCCGGTCGATGCGACTTCCGTCAGCTCGCTCGCTGAAGATCCACACCGGTATCAACACGCCGATTGGCGCGGCGATAAGAGTGACGAATCTCAGGAACAGCGTCGAGTGCGTCCGCGGAATCTGCGTGAAGGCGTACACCAGCAGCACGACATACGTCACGGCGCCACTTCGCGATCCCGACAACAGCACGAGCACCCCCAGCAAGGCGATCATCGGAAATCTGCCGCGGCCAAGAAATCGATACATCACCGCGACCAACCCGCAGAACAACGCCAGTTCGAAGTTGTTCTCGAGAAAGAGTCCCGGGCGAAGGGAGCCGGACACAAGTACCACGCCGAGCGCTGCTTTGACCGTGGCGAGTGACAGCAGAGTCCAGGTGAGCGCGACGAGGCCGCCCACCGGCGTCCACACCCGCCTCACCCCTATAGCGAAAGCAGCGAGATAAAACACCCATCGATACGCTTGGAAGAAGTCCTCGGCGGGAGAGCTGGTAGCGAAGAACCCGACAACCCGAGTGAATCCGAAGGCGACGACCACCCCAAGCAGCAAGGGCGCGTTCCATCGGTTCGTCAGTAGCGCGCTGATAAGGAACAGGCCGAACCAAGCGTCCAACATCACGGTCGAGGGCAGCGGTCCATATTGGCCGACGAATGGGACGCTGACAATTGCCGCCACGTAGAGCACCACGTAGAGAGCCGAGCGGATGAAACGGGGCACCTCCGCGGATCTCGTCTGCTCGATTGGTCGCGGCACCCGCCCACGGTACAACGCGGCGCACCGCCGCGGCGTCCGCGTCAGCGACACGGGCGGGAACGCTCCTAGTTGTAGTTTCCCAAGTGCGCGCGACGCAGCGTGGCGTGCAGTTCACTGAGCGCTCGCGACCGTCCAATGGCGTAACGCGCGTGCTCTCGAAGCTGAAGTCCCCGCGGCGCGGGCGCTCTGACACCGGTTTCCGAAAGCAACCGATCATGCACGCCGTCGATGCGGGTCAGGGGATGACGTCGCGGAGTCGCCTGGTCGATGATCTCCCGATACCCCTCCCCAACGCCGATGTCGAACCGGAAATCGGGCAGCACTTGCTCCAGACCTGCAGTGGAGAACGCACGATCCTTGACGCGGTCGCCCACCTTCCCGCTGAGGTGAGGTAGCGCGGCGATGAACTGACTCTCAGGCATGGTGTGGAGGTCGACAGGTGCGCCGACCGCGTCAGCGGCGATATCGAAGATCTCACGCCAGGTCACCGTCTCGGGGGACGCGACTTGGACCGTGGCACCAGAGGCTCCTGGGGCGAGTGACAGCGCGACCACCGCACGCGCGGCATCGGCGGCGTGCGTCACCGAAGTCCTCGCTACGGCGACTTCCTGCGGTAGCGCGATGGGACGGCCGGAGCGGATGCGCGCCATGACCTCGTCTGATTCCCAGGGCCCGAACGCAAGTCGCTGCTCGGAGTAGATGATGTAGGGGCGAACGATCACGACATCCAGGTCGCCGTCGGCGATCACGTCCCCCAGGAGCTGCTCGGCGGCAACCTTCTTCAGCGGGTATGACCATCCGGAGTTCACAAGCGGCGAGTTCTCGTCGATCACGGCTCCTGGCGGCGCCGACTCCGACACGGTCGCCGATGAGATGAAGACGTAGCGGTCGGAAAAACGCCTCACCCAGTTGAGGGTCATGCTCACGTGCTCCGGGCCGAACGACAGGAGGTCGATCACGGCGTCAAACTGGCTTCCGGCCAGCACCCCTTCCATGGATGTCGGATCTCTGCCGTCGACCGCGACTCGCCTGACACCATCCGGGAACCTCGCGGGGCGGTTCCCGCGACTCACGGCCGTCACCCGCACACCGGCTTCCACCGCCGCGCTGACGATGTGCGTGCCGATAATCCCGGTCGCCCCGAGGACGAGGAGCGAGGTCACCTCTTGATGACCCGCTTTGCGAGCTCCTTGACTCGCGGCGGAACCGCATCCGCTACGGACGGAGGCAGACGCTTAGCGAGTCGCCGGGCGAGACTCTCGTGCGTGTTGGCCTCGCGGATGATCCGCACGCCCTCCGAGTCGTCGTGCATGGTGGTGAACACCTCGATGATGAACGGCTTGTCGCTCGGGGACACGAACGCATCCGCGACATCTACCAGGTCCTGCTTTGTTCGAACCGCACGATAGAGCCAACCCATGGACTCCGCCCACGCCTGAGCCATCCCGTGGTGGCCGGCTGCGGCGATGTGCGTATCGGCGTCCTCCCCGAAATACCGGTCAGCTGCATGGCTGTACAGACGGAACTCACCGCCCCCGTTGTTGTTCACGAGGATGATGCGGGCGTTGTTCTTGACATGACGGATACCGATCGAGTTCATGTCATAGAAGAAGCTGAGATCACCCACCACGAGGAATGTGAGCTCCTCGGTCGCGACGGAATGCCCGATGAACGTCGATACGCATCCGTCGATTCCATACGCGGCGACGTTCGAATAGCCGGCGATGGAGGGGTGGAGATGGAAGAAGCTCCAGTTGCGGTACGCGCTGAGTATCGCGAAATGGATGCTGGATCCGTGCGGGATCTGAGGCGCCAGGACACCGGCCACGAAGGCGTGCGAAAGCGGCAGGCCATCCGGGATGGCGCGCTCGGCGTTCGCCTTCTCCCAGGTCGCCTGGAACTCGCGACTGGGCTCCGCCACCTGCCTCGACGCGTAGGCGCTGAAGAAGTCGGCCTCCGACATCTCGAAGACCGCTTCCAGCGAACCGTACGTGTCCTGGATCCGTCCGTCCAGGCTCACGCGCCAGTGCCGCGGCTTCATCGCATTGAGCACGCTCGCGATGTCGTAGTCGCCGTGCTGACCGCCCACCGTGATGAGTAGTTCGGGGGTGTAGGCGTCTGCACCCTTCCCCTTCAGATTGAGCACCACGAGACTTCCGTTGACCGAGCCCGCGCCGTGGTAATTGGACAGGTGGGTCGTGTACACGACGGCGCCGGTCGCCTCGACGAACGCTTCCAACGCCTGCGCCTGCTGGGCAGAGAAAGGAGCATGCTCGCCGACGACGACGAGGATCTTGCTGGCTCCGAGCGGCGGAAGATCGGGCGTCTGCATCGTGTAGCGATCGATGCGCTTCACAGACGGAAGCGACTCGACGTAGCCCTCCCAATGCTCGTCGATCGGCAGATCGATGTGGACCGGTCCTGTCCCGTGGTGGTGCAGCTCGAGAAGTGCTTCGTTGACGAGTCGCTCGCAGTACCAAGCATCGTCCTCGTCGGAGACCACCGGCAGGCGCACCGACGCCTTGTGGGTGTCCTTCGGCATCGACATCTGGTCGACGGTTTGCATCAGGCCCTGCCCGATATGGCTCTCCCGGTAGTCGGCGGTGATCGCGACGATCGGCGTCCCCCGGTAGTAGGCCTCGGTGAGCCCGGGGAGGTAGTTTCGCGTGGCCTGCGCGCTGGTGCAGCTGAGCAGGACCGGCGCTTCGTCATTGGCGAGGGAGACGCCGATCGCGAAGTACGCAGCGCTCCGTTCGTCGACGACGGAATAGCAGGTGAAGAACGGATCATTCTCGAGGCTCCGCACCAACGCCATGTTCCGCGATCCCGGCGAGATCACCGCATGCCGAACGCCGTGCTCCTTGAGCAGCGCGACGAGGATCTGAACGTTCTTCTGGGACGCATACATGCGGCTCGGTTCCCCCTAGAGTCCGCGTCAGTCTAACCAGCCGACATTGCGGTCACGTTGCGGGGCCCTGCGCACGCCGTGCCATTCGCCGGATGATCGCCAGGGCACCCCGCAGGCGCTCCCGGCCTTCTCGCTGAAGCAGTATCGACCCGATGAGAGCAGCGCCGGCGAACAGGCCGACGGCGATCGCGGCCCACCAGCGCTCTGCGCCCCCGACATATTGCATGAGCCCCCAACTCACCGCGTAGACGACGAGTCCGGGGACCAAGATTCGAAGCGCCTCGCGGAAGTACTGCGCCGACGGCCAGTGCGCAGCCTTCCAGAACCACACGAGGCCGCCAGCCCAGTTGATGAACAGCGACAGCGCGACAGCAGAGGCGACGGCCTCGATGCTGATAAAGCTGCCCACGACGATGAGGGCGATACCGAGACCCTTAGAGACGAGGTTGTAGTAGGCGAGCTGCATGCCGTTGTTGCCGATGATCGTGCGCCAGTAGTTGACGTTCGAGAAGCCCCAGAACACCCCGCCGATCGCGATGATCTGGAAGAGGGGCACCACAGCGACCCAATCCGGGCCGAGCATCGCGGGAATGAGCCAATCGGCGGTCGCTCCGGTGACAACGAACAGGCTGGTGATCGCCAATCCGAGGGCGAACTGGATTCGCTGCAGGACCACATCGACGGGGCGCCCCTCGGCTGCAGCCGCATTGACGGTCGGGACGACGACTTGACTCAGCGGACCCACGAGGCTGCTCACGGGGACTTGGAGTAACTGATACGCACGGCTGTAGATCCCCACGCTCCCCGCGTCCCAACGCACGCCGACGATCACAGTGTCGAGGTTCTGAGAGACGAACGTCAGGAAGTGCGCCATGCCGAAGGCGGCGCCGTCCTTGACCAGAGTCCGCGACGATCCGTCGCTACGCGGCCGCGTCGGCACCCATCGTGCGGACGCCGCGATCACGACGAACGCGGAAAGCGGACCGGCGAGAGCGCCCATAACGATCGCCCAGTAGTCGAAGCCGAGGAGAGAGAGGGCCACAGCCACCGCGAGGTTCATCGCAGGGGACGCCAGATCGGACGCAGCTATCGGGATGAACCGGCGCGAACGCGCGAGCTGAACGCGGAGCTGAGCGGTCACGCCGTTGATCAACAGCACGGGCGCCAGAGCCGGCGCGAGGAGGAGCATCCGAGCGTCCTGATACATCATCGCCAGGAGCCCCCCGGAGGCGGCCAGCGCGATCGCGGTGACGAGACCGAGCCCGGAGTTGATCCAGAACAAGTTCGACGCCTGCTGATGCGTCAGATCGGGACGCTGCAAGCCGATCGTCGTCAGCCCGAGATCCCGCAACATCTCACCGAAGGAGATGAAGACCGTGACCATCGCGACGACACCGAACGCCTCCGGTGCGAGCAGTCTCGCCAACACCACGACGGACAGGAATTGGATACCCACGCGAGCGACCTGCGCGAGCAACATGTGGCTGGCGCCACGCGCCCCTCGGCTCATCGCGTCGCTCACTGTGACACCCTAGCCGTGCGTGCGACGGTCACCGGTTCTCCCCCATCGCAGCGCATCCACGACGAGATCGCGCTGACTAGCGATAGATCTCTCCGAGGTCGACGATGACCTCGACAAGCGCGGAGACGGCGGCGGCCACCCGCGCCGCCGAGCGCCTATACGTCTCTTCCGACCTGCGGTACGGGTCCTCGACCTCGTCATGTTCCGGGGCTGTGGGCAGAGACACCCCCCGCTGTGCGGCGACCTCCGGCACGAGCCACCGCATGCGTTCGGGCACCCCGAACGACTTACCTACCTGGCCCGCCTCACCCGAATCCCGAAGGTCGACAGCGAGCCGTACGAACTCGGGCAGCGTGAACGCATACCGGCTCGCGCGGGGCACCATGCGAACCACCGCCGCGCGATGAGTCCGCTCCATGGTGAGCACCAGGTCGGCTGCGTCGATCATCGACGCATCGACCTGTCGAGCCGAGTGGTCACCCGGGTTCCCCCCGTGGCCAATCGTGTGAGCGGCGGCTTGCGGGTCCATCGGATTCCCGACGAGTGCAGCGACACCGGCGCTCGAGACCTCGGTCGCGTCGCCGAGACCGCGGCGAGCAAGCTCGGCGACCAACAGGCGCTCAGCCTGAGGCGATCGGCAGATGTTCCCCGTGCAGACGAAGAGCACCCGGAACGGGGATTCGGCGACGGTCACCTGCAGACTCCGATTCTCAGCGCTTTGCGGGATCCTGCGCGTCCCCGTAGCCGTAGCCGTACGCACCGTAGCCGTACGCGTCCGGGCCCTTTGTAGGCATCATCGTGAGCACGAGACCGTGCACCTTCGCATCGACGTTGTCGAGCGACTTGAGGGCCCCCTCGAGCTGGGTCCGCTGGGTACGTCCGGCCGCAGCGACCACGATCGCCCCCGAGGTCTGCTTCGCAAGGATCGCACCGTCAGTCACGGGAAGCAGCGGCGGAGCGTCGACGAGCACGATGTGGAACTCTGCTTCGAGATCGCGCAGCAGCTTCGCCATCGCGGCCGAACCGAGCAACTCGCTCGGATTCGGCGGAATCTGCCCGGCGGGAAGGACGAACATGTTGTTGCGTCCCCAGCGCTGGAGCGCGTCAGCGAGCGGGGCCCGGCCGATGAGCACGTCCGTCAGCCCGACCGCCCCCTCGAGGCCGAGGTACTCCACGAGCTTGGGCCGACGCAGATCCCCCTCGATGACGCAGACGTTGAGCCCCGAGTCGCGCAAAGCGATCGCCAGATTCGCCGTCGTGGTGCTCTTTCCCTCACTCTCGATCGACGAGGTGACGACAAAGCTGCGACGTTCTGAACCCATGTCGACGAACTGCAGGTTGGTCCGCAGCGCGCGGAAGGACTCTGCGCGAGGGCTGAGGGGGTCGGCGTGGACGATCAGAGGACGTTCCTTCGCCTTCGCGTCGTATGCGATGGCCCCGAGAATCGGGCGGTCCGTCACAAGCTCGATGTCGCGCTGGCCGCGAATGCGCTGGTCGAGAACGCTCCGCAGCACAGCGACTCCTACCCCGAGCGCTAGGCCGATGAGCGCCCCGAGCGCGGTGTTGAGCAGCACGCGGGGCGACACGGGCTCGGCGGGCACCTGCGCGGTTTGGGTGACCGTTACCTTGACCGGCACGACGCCCTCTGCGTTCGCCGGCGTGAGTTCGGGGACCGCATCGATGAGGTTGTCCGCGATCGCGTTAGCGATCTGTGCAGCGAGCTCCGGGTCGGGGCCCGTCACCGTGATGTCGACGATGACGGTATTGAGCTTGACCGACGCGCTGACCCGATCCGCGAGCTCCTGCGGCGACTCGTCGAGTCCCAGTTCCGAGATGACCGGGTCGAGCACGAGGCCGGTCGTGACTACCTCGGCGTAACTGCGCACGATTTGTTGGGTGTAGCTGTTGCCCGCGCTGAGGTCGGACACCGTGTCGGCACTCGATGCGGATACGAAGACTTTGGTGGTCGCCTCGTACTGGGGCGTTTGAAGCAGCGAGAAGGTGGCACCCCCAGCAGTACCGAGCACGAGCATGACCAGAATTACGGGCCAATTGCGCCGGAGGATACGCAGGTAGTCGCGCAACTCCACGTAGTAAACCTCCGGGCTCGGTAACGCCTGAGCGCCGCTGCAGCGCTCGGACAGCCTAGCCGACGAACAATCAGTGTTTGGCGGCTCAAGGTCACGTCACATCCCGGACACACTGCCCGGGTAGGGTGACCCTTCGTGGGTTCTGGGGAGACTACGAGGACGAACTGGCGCCTCAGATACGCGCGCCGCCTCGCCTGGAGCGACTTCTTCGTCGTCGTATGGGCCGTATGGGGCGCTCAGCTCCTCTGGTTCGGCGACGACTCTGAGCGGGTGGGCGTTCCCGAGAAGCTGACGACCTTCACGGTGAACTACACAATGTTCTCGGTCTTGCTCGTACTCGCGTGGGCACTCGTGCTGACCATCGGAGCCACCCGGGAATCCCGCATCGTCGGCGCGGGTCCGGAGGAGTACAAGCGCGTCGCCGCCTCGAGCTTGCAACTCTTCGGCGTCGTCGCGATCATCGGGTTCGCCTTCCAGATCCAGTTCAGCCGCGGGTACCTTCTCGTGGCTCTGCCCGCGGGAATCGTCGCGCTGCTGCTGGAGCGGTGGCTGTGGCGGCAGTGGCTCAACTCGGTGCGCCGCCTCGGTCGCTACAGCGCACGCTGCGTCGTCGTCGGGGGCTCTCGCGACGTGCGGGACATCATCGCGACGCTGCGCCGCCAATCATCGGCCGGGTACTACCCCGTCGCCGTGTGCACCACGCGGCCGGGCGCCATCGTCGACCTGCCATCCGGCATCCCCGTCGAACCTGTGGCCGAACTGCAAGCCGTCATGAAGCAGCACCACGCCGACACCGTCATCATGGCGGCCGGGCACGGGATGTCGGCGCGCGAGGTGCGGGAACTGTCGTGGACGCTCGTCCCGGGCGAGCAGCACCTCGTGATGGTGCCGAACCTCGTCGACGTCGCCGGCCCCCGCATCCACACCCGCCCCGTCGCGGGCCTGCCGCTCGTGCACGTGGAGACGCCCCGCTACGAGGGCGCCGGGCGCTTCACGAAGCGGGCGTTCGACTACCTGGGCGCGCTCCTCCTCGTCATCGTGCTGTCGCCCGTGCTCATCGCCGCCGCGCTCGCCGTCAAGCTCACCTCGCGCGGCCCCCTGCTGTTCAAACAGGAACGCATCGGCCTGCACGGCGAGAAGTTCCGGATGCTGAAGTTCCGCAGCATGGTCGTCGACGCCGAAGCGAGGCTCGGGGAGCTGCTGCAGCGCGAGCGCGACGCCGGCAACGAGGTGCTGTTCAAGCTCAAGGACGATCCGCGCGTCACCCCCGTCGGTCGCTTCATGCGGCGGTTCTCGATCGACGAGCTGCCGCAGCTGTTCAACGTGCTCGGCGGGTCGATGTCGCTCGTGGGCCCGCGCCCGCCGCTCGCGCGCGAGGTCGAGCTGTACGACGAAGCCGCGCACCGCCGCCTGCTCGTGCGGCCGGGACTCACGGGCCTGTGGCAGGTCAGCGGACGCAGCTCGCTGTCGTGGGAGGACAGCATCCGCCTCGACCTCTACTACGTCGAGAACTGGTCGCTCGTCGGCGATGTCGTGCTGCTGTGGCGCACGCTCAAGGCCGTGTTGGCGCGGAATGGGGCTTACTGAGGTTGTGCGTGGGGTGGTCTCGAGACGCGTCGCTTCGCGGCGCTCCTCGACCACCTGGGTGGGCGCGGGGCTGCTCGACCACCTGGGTGCCCCTAGGCTGACCCCGTGCCCGTCGCCGCCGAACTGGACGCCGCCCCGCGCGAGCGCCGCATCCGTCTGATCGCCGACGGGATCGGGTCGGGGGCCGCCGCACACGAGCACCGCCTGCTGCGTGCGGCACGGCCCGCGCTGCCGGTGCTCAACTGGCTCGGGCAGTTCGCTCGGCCCATCATGAAGGTGCCGGGGCTCGGGTGGATCACGTCCGACCCGGTGGTCGCGCGCAACCTGCTCAACGACCCCGCCCACCTCACGCTGCTGTCGGAGGGCGGCGTGGGGCACCTGTGGGCGCAGATCCTCGGCGACTGGGTGTACGACCTCTTCGACGGGCCCGGCCACCACGACCTCCGCACCCGCAGCAAGGAGCTCTTCACCGAGCGCACGTCGGCCGCGTTCGTCGAGCACGCGTGGGGCGACCGCCTGCGCGAGGCGCGCGCCGCGTTCGAGGCGGGTGAGCGGCTCGACCTCGCCGACCTCTCCCGCATCCTCGTCGGACGGATGGTGACGCAGCTTCTCGGCCTGCCCGTCGACCCCGCGCGTGGCGACGACGCCTACCGCGACATCTTCGCGACGGGCGAGCGGCTCGCATCCATCGCCCTCGGCACGACCGCCGACACGCAGCTGCCGCCCGACAAGATCGCCCTCGCGCGCGGCATCGTCGACGAGCTCACCGGGCACATCGACGACGTCTTCTCCTCGGCGGCACCCGACACCGTCATCGGGCGGTGCCGCGAGCTCGGGCTGACCCTGCAGGAGACCAAGGGGCTCTCGACGCTGCTCATGGTCGCCGGAACCGAGACCGCGGCATCCGCGATGGCCCGGATGGCGGCGATCCTCGTCGACTCCGGCGAGCTTTCGCGGCTGCTCGCCCACCCCGAGCACCGCGACGACACCGTGCGCGAGGCGCTGCGGGTGACGAGCCCGGCGCCGCTCATCGGACGCTCCGTGCTCGCCGACGTCGAGGTGGCCGGACGGATGCTGCGCGCCGGCGACCGCGTCATGGTGCTCACCTGGACGGCCAACAACGTCGCGGGGGCGTTCCGCATGGACCGGCCGTACCTGCCGCACAACCGGCAGTTGTGGTTCGGGGCCGGGCGGCACCTGTGCCTCGGCGGGCCGCTCGCGCGGGCGGAGCTCGCGGCGGTGCTGGAGCTGCTCGTCGGGGACGGGCGGGGGTACCGCGTGGTGTCTCGGCGGTATGGGCGTCGGGTGCTGATTCCGGCTTATGCGTCGTTGGTGGTGGAGAAGGTCTAGGGGGCGGGCCGGCTGGGGCTGGCTGAGTTGGGCTGGGGTTGGGCTGGGGCTGGGGCTGGGGCTCGGGCTTGGCGGGGGCTGGCGGGGGCTGGCTGGGGATGGGGCTTGCCGGGGATGGCTGGGGATGGGTCGGGCCGGGGTCGGGCCGGGGTCGGGGGGGGTCGGGGCTGGGGCTTGCCGGGGCTGGTTTCGACACGCCCGCTCTGCGGGCTACTCAACCAGCGGTATAGCGGCGGTGGCGCGGCGGGCGGGCGCGGGCTCGAGCACCCGCGGGCGAATGCCGGGCTTCGTATCGGGCGGGGGGCCAGCGTCGTGCAGTGCGGCTAGGGGCGGCGTGTCGGGTCGGCCCCGGGGCTCGCCTCTCGCCCACAGCCCGGGCCACCACGACCTTTCCACGAATGTCGCTCGGACTCTCGTATGTATGTTCGAATCCTGGGATCATGGATGCATGACCCCGCTTGCCGACTTCCTCGCCTCCCTGGGCGATGTGTCGGCGCCGCCTGCCCTCCCGGAGACGGCCGCGCTGCGCGATGAGGAGTGCCGATGATGTCGACCTTCCTCGGCAGGCGGCCGAGCGCCTCATCCGCCTCGGGTCGCGGCAGGAACAGGCGGAACCAGTGGTCGAAGCCGTGGTCGGGAAAGTCGGCGAGGTCGTCGCCCGCGACCGTCACGCGCACCATGTGCGGGGTCACCTGCTCGCGTCGCACCACCTCGAGGAGGGCATGGGCGTCGTAGCTGCGGGCGTCGCGGAAACTCATCGGGCGTCCTGTCGAGGTCGCGGTAAGGCTCGCCTAACCTTAGTCGACCGCTACCACAGCTCGGCGCCGGCGAGAGTCGTGGCGGCCGGGCGGAAGCCGAGCGACTCGCGGGCCGCCGACAGGTCAAGCGTGCGCTCGAGGCCCAGCTGACTCACGGCGTAGCGGGTGATGCGGGGGCGACGGCGACGGATGCGGGCCGCACGCTCGGCGAGCCCCGCAGCCTGGAACGCCGCCACGTAGGGCAGCCGCACGATGCGCGCCTTCACCCCGCGGCGGGCGAGGAACTCCTCCAACACGTCCGCGAGCGACACGGGCTCCGCATCCGCGACGTTGTAGACGCCCGCCGGGCCGCGGAGCGACAGCCGCACCGCCTCCACGAGCGTGTCGACGTGCGTGAGCGAGTGCGGCACGCGCGCCCCCTCGGGCAGCACGAGCCGACCGCCGCGCACCGCCTCGAGCACCCGCGGCAGCAGTGTCGTGTCGCCGGGGCCGTAGACGGCGTGCGGGCGCAGCACCACGGCATCCGCGGCGGCGACCTCGAATTCGGCGAAGGTCTTCGACTCCGAGTAGCTCGACAGGAAGTGGTTCACGGGCGCCGCGTCCTCGCGCGCCATGACGGTCGGCGTGAACGCGTCGTACACCGACGACGTCGACAGGTGCACGATGCGCGCGCCCGGGAAGCTGGCCACGACGTGCCGCGTGCCCGTGCGGTTGGCGCGCATCGCCTCGGACAGCGGCGCCCAGTCGTCGGCGAGGGCCGCGCAGTGCACGACGGCGTCGAAGTCGCGGTCGCCCTTGAGCAGCCCCTCGGTGATGTCCCACACCCGGTAGCGGGCGCGCGGATGCGACCAGCCGCGCGCCCGACGACCGAAGCCCGTGACGTCGTGGTCCTCGGCGGCGAGGGCGGTGGCGACGGCGCCGCCGATGAACCCCGACGCGCCTGTGACGGCGATCCTCATGCGCGCTCCCCCGGGTCGGCGACGGGTGCGGCCGACACAGACTCAGCCACGGCGGGTGGAACGAACGGCGCGAGCATCCCCGCGAGGGCCGCGCGGTCTAGCTTGCGCGAGCGGCCCGCGCGCGGGAGCGCGGGCACGGCGACCACGGCATCCGGCAGCACGCCCGCGTCGATGAGCCCCGGCAGCCGGCGGCGCACCTCGGCGGCGAGAGGATGCGACGTGCTCGTCTCGGCGGGCGGATGCAGCGCGGGCACCACCGCGACGAGGATGCGGTCGTCGCCGATGGCATCCGGAACCCCGGCCATCGCCGCATCCGCGACGCCCGGCAGCCCCGCGATGAGCGGCTCATACAAGCCCGGGTAGACGTTCTGCGTGCCGCGGATGAACATGTCCTTCGCGCGCCCGCACAGCACGAGCCGGTCGCCGTCGAGCTCGGCGAGGTCGCCCGTGTGCAGCTCGGCGAGCGGATGCTCGGGCAACTCGGCGAGATAGCCGCGCGCGAGGCCGGCGCCCGAGAGCACGAGCTCGCCGTCGTCGATGCGTGCGCGCACGCTCGGCACGAGGCGGCCGACCGCATCTCCCCCACCCGCGGGCGCGGCGAGCTTCTCGGCGCCGTCGGCGATCGCGACGGGCAGGATCTCGGTCATGCCGTAGACGGCTTGGATGCGCACGTCCGGCATCCGCTCGAACGCGCGCCTGAGGAGCGGCGGCAGCACGGGGGCACCGCCGAGCACGATCGTCTCGAGCGCGGGCGTCAGCTCGGGGCGCGCGTCGAGCGCGGCGAGGATGGCGTCGAGCGTCGCGGGGCTCGCGAACAGCAGCTCGGCGTCGCCGAGATGCTCGAGGTACGCCTCGGGCCGCGCGCCGGGGTCGAGGCCGGGGGCGGGCATCGTCCAGTGGGCGCCGCCGATGAGGGCGGGGATGCCGACCATGAGCTGGTCGGTGAGCACGCGCAGGCCGGGGCGGATGCCGACGCCGTCGGCGAAGTCGCCGAGCCCCGCGCCGAGTGAGCCGCGCGTGTGCACGACGGCCTTCGGCACGTCGGTCGTGCCGGAGGTGAACACGACGAGCGCCTCGTCGTCGGGGGCGCCGGGGCGGATGCGGTCGGCGCGGTCGGCGCGGGGATCACGGGTGTCGGCGCCGGCAGTCGGGTGGCCGGGCCCCGCCGCGAGCCGGTCGAGGGCGAGCGCGCCGCGGGGCACGCCGGGCAGCCAGCGTCCCGCGCGGAGGTGGCGCGCATCCGGAACGAGCCGCCCGTAGGGCGCGAGCTCGAGCCCGCGCCGACGTGCGAGCGGACGCAGCGGCCCGGAGCTTGCGAGGTAGAGCAGCGACTCGGCGGCGACCCAGCGCGGCGCGGCGAGGTTCGCGCGCGCCCGGAACAGGGCCTCCCCCGCCCCCGGGTCGGCGAACACGACCGTGCCGCCCGCGCCGACGATGCCGAGCGCGAGGGTAACGGCGTCGGGGCCGGGGCGCACCGAGAACAGCACGCGGTCGCCGGGGGCGAGGCCGGCATCCGCGAGCCCCGCGGCGATGCTCCGGATGCGGCGGCCGAGCTCGCGGTAGCTCCACGTGCGCCCGTGCGCCGTGAGCGCAGGGGCGTCGGGCGTCGCGTCGCACGCGCGCAGCACCGACAGCACGAGGTCGCTCACGCGCGCACCACCAGCTCGGCGTAGGAGGGGATGAGCACGCCGCGCGCGGGGCGACGGCGCTCGATGCGGAGACCCGGATGCGCGAGCAGGGCGTCGAGCGCGAGGCGGATCTGCGCCATCGCGAGCGGCGCCCCGAGGCAATAGTGGGCACCCGCACCGAACCACAGCTGCTTGAGCGACGCCGACGGGTTGCCCTCGGGGTCGAAGGCGCCGAGCGCCGTGTCGGCCCAGTAGGTGCCGAGGATGACGCGGTCGCCCGGGCGCACGGCGACCGGCCCGATGCGCGTCGGCGCTGATACCGCTCGCAGCATGACGGGCGACGGCGTCGTGACCCGCAGCCCCTCCGCGATCGCCGCATCCAGGGCACCCCGCGCCGGGTCGGATGCGATGCGCGCATGCCACCCCGAGTCGACGAGCAGCGCCACGAGTCGTGGCAGGTACGACACGATCGTCTCGGTACCCGTCAGCACGAACGCGCCGACCGCCCCGAGAGCCTCGCGCTCGTCGAGGCCGAGGGCGCGCATCCGTCCGGGCACGGTCGACTCGTCGCCGGCGTAGGCGCGCGCCGCGTGCTCGCCGAGCTCGCCGAGGATCGCACGAGCGGATGCGAGCTGACGCGGGCCGAGCCGCGGACGCGCAAGAGTCACGTAGCCGGTGACGGCCGAGACGCGCGCGAACATCGCGTCGTCGAAACGGCCCTCCTCGAGGCCGACGAGCCGCGAGATGACGTGGCTCGCGCCGCGGCGGGCGTGGGCGACGAGATCGACGGGCTCCCCCGCCGCGAGCGCCGCCGCCAGCGAACGCGTCGCCGCGCCCAGGCTCTCGGCGACGAACCCGTCGACGAACGACGGCGAGAACAGCGGCGCGAGCTGCCGACGGAGCGCGAGGTGATCGGCGCCCTCCATGTTGAGCAGCACGCGCGGTCCGAGCACGGGCGTCCACAGATCGCTGGGGGCGCCGGGTCCGTTCTTCGAGAAGTGGGCGGAGTCCATGAGCACGCCGCGCAGCAGGGCGGCGTCCTTCACGATCACCCCGAGGCCCGGCACACGACGCACCGGCCCGGGCACGGCCGAGACGAGCGGAAAGGCGAACGGATGCGCCGCGCGCACTACCGCCGCGTCCCGCCGCGTCGCGACCTCGGCCGTCATCGGATGTCGACCACTTCGGGCTTGTACGCGTGGTCCTTGTACCAGAGCAGCGTGCGCCGGAGCCCCCACGCGCGCACGCGACGGCTCGACCCGAACACCACGACATCCGCTCTCCGCGCGTAGTCGCTCGTGATGCGGCGCACGGCGTTGACGAGGGCGCGGTCCTCGTGCAGCTCCTCGATCGCGGTGCGCGGGAAGCCACCCGCCGCGAGGTAGAGCTCGGCCGTGATGCCGACGTTGCAGCCGGCCGCCATCATGTAGGGCCCGAGGTACCCGTCGCCGCGGTTGCCCGGACGGATGCGGCCGAACGCCTCGGCGAGGTGCACAGCGCCGCGCAGCAGGGCACGCGTCGCCCAGCCGACATCCTCGTCGCGGCGCGCGACGAGCTCGCCGCCCACGAGGCGCAGCCCGAGGCCGCCCTCCTCGCGCGGCGTGAGGGCGCGGCGCACGGAGGCCGTCCAGTCCTCTCGGGGCAGGCAGTCGGCGTCGGTGCGCGCGAGCAGCGTCGCGCCCGCGTCGATCGCGGCGCGCATGCCCGTGTCGGCGGCAGCGCCCGTGCCCTTCTGCGGCTCGTCGATCACGCGCCACCTCGCCAGGCCGTGCGACGCGGCGAAGGCGCGGATGACATCCGCCGATCCGTCGGTCGAGCCGTTGTCGACGAAGATCACATCGAAGTCGGCGTCGCGCTGCGCGGCGAGCGCCTCGAGCGTCGGCGCGATGCCGGCGGCCTCCTGGTACACCGGCACGACGACCGCGAGCCGGCCCGCGCCCGACGACAAGCCCGCCGACGAGCCCACCGCACCGCTCACCACACGACCTCGACGAGCCCGAGCGAGATACCCCCCGCGAGCCCGATGAGCAGCACGCGCGAGCCCTCGTGCAGCATCCGGCGCTCGCGCGCGAGCTTGAGCTGCAGCGGCAGGGTCACCGAGGCGAGGTTGCCGTGGTCGCGCACCGTGATGACGGTGCGGTCGTCGGGCACGCCGAGGCGCTCGAAGATCGGCGGCAGGTAGGGCAGGGCGACCTGGTGGATGGCGACGAGGTCGAAGTCGTCCCACGTGAGGCCGCGGTCGCGCAGCAGGCCGAGCACGGGCTCGGGGCCGAGCTCGAGGAACGCCTGCTGCAGCCCGTGCCCGTCCATGTCGAAGTACTCGGCGTCGACGTCGCGTGGGCGCATCGTGCCGCCGCCGGGCAGCGTGCCGACGTCCCAGTGGCGCGAGACGGCGAGGAAGCGCGTCGAGCGGATGCCGACATCCGGCACGTCGGACGCCTCGAGCACGAGCGCGGCACCGCCATCGCTCATCGTGTAGCCGGGGAACGAGCGCAGGAAGCGCTCGTGGCCGTCGACGTCCCAGCGCACGGCGACCGTCGGCGCCTCACCCGACGCGATGAGCACGCGGCGGTACTGCCCCGTGCGGATGAACGCGTCGGCCACCTGCATCGCGTTGACGACCGAGTTGCACGCGTTCTTGACGTCCATGACGGGCGCGTCGACGCCGAGCTTCGCGGCGACGATGTGGCTCGTGGCGGGCTCGACGAGGTCCTGGCTCGCGGAAGCGAACAGCACGAGGTCGACGTCGCCGGGCGACTCGGCGAGCGCCTCGCGGGCGGCGGCGACGGCGAGGTCGGAGGCGTCCCATCCGTCGGGCCGCAGGTGCACGGTCTCGACCCCCGTCATGCGGCGGATGAGGCCCGTCGGCAGGCGCACACCCCTGTTGCGGCGACGCAGTTCGGCCTCGGTCTCGGCCGTCGTGCGCACGTGCTCGGGCAGGTGCACACCGAGCCCGACGACGCGGGTGGAGACGGGTGACGGCACGGATGCGAGCCTAGCGAGAGCGCATGCCGTATCCGTGCCGCCGGGGTCACCCGATCACTCGGGCGACCAGGGCACCTCGAGGTCGAGCACCCACGTGACACCGAAGCGGTCGCGCAGCATGCCATAGAGGGGCGACCAGCCCGCGGGCGCGAGCGGCACGACGACGGTCGCGCCCTCGGCGAGCTTCTGCCAGTAGCCGGTGAGCTCGTCGGCGTCGGTGCCGCGCACCGAGACGAACACGGGGATGACGCCCGGCGCCCACTCGGTGTGGCCCGGCACGTCGTAGGCCATGACGCGGAAGCCCGCGTCGGAGGCGACCTGCCCCCACATGATCTGCTCGGCCTCGGCGGGGTCGGTGACGGCTCCCGCGTCGACGTAGCGCACGAGCGCGAGCTGCCCGCCGAAGACCGACTGGTAGAACTCGAGCGCCGCGCGGGCGTCGCCGCGGAAGTTGAGGTGGGGCGTGGTGGCGATGGTCATCGCGATCTCCTTCGTGAGGGTGTGGTGCCGGATGCGGCTTCGCCAGTCTTCGCCCAGTACAGGACAGTTCTCGGCCTCTTCCCGATCTAGTCTCGAGCCATGGCCGACACGACCTCGCGGATGCTGCAGCTGCTCTCACTGCTGCAGGCGCGCCGCGACTGGCCGGGCGAGGTGCTGGCCGAGCGGCTCGAGGTGAGCGTGCGCACCGTGCGCCGCGACGTCGACCGCCTGCGGGAGCTCGGCTACCGCGTGCGGGCGGTCAAGGGGCCCGACGGCGGCTACCGCCTCGACGCGGGCTCCGAGCTGCCACCCCTGCTGTTCGACGACGAGCAGGCCGTCGCCGTGGCGATCGCGCTGCAGACGGCCACGGCATCCGGCGCCGACATCGGCGAGCCCGCCGAGCGCGCCCTCGCGACCGTGCGCACCGTGATGCCGTCGCACCTGCGGCACCGCGTCGACGCGCTCGCGACCGCCGTGACGCGTGCCGCCGCCGACGCCGTCGACCCCGCCGACCCCGTCGACCCCGCGCTGCTGCTCGCCGTGAGCGCCGCGATGCGCGCCCGCGAGACGCTGCGCTTCGACTACCGCGACGAGACGGATGCGCCCCCGCGTCGCGCGGAACCCCACCACCTCGTCGCGCGCGCCGGCCGCTGGTACGTCATCGGGTGGGACGTCGACCGCGCCGACTGGCGTGTCTTCCGCGTCGACCGGATGCGGCTCCGCTCCGCGCGCGGCGCCCGCTTCGCCCCGCGCGAGCTGCCGGGCGGCGACCCGCACGCGTTCCTCGCCGCGCGGTTCCGCGGCGGCGCGGCGGGCTCCGCCGCGCGGTTCCGCGGCGGCACGTCAGGCTCCGCCGAGTGGCCCTGCCGGGGCGCCGTCGTGCTCGCGCTCCCGCTCGACCGCGTGGCGCCCTTCGCGGCCGACGCCGCCGTCGAGGCGGTCGACGCGTCGTGCACACGCGTGCACGCCGGCTCCTGGTCGTGGGTCGCCCTCGCCGCCTCGCTCCTCCGCTTCGACGCCGACGTCACGGCGGCGGAGCCCGCGGAGCTCGCCGCCGCGTTCGCGACGCTCGCCGGGCGCGCGAGCGAGGCATCCGCATCCGTCGGCCCCTGACACGCCGCGGGCGCCTGCCCCGCACGGGCGGGGGTGACACGGTTCCCCTGACGAGAGGACACCGCCATGAAGTTCGTCATCACGTACACCTCGACCCCCTCGCTCGGGCTGCCCGGCGTCGCGGTCGAGATCCGGCCGATGGTCACCGACTACAGCCAGTTCGAGGAATGAGGCGCCACCTCCCGTGCGGGCGCGGCAACCGGGGGTGACGCCTCGGGGGAACCCGCCCTCACGGGGAGACGAGGGCGGGCCGGGAGACGAGGGCGGGCCGGGTCAGTCGCTGGTGCCGAAGACGTGCGGTCCGCGGATCGCGACGTCGGCGCCGCCGTCGACGTACACGGTCTGGCCCGCGAGGTGGGTGTTCTCCTCGCTCGTCAGCCACGCGATGAGCCGCGCGACGACGATCGGCTCGGCCGGCCCGGCGAGCGGCATCGGCACGGCCTGGGCGAGCTGGTCGCGACCCTCCCGCGTCTCCAGGAAGCCCGCGGTCATCGGGGTGACGATGACGCCGGGGCCCACCGCGTTGAGCGGGATGCCCGCGCCCGCCCACTCGGGCGTGATCGACTGCGCGCGCACCCACTCCGAGATCGCGCGCTTCGTCGACGCGTAGATGAGGTGGCCGAGCTGCTGCTCGACGAGCGCATCCGCCCGGGCGACCGCGGCATCCTCGTCTCCCGCGTGCAGCAGGCTCACGAGCTCGGGGTCGTTGTCCTGCAGCGACGAGAACGACGACGTGACGACCGCGCGCGGGGCGGCGGATGCGGCGAGCAGCGGACGCAGGTTCTCGAGCGTCGCGACGGCGCCGAAGAAGTTGACCCTCACGGTGAGCGGGGTGAACTGGGCGACGCCCGCGTTCGCGACGATCGCGTCGATGCCATCGGGGGCGAGAGCCGTCACGGCATCCGCGAGGCCTGCGCGGCCCGCGGGCGTCGACAGGTCGGCATCGACGTCGGCCCCCGCGAGGTCGACGCCGATCACGCGCTCGCCGCGGCTCTCGAGCAGTTCCCTGGTGGTCTTGCCGATGCCGGAAGCGGCTCCGGTCACAACGTAGGTGCGCATCTCGCTCTCCCTCTCCGGCGGCGTCTGCGTCGTCGCCACACTTCGGAGCCTAGGGATGCCGCGGGGCGGCGCACAGGGACTTCGGTCCCGCCCCGACCCCTCGCCGGAGCGGATGCGGGGGTCAGCCCTCGAGCTGCTCACCGAGCTCGAGCCAGCGCTCCTCGAGCGCACTCGAGTCGGCCTCGAGCCCCGCGAGCTCGGCCTGGAGTCGCTGCAGCTCGGCGTAGTCGCTCTGGTCCGCGGTCGCGAACGCCGCGTGCATCGCGGTGATCGCGTCGCCCACCTTCGCCATGCGGCGTTCGACGGATGCGAGCTCCTTCTCGGCGGCGCGGCGCTCGGCGCCGGAGAGGGTGGCGGCGGCGCCCGCACCCGCTGGCACTCGAACAGCGGAGGGGGCGGCGCCACCCGCTGGTTGAGTAGCCCGCGAAGCGGGCGTGTCGAAACCAGCCGACGTCTGACGTTCGTCGGGTCTCGATACACCGTCGCTGCGCGACGGCACTCGACCAGCGGTGGGGGCGTCGCTGCGCGACGGCACTCGACCAGCGGTGGGGGCGCGCCCACCCGCTGGTTGAGTAGCCCGCGAAGCGGGCGTGTCGAAACCAGCCCCGGTCTGACGCAGCCGCAGGTACTCATCCACCCCACCCGGGAGGTGCCGCATCCGTCCGCCCATGACGGCGTACTGCTGGTCGGTGACGCGCTCGATGAGGTAGCGGTCGTGTGAGACGACGAGCAGGGTGCCGGGCCAGGAGTCGAGCAGGTCCTCCATGGCGGCGAGCATGTCGGTGTCGAGGTCGTTGGTGGGCTCGTCGAGGATGAGCACGTTGGGCTCGTCGAGCAGGATGAGCAGCAGCTGCAGACGACGCTTCTGGCCGCCCGAGAGGTCCTTGACGGGGGTGGAGAGCTGCGCGTTCGAGAAGCCGAGGCGCTCGAGCAGCTGACCGGGCGTGAGCTCGGCGCCCGCGCCGGTGCGGTAGCTGGCCCGCTGGCGGCCGATGACATCCGCGACCCGGTCGTTCGCGATCTCGTCGAGCTCGGCGAGGCGCTGGTCGAGCACCGCGAGCTTCACCGTCTTGCCGGTCTTCACGCGCCCCGCGTCGGGCGCGACGGTGCCCGCGACGACGCCCAGCAGGGTCGACTTGCCGGCGCCGTTGACGCCGAGGATGCCGGTGCGCTCGCCGGGAGCGATGCGCCACGTCACCTCGTGCAGGATCTCGCGGCCGTCGAACGCGACCGAGACGCCCTCGAGGTCGACGACGTCCTTGCCGAGTCGCGACGTCGCGAGCTTCTCGAGCGCGACCCTGTCGCGCACGGGCGGCACGTCCTCGATGAGCTGGTTCGCCGCCTCGATGCGGAACTTCGGCTTGCTCGTGCGTGCGGGCGCGCCGCGGCGCAGCCACGCGAGCTCCTTGCGCATGAGGTTCTGGCGCTTCGCCTCGGATGCCGCCGCCATCCGGTCGCGCTCGACCCGCTGCAGCACGTACGCGGCGTAACCCCCCTCGAACGGCTCGACGATGCCGTCGTGCACCTCCCACGTGTCGGTCGACACCTCGTCGAGGAACCAGCGGTCGTGGGTGACCACCACGAGTCCGCCCTGGTTCTTCGACCAGCGGGTCTTCAGGTGCCGGGCGAGCCACGCGACGCCCTCGACGTCGAGGTGGTTGGTGGGCTCGTCGAGGAACACGACGTCCCACTCGCGGGAGAGGAGCGCGGCGAGGGCCACGCGGCGGCGCTGGCCTCCCGAGAGCTCGCCGATGCGCGCATCCCAGGGGAGATCCCCGAGCAGGCCGCGCACGACATCCCGCACCTTCGCGTCACCCGCCCACTCGTGCTCGGCGCGGTCGCCGACGACGGCGTGGTGGATCGTCTCGTTCTCGGGCAGCCGGTCGGACTGGTCGAGCATGCCGATGCGCGTGCCGCCGCGCACCGTGACGCGGCCCGAGTCGGGCTGCTGGCGGCCGGCGAGGATGCGCAGCAGCGTCGACTTGCCGTCGCCGTTGCGTCCGACGACGCCGATGCGCGCGCCCTCGTCGATGCCGACGGTGACGTCGTCGAAGACGTCTTTCGTGGGGAACGAGAGGGAGATGCTCTCGGCGCCGAGCAGGTGTGCCACCCGTCGAGCCTAGGCGGCGCGGATGGGCCGGACCTGCACGGCCGCGTCAGCCGGCCGCCTCCCGGGCGATGTGGCTGCGGGCGTGCTCGATCGCCGAGGGCAGGTCGTCGAAGAGGTGCTTGTGGTGCCGCAGCGCCGAGAGCACCCCGACGGTGCGGAACAGCTCGACGTGCCCCTCGCGCACGCCCTTGATGAGCACTGTGATGCCGCGCGCCTCCAGTCGCTGCACGATCTCGCTCAGCACGTGCGCGCCCGTCGCGTCGACGAGCTCGATCTGCGACATCCGCAGGATCACGACCGACACGTTCTCGAGCGCCGTCACGGTGTCGAACACGCGGTCGGCGGCGGCGAAGAACAGCGGACCGTCGAGGCGGATGAGGGCGATGCGCTCGTCGCCCGGCACCGGTTCGCCCAGCTCCTCACGCGTGACGCCGGTGGCCCGAGAGAGGCTGCGGATGGCGAAGATGCCCGCCACGACCATGCCGATCGCGACGGCCACGATGAGGTCGACCGAGATCGTGACGATGGCCGTGACGACGAAGGCGATCGCGTCGGCGCGCGTCGAGCGCAGGATGCTGCGCACGGTCGCGCGGTGCACCATCCGCACCGCCGTGACCATGAGCACGCCCGAGAGCGCCGCGAGCGGGATGAGGCCCACGGGCTGGGCGGCGACGAGCACGACGAGCAGCAGCACGACCGCATGGAACACCGCGGCGACGCGCGTCTGGGCGCCCGAGCGCACGTTGACGGCGGTGCGCGCGATCGCACCCGTCGCGGGCATGCCGCCGAAGAGTCCCGCGGCGACGGATGCGAGTCCCTGCCCCACGAGCTCGCGGTCGGGGTCGTAGGGGCCCGTGTCGGCGAGGGATGCGGCGACGCGCGCCGAGAGCAGCGACTCGATCGCCGCGAGGGCCGCGACCGTGAGCGCCGGCAGCGCGAGGTGGCCGAGCGTGCCGAGGTCGAGGGCGGGGAAGCTCGGCGGCGGCAGGCTGCTCGGCAGCTCGCCGATGTCGGCGAGGGGTGTGGGCAGCAGGAGCGCGAGGACGGCGACGAGCGCGATGCCGATGAGCGAGCCCGGGATCGAGGGGTGCAGCTTCGGCAGCAGCACCATGCACAGCGCGACGACCGCGACGGCGCCGAGCGCCCACAGCAGGTAGGCGGGGTCGGCGTGCACGAGAGTGTCGACCGCGGTGACGACGACGTTCGTGTGGCTCGTGCCGCCCGTGTCGGCGCGCGTGAGCGCGGGCACCTGCTGCAGGAAGATGATGACGGCGATGCCGAGCGTGAAGCCCTCGATGACGGGCCACGGGATGAACGACACCGCCCGGCCAAGGCGCAGCGCCCCCGCGACAAGCACGATCACGCCCGCCATGACGCTCAGCAGCGCGACGGCGCCCACGCCGTACTGCGCGACGATCGGCGCGAGCACGACGACCATGGCGCCCGTCGGCCCCGAGACCTGCACGTTCGAGCCGCCGAACACGGCCGCGACGACGCCCGCGATGATCGCGGTGATGAGGCCGGCCTCCGCCCCCGCGCCCGACGAGATGCCGAAGCCGAGCGCGAGCGGCAGCGCGACGATGCCGACCGTGAGGCCCGCGACGAGGTCGCCGCGCCAGCTGCGGCGCAGCGGGCGGTAGTCCTCGGCCGAGGGCAGGAGGGCGCGGATGCGGCGGCCCGTGCGGCGCGCGACGTCCGCGGCGCTCATCGCGGCAGCTCGGGGAGGGCGGCCACGTCGGCGGCGCGCGCCGAGTCGGCGGCGACGATGTCGGCGAGCAGGCGGCGGGCGACGGCGAGCAGCTCGGCGACGTCGGCGTGCGCGAGCCGGTAGTAGACGTGGCTCGCGCGGCGGTCCGAGGCGACGAGCCGGTGGCGGCGCAGCACGGCCAGGTGCTGCGACAGGTGCGAGGCCTCGAGGCCGGTGGCCTCCTGCAGCTCGGCCACGGTGTGCTCCTCGCCGTCGGCGAGCAGCTCGAGCAGCCGGATGCGGAACGGATGCGAGAGCCCCTTGAAGAGCCCCGCCTTCACCTCGTAGAGGGGGCGCTCGGAGCGGGAGAACGGCATGATGAAGTCATCATATCGCGCGTGTTCACCGTCCGTCGCGTGGGCGCCCGCGTTCGCCGCGTTCACCGCGTCCACCGCGCTCCCCGCTGGTCGCGGGGGAGCCCGCGTTCACCGCGTTCGGCGTGTTCACCGCTGGACGCGAGGGCGCCCGCGCTCCCCGCTGGTCGAGTGCCGCCGCGACGCGGCGGTGTATCGAGACCCCACCGACGTCACACGTTCGTCTGGTTTCGATACGCGCCGCGACGCGGCGCTACTCAACCAGCGGGAGGGCGCGCGAAGCGGCGCTACTCAACCAGCGGGAGGGCGCGCGAAGCACCGCCGCCGCCGCGAAGGCACGGTCAGTCCGCGACGATCCGCGCCCCGTGCACCGGCCCCGTGGCCCGCACGACGTTGAGGCGAGCCGCCGAGAGGGCGACCTGCAGCTCGAGGGCGGAGTCGACATCCGCGGTGAGGAACGCGACCGTCGGCCCGGAGCCCGAGACGATGCCGGCGAGGGCGCCGTTCTGCTCGCCGAGCTCGAGCACCTCCGCGAGCGACGGCTCGAGGTGCAGCGCGGGGGCCTGCAGGTCGTTGTGCATCGCCTCGGCGAGCATGTGCGGGTCGCCCGCGCGCAGCGCCTGCAGCACGTTCGTGGCCACCTGCGGCCGCGGGTCGGCGGGGAAGATGTCCTGCGCGTGGCGGCGGCGGTGCTCGTCGAGCTCCGAGTAGACGGCGGGCGTGGAGAGCCCGAAGTCGGCGAGCGCGAGCACCCAGTGGAAGCTCCCGGATGCGAGGGCCGGCGAGAGCTCGTCGCCGCGTCCCGTGCCGATCGCCGTGCCGCCCGTGAGCGCGAAGGGCACGTCGGCGCCGAGCTTGCGGGCGAGGTCGAGCAGCTCCTCGCGCGGCAGCTCGGTGCCCCACAGCGCGTCGCACGCGACGAGGGTGGCCGCGGCATCCGCGGACCCGCCGCCCATGCCGCCCGTGACCGGCACGTGCTTGTCGATGCGGATGTGGGCGCCGCCGTCGTAGCCGGTGCGCGCCGCGAGCATGCGGGCCGCCTTGATGGCGATGTTGGAGCCGTCGACCGGCACCCGGGAGAGCTCGACCGAGCCGGTGACCTCGATGGAGAAGTCGCTCGCCTCGGTGACGCGCACGTCTTCGCACAGCGAGACGGCCTGGTAGGCGATGGCCACGTCGTGGTAGCCGGTGTCGTCGATGGCCCCCACCTTGAGGAAGACGTTGATCTTCCCCGGCGCCTTGACGTGCACCGCAGCGCGCCCGGAGGTGGTCATTGCTCCACCCTAAGGGAGGTGGAACGCGTCGTCTGACCCCGCGCGGTGGCCCCCGTGCGCGACCCCTGTCAGAGCCGGGCGAGGATGCCCGCGAGCGCGCCCTTGGCATCCGCAACCGCCTCGGGCCCCGTGAGCCGCTCGTGCGTGGCGGTGACCCGCACGCGCCCGCTCGACGTCGCCTCGGCGGTCACGAGCACCGACCCGGCGTCGCGCCCGGGGTAGCGCGCGTAGGGCCGCGCGCCCGTGTCGCGTGCGGATGCCGGCTCGCCGAGCTCGGCGCGGAACGCCGCGACGGCGCGCCCGTACGCAGCCTCGAGCGGGCCGTCGACCGTGCGCGAGGTGCTCGTCGAGAAGGTGCCGTCGGCCTGCTGCCCGGGCAGCCGAAGGCCGCGCGCCTGCTCGTAGCGCACCGTGATCGATTGGCACCACCACGGGTCGACGTCGTGCTCGGCGCGCAGCCAATCGGCGATCACGCTATGCGTCCAGCCCGTCGCGCCCGCCGCGTCGAGCAGCGCGAACCACTCGCCGGGCGCCCGACCGGTCGCGGCCGTCAGCGCCTCGTCGGAGACGGTCTCGTCGCTGCCCCTGATCGCCACGTGACCGATCCTGCTACGCGCGGGCGACGCGTAGGAAGTCCCCCACGGTGAGCTGCTCGCCGCGGGCCGTCGGGTCGACGCCAGCCGCCTCGAGACGAGCGGATGCCGCGGCCGAGCCGCCGAGCGCATCCGCGAGCGCCTGCCGCAGCATCTTCCGCCGCTGCCCGAACGCGGCGTCGACGAGGGCGAACGTCGCCCGCCGCTCCTCCTCCGTGCCGGGCAGCTCGCCGCGGCGGAAACCGACGAGCACCGAGTCGACGTTCGGCACGGGCCAGAACACCTGGCGGCTGATCGTGCCCGCGATCGACCACGTGCCGTACCAGGCGGCTTTGACGCTCGGCGAGCCGTAGACGCGCGAGCCGGGCGCGGCGGCGAGCCGGTGGCCGACCTCCGCCTGCACCATGACGAGCGCGCTCGCGAGGCTCGGCACGACCTCGAGCAGGTGCAGCAGCACGGGCACCGAGACGTTGTAGGGCAGGTTGGCGACGAGCGCCGTCGGCTCCCCCGGCACGCCCTCGACGCGCAGCGCGTCGGCGGAGATCACTTGCAGCGGGGCGCCGGGCTGCATCGCCTCGACGGTGTGCGGCAGCTGCTCGGCGAGCCGCTTGTCGATCTCGATCGCCGTCACGCGGGCGTCCGCCTCGAGCAGGCCGAGGGTGAGCGAGCCGAGGCCCGGCCCCACCTCGACGACGTGCTCGCCCTCGGAGACGGATGCCGTGCGCACGATCTTGCGCACCGTGTTGCCGTCGACGACGAAGTTCTGGCCGAGCTTCTTCGTGGGCTGCAGGTCGAGGGCGTCGGCGAGGTCGCGGATCTCGGCGGGGCCCAGGAGGCTCACGTCTGGTCCTCGTAGGGGCCGCGCGGGGCGTCGACGGGCTCGTCGTCCCAGTGGCCGTAGACGAGCTCCGTCGTCGAGGTGATCTGCGCCGCGAGCATCGAGGCGTCGGTTCCGAGGTGCGCCGCCATCGCGCGCAGGGTGTGCGGGATGAGGTAGGGCGCGTTGGGCCGCCCGCGGAACGGCATCGGGGTCAGGTAGGGCGCATCCGTCTCGATGAGGATGCGCGAGCGCGGGATCACCTCGAGCGCCTCGCGCAGTGCCGGGGCGTTCTTGAAGGTGACCGTGCCCGCGAACGAGAGGAACCATCCGCGCTCCGCGACGAGCTGCGCGAAGCCCGCGTCGCCCGAGAAGCAGTGGAACACGACGCGCTCGGGGGCGCCGACGCGGTCGAGCGTCTCGACGACCTCGCGGTGCGCGTCGCGGTCGTGGATCTGCAGCGCGAGACCGTGCTGCTTCGCGATCTCGATGTGCGCCTCGAACGAGCGGTACTGCGCGTCGCGCCCCGCCTCATCCGTGCGGAAGAAGTCGAGCCCGGTCTCGCCGATCGCCCGCACGCGCGGCCGGGCCGCGAGCTCGTCGATGCCCGCGAGGTGCTCGTCGAGCAGACCCTGCTCGAGCAGCTCGGGCGCGTCGTTCGGGTGGATCGCGACGGCGGCGAGCACGCGCGGCTCGACGGATGCGACATCCGCGCTCCACCGCGACGTCGCGAGGTCGGTGCCCACCTGCACGACGCCCTTCACGCCGACCGCGGAGGCGCGGTCGAGCTGCTCGCGGTAGTCGAGAGGCTCGGCGCCGTCGGCGATCTCGAGGTGCGTGTGGTTGTCGTAGACGGGCACGACGAGCGCCTCGGGCAGGGGCGGGTAGTCCCGGGGAGGCCCGTCCGGAGCCTCCCTCGCGCGCAGGAACGCGTCGGTCACGCGGCTCCCGTGTCGGCGACGTCCTCGATGCGCGGGAAGAGCGGCTCGAGGGGGCTCACCGCCGATCCCGGCTGCAGAACGCCCCACGTGCCGGCCTCGCGCACGCCCTGCTCGGCGAGCGGCCCGTGGCCCTCGCCCGCGAGCGCCGCCCACAGCTTGCCCGTCGCGATCGGCATGATCGGGGCGAGCAGCGTCGCGAGCGCGCGGAGCCCCTCGGATGCCGTGTACAGCACGGTGCCGAGGCGCGCGCGGGTGGCCTCGTCCTTCGCGAGCACCCACGGCTCCTGCTCGGTGATGTAGCCGTTGAGCTCATCGACGATCGTCCAGATCGCGGCGATCGCCTCGTTGATGGCGAAGCGCTCGATCGCGTCGTCGGCGTCCGCCGCCGCCTTCGCGACGACCCGCTGGATCGCGAGGTCGGCATCCGTGTACCCGGCGGGCGCGGGGAGCGCGCCGTCGTAGTAGCGGCCCACCATCGCGATGACACGCGAGGCGAGGTTGCCGAAGCCGTTCGCGAGCTCGGCCTGGTAGCGGGCCGAGAGGTCCTCCCAGCTGAACGAGCCGTCCTGCCCGAAGGTGATCGCGCGCAGGAAGTAGTAGCGGAACGCGTCGGAGCCGAAGGTGTCGGTGATCTGCTGCGGGGCGATGCCCGTGAGCTTCGACTTCGACATCTTCTCGCCGCCGACGAGCAGCCAGCCGTGGCCGAACACCTTGCGCGGCACGGGCAGGCCCGCGGCCATGAGCATGGCCGGCCAGATGACGGCGTGGAAGCGCGCGATGTCCTTGCCGACGAGGTGGTAGGCGGGCCAACGGCGCGCGAACTGCTCGTCGTCGGTGCCGTAGCCGACCGCCGTGACGTAGTTGAGGAGCGCGTCGAACCACACGTAGACGACGTGCGACGGGTCCCACGGCACCTTGATGCCCCAGTCGAAGCTCGACCGCGAGATGGAGAGGTCGGAGAGCCCCTGGCGCACGAACTGCACGATCTCGTTGCGCACGCTCTCGGGCTGCACGAAGTCGGGCTGCGTCTCGTAGAGGTCGAGCAGCGCATCCGTGAACTGGCTCATGCGGAAGAAGTAGTTCTTCTCCTTGAGGATCTCGACCGGACGCGAGTGGATGCGGCACACGAGCTGGCCCGCGTACTCGCCCTCGGTCGGGGTGTCGAGCTCGTCGAGCTGCTTGTACTCCTCGCAGCCGACGCAGTAGTAGCCCTCGTACTCGCCGGCGTAGATGAAGCCGTCGTCATAGAGCTTCTGCAGGAAGAGCGCCACCGCGTCCTCGTGGCGGGGCTCGGTCGTGCGGATGAAGTCGTCGTTGGCGATGTCGATCGTCTCGAGCAGCGGCAGCCAGGCCGAGTCGACGAGCTTGTCGGCCCACTGCTTCGGCTCGACGCCGTTCGCGACGGCGGTGCGCAGGATCTTCTGGCCGTGCTCGTCGGTGCCCGTGAGCAGCCACGTGTCGTCACCCGCCTGGCGGTGCCAGCGCGCGAGCACGTCGGCCGCCACCTCCGTGTAGGCGTGACCGATGTGGGGCACGTCGTTGACGTAGAAGATGGGGGTCGTGATGAAGAAGCTCTCGCCGGATGGCATGGCGACGAGTCTAGTTGCGCGCCCGTGTCTGTGACGGCGGACGCCCGTGTCCGGTGGTCGAGCGCCCGCGAGGCGGACGCGTCTCGAGACCTCGGCCGCGATCAGCTCTTGAGCGCGGCCTCGTAGAGCTCGCGGCGCGAGAGGCCGGTCGCCTCGGCGACCTCGGCGGTCGCCTCCTTGAGTCGGGTTCCGGATGCCGTGAGGGCCCGCACCTGCGCGAGCGCGTCGTCGAAGCTCGCCGTCGCGGGGGCGGCGCCCTCCACGACGACGACGATCTCGCCGCGCGTGCCGTCGGCGAAGCGCTTGGCGAGTTCGGCGAGGGTGCCGCGCGCGACCTCCTCGTGCAGCTTCGTGAGCTCACGGCAGACGGCGGCGCGGCGGGTCGCGCCGAACGCGGTCGCGAGGTCGGCGAGGGCGTCGGCGATGCGGTGCGGCGACTCGAAGAAGACGAGCGTGCGCGGCTCGCTCGCAAGCGGCCGCATGGCGGCGAGGCGCCCCTTGCGCGGCAGGAACCCCTCGAAGCAGAACCTGTCGGTCGGCAGGCCCGACACCGCGAGCGCCGTGAGCACCGCGCTGGGACCGGGGATCGCCGTGACCGTGACCCCCGCATCCGCCGCCGCCGCGACGAGCGGGAAGCCGGGGTCGGAGACGGTGGGCATGCCGGCATCCGAGAGCACGAGCACGTCTCCTTCGCGCGCGAGCTCGACGAGCTCGGCTGCTCTCGCGCTCTCGTTGTGCTCGTGCAGGGCGATGAGGCGCGGGCGGTTGTCGACGCCGAGGGCGCGCAGCAGCTGCACGGTCGTGCGGGTGTCTTCGGCCGCGATGACCTCGGCGTTCTCGAGCGCCTCCACGAGCCGCCGCGAGGCGTCGCCGAGGTTGCCGATGGGCGTCGCCGCGAGGATGATCACGCCACCATCCTCCCGCCCTCGTCCGCGAGAGTACGTACTTTTCGCGCTGCAGGGCCGGTTCTGGGCGAAAAGTACGTACTCTCGCGGACAGGGGACGGGAGGGCACGACGCGGGCGGCCGCGGATACGATGCCGGGATGGATGAGCGCGCTGCGGGGACCGGGCGCGCTGCGGGGACCGAGCGCGCTGCGGGGACCGGGCGGGCCGCCGAGTTCGACGGGATCGTGAGCGCCGAGTCCGAACCCGCGACTGAACCGCGCCCCGGGCGTGGGCCAGGGTACGGCCCACAGCCGTCGCACCCCGAACCCACGGGCTCGCGCCTCGACGACGCGTGGCAGCGCTGGGCGGCCGACCCCCGCATCCGCCGCATCGCGGAGTGGGGCGCGCCCGCCGCGGTGCTCGCCGTCGCGACCGCGACGCGCCTCGTCGGGCTCGACCACCCGCACCAGATCGTCTTCGACGAGACGTACTACGTGAAGGACGCGTACACTCTCTCGAACCTCGGCTACGAGTCGCGCTGGCCCGAGGACGCGAACACGTCGTTCGCCGCTGGCGACCCCGACGTCTACTCGACCGACGCCTCGTTCGTCGTGCACCCGCCGCTCGGCAAGTGGATCATCGCCGCCGGGATGGCCGCGTTCGGCACCGACAGCGCGTTCGGCTGGCGCGTCGGGATCGCGGTCGTCGGCATCCTGCTCGTGGCCCTCACGATGCTCGTCGCGAAGCGGCTGTTCGGCTCGACGACGCTCGCGGTGCTCGCCGGCGGCCTGCTCGCGATCGACGGCAACGCGATCGTGCTGAGCCGCGTCTCGCTGCTCGATACCGGTGTCGCGTTCTTCGCCCTGCTCGGCGCGTACTTCGTGCTCGTCGACCGAGAACGCGTGGCCCGGCGCATCGAGGAGTGGGCGGCCGGCCGACGCGCCACCGGCCAGCCGATCGAGCTCGGCCCCGTGCTGTGGGCGCGCCCGTGGCTCATCGCGGCGGCGCTCGCCTTCGGCTGCGCCGCGAGCGTCAAGTGGAACGGCCTCTACTTCCTCGCCGCGTTCGGCCTCTACACGGTGGTGGCGGATGCCTTCCTGCGCAAGCGCGTCGGCATCCCCACGTGGGGCGCCTCGGCGGTGCTGCGCCAGGGTCCCGCCAACTTCGTGCTGCTCGTGCCGCTCGCGCTCGTCGTGTACGTCGCGAGCTGGGGGGGCTGGTTCGCGACCGACGGCGGCTACTACCGCCGCTGGATCGAGTCGGGCGGCGGGAAGGCGTGGGAGGGCGCCCTCGCGTGGGTGCCGTTCGACGTGCAGAACTGGTGGCACTACCAGGCAGCGATCATGAACTTCCATGCCGGTCTCACGAGCGAGCACAGCTACCAGGCGAACCCGCTCACGTGGCTCTTCCTCGTGCGTCCGACGAGCATGCACTACGAGAACGTCGGCGACGGGTGGGCCGAGGCGATCCTCGACATCGCCAACCCGTTCCTGTGGTGGGGTGCGACGGCGGCGCTCGGCTACGTGCTCGTGCGCACGGTGCTGCGGCTGCTGCGCGGCCACACGGTCACGGCGGAGGCGTTCATCCTGACGGGGATCGCGGCCGGCTACCTGCCGTGGCTGCTCTACCTGCACCGCACGGTGTTCCAGTTCTACACGATCGCCTTCGAGCCCTTCATGGTGCTCGCGCTGACGGCCGCGATCGCCGCAGTCGCGGGCTCGCGCACCGACCCGCGGCCGCGCCGCCTGGCCGGGCTCACGACCGTCGGCGTCTACCTCGCGATCGTCGTGCTGACCTCGGTGTTCTTCTGGCCGCTGTGGTCGGCGCAGCCCACCCCCGTGTGGTTCCAGCAGCTGCACTACTGGTTCCGCTCCTGGATCTGAAACACACCGCAACACTCCGGAGCCGCCGGTAGCCTGATCGGATGCCAGACAGCGACGCCGCCGCGCCCGCCGCCCCCGCCCACGGCTCCGACCACGCGTGGGGTTTCCGCACCCGAGCCATCCACGCCGGCAACATCCCCGACGCCGTCCACGGCGCACGCGCCCTGCCGATCTACCAGTCGAGCGCGTTCGTCTTCGACGACACCTCGGATGCGGCGGCCCGCTTCGCGCTGCAGAAGTACGGCAACATCTACTCCCGCCTCGCGAACCCCACGGTCGCGTCGTTCGAGGAGCGCATCGCGTCGCTCGAGGGCGGCCTCGGGGCCGTGGCCACGGCATCCGGGCTCTCGGCGGAGTTCATCACCTTCGCGTCGCTCGCGGGCGCGGGCGACCACATCGTCGCGGCACAGAGCCTCTACGGCGGATCGGTCACGCAGCTCGACGTGACGCTGCGCCGCTTCGGCGTCGAAACGACGTTCGTGACGGGCACCGACCCGGCCGACTACGCCGCCGCGATCACCGACAAGACGAAGCTCATCTTCGTCGAGTCGATCACGAACCCCTCGGGCGACATCGCCGACCTCGAGGGCCTCGCAGAGGTCGCGCACGCGCACCACATCCCGCTCATCGTCGACTCGACCGTCGCGACCCCCTACCTCAACCGCCCGATCGAGTGGGGGGCGGATGTCGTGATCCACTCCGCCACGAAGTTCCTCGGCGGCCACGGCACGACCCTCGGCGGCGCCGTCGTCGAGTCGGGCCGCTTCCACTGGGCGAACGAGCGCTTCCCGCTCTTCGACCAGGAGGTGCCCCACTACGGCGGCCTCAACTGGCACGGCAACTTCGGCGAGTACGCGTTCCTCACGCGCCTGCGCGCCGAGCAGCTGCGCGACATCGGCCCGGCCCTCGCACCGCACTCGGCGTTCCTGCTCGCGCAGGGCGTCGAGACGCTGCCCTTCCGGATGCAGGCGCACGTCGACAACGCGCGCAAGGTGGCCGAGTTCCTCGCCGCCGACGACCGCATCGAGTTCGTGAACTGGGCGGGCCTGCCGTCGCATCCGCATTTCGCCCGCGCGGAGCGCTACTTCCCGCTCGGACCCGGTGCCGTGTTCAGCTTCGGCGTGAAGGGCTCGGCGACGAGCGACTCGCGCACGGTGGGCCGCCGGTTCATCGAGTCGGTCGAGCTCGCGAGCCACCTTGCGAACATCGGCGACGCGAAGACCCTCGTCATCCACCCCGCCTCGACGACGCACGCGCAGCTCACCGAGCAGCAGCTGCTCGACGGCGGTGTGCTGCCGGGCCTCGTGCGCATCTCGGTCGGCATCGAGGACATCGACGACATCCTCTACGACCTCGATCGAGCGCTGACCATCGCGACGAGGGGAGAATGACCGCATGAGCGCCGTCACCGAGACTCCGGACGTCGAGCGCCGGGTCGAGCCTGCCGAGACCACCGTCAACCTGCAAAACGGCCTCTCCTGCTCGCTGCCCGCGGACTCGCCCCTTGCGAAGCTGCTGCGCAGCAAGCGCACGTGGATCGGCCCGAGCGCCCAGGAGCGCCTCGGCATCCTGCGCCGCGCGAAGTCGGTCGCGATCGTGGGCGCCTCGCCCAACCCGGCGCGCTCGTCGTACTTCGTCGCGACCTACCTGCAGCAGTCGAGCGACTACGACCTCTACTTCGTGAACCCGAACGCGACCGAGATCCTCGGGCAGCCGGTGTACAAGTCGCTCGCCGACCTGCCCGTCGTGCCCGACATCGTCGACGTGTTCCGCCGCGGGAGCGACATCCCGCAGGTGATCGACGACGTTCTCGCGATCGGCGCGAAGACGATCTGGGTGCAGCTCGGCATCTGGAACGAGGAGGCCGCGTACTACGGCGAGTCGAAGGGCCTCACGGTCGTCATGGACCGCTGCATCAAGGTCGAGCACGCGCGCTTCAACGGCGGGCTGCACCTGCTCGGATTCGACACCGGGCAGATCACCTCGCGCAAGACGCTGCGCTGACGGGGTAGCGCGCTCGAGGCGCGCTGACGCCGCCGCGCTGACGGGCTCGCGCGCTCAGCGCTCCTGCCGCACCTCGTTGCGGTCGCCGCCGTCGTCGACGGATCCGACGTCCCCGCCGTACTCGATCTCGTTCTCGTTGCCCTGGATCGCGACGGCGCCGACGTCGCCGCGGCTGTCGATGCTGTTGCGATTCCCCGCGATCTCGACGTCGCCGACGTCGGTCGCGTCGATCTCGTTGTCCTGGCCCTCGATGTCGACCGACCCGAGCGACCCCGTCTCGACCTCGTTGTCATCGCCGCGGATGACGAGCGAGCCGACCTCGCCCGCGACGACCTCGATGTTCTGCCCCGCGATCTCGAGCTCGTCGCAGTCGCCGACGCGGTACTCGCCGGGCTGGTCGAGCCGCAGCTCGCCGTCGCACGTGAGTGCGGCATCCGAGGCACCGGGGGCCGGGTCGGGGTCGGGTCCGTCGACCTCGGGGAGCATGACGCATCCGCTGAGGGCGATCGCGGAACCCGCGAGGAGGACGATGGCTGCGCGTCGACGGAACATGCGGCCAGGCTAGGTCGGCGGATGCGGCGCGACGACCGGGTTGCGCGCGCTCAGTCTTCGGGGTAGTGGAAGACCTCGTCGAGCCGCACCCCGAGGGCACGGGAGATCTGGAACGCCATCTCGAGCGACGGCGAGTAGCGGCCCTGCTCGATCGCGATGATCGTCTGACGGGTGACGCCGACGGCGGCCGCGAGCTCCACCTGGGTGACGCCGCGCGCGGCGCGGAGCTCGCGGATGTCGTTGGTGACGCGCGTGGCCTTAACCACGGAACGTTCCGCGGTAGGCCCGCACCTGCGCGATCGCGCCCGCCGTCGCGCCGGCGGCGCCCAGGAGGAAGGCGGCGTTGCCGATCCAGAACGGGTCTGCCTCGAGCATCGCGAGCACGAGCGCGACGAGGAGGCCCGCGGCGGCGACGGCGAGGGCGACGCGGCCGCCGTGGCGGTCGATCTCGCGGTCGCGCTCGTCGGAGGAGGTGTCGAGCTCCTCGCGGCGCAGCCCCGCCCCGATGCCGGCGATGATCGTCGCGATGATCGTGACGACGATCGTGCCGAGGAAGTTGATCCCCATCGACCACAGCATCGGCGCCTGCCACCCGATGTCGGCGACGGGCTGCCCGCCGAGCTGCGGCAGTACGACGGCGAAGTAGCCGATGGCGGTGAGCGGTGTGAGCACCGCCGCGATCCAGGCGGCCCGTTCGCTCGTGGTGGCGGGGATGCGGTCGAGGTCTGCGTCCATGACTCGAACGGTAGGCCTCCGCGGGCTCAATGTCAAACATTCTTGACATTGCCCGCGCGCCGCGGCTAGCGTCCGGATGTCAAGAAAGCTTGACATACCGGATCGGAGAACACCATGCCCTCGCTCACCGCCACCGCCCGCTGGACGGGAGCCGCCTACCTCGGCGTCGCCGTCACGGGCATGATCGGGCACCTCGTGCTCAGGACGCAGATCACGGCCCCCGGCGACCCGGATGCCGCGCTCGGGCGCCTGCGCGACGACCCCGGCCTCGCCCAGCTCGCGATCGTGTTCGAGCTGCTCATCGTCGTGACGCAGGCGCTCGCCGCGTGGGGGTTCTACGCCCTCTTCCGCCGCGACCACCCCACCGCGGCGTTCGGCGTCGCGGCCTTCGGGCTCGCGAACGCCGTCGCCATCCTCGGCTGCGCCGGCTTCCTCTCGACCTCGCTCGCCGTCGCATCCGACCCGACCCTCGCACCCGCCGGCGACGCCGCCGCGACCGTCGCGCTCCTGCACGGGCTGAGCGCCGCCGCCTGGGAGGGAGGCGCCGTCTTCTTCGGGCTGTGGCTGCTGCCGATGGGCGCGTTCGCGCTCGCCACCGGGCGGATGCCGCGCGTGCTCGGCTGGGCGCTCATCGCCGGCGGGGTGGGCTACGTGCTGGGCACGCTCCTCGGCGCGTGGGCGGCCCTGGCCCCCGTGGGCGAGGCGCTCGCGTACCTCGCGACCGTCGGCGAGCTGTGGATGATCGGCTACCTGCTGTTCGTCGGCATCCGTCCCGAGGTCCGGTTACGACGTGTTGCGCGCACCCGGACGGATGTCACAGCGCGGGGTTAGCGTGCTGGCATGACCGCCGAACTGCCCGCACCCCCGGCACCGCTCGTCTCCACCCAGTGGCTCGCCGACCACCTCGGGAGCGAGGGCCTCGTCGTCGCCGACGCATCCGTCGTGAGCTTCACGCGGCCCGACGGGCGCACCGGCTACATGAGCGGGCACGAGCAGTACCTGCTCGAGGGGCACGTGCCGGGCGCGGTGTTCGCCGACCTCATCGAGGAGTTCTCCGACCCCGAGGGCGCCTACCCGTTCACGCGTCCCGACGCCGAGCGCTTCGCCACCGCGGCGGGTGCGCTCGGTGTGGGCGACGGCGCCGTGCTCGTCGTCTACGACACGGCCGTGGGCCAGTGGGCGGCGCGGCTGTGGTGGCTGTTCCGCGCGTTCGGCTACGACCGCGTCGCCGTGCTCGACGGCGGGCTGAAGAAGTGGCGCACCGAGGGGCGCGAGCTCGTGCTCGGGCACGTCGAGCCCGTGCCGGGAGCGTTCACCGCCCGGCCGCGGCCCGAGCTGTGGGCCGACAAGGCGGATGTCGAGGCCGTCGTGCGCGGGGAGCGCGAGGCAGCGCTCGTGTGCTCGACGCCGCCGAAGGAGTTCACGGGCGAGGTCGTCTCGCGCGCGCGTGCCGGCCACATCCCCGGCTCGACCTCGGCGCCCGCGGGGCTCCTCGTCGACCGCGACGTCAACACGCTCCTCGGTGCCGACGCGCTCCGCGAGCGCCTCGCCCCCGCACTCGGCGCCCCGCAGATCATCACCTACTGCGGTGGGGGCATCGCGGCCGCCTCGAGTGCTCTCGCGCTCACCCTCCTCGGCGAGCGCTCGGTCGCCATCTACGACGGCTCCCTCAACGAGTGGGTCGCGGATCCGGATGCGCCGCTCGTGACAGCGGAGGTCGCGTCCGCCGCCGGTTGAGTGCGGTGCGCAGCGGCCCCGCTCTACCGCGGGTTGAGTGCGGCGCGCAGCCCCGGCGCTCTACCGCGGGTTGAGTGCGGCGCGCAGCCCCCGCGCTCTACCGCGGGTTGAGTGCGGCGCGCAGCGACGCGTATCGAAACCGGGCGAACGTATGACACAGGTCCGGTTTCGATACGCCGTGCGTCGCGCCTCCGGCGCGGCGCGCGGCACTCAACCAGCGGTAAGGCGCGCACGCCGCGGCCCCCGTTCACCGCCGGTTGAGTGC
The DNA here is from genome assembly GCF_014483895.1 of Protaetiibacter sp. SSC-01. NCBI lineage: Bacteria > Bacillati > Actinomycetota > Actinomycetes > Micrococcales > Microbacteriaceae > Protaetiibacter > Protaetiibacter sp. SSC-01. Next base: position 692,268 of record NZ_CP059987.1, on the reverse strand, counting down.
GGCGCGCAGCGACGCGTATCGAAACCCGACGAACGTATGACGCCGGCCGGGTTTCGATACGCCGGCTCTGCCGGCTACTCAACCAGCGGCAACACGCAGCTCCTCCGCATCCGTCACCGGCAGGCGGCACGTGAAGCCCTCGCAGAGGTACGCGGTGGTGGCCCCGCCCAGGGTAGTGCGCTCCGCGAAGAGCTCGAACCCGGATGCCGCGAGCGCCGCCGTCTGCGCCTCCGTCACGATCGCCAGGGTGCGGCCCGGCCGGGCCCAGCCGCGCGCGATGGCGACGAGCGGGTCGTCGGCGGCCACCGCATCCGGGGTCACGACGACGAGCTCGGCCTGCGGGGCCGCGAGGCGCGCGGCGACCGCGAGCGTCGAGCCGTAGGCGATGGGGCGTTCGAGCGCGGCGCCGAGGCTCGGCGCGAGGGCGCGCGCGGCGACGTCGAGGTAGCCGGGGTCGACCAGCCCGCCGAGGCGGGCGGCGGCGTCGGCGATGAGGGCGAGTCCCGATGGGATGGCGCCCTCGTTGCGGTCGGCGTCGACGGCGATGCCGCGCGCGGCGAGCACGGGGTCCCCTCCCCCGGGCGCCGCGACGGCGTCACCCGTGACGCACGCGTCGACGAGCTCGCGCGCGAGCTCGCCCCGCGCCGCGTCGCCCTCCGCGAGCGCGAGCCGCAGCAGCCCGCCCGAGAGCCCGCCGTAGTCCTCGAGGGTCGCGACGGCGTCGGAGACGCGTCCGTCGAGGCTCGCGCGCCGCAGCCGCGGGCCCTCGGGCGTGCGCTCGAGATGGACGGCGAGCACGGCATCCGCCGCCTCCGACGCGGCGCGCACCCACTCGGGCCGACCGAAGCGCACGCCCGCGTCGGCCAGCGCCCCGATCGCGAGGCCGTCGAGCCCCGCGAGCACCTTCGCGTCGAGCGCGGGCGCCGGCTGCGCGGCGCGCGCCTCGGCGTCGAGCGCGTAGTACCCGCCCTCGCTGCGGCGCCCGTCGACGAGGCTCTCCGAGTCCTGAGCGGATGCGAAAGCGCCGCCCGGCAGGCGCAGCACGTCGAGCAGGAAGCCGGCCACGGCATCCGCCCCCTCCGCGTCGCCGTGGGCGGTCGCGAGGTCGAGCAGCTGCGCGTTGTCGGAGAGCATGCGCTCGTAGTGCGGCTCGGTCCAGTCGCGGCGCACCGCGTAGCGGAAGAAGCCGCCCTCGACGGGGTCGCGGAGCGCGAGGGTGGCGGCGTAGAGCCGCTCGCCGAAGGCGCGCGCGGCGGCGTCACCGTGGATCGCGCGCTCGGCGAGGAAGGTCAGCACGGGCGCGTTGGGGAACTTGGCGTCGACGCCGAAGCCGCCGAACTCGGGGTCTTCGAAGCCGGCGAGCTCGGCGACGGCGGCCGCGAGCTCGGCGTCGCCGGGCAGCGGCGTCTCGGGGTCGTCGGGCCGTGCGGCGAGCGCCTCGGCGACGGCGGTGCCCGTCGCCTCGACCTCGGCGCGGCGATCGGTCCACGCCTCGTCGACCGCCTCGAGCACCTGACGGAACGACGGCACTCCCTGCACGGGGCGCGGCGGGAAGTAGGTGCCGGCGAAGAACACGCGCCCCTCGGGCGTCGCGAAAACCGTGAGCGGCCAGCCGAGCTGGTGGGTGAAGGCGGATGCGGCGGCGAGGAAGGCGGCGTCGACGTCGGGGTGCTCCTCGCGGTCGACCTTGACGGAGACGAAGCGCTCGTCGAGGTAGGCGGCGACTTCGGGGTCGGAGAACGACTCGCGCGCCATGACGTGGCACCAGTGGCACGTCGCGTAGCCGATCGACACCATGACGGGCACATCGCGGCGCGCGGCCTCGGCGAACGCCTCCTGACCCCACGGCCACCAGTCGACGGGGTTGTCGGCGTGGGCACGCAGGTAGGGGCTGACGGCGTCGGCGAGGCGGCTTCCCATCCTCCCGAGGGTACGCCTCGACGACTTCTCCACAGATGCCGGAGATCGCTGGTGGACGGCAGCGCAGGCCTGCTAGTAATGACGCATCGCCTGATGAATCAGGCTTGCTAGGTCAGTTCCCCTCCGCAATCCCACAACGAAGGAGTCCCCGTATGACCGTCCTCACCCTCACCCCCGCCGTGCGCGCGGGCGTGCGACTCGACCTCGCCGCGCGGTCCGCGGCGCACCGGGTCACGTCCGTCCTCACCGCCCGGGCCGAGCGCACCGGGCCCGACATCACCAACGAGGTCGCGCCGCTCATCCTCATCGCCGTCATCGCGGTCGCCGCCGCCGTCGCCCTCATCGCCGTCGTCGGCGCGGCCGCGGCGTGGATCATCTACTGCCACTCGTACTTCGGCCCCAACTGGTGGCCCGCGGTGCACTGGCCGACGCAGAGCAACGGCTGGTTCCAGCTCGCCTGCCGCCGGGCCTGACGCGTGACCGTGCTGCTCGACGCCCGCGGCATCTCGCTCTCTCGCGGGTCGCGACGGGTGCTGCAGCCGCTCGACCTGCGGGTCCGGGCGGGGCGCACCCACGCCCTGCTCGGACCCAACGGTGCCGGCAAGACCACGACCCTGGGCATCCTCACGGGGCTGCTGCCGCCGACCACGGGCCGCGTCGAGGTGGATGGCATCGACATCCGCGAACCCGCCGCCCGCGCCCTGCTCGGCTACGCCCCCGACGACCTGCCGCTGCCCGGTGCCCTCACCGGCCGCGAGTACCTCACCCTGCACGACCGTCTGCGGCGACGCGACGACGGGGAGCGGGCGGATGCGCTGTGCACGCTGCTCGGCATCCGCGAGGCGCTCGGGCGGCAGATCTCCGAGTACTCCCACGGCATGCGGCGCAAGCTGCAGTTCGTCGCCGCCGTCGCGCACGACCCCCTCGTGCTCGTGCTCGACGAGCCGTTCCGCGGGCTCGACCCGCGCGCGGCGGCGCTCGTGCGGCGCTACCTCGCGGGGTTCGTGGCGGGCGGCCGCTCCGTGCTCGTCGCGACGCACGACCTGCTGCGGGCGGAGCGCGACAGCGACCACGTGTGGCTGCTCGACAGCGGATGCGTCGTCGCCGAGGGCGCACCGGCGCACCTCCGCGAGCTCGCGGCCGCCGACGACCTCGAGCAAGCCTTCCCGCGCCTCACGAGCGACGGGCTCGACGACGCCGCCGAGGAGCAGCTGCTGCGCGAGGTGCTGCCGATTACCGAAGCCGCCGACGAGAACCTCCCCCTGCACCCCACCCCCGAGAGGACGACCCCATGATCCGCACGACCGTCACCGCCGCCATCGCCGGCCTCGCGACCGGGGTCTTCGGTCTCGTCATCGCGTGCTTCGCGGCGATCGCGATCGCGTTCTCCACGCGTTCCGGCGTCCACGTGCCGGGCATCATCCGCGCCGAGTTCGTCACGGTCGACGGCATGCCGCAGCTCGCGTTCCTGCCGGACTGGGGCGGCATGGCGGTCGCGCTCCTCGTGTGGACGGCGCTCGCCGCCCTCCTCGGGGCGCTCGCGGGTCGGCGCAACCGCATCCGCCGGGAGCCCGCGGATGGCTGAGGTTCTCGCGGGCGCCGGCGTGCTCGCACGCGCCTCGTGGACGGTGTGGCGCCGTCACACGGCGACGGCGCTCGGCGGCGCACCGCGCGTCGTCGATGCCGGGATCGTCGTCGCGCTCGTGCTGTGCGCCGCCCTCGCGGCGCTCGTGTCGACGTTCATCGCGGGAACCCTGACCGCGGCGGGAGAGCTGCCGGCCGAGGTGCCGCGCACGCCCTTCCTCCGCATCACCGCCGCGGGCGCGGTCGTCGGCGGGGCCCTCCCCCAGCTGCTCCTCGCCGCGACCCGCCCGCGGTCGAGCGCCCTCGGCGACCTCGCGGCCGTGCTCCCGGTCGGCGCCGCCGCGCGCGTCGTGGGCGAGCGGCTGCCGACGGTGCTGCTCGGCACGGCGTTCTCGCTCGTGCTCGCGTCGCCGCTCGGCGTGCTCCTCGTCACGCTTTACGCACACGAGCCGGCTCGAGCCGCGGGCGCCCTCAGCGCACACCTCGGACTGCTCGTCCTCGCGGCGCTCGCGATCCCCTCCGCGTTCGAGCTCGTCTACTCGGCGGCCGCGCGCGCCCGCCTGCCCCACGCGTACGCCGCGGGCGCGGCCGCCGTCGTCGTGCTCGCTGGGCTGCTCGCGGCATCCGGGCCCTACCTCGTGCCGGCGCCCCGCCCCGACGCCGAGGTGCCGCTCTCGCCCCTCGAGGCGGTCGCGCAGCTCGCGACGACGAGCGAGCCGAGCCGCGCCCTGCTCGCGAGCGCGATCCTCGTCGCGTGGGCGCTCGTCGTCGCCGCGCTCGTCGCCCTCGCCCTGCGATTCCCGTCGCGGCTCGCGACCGCCGAGCACACGCGGATGCTCGTGGGCGCGCCCCTTCCGCGCGGTCGCGTCGCCGCGGGGGTCGCCGTGCACGCCCTCGCGCTCGTGCGCCTGCCGCAGTTCCTCATCCTCGGCGCGGGATCCCTCGTGCTCGCGGTCGCCCTTGCGACACCCGCCGCGCGCGAGCTCGAGCTGCTCACCCATCCGCTCACGAGCGTGCCGCTCGTCGCGCCCTTCGCGATCGGCATGTTCGCGTTCGGACTCACGCACGGCACCTCATGGTGGGTGCGGGGCGTGGGCGCCGACGCGCCCCGGATCGCCGCCGAACGGCTCGCGGCGGCCGCGGTCGTGGGAGCCGTGCCGGCCGTCGCGAGCGCCGCCGTGCTCCTCGGCACCGGCACGGTCGACGCCGCGAACGCCGCCCAGCGCCTCGGCGTCGGCGTCGCGCTGTGCCTCGCCGCCTCACTCGGCGGCGTGCTCGTGCCGTGGTCGCAGCAGAGTCCACTCGCGACGACCATCACGAGCGCCGCGTCGTTCGCGATCTTCGCCCTCGCCATCGTGCCGCTGCAGCTCATCGCCGACGGCCGACCGGAGCCCACGGCGTGGATCGCCCTCGCGGCATCCGTCGCCCTCCTCGCTGCGGGCTGGATCGCGGCCACCCGGCGCCGCCGCGTCGACGACCTCGCGATCGCATGAGCGACGCGCCCCTCGGCGGCCGCGCGATGGCCCTCCCCCCAGGGCTCGTGCGCGCGGTCGCCCGGGGCGTCGTCGCCTTCCTCGCAGCGGATGCCCCCGCCATCGCGGGCCTCGGCCTCGCGGCGGGCGTCGCGATCGCGACGGGGCACACGGTCGTCGCCCACGGGGCCGCCGTGCTGGGCCTCGCCCTCGTCGCGAACGCCGTCCACGAGCTCGGGCACGTCGCCGCCTACCGCGTGCTCGCCCCACACGGGCGCGTCACCCTCGAGTGCGGCACCCTCATGGCGCGCATCCGCCGCGAGCCGCTCCCTCGCCGACGCGACCGCCTCGTGACCGCGGCCGGGCCGCTCGCGCCGCTCGCCGCATCCGTCGCCGCGACACCGCTCGTGACCGTCGCACCCGCGGAGGTCATCGCGGGCTGGGTGCTCGGCGTCGCGCACGCCGTCTCACTCGCCCTGCCCACCGCCGACCGACGTGCCTGGCGCGCCGCCGGGCCCTCGCCCGCCGAGCGCCGCGCCCCTACACTCGGCGCATGACCACCCATGTGACCTACATCGGCGGCCCGACAGCCCTCGTCGAATACGCGGGGCTGCGCATCCTGCTCGACCCGACCTTCGACGAGCCCCACCACTACCCCGAGCACGACCTCGACAAGACCGCGGGGCCGGGCCTGCCGGCATCCGCGATCGAGCCCGTCGACCTCGTGCTGCTGAGCCACCACGGCCACGCCGACAACTTCGACGACAGCGGCCGCGAGCTCGCCATGCGCAGCCCGCTCGTGCTCTCGCTGCCCGAGGCGGCCGCCGAACTCGGCGCACCCGTCGTCGGGCTCGAGCCATGGCAGGAGCACCGCCTCGGCGACGTCACCGTCACCGCACTGCCCGGCCGCCACGGTCCGCGCGTGCTCGCCTCGCGCATCGGCCCCGTCACGGCCTTCCTCGTCACCGCGCCCGGCGAGCCGTCGCTCTACGTCTCGGGCGACAACTCCTCGCTCGCCCTCGTGCACCAGCACGCCTCGCGCTTCGGGCCCGTCGACATCGCGATCCTGTTCGCGGGCGCGGCTCGCGTCTCGCCCGTGCCCGTCGCCCTCACGCTCACCTCGAAGAAGGCCGCCGACGCCGCCCGGATGCTCGGCGCACGTCGCGTCGTCGGCGTGCACGTCGAGGACTGGGCCCACTTCTCCGAGAGCCGCGCCGACCTCGAGATGGCGTTCGCCGACGCGGGGCTCGACGAGGTGCTCGTCGACACCCCGCGCGGCGCACGCGTGGCGATCGAGGTCTAGAAGGTCGCCTTCTCGGGGTCCGACCCGACGCGCAGACCGCGGTCGAGGCCGTCGATCGCGGCCATCTCATCCGCGCTCAGCTCGAAACCGAACACGTCGAAGTTGGCGGCCATGCGCTCGCGCGAGTTCGACTTCGGGAACACGACGATGCCGCTCTGCAGGTGCCAGCGAACGACCACCTGCGCGGGGCTCACACCATGCGCGGCCGCGGCATCCTGCACCGCCTTCTCGCCGAACAGGTCGTACTTGCCCTGACCGAGCGGGCCCCACGCCTCGGTGCGGATGCCGAGGGGCTCCGCGAAGGAGCGCAGCTCGCGCTGCTGGAACGCGGGGTGCAGCTCGACCTGGTCGACGGCTGGCACCGTGCCCGACTCGGCGATCACGCGCTCGAGGTGCGGCTGGTGGAAGTTCGAGACGCCGATCGAGCGGGTCTTCTTCTCGTCGCGGATCTGCTCCATCGCGAGCCACGTCTCCACGTAGCGGTCGAGGTCGGGGCGCGGCCAGTGGATGAGGTACAGGTCGACGTACTCGAGGCCGAGCTTCTCGAGGCTCAGATCGATCGCGTCGAACGCCGACTGCGTGCCCTGGTCGGAGTTCCACAGCTTCGTCGTGATGAAGAGCTCCTCGCGGGGGATACCCGACTTCTCGATCGCGCGACCGACGCCCACCTCGTTGCCGTAGACGGCGGCCGTGTCGATGTGGCGGTAGCCGACCTCGAGGGCGTCGGTGACGACGCGCTCCGCCTCGTCGGGGTCGACCTTGAAGACACCGAAGCCGAGCTGCGGGATCGTGTGGCCGTCGTTGAGTGTGATGAGGGGAACAGTCATACCTTCCATCCTCCCCCTCGCGCACCCCGCGGTGTTGCCTCTGACGAAAGAACGCCGAGTCTTTCGCTCGGAAAACGCTGGGTGCACCGGGCGGCCGCGGCCTAGAGTCGGAAATCCGGCCCCTACCCGGACCAGGAGAGCCAGAAACATGACACAGATCGGCATCGTCGCCGAACAGCCCGGTGAGACGCGCGTCGCCGTCTCGCCCCTCACCGCGGGGAAGATCGTCGCCCTCGGCTACGAGGTGGTCGTGGAGACCACCGCGGGCGCCGGATCGTCGTTCCCGGATGCCGCATACACCGAGGCGGGGGCGGCCATCGTCGACCGCGCGGCCGCGTGGGCATCCGACATCGTGCTCAAGATCAACCCGCCGACCGACGACGAGATCGCGCGGCTGCGGGAGGGTGCGACGCTCGTGGGCCTGCTGAGCCCGGCGCTGCGCCCCGAGCTGCTCGAGAAGCTCGCGGCCCAGGGTGTCACGGCCCTCGCGATGGACGCCGTGCCGCGCATCTCGCGCGCGCAGTCGATGGACGTGCTGAGCTCGACCGCGAACATCGCCGGCTACCGCGCCGTCGTCGAGGCGGCGAACGAGTTCGGCCGCTTCTTCACGGGCCAGGTGACCGCCGCCGGCAAGGTGCCGCCCGCGAAGGTGCTCGTCGCGGGCGCAGGCGTCGCGGGGCTCGCGGCCATCGGGGCCGCCTCGAGCCTCGGCGCGATCGTGCGCGCGACCGACCCGCGCCCCGAGGTCGCCGACCAGGTGCGCTCGATCGGCGGCGAGTACCTCGAGGTCGTCGTGCCCGACGAGCAGAAGGAGGTCTCCTCCGACGGCTACGCGAGGGCCACGAGCGAGGCCTACGACCGCCGCGCCGCCGAGCTCTACAGCGAGCAGGCCGCCGACGTCGACATCATCATCACGACCGCCCTCATCCCCGGGCGCCCGGCCCCGCGCCTCATCACGGCCGTCGACGTCGCGAGCATGAAGCCCGGCAGCGTCATCGTCGACATGGCGGCGGCGCAGGGCGGCAACGTCGAGGGCACGGTCGCCGGCGAGCGCGTCGTCACCGAGAACGGCGTCGTCATCCTCGGCTACACCGATCTCGCGGGCCGCCTGCCGCAGCAGTCGTCGCAGCTCTTCGGCACCAACCTGCTCAACCTCCTCACCCTGCTCACACCCGGCAAGGACGGCACGCTCACGCTCGACTTCGACGACGTCGTACAGCGCGCCGTCACGGTCACGCGCGACGGCGCCGTCACCTGGCCGCCGCCACCCGTGCAGGTGTCGGCCGCGCCGCCATCCGCTTCGCCCGCGTCAGCCGTCACGGCCCCCGCAGCGGATGCCGCCCCCGCGCCGAAGCGCGCGCTCGGCCCGCGCGGCCGCACGGCGCTCATCGGGGCCGGCATCCTCGTGCTCTTCCTCGTGTGCGCGTTCGCGCCCGCGCCGCTGCCGCAGCACTTCCTCGTGCTGACGCTCTCGGTCGTCATCGGCTTCTACGTGATCGGCAAGGTCGCGCACGCGCTCCACACGCCGCTCATGAGCGTCACCAACGCGATCAGCGGCATCATCGTCGTCGGCGCGATGGTGCAGATCGCCGACGGCTCGCTCGCCGTGCAGCTGCTCGCGGCGGTCGCCGTGCTCGTGGCGAGCATCAACATCTTCGGCGGCTTCGCCGTGACGCGACGCATGCTCGCGATGTTCCAGAAGGGGAACCAGAAGTGATCGCGTTCGCGCAGGCGGCCGCCGACGCCGCCTACATCGTCTCCGCGCTGCTGTTCATCCTGAGTCTCGCGGGGCTCAGCAAGCACGAGACGTCGCGCCGCGGCGTCGCGTTCGGCATCGCGGGCATGGTCATCGCGCTCGTGGCGACCGTCGGGCTCACCGCGGCATCCGGCTGGCAGCTACCGCAGGGCGGCCTCGGGCTCACCCTCATGGCCGTCGCGGTGCTCGTGGGCGCGGCGATCGGCCTGTGGCGGGCGCGCGTCGTCGAGATGACGGGGATGCCGGAGCTCATCGCGCTGCTGCACTCGTTCGTGGGTCTCGCCGCCGTGCTCGTGGGCTGGAACGGTCACCTCGCGGGTGACCACCTCAGCGGCGCGCTGCGCGACATCCACCACGCCGAGGTCTTCATCGGCGTGTTCATCGGCGGCGTGACGTTCACGGGCTCGATCGTCGCGTTCCTCAAGCTCTCGGCGCGCATCAGCTCGAAGCCGCTCATGCTGCCCGGCAAGAACGTGCTCAACGTCGGCGCGCTCGTGCTCTTCCTCGCGCTCACCGTCTGGTACGTCATCACGCCGAGCCTGTGGTCGCTCGTCGCCGTCACGGTGCTCGCGCTGCTGCTCGGCTGGCACCTCGTCGCGTCGATCGGCGGCGGCGACATGCCCGTCGTCGTGTCGATGCTCAACAGCTACTCGGGCTGGGCGGCGGCCGCGGCGGGCTTCCTGTTGAACAACGACCTGCTCATCGTGACCGGTGCGCTCGTCGGGTCGTCGGGTGCCTACCTCTCCTACATCATGTGCAAGGCCATGAACCGCTCGTTCCTCTCCGTCATCGCAGGCGGCTTCGGCATCGCGGCGCCGACGGGCGGCGACGAGCAGCAGGGCGAGCACCGCGAGATCGACGCGGCCTCGGTGGCCGAGCTGCTCGCATCCGCCGGCTCGGTCGTCATCACGCCCGGCTACGGCATGGCCGTCGCCCAGGCGCAGTATCCCGTCGCAGAGCTCACCGAGCGCCTGCGGGCGCGCGGCGTCGAGGTGCGCTTCGGCATCCACCCCGTCGCGGGCCGCCTGCCGGGCCACATGAACGTGCTGCTCGCCGAGGCGAAGGTGCCCTACGACATCGTGCTCGAGATGGACGAGATCAACGACTCCCTCGCCGAGACGGATGTCGTGCTCGTCATCGGCGCGAACGACACGGTCAACCCCGCCGCGGCGGAGGACCCGGGCTCGCCCATCGCAGGGATGCCCGTGCTGCGCGTGTGGGAGGCGGCGAACGTCGTCGTGTTCAAGCGCTCGATGGCGTCGGGCTACGCGGGCGTGCAGAACCCGCTGTTCTTCCGCGACAACGCGCAGATGCTGTTCGGCGACGCGAAGGAGCGCGTGGAGGACATCCTCCGCGCGCTCCCGGCTCAGCGGTAGCGGCGCCCCTCGTCGCGGCGGTACAGCACGAGCGCGGCCGCGAGCAGCAGCACCGTCCACACGGCGGCGCCGACGAGCTCGAGCAGCGGCACCTCACCGCCCTGCACCGCCCAGATGACGAGCTCGCGCGCCTCGCGGGAGGGCAGGAAGCGCGAGACGGTGTCGAGCCAGTCGGGGAACATCATGGGCGGCAGGAACAGCCCTCCCGCGAACGCGAGCCCGAACATCACGATCTGGATGACGGCGATCGCGGCCTTGAACGGCAGCGCGTAGCCGATCGCGATACCGGCGAACACGAACGGGAGCGACGACAGCGCGAGCGCGACGAACCCGAGCGCGATGCCCGCGGCATCCGCGTGCGCCTCCGTGAAGAGCGCGCCCATGAGGAAGAGCGGCACGAGCGCGAGCACGCCGATGAGGCCCACCGAGAGCACCTGGCCGAGGATGCGCGCCCCGGCCGGCGCCGGGAGCGTGCGCAGGTACGGCTCCCAGGGCGCCTCGCGGGCCTGCGAGATGTTGAGGCCGTAGGAGAACAGCGCGTTCACCATCACGGCGAAGACCATGAGCTGGATGACCGCCTGCGCGGCGCCCGTCGGGTTCTCGACGAGGCCACGCTGCGGGAGGATGAAGAACGCGAACGAGAGCGCGGGGAACACAATCGGGCCGATGACGGCCATCGGCACGCGCACCGTCTCGAGCAGCAGGTACTTGGCGTGCAGCAGCCCGAGGCCGACGAGCCCGCCGCCCGGCGAGGTGGAGACGACGGCGGGTGCCGACGCGGATGCGGTGGTCATGCGCCTTCTCCTCGCACGATCGAGAGGAACGCTTCCTCGAGGGTGGCGCTGCGCAGCTGCAGCTCGATGAAGGAGGCGCCCGTCGCGACGAGGTCGCGCACGAACGCGTCGGCGTCACGCAGCGAGAGCTCCACGCGGTCGCCGTCGATGCGGGAACCGGCCACCTGGGGCAGCGCGGCGATGCGCGCGGCCTCGGGGCTCACGAGGCTCGCCCAGCGGGTGCCGACCGAGCCGATGACGGTCGCGAGGTCGTCATCGGCCACGACGCGACCTCCGGCGATGACGGCGACGCGCTCGGCGAGCTGCTCGATCTCCTCGAGGTAGTGACTCGTGACGACGATCGAGGCACCGCCCTCCCGCTGACGGCGGATGGCATCCCACAGCACGCGGCGTCCGTCGATGTCGAGGCCCGTCGTGGGCTCGTCGAGCAGCACGAGCTTCGGGCGGCCGACGAACGCGAGCGCGACGCTCAGGCGGCGCTTCTGGCCTCCCGAGAGGGCGCCCGTCTGGCGCGTGAGCAGCTCGGCGAGGCCGAACTCCTCGGCGAGCTCGACGGTGGGGATCCGCTCGGCGAAGTGCCCGCCCACGAAGTCGATGACCTCCCGCACGCGCAGCGTCTCGGGCAGGGCGGTCTGCTGCGGGGTCGTGCCGAGGTGCTGTCGGGCGGATGCGTCGCGCGGGTCGCGCCCGAAGAGGCGCACCGTGCCGCGCGTCGGGCGGATGAGGCCCGCCAGCAGCGAGAGCAGCGTCGTCTTGCCGGCGCCGTTGGGGCCGAGCAGGCCGAGGATCTGCCCGTCGGCGATGTCGATGCTGACGTCGTCGAGGGCGGTGAGGTCGCCGTAGCGTCGCGTGACGCCGGCGAGGGTGGCGAGGGATGTCATGGGGTTCCTCCGAGGAGCGTGCGGAGCTGCGCGGTGTAGTCCTCGAAGGCGCGGCGTCCGGTCTGGCTGAGCGACAGGTAGGTGACGGGCGAGCGGCCCTGGAAGGTCTTGTCGACGTCGACGTAGCCCGCGTCCTCGAGCTTCCGCAGGTGGGTGGAGAGGTTGCCCGCCGTCATGCCGAGCAGTTCCTGCAATCGGGGGAACGAGATCCGGTCGCCCCGCTCGAGCGCCGCGAGCGCCGCCGTGATGCGCAACCTGGCCGAGGCGTGGATGACGGGGTCGAGCTCGTCCATCAGAGCCTCCGCAGGCGGACGACCGACACGATGCCCCCGACGATGAGCGCGGGCCCGACGATGAGCGCCATCGCGAGCATGTTGGCGGGGGCGCCGAAGAACCCGGTGACGGCCGCGGCGACGATGAGGATGAGCGCGATGACGAGCTGGTCGACCGAGCGCCAGATCATGGCGCCCGCGAGGTACATCCCGCCCGCGAGCAGGGCGTACGCCGAGGTGTAGTAGATCGCGGTGACGTCGCTCGAGGCGCCTGCGCGCTGGATCGCGACGCCGACGGCCGCGAAGGCCGTGCCGAGGATGGGCCACGAGAGCCCGTAGAGGGTGCCGACGAAGTCGCTCACGCCCTTGATGCCGCGGTTCGCCCGCACGCCGACGACCGCCGAGGTGACGGCGGCACCGAGGATGAGCAGGCCGAAGACGATCGCCCCGATCCACAGCGGAAGCTGCACGGGCGAGGTGGTGCCCTCCCAGCCCGACCACAGCACGAGGTAGCCCACGAGCCACGCGCCGCCCCACACGAAGTAGTAGACGGGCACCTGCGCGGTGAAGGCGCGCCTCACGCCGCGGGTCTGACCATCGATGAGGGCCAGCATCTCCTCGGGGCTGAGGTCGGCGTCGCCCGGCGCCGCGACGTCGAGTTCGTCATCCATGCCTACTTTGTAACGCAAACCTCTCTGCGAGTCAAGCAAGTTGGCAAACGCTGCCGCGCTTGCCGTCGGGCTGCAGATATCCCTGCCGCGGCGGGCCAACCGCGGCAGCGTTTGACACCAGACCACGAGGGACGAGGGCGGGCGGTAGCCTGGAGGGCTCATGTCCGCCACGTCCACGCCCGCGTACCACATCTCGTACCCGCCGGAGCTGCCCGTCAGCCAGGCGCACGACGAGCTCGCCGACGCCATCCGCGACCACCAGGTCGTCGTCGTCGCGGGCGCCACCGGCTCGGGCAAGACGACGCAGCTGCCCAAGATCTGCCTCGAGCTCGGGCGCGAGCGCATCGGGCACACCCAGCCACGTCGGATCGCGGCGCGCTCGATCGCCGAGCGCATCGCATCCGAGCTGGGCGTCGACCTCGGAACCGTCGTCGGCTACCAGGTGCGCTTCGACGACCGCACGCGCACCGACACCGCGATCAAGCTCATGACCGACGGCGTGCTGCTCGCCGAACTCTCGCGCGACCGCGAGCTGCGCGCCTACGACACGATCATCATCGACGAGGCGCACGAGCGATCGCTCACGATCGACTTCCTGCTCGGCTACCTCACCCGGCTGCTCCCCCGCCGCCCCGACCTCAAGGTCATCGTCACCTCGGCGACGATCGACCCCGAGAGCTTCGCGCGCCACTTCTCGAACGCCATCGGCGCCGAGGTGCCCGTCATCGAGGTGTCGGGCCGCACCTACCCCGTCGAGATCCGCTACCGGCCGCTCGTCGCCGAGGCGGGCGACGATTCCGACGACGCCGAGGACGAGGGTGCCGCCTCCTCCGACCGGGATGTCGCGCAGGGCATCGTCGACGCGCTCGCCGAGCTCGAGCGCGAGGAGGCGGGCGACGTGCTCGTGTTCCTCTCGGGGGAGTCGGAGATCCGGGATGCCGCGGACGTCGTGCGCGGACGGTTCCCCAAGGACGAGGTCGTGCCGCTCTACGGTCGCCTCTCGGCCGCCGACCAGCACCGCGTCTTCGACACGCGACGCGCCCCCGGCATCCGTCGCCGCGTCGTGATCGCCACGAACGTCGCCGAGACGAGCATCACGGTGCCCGGCATCCGCTATGTCGTCGACGCCGGAACGGCGCGCATCAGCCGCTACTCGCCGCGCGCCAAGGTGCAGCGCCTGCCGATCGAGGCGATCAGCCAGGCCTCCGCCAACCAGCGCTCGGGCCGCGCCGGCCGCACCTCGCCGGGCATCGCCATCCGCCTCTACTCCGAGGACGACTTCGAGCGGCGCCCCGAGTTCACCGACCCCGAGATCCTGCGCACGGGGCTCGCCGCCGTCATCCTGCAGATGCTCGAGCTGCGGCTCGGCGACATCCGCGAGTTCCCGTTCCTCACCCCGCCCGACTCGCGGGGCATCGCCGACGGCCTCGACCTGCTGCGCGAGCTCGGCGCGGTCGACGCCGAGCAGCGCATCACGCGCGTCGGCCGCGACCTCGCGCGCCTGCCCGTCGACCCGCGCTTCGGGCGGATGCTCGTGGAGGCCGGGCAGCAGGGCGTCGTGCGCGAGGTGGCCGCGATCGTCGCGGGCCTCTCCATCCAGGACCCGCGCGAGCGACCGCTCGAGATGCGACCCCAGGCGGATGCCGCGCACGCGCGTTTCCGCGACCCCTCGTCGGACTTCATCTCGCTCCTCAACCTCTGGAACCACCTCGAGGACGAGCAGAAGGAGCGCAGCGGCAACGCCTTCCGACGTATGTGCAAGGCGGAATATCTCAACTACCTGCGCGTGCGCGAGTGGCAGGACCTCTACCGCCAGCTCACGCGCGCGGCCAAGTCGGTGGGCCTCAAGCCCGGCGAGCGCTCGACGGATGCCGACGCCATCCACCGCTCGATCCTCGCGGGGCTGCTGTCGCGGCTCGGCCTGCGCGACCCCGACAAGAAGGACTACCTCGGCTCGCGCGGCCAGCGCTTCGTGATCTTCCCCGGCTCGGGACTCGCGAAGAAGCAGCCGAACGCCGTCATGGCCGCCGAGCTCGTCGAGACCTCGCGCCTCTTCGCGCGCACGGTCGCCGCGGTCGACCCCGCCTGGGCCGAGAAGCTCGCAGGCGACCTCGCCAAGCGCTCGTACTCGGAGCCGCACTGGTCGAGCAAGCAGGGCGCCGCTCTCGTGTGGGAGAAGGTCACGCTCTACGGCGTGCCCATCGTGCCGCGTCGGCGCGCCCAGCTCGCCCGCATCGACGCGCCCCTCGCGCGCGAGCTCTTCATCCGGCACGCGCTCGTCGAGGGCGACTGGCCGCACGAGCTGGAGCGTTCGGCACTGCTCGGGTTCGACCGTGACAACGAGAAGCTGCGCCGCGAGCTCGCCGAGGTCGAGGAGCGCACGCGCCGCCGCGACATCCTCACGGGCGACGAGGCCGTCTTCGCCTTCTACGACGCGCGGATCCCCGACGACGTCACCGACTCGCGCCGCTTCGCGAGCTGGTGGAAGAAGGCGAAGGCCGAGACGCCCGAGCTGCTCACGATGCGCCGCGAGGACCTCCTCGAGGACGACGAGGGCGACGCATCCGGCTTCCCCGACGAGTGGGTGCAGGGCGACACGCGCTTCCGGCTGCGCTACCGCTTCGAGCCCGGCGCCGACGACGACGGCGTGACCGTCGTCATCCCGCTCGCCGTGCTGCCGCGCGTCGCCGAGCGCGGCTTCGACTGGCTCGTGCCGGGCCTGCGCGACGAACTGCTGACGGCGCTCATCAAGGCGCTGCCGAAGGCGATCCGCAAGAACGTCGTGCCGGCGGCCGACTGGGCGCGGCGGCTGGGCGCGCAGCTGCCGGTGTACTCGGACGCCCCCGTCGGCGAGGCGCTCGCCGACGCCATCCGGGCGGCGACGCACACGCCCGTCGCGGCATCCGACATCGAGTGGGACCGTGTGCCGCCGCACCTGCGCATGCGCTACGAGGTCGTCGACCAGCGCGGGCGCACGCTCGCGGCGGGGCGCGACCTCGCCGCGCTGCAGAAGCGGCTCGCCGAGCGCGCCCGCACGGATGTCGCGGTCGCGACCGCCGCGGCGACCCCCGGCCGCGACATCGAGCGCACGGGCATCACCGAGTGGGACCTCGGCAAGCTGCCCGAGCAGGTCACCGCGAAGCAGGGCGGGTCGACCGTGGTCGGCTACCCCGCCCTCGTCGACACGGGCTCGGGCGTCGACCTCAAGGTGTTCGCGAGCCGTGCGCAGGCCGAGGCCTCGCAGGTGCGCGGCGTGCACCGCCTCGTCGCGCTCACCCTGCCGAGCCCGCTCGGCTACGTTCAGGACCAGCTCACGGGCACCGAGAAGCTGCTGCTCGCGACGGCGCCGTACGCCTCGACGAGGGCGCTGCTCGACGACATCATGATCGCCGTCGTCGAGGAGCTCGCGGGTGATGCCTCCCCGCGCACGCCCGACGGGTTCCGTGCGCTGCAGGAGACCGTCAATGCGGGACTCGTGGATGCGCTGTTCGGCGCCGCGGGACTCGTCGCGCGCATCCTCGGGGCCGCGAAGGACGCCGACAAGGCCATCTCGTCGGCGTCGAGCCTCGCCTTCATGGGGTCTCTCGGCGACGCACGGTCCCAGCTCGCCGCGCTCGTGCATCCGGGGTTCGTGCGGCGGGCGGGGCTCGCGCAGCTGCGCCGCTACCCCGTGTACCTCGCGGGCATCGTGTTCCGTGTGCAGAAGCTCGCCGAGAACCCCGGCCGCGACCGCGCGTGGCAGTCGCAGGTCGAGGAGGTGACGGCGCTCTACACGAAGGCCGGCGGTGCGCTGCCGCACGCGGGCAACACCCCGCCGAGGCTCGTCGCGGTGCGCTGGATGCTCGAGGAGCTGCGCCTCTCGCTCTTCGCCCAGCACCTCGGCGCCGCCGGCCCCGTCTCGGTGCAACGCATCCGCAAGGCGCTGGAGTCGTAGCCCGCTGTTGATGCGGGGTGCGGGGGTTTCGATACGCGTCGTGCGCTTCGCGCGCGGCGCTACTCAACCAACGGAAAAGGGGGTCCCCGCACGCCGCGAGGTGACCGCTGGTTGAGTGCCGCGCTCCGTGATCGCTGCGCGCGCCGCGAGTTCACCGCTGGTTGAGTGCCGCGCGCCGTGCGCGAAGCGCGCGACGCACGGCGTATCGAAACCCGAGGAGCGGATGACGTGCGGAGGGATCGCATCCCGTGGCCCGCTGTTGATACGCGGTGCGAGGGTTTCGATACGCGTCGTGCCGCGCGTCGCGCGGCGCGGCGCTACTCAACCAACGGCAGGGGGTCGCGCGCTCCGCGCGCGGCGCTACTCAACCAGCGGGAGAGGCGCGCCCTACGCCGACTGGATGCGGTGCAGCTGCGCGTAGCGGCCGCCGGCGGCGAGCAGCTCGTCGTGCGAGCCGACCTCGGCGATCCGCCCGTGGTCGAGCACGACGATCCGGGTGGCGGAGCGGATCGTCGAGAGCCGGTGCGCGACCACGAGCGTCGTGCGGCCCCGCATGAGCGTGTCAAGCGCCTGCTTGACCTTCGCCTCCGACTCGGTGTCGAGGGCGCTCGTGGCCTCGTCGAGCAGCAGGATGCGGGGGTCGCGCACGAGGGCGCGCGCGATGGCGATGCGCTGCCGCTGCCCACCCGAGAGTCGGGCGCCGCGCTCCCCGACGACGGTGTCCCATCCGTCGGGTAGGGCCTCGACGATCTCGAGCGCGTTGGCATCCGCGAGGGCCGCGAGCACCCGCTCGTCGGGCACGTTGTCGAGCCCGTAGGCGACGTTCTCACGGATGCTGCCCTCGAAGAGCACCGACTCCTGCGGCACGACGGACACGTGGCGCCGCACGGTGCGCAGGTCGAGCGTCTCCATGTCGCGCCCGTCGAGCAGGATGCGGCCCTCGCTCGGCCGCAGGAAGCCGAGCACGAGGTTCAGCATCGTCGACTTGCCGGAGCCGGACGGCCCGACGAAGGCGATCGTCTCGCCGGGCGCAACGTCGAGGTCGATGTCGTCGAGGGCGCCGCCGTCGGAGCCGGGGTACCGGAAGGCGACGCGCTCGAGGCGGATGCGGCCCTCGACCGCCTCGACCGCCTCCTTTCCCTCGTTGCGTTCGATGTCGGGCTCCTGCATGACCTCGGCGATCGACCGCACCGACTCGAGGCCCTTGGCGACGAGAGGGATCATCGAGACGAGCTGGGTGACGGCGCCCGTGAGGATCGAGAAGTAGGAGCCGAGCAGCACGACCTCGCCGGCGGTGACGGGCAGCCACCCCGAGATCGCCGCGAGGGCGGCGATCACGAGGCAGCCGATCCCGAGCAGCTGGAAGGAGATCCAGGTGGCCGCTCCGAACCGGCCGTTGAGCAGGTCGAGCGTCATGCCGGCGTCGCGCACGCCCTCCGCGCTGCGGGCGACGCGCTCGTGGGCGACGCGCTCCAGGCCGTGCGCGCGCGTGATGGGGATGAGCGTCGCCATCTCGCCGACGCGGCTCGAGAACCGTTCCACCTCGCGGCGGAAGTCCTCGTTGCGGCGAGCCGATCGCCTCCGCATGGCGAGGGTGAGCGTCGCCGCGACCGGCACGGTGAGCACGTAGACGACGAGGAACTGCGGCACCGCGATCGCCGTCATCGTGACGGCTCCCGCGAGCGAGAACACCGCCGACAGCGCGGGCGGGCCGGCCTGCTGGAACATGAGCTCGACGTTCTCGACGTCGCGCACGACCTTCGTCTGGATGACGGCGGCCGACGACCGCGAGTGGAAGCCGATCGAGAGACTCTGGAGGCGTTCGGCGAGACGGTTGCGCAGCTGCGCGCCCAGGGCGCGGCTCGTGCCGAAGAACAGCCGCACGAACAGCACGTGCATCGGGTAGTTGAGCGCGAGCAGCACGACGGCGCCCGCGGCGACCCACGCGAGGCGGATCGCCGGCCCGCCCGCGACGACGACGTCGATGACGGATGCCGTGATGACCGGCAGGAGCCACAGCGGGCTGTCCTTGATGCCGAAGGCGAGCACGGCGATCGCGAGCCGGCCGCGGTACGCGCGCAGCATCCGCCCGAGGCTGCGGAGCGGGCGATCGGCGTCGACGACCGTGATCGTGGTGGTGGGCGGCGTGGTCACGGCGACAGCCTCTCACGCCCGGGCGACCGTCGCCGAGACGGCGCGGCTATGCCGCGAGCGGGTCGTCTTCGGGGCCGACGTAGCGGTCGTAGAGCGCGATCTCGTCGGGGTCGGGGCGCTCGAACCGGTCGGAGAGCCCGATGAGCACGTCGGCGATGAGAGCCTCGGCGTCGGGTCCGCCGCGTTCGCGGACGCGCCGGACGAGCTCGTCGAGCGGGGCGTCGACGAAGTGCAGCACGGTGCGAGCACCCGCGTCGACGGCGACCCGCCGCACGGCCTCGCGCTCGACTCGCGACCACGTGCCGAACTCGACCACGACGTTCGCGCCCACCCGCAGGATGTCGCCCGCGTGCGCGAGCAGCTGGTGCTGCAGCGTGAAGCGGAAGTCGTAGTCGACGAGGCTCACGCCGAGCGCGACGATCCACGGGTCGGGGTCGAGCCGCACCGCCGACTCCGTCTCGACGATGTGCCGCGACCGCGTCGACTTGCCCGCGCCCGGCAGACCGAAGACGAGGTGGAGGGACGGGCGGTTCACGGCCACAGCCTCTCACGCACCCAGACGTCTGCGTCGGCGCGGTAGCGAAGGCGCGTGTGGGCGCGGTCGTGCGAGGCCTGCCAGAACTCGACGGTGCCCGGCGCGACCCACCACAGGGCCCAGGTCTCGGGCACGAGCGAGGGGTCGGCCTCGACACGTGCGAGCGCCTCGGCACGCGCCGCCGCGTACTCCGCATCGTCCGCGAGCGTCGGCGTGGGGCGCCCGACGAGCGCGGTGGCGCGCGCCTCGGCGGGGCGGTCGCGGAAGTCGGCGGCGGCATCCGCGGCATCCGCTCGGCGCACCTCCCCCTCGACGCGCACCTGCCGCCCGAGGGCGGGCCAGAAGAAGGTGAGGGCCGCGCGGCCGGATGCCGTCATCGCCTGGCCCGGACGGCTGTCGGCGGGCGTCGCGATCGCCCAGCCGTCGGCGTCGACGTCCTTGAGCACGAGCACGCGCGCGCTCGGACCCGTCTCGTCGACCGTCGCGAGCGTCGCGGCGTGCGGCGCGAGCACGCCCGTGGCCACGGCCTCGTCGAGCCACGCGAGGAAGAGCTCCTGCGGGGTCGTCGGCGCGGCATCCGGGGCGAACTCGGGCAGCTCGCGCGGGAACGACGGCAGGGTGCGGAGGCGCGCGCGGAGCTCGGTGGTCACGCGTCGAGGCTAGCCGTCGGCGGCTCGCTCGATCGCGGCGATGTCGATCTTGTTCTGCGTCAGCATCTCCTCCATCGCCCGCTGCGCACGCGCGGGGTCGGGGTCGTTGACGAGCTCGATGAGTCGGCGCGGGGTGATCTGCCAGCTCACGCCGAACGGGTCGACGAGCCAGCCGCAGCGGTCCTCGCGGCCGCCGCCCGCGGTGAGCGCCTCCCAGTAGCGGTCGACCTCGGCCTGATCGTCGCAGTCGACGACGAGCGAGATCGCCTCGTTGAACACCGGCCCCTCGGGCACGTTCATGCCCGACACCTCGATGCCGCCGATGCGGAAGTTCGCGGTGAAGAGCTGGCCGTCCCTGTCCACGGTTTCGAGCACTTCGCTGTCGGGGAAGGTCGAGGTGTACAGCTCGATCGCCTCCCCCAGCCGACCCCCGAACCACAGGAACGGTGTGATCTTCTGAGACATCCGGCACCTCCACGTCTGATGTGAACGCTGTCCACATTCGCAGGCGCCGGATGCCGCGTCAAGCCCCGCGGGACCTTCGCCCTCTCGACCCCGCGCGTCGGCGGCCGTAGGGTGCGTGCATGGAGCACGGAGCGGAGACGCTGGACATCGAGACCTGTTGGGACCTGCTGGGCACGGGGCGCATCGGACGCGTCGTCTTCGCGGAGGGCGAGGAGATCGAGGTGTTCCCCGTGAACTACTCGGTGGGCGGGCGCAGCGTGCTGTTCCGCAGCGCGCCCGGCACGAAGCTCGAGCTCGTGCTCGACCGGCCGCGCGTCGCCTTCGAGGTGGACCACACCGACGACGAGGTCGCCTGGAGCGTCATCCTCTGGGGCACCGCGGAGCGCCTCGAGTACGACGACGAGATCGAGCACACGGGCGTGCTCGGGCTCGTGAGCTGGGCCCCGTCGGAGAAGCACAACTACGTGCGCATCACGCCCGACAAGGTGAGCGGGCGGCGGTTCCGCCGCGACGCATCCGAGTGAGCCGAGCGCGGACCCCGCGACGGGGTCCGCGCCCTGGCGAAGCGGCCGGGCCCTACTCCTTCGGGCGGTCGCCCGTCGACGCCTTGGCGTTCGCCTCGTAGGAGGTGTTCGTCGACTCGAAGAAGTTGACGAGCTCGAGCGTGTCGTTCGCCGTCGCCATCCACTTGGCCGGGTTCACCACGTTGTAGTGCGTGCCGAAGCCGAGCTCCTCGAGGCGACGGTCGGCGAGGTACTTCACGTACTGGTTGATGTAGTTCGCGTTGAGGCCGAGGATGCCGTTCGGGAGCAGGTCGTTGTTGTACTGCTCCTCCATCTCGACGGCGTCGAGGATCATCTGCTTGATCTCGGCCGCGAACTCCGGGGTCTGCAGATCGGGGTTCTCGTCGAGCACCGTGAGGATGAGGTTGATGCCGAACTTGAGGTGCAGCGACTCGTCGCGCACGATCCAGTCGACGAGCGAACCGAAGTTGCGCAGCAGGTTCCGCTGACGGAACGAGAGCGCCACCATGAACCCCGAGTAGAACCAGATGCCCTCGAGGATGATGTTGTAGGCGATCAGGTTCCGGATGAAGTCCTGCTTGCCCGCGGTCGTCGTGATGTCGAGGGTCTCCTCGGTCATCCGCTTGATGAACTTGACCTCGAACTCCTCCTTGCGCGCCATGGAGGGGATGTCGACGTGCGAGTTGTAGGCCTCGTTGCGGTCGATCGGGAACGTCTCGAGCACGTACTCGAACGACATGCAGTGGTTGGCCTCCTCCCACATCTGCTTCGCGAGATAGAGGTGCGCCTCCGGCGCGTTCACGTACGGGTACACCCCGAACGCGAGCGCCTTGTTGACGAGCAGCTCGTTGGGGTTGAAGTACGAGATGAGGAAGGTGACCGCGTGGCGCTCCTCGTCGGTCATCTTCTTGAAGTCGGCGAGGTCCTCGCCGAGCTGGATCTCGTTGGGGAACCAGGTGTTGGCGACCGCCTGGTCGTAGAGGTCCATCGCCCACTGGTAGGTGATGGGCTTGAGGAGGAGTCCTTCCTGGACTCCGGTGCCGAGGATGGGCATGAAGTGTCGTCCTTCTTGTACTACGTGGCCGCTCGGGTCAGAGACCGCGTCGGGTTACTGGCAGCTCTCGCACTGCAGCTCGTCCATGGGGTCGACGGGCACGGCGTACTCGTCGACGGCGGTGTAGCCGCTCATGCGAGGCCGCCGAATCCGCGACGCGGCGAGCCGGGGGCGGCGGCGGGAGCCTCGGATGCCGGGGCGGCCGCGGGGCCTGCGGCGCCGAAGCCGCGCTTGGCGCCGGCCGTGATCTCCTCCGCCTTGTTGACCTTGACGGTGGACTGCTCGGCCTGGTGACGGGGCTTGACGTGCAGGTAGTACGTCGTCTTGACGCCCTTCTCCCACGCCTTGTAGTAGATGTCCATCATGTCGCCGAGGTCGCGCGTCTCGAGGTACATGTTGCGGCTGATGGCCTGGTCGATCCACTTCTGGGCGCGCGCCGCGACCTCGATGAAGGCGTACGGCGAGAGCTGGAAGCTCGTCTTGTAGACCTTCTTGAGCTCGTCGGGGATCTCGGCGATCACCTGGATGTCGCCCTGGCTGCGCAGCACCTGCTCGCGCACCTTCTCCCAGATGCCGAGGCGCTGCAGGTCGGCCACGAGGTTGCGGTTGACCTCGAGGAACTTGCCGTTCGAGGTCGAGCGGCTGAAGATCTGAGCGAACTGCGGGTCGAGGCCGGGCGTGGTGCCGGCGACGAGGCCGATGGATGCCGTGGGCGCGATCGCCATGAGCGTCGCGTTGCGCATGCCGCCCTTGACCTTCTCGCGCAGGCGGTCCCAGTCGAGGCGCATGGTGCGGTCGACCGTGATCGCGATGCCGCGGTCCTTCTCGGTGAGCTCGATCGAGTCGAACGGCACGAGGCCCTGCGACCAGCGCGAGCCCTCGAAGTTCGCGTACGAGCCGCGCTCGCGGGCGAGGTCGGCCGACTCGTCGATCGCCGCGTAGGAGACGTGCTCCATGATCTCGTCCATGAGGGCGTAGGCCTCCTCGGACTCGTACGAGAAGCCGAGCTTCTCGACGACATCCGTGAAGCCCATGACGCCGAGGCCGATGGCGCGGTTCATCTGGTTGGCGTGGTCCGCCTCGGCGACCGACGACTCGGTGATGTCGATGAGGTTGTCGAGCTGACGCACGGCGCTGCGCGCGGAGTCCTCGATGAGCTCCCAGTCGAATCCGAGGCCGCCGTTCGCGTCGACCTTGAGGTGGGTCGAGAGGTTGATGGAGGCCAGGTTGCAGACGGAGATGTTCTCGAGGTCCTGCGGGAGGCAGATCTCGGTGCAGAGGTTCGAGAGGTGGATCGTGCCCGTGTTGTTGTTGAGGGCGCGGTTGTTGATCGTGTCCTTCCAGGTGAGCCACGGGTGGCTCGTGGTCTGGAGCGACATGAGGATGTCCTTGAACTGCGACCGCGCGGAGATCTTCTTGAACATGCGCAGCTGGCCGGCCTCGGCCTGCGCGACGTACTCGGCGTAGCGCTTCGAGAACGCCTCGCCGTAGAGCTCGTTGAGGTCGGCGACCTCGAGCGGGTCGAAGAGGTACCAGTCGTCGTCGTTCTGCACGCGCTTCATGAACTCGTCGGAGATCCAGACGGCCGTGTTGGCGGTGCGGGTGCGGCGGTAGGGGTCGCCCGAGTTCTGGCGCAGGTCGAGGAACTCGGGGAAGTCGAGGTGCCAGTTCTCCATGTAGAAGCACAGGGCGCCGAACTTCTTGCCGCCGCGGCTGACCGCGCGCAGCACCGAGTCGATCGTGTGCATGAACGGGATGGGTCCCGTGCTCATGGTGTTGTTGGAGCGGATGGGCGAGCCCTGCGCACGGAGCTTGGTGACCGAGAGGCCGATGCCGCCCGTGCCCTTCGTGAGCCACATGACGTCGCGCACGCTCTTGGCGATGTGCTCGATGTCGTCGTGCATCTCCATGACGAAGCAGTTGGAGAGCTGGGGGTAGGCGGTGCCCGCGTTGACGAGCGTCGAGCCGGCGGCGAGGTACTCGAGCTTCGACATCTTGTCGTAGAACTCGATCGCGTGGCTCGTGGGGTCGGCCTCGTTGAGCGAGAGGCCCATGGCGATGCGCATCCAGAAGAACTGGGGCACCTCGAGCGGCTCGCCGTTGCGGGCCTTGATGCCGTAGCGGTTGTTGAGCGTGACGACGCCGATGTACTTGAGGAGGCCGTCGCGGCTCGGCTCGAGGGCGTCGGCGAGACGGTCGAGGTCGAAGAGGGCGGGGAAGCGCGAGTCGAGCAGGAGCTCGTCGACGCCGCGGTTGATGGCGCGCGCGAAGTGGGCGCGGTGGAGGTCCTTGAGCTCCTCGTCGGTGCTGTAGTCGCCGAGCACGCGCTTGTAGATCGTCTTGAGGAGGAGGCGCGCGGCGACGGTGTCGAACTGCGGGTCGTCCTTGACGTTCTGGAGGGCGACCTGGATGACGGCCTCGTCGAGCTGCTGCGTCGTGATGCCGTCGAAGAGCGTGAGCTCGAGCTCCGACGCGATCTGGGTGACCCAGGTGATCTCCTCGGAGAGTCCGCGGCTCGCCTCCTCGATCGCCAGGTTGATCTTGTTGGCGTCGTACGGCTCGCGCTCTCCGTTGCGCTTCACGACGGTGATGGTCACGTGATCCCTTTCCTCCCCGCGCAGCCTCTCTGCGCGCCCCGAACTCCGATGAAAAACCCTGGTGAGAACGCACCTCGACGGACCGCTCGCCAGCTTCCTCGCTCTCCCCCGGCCCGGAGGTTCCACCACTATATATCGGGCCGCCGACAGCGGGCCAACCCTAGATGTTGTGGGCGTGTCATCCACAGATGTGCATAACTTCGCCGCTGTTATGCACACTTTCCACACCCTAGGAGGCCCGTCCGACACGGGTCGCGACGTCGGGCGTCGGCACTAGGCTCGGAGGGCCGTGAACGCCTATCTCGACCTGCTGCGCACCCGGGGAGTCGCCCGGATCATCGCCGCGCAGCTGCTCGCCCGCTTCCCCGGCGGCATGCTGTCGCTCGGCTTCCTCATCCACATCGAGCACATCTTCCACAGCTACGGCGCAGCGGGCCTCGTGCTCGGCGCGACGTCCATCGGGCAGGCGATCTCGGGCCCCGCCACGAGCCGGCTCATGGGCCGCTTCGGGATGCGCCCCGTGCTCATCCTCACGACCGCCGTGTGCGCCGTCGCGATCTCGTTCATCGCCCTCGCGCCCGCGACGCTCCCGCTCTGGGCGTTCATGCTCACGGGCCTCATCGCGGGCCTCAGCTACCCGCCGGTGCAGCCCGCCGTGCGCACGATCTACCCCAAGATGGTCAACTCGCGGCAGCTCACCCCGCTGTTCTCGCTCGACGCCTCGGCTCAGGAGCTCATCTGGGTGCTCGGACCCGTCGTCGTGACCTTCGTGTCGCTGCAGATCTCGAGCGTCGTCGGCATCCTGCTGTCGGTCGCCTTCCTCGTGGGAGGCGGCGCGTGGTTCATCGCATCCCCCGAGCTCGGACGCGTGCGCATCCCACGCTCGAAGCGCGCCTTCGGCGTCGTGCTCAAGCGCCCGGCCGTGCTGCTCTCCACCGTCGTCGGCTTCCTGCTCGTGGGGGCGTGCGCGGCCGTCGAGGCCGGCGTCGTGTCGCACTTCGGCGAGGGCGGGCTCGAGGCGGGTCTCGTGCTCGCGATCTTCTCGATCACGTCGCTCGCGGGCGGCCTCGGCTTCGGGCACGTGCCGATCGGCCCGTGGGCGCTCGCCCGCCGCATGCTCATCGTCTTCGTCGGCTGCCTCGTCGCGGTGTGGGCGTTCGAGTTCTGGACGATCGCGGGCGCCCTCGCGATCGCGGGCGTCGGCATCGCGCCGGCTCTCGCGGTCATGTTCACGGTCGTCTCGGCGAGCGTGAAGTTCTCCGACACCGCGGAGGCCTACGGCTGGATCGGCACCGGCCAGCTCATCGGCGCGGCGCTCGGCTCCGCGATCGCCGGGTTCCTCATCGACGACCTCGGGTCCCAGGGCGGCTTCATCGCGGCCGCGGCCTTCGGCCTGCTCGGGGCGATCGTGCCGGCGGTCTTCGTGCGCGCGCTGCCCGACCTGCGGGGCCGCGACGCGAGCCCGATCCCCGACACCGAGCCGGTCCCGATCACCCCGAGTTGAGCGAAGCTCCGGCGGTTGCCCGCAACGGGCTCTTGCGGAGAACCTCCTGGTCACGGTAGACCGGATTGTCGCCCCCCGGCGATGCCCCCCACCCACGGAGATGGATTTCCCGATGTCATCTTCACCTGCCCGAACGCGCTCGCCGCGGAGCTGACCGGCCCCACGGTCATGCTCCGCTGCCACGAGCAGGCGCTCGCCGCCGTCGACGCGATCGCCCGGAGCCCCCAGGAGGGTGCGCTCCTCATCCTGGGCGCCCCCGGGGCGGGCAGGAGCACCGTGCTCGCGCAGAGCCTCGCGGCCCACACCGACATCGCATCCCTCGTGCCCGTGAATCCCGCCGAGAACGGATGGCCGCTCTCGGGGGTCTCGGCGATCCTGGCCGGCATCGGCGACCCGCGGGTCGCGGAGTTCACGGGGAGGTTCGCCCTGCGCTCCGACGACGAGGCCGCGATCTCCGAGGCCGCCACCGAGCTGCTCGCGGTGCTCCGCGGGCTCGGCCTCCCCCGCACCCTGCTGCTCGTCGACGACATCGACGCGATGGATGCCGCGAGCCGCCGGGTCATCGGCTACATGGCGGGGCACCTGGCCGGCTCGGGCATCCGCCTCGTCGCGTCCGCCGCCGACATCCCGAGCGACGAGCCGCTCGTGGGCGTCCAGTCGGTGCAGCTCCTCCCGGTCGACGACACGGATGCGCGCGCCGTCGCCCCGGCGGGCATCGACCCGGGCACGCTTCGCATCCTCTCCTCGGTCGCGGGCGGCAACCTGCGTACCCTCGTGTCGCTCTTCGACTCGCTCTCACCCGAGCAGCTGCACGGGAGGGAGGGCCTCCGCCTGCCGCCGCGCCCCGGGCGGGCGGCGTGGCACGCGCTCGAGCGGCTCACTCGCCGGATGGGGGCGAGCCACGTCGCGGTGCTCGACCGCCTCGCGACAGCGCCCCTGCATCCGCGTGCGTCGGTCGGCTCGTGGGGCGACGACGCGGAGGACGCGCTGCAGGAGCTCATCGACCTCGGCGCGGTTCGGGAGGCGGGCGCGTTCGTCACCCTCGCCGACCCGCTCGTGCGCTCGGCCCTCGCCGACGGGCTGCCCTCGCGGGCGCGGCGGGAGCTGCACCTCGAGCTGCGCGCCGGCTCGGGCCCGCTGCTCGACGCGTGGCACGCGAGCTGGGCCGATCCGGCGGCCGACCTGCGCGCCCCGCTTCTCGAGGCGGCGGCCGAGAGCGCGCGGCTCGGCCACCCGCACGCGACGATCGAGTTCGCCGACCGCGCCGTGCGTTCGGGCGGCGACGGCCTCGCGGGCGCCCTCGCGACGGTCGCCGACGAGCTGCTCGCGGCGGGCGAGCCGGAGCTCGCGGAGCGCTACCTGCAACTGGCCGCATCCGACCCCTCCGCGGACGTCGACGACCGGCTGCGGGTCGCGATCTCGCGCCTGCGCGCCGACTACCTCGCCGGACGGCCACCGCACACCGATGCGCTGCTCGCGGACGCCGACCCCGAGCTCGTGGCGCGCTGGGCCGCGACGCTCGCCGCGGTCTCCGCGGCGCGCGGCGACTTCCACGCCGCGCGCGGACCGCTCATGGGGCTGGAGTCGGGGCTCGCGCCGGGCACGACGTCCGAGACGCGCTCGATGGCACGGACGGCACGGGCGCTCCTCGGGAGCGTCGACGGGATCCCGCACGCGAGCGACGACGCGCGCGATCCACTGCTCATCGCGCTGCATGCGCGGGCCGAGACCCTCGCGGGGGACTACGCGCGGGCGCGTCAGCTCATCAGCCGGCTCGCGCACTCCCTCGCCCGCCCGAGCCGCATGTGGGCGGGTTGGCTCACCGCGCTCGCGATCGACTGCGCAGCCCGTGAGGGGCGCATCGGCCAGGCGTTCGAGCTCGCGAGCGACTGGGAGACGCAGCATCCCGGGGTCGAAGGCCCCGCGGGGATGGTGCCGCTGGGCGCCTGGGCGCGGCTCGCGGCGGGCGACCTCGAGGGCGCCGAGGCCGTGGCCGCACCGTGCACCGAGAACGCGGCCGCACGCGTCGGGCCCCTGCCCACCGCGCGCGCCCTGCTCTTCCGCGCCGAGATCGCCCGACTGCGGGGCGACCTGGCGACCGCGAGCGAGCTGCTCCAGGTGGCGGACACGGTCGCCGCCGCGATCGACGACCCCCGGCTCACGCGGCACCTCCCCGAGCTCGTCGAGGTGCTCGTGGAGACCGGGCGGATGAGCGCGGCACGCGAGGTCGCGCATCGCTTCGCGGAGGCGGCGCGTGCCCACCAGAGCCGCTGGTCGACCCTCGCGAGCGCCCGCACCGTCGTCGTGACGGCACACGACGAGGACCTCCGCGAGCGCTACCTCTGGGCGGTCTCGCTGCACCGACCCGGCGACTCGGTCTTCGAGCTCGGGCGCCTCCATCGCGCCTACGGCCGGCGCCTCGCCGCGGCGGGGGCCGTCCCCGAGTCCGAGGAGGCGGCCGCGGACGCCCGCATCGCGTTCGCGGGAGCGGGCGCGCGCCCGTGGATGGCGGCGCCCACCCCGTCCGCGAGCGCCGCGACGCTCACGCCGGAACCCGACGCACCGCATCCGCCCGCGCGCCTCGCGCTCCTGAGCGACGACGAGCGCGCCGTCGCCGAGCTCGTCGTGCGCGGCCTGCACAACAAGGAGATCGCGGCCGCGCTCTTCCTCTCGGTGCGCACGGTCGAGCTGCGCCTCACGCGCATCTACCGCAAGGTCGGGGCGCGCTCGCGCGCCCACCTCGTGTCGCTGCTGTCGTGATCAGGCACGCGCGACCGTGCGGCGCGAGGGCGAGGTCCAGCGGCCGTCGGCGCGCCGCCGCAGGTACGCGTGCGCCATCGCGCGCAGGCACAGCCACGCGTCGAGCATCCGCAGGGCGGGGAAGAGCGGGCCGAGCAGCAGGTACACGGGACGCCGGGAGAGCGCGGCCGCGAGGATCGTGAGCAGGTAGTCGGGCACGAGCACGCCCAGCACGATCGCGAGCGGCGGCACGGTCGCCGCGATGCCCGCCGCGACACCCGAGGGGTCGGCGCCGGATGCCGCGAGCGCCGTCGCCGCGAGGCTCACGAGCACGACGGGCAGCACGAGCAGCATGAGCACGCTGCTCGTCACGAGCTCGCCGATCGAGATCGCGAGGAGCGTCCAGAAGCGGCCCGCGCGCAGGCCGTGGCGGCGCACCGTCTGCCAGAAGCCGAGGCTCCAGCGGCCCATCTGCTTGCGGTAGTCGCGCAGGTTGTCGGGGTCCTGGGTGAGCGCGATCGCGGCATCCGGCCGGAACGCGATGCGACCGAGGCGCTTGGCGTGCACCTCGAAGGTCATGTTGTAGTCCTCGATCGCGAGGCCAGGCGCATCGATGTCGATGTCGGCGAGCACGCGCGTGCGGTACATGCTCGCGAAGCCGGGCACGATCGACACGGCGTTGAGCAGCCGCGCGGCCTGGCCGAACTTCTGCAGGTACTGCACGCTCAGGTAGAGCCGCTCGCGGTAGGCCACGAGGATGCGTCCGCCGAGCGTCGGGGGCGGCGGGTCGAGCAGCGTCGTCGCGCGCCCCGCGACGGCGACGACCTCGGGGTCGGCGAACGCGGGCAACCCCGAGCGCAGGTAGTCGTCGTGCAGCTGGCTGTCGGCGTCGAGCAGCAGCATGACCTCGAAGCGGCGCGCGAGGTCGAGCTCGTCGACGATCGCGCGGATGGCGCCCGCCTTCCCGCGGTTCGGCACGATCTCGAGGGGGATCGCCCCGCACGCGCGCGCGACCTCGGCCGTGCGGTCGGTGCAGCCGTCGCACGCGACGAAGACGTTCTCGACGGGCACCTGGCGCGCCGCCGAGCGGATCGTCGCCTCGATGACGAGCTCCTCGTCGTGCGCCGCGATGACGATCGCGACGTCGCGCGGCTCGGGCACGCGGCCGGCACCCCGGGGCGCGCCGCGGCGCACGCGCGCGGCGACGACGCGGATGAGGCCCGCGCCCACCCAGAGCAGGGTGTTGATGCCGACCACCACGACGGCGGTCACGACGAAAGCCACCATGGGGCCTCCTCGATCGGGTTCGATCCCGACCCTACGACCGGGGCGCATCCGCTGTGCCCGTAGGCCTCGCGCGGATCCCCGCACCCCGTTGCGGGGATCCGCATCCGGCGACGGGGCGTTCCGCACACCTGCCGCATCCGCGTTGACCCGCCCCGCAGCGAGGTCGACATTGGGCCCACCGGTTCCCGAACGGGCGCCGCACCCTGTCCCCTCATCACCCGACGCGCCGTCCCCCCGGCGTCGCCATGGAGGCCCCCACCATGACGTCTCTCGAAACGCGCCCCCTCGTGGGCCGCCGTCACCCCAGGCCCGATCTCGGATCCTCGGCACTCCCCTCCGTCCCCCCGCAGTACGCGGCCGACTTCGACATCGCGATCGTCGGCCTCGGCTACGTGGGCCTGCCCACGGCGCTCGCGTACCACCACGCCGGCGCCCGCGTGCTGGGGCTCGAGATCTCCCCGCAGCGCATCTCGACCATCCGCTCGGGCGACGCCGACCTGCTCGACAGCGACCGCGCCCGCCTCACCGAGGCTCTGCGCGACCCGCGCTTCGCCATCACCGACGACCCCACGATGCTGCGGCGCGCGACGGCCGTCATCGTGTGCGTGCCGACGCCCGTCGACCACCACCTCGTGCCCGACCTCACGATGCTGCGGTCGGCGTGCGACTCGGTCGTCGCGAACGCGGTGCCCGACCAGATCCTCATGCTCACCTCGACGAGCTACGTCGGATGCACCGACGACCTGCTCGTGACCCCGCTCGTCGAGCGCGGGTTCACACCCGGCAGGAACATCTCGGTGGCGTTCAGCCCCGAGCGCATCGACCCCGGCAACGACGCGTACGAGCACGAGTCGGTGCCGCGCGTCGTCGGCGGCGCCACCCCCAGCTGCGAGATGCGCGCCTCGGCCGTGCTGTCGCGCTACACGGCGCGCGTGCACCGGGTGGATTCGCTCGCGGCGGCGGAGATGACGAAGCTGCTCGAGAACACCTTCCGCGCCGTCAACATCGCGCTCGCGAACGAGGTCGCCGACATCTGCCGCGAGCTCGACGTGCCCGTCACCGAGGTGATCGACGCGGCGGCGACGAAGCCCTACGGCTTCATGCCGTTCCTGCCCGGTCCCGGAGTGGGTGGCCACTGCATCCCGTGCGACCCGCACTACCTGCTGTGGCAGCTGCGCGAGCGTCGCGTCGCCGCGCCCATGATCACGCAGGCGATGTCGGAGATCGCGGCGCGGCCCGCCCGCGTCGTCGAGCGCGCCGCGCAGGTGCTCTCGGATGCCGGCCGCGGCCTCGGCGGAGCGCGCGTGCTCGTCGTGGGAGTCTCGTACAAGCCGGATGTCGCGGACCTGCGCGAGTCGCCTGCGCTCGAGATCATCCACGGCCTCGAGCGGCGCGGGGCGATCGTCGAGTACCTCGACCCGCTGTGCCCGCAGGCGCGGATGCTCGACGGGCGCGTCACGGAGACGGTGCGGGATCCGCTCGGCTTCGCCCCCGACCTCGTCGTCATCCACACGCGGCACCGCGAGCTCGACCTGTCGTGGATCGACGAGCGGCACCTCGTGCTGGACGCGAGCTATCGCGAGCTCGCCGTGCCGCGGCGCGTGACCCTGTGAGGCCCGCCATGCGCAGCACGGTCACCGGCGGAGCCGGATTCCTGGGCAGCCACCTCGTCGAGCTCCTGCTCGACCTGGGCGACGAGGTCGTCGTGCTCGACGACGAGTCGACGGGGCGCCCCGACAACCTCCGGGACGTCATCGACGATCCCCGGCTCGAATATCGCGTGGGGTCGGTTCTCGACCCCGGCGCGGTCCGCGCGGCGGTCAGGGGAAGCGATCGGGTGTTCCACCTGGCCGCCGCGGTGGGCGTGCGACGCATCGTCGAGCATCCGCTCGAGGGCCTGCGCGTCAACGTGCACGGCACCGAGAACGTGCTCGACGCGTGCGTCGCCCACGGGGCGAAGCTCCTGCTCGTCTCGACGAGCGAGATCTACGGCAAGAACACCTCGGATGCGCTCGCCGAGTCGGCCGACCGCATCCTGGGCTCCCCGCTCGTGGCGCGCTGGACCTACGCCGCCGCGAAGGGGCTCGACGAGTCGTTCGCGCACGCCTACCTGCAGGAGTACGGCCTCGAGGTCGCGATCGCGCGCCCCTTCAACACGGTCGGCCCCCGTCAGACGGGCCGCTACGGCATGGTCGTGCCGAACCTCGTGGGGCAGGCGCTCCGCGAGGAGCCGCTCACGGTGTTCGGCGACGGTCGCCAGTCGCGGTGCTTCTCGTCGGTGTACGACGTCGTGCCCGCGTTCGTGCGGCTCATCGAGGAGTCCCGCGCGATCGGGCAGGCCGTCAACCTCGGCGGCGGCACCGAGATCTCCATCCTCGAGCTCGCCGAGACCATCGTGCGGCTCACCGGCAGCCGCAGCCCCATCCGCCTCGTGCCCTACGACGAGGCCTACGGGGCGGGCTTCGAGGACATGCGGCGACGCGTGCCCGACAACTCGCTCGCGCACGAGCTCATCGGCTTCGTGCCGCACACCGGCATCGACGAGATCGTGTGGAGCGTCGCCTCCACGCTCGCCGACCCCGGCGCGGCGCAGTCGGAGGAGTGGGGCGCGTTCCGGGCGTACGTCCGAGCAGGTCGCACGCATGTCCCTGCCATCAGCACATCGAGGTGACCCATCATGACCAGACGACGCCTGTTCGGACTGGGAGGTCTCGCGGCGGTCCTCGCCCTTCTGATCTCCTTCGCCGCCGGCAACCACACCGTGCGGAACCCCACGACGCAGCCCACGACGCCCCCGGCGACGCAGGCGCCCGCGGATCCCGACCCCTCGCCGCCCCCGGCGCCTGACCCCGCTCCGCCCGCGGACCCCGCGCCGCAGGACCCGGCAGACCCGCCGGCCGACCCGCCGGCCGACCCGCCGTCGACGCCCGCCGACCCGGTCGGCACGACGCCGACGACGCCGGCGGGTCCCGCGGATCCGGTCGACCCCGTGGATCCGGTTGATCCCACCGATCCGACGGACCCCACAGAACCGACGGACCCCACCGATCCGACCGACCCCACCGATCCGACGGATCCGACCGACCCCACCGATCCGACCGACCCGACCGACCCCACCGATCCGACGGACCCCACCGACCCGCCTGCCAAGACCGGCCCGCTCACCTACGTGAGCCTCACGTTCGACGACGGCAACGCGGGCCAGGCGATCGCCGCGAACATCCTCGGCGCGCACGGACTCCCGGCGACGTTCTACGTCAACTCGGGCACGGTCGGCACCCCCGGCAAGCTCACCCTCGGCCAGCTGCAGGCGTTCGCCGCGGCCGGCAACGAGATCGGCGGGCACAGCGTCACGCACGTCGACCTCACGTCGGTGCCGCACGACGAGGTGCTGCGCCAGGTGTGCGACGATCGCGTGCAGCTCAGCAACTGGGGCTTCACGGTGCGCAGCTTCGCCTATCCGTTCGCCGCGCTCACCGACGACGTCGCCCAGGCGGTCGTCGACTGCGGCTACAACAGCGGGCGCAACCTCGGCGACATCCGCTCGCGCTTCGGATGCTTCGACTGCGACTGGGCGGAGAGCGTGCCTCCGGCGCGCCCCGCGATCACCCTCGCGCTCGACCAGTTCGACGAGACCTGGACGCTCGATGACCTCACGGGCATCGTGCTCGCGGGCGAGTCGCACGGAGGCGGCTGGCTGCAGTTCACCTTCCACGACGTGTGCACCACGAGCTGCGGCGAGCTCGACATCAGCGCATCGATGCTCGAGGCATTCGCGTCCTGGCTCGACGAGCGCGGCGACACCCGCAACACGGTCGTCCGCACGGTCGGCGACGTCGTCGGCGGCGCCGCCAAGCCGCTCGTGAACGGGCCCGTCGTGCCGCCGCCGACCGATGGGAACGCCGTCATCAACCCCGACCTCGAGACCATGCAGAACGGCTTCCCGGCCTGCTGGTACCGGGCGCCGTGGGGCGCCAACGACGCCGAGTTCTCGCTCGTGAGCCCGGGGCGCTCGGGCGACGTCGCGAGCCAGGTCACGATCACGAACTACGTGTCGGGCGAGGGCAAGATCATCCAGGCCCTCGACCTCGGGGCGTGCGCTCCGAGCGTCACGACCGGGCAGAGCTACCAGCTCTCCGGCTGGTACCGGTCCACCGTCGTCACCCAGTTCGCGGTCTACCTGCGCACGACGACGGGCGCGTGGGAGTACTGGACATCGAGCCCGTGGTTCGCGCCGGCATCCGAGTGGACGCAGGCCGTGTGGCAGACGGATGCGATCCCGCCCGGGTACACCGGCATCAGCTTCGGGCTCAACATCTTCGCCCCGGGCACGCTCGTGACCGACGACTACGCGATGGTGCAAGCGCCACCCGTGGTCGAGAGCGTCGTCGAGCCGCTCGCGGCTCCCCCGGCGGAACCGCCCGCGACGGAGCTCGCACCGGCGGACCCGCCGGCCGAGGAGACCGTCGACCCGCCCGCTCAGGAACCGACGACCGCGGAGACCCCGGCGGAGACCGCGCCTCCCGCCGAGGCGGCCGAATCTCCCACGGCCGAGGATGCCGCGCCGCAGGAGGCGGCGCCCCCAGCGGCATCCTGATCCATGCGCGGGGCGAGGATCGCAGCCGTGGCCGTCTTGGGAGCCATGGCGGCGGTCCTCGTCGCGTGCGGGGCGCCGGGCCCCGCGCCCGTGCCGACGCCGACCGCGACGGCGACCCCGCGACGCACGGGTGAGGCGCGCGTGGCCCCCGGGCCGACGCCCACCCCGACCGACATCGCGACGCCGCCCCCACCTGCCGACGCGGGGGGCGGGGGCGGCGGAGGCGGCGCATCCGCCTACCCCTGGCACCACGGCATCGTCTCGACGACCTTCTGGGTGGGCGAGATCTTCGACGCGAGCGCCCCCGACGGGAGTCAGATGATCTCGACCTACGACTCCGACTGGTACGGCGCCTACGGCGGATGCGACGGCGTCGTCGCGGGGGGCGGATGCCGCACCGAGGCGCGCACGGCCGCGAACGGGTTCTTCCCGACGAGCATGACACCGCGCCAGAACCCCTTCTACCTCGACCTGCCGTACGACGACGCCAACGACCCCACGGGCTTCGCGCAGCGCGACGCCGTCATCCCGTGGGCAGGGCGCGAGCCGTACCGCTCCCATCGCGGCGACCGGGACTTCAGCTACCTCAAGAACCGGTGGGTGCAGCTCGTGCGCGGCGACCGCGTCTGCTACGGCCAGATCCAGGACGCGGGACCCGGCGAGTACCACGACGCCGCCTACGTCTTCGGCGCCGACGACGCGCGGCCCGTCAACACCCGCTACGGCGGGGCGGGGATGGACGTCTCGCCCGCGCTCACGGGGTGCCTCGGGTTCCCCGAGCTCGACGGGATCGCGACGGGCATCTCGTGGCGCTTCGTCGAGGAGTGGGAGGTGCCGCCCGGCCCGTGGTCGTGGATCGTGACGACGAGCGGGGTGCGCTGACGGCATCCGTCGATCCGGATGCGACGAAACCGAGGCGGCGGGACCGGTGGGGGGCCCGCCGCCTCGGCCGAGCGGGGCCGGCCGGCCTCAGGAGTGGCCTCGCCGCCTCAGGGTCTGCGCCGATGTCAAGGAACGCGTGTGAGACGTGTGGCGGGCGCGGCGGATGCGGCGCCTACGCGCCGCCTCTTCGCCTGAGCGCCTACCAGCGCTCGTGGATCGCCGCGCGGAAGCGGCGGTCGTAGAGCTCGCGCACGGCCTTGCGGAAGTCCTCGCCGAGGTCGTCGACCGAGCCCGCGGCGGCGTTCGACTCCGCCTGCGCGACGTTGCGCGCACCGGGGATGACGGTCGAGACGCCGGGCAGCTGCGCGACCCACGCGAGCGCGGCCGTCGCGGGCGCGAGGCCCGCATCCGCCGCGAGCGCGGAGAACTCGCGCGCCGCCTCGACACCCTCGTCGTAGTCGACGCCCGAGAACGTCTCGCCCTGATCGAAGGCCTCGCCGTGGCGGTTGAAGGTGCGGTGATCGTTCTCGGCGAACGTCGTCTCGTGCGTGTAGCGGCCCGAGAGCAGGCCGCTCGCGAGCGGCACACGCGCGATGATGCCGACGCCGGCATCCTGCGCCGCCGGCAGCACGGCGTCGAGCGGCTTGAGGCGGAACGCGTTGAGGATGATCTGCACGGTCGCGACGTTCGGGCGCGCGATCGCGGTGAGCGCCTCGTCGACCGTCTCGACGCTCACGCCGTAGTTCGCCACGACTCCCTCCTCGACGAGGGTGTCGAGCGCGTCGAACACGGCATCGGACGAGTAG
Source organism: Protaetiibacter sp. SSC-01 (assembly GCF_014483895.1). NCBI lineage: Bacteria > Bacillati > Actinomycetota > Actinomycetes > Micrococcales > Microbacteriaceae > Protaetiibacter > Protaetiibacter sp. SSC-01. The sequence continues at coordinate 655,684 of NZ_CP059987.1, read as the reverse complement.
ACGGGCGTCGGGGGGCAGTGCAGCTGCACGAGGTCGAGCGTGTCGACGCCGAGGTTGCGGCGGCTGCGGTCGGTCCACGCGCGGAAGTTGTCCATGACGTAGTTCTCGGGCACCTGCTCCATGCGGCGGCCCATCTTCGTCGCGACCGTGACGTCGGCATCCGCGTTGTCGCGGCGCCACGCGCCGATGATCGACTCGCTGCGACCGTCGCCGTAGACGTCGGCGGTGTCGAAGAACGTGACACCGGATGCAAGGCTCGCGTCGAGCACGGCACGCGCGTCGGCCTCGCTCACCTCACCCCAGTCCGCGCCGAGCTGCCAGGTGCCGAGGCCGATGACGGAGACGTTGCGGCCGGTGCGGCCGAGGGAGTTGTGACGCATGGGTACGAGCCTACGTGGGCTGGTTTCGACACGCCGCTCCGCGGCTACTCAACCAGCGGGTCAGCCGTCGTCGTCGACGGCCGCGGCGACCGCCCGCGCGAGGCGCTTGCCGATCACGTGGTCGGCGCTGCGCACGCGCGTGACCGTCACACCGCGCAGCCGCTCCGCGATGCGGATGCCGCCCGGCGAGGTGAACTCGTCGAGCGTTCCCGTGACGATCTCGACCGGCATCCGCAGGGCCGCGAGGTCGCTGATCGTCGTCTGCGACTCGATCGTGTGCTCGAGCGACTTCACGAACGGCACCCACGTGCGCTCGTTGATGTCCATGACCTGGGGGATCTCGAGGAGCCTGCCCACGATGCCGCCGTTGCGCAGCGTGAACTCGCGATTGGCGCGGATGTAGCGGTATGCCTTGAGGTAGAAGTCCTGCACGAGGCGGTCGCGGTCGTCGGAGAGTGCCTCGGGGTTGACGTAGATGGGCGGGCTCACGAGCACGAGGCGCCTGACGCGCTTGGGGTTGCGCGCCGCGTAGCGCGTCGCGATGAGGGCGCCCATCGAGTGCCCGACGAGCACGAAGGGCTCTGTGAGACGCAACGCTGCGATCGAGCGCGCGACGGCATCCACGTGCTCCTTGAGCGTGTACTCCGCCGCCTCGGGGATGGGCGACCCGCCGAAGCCGAGCAGGTCGATGCAGACGCAGCGGTAGCGGTCACGCAGAAGGGGGCGCACGAACGTCCACGTGAGCGACGACGACGCGATGCCGTGCAGGAAGACGGCGACGGGCCCCTCGCCCTCGTCGTGCGCCACGTGCAGAAGCGGCGCGCGCCGGAACGGATTCCACCCCATGCCCCCGAGGCTAGCGGGGCACGGGGTGGACGGAGGTCAGCGGCGGGAGGTCAGTCCTCGCGCAGCTTCTCCTTGTAGTCGTTCTTCGCGTGCACGCGGTCGCGGTCGGCCTCGGCGCGCTTCACGTCGGCGTCGGCCTTGACCTCGTCGACCTTGTCGGAGACGCGCTCCTTGGTGTCGTCGGCCCACTCGCCGACCTTCTTGCCCGTGGCCTCGGCCGCGTCCTTGGCGTCGTCCATGAACCCCATGTCGTCCTCCTCGTGGCAGGCGTTCCGCCGGGGCCGGTTCGCCCCCGCTTTCCCCCATACAACTCCGGATGCGGGGGCTGCGGAACGGGCTTGACAGCATCCGCGGAGGCCCTCCGGCGTGACCGGATGACGACCGAATCGTGACGAAAGTTGGGTGGTGCTCGCATCCGCCGCTCCCTAGCGTGACGAGCATGAGGCACATCCCCCGCACAGCAGCTGTCCTCGCCGCGCTCGCTGCGGCGACCCTCGCCCTCAGCGGATGCTCCGCGTCGTTCGAGGGAGCGTCCGACTCCGGCGGCACCGGCCAGCAGGCCCCGCAGGCCGTCGACGGCGAATCCCGCGGGGCGGCCGACGAGGCCGCGAGCCCCGAGGACCGCGCCCTCGTCATCACGGGCACCGTGACCGTCACCGCCGAGGACCCGATCGCGGCCGCCGCGCTCGCGACCGAGATCGCGGCATCCGTCGGCGGGCGCGTCGACGCCCGCACGGAGTACGCGGCTCGCGACGGCGAGGGCGGCAGCGCGCGGCTCACGCTGCGCGTGCCCGCCGACAGCGTCGACGAGGTGCGCGAGCGCCTCGACGAGCTCGGCACGGTCGACCAGACCGACTTCTCGACCGTCTCGGTGGGCGAGCGTCAGCGCGACATCGAGAGCCGCATCACGACGCTCACGGCGTCGATCGCGCGCTTCACCGCGTGGCTCGCGACGGCCGAGACGACGGCCGATCTCATCTCGCTCGAGACGGCGATCGCCGACCGCCAGGCACAGCTCGAGACCCTCGAGGCCGAGCAGCGCGCCCTCGCCGACCAGGTCGCGATGTCGACGATCACGCTCACCCTGCGCGCCGAGGGCGTCGCACCGCCGCCCGAGGGGCCGACGAACTTCTGGGAGGGGCTCGTGGCCGGCTGGAACGCCTTCGTCGGGTTCTGGGCGGGCGTGGCCGTCGGGCTCGGTGTCGCGCTCCCCTGGCTCGTGCTCCTCGCGGTCGGGGTCGTGGCGGCCGTGTACGTCGCGCGACGCGTGGGCCGCGGCGCGGCGCCCACGGCGGCTCCTCCCGGGGCGCCCATGCCGCCCGCGCCGCCCGCCGCATCCTGAACCCCCCGACGGTGCCGGGCTGAACCGACCCGACACGCCGCCGATATGTGGACGCTGTTCACATGTCGGCGGTTTCGGGCTACCCTGACCCGGTGCGAACCTTCCTCCAGGTGCTCGTCAACACGGGCATCGCCAACGTCACGACGAGCTACCTGTGGTTCGCCCTGACCTTCTGGGTGTACCTCGAGACGCGCTCCGTGCTCGCGACGGGCATCATCGGCGGGGCGTACATGCTGCTGCTCGCGCTCTTCTCGATGATGTTCGGCACGATCGTCGACCGGCACCGCAAGCACCGCGTCATGATCTTCGCGAGCATCGTCACGCTCGTGTCGTTCGGCATCGCGGGCGGCCTCTACCTGCTCTACCCGGAGTCGCAGCTCGTCGACATCGGCGGGCCCGCGTTCTGGTTCTTCACCACGATCATCCTCATCGGCGGCGTCGTCGAGAACATGCGCAACATCGCGCTCTCCACGACCGTCACCCTGCTCGTGCCCGAGGAGCGTCACGCCAACGCGAACGGGATGGTCGGCACCGTGCAGGGTCTCGCGTTCACCGTCACGAGCGTCTTCAGCGGCCTCTCGATCGGCTGGCTCGGCATGGGCTGGACGCTCACGATCGCGCTCGTGCTGACCGCCGCCGCCCTCGTGCACCTGCTCTTCCTGCGCGTGCCGGAAGACGAGCCCGTGCGCGACCCGAATCGCACCGGCCTGGTCGACCTCCGCGGCAGCATCACGGCGGTGCGCGCGGCGACCGGCCTCTTCGCGCTCATCATCTTCTCGACCTTCAACAACCTCATCGGCGGCGTCTACATGGCCCTCATGGACCCGTACGGTCTCGAGCTGTTCCCCGTCGAGTGGTGGGGCATCGTGCTCGGCGTGACCTCGACGGGGTTCATCATCGGCGGCATCGTCATCGCGAGGTTCGGGCTCGGCCGCAACCCGATCCGCACGATGCTCGTGCTCGTCATGATCATGGGCGCGCTCGGTGCCCTCTTCACGATCCGCGACTGGTGGTGGCTCTACGCGGGCGGCATCTGGCTGTACATGATGCTCATCCCGGCGGTCGAGGCGTCCGAGCAGACCGTCATCCAGAAGGTCGTGCCGTTCCGCACCCAGGGGCGCGTGTTCGGCTTCGCGGCGGCCTTCGAGTCGGCCGCGGCGCCCATCACGGCGTTCCTCATCGCGCCCCTCGCCGAGTTCCTCATCATCCCCTACATGGAGTCGGGGTCCGGACGCGAGGCGTGGGGCTGGCTGCTGGGCGACGGGGCGGCGCGCGGCATCGCGCTCGTCTTCCTCATCGCCGGCCTCGTCATGGTCGTCGCGGCGGCGCTCGCGTTCCTCACGCCCGCCTACCGGCACATCTCGGGGCTCTACCTCCAGCAGCGCGAGTCGGTGCCTGCCGAGGAGAGCGAGCTGCCGACCTCGAGCCGCGCCGCGCTCGGGGCCGACCAGGCGGCATCCGACTGAGCGCCGCGGCCCGGTGGTCGGGCCGGTCCGTCAGGCGAGCGAGCGGATGAGGGCGAGCAGCGCCTCGCCGTACGCCTCGGTCGCGTCGTCGGCCTCGAACACGGTGACGGCGCCACCGCGCTCCGTCGTGACGCGGTAGCGCGCCCCTGCGCCTTGCGGGATGCGCTCGAGCGAACGGAACGAGCCGCGCAGCAGGTCGCGCAGCTGCTCCTCGCGCGGCAGCCACAGCGCATCGTCGAGGGCGACGGAGTCGAGCGCCCACTCGGTCGTGCCGTTGAAGCCCAGCACCGAGCCGGTGGCGTAGTGGTGCGCTTCGATCGTCATGTCGCTCACCGTGAAGACGTCGCCCTCGAACTCGCCGCCCTCCAGCTGGAACGCGTCACCCGAGACGGGGGCCCACACGAGGCCCGCCTCGCGAAGCTCGCGGGCCAGTCGGGTCGAGATCATGCCCCCATCCTGCCCGCGCACATGATGCGCGCGCTGGCCCGCGGCATCCGTCACGGCTGCAACACGGTGTCACGAACTGCAACCTCGGGACGCATTGGGACGCGGTTCCAGGTGGCGGTGACAGGATCGCAGGGCGCCGTGAGGTCCGCGGCGGGAGGAGGAGCGCATGAGCGAGACGATCCGCGTCGTCGGAGTGAGCGGGAGCCCCACCGACCCCTCGCGCACGACCGCGCTCGTGCGCCGCGTTTCGGAGGCGTTCGCCGAGAAGCTCGCCGGTCGGGCGGAGATCATCGAGCTCGCGACCGTGCTGCCGTCGCTCGCCGCGGGCGGCTACCGCTCCAACCTCGGCCCGGTCGCCCAGGAGGCGCTCGAGGCCGTCGAGACCGCCGACGTGCTGGTCGTGGGCTCGCCCGCCTACCGCGCCACCTACTCGGGGCTCTTCAAGCTCTTCTTCGACTACGTCGGCCAGTACGCCCTCGTCGACACTCCCATCGTGCTCACCGCGACGGGCGGCTCCGACCGGCACGCGCTGCTCGTCGAACACCAGATGCGGCCGCTGTTCGGGTTCTTCCAGGCGCTCACGCTGCCGCTCGGCATCTTCGCGAACGAGCGCGACTTCACCGACTACCGGGTGACCTCCGCCGACCTCGACGAGCGCATCGAGACGTCGCTCTCGCGCGCGCTGCCGCTCGTGCGCAGCCAACTGCTGGCCAACGTCGCGACGCGCGAGGCCGTCGTCGTCTGACGACAACGAGGTGGTCGACACCGCCGCCGGGTTACTCCTAGGTGGTCGAGGAGCGCCGCCGAAGTCGACGCGTCTCGAGACCGCCGCCGGGCGACTCAGCCCTCCGGGCAGTAGAGCAGCGTGCGCCCGTCGCTGACGCCCTTCGTGTGCTCGGCCATCGCGTGGCCGCACAGCGGGCAGCCGCGATCGCGGGCCGGCGCCTGCTTCGGCTGGTCGTAGGGGCCGAGCGGAGGCGGTCCGAGCCACGGGAAGAGGCGGCGGTTGAGTCGGTTGAAGAAGCCCGAGCCGCCCGAGAAGTCGTTGCCACGGCTGAAGCCGTCGGCCCTCTCCTCGCCATCCGTTCGTGTCACAATCATTAGTGTACTAACGGATTCCGTACGATAGCTCCATGGCCGACTCCCCCGACGTGCTGGCTCTCGAGAACCAGGTGTGCTTCGCGCTCGCCGTCGCCTCGCGCAGCGTCAACGCGATCTACCGGCCGCTCCTCGAGCCGCTCGGGCTCACGCATCCGCAGTACCTCGTGATGCTCGCCCTGTGGCAGCGCAGCCCACGCTCGGTGCGCGAGCTCGGCGACGAGCTGCAGCTCGACCCCGCGACCCTCTCCCCGCTGCTCAAGCGCCTCGAGGCGCTCGGCTACGTGGCCCGGCGGCGCAGCGTCGACGACGAGCGCGTGCTCGAGATCTCGACGACGGATGCGGGGGCCGCCCTGCGCGCGCAGGCCGAGACGATCCCGCCCCGCGTCGTCGAGCGCCTCGGCATGAGCCTCCCCGAGCTCGAGTCCCTCCGCGCCGCCCTCCACCAGGTGATCGCCGCCGCCCGCTGACCCCGCGAACGCTGACTGGTCGGTTTCTGGCCTCATCCGAGCGGTTTAGGGCCAGAAACCGACCAGTCAGCGAAGGGTGCGTCAGCGGCGGCGCGGGGTGAGTCGCTCGAGCTGGGTGACGTGCGCGGGCTCGAGCTCGGCGAGGGTCGACGCACCGAGGAGCTTCATCGTGCGCACGAGCTCGCTCGTGAGGATCGCGATCGTGCGGTCGACGCCCGCCCGGCCGCCCGCCATGAGGCCGTACAGGTAGGCGCGGCCGATCATCGTGAACTTCGCGCCGAGCGCGACCGATGCGACGATGTCGGCGCCGTTCATGATGCCGGTGTCGACGCCCACCTCGACGTCCCTGCCCACCTCGCGCACGACATCCGGCAGCAGGTGGAACGGGATGGGCGCGCGGTCGAGCTGCCGACCGCCGTGGTTCGAGAGCACGATGCCGTCGACGCCGCGAGCCGCGAGCTGCTTCGCATCCTCGACGTTCTGCACGCCCTTGATGACGATCTTGCCCGGCCACATCTCGCGGATGATGTCGAGGTCGTCGAAGGAGATCGTCGGGTCCATCGCGGCGTCGAGCAGCTCGCCGACCGTGCCGCCCGTCGTCGAGAGCGAGGCGAACTCCAGCTTCGGCGTCGTGAGGAAGTCGAACCACCACCACGGCCGCGGGATCGCGTTGATGATCGTGCCGACCGTGAGCTGCGGCGGGATCGAGAAGCCGTTGCGCTTGTCGCGCAGGCGCGCGCCTGCGACGGGGGTGTCGACGGTGAATTGCAGAGTGTCGAAGCCCGCGGCGGCCGCGCGCTCGACGAGGCCGTACGAGATGTCGCGGTTGCGCATGACGTAGAGCTGGAACCAGTTGCGTCCGTCGGGGTTCGCCGCCTTGACGTCCTCGATCGAGGTCGTGCCGAGCGTCGAGAGGGTGAACGGGATGCCGGCCGCGCCCGCCGCGCCCGCCCCCGCGATCTCGCCCTCGGTCTGCATGAGGCGCGTGAACCCGGTGGGCGCGATCGCGAACGGGTAGGCCGACGGCCCGCCGAGGATCGTCGAGCTCGTGTCGACGTCGGTTGCAGGGCGCAGGATGCGGGGGCTGAACTCGACGTCCTCGAACGCCTGGCGTGCGCGCGCGAGCGAGAGCTCGCCCTCCGCGGCGCCGTCGGTGTAGTCGAACGCGGCCTTCGGCGTGCGGCGCTTGGCGATGTCGCGCAGGTCGTAGATCGTGAGCGCCTGGTTCAGACGGCGCTTCTTGCCGTCGAGCTCGGGCTTCTTGAACTTCATCAGGTCGAGGATCTCGACCGGACGGGGGAACTGGCGCTTGACCACCGGGGTCACCTTCCGTGTTGCATGTCGAAGTGCGCGAGCAGGCGGTCGCGCGACGCGAGGATGTGGCTGCGGGTGAGGTGCTCGGCGAGCGCCGCGTCGCCCGCGGCGACGGCGTCGAGGATGCGCCCGTGCTCGGCGGCGACCTCGCGCGTCGAGCGCAGGCGGTGCGCGTCGACCTGGGCGAGCGCGAACTCGATCTCACCCATGAGCTGATCGTGCAGCCGCGGCAGCCGCGTCGAGGGCGCGCCCTGCACGAGGGCGCGGTGGAACGCGAGGTCGATCGCCCAGTATGAGGCGTCGGCCTCGAGTCCGAGCAGCCGCTCGTGGGCGGCGGATGCGTCGGCCGGCACGCGCGCGGTGCCCGCGAGCAGCTCGACGGCGGCCGACTCGACGGCCGCGCGGGCCGCGAACAGGTCGGCGATGTCGTCGCGGCCGAGCCGCTTCACACGCGCCGCGTGGTGCGGTTCGCGCTCGAGGATGCCGTCGGAGACGAGCCGGTCGATCGCGATGCGCGCGGTGGGCCGGGCGACGCCGAAGGTCTCCGACACGAGCGCCTCGGTCACGGCGCTGCCGGGCTCGACCGTGCCCGCGAGGATCGCGGTGCGGAGCGAGGCGACCACGGCATCCGGGCGCACGGCACCCGTGGCGCCCGCGCCTGCCGCATCCGTCGCTCGCATGATTGTCAGACAATACCAGATTGTCAGACAATCTGACCGTGGCGCAGCTGGAGCTGCGACTCGGCGGCGGGAGAAACAACTCCCGCCGCGCGGTCACGGCTCCAGCTGCGCCGCGAACCCCGCGTTACTCCCAGCGGGCGGCTCGGTAGTCGGCCGTGATGCGGCGCACGGTGCCGGATGCTCCGCGCACGACGATCGACTCGGTGCGGATGACGGGCCCCAGCTTGCGCACACCCTCGAGCAGCGCGCCGTCGGTGACGCCCGTCGCCACGAAGAAGGTGTTGTCGCCGCGCACGAGGTCGTCGGCCTCGTAGACGTGATCGAACAGCAGGCCCGCGGCCTCGCCGCGCTCGCGCTCCGCGTCGTCGCCCGCCACGAGCCGCCCCTGGATGAGCCCGCCGAGCGCCTTCACGGCGCACGCCGTCGCGACGCCCTCGGGGCTGCCGCCGATGCCGACGCACATGTCGAGGTCGCCGTCGAGCGAGGCGGCCGCGATGCCGCCGCCGACGTCGCCGTCGAGCAGCAGGCGCACGCCCGCCCCCGCCGCGCGGATGTCGGCCACGAGCCCCTCGTGGCGCGGGCGGTCGAGCACGCCGACCGCGAGGTCCCCGACGCGCTTGCCCGACGCCTTCGCGAGGGCGCGCAGGTTGTCTCCGATGGGGCGGCGGATGTCGACGATGCCGACTCCCGCTGGCCCCGTCACGATCTTGTCCATGTAGAACACGCTCGACGCGTCGAGCATCGTGCCGCGGTCGGACGCCGCGATCATCGAGATCGCGTTCGGCCGGCCGGCCGCCGTGAGCGAGGTGCCGTCGATCGGGTCGACAGCGATGTCGCACTCGGGCCCGTCGCCCGTGCCGACGACCTCGCCGTTGAACAGCATGGGGGCCTTGTCCTTCTCCCCCTCGCCGATCACAACGGTGCCACGGAACGCGACCGTGCCGAGGAAGGCGCGCATGGCATCCACGGCGGCCTTGTCGGCCGCGTTCTTGTCGCCGTGCCCGACGAAGGCGGATGCGCGGATTGCGGCCGCCTCGGTCGCGCGCACGAGCTCGAGGGCGAGGTTGCGATCGGGTACCGCGGTACCGAGGACGAAGCTCACGCGACCGCCTTCTTCGCCGTCGTCGCTCCGAGCCGCTCGCGCAGGCCGCACAGCTGGCGGCGGATCGCATCCGGCAGCCGGTCTCCGAACTGCTCGAGGAACGCCTCGGTGTCGTCGGCCTCGGCGAGCAGCGCCTTCTCGTCGATGCGGAACAGCTCCTGCCACGCCTCGTCGCTCACGCCCGCGGCGCGGTAGTCGATGCCGCCGATCGAGGGCACCTTGCCGAGCGGGGTGTCGGATGCGGCGGCCTCGCCCGCGATGCGCTCGATGATCCACGCGAGCACGCGGCCGTTCTCGCCGAAGCCGGGCCACAGCCACTCGCCCTCCGGGCCCTTGCGGAACCAGTTGACCTGGTACACGGCGGGCACACCGCCCGTGCGGCGCAGGCGCTGGCCGACCTCGAGCCAGTGCTGGAAGTAGTCGCCCATGTTGTAGCCGCAGAACGGCAGCATCGCGAAGGGGTCGCGGCGCAGCTCGCCGAGCTCGCCCTCGGCCGCGGCGGTGCGCTCGGATGCGATGGTCGCCCCGAGGAAGACGCCGTGCTCCCAGTCGCGCGCCTCCACGACGAGCGGCACGTTCGTGGCGCGCCGCCCGCCGAAGATGATCGCGTCGATGGGCACGCCGTTCGGGTCGTCCCAGTCGGGCGCGATGGACGGGCACTGCGCGGCCCGCACGGTGAAGCGCGAGTTGGGGTGGGCGGCGGGTCGGCCGCTCTCGGGCGTCCACGGCTCGCCGCGCCAGTCGACGAGGCCCTCGGGCGGGGTGGAGGTGAGGCCCTCCCACCACACGTCGCCGTCGGGGCGCAGCGCGACGTTCGTGAAGATCGTGTTGCCCCACAGGGTGTCGATCGCGGTCGGGTTGGTGCCGGGGCCCGTGCCGGGCGCGACCCCGAAGAAGCCCGCTTCGGGGTTGATGGCGCGCAGGCGGCCGTCGGAGCCGGGCGCGAGCCACGCGATGTCGTCGCCGAGCGTCTCGATCTCCCACCCGGGCAGGCTCGAGCGCAGCATCGCGAAGTTGGTCTTGCCGCACGCCGAGGGGAACGCCGCGGCGATGTGGAAGCGGCGTCCGCGCGGGTCGGTGACGCGCAGCAGCAGCATGTGCTCGGCGAGCCATCCCTCGTCGCGCGCCATGGCGGATGCGATGCGCAGCGCGAACGACTTCTTGGCGAGGATCGCGTTGCCGCCGTACGCCGAGCCGAACGACACGATCTCGCGGGTCTCGGGGAAGTGGCAGATGTACTTGACCGGGTTGGAGGGCCAGGCCACGTCCTCCTGCCCCTCCTCGAGGGGCGCGCCGACCGAGTGCAACGCGGGCACCCAGCGGGCGCCGGCGCGGATGCGGTCGAGCACGGCGTCGCCCACGCGCGTCATGATCGACATCGACGCGACGACGTACGCCGAGTCGGTCAGCTGCACGCCGTAGCGCGACAGGGCGCCGCCGACAGGCCCCATCGAGAACGGCAGCACGTAGAGGGTGCGCCCGCGCATGGCGCCCGCGAAGAGCTCGCGCAGCTCGGCGCGCATGGCCTCGGGCTCGCGCCAGTTGTTGGTGGGCCCGGCATCCTCTTCGCGCTCCGAGCAGATGAAGGTGCGCGACTCGACGCGCGCGACGTCGTCAGGGTCGGAGCGGGCGAGGAAGCTGTAGGGGCGCAGCTCGGCGTTGAGGCGCAGGATGCGCCCCTCGTCGACCATCTCGCGCAGGAGGCCGTCGAGCTGCGCGCGCGAGCCGTCGATCCAGACGACGCGGTCGGGCTGCAGCAGTTCGACGTGTTCGGCGACCCACTCGTCGAGCGAGCGGACGGGGGCGACGGGCGTGGGCGACGCAGCCATGGTGTCCTCCTGTAAGAATCGGCGTGATTCCACTTTGAAGGGGCATTGCGGGGTATGAGCGCCATCCTGATTGGAAATTTCGCGCGAAATTGCCCTATCGTGCATTCATGCCGGATCTCTCGACCCTCGGCCAGCGGATGCGGCACTTCCGCACCGCGGCGGACCTCACCCTCGGCGAGCTCGGCGAGGCGGTGGGCGTCTCCGCGAGCCAGCTCTCCCTCATGGAGAACGGCAAGCGCGAGCCGCGCCTCTCGCTTCTGTCGGCGATCGCGGCGCACCTCGGCATCCCCGTCTCCGAGCTGCTCGACGACGCGCCCCCGTCGGCCCGCGCCGCGCTCGAGATCGAGCTCGAGCGCGCGCAGTCGGGCGCCCTGTACGCCGAGCTGGGGCTGCCGACCGTGCGGCCGGGCCGCTCGATGCCCGACGACGTGCTCGAGGCGCTCGTCGGCCTGCACCGCGAGCTGCACCGCCGCTCACGCGAGAAGATCGCGACGCCCGAGGAGGCGCGGCGCGCCAACACCGAGCTGCGCGCCCGCATGCGCGAGGCCGACAACCACATCCCCGAGATCGAGGAGCTCGCCGAGGGCGTCATGCGCGACGTCGGCTACGACGGAGGAGCCGTCACGCACCGGCAGGTCGCGCTCGCGGCGCAGCGCCTCGGCTTCGAGCTCGTGCACGTGCACGACCTGCCGCACTCGGCCCGCTCGGTGACCGACCTCGAGAACGGGCGCATCTACCTTCCGCCCGCGTCCATCCCCGGTGGCCACGGTCTCCGCTCGATGGCGCTGCAGGCGATCGCCCACCGCCTGCTGGAGCACGAGCCGCCGCGCGACTACGCCGAGTTCCTGCAGCAGCGGCTCGAGATCAACTACTTCGCGGCCGCGTGCCTCATGCCGCGCTCGCACGCCGTGCGGCACCTCGCGCAGGCGAAGCAGGATCGCGACATCGCGATCGAGGACTTCCGCGACGCGTTCGGCGTGACCCACGAGGCCGCCGCCCTGCGGTTCACGAACCTCGCGACGGCGCACCTCGACATGCGCGTGCACTTCCTGCGGGTGGCCGACGACGGCTCGGTCGCGAAGGCCTACGAAAACGACGGCCTGCGGCTGCCGAAGGATGTCACGGGCGGCGTCGAGGGGCAGATCGTGTGCCGCTACTGGGCGGCCCGCACGGCGTTCGCGCGCACCAACCGCACGACCGAGTTCTACCAGTACACCGACACCCCCGAGGGCACCTTCTTCGAGTCCGCGCAGACGGGCACGAGCGCGACCGACGAGTTCTCGATCACGATCGGGGTGCCGTTCACCGAGTCGAAGTGGTTCCGCGGGCGCGAGGCGACGCGGCGCGAGCAGTCGCGCTGCCCGGATGCGAGCTGCTGCAAGCGTCCGCCGAGCGAGCTCGCGTCGCGCTGGGCGGGCAAGGCGTGGACGAGCGCGAAGGTGCACGCCCACATCTTCAGCCCGCTGCCGTCGGGCACCTACCCGGGCGTCGACGACCGCGAGCTGTACGAGTTCCTCGAGGCGCACCGCGTGGGGGATTGAGGGGTCACCAGGCGGGCTGGTTTCGACACGCGCCTTCGGCGCTACTCAACCAGCGGGTGGCGCCGCCAGCGCGATCTCCGCTGGTTGAGTAGCCGCGCAGCGGCGTGTCGAAACCAGCCCGCGGATCACGTCGCCGGGTCGGCCACCCGCGTGCGGAAGATCCGCGACATCCACAGCCACACGAGGATGCCCGTGACGACCGTCACCGCGACCGACCCGAGCCCCGTGAGCGCGATGCTGAGCGCCGCGTTGCCGAGCACCTGGCCGACGGTGCGGGCCGTGCCGAAGAGCAGCCCGGTGAGCGCGCCGACCGTCGCGGTGAGCACGGTCGCGATGACGAGCCCCACCGTGACGCCGAACCCGGTCACGTAGCCGGGGCGCTCGACGCGGTGCGCGCGCAGCACGAAGAAGCTGAAGAGCCAGGCCGCGATCACGAACACGGCACCCACGATCGCGAAGCCGAGCGTCACACCGCCGAGGGCGGCGGGGTCGATCTGGCCGAGGGTCGAGTTGGCGTCCTTCGCGGCGCCGCTGCCGGAGACGATGTTCGCGACCACGACGACGAGCGTGCGGATGACGGTGCTGAGGTACCAGACGGCGAGCGGCACCGCGAGCAGCACGACGCCGAGCGTGATGAGCGGCAGCGTCACGGCGCCCGCGATGACCGTGCCCCGGCGGGCGCGGCGCTCCTCCGCCTCCGCGGGCGTCTCGTGCTTCTTCGGCGCTGCGGGCTTTCCGGCGGGCGGCGTCGCGGCGGGCGCGGATGCGGCGGGGACGGATGCGGGCGCCGCCGGCGTCGCGGCGGACTCCGGCTTCGGCTCGGGGGAGGTGGTGTCGCTCACGGCACCATCATGCACCCCGGGTCGTCTCGAGCCGCGAGCGACTGCCCGCGCGCTCCTCGACCGTCCGGGACGGTCAGAACGCGCTCGACTCCCGCACGACGAGCTCGGGCTGGAACACGACCTGGCGCGGCGCGAGCGTCGGGTCGTCGGCCTCCTCGAGCAGGATGCGCAGCGCGGTCTGGCCGATGAGGCGGCTCGGCTGGCGGATGGAGCTGAGCGGAACGACGGTCGCGGCGGCGAAGTCGATGTCGTCGAAGCCGACGATCGCGACGTCCTCGGGCACGCGCACCTCGCCGCGCATGACGAGCGCCTGCAGGAGGCCGACGGCGAGCAGGTCGTTGGCGGCGAAGACGGCGTCGGGGCGCTCGGATGCGGGGCGCGCGACGAGCTGCTCCCCCATCCGCCGGCCCTCGAGCACCGAGAGCGCCGTTCCCTCGAGCACCTCGAGGGACGCATCCGGCACCGCGTCGACGGCCTCGCGCGCACCGGCGAGACGGTCGGCGACCTGGCGGATGGCGAGCGGGCCCGCGACGAAGGCGATGCGGCGGCGGCCCTGCTCGAGCAGGTGGGCGACGGCCGTGCGGCCGCCCGCGTGGTCGTCGACGGAGACCGAGCTGAGCACGTCGTCCTCCGCCATGCGGTCGACGAGCACGACGGGTGTGCCGAGCGCGCGCAGTCGCTCGAGGCGCTCGCGGATGTCGCCGAGGGGCGAGACGAGCACGCCGCGCACGCGCTGCTCCTCGAAGAGATCGAGGTAGGCGGCCTCGCGCTCGGGCTTCTCGTCGCTGTCGCCGAGCAGCACGGCGACGCCGTGCTCGGCCGCCTCGTCCTCGGCGCCGCGGGCGATGTCGGTGAAGAAGGGGTTGCGCGCGTCGAGCACGACGAGCCCGACGGAACTCGAGCGTCCGGCGCGCAGCTGGCGGGCGGCGTCGTTGCGCACGTAGCCGAGCTCGCGGATGGCATCGTGCACGCGGCCGACCACGGCATCCGAGACCCGGTCGGGGCGGTTGAGAACGTTCGAGACGGTTCCGACGGAGACGCCGGCGCGCTCGGCCACGTCGCGGATCGAGACCGCCATCGGCTCCCCCTTCTCCGGCACGTGGTCACGCGGTTGCGACACTAGCGGACGACTTGACCTCCGCCGGGGTGCGCCCTACTGTAGCCCTGATAGTGAATCGTTTCAACGACGAGACAGCAGGAAACATGACCGACCTCACCGCGATCGCGCCCCTCCTCGACGAGCAGGCCATCGAGCTCCCGTCCTGGGCCTTCGGCAACTCCGGCACCCGCTTCAAGGTGTTCGCGCAGCCCGGCGTGCCGCGCGACCCCTACGAGAAGATCTCCGACGCCGCGCAGGTGCACCGCCACACGGGCCTCGCGCCGACCGTCGCGCTGCACATCCCGTGGGACAAGGTCGACGACTACACCGACCTCTCCCTCCACGCCGAGGAGAACAACGTCGCGCTCGGCACCATCAACTCCAACACCTTCCAGGACGACGTCTACAAGCTGGGCTCGCTCACCCACAGCGACCCCGCCATCCGTCAGAAGGCCATCGATCACCACTACGAGTGCATCGACATCATGAACGCGACCGGCAGCCGCGACCTCAAGATCTGGCTCGCCGACGGCACCAACTACCCGGGCCAGGACGACATCCGCGGCCGCCAGGACCGCCTCGCCGACTCGCTCGCGAAGATCTACGAGCGGATCGGCGACGAGCAGCGCCTCGTGCTCGAGTACAAGTTCTTCGAGCCGGCGTTCTACCACACCGACGTGCCGGACTGGGGAACCGCCTACGCCCAGGTCGCCGCGCTCGGCGACCGCGCCGTCGTGTGCCTCGACACGGGCCACCACGCACCCGGCACCAACATCGAGTTCATCGTCATGCAGCTGCTGCGCCTCGGCAAGCTCGGCTCGTTCGACTTCAACTCGCGCTTCTACGCGGATGACGACCTCATCGTGGGGGCGGCCGACCCGTTCCAGCTCTTCCGCATCATCTTCGAGGTCGTGCGCGGCGGCGGCTACGGCCGCGACTCCGACGTCGCGTTCATGCTCGACCAGTGCCACAACATCGAGGACAAGATCCCCGGTCAGATCCGCAGCGTGCTCAACGTGCAGGAGATGACGGCGCGCGCGCTGCTCGTCGACCGCGAGGCCCTCGCCGCCGCGCAGGCCGCGGGCGACGTGCTCGCTGCGAACGGCATCCTCATGGACGCCTTCTACACGGATGTGCGGCCCGGCCTGGCCGCGTACCGCGAGGCGAAGGGCCTCGCGGGCGACCCCATGGCCGCGTACGCGGCGTCGGGCTACGCGCAGAGCATCATCGACGGTCGCCAGGGCGGCGCGCAGGCGGGTTGGGGGGCCTGAGCCCATGGCACGGCCGACGGTGCAGCGGGTGTGCTTCCAGCTGCAGGTGAAGCCCGAGCGGATGGCGGAGTACGTCGAGCGGCACCGCGCCGTGTGGCCCGACATGCTGCGCGCGATCGCGGATGCCGGCCGCCGCAACTACTCCCTCTTCCTGCGGGAGGACGGCCTGCTCATCGGCTACTACGAGACCGACGACGACGCCGCATCCGCCGCCGCGCTCGCCGCGGACCCGCGCACCGCGGCCTGGGAGGCCGAGGCCGCCGACTTCTTCGTCGCGCTGCCCGGCACGCGCCCCGACCAGGGCGCCCCGCAGCTGCGCGAGGTCTTCCACCTCGAGGACCAGCTCGCCGCCATGTCCTAGCGCGGGTCCGCGAAAGTACGTACTTTTGGGTGCTTTCACTGCCGAGAGGACCGAAAAGTACGTACTCTCGCGGATAGCGGGGTCAGCGGGTGGAGGCGCGCACCACGAGCTCGGGGCGGAAGACCGTCTGCCGTGGGATGAGGGCGGGGTCGCCCGCCTCCTCGAGCAGGATGCGCAGGGCCGTCTGTCCGATCGCGCGCGCCGGTTGCCGCATCGACGAGATCGGCACGGCCGCCGCCGCCGCGAACGAGATGTCGTCGAAGCCGATGAGCGCGATGCGGTCGGGCACGAGCAGCGAGCCGCCCTCCGCGAGCGACTGCAGCAGGCCGAGCGCGACGAGGTCGTTGCCGGCGAACACGGCATCCGGGCGCTGCGCGGGCGGTCGCTCCATGAGGCGCCGGCCCGCAGCGACCCCCTCCTCGACCGAGAGAGCGGATGTCGTGATGACCTCGAGGGTCGCCCCGGTGCCCGACTCGTCGACGGCCCACCGAGCGCCGTCGAGCCGGTCGCGCACCTGGCGCATGTCGAAGGGGCCACCCACGAAGGCGAGCCGGCGGCGGCGCTGCGCGAGCAGGTGCTCGACCGCCATCCGCCCTCCCGCGACCGAGTCGGTGGCGACGGCGCTGAACCGCCCCTCGGGGTTCATGCGGTCGACGAGCACGACGGGCACCTCGCGCTCGCGCAGCCGTTGCAGCCGGCGCGTGATGTCGCCGTACGGCGAGATGAGCACGCCGCGCACCTGCTGCTCGGCGAAGAGGTCGAGGTACATCTCCTCGCGAGCCGGGTCCTCATCCGTGTTGCCGACGAGGATCGCGATGCCGTGCCGCGACGCCTCATCCTCGGCACCGCGCACGACCTCGTTGATGAAGGGGTTGCGCCCGTCGAGCACGATGAAGCCGACGGTCGAGCTCACGCCCGCGCGGAGCCGGCGCGCAGCGTCGTTGCGCACGTAGCCGAGCTTCTCGATCGCCGTCTGCACCCGCGCGATCGAGTCGGCGGACACCTCGTCGGGCTTGTTGAGGACGTTCGACACGGTGCCCACCGAGACGCCGGCCTCGCGCGCGACGTCGCGGATGCTCACGACCATCGCTCCACCTCCAGGGCCTTCACGTCGTCCCGGGCCCCGGACATGACATGGCCGGACATGATCGGGCGGGACACGACAGGGCGGGACAGGACAGGAGGGCCCGGCCGGCGCGACACCGGCCGGGCCCCGTGACGATTCGACTCAGAAGTCGAAGTCGCCGATGTTGTCCGCGTCGAACACGTACGGGTCGCCGAGCAGCACGGCGCCGCCCTCGCCGACCGTGTACGAGCCGAGCTTCCCGGCCTCGAAGGTGTCGCCCTCCTCGCCCGTGATCTCACCCTCGATGAGCGCCTTCGCGGCGAACGCCGCGAGGTAGCCGAGGTCCTCCGGGTTCCACAGCGCGAACGCCGTGACGGTGCCGTCCTCGACGAAGTCCCGCATCTGGTTCGGGGTGCCGAGACCGGTCAGCGCGACCTTGCCCTTGAACTCCGAGGTCGACAGGTAGCGCGCCGCGGCCGCGATGCCGACCGTCGTGGGCGAGATGATGCCCTTGAGGTTCGGATGCGTCTGCAGCAGCGCCGCCGTCTTGTCGAACGACGTCTGGTCGTCGTCGTCGCCGTACACGACGTCGACGAGCTGGATGTCGGGGTAGTCGGATGCGAGGTACTCCTTCATGAGCTCGATCCACGCGTTCTGGTTGGTCGCGTTGGCCGTGGCCGACAGGATCGCGATCTCACCCGCGCCGCCGATCTGCTCGGCGATCGTGTCGACCTGCACCTTGGCGATGCCCTCGGCGGTCGCCTGGTTGATGAACAGATCGCGGCAGTCCGCGTTGGTGTCGGAGTCGAACGTGACGACCTTGATGCCCGTGTCGCGTGCCTCGTTGAGGGCGTCGCAGATGGCCTCGGGGTCGTTCGCCGACACGACGATGCCCCCGACGCCCTGCTGGGTGAGGGTGTTGATGAAGCTGACCTGCGCATCCGGGGCGGCCTCGGTGGGCCCGACCTCGGCGAAGGTTCCGCCGAACTCGTCCACGGCCGCCTTGCCGCCCTTCGACGAGGTGTCGAAGTAGGGGTTGCCGAGGTTCTTCGGCAGGAAGGTGATGGCGAGGTTGCCGCCGTCGCCGCCGCCCGAGCCGCCGTCACCGCCGTCGGATGCCGCGCATCCGGTGGCCACGAGGGCGACCGCCACGGCGATCGCCGCGAGGGAGCCCGCACGCTTGGTGCTGAACGTCATTGTCTCTCTCCTCTTTCTTGGTGCCGATGTGATTGCATCGACGTCGGGGGGTCCTCAGTCCTGCGCAGGCGCCGGGGGCCCCTTCTTGATGCCCGCCCCGATCCGCTTGCGGTGGACCCAGGCCAGGACGCTCGTGGACACCACCGAGGCGACGAGCAGCGCGCCGGTGATGATGTTGATGACGTCGCTCGTGACGTTCGCGAGCCGCAGGGCGCTGCCGATGATGCCGATGAGCAGCACGCCCGCGATGACGCCCGGGATGTTGCCCCGGCCGCCGAAGATCGACACGCCGCCCAGCAGCACGGCCGCGATGACGCTCAGCTCGAGGCCCGTCGCGTTGTCGCCGCGCGCGCTGCCGAAACGCAGCGTGTAGTAGACGCCGGCGAGCGCCGCGACGGTGCCGCTCAGCACGAAGAGGATGAACTTGGTGCGCTCGACGCGCACCCCCGAGAAGCGCGCTGCCTCGCTCGAGAGCCCGATCGCGTAGACGCCGCGCCCGAAGGGCGTGAAGTGCAGGAGCACCGCGAACGCGATCGCGAGCACGACGAACACGATCATGACGCTCGGGATGGGCGTGCCGGGGATCTTCGACTTCGCGAGGTCGGTCCAGAACTCCGTGAAGTCGGTCACCGCAGTCGTGCCGAGCAGGCCCACGGCGAGGCCGCGGAAGAGGGCGAGCGTGCCGATCGTCACGGCGAGCGACGGCAGCCCGACGACCGTGATGAAGAACCCGTTGATCGCCCCCGCGAGCGCCCCCACGAGGATCGCCACGAGGCCCGCGGCCTCGATCGGCAGCCCCGCCTGGTGCAGGGTTCCGAGCGTGACGCTCGAGAGCCCCACGACGCTCGCGACCGAGAGGTCGATCTCGCCCGTGATGATCACGAGCGTCATCGGCAGCGCGATGAGCAGGATCGTCGCGACGTCGAGCAGCAGGTAGGTGATCGTGATGGGCGCGGCGAAGTTGCGCACCGTGAGCGCCGCGACGACGTAGACGATCACGAGCAGCGCGATGATCGCGGCCTCGCGCGTGAACAGCAGGCGACGCCAGAGCGGATGCGCGTAGTCGCGGTAGCTGCGCGTCACGGGCGCGTGCTGGATGTCGGCGGTCATCGGTCCCTCGCCTCCGTGAGCCGGCGGCTCGCTCTCACGGCGAGCACGCGGTCGAGCACGATCGCCCCGAGGATGAGCACGCCCACGACGGCGCGCTGCCAGAAGTCCTGCACCCCGATGACGGGGAGGGCGCGGTTGATGGTGAGCAGCAGGTAGGCGCCGATCGCGGCGCCCCACACGGTGCCGGAGCCGCCGAAGATCGCGACGCCTCCGATGACGGCGGCGCCCACGGCATCCAGCTCCCATCCGGAACCGGCCTGCGAGCTGACCGTGCCGTAGCGCGCGGCGTAGAGCACGCCCGCGAGGCCCGCGAGCGCGCCCGCGACGACGAACGCGGCGAGCACGCGCTGGGTGACCTTGAGGCCGTAGAGGTGCGCGGCCGCGGGGTCGGAGCCGATCGCGTAGAGCTCGCGGCCTTGGCGCTGGGTGTACATGAACCATCCGGCGATGGCGAGCACGACGAGCGCGATGATCGTGAGGTACGGGATGCCGAGCAGCGAGCTCGTGCCGAGGGCGAGGAACTCGCGCGGCATGTCGGACGAGTTGATGCGGTCGGAGCCCGTCCACATGACGTTGATGCCGCGGTAGGCGTAGAGCGTTCCGAGCGTGATGACGAGCGCTGGCACCTTCGCGAACGCGACGAGCGCGCCGTTGACGAGCCCCAGGAGCGCGCCGAAGAGCGGCCCGATGAGGAACACGAGCGGCCACGGCACGCCCGGCAGGTCGATGAACACGCGGCCCGTGAGGTAAGCGGTGAGGCCCACGACCGAGCCCACCGAGAGGTCGACGTTGCGCGTGATGATGACGATCGCCTGGCCGACCGCGACGAGCATGAGGATCGACGGCGTCAGCAGCAGGTCGCGGAAGCCGTCGGCCGAGAAGAGGAACGACGGGTTCTTGACGGTCGTCGCGACGACGACGAGCACGAGCGCGAGGGCGATGCCGGTCTCACGCGCGGTGAGCAGGTGGCGCAGGCGGGTCACGCGGCCTCCCCCTCTGCATGGGTCGCGGCGAACATGACCGACTCGGCCGTCGCATCCGCTCGCGGGATGTCGGCCGTGATGCGGCCCTCGTGCACGACGAGCACGCGGTCGGCCATGCCGAGCACCTCGGGCAGCTCGGACGAGATCATGACGATCGCGAGGCCCTGCCCGGCGAGCTCGGACAGCAGCCGGTGCACCTCGGCCTTCGTGCCGACGTCGATGCCGCGCGTCGGCTCGTCGACGATGAGCACGCGGGGGTTCGTCGCGAGCCACTTCGCGAGCACGACCTTCTGCTGGTTACCGCCCGACAGCGTGCCGACCTCGGTGTCGAGCGCGGCGGTCTTCACCTCGAGGCGGCTCGCCCAGATGCGCGCGCTCGCGTTCTCGGCGCCGCTCGTGATGAGCCCGAGGCGCGCGAGGGCCCGGCGGATGGCGAGGGTCGCGTTGCGCGCGACGCTCGACTCGAGCACGAGGCCCTGCTGGCGGCGGTCCTCCGGCACGAGGGCGATGCCCGCCTGCATGGCGGCGGAGGGCGAGCGCTTGGGGAGCGGCCTGCCGTCGACCCTGACGGTGCCGGATGCGTAGGGGTCGACGCCGAAGACGGCGCGCGCGATCTCGCTGCGGCCCGCGCCGACGAGCCCCGCGAGCGCGACGATCTCGCCCGCACGCGCGACGAAGCTCACGTCGGCGAAGACGCCCGGCTGCGTGAGCCCCTCGACCTCGAGCACGACGTCGCCGATGTGCGCCTCCAGCTTGGGGAAGAGCGTCGTGACGTCGCGCCCCACCATCTGCCGCACGATCTCGGCGACCGTCGTCTCTCCGATGGGGCTCGTCGCGATGTAGGCGCCGTCGCGCATGACCGTGACGGTGTCGCACAGCGCGAAGACCTCTTCGAAGCGGTGCGAGATGAAGAGGATGGCGCGGCCCTCGTCGCGGAGGCCCCGAGCGACCGCGAAGAGCCGCTCGACCTCGACGCCCGAGAGCGCCGCGGTGGGCTCGTCCATGATGAGCACCTTGGCGTCGAAGGAGATGGCCTTCGCGATCTCGATGATCTGCTGGTCGGCGATCGAGAGGCCGAGGGTGGGGCGGTCGGGGTCGATGCGCACGCCGAGCCGCTCGAACAGCGAGAGCGCCTCCGCGCGCATCGCCTTGCGATCGATGACGCCGAGGGCGCCGCGCGGCTGACGGCCCATGAAGAGGTTCTCGGTGACCGAGAGGTCGGGGAAGAGCGTCGGCTCCTGATAGATGACGGCGATGCCCGCGTCCTTCGCCTGCGCGGTCGAGGTGAAGTCGACGCTCTCGCCGTCGAGCAGGAACTCGCCCGCGTCGCGCTGGTAGAGGCCCGCGACGATCTTGACGAGCGTCGACTTGCCGGCGCCGTTCTCGCCGACGAGGGCGTGGATGCTGCCGCGCTCGAGGCGCAGGGTGCCGTTGGTGAGCGCCACGACGGCGCCGAACGCCTTGGCGATGCGGCTGAGCTCGAGCACGGGGACCATGTCGGGCGCGGCCGCGTCGGCGTCGGGGATGTCGGACATCGTCGTCTCTTCCGGGTGGGGTGATCGCGTCGGCTGCAACGTTTCACTGAACACGACCTGAATCGTTTCAGCCGGTGTTCAGACACCATAGGTCCGCCGCCGCGCCGCGTCAAGAGTCCGTGGCACGGCCGGAGCCATGACCTCACGGCGGGAGTCGCTTCCCCGCCGCCCGGGCGCGGCTCCAGCCGCGCCTTGCGTGCACAGACGGCGGCGACTATCGTTTGAAACGATTCACGACGCTGATACAGAGGACCCCTCCCATGACAGAGACGTCACCCGTCGAGCAGCTCATCGCGCGCAGCAACCGCCTCGGCTCCGACCCGAAGATCACCAACTACGCGGGCGGCAACACCTCCGCGAAGGGCACGGCGATCGACCCCGTCACGGGCGAGGAGGTCGAGCTGCTCTGGGTGAAGGGCTCCGGCGGCGACCTCGGCACCCTCACCGAGGCGGGCCTCGCCGTGCTGCGTCTCGACCGGGTCCGCTCGCTCGTCGACGTCTACCCCGGCGTCGACCGCGAAGACGAGATGGTCGCGGCCTTCGACTACTGCCTGCACGGCAAGGGCGGCGCCGCCCCCTCGATCGACACCGCCATGCACGGCCTCGTCGACGCCCCGCACGTCGACCACCTGCACCCGGATGCGGGCATCGCCTTCGCGACGGCGGCCGACGGCGAGGCGCTCACGGCGAAGGCCTTCGGCGACAAGGTCGTGTGGGTGCCGTGGCGCCGCCCCGGGTTCCAGCTCGGCCTCGACATCGCCGCCATCAAGCGCGACAACCCGCAGGCGATCGGCTGCATCCTCGGCGGTCACGGCATCACGGCGTGGGGCGACACGAGCGACGAGGCCGAGACCAACAGCCGCTGGATCATCGACACCGCGCAGGCCTACCTCGACGAGCACGGCGACGCCGCCCCGTTCGGCGCGCACGTGCCCGCGAACGCCGCCCTCCCCGAGGCCGAGCGTCGCGCGAAGGCCGCCGCCCTGTTCCCGACCATCCGGGGCCTCGCGAGCCACGACAAGCCCATGGTCGGCCACTTCACCGACGACCCGCGCGTGCTCGAGTTCCTCGCATCCGAGAAGGCTCCGGCGCTCGCCGCCCTCGGCACGAGCTGCCCCGACCACTTCCTGCGCACGAAGGTCAAGCCGCTGCTGCTCGACCTGCCGGCCGCCGCATCCGTCGACGACGCGATCGCGCGTCTGAAGGAGCTGCACGAGGCCTACCGCGCCGACTACACCGCCTACTACGAGGCCCACGCGGATGCTGACTCCCCCGCCATGCGCGGCGCCGACCCGGCGATCGTGCTCGTGCCGGGCGTCGGCATGTTCAGCTTCGGCGCCAACAAGCAGACCGCGCGTGTGGCCGGCGAGTTCTACCTCAACGCCGTCAACGTCATGCGCGGCGCGGAGGCCGTCTCGCGCTACACCCCGATCTCCGACGCCGAGAAGTTCCGCATCGAGTACTGGGCGCTCGAGGAGGCGAAGCTGCAGCGCATGCCGAAGCCGAAGTCGCACGCGACGCGCGTCGCCTTCGTGACGGGCGCCGCATCCGGCATCGGCAAGGCCATCGCGACCCGCCTCGCCGCGGAGGGCGCGTGCGTCGTCATCGCCGACCTCGACGCCTCGAAGGCCCAGGCCGCCGCGGCCGAACTCGGCAACGCGGATGTCGCGATCGGCGTCCAGGTCGACGTGACCGACGCCGAGCAGGTCGAGGCGGCGATCGCGGATGCCGTGCTCGCCTTCGGAGGCGTCGACCTCGTCGTCAACAACGCAGGCATCTCGCTCTCGAAGCCGCTGCTCGAGACCACCGAGAAGGATTGGGACCTGCAGCACGACATCATGGCGAAGGGCTCGTTCCTCGTGGCGAAGGCTGCGGCGCGCGTGCTCATCGAGCAGGGCATGGGCGGCGACATCGTCTACATCGCGTCGAAGAACGCCGTGTTCGCGGGCCCCAACAACATCGCCTACTCGGCGACGAAGGCCGACCAGGCCCACCAGGTGCGCCTCCTCGCGGTCGAGCTCGGCGAGCACGGCGTGCGCGTCAATGGGGTCAACCCCGACGGCGTCGTGCGGGGCTCTGGCATCTTCGCCTCCGGATGGGGCGCGAACCGCGCGAAGACGTACGGCATCCCCGAGGACGACCTCGGCAAGTTCTACGCGCAGCGCACGATCCTCAAGCGCGAGGTGCTGCCCGACAACGTCGCGAACGCGGTCGCCGCCATCACGGGCCCCGACTTCTCGCACACGACGGGGCTGCACATCCCGGTCGACGCGGGTGTCGCCGCGGCGTTCCTGCGGTAGGCGGGCATGGCATCCGGCACGAGAGCGAGCGGCACGGGCGCCCGCGGCACCGTCGCCGCGGTCGACCTCGGCGCGACGAGCGGCCGCGTCATCCTCGGTCACCTCGACGACGGCGCGCTGCGTCTCGAGGAGGTCGCCCGCTTCGCGAACGCGCCCGTGCGCACGCCCGACGGGCTGCACTGGTCGATCACCGAGCTGTACCGCGACGTCGTCGAGGGGCTCGCGGAGGGCGTGCGCCGCTCCCCCGGCCTGCTCTCGATCGGCATCGACTCGTGGGCCGTCGACTACGCGCTCCTGCGCGACGGACGGATGCTCGGCGAGCCGTACTCCTATCGTGACGACCGCAACCTCGCGGCCGTCGACGTCGTGCACGAGCGCGTGCCGGCATCCGAGCTGTATGCGCGCAACGGCCTGCAGCACCTGCCGTTCAACACGCTCTTCCAGCTCACGGCCGACCGGCTCGCGGGCGCTCTCGAGCGGGCCGACAGTTTCCTGCTGATCCCGGACCTGCTCGCCTTCTGGCTCACCGGCCGCCAGGTCGCGGAGCGCACGAACGCGTCGACGACGGGCCTCGTCGAGGTGTCGAGCGGACGCTGGGACGCCGCCCTCATGGAGCGCCTCGACCTCCCCGCCCACCTCACGCGCACCCTCGTCGACCCCGGCACGGTGCTCGGCCCGCTGCTGCCGAGCGCGCTGCGCGGCACGGGGAAGACGGATGCGGTGGTCACCGCGGTCGGGTCGCACGACACCGCCTCCGCGGTCGTCGCGGTGCCGTCGACCGACCGCGACGTCGCCTACATCTCGTGCGGCACGTGGTCGCTCGTGGGCGTCGAGCTCGACCGGCCCGTCGTGAGCGAGGCGAGCCGGCTGGCGGGCTTCACGAACGAGGGCGGCGTCGACGGGCGCGTGCGCTATCTGCACAACGTCATGGGCCTGTGGCTGCTGTCGGAGTCGGTGCGCGAGTGGGAGAAGTCCGGCGAGCGCATCGAGCTCGCCGAGCTGCTCGCGGCCGCCGAGCAGGTCACGGGCGAGGTGCCGGTGTTCGACGCCGACGACCCTCTGTTCCTCGCGCCGGGCGGCATGCCCGAGCGGATCGCGGCGTGGTTCGCCGAGCGCGGCCTGCGCGCGCCGCAGTCGCGGCCGGAGCTCGTGCGCTCGGTCCTCGTGAGCCTCGCGCGCGCCTACGCCGAGACGATCCGCAGGGCGTCCGAGCTCTCGGGCGTGCGCATCCGCACCGTGCATCTGGTCGGCGGCGGTTCGCAGAACGAGCTGCTGTGCCGACTCACGGCGGAGGCGACGGGCCTGCCCGTCGTCGCGGGCCCCGTCGAGGCGACCGCGATCGGCAACGTGCTCGTGCAGGCCCGCGCCCACGGCCTAGTCTCGGGGTCGCTCGAGGATCTCCGCGCCCTCGTCGCCCGCTCGTTCCCCGTCACCCGCTACGCCCCCTGACGGGGCCCGCGTCATCCATCGCTGACTGGTCGGTTTCTGGCCCTAAACCGCCGGAATGGGGCCAGAAACCGACCGGTCAGCGCACGTGAACTCGTGCGTGCCGGCGCCGACCTCGTGGTGGGTGCCGTCGGGGAGGTGGACCTCGCACCGGGTCGACGCGGGGACCTCGACTCGGAGGGTGAACTTCTCGCGGTCGAGACTCCACGACGAACTCGCCACCCCGTACGGCGTGCGCACGCTGCCCCGCGCCCACGTGAGCCCGCCGCCCGGCAGCGGCCGCACGCGGAACCGCCGGTAACCCCCGTCGAGAGGCTCGAGCCCCGCGATGCGGCGGTACATCCAGTCGCCCACGGCGCCCGCGGCGTAGTGGTTGAACGACACCATGCCGCCGCCCGTGTCCTCGCCCGTCTGCAGGTCGGCCGTGTTGACGGTGCCGTCGGGGCGAAGCGAGTCCCATCGCTCCCAGATCGTCGTACCGCCCGACTCCACCATGTAGAGCCACGAGGGGCAGGAGGTCTGCATGAGCAGCTCGTAGGCGTCGTCGAGCCGACCGCTGTCGGAGAGCGCGAAGAGGATGAACGGCGTGCCCGTGAAGCCCGTCTGCAGGTGCCCGCCCGCGTCGCGGATGAGCCGCACGAGGTTGTCAGCCATGCGCTCGGTCTCGGCGCCCTCGGTCATGCCGAAGGCGAGCGGCAGCACGTAGCCCGTCTGGAACTCGGTGCCGAGCGTGCCCGCGCCATCGGTGAAGACGTTGCGGTAGGCCCGGATGACGCGCTCGCGCTCGGTGCGGAAACGGCGGGCGTCGGCGTCCTCGCCGAGCAGCTCCGCGATGCGCGCCACGATGCCGTACGAGTTGGCGAGGTACGCGGTCGCGACCCAGCGTCCGCGGCGGAGCCAGCCCTTCACATCCGTGTCGGGCGCCGTCCAGTCGCCGAAGTGGAAGAGGAACCGCCAGATGCGGCGACGGTCGGGCCGCACCGAGAAGAGGCTCGCCCACCACGCGGCCGCCTTGAGGAAGCGGCGCATCGTCGGGTACTGACGGCGCAGCATCCCGAGGTCGCCGCGCGCGAGGTACTCGGCCCACGGCGCGAGCACGCACACGTCGCCCCACGCGGCGGTCGCGACGACGGGGAACGGGTTGCCGGCGCGCGGCACGACCATGGGGATGCCGCCTCCGCGCGACTGCTCGGCGGTGACGTCGCGCAGCCACTTGCCGAGGAAGCGCCCCATGTCGAAGTTGTACGACGCGGTCGAGGCGAAGACGGCGTAGTCGCCCGTCCACCCCTCGCGCTCGTCGCGCTGCGGGCAGTCGGTCGGGATGTCGACGAAGTTCGAGCGCCCGCCCCAGCGGATCGCCGACTGCAACCGGTTCAGGCGCTCGTCGGAGCACGCGAAGTCGCCCGTCTGCTCGAGGTCGGAGTGCAGCACGAGCGCCTCGAGCTCGAGGTCGGCGGCGTCGACGCCCGTCACGCCGACGTAGCGGAAGCCCATGTACGTGAAGCGCGGGGAATATGTCTGCTCCCCCTCGGCACACGTATACGCCGCGGTCGCCTTCGCGGTGCGCAGCGACTTCACGAAGAGCTCTCCGTCGACCGTCACCTCCGCGTGCCGGAACACGACCGTCTGCCCACGGGAGCCCCGGATGCGTGCGCGCACGACCCCGGCGAAGTTCTGTCCGAAGTCGTAGACGAGCTCGCCGCTCGCGGCCACCGTCTGCGCGACGGGTCGCAGCACCTCCTGAACCCGCACGGGCTGGCCGTAGTCGGCGAGGATGCGCGGACGCCCCGCGGGCTCACCCGCGAGGGCCGCCGCCCGCCACGTCTGCTGCTCGGGCGTCACGGTCGCGTCGACGGTCTCGCCGTCGTACCACTCCGCCATGCGCACGGGGCCGTCGGTGCTGACCTGCCAGTCGGGGCCCGTCGCGATCGTCTCCACGGTGCCGTCGTCGTAGGCGAGGTGCAGCTCGAGCAGGAGCGCCTGCCGGCCGGCGTAGATGCGGTTCTTGCGCTTGTGGGTGAAGGATCCGACGGCCCAGCCGCCCGCGACGGTCGCGGTGAGGGTCGAGTCGGAGGAGACGAGCTCCGTCACGTCGTACGTCTGGTACTGCAGCTGGTGGCGGTACGAGGTGAAGCCCGGCGCGAAGTAGCGGTCGCCGACCTTGCGCCCGTCGAGCTCGAGCTCGTAGACGCCGAGCGCGGTGGCCTCGATCCAAGCTCGGCGCAGGCCGGGCCGGGCCGCGACCCGCGCGCGGAACACCATCGGCACGGGCGAGGCGTGCTTCGGGGTGCGGTACGCGGCATCCGTGATCCAACGCGCCGTCCACGGCGTGCCGAGGCGTCCGGTGCGGAACGTCGCGGTCGCCTCGGCCGTCTCACCGCTCGTGCCCGTCGCGACGACGTGCACGGTGTACTCGCTGCGGGGCTCGAGCGGGCCTCCGTAGACGGTGCCGAGCTGGTCGGTCGTCTCGGCGCTCCAGTCTCCCGAGCTGATGCGCGCGCTCGCGAGCTCCTCCCCCGGCACGTCCGACTCGAGCGCGAACGCGATGCGCGGCGCCTCGTCGGTCACGAGCCCCGACGCGAGCCCGTCGAGCGTGAGCGACGCGATGCGCATCAGGCGCCCTCTCCCTTCCGCCGGTACCGGCGGAAGGCCCGGATCGCCCGGATGGGGTGCCCCGCCGCGAGCAGGGCGAAGCCCTCGGCCGTGCTGTACGAGAACGCGCCGCCCGACGACATCGCGAGCGAGCGCATCGACGCGGTCGGCATCATGCGCCACAGGAAGTAGGCGTTCTTGACGCGGATGTCGCGCTCGAGCGAGTCGGGAAGCGCGAGCGCTTCGCGATACGGCTTCTCAACCGCGCCGATGATCGCACGCGAGACGATCCGCCCGAGGAAGGTGCCGCGCGCGTCGCCCAGCCGCAGCTCCAGGTGGAGCCGTCCGTGCCGCGGATCCTCCGGCACGGGCCGTCCGAGCAGGGCAGGGAAGGAGTCCGGGATGCCGGCGGGCGGCGTCGCGTAGTCACGGTCGACCTCCGGCGGGTACGGCGAGCGCGACCGCTCGTGCCCCGTCACGGCGAGCGGCATCCGCACCCGGACGTCGGCCGCCGACGCCGCGACGAGCACCTCGTAGTCGCCGTCCTCGAGCACCCAGTCGTGACGCTCGACGTCCCAGTAGGCGAGGTCGCCGAGCGCGAACTCGAGGCGCGCGACGGCCTCGCCGCCCGCGGGAACGCGCACCTTCGCGAAGGCGCGCAGCTCCTTCTCGGCCTTGAACACGGCGCTCGGGGCGTTCCGCACGTAGAGCTGCACGACCTCGGCGCCGTCGCGCGCACCCGTGTTGGCGACGGTCACGCGCACGACGACCCGATCGCCGTCGACGTCGAGCGCGGCATCCCGGTACTCGAACGCGGTGTACGAGAGCCCATGCCCGAAGGGGAATGCGAGCCGCGTGCCCGCGGCGTCGTAGAACCGGTAGCCCACGTAGATCGACTCCGCGTAGCGCGCGATCTCGCCGCGGTCGTAGTCGGCGTACGCGCTCGTGTCCTCCACGCGCAGCGGCCAGCTCTCCGCGAGGCGTCCGCTCGGGTTCGCCTCGCCGAGCAGCAGCGCGGCCACGGCATCCCCGCCGCGCATGCCGGGCAGGTACATCTGCAGCACGGCCGCGAGCCGGTCGGTCGACGGCAGCTCGACGGGTGCGCCCGCGAACAGCACGAGCACGACGCGCGCACCCTGGTCGAGCAGCGCCTCGAGCAGCGCGGTCTGGCTGTCGTGGAGCCCGAGATGCGTGCGGTCGAAGCCCTCGCTCTCCTCGAGATCGCTCAGACCGGCGAAGAACAGCACGGTGTCGGCAGAGCGCGCCGCGTCGAGCGCCGCCGACTCGAGGGCCGCATCCCGCTCCTCGCGCATCGAGCGGAACCCCGGCTCGTAGCGGTACTCGACGCCGCGCGCGTCGAACGCGTCGCGCGGGCTCACGATGCTCGGCGGGTTGATGAGCGACGAGCCGGCGCCCTGGAACCGCATCCGCTCGAAGAACTCGCCCACGACGAGAAGGGAGCCGGATGCCGCCCCGAGCGGCAGCGTGCCGTCGTTCGCGAGCAGCACGGCCCCCTCGACGGCGATGTCGCGTGCGAGCTTGGCGTGCACCTCGGCGTCGTACGTCAGCGCCTCGCGCTCGGGGTGCCGCGCGACGAGCTCGAGCATCCGCGTCACCGAGGTGTCGAGCACGTCGAGCGGCAGCGCACCCGAGCGCACGGCCTCACGCAGCATCGCGCGGTTGTGCGGCACGGATCCCGGCATGTCGAGGTCGCATCCGGCCGCCACGCCCGCGACGCGGTCGTGGGTCGCGCCCCAGTCGGTCATGACGACGCCGTCGAAGCCCCACTCCTCGCGCAGGATGCCGGTGAGCAGCTCGCGGTTCTCGGAGGCGAAGGTGCCGTTCACCTGGTTGTAGGCGCACATGACCGTCTCGGGTCGCGTCTCCTTCACGACGCGCTCGAAGGCGCGCAGGTAGATCTCGCGCAGGGCCCGCTCGTCGACGACGCTGTCGCCCACGAAGCGGTAGTCCTCGTTCGAGTTGGCGGCGAAGTGCTTGACCGAGGTGCCGACGCCCTGCGACTGCACGCCGCGCACGACGGCGCTGCCGAACACGCCCGAGACGAGCGGGTCTTCGGAGAAGTACTCGAAGTTGCGGCCGCACAGCGGGCTGCGCTTGATGTTGACGCCGGGCGCGAGCAGCACGTCGACGCCCAGCGCGCGGCTCTCCGCCCCGATCGCGGCGCCCATCCGCTCGGCGAGCTGCGGGTTCCACGTGCTCGCGAGGGTCGCCGAGGTCGGGAACGCCGTCGAGTGCTCGTTGTCGACGATGCCGAAACCGCCGGCCGCCGACCGCACCTTGCGCACGCCGTGCGGCCCATCCGTCAGATAGAGGGAGCGGATGCCGAGGCGCGGCACGGGATGCGTGCGCCACGACTCGAGGCCCTCGAGCAGCAGGAGCTTCTCGTCGAGCGTGAGCGCTGCGAGCTGCTCCTCCATCGTCGACGCGGCGACCGCGGTCATCGCACCCCCTTCACGAAGCGGGTCGAGAGGGCGACGCCGAGGGCGAGCACGGCGCCGCCGATGAAGAGCGCCGTGTAGTTCGTCGAGTCGGCCGAGCCGGCCATGAGAAGTGCGGCACCCGCGAGCGGGGCGAGCGCGGTCGAGAGGGTCGCCGCGAGGTTGTAGATCGACATCCAGCGTCCCGCCTGGTCGCGCTGCGGCACGAGGTCGCTCGCCATCGCGACGTCGACCGAGCCGAACATGCCCGCGGCGCCGAGGATGAAGAGCACGGCCGCGAAGAACATCCCGAACCCGTCGGTGAAGGCCATGAGGCCGAGGCCGACCGCCGAGAGCACGGCGGCGGTGTAGATGAACACCTTGCGGCGCTTGAGCTTGTCGGAGAGCATGCCCGACACGACCGCGAACGTCATGGTCACGAGGATGCCGATGCCTCCGACGAGCGCGAGCTGACCGCCCGCCTCCTCGGCCGTGAAGCCGAGCCGGTCGATGACGAAGTAGAGCTGGTAGGTCGAGAGGAACGCGAGCGCGACCTGCATGAGCAGCTTGCCGATCCAGAGGAACGAGAAGTCGGGGTAGCGGCGCGGGTTGAAGACGAGACTGCGGAACGTCTCGGCGACGGTCGTGCGCGGCAGCTCGATGATGGGCTCGCGGACGGCGAGCATGAAGACGACGCCGAGCACGGCGAAGGCGGCGACGGGCACGAGGAAGAGCAGCAGCAGGTCCTGTGTGAGCAGGCCGCCGATCGAGTAGCCGAGCACGCCGCCGAGCTGGGTCGCGACGCCGACGATCGCGCCGACGGTGCCGCGCTGCGCCTCGGGCACGCGCTCCGCGACGACGGGCGCGATGGCCGCGGCGTTGGCGGCGCCCGCGAGCGACACGACACCCCAGCCGAGCAGCAGCACGGGCACCGAGTCGGCGAGGGCGACGATCGACGAGCCGAGTGCGAGCGTCGCGAGCCCGCCGATGAGCCACGGGCGACGGCGGCCGATGCGCGTGCGCGTGCGATCGCTCAGCACCCCCGCGACGGGCCCCGCGATGACGCCGACGATCGCGCCGACCGTCGTGACGATCGCGAGCACGGCGACCTTGTCGTCGGGCGCGATGACGCCGATCTTGTATGGGAGGCTGAAGAGCGCGGGCATCATGACCGTGAGGTACAGCCCGAAGTTGAGCAGGCCGTAGAGGGTCAGGAAGAGCCCGCCGACCTTCTTCTGCGGCTCGGGCGCCCTACTCCCGTCGGATGCGGTGGCGGCGGATGCGGTTGCGGCGGATGCGGGGGTGGGCGCGGCGGGCACCGGGCTCTCGATGGTCATGTCGACTCCGTTGTCGGGTTGTCCCGCGCACCAGAACTAGCGCGCGCTAGCACAGCGTAAGCGAGCATCCGCCCCCGCGCAAGGCAGCCGCGCGGCGACTCTCAGCTCGTCTCACGCCGCACGACCTCGCTCGTCGCCTCGGGGCCCACGCCGGGAGGCTCCGCGCCCGACACCCGGCTGAGGGCGAGGTCGGCGAGGAACCGCCCGAGCCCGGCCGTGTCGACGCGCACGCTCGACAGCGCCGGCACGAGCAGGCGCGCGATCGGCGAGTCGTCGTGGCCCACGATCGCGAGCTCCTCGGGCACGGCGATCCCCTGTCGCAGCGCCGCACCGAGCACGAGCGCCGCCACGTCGTCGTTGTACGCGACGACCCCGTCGACTCCCGCCGCGACCCACTCGGCGACGCGCGCGGCGGCATCCGTCTCGTCGAGGTCGGCGGATGCGGCGAGCGGCTCGCCCGCGAGCTCACGGTGCGTCGCGTCGGCGAGCGCACGGCGTTCGGCCACGAGCGAGGCGAGGCGCGCATCCGTCGTGCCCGCGAAGGCGATGCGACGGCGACCGCGCTCGAGCAGGTGGGCGACCTGCAGGCGCGGACCGTCGGCGAAGTGCAGCTCGTCGGCGACGACGGCCTCGTCGCGGCCCGGGATGATCGTGGCCGCCCCCGTCGCGCGGATGGCGTCGTACTGCTCGTCGGGGATGGGCGCGAGCGCGAACACGACGTCGGGCGCGAGGCTCTCCCACAGCGGCACGGCCTGGCCGCCCGGATGCGGTGTCATCGTCACGAGCGAGTAGCCCGCCCGGTCGAGCACGAGCGCCGCCTCGTCGAGGTGCGTGCGCATGCTGTACTCCATGGGCCAGTCGGGCAGGAGCGCGAGCACGATGTGGCTGCGTCCGCTCGCGAGCGCCCGGGCCGCCGTGTGGGGGCGGTAGCCGAGCCGCTTCGCCTCCGCGAGCACGCGCTCGCGCGTCGCCTCCGAGATCGTCTGGCCGGGGGTGTCGTTGAGCACGAACCCGACCGTCGCGCGCGACAGCCCGAGCGAGCGGGCCACATCCGCCGCCGTCACCCGCTTGCCCACGAGGGCCACCCTAGATCACGGCTGCACCCACGGCGACGGGGCAGGCGGCGCGACGACGGGCGGGCGGTCGTCGCACGTGATCGTGTTCGGCAGCTCCCAGGCCGCGAGCCAGGGACCCGTGGTGCCGCCGCCGTCGTTGCCGCCGAGGTCGGCGATCGAGAACTCGCTTCCCGTCGGCGGGAAGTTGAAGCTGCCGCAGTTGTTGACCCCGACCGCGCCGACGTTGCGCGCGTCCACGTTCTGGAAGCTCGCCGAGCCGGCCGCCCGGGCACTCAGCACCGAGGTGCCCGTGCCGTCGATCCGCAGGTCGGAGAACGCGACGCCGCTGATCGAGTACAGATCCTTCACGGGCCAGTCGGAGACGAGCATGAGCGCGTTGTAGGTGCTGTCGAGGATGTGGTCGCCGCGCACTCGGATGTCGGCCGCGATCGAGCGGTCGAGCGCCATCATCCAGATCGCGCCGAGACCGATGTTCCAGTTGAGCTCGTAGGTGCCCGCCCGCACGACCGTGTTGTCGGCGATGTCGATGACCCCCGCGAAGGCCTCGGCCCCGAAGCGGGCGCCGAGGTGGATGCCCGAGCCCTCGCGCACGGGGTCGGCCACGAGGTTGCCGACGATCGTGATGTCGGTGCCGCCGTAAACCGCGATGCCGTTCGCGAGGCTCGGGGTCTGCACGGTGTTGCGCGCGAAGGTGTTCCGGGCGTTCGAGGTCGACTCGGACCACATTGCGAGCGCGTCGTCGCCCGTGTTGCGAATGAACGAGTTCGTGACGCTCGAGTCGGTGACCCCGCGGTGGAAGTTCACGCCGTCGGCGATCTGGTCGACGATCACGGTGTCAGTGATCTTGACGTTGCTCATGGGTCCGTCGAGCCAGATGCCGACCTTCGTGTGCTGGATGTAGAGGTCGTCGATCGTCGAGTCGCTGAGCGCGCCGCCGATGCCGTTGACCTGGTCGGTGTCGATGCGCTCGCGCACGTCGCCCTGGATGGCGAAGCCCGAGAGGTGCACGTTCCGGCTGCCGCCCGCCGCGGCGTCCTTGCCGTAGAAGCCGACGCCCGTGTGCCACGAGCCGTCGGGCGCCTGCTCGGCGAGGGCGACCTCCTTCCCCCGGATCGTCGTGTACCAGCTGCCGGCCCCCTCGATCGTGACGCCGTCGACGACGATGTGCCGGTTCACCTGGTACACCCCCGGCGGGATGTAGACGGGCAGCTTGAGCTTCTTCGCGGACGCGATGGCGTTCTCGATCGCGGCCGCCGAGTCCCGGCGCCCCGTCGGGTCGGCGCCGAAGAGCAGCACGTTGGCGGCCTTGAGCCGCACGTGCGGCGCCGCCACCTTGTGGCTGTCGAGCAGGTCGATGACGGTCCACGCGGCCTCGCTGTTCCCCGGCATCGTCAGCCGCACCCGGGTGCCCGCGGGGTAGGTGAGCCCGAGCAGCATGCGCTGCTCGTCGTAGAAGTGCATGGGCCGGAAGGGCGTCTGCACCGCGTAGCCCTCGCCCGGCACGCAGCCGCACTCGGTGATCCACCAGTCGGGGTGCAGCAGGCCGGCGCTGGGGTCGTTCGTGAAGGGGTACTGGTTGTAGAGCCACGAGTACTGCGAGGTGAGCGTCATCGTGCGGGTCGGGCCGCCTCCGACCTTGACGCTCAGGGGAGCCGTGATCCCGCCGCCGCCCGGAGCATCCGGGATGCTGTACCGCACGGTGATGGCGTTCGCCGCGGCCGGCAGCGTGAACTCGACGAACTGCCCGCGCGCGAGCTGCACGGCGCTGCGCCCCGACGCCTCCGCCGCGAGCGTGTAGGCCGTGCGGTCGGGCCCGATGACCGTGCCCGTGTGGCGCACGTTCTCGGCCTCCTGCTCGTGGAAGCCGAGCTCGGCGCCGCGCCCCGCGACGAGCGCGGGGTCGAGGGCCGCGCGCGTGACCTTCGCAGCGCTCGGGGCCGCGGGGGCGGCGGGAGCGGCGGATGCGGTGGCCGCGCCGCCGAGGAGCACGCTCGTCGCGAGGGCGCCCGCGAGGGTCGCGGCGAGGAGGGACCGGGCTCGGGTCATCGTCGACTCGTTTCTCTCGGGGGGTCGCACGACGGCGTGCGATCGGCCCGACTGTACGAGCGGCCTCAGGCCGAGGACAAGGCTCACACGGGAAATGACGGGAAAATGTCCATTTCTTGCAGCACAACGCGCAAAGGGATGCCGTCCCCCAGCACGGAGGACGGCATCCCTTGCGCAAGCCGCCGACGGGACACCACCACAGGCCCCGTCGGCGACGCGTCAGCCGCGGCCCGAGCGGCGCTTGTTGTAGACGTCGAACGCGACCGCGAGCAGCAGCACGAGGCCCTTCACGGCCTGCTGCCACTCGATGCCGATGCCCATGATCGACATGCCGTTGTTGAGCACGCCGATGATGAGGCCGCCGATGATGGCGCCGCCGATCGTGCCGACGCCGCCCTGAACTGCGGCACCGCCGATGAAGGCCGCCGAGATGGCCTCGAGCTCGAAGCCGTCGCCGGCCTTCGGGCCCGCGAGGTTGAGACGGGCGGTGAAGATGAGGCCCGCGAGCGCGGCGAGCACGCCCATGTTGACGAACAGCCAGAAGTCGACCCGACGCGTCTTGATGCCCGAGAGCTCGGCCGCGTGGCGGTTGCCGCCGATCGCGTAGATGTGGCGGCCGAACACCGTGCGGTTCATGACGATGCCGTAGATGAGCACGAGCGCCGCGAGCACGATGAGGGTCACCGGGATGCCCTTGTACGTCGCGAGGGCGTAGGCGAAGAAGACGATCGCCGCCGACACGAGCACGAGCTTCGCGACGAACCAGACGACGGGCTCGACCTCCTGGCCGTACTTGATGCGACCGCGGCGCGTGCGCACCTGCTGGATCGCGAGCAGCACGATCGCGAGGGCGCCGATCGCGAGCGTCAGCGGGTCGACCTCGAAGTCGCCGAAGACGTTCGTGAGGAAGCCGTTGCCGAGCGCGCGGTACTCGGTCGGGAACGAGCCGATGTTCTGGTTTCCGAGCACGACGAGCGCGAGGCCGCGGAAGATCAGCATGCCCGCCAAGGTCACGATGAACGCCGGGATGCCGACGAAGGCCACCCAGAAGCCCTGCCAGGCGCCGACGAGGGCGCCGATCGCGAGCGACAGCACGATCGACAGCCACCACGGCAGGCCCCAGTGCACGGCGAAGACGCCCGAGCACGCGCCGACGAAGGCCGCGACCGATCCCACCGAGAGGTCGATGTGCCCGGCGACGATGACCATCACCATGCCGATCGCGAGCACGAGGATGTAGCCGTTCTGCACGATCAGGTTCGAGATGTTCTGCGGGCGCAGCAGGATGCCGTTGGTCGTGAACGAGAACAGCACGACGACCGCGATGAGCGCGATGAAGATGCCGTTCTTGCCGAGGTCGGCCAGCACGTGGCTGAGCCACGACGTGAACTTGTTCTCAGCCGGGTTGATGTTCCCGCCGACCGCCTGCGACTCCGTCGGGGTCGGGGTCTGAGCATTGGACATGGGTGCGGTTCCTTCTCTTCGCCCGCAGGTCAGCGGGGACGTTCCTGGGTCATGAGGGTCAGGACGGCCTCGGGGGTGGCCTCCTCGATGGGCAGCTCGCCCGTGATGCGACCCTCGGAGAGGGCGTAGACGCGGTCGGAGATGCCGAGCAGCTCGGGCAGCTCCGAGGAGATGACGATGATGCCCTTCCCCTCGGCCGCGAGCCGGTTGATGATCGTGTAGATCTCGTACTTCGCGCCGACGTCGATGCCGCGCGTGGGCTCGTCGAGGATGAGCACCTCGGGATCCGAGTAGATCCACTTCGACAGCACGACCTTCTGCTGGTTGCCGCCGGAGAGCTTCCCGGTCTTGGCGAGCACGTTGGGCGCCTTGATGTTCATCGACTTCCGGAAGTCGTCGGCGACCTTGTACTCCTCGTTGTCGTGCACGAGGCCGTACTTCTCGAGCTTCTTGAGCGAGGCCATCGAGATGTTCCGCTTGATGTCCTCGATGAGGTTGAGCCCGTAGGTCTTGCGGTCCTCGGTCGCGTAGGCGATGCCGTTCTCGATCGCCTCCGACACCGTGCGGGTCTTGATCTCCTTGCCGCGCAGGAAGACGCGCCCCGAGATCCGCGAGCCGTAGGAGTGGCCGAAGAGGCTCATGGCGAACTCGGTGCGCCCTGCGCCCATGAGCCCCGCGATGCCGACGATCTCGCCCGCGCGCACGTTGATGCTGACGTTGTCGACGACGACGCGCGTCGGGTCCTGCGGGTGGTGGGCGGTCCAGTCCTCGACGCGCAGCAGCTCCTCGCCGATGTGCGGCGTGTGGTCGGGGTAGCGGTGCTCGAGGTCGCGGCCCACCATGTCCTTGATGATGCGCTCCTCGGAGATCTCCTGACGCGGCATCGTCTCGATCGTCTTGCCGTCGCGGATGACGGTGACCGAGTCGGCGATCTTGCGGATCTCGTTGAGCTTGTGGCTGATGATGATCGACGTGATGCCCTGCTCCTTGAGAGAGAGGATCAGGTCGAGCAGGTGGTCGGAGTCCTCGTCGTTGAGCGCCGCGGTGGGCTCGTCGAGGATGAGCAGCTTGACGTCCTTGGAGAGCGCCTTGGCGATCTCGACGAGCTGCTGCTTGCCCACACCGAGCTGGCGGATGGGCGTGGTCGGGTTCTCGTTGAGGCCGACGCGCGTGAGGAGGTTCTTCGCCTCGTGGTTCGTGCGGTTCCAGTCGATGAGACCGGTGCGCGACTTCACCTCGTTGTTGAGGAAGATGTTCTCGGCCACCGAGAGGTAGGGGCTCAGGGCGAGCTCCTGGTGGATGATGACGATGCCCTTCGCCTCGGAGTCGCCGAGGCCGCGGAACGCGACCGTCTCGCCTTCGAAGACGATGTCGCCGTCGTAGCTGCCGTGCGGGTAGACACCCGACAGCACCTTCATGAGGGTCGACTTGCCGGCGCCGTTCTCGCCGCAGATGGCGTGGATCTCTCCGCGCGCGACCTGGAGGGTCACGTTCGAGAGGGCCTTCACGCCCGGGAAGGTCTTGGTGATGCCGCGCATCTCCAGGATGTTGTCTGTCACGATCGCCGTCTTCCTCGTCGATTCCGGTGATGGTGGGGGAGGACTCTCATCCTCCCCCACCATCGGTGGTTGCCAGTAGGCCCGGGCTCCTTAGAGGCCGAGCTCCTCGGCCGTCCAGTAGCCGGTGTCGACGAGCGCCGACTCGACGTTGTCCTTCACGACCTGCACCGGGGCCAGGAGGTAGGAGGGCACCGTCTTCACGTCGTTGTCGTACGTCTCGGTGTCGTTGACCTCGGGCTCCTCGCCGTTCAGAAGGGCGACGGCCATGCCGGCCGCGACCTTCGCGAGCTCACGCGTGTCCTTGAAGATGGTCGCGTACTGCTCACCCGAGAGGATCGCCTTGACCGAGTCGACCTCGGCGTCCTGGCCGGAGATGATCGGCCACTCGTCGCCGACCGAGTAGCCGGCGTCGGTGAGGGCCGAGATGATGCCGCGCGAGATGCCGTCGTAGGGCGACAGCACGGCGTCGACCTGCGTGCCGTCCGAGTAGTACGCGGTCAGCAGGTCCTCCATGCGACTCTGGGCGGTCTCGCCGTCCCAGCGGAGCGTCGCGGCCTGCTCGATGTCGGTCTGACCCGACTGCACGACGAGGGTGCCCTCGTCGATGAGCGGCTGCAGCACGTCCATCGCGCCGTCCCAGAAGAAGAACGCGTTGTTGTCGTCGAGCGAGCCCGCGAAGAGCTCGATGTTGAACGGACCGGCGGGGGCGTCCGCGGCGGGGTTGCCCTCGAGGTCGGTCAGGCCGAGACCGTTGAGCACGGTCCACGCCTGCTGCTGGCCGACCTTGAAGTTGTCGAAGGTGGCGTAGTAGTCGACGTTCTCGGTGCCCTTGATGAGGCGGTCGTAGGCGATGACCGGGATGTCGGCGTCGGCCGCGTTCTGGAGCACCTCGGTGAGGGTGGTGCCGTCGATCGACGCGATGATGAGCGCCTCGGCGCCCTTCGTGATCATGTTCTCGACCTGGGCGACCTGCGTGGGGATGTCGTCCTCGGCGTACTGCAGGTCGACGCTGTAGCCCTCGGCCTCGAGCGCGGCCTTGACGGCGTTGCCGTCCTGGATCCAGCGCTCCGAGCTCTTGGTGGGCATGGCGACGCCGATGAGGCCGCCGTCTCCGCCGCCCGAGCCGCCGTCGCCGCCCGAGGGGGAGCAGGCGGCGAGCGCGAGCATGGAGCCGGCCGCGATGGCGGCGAGCGCGAACTTCTTCGTCTTCACGGTCATTCCTTTCACTGTGTGTTGGTGCGGACGTCGTTGTCGGGGGTGGAGCCGATCGATCCCGGTGTCGTCCATGAACCGGTCTCGCCGCCTGTCCGGGTCGAGCCCGGTCGGGAGGT
This sequence comes from Protaetiibacter sp. SSC-01, assembly GCF_014483895.1. Classification (NCBI taxonomy): domain Bacteria; kingdom Bacillati; phylum Actinomycetota; class Actinomycetes; order Micrococcales; family Microbacteriaceae; genus Protaetiibacter; species Protaetiibacter sp. SSC-01. The sequence continues at coordinate 616,116 of NZ_CP059987.1, read as the reverse complement.
CGGGTAGGAGCCCGCTGTCGCGAGCTCGGCGTCGCGCTCGGCGGCGCGGCGCTCCGCATCGACGCGCAGGCGCCGGTCGCGGATGCGGGCGATGTCGCCCGTGTCGAGGGGGCGGATGTCGGCGCCCGTCGCGCGGGCGAGCTGCACGGCGCGCGCGGCGTCCTCGAGCAGCACGGCGGCGCGGACCGCGTCGCGCGGCCGCTCCCCCACGGCGTAGGCGCCGTGACGCTCGAGCAGCACGGCGCGGCTCGGCTGCGCGTCGAGGACCGCGGCGACCTCGCGGGCGACCTCGGCATCCGGGCCCGTGTAGGGCAGGAGCGGCACGGGGCCGCCGAACTCGTCGGCGACGGTCGTCGAGACGGCAGGCACGGACTCGCCGCGAAGGGCGAACGCGGTGGCGTAGGGCGAGTGGGTGTGGACGACGCCGCCGATGTCGTCCGAGTGCCGGTAGAGGGCGGCGTGCACGGTGACGCCGCGCGTGGGCGGGTGCTCGGCTCCGGGGGTGCCGTCGACGACGTTGCCGTCGAGGTCGACGAGCACCATGTTGTCGGGCGCGAGCTCGGAGTGGTCGAGGCCGCCGGGCTTGATGACGAAGAGCTCGGAGTCGGGCACACGGCCGGAGACGACGCCGCTCGTCCAGGTCGCGAGGCCCCCGCGCACGAGCAGCTTGTGCAGTCGGGCGACCTCGGCGCGAACGCGCGCGACGGCCACCTCGATGCGCGGCTCGAAGCGGTTCACCGGGCCTCCCGACTCCCTCGTCCCATAATGTGACCGTTCACTGTTACCGGTCACATCGAGCACTATACGTCCGGTGCGGCGCGCGATGTCAAGTCGAGCGCGTCTCGACCGGGTAACGGGCCCGCGCGGTCGCGGCGGGGCCTCAGCGGTGCGCGGGAGCCGTCGACGAGCGCACCACGAGCTGCGGCTCGATCGTGCGCGTCTCGTCGAGCTCCCCCAGCAGGAACGCGACGGCGCGGCTGCCGAGCTCGGCGAAGTCCTGGCGCACGGTCGTGAGCGGAGGCCAGAAGTGCGCGGCCTCGGGGATGTCGTCGAAGCCCACGATGCTCACCTCGCCCGGCACGTCGACGCCGCCGTCGCGGAAGGCGTGCAGCAGACCGAGTGCCATCTGGTCGTTCGACGCGAACACCGCCGTGAAATCGCGCACGCGCAGCAGCTCCTGTCCGGCGAAGTAGCCGAAGTCGGCGGACCAGTCGCCGAGGATGGGCGCCGTCGTGGGCGCGTCCCACGCGTTCATCTCGTCGAGGAAGCCCTGCATGCGCGCATCCGCCTCGATCCAGTCCTGCGGACCCGTGAGGTGGTAGATACCGCGGTGGCCGAGCTCGAGCAGGTGCCGCGTCGCGAGGCGCGCGCCCGCGTACTGGTCGAAGAACAGAGCGTGACCGTTCTCGCCGACCGACTGCAGCGCCACGTAGGGCACCTCGAACGGCAGCGTCGCGAGCGCCTCGAACACGCGCTTCTGCGGTGCGACGACGACGATCCCCTCGACGGCCTGCGCGCGCAGCTGGTCGAGCGCGTCGGCGATCGAGTTCTCGACCGTCGGGTCGATGTTGGCGATGCTCACCCAGTAGCCGTTCGAGCGCGCGGCCGCCTCGACGCTCGTCATGATCGACGCGGGCCCGTAGTCGGTGCTCATCGCCGAGAGGATGCCGATCGTGCGCGAGCGGCTCGAGGCGAGCGCGCGGGCGGCTCGGTTCGGTCGGTACTGCAGCTCGGCCATGACGTCGAGCACGCGCTGCCGCGTCGTGTCGCGGATGCTCGGGTGGTTGTTGAGCACGCGCGAGACGGTCTGGTGCGACACCCCGGCGAGCCGCGCGACATCGCGGATGCTGGGCGGACGGCCGCCGGCCGGGTCGAGAGTCACGGGCGCTTCCTCGGGCGTGCTGCGGCAGTCGGATGCGGCTGCCGTCCGGCCATGATGACATAGGCCCCGCCAGAAATGTGACAGTCACATTCCGCGTCGGCCTATGCTGGGCGCACCATGTCCGACGTCTGGCGCGAGCTGCCCCTCTTCGGGCGCCCCCGTGTCGACGAGTCGGGCGTCCAGCCGGGCTGGGACGCCGAGCTCGCGGCCGTGCGGGAGGCGGCGAGCGCCGCGCTCGCGCAGCATCCGGATGCGGCGGCGGCCGACGCGTTCGACGCCGCCCTCCCCGCGCCCCGCGTCCGCCGCGACGGCACGCCGCGCCCGACGAAGCTGGCGGAGCTCGACCGAGCCGTCTACGCGTACCTCGACCTGTGCGCGCGCATCGGCGCGACGGCCGCCGTGCCCCCGCGAGCCGCGGGCGCCGTCGCACTCGGGAGGGCCGCATCCGCTCCCACCGAGATCCGCGCCGTCATCGCGGGCCACAGCCTGCGGGCCACGGACGCCGACTGGAGCTTCGGCCGCGGCCCCGTGCTCGAGGACACCGCCGCCGCCCTGCTCGACTTCCTCGGCGGCCGCTCCCTCCGTGCGCCGCGTCCGCCCTCCCGCTGAATGAGCACCGCCGGCGCCCTGCCCGCTGGTTGAGTAGCGCCCGCAGGGCGCGTGTCGAAACCAGCCCAGCGATACCCATCCGTCCACCCCCGGACGGGCGCTCCCCCGCTGTCGCACGACGTTGCTACCGTGACGTCATGCCGGCGTACCCGAGCAGCGACGCGCATCTGATCTGCGATGCGCTCGTTCCGCTGGCGCCCGGCAGCGGGGCGTCGGCCGTCACGTCGCGCCTGCTCGAGCTCTTCACGAGCGGATCGATCGCGCCCGGCGCGCGCCTCCCTCCCGAGCGGCGTCTCGCCGAGGTGCTCGCCGTGAGCCGGTCTGCCGTGCGCGAGGCCCTCGCGACGCTCGACACCCTCGGCGTCGTCGAGACGCGTCCCGGCGCAGGCACCTTCCTGCGCTCGCAGCGCAGCGCCGTGCTGCCGGAGAGCATCCGCTGGAGCATGCTCGTGGGCGAGCGCGACCTCGAGGAGCTCGTCGAGCTGCGTAGCGCGCTCGAGATCCACGCGGCGTGGCTCGCGGCCGAGCGCGCCCCGGCGGCGACCGCCGCACGCCTCTCCCCGCACCTCGACCGTGCGGCGGCGAACCTCGACGACCTCGGCGTCTTCATCGACGCCGACCGCGAGTTCCACCGCGAGCTCGCGCGCGCGACGGGAAACACGACCCTGCAAGACCTGCTCGACATCACGCACGGCCTGCTCCGCTCGCTCGCGGGCGGCACCCCCGAGGCCCGCCGCCTCGCGGGCATCGCGCTCGACGAGCACCGCGCCGTGCTCACGGCGATCGCGTCGGGCGACCCCGAGGCCGCGTCGGCGGCCATGCGATCGCACATGCGCACGGCGGCGCAGCTGCTGCGCGCCGAGGCGGCCGCGTGACCCGCATCCGCGTCGTCGGCCCCGCATCCTGGAACCGCATGGTCGTGCTCGATGCGCTGCCCCAGCCCGTGCCGCACATGGAGTTCGCGCGCGACTGGTTCGACACGCTCGGCGGTACCTCGGCGGGCAAGGCACTGCACCTCGCGGCGCTCGGTCGCGACGTCGTGCTCGACGCGCTCGTGGGCCCCGACGAGGCGGGCGCGCGCATCCGCGAGGCCCTCGTGCGTGGCGGCGTCGAAGCGCGGCTGCACGCGGCGGCGCGCAGCGAGCAGCACCTCAACCTCATGACGCCCGCGGGCGAGCGGCTCTCCCTCTACCTCGCGACGCCCGACGAGCCCGCGCCCGAGGCATCCGATCCCGCCGCGCTCGCGGATGCCGACCTCGCCGTCGTCGACCTCGCGCCACGCGGCGCCGAGCTGCTGCCCGCGGCGCGCGAGGCGGGCATCCCCGTGTGGACCGACCTGCACGACTACGACGGCGAGAGCGCGTTCCACCGCCCGTTCCTCGAGGCGGCCGAGGCGGTGTTCATGAACGCCGACCGCACGGACGACCCGTGGGCGCTGCTCGCCCGCTGCATCGACGCGGGCCCGCGCATCGCCGTGTGCACGCTCGGGGCCGATGGCGCGATCGCGCTCGACGCCGACGGGCGGCGCTGGTCGGCGGATGCGGCCCTCGCGACCGTCGTCGACACGAACGGCGCGGGCGACGCGTTCTTCGCGGGATTCCTCGACGCGCACCTGTCGGGAGCGGATGTCGGGCGGAGCCTCGAGGCGGGCGCGCGCCAGGCGGTCCAGGCCCTCGCCACGCGGCACCTGCATCCGTCGCTCGGCGACTGACGCGCCGCGCCGGCCGGGACACCGCCCGGCCCCACTCCCAGGCCGTTCCCACACCCCGTTGCTAGCCTGGCGCGCGCGCCGAGCACCCCCCCCCCCATCGGTCGGCGCCGGATCGCCTATGACGAAGACCACCCCGGTTCACCGCATGCTCCGCGAGAGGCTCGACGCCTCCCGCGCGAGCAGCCGAACGCGCGGCGCGCTCGTCGGAGCGGCCATCCTCGTGAGCTTCGGCTTCATCGCGACCTTCTCGCTCGCGCCTCCCGCGCCGCAGAGCGAGGCCGCGTCGATCGCCGCCTACGCCGCCGAGCACGCGCAGGACGTCGACGTCTCGACCGTGGCGGCGAAGCAGCACCTCGAGGCGACGGGCGCCGTCGAGCGCGACGAGTACGACGCGACCGACGGCGAGGAGACGTTCATCGCGGGCGGCACGAACCACGACTGGGCGAAGCTCGTGCTGCTCTACGCGGGCTTCCCCGTCAACGACGTCAACGTCACGGTCATCACACGCTGGATGCGTCAGGAGAACTACGTCGACTCCTGGTGGACGCGCAACAACCCGCTCAACAACGGGTGGGGTGCGAGCTACGGTCCGGGCGGCACGGGCAGCAACGTCGACCTCGTCGCCGCGGCCCGCAACGCCGCCGACGCGCTCCTGCGCAACCGGGGCTACGCCGGCATCCGCGAGGCCTTCATGGCGGGCACCGACACGGCCGCGATCGAGCGCGCCATCTGGGCGTCGCCGTGGGCGTCGGGCCACTACGCGAACGGCTCGCACTGGCACTACAACCCGGTGCCCGTCATCCCGGCCCCGCGCTCGGCCTGGGGCCGCTGACGAGCGGCTCGCCGCATCCTTCGCTGACCGGTCGGTTTCTGGCCCTATCCGCGCCGTTTGAGGCGAGAAACCGACCACTCAGCGATGGATGACTCGGGTCAGGTGAGAGCGGCCTCGATCGCGGCGAGGTTCGCCGCCATCCAGCCGAGGTAGTCGTCGCCCTCGGGCAGCAGCTCGCTGAACGACACGACCGGCGTGCCCGCACCCGTCGCGGCCGCGAGCACGGCCTCCGTCTGCGGGCCCACGGTCTGCGCGTTGTAGGCGAGGAACGCGACGGAGCCGTCGCTCACGAGCGCCTCGACGTCGCGGAGCACGAGCGCGGGCGCATCCGTGCCCTCCTCGATCGCCTCGCTGAACGCGGGCGGCGTCGCGTTCTCGAGCCCGGCCGCCTCGAGCAGGTAGAGCGGCACGGGCTCGGTGATCGCGACGCGTGCGCCGCTGTGCGCCTCCGCGATCGCGGATGCCGTGGCCTCGAGCGCGCCGACACCGTCGACGAAGTCGGCGGCGTTCGCCGCGAAGGTCTCGGCGTTCGCGGGGTCGAGAGCTGCGAGGTGCTCGGCGAGCTCCTCGGCGAGCAGCTCGACGACGTGCAGGTCGTACCAGACGTGCTCGTTGACGGCGTGATCGTGGTCGTCGTGATCGTGGCCGTGGTCGTGCCCCGCCTCGACGTCGAGGTCGGCGAGCTCGACCGCGTCGAGCACGACGGGGTCGCCGCCGTGCGCGTCGAGCAGGGTGCCCATGAAGGCGTCGTATCCCCCGCCGTTGACGATCACGAGGTCCGCCTCGCTGAGGGCGAGCGCATCGCGCGGCGTCGCCTCGTAGTCGTGCGGGTCCTGTGCGGCGTCGTGGATGATCGACGTCACCTCGGCCGCGTCGCCCGCGATCGTCGCTGCGACGTCGCCGTAGACGTTCGTGGAGGCGACGATGCGGATGGGGTCGTCGCCGTCGCCGGTTCCAACCGCGTCAGGGGCGCATCCGGCGAGCGTGAGCGCGGATGCCATGAGCACGGCGGGCAGGGCGGCGCGGGCGGAGCGGAGCATGCTCCGACCCTAAGGCTTATTGATAATGATTGTCAAAAGCAGGTGCCGTCGGGCGACCGCTCAGTGCCGCCCGCCCGGCGGCCCGACGATGAGCAGCACGACGAAGAGCACGACGACCGCGAGCACGACGAGGAGCGCGAGCAGCCACGGCCGCAGCAGGAACCAGCGCAGGGGCGCGTCGTACCAGCGACGATCGGCCGGCTCGACGACGGGCTCCGTGCGCCACTCCCCCGCGAGGCGACCCGTGCGCGCGAGCCACAGCTCGGCCGGCACGGTCGCGTAGGGCACGATCGCGCTCGCGATGGCGACCACGGTCGGCACGGGGCGCCAGCGGTTGTTGAGCGCGACGAGCACCGCGGTCGCGCCGTAGGAGAGGAACACGAAGCCGTGGATCGTGCCGCCGATCGTCGTCGCGATCGCGAGGTCGGCGGTCGCGCGCAGGATGAGGCCCACGATGAGGAGCGTCCAGGAGAACACCTCGGCGATCGCGAGCACGCGGAAGAGGCTGTGGGGCGTACGGAACACGCCTTCAGCCTAGTTGAAGGTCGTCACCTCTGCCGGGCGCCGCCCGTGAACGGGTCGTCGTGCATGCCCTCGAGCGCCTCGCTCAGCCCCGCCGCGCCCGCCGTGAGCTCCGCGTCGAGCGCCGCGAGGCGCTGCTCGGCCGCGTCGAGCACGCGCACGCCGTCGTCGGTCACGCGCAGCACCGACGCCGCCCCCGCGTGCGCCGTGGCGTCCGCGACGAGGCCCGCGTCGACGAGCGACCTCACGGCCGTGTGCGCCGACTGCACCGTGATGCGCGAGCGGCGCGCGAGCTCCGAGAACGAGATGCCGGGCGTCGAGCGGATGTGGCCGAGCAGCCCGTACTTGCGGGTCGTGAGCCCGAGCTCCCGCAGCTCCTGATCGAGGCGCGCCTCCCATACGGCCGAGACCGTCAGCAGCGACACGACCGGGCTGAACGGCGGACGGGCGGAGCGTCCGCTCATCGGCGCCGCAGCTCCACGACGGGGATGGTGCGCTCGGTGCGTCGCTCGTACTCGGCGAAGCCGGGGCTCGCCTCGACGAACCGCGCCCAGGCCGCGTCACGCGTGTCGCCCTCGAGCCGCTCCGCGTGCACGGCGACCTCTCCGTCGTCGGGCGTCTCGATGACGGTGTCGGGATGCGCGAGCAGGTTGTGGAACCACGCGGGGTTCTCGGGGGCGCCGCCCTTCGACGCGGCGATGAGCCATCCGTGCTCCGACGGGAGGCCCATGACGGGCGTCACGCGCTCGACGCCCGACCTCGCCCCACGGTGGTGCAGCAGCACGAGGCTGCGCCCGAAGCCGGCGACCGTCACGGTCCCGTCGTTCGCCCGGAACTCCTCGATGATGCGCTCGTTGAAGTCCGCCACACCGCCCCCTTCTCGCTCGCGCCAGCCTAACCGGATGCGCCCTCGCGGGCTGGGAGCGGGAGGTCAGGGCGCGCGACGACCGCGACGACGACGACGATGATCGCGAGCGCCGTCACGGCGAGGACGATGAAGAGCCACCCCGGCTCGCACGCCTCGTCGCCGTGGTCCATGGGGTGTCGTCGATGATCGCGAGGGCGGAGGCGTATGCCGCCGGCTCGACGAACGCGACACCCGGCCCCTCCGCCGAGACGACCGCCACCGGCTCGACGGCAGCGGCTGCCGCGGACGGCATGACGACGAGTGCTCCCACGACCGCCCACAGGGCGGCGGCGGCGAGCGCGGCGCGAGCTCGAGGTCGCACGGCTTCGGGTCCCCCAGGACATCGATCGGGATGCTCGCTCGCGAGGCTAGCGATCGACGCCCCGCCGGATCAAGCCGGCTCCCGCGCGCAGCGGAGCCCCTAACGGCCCTCCGACCCGAGCGGGGTGAAGGGGTCGAGGGAGAACACGAACTCGAGCGGCACGTCGAAGTAGCGCGCGATCTGTAGCGCGAGGTGCAGGCTCGGGCTGTACTCGCCCCGCTCGAGGTAGCCCACCGTCTGGTAGTGCACCGCGAGCGCCTCCGCGAGCTCGCGCCGGGTCACACCGCGATCGGCGCGCAGGGTCGCGATGCGGTTGTAGACGCAATCGACCGGCTCAGACACGCTGCAGTGCCGCCTGTCGACGACGCTCGATCGCGGATGCCGACTCGCGTCGCGCGGAGCGGCGCAGCATCGCGGGCGCGAGGACGAGCCCGACGGCGGCCCACACGGCGAGCACCCCCAGCGAGATGGGCGGGAACCACGCCTCGCCCACCTCGAGCACCGCCGCATCCGCCGGCAGGATCACGCTGCGGAGGGCGTGGCCGAACCAGTAGACGGGCAGCGCGACGACGATGATCTGCACCCACGTGGGAAGAGCCGCGAGAGGGAAGAACAGCCCGGAGCCGATGGCGATGATCATGATGCTCACGAAGCCCCAGCCGCCGACGGCGCGAGGGTTGTGGAACACCGACCCGACCATGAAGCCGAGCGGGAGGAAGGCGAGCAGCCCGAGCAGCACGATGGGCACTCCGAGCAGCACGATCGGGCCGCGCTCCCACAGGCCGTCGACGAGGAACGTCGCCGGAACGAGCACGATCGCGAGGGCGATCACGGTCTCGAGCGCCGCCCGGACGGTGAGCCCGGTGAGGTAGCCCCGCATCCCGTGCGGAAGCGACTTGTGGCGGAGCAGCGTGCCGTCCTCGCGCTCGGTCGCGAGCACGGTGGCCGGACCGAAGCACGCGGCGATGAGCACCTGCATCGCGATGAGGCCGGGGAGCAGGAAGCGGACGAGGGGGAACCCGGAGTCGTCGAGCGTCGTCTCGCGCAGGACGACGAGGGCGATGACGAGGCCGATGATCCCGACGACGTAGTAGATCACCTCGCTCGGGGTCTGCAGCATGTTGCGGAACTCGACGACGCCTCGGCGCACGCCGGTGCGCAGGATGGCGGATGCGGTGGGGCTCATCGCGGCTCTCCTTCCTCTCGCGTCGCGCCGCTCGCGTGGACCATCGCGAGGTAGGTGTCCTCGAGGTCGGCGCGGGTCACTTCGAGCTCGGCGATGCCGTCGGTGTGCGTGACGAGCAGGTCGCGCACGAACGCGGTGGCGTCCTCCGTCGCGTGCACGTGCCGCACGCCCTCCTGCAGCCACCGCACCTCGCTCGTGCGGGCGACGCGGCGGGCGAGCTCGTCGGGGCTGTCGTCGGCCGCGATGACGCCGCCGTCGAGGATGAGGACGCGGTCGGCGAGCCGCTCGGCCTCGCTCAGGTCGTGGGTGGTGAGCAGCACGGTCGTGCCCTCGAGGTCGGTGAGCTTGTGCACGAGCTCGTGGAACTCGCGGCGCACCACGGGGTCGAATCCCGCCGTGGGCTCGTCGAGGAACAGCATCTCGGGTCTCCCGACGATGCCGATCGCGACGTCGAGGCGTCGCCGCTGCCCACCCGAGAGGGTGCGGATGCGGGCGCCGGCCTGCGCCGTGAGGCCGACCATCTCGAGCAGCTCGTCCACGTCGAAGGTGCGTCGCCCGTACGGCAGGTAGAACCGGGCGAACAGGTCGAGCAGTTCGCGCACGCGCCAGCGGCCGTGGTCGCGCCAGGACTGCAGCACGACGCCGATGCGCGAGCGCCAGTCCTCCTCCGCGCGGAGGGGATCCTCGCCGAGCACCCGCACACGGCCGCCGGACGGGGCGCGGAAGCCCTCGAGGATCTCGATCGTGGTCGACTTGCCGGCGCCGTTCGGGCCGAGTAGCGCGACGACCTCGCCCCGACCGACCCGGAAGTCGACGCCGCGCAGCACCGTCGTAGAGCCGTAGCTCATCGCGAGGCCGTCGACCTCGATGACCGCATCGTGGCCCATTCCGCCCCTCCCGTCATCCGTCCACTACCGAATGTAGTAGTTGTACTACATCGCGACGCGGCAGCACAACACCTCGAGGCGCTGGGCGACGTACGCGAGCCGTAGGACGAAGAAGACCGCCCCGAGGGGCGGTCTCTGTCGTGTGCGGCTCCGGGAGCCAGGTTGTGGACCCAGGGGGATTCGAACCCCCGACCTTCTCATTGCGAACGAGACGCGCTACCAACTGCGCCATGGGCCCGGACTGCCTGAACACGATATCACCTCGGCGGAGGGGTCCTTGACCACGGCCGCGGCGCCGGCTCAGCCCGAACGGCGGCGCCGAAGAACCTCGTCGAGGTCGGGCATCGCCGAGTCGACGTCGCCCAGAACGCCCATCGAGGCGAAGCGGCTCGCCGCCGGGCGCTCGGGCGCCGCGGGGGCGCTCTCGGCCGGAACAGCGGATGCGGCCTCGTCGCGGCGGCGGAAGGGCACGACCTCGGGCTCCGCGTGGGCGGCGGCGAGCGCGCGCTGTGCCTCCTCGTGGGCCGCGCGCAGCAGCTCCTCGGCGTTGACAGGCGGCGTGACGGGCACGCGAGGCGCCTCGCCGCGCTCGATGTAGAGGGGCTTCGGGATCGGCACGGGCGTCCACTCGCGCGACACGCGTTCCTGCGGGAGCTCCGCGTCGATGAGCGTCGATCGGGTGCGGCGCGCGGGGGCGACGGCCGTCACCTCGGTCGCGAGCGCGCGGGCGCGCGCGGCGATGCGCCCCTGCATCCGCACCGACGTCGCGACGGCCACGACACATCCGCCGAGCACGAACCAGGCGCCGAGTGCGACACCGGTCGACGCCATGAGTAGGAGCTGCACCGCGCCCACGACGACCGCCGCGAGCAGCAGCAGCCCCGCGACGCGGCGCGCGCGACGGAGGCGGGCGAAGGCGAGCGTGGTCGCCGAGGGTGCGAGGGCCGCAGCGGGTATCGGGACGGGGCCGTGGCTGCGGGCGGCGGCACGGGCCACGCGCTCGAGCTCGGCGGCCTGCGCCTCGGCGGCGCGGGCGCGCAGCTCGGCGGCGTGCACCTCGGCGCGCTCGAGCGCCTCGGCGCGGCGGCGCTCCTGCTCGAGCAGGCGCTCCGTGCGGGCCACGTCGCGAGCGGTCGCCTCGACGCGCAGCTCGACGGGCGCCTCCGCGGTCTCGGCCATGACGCGGATCGCGCGCTGCAGGCGGGTCGCGTTGCGCTCCGTCGCGAGGAACTCACGGCGACGCATCCAGTTCGGCAGCAGGTACAGGAACCAGAGCACGGCCGCGAGCGCGAGCATGATCGCCGTTCCCGCGCCCGAAAGATCCATGTCGCCCAGGGTAGGAGCGGATGCGGGCGGGGCCGGTTAGGCGCGCGCGGCTAGAACCGCAGCGGGCGCGTCGCCGCCTGCAGGTCGGCATCCGGGATCCGCGCCGCCGACTCGGGCGCGCGGCCGTCCTTCCAGCGCCGAAGCACGCCCGTCGGAACCTCCTCGACGACGAGCCCGAAGCAGAAGTGGTCGCGCCAGTCGCCGTTGATGTGGATGTACCGCCGCCGCAGCCCCTCGTAGCGGAAGCCGAGCTTCTGCACGACCCGCAGGCTCGGGGCGTTCTCGGGCCGGATGCAGATCTCCATGCGGTGCAGGCCGAGGCCGAAGAAGCAGTGGTCGGTCGCGAGGGCGACGGCCGTCGGCGTGACGCCGCGACCCGCGAAGCGCTCCGCGACCCAGTAGCCGATCGTCGCCGACGACAGCGAGCCGTAGACGATCCCCGAGACGTTGAGCTGGCCCGCGAACTCGCCGTCGTGCTCGACGACGAACGGCAACCCGCCGCCCGAGCGCGCGTGCGCCTGGAGCGAGCGGATCGACGCCTTCACGTCGAAGCCCGCTGGCCCGTGGGGATTGGTGGCCTCCCACTGCCGCAGCCACGCCCGGTTGCCCAGGAGCTCGTTCTCGAGCGGGCGTGCGTCGCGGATGCGGATCGGGCGGATCGTGACGCGCCCGTCGCTCAGGGTCGGTGTGGCCATCTCGGCGTCAGACTACTTGCCGCGCGGGGACACCGCGCGCAGGCGCGTCAGCCGTCTTCGCCACCCTGGTCGTCATCCGCCTGGCCGCCGAGGCCCTGCGCGAACCCCTGGAGCCACCCACGGAAGTCGGGGCCGAGGTCGTCGCGGTCGCTCGCGAGCTGCACGATCGCCTTGAGGTAGTCGAGACGGTCACCCGTGTCGTAGCGGCGGCCGCGGAACACGACACCGTGCACGCCGCCCGTCCACGTCGGACCGGTCGCGATCTCCTCGAGCGCGTCGGTGAGCTGGATCTCGCCGCCCTTGCCCGGCTGCGTGCGCTCCAGCACCTCGAAGATCTCCGGACGCAGCACGTAGCGGCCGATGATGGCGAGGTTGCTGGGCGCCTCACCGGCCGGAGGCTTCTCGACGAGGCCCGTGATGCGCACGACGTCCTCCTCGTCGGTCGGCTCGACGGTCGCGATGCCGTAGAGGTGGGTCTGCGAGGGGTCGACCTCGAGCAGCGCGACGACGGTCGTGTTGAGCGCCTCCTGCACCTCGAGCATGCGCGAGAGCAGCGGGTCGCGGTTGTCGATGATGTCGTCGCCGAGCAGCACCGCGAAGGGCTCGTGCCCGACGTGCATCTTCGCGCGCAGCACCGCGTGGCCGAGGCCCTTCGGGTCGCCCTGGCGCACGTAGTGCACGTCGGCGAGGCCCGTCGAGTAGTTGACCTTCTCGAGCTTCTCGTCGTCGCCCTTGCTCACGAGCACGGCCTCGAGCTCGCCGGCGCGGTCGAAGTGGTTCTCGAGCGCGGTCTTGTTGCGGCCGGTGACCATCAGCACGTCGTGCAGCCCCGCCTCGACCGCCTCCTCGACCACGTACTGGATCGCGGGCTTGTCGACGACGGGGAGCATCTCCTTCGGCATCGCCTTGGTCGCCGGGAGGAAGCGCGTGCCGAGTCCCGCGACAGGGATGACCGCCTTGGTGATCTTGGTAGGCATGCGGGCCAGGCTATCAGCGGGGTGTGTCGGCGAAATGTCAAGGCTCTTACAATCGGTCACGTGCCCGACGAAGCGGAGAACAGGAAGCGCGCGATGCGCGCGGAGCTCCGCGAGCGCCGCCGCATCCGCACCGCCACCGAGCGCGAGCGCGCGACCGAGGCGCTGACCCGCCACCTCGTGCAGCTCGCGTCCGACCTCGACGTGGGCTTCATCGCCGCGTACCTGTCGACGCCCGACGAGCCCGAGACCCGCGGCTTCCTGCGCTGGGCGGACGAGCGCGGCATCCGGATCCTCCTGCCGGTCTCGCGCGAGGACGGCCTGCTCGACTGGGCGCCCTACGACGGCGCCGACGAGGAGCAGGACATGCTCGGGATGCCGACGCCGTCGAGCGAGCTGCTCGGGCCGATCGCGATCAACGGGGTCGACCTCATCCTCGTGCCCGCCGCGGGCGTCGCACGCGACGGCATGCGGCTCGGATGGGGGCGCGGCTACTTCGACAAGACGCTCGGCTCGATGGAGGGCTGCCCTCCCGTGTACGCCGTCATCTACGACGACGAGCTCGTCGACGAGGTGCCGGTGGAGCGCCACGACATGCCCGTCGACGGCGTCGTGACGCCGAGCGGCATCCTCACCTTCGCAAAGCGCTGAGCGGCCCGTAGCCTGGAGAGCGGCGCACCCGCCGATCCCCCGGAACAGAATGGGAGCTACCGTGAAGGGCTTCAGGGACTTCATCCTCCGCGGCAATGTGATCGACCTCGCAGTCGCGGTCGTCATCGGCGCCGCCTTCACCGCGATCGTCAACCAGATCGTGAACGCCGTGATCAACCCGGCGATCGGCGCGCTCTTCCGCGCCGACTCGCTCGACAAGGCGCTCCCCGTAACCATCCCGACCACCGAGGGCGGCGAGGCGACGATGTACTTCGGCGCCGTCATCGGGGCCGTCATCAACTTCCTCATCATCGCGGCCGTCGTCTACTTCGTGCTCGTGCTGCCCGTCAACAAGCTGCGCGAGCGGCAGGCCGCGAAGAAGGGCATCGCCGAAGAGGAGGCCGGGCCGACCGAGACCCAGCTGCTCGCGGAGATCCGCGACCTGCTGGCGGAGCAGAAGCGGGTCTGAGCCGTCCCGCTGGCTCCTGCACGCGCCGCCGCTCTACCGCTGGTCGAGTGCGCGCGGCCGCGCGGAGCGCGACCACGCGCGTATCGAGACCCGACGAGCAGATGACACGCGGGAGCGATCAGCGGGCAGTACAGCCCGCGCGGGTCATACGTCCCTCGGGTTTCGATACGCCGTGCGTCGCGCCCTCCGGGCGCGGCGCGCGGCACTCAACCAGCGGTGAACTCGCGCCGCGCGTCCCGCGTCCGCCGCCCCATTCCGTTGGTTGAGTAGCGCCGCGCGCGAAGCGCACGACGCGTATCGAAACCCTCGCACCGCGTATCAACAGCGGGTCGCGGGATTCGCCGCGCAGCGCCGCGGATTGTCGCGGCGCCCGACAGCGCAGCCCGCCGCCGTCAGGTGGCGGGCCGTTCAGCCCCAATGCGGGGGCTTGTCGCGGCGCATCCGCTCGTCGTTCTCCGTGGGCGAGTGACGCGGCGGCTCGGGCAGCGGATGCGGGTCGCTCCCGGGCGGGGGCGGCGTGGTCACACGTCGTCTCCGCCGCGTTCGCGGCTCGTCGGGCGGCTGCTCGTCGGGCTGCTGCTCGTCAGGGCGCGGTGTGTCCGGCAACGACGGGGATCTCCTCGGTGACGGGGCCGCCCGCGAGTCCGACCATGCGCGCGATGCGGTCGGCCACGGCATCCGGGTCGGTGAACAGCTCGAAGGCGTGCACACGCGCGTAGTGCCAGCCGAGGCGACGCAGCACCTCGGGGCGCAGGCGCAGCGCCTCGCGGAGGCTGCGTCCGGTGAACACGGAGTCGGTGTCGACCACGACGCACATGCCGCCGTTGGCGGCGACGAGGCCGAGCTTGCCGCGGTGGCCGAGTGCGACGCGCAGGCCGCGGGTCTCGAGCCGGCGCGACAGGTCGACGAGCATGGGGTCGGAGTCGTCGGGCAGCGGCGGCTCGGCGCGGCGCGACGCGATCTCGCCGAGCAGCTCGGCGAGCGCGACGGCGCCGTGCTTCATGCGGGTCTCGTCGAGGTCGTCGGGCTGCACGCACGTGACGATGACGAGCGAGCGGCGGGCGCGGGTCATGGCGACGGCGAGCAGGCGCTCTCCCCCGGGTCGCCCGAGGGCCCCGAAGTCGCTCAGCACGCGTCCGTGCGGGGTGCGCCCGTAGCCGAGCGAGAACACGACGCGGTCGCGGCTCTGCGCGACGGCGCGCTCGACGGGAAGCACGGCGAACGGCTCGGAACGCTCGCCGAGCAGGAACTCGCTCAGCGCGGGGTGCGCGCTCATGGCGGCGAGCACGGCATCCATGACGCGCACGGCGTGCTTGTCGGATGCCGTGACGACCATGAGCGACTCGCGCGGCCGGGTCTCGGCGTGGTCGATGACGAGTTCGACGACGCGCGCGACCTCGGCGTCGACCGACTCGACGGCTCCCGTGTCGGGGTCGGGCAGGCCCGTGCCGTTCTCGATGTAGTCGAGCGAGAGGCTGCCGTGGCCGAGGAACGAGCCGGCCCAAGGCAGCGCGTCGATGCGTCCGCCGTAGAAGCGGCGGTTGACGAGCTCTGCGAGGTCCTCGCCGCCTGCGCGGTAGCTGCGGGTGAGGCTCATGGTCGGGAGCACGGATGCGAGCTGCGCGAACGCGGAGCGCCCGTGCAGGTCGGTCTCGGCGACCGCCTCCTCCGCCTCCTCCACGACGTCGTCGGTCTCGGTCTCGTCGGCATCGCCCGCTGATCGAGTAGTCGCCGCAGGCGACGTGTCGAAATCAGCCCCGGCCTCACCATCGACCTCGTCGACGTCCTGCGCCTCCTCCGCCTTCGTCACCCGCACCGGCATCCCGATGCGCGACGGGTACGCGACCGCGACGGGCGACTCCTCGCCCTCGTCGAGACCGATGCGGAAGGTGGCCGGGGTCTGGGTGACGGGGTCGCCGAACGCGATCACCTGGCGGGCACGGCGGATGGCGCCGACGTTCTCGGCGATCGTCGTGGCGCCCGCGTCGACGAGCACGACGACGTCGACGGGCATCGTGTCGCTCACCTGGTCGACCTCGTACGGCGAGACGAGCCACACGGGCGCGACGGTGCGCGACAGGTGCGGCGCGAGGCGCTGCAGCGATTCGGACGTCAGCCCGTTCGCGGTGATGAGCTGCTTGAGCGCGGCGGCCTCGTCGGGCCAGTCGATGATGCCGATGCGCCAGCTCTCGGCGAGCTGCCACGCGAGCGACCCCGCGTTGCCCTGCTGGTGCGCCTCGTCGACGAGGCGGAAGTCGGCCTCGAGACGCTGCAGCACATCCGTCTTCGCGCCCAGCAGGGCGCGGTCGTCGACGAGCAGGCTGTCGAGCGCGGAGCGCCACCAGGCGAGCTCGAGCTCGGCGGGAACCTGCTCCTCGGGCACGTGGCGCGCGGCGAGGTCGGCGATGAAGTCGTCGAGCTCGAGGTCGCGCAGCTTCTGCATGAGCGCGCTGCGCTCCTGCAGGTTGTTGAGCACGTCGGACTCGGCCGCGAGCGCCTCGAGCAGGTCGGACAGCTGGTGCAGCGGCAGCTCGGAGAGCTGCGACCCCGGCGCGGTGCGGCCGAGCGGACCGTCGAGCTCGGAGAGGTCGGCCGTGACCTGCTGCCACGCGACCTGCACGTCGGAGATGCCCGTCGGCACCTCGGGCGTGACGCCCGCGGCGACGTAGCGCTGCCACAGGATGCGCTGCTGCTGGATGCTGCTGAGCGCCTCGTGCAGGTCGCCGACGTGCATGCCGGGGCGCACGTACTCCTTCGCGAGCTTCTTGAGACGGCGGCGGTTGGCGCCCGACATCTCGGGGGCCTCGCGGCGCGGCGCGGTCGCGACGATGAGCTCGGCGAGCGAGCGGTCGAAGACGGCCGGCTCGAACTTGTCGAGGGTGTCGCGCAGGTCGGAGAGCAGGCGCAGGTAGATGCCGAGCTCGGCGACGGTCGTGAACGGACGCATCCGCGTCTTGCCGATGACCTCGTTGGCCTTCACGAGCAGGCGCGGCAGCGTCTCGGCGTTGAGGCGCTTGGCGATGCCGTGCGCGCGCGCGGCGTCCTCGCCCGTCGCGAACTGGGCGCCGTACCAGGGCGAGTCGCCAGGGCCGTAGCGGAACTCGCCGAGGCGCGCGGCCTCGACCATCGTGTTCGCGACGCTCGCCCGGTCGCCCGCGAGGGCGCGCACGGCGCGGGGCGAGAGCCGCGCGGTCGTGGTGGGCGGATGCGGCAGCAGCGCGAGGCGGGAGAGCTCGGCCACGCAGTCGAAGACCGACACCCACAGTGTGCCGTCGGTGCGGGAGAGCGCCTCGCGGTAGTCGACGAGCACGCTGCGCAGGCGCACGAGCGCCTCGTCGACCTCGGCGAGTTGCGGCTGTGTCGCCTTCTCGTTGCGGGCGATGCCGCGCACGACGTCGCGGCGCAGGGTCGAGGGGGTCACGGCGAGGCCGGCGAGGCCCACATCCGCGAGCCGCTGCGCGATGCCGCGGAGGCTCGCACGGCGGGGGCTCACGACGAGCACGCGCTTGTTCTGGCTCACGAGCAGGCCGAGCGCGTTGACGATCGTCTGCGTCGCGCCGGTGCCGGGCATCGTGCGCACGACGAGCGAGTTGCCTGCGGCGATCTGCGCCACGATGTGCTCCTGCTCGGCGTCCGCGTCGAGCAGGAGGGTGTCGACGGACGGGTCGCGGCGGTCGGCATCCGCCTGCTCGACGGCCTGGTAGGCCTCCTCGAGCGCCCACTTGGCGGTCGCGTCGCCCCCGACGGCGTCGAGCACGGGGTGCTCGAGGTTCTTCGCGTCGGCGACGAGCGCCTGCGCGACCTCCTCGAACGACGAGACGACGAGGCGCGGCTGCACCATGATCTCGCCGAGGTGGCCCGTGAGGCGGCGCAGCTGGTCGATGACGGCGTTGGGCTTGAAGGTGCCGTCGTCGTCGGAGAGCGCCACGAACGTCGCGGCGTCGAGCGAGATCCCGTACTGCTTCTCGAGCGTCCGCGCGAGCGCCGGGTTGAGCACCGCGGCGCCGCGCAGCTTGAGCTCGTAGTCGCGGCCGTGGCGGCGGATGGCGAGGGGGCGCAGCAGGAGGGGCGCGCAGTGGTCGACACGCTCGTGGGTCCAGCGCACGATGCCGATGCCGAGGTGCACGCTGTCGAGACCGCGCGTCGTGGAGAGCTCGAGCCCCTTCGCCGTGATGCGCTCGGCCGCGATGCGGGCGGCGCGCAGGGCGAGGTCGTCGCGGATGAGCTGCGACAGCAGGGTGGGCTTGCCCGTGATGAAGCGCGCGAGGCCGCCCGGGTGGGTCGTGGAGAGCTCGATGCGGGTCGTCGGCGAGTCGACGAAGTGGAGCAGCGGCGAGACACCGCCGAGGCGAGTCAGCTCGTCGCGCCACGCGTCGCGCGCGGGGTCGGCGACGGCCCGCGGAGCGGGGGCGGGCGCGAGCAACGGAGCCGTCACCGGCTGCACGGATGCGTGAGGGGTCACAGGAATCTCCCCGGAGTCGTCATCCCGACGGTTGGCAGGCCACACACGGCCACGATAGGTCGACTGCGCCCGCTATCCCGGGAGCGAAACGCGTCGATCCGGCAGCCGCCGCCCCGGCCGCTCGGCGGCGTCGTTCGCGCGGATGACGACGCGGGCGGCACACTGGTGGTTGGCTGAGGGGGTGGATTCGGCGAGCGACCCCCGGTGGAACCACAACCTGCATTACCAGGGCGTGATCCTCGACGCCCTGCCCGCCTCTGCCCGCAGCGCGCTCGACGTCGGATGCGGAGACGGGCTGCTCGTGCGTGAGCTCGCCGCACGCGTGGCCCGTGTGGTCGGCATCGACCTCGACGGCCCCTCGCTGGCCCGAGCCCGCGACGAGCTCGCGGGAATCGACGCCGCACGCGTCGAGCTGGTCCGCGACGACGTGATGACGCATCCGTTCGAGCCCGCGTCGTTCGACGTGGTCGCATCCGTCGCCACCCTGCACCATCTCGACGCGCGCGCCGGCCTCATCCGGATGCGCGAGCTGCTCGCGCCCGGGGGGCTGCTCGGCATCGTGGGTCTCGCGGCGGTCGCGTCGCCGGCGGATGCCGCGCGCAGCCTCGCCGGGGCCCTCGCGAACCGGCCGTACCAGCTGCTCACGAGGCGGCGTCACTGGGAGCATGCGGCGCCGACCGTCTGGCCGCCCCCGGAGAGCTACCGCGCGATGCGACGGATCGTGGACGAGCTGCTGCCGGGGGCCGTCTTCCGTGCGCACCTCTTCTGGCGCTACACCGTGCTGTGGACGAAGCCCCCGCGCTGATCGGGTCTGTCGAGCTCAGCCGCCGAGCTCGAGCGTCATGTACACCGAGTTCGGATCGAGCACGTAGTCGGCGAAGGGACCCGTCTCGGTGAAGCCTGCGCTCGCGTAGAGCGCCCGGGCGGGACGGAAGAAGTCCTCGGTGCCCGTCTCGAGACTGAGGCGCGTGTACCCGCGGGCGCGTGCCTCATCGAGCACGTGCGCGAGCAGGAGGCGACCGAGCCCGCGCCCGCGCGCCGCCGCATCCGTGCGCATCGACTTGAGCTCGCCGTGGTCGGGCGCGAGCTCCTTGAGGGCGACGCAGCCGAGCACGTCGTCGCCGTCGCTGAGCGCCCAGAACGTGACTGCGGGATGCTGCAGCCCGGTCACGTCGAGGGCGTGCACGCTCTCGGGCGGCGAGGTCGCGTGCATGTCGGCGAGGTGGTCCTCGAGCAGGCGCAGCACGCGCGGGTCGGTCAGGTCGCCGAGGGCGATCGCGGGTGCGGTCATCGTGCTCCCATGATGGCGCGCGCACGTTACGTGCGCGTGTCGGATCGGCGCTTTCCGACGCGTGTCATGCGCGGCATCCGCGAGGCCGTAATCTCATGCGGTGCGTCTCGCGTTCGTCGGCTGCGGCCTCCTGCTCGTCGGGGGCGCCGCCGTCGTCACGGGGCTGCTCCCGGCGGCGGATGCGGTGGGTGTCGTCGAGCGCGTCTGGCCCGTGCTGCTGTTCGCGGTCGCCGTGACGGTCGTGGCCGAGCTCGCCGATCGCGCGGGCGTCTTCGCGGCCGTCGCCGAGCGTCTCGCGCGGCTCGGACGCGGGCACGGCTGGGTGCTGTGGGCGCTCGTCGTGCTGCTCGCCGTCGCGTCGACGGTGTTCCTCTCGCTCGACACGACGGCCGTGCTGCTGACGTCCGTCGTCGTGCTGCTCGCGCGCCACCACGGCTACCCGCCGCTGCCGTTCGCGCTCACGACGGTGTGGCTCGCGAATACGGGCTCGCTCCTGCTGCCGGTGTCGAATCTCACGAACCTGCTCGCGGAGCACGCGCTCGGCTTCTCCGACCCGGCGCGCTTCGCGGCGCTCGTGTGGGCGCCCGCGCTCGTCGCTGTGCTCGTCCCGTGTGTCGTCATCGCGATCGTGTTCCGCCGCTCGATCGGCACGCGCTACCAGCCCGTCGCCGCGGACGATCCGCACGACCCCGTGCTGTTCTGGGTGTCGGCTGCCGTCGTCGCCGTGCTCATCCCGTTCCTCGTGAGCGGGATGCCGGTGTGGATCCCGGCTTCCGTCGCGGCCCTCGTGCTCGTCGTCGCGTTCGCGGTGCGCGACCGCGTGGCCGTGCGGCTCGGCCTCGTGCCGTGGGAGCTGCTGCTGTTCGCGGGCGGCCTGTTCCTCGTGGTCGAGGCGGCGCACGCGCTCGGGCTCGCATCCGTGCTCGCCGAGCTCACGGGCTCGGGAGACGACCCGCTCGCGCTGCTGCGCCTGGCGGGCGCCGGAATGCTCGGCGCGAACGCGATCGACAACCTCCCGGCCTACCTCGCGCTCGAGCCCCTCGCCGACTCCCCCGCGCGCATCGCGGCGCTGCTCATCGGTGTGAACGCGGGCCCGCTCGTGACCCCGTGGGCGTCGCTCGCCGTGCTGCTCTGGCACGACCGGCTGCGCGCGCTCGGGGTCGAGTTGCCGTGGCGCCGCTACATGCTGCTCGGCGTCGTCGCGGCGCCGCTCACGGTTGCGGCCGCGACGCTCGCGCTGTCGCTCACGGTGTGAGTCAGACCCGCGGCAGCAGGTGGTCGCGCAGCACGATGGCGTGGTTGCGCTCGGTGTCGTGGGCTCCGAAGAGCAGCGTCACACGAGGGTGGGAGCGGATGGCGCCGAGCGCCTCCGCGAGGTCGCGCCCGTCGAGCTCGGCGCGGTAGGCCGCCGCGAACTCCTCGAAGCGGTCGGGGTCGGCGTGCCACGCCGTGCGTAACTCGTTCGACGGCGCGAGGTCCTTCCACCACGCGTCGAGCTCGGCGCGTTCCTTCGAGACCCCGCGGGGCCAGAGCCGGTCTACGAGCGCGCGGAAGCCGTCAGCGGCATCCGCGGGCTCGTAGACGCGCTTGACGACGATCTCGCCCATGCCCCCGAGCCTGGCCCGCCGCAGAGCGCGGGTCAACCGGCTCGGGCGAGTCGACCGTCAGAGGCGCTCGAGCAGCTGCGACACCTTGGCGAGACGCTCGCGGGGGATCGCCGCGGCCGCCTCGCTCGGGGCGCTCTTCACGGCGCTCGCGAGGATGTCGTAGATGACGAGCTGCGCCCAGCGCGGGGCGTCCTCGTCGGAGTGCGCGCGGATCTGGTGCTCCATCGTGCCCGTCACCGCTCCGGTCGCGGCGTCGTACTGCACGAGCAGCCCGCGCCACGCGTCGCCGTCGGGGAAGCACAGCGCCTTGATGCCCGGCAGCACGTCGATCTCGGCGGCGTGCTCGAGGCCGCCCGGGTTCGGCGGCAGCGTGCCGACGCGGGGGTTCATCTCGGGCAGGTCCCACACGAGGGTGTCGACGAGGTCGCGCGCGCGCTTCTTGTCCGCCCTCGATGCCATGGCACCAAGATAGCCGTCCGGCGAGCGCCGTCATGCCGCTCGTCCTGGGGACATCCGGATGCCGCCCCCGGCTCAGCCTCGCGGCATGCGGGCGGCGCGGCGGGCGGGTTCGTCGAGCGCCCAGCTCGCGAGCAGCCCGAGGGTCTCGGCGTGGGCGCTTCCGGGTCCGGCCGTGTAGAGGAAGAGCGTCTGGTCGTCGTCGCCCGGCATCGTGAGCGACTCGTACTGCAGGGTGAGCTCGCCGACCACCGGATGCCGGAACCGCTTGTCGCCATGGGTGCGGCGGTAGACGCGGTGCTCCCGCCACCACGCCGCGAACTCGGGAGGTGGTGCAGGTGCTCGCGACCGGCCTCGTCGAGGTCGAGAGCGCGGGCGATCGCGTCGACGATCCCGGGCTCGGCAGACCGCTGCGGTCGGGGTCGACGCTCGCGCGGGCGCGACGGAGGAAGTCCGCGAGCTCCTGGTTCCGGCCGATCATGCAGCCAATGTCGACCCGGATGCGGGTGCCCCGCCTGGCCCTCCGCGTCCTAGGCGGAGGAGGGCCGGTTAGGCCGCTCCACGGGCCGCCGCGCGGTCGCACGCTGGGACGACCAGATCGAACATCTCGGAAGGACACGACCATGACCTACCCCACCGACCGCCCCGCCACCTGGTTCGTGACGGGCACCTCTCGCGGCCTCGGACGCGAGCTCGTGCGCGCGCTCCTCGCGTCGTGCCCCTGGAGGGACTCGAACCCCCAACCCTTTCCTTAGGACGGAACTGCTCTTCCATTGAGCTACAGAGGCTGACCGCCCGAGTCTATCGAGCGGATGCGGGGGTCACGCCTGCCGGCGGACGGGAGGCGACCGCGGATCAGCGCGGCGGCGGCGAGAGGTAGATCGCGGAGCCCGCGTCGATGATGCGCTGGTTGTAGACGTCGGCGCCGCCCCAGTTGTACTCCTCGATGAGCACCGAGCCGTCGCCGAGCACGCTGTTGACGTAGGCGACGTGGTTGGCACCGGGGAACCAGGCGACCCAGCCGGGCGAGGGCGTCGTGCTCGTGGCCCATCCGTGGTTCTCCCACTGGCGCTTCCACGACGACGCGTTGCCGCCGCCGGGCGTGAGCGACGACCAGTCGTACTTGAACGGAACGCCGTAGCTGCCGGCGTCGCGGTTGAGGCGCCACGCCACGAAGTCGACGCACTGGCGCACGAAGTAGCGCAGCGGCGAGAGGCCGCCGCCCTGGCTCATGCCGAGCTCGGTGGCCCACGGGTAGTCGTCGCCGAGCGCCTGCGCGCCCGAGGCGAGGTAGACGGCGATGCGCTCCTGACGGAGGGCGTCGCGGTAGAGGCGCTTGAGGTCCGACGCGCTCACCGTGTCGTAGCCGTCGCGCGTGTCGGCCGGTGCGGCCTCCGTCGCGCTGATGTCGGCCTTGAGGGCGAGCGTCTGACCGTCGGCCTCGGCCGCGGCCTCGGCGAGCTCGCCCGTGTAGTCGGCCGAACCGTAGGCGGGGAGCGTGAGGGAGACGAACAGGCCGCCGACGAGCACCATCGTGCCCGCGGCGCTCACACGCTTGCGCACGGTGCCCTTGCGGCGCACGGGGCCGGTCGTGACGGCGCGCGGCGCGGGGGCCGTCTGGGCGGCGGATGCGCGGCGGGCGCGGGTGCCGGAGGTCGCCGCGGCGGGCGCCGCCTCGGCCTCGACGGGCGCAGGCGCGGGGGTGAGCTCGAAGGTGCCGAACGGCGCGGCCACGCTCGGCACGGAGACGGCGGATGCGGCGGCGGGCGCCACGGGCACGGGCGTCACGGGCACGGCCGGCACGGATGCGACGAGCGGCTGCGCGCTCGCGAGCGCCTCGCGCGCGGCGCGGCGGGATCCGGGCACCGGCGGAGTCGTCACGGCGGGACGGTCGACCGCGGCGGTGACGGGCGGCACCGTGCCGCGGAGCGAGCGGCGCGAGGGGAGAGCCTCGGCGACAGGAGGGTTCGAGACCGCGTCGGAGGCAGCCTGCTGGGTCAACGGGTGCGTCTCCGAGGGGGTCGTCGCGGCCGTCTGGGGAAGTCCCAGTACCGCGCGGGTCTCGTTCTCAGTCACGTAGAAGTTGCTCTCCGGGTTGAAGCGACCCGTTCGACGTTACCCGCCATGCCCGGAATTGTCACGTCTCGATAACGGCCCGTATATCGGGGCAGACAGCCTTGACCACCAGGCTTTTCTCAGCTTCGGGCGGAAACGGCGACGGATCCCGTCGCGAACGGGCGAAAACGCTACGCCGCCGGGGCCAGGAACTCGCGCCACTCGGGCTGCGCGCGATCCGTCCCGCGTACGAGCCACGCCGTGCCGTGCGGGGGCCGGGGCGCGAAGCGCAGCGACCACCCCATCTCCTGCGGCGTGCGGTCGCCTTTGATGTTGTTGCACCGCAGGCAGCACGCCACGAGGTTCTCCCAGCTGTCGGCCCCGCCGCGCGAGCGCGGGATGACGTGGTCGATCGTCGACGCGTGCACGCCGCAGTAGGCGCACCGCTGGTCGTCGCGCCGCAGCACGCCGCGCCTCGACACGGGCACCGCGCGCCCGGTCGGGATCCGCACGTAGCGCCGCAGCAGGATCACCGACGGGCGATCCCACTCCCCCGCGATCCCGTGCACGGGGTGCTCGTCGTCGCTCGCGACGACGACCGCCTTCCCCGACAGCACGAGCACGAGGGCTCGCTTGAACGACACCACGGCGAGCGGCTCGTAGCCGGCGTTGAGTACCAGTGTTCGCAACGGGTCTCCTCTCGAGTGGGCCTGCATGGCGTGCAGGCCGTCGACCTTCCCGGAGGAGACCGCGTACCGGAGATGAGAACAGAAAAGGCGCCGTCGCGAACGACAGCGCCTCACACGACCGCGACGTGACAGTGCACGTCGGGCCGGCTGCTGAGCTGTATGCGGAACAGCGCGCGCGCATCCATGGTGCGGATGCGGTGCGCGGTACGCATATGCCCTCCCCGGTCCGAAGAACCTCCGAGAGCCCCAGGGTAACCCCGTCGGGTGGTCACGCGCGGAGCGACACAGAACGCGTTACACGCCCGTGACGGATGCGCGGGGCAGTTGCCGCGGGCGGCTCACGCCTCGACGTAGATGTGGGACGCGACCTCGTTGGGCAGCTCGAGCCCGTCGCCGAATCCGTCGACCTGCACGATGACGTACGAGCCCGCGGTCGACAGGTTGACCGTCGCCCCCGGCACGACGCCCGCCTCGCGCAGCTGAGCGAGCAGCTCCGGCTCGAACTGCACGGGCTCCCCGAGACGGCGGACGAGGCCCGTCGTCTCGCCGACGGCCGACGACGCGCGCGCCACGATGCTCTCGACGCCATCGAGGAAGCTGCCGGCGGGCGTGCCCCCGATCTCGTCGAGGCCGGGGATCGGGTTGCCGTAGGGCGACTCGGTGGGGTTGCCGAGCAGCTGGATGAGCCGACGCTCCACCTGCTCGCTCATGACGTGCTCCCAGCGGCAGGCCTCGTCGTGCACGTACGCCCAGTCGAGACCAATGACATCGGCGAGCAGGCGCTCGGCGAGGCGGTGCTTGCGCATGACGTGCATCGCGCGGCTGCGGCCCTCGGCCGTGAGCGCGAGGTGACGGTCGCCCTCGACGACGACGAGGCCGTCGCGCTCCATGCGTCCGACGGTCTGCGAGACGGTGGGGCCGGAGTGCCCGAGACGCTCGGAGATACGGGCGCGCAGGGGTGTGATCCCCTCCTCCTCGAGGTCGAGGATCGTCCGAAGGTACATCTCCGTCGTATCGACCAGATCGGTCATCGTGGCCTCCCTGCACGTCGGCGTCCAGCCTACCGGGAGGCTCAATAGACTCGTCGCGTGCCGGACATCCAGATCCCCCAGAACCTCCTCCCCGCCGACGGTCGTTTCGGATGCGGCCCGTCGAAGGTGCGACCGGAGCAGGTCGCCCACCTCGCGGCCAACGAGGGGCTGCTCGGCACCTCGCACCGCCAGAAGCCCGTCAAGCAGCTCGTCGGCCGCGTGCGCCAGGGCCTCGCCGAGCTCTTCCGCCTTCCCGACGGCTACGAGATCGTGCTCGGCAACGGCGGCTCGACCGCGTTCTGGGATGCCGCGGCCTTCTCCCTCATCGAGCGCCGCAGCGAGAACCTGACCTTCGGCGAGTTCGGCGCGAAGTTCGCCGCCGCCGCGAAGACCCCGTTCCTCGAGGCCCCGCACGTCGTCGACGCGCCCGCCGGCTCGCGCGCCGAGGTCGAGATCGTCGAGGGCGTCGACGTCTACGCCTGGCCGCACAACGAGACCTCCACGGGCGTCATGGCCCCGGTCGCGCGCGTGAACGGCGACGCGGGCGCGCTCACCGTGATCGACGCGACGAGCGCCGCCGGTGGCATCGACGTCGACCTCGCCGAGACCGACGTCTACTACTTCGCCCCGCAGAAGAACTTCGCGGCCGACGGCGGCCTGTGGTTCGCGGCCATGAGCCCCGCCGCCATCGCGCGCATCGAGACGATCGCCGCATCCGACCGCTGGATCCCCGAGTTCCTGAGCCTCAAGAACGCCGTCGACAACTCGCGCCTCGACCAGACGCTCAACACGCCCGCGCTCGCGACCCTCCTGCTCATGGAGGCCCAGCTCGACTGGATGAACGGCAACGGCGGGCTCGCGTTCGCGGATGCGCGCACGCGCGAGTCGTCGAGCCACCTGTACGCGTGGGCCGAGGAGCGCGACTTCGCGACGCCGTTCGTCGCCGACCCGGCGCACCGCTCCCAGGTCGTGGTGACGATCGACTTCGACGACAGCGTCGACGCGGCCGTCGTCGCGTCGGTTCTGCGCGCGAACGGCATCGTCGACACCGAGCCGTACCGCAAGCTCGGCCGCAACCAGCTGCGCGTCGCGACCTTCGCGGCGG
This sequence comes from Protaetiibacter sp. SSC-01, assembly GCF_014483895.1. Taxonomy (NCBI): domain Bacteria; kingdom Bacillati; phylum Actinomycetota; class Actinomycetes; order Micrococcales; family Microbacteriaceae; genus Protaetiibacter; species Protaetiibacter sp. SSC-01. The sequence continues at coordinate 589,407 of NZ_CP059987.1, read as the reverse complement.
TCGACCCCGACGACATCCGGGCCCTCACGGCCTCGATCGACTACGTGGTCGGCGCGCTCTAGGCTCGCGGCATGCGGTTCTGGCTGAGCGAGAGCGAGCGGCGCCCCGATCCCGCGCCGGTGCCCACGGACGACCGCGCGGCGATCCTCGCCGGGCTCGTGCTGTGGGTGCTCGGCTTCGGCGCCCTACTCCTCTTCGTCGGACCGCTCGTCGAGTCCGGCCGCGTGTGGTGGCTGTGGACCTGCCTCGTCGGCATCGGCATCGGGCTCGTCGGCCTCGTCTACGTGCACTTCCGCCGCCGCGCCTGACGCGTCCGACTCGAAGTCGATGCCGTCGTCGGGGTCGTCGCCGAAGTCGTCGTCCGGGTCGAAGTCGTCGGCGTCGTCCGCGTCGTCGTCCCCGTCGTCATCGTCATCGTCCGAGTCGTCGTCGTCATCGTCGTCGTCGTCGTCGGAATCGGAGTCGTCGTCCTCATCCGCGTCGTCGTCCGACTCATCGCCATCGTCGTCCGCGTCCTCCGCCCCCGCCTCGGCGGCCGCCGCGGCCTGAGCCGCGCGGTACTCCTCGAGACGCTCCGACCACGGCACCCAGTCGGGCGCGAGCAGCGCGCCCTCGCCGGGCAGCAGCTCCGCCTCGAGCACCGTCGGCTCCTCGCCGGGGAGCTGCGCGATCGACACCGTCCAGTGCCAGCCGGGGTAGCCCTGCATCGTCGTCGCGAAGGTCAGCGTGACGACGCCGTCCTCCGCGGTCGACTGCTCGAGAACCTCGCCGACCGTCGCCTCCGGCGTGATCTCGAGAAGCGCCTCGCGCGCGAGGCGCACCAGCCCGTCGTCGGCCACGCGCCTACGCGTCCAAGTCGTCGGCGACCTTGCGCAGCACGGCGGCGATCTTCGCACCGTGCGCACGGTCGGGGTAGCGACCGCGGCGCAGGCTCGCGCCGACGCCGTCGAGCAGCTTCACGAGGTCCTCCACGACGATCGCCATGTCATCCGCGGGGCGGCGGTTGAGCTTGCTGAGGCTCGGCGCGGGGTCGAGCACGCGCACCGAGAGCGCCTGGGCGCCCTTGCGGCCGTCGGCGATCCCGAACTCGAGACGCGTGCCCGAGCGCACGACGGCGCCGGCCGGCAGCGCCGAGGCGTGCAGGAAGACCTCCTGGCCGTCATCGGACGTGATGAAGCCGAAGCCCTTGTCATCGTCGTAGAACTTCACCTTGCCGGTGGGCATGCCGAGCCTCTCTCGCTGAATCCGGTGGGCGCACGGGGCATAGTGTTGTCTCGTGCCCGAGAACGCCCCCGTCCCGCTCAATCGTATCGAACGCGTGCTGGCCGCCATGATCGCTGCCGTCGTGGGCGTCTCGGTCATCGCGATCGTCGCCACCATGATCGCCTCGGGCACGGGAACGGACATGTCGGAGGGCGTGTGGCCCGCCGCGATGCTCGTCGGCTACTTCGGTCTGCCGCTCGCGTTCCTGCTCATCGTCGCCTTCCTCATCGTCAGCTCCGTCCGCCGCAGCCGGCTCGCGCGGGACGGTGAGCGGTAGCAGTTCCGCCCTCGCGCTCGCGGCTCGGCTGCGGGCGCTGCCCGACGACGTCCTCGTCGAGCTCCTGCACGCGCGCCCCGTGCGCGAGGCCGGCATCCGCGACGTCTTCGACCTCGCCGAGGCGCTCCTCGACCCCGCGTCCCTGCAGGCCGCGCTCACGCACCTCGACCGCACCGCCCTCGCCGTGCTCGCATCCGTCGTGCTCGGAGAAGCGAATGCCGACGCGATCGCCGTGCGCACCCGTCGCGGGCGCGAGGACGTGGCCGCCGCGCTCGAGAAGCTCACGGCCCTCGCGCTCCTGAGCGACGACGACGGGCGGCTCCTGGCATCCGACCGGCTCACGGAGCTGCTGCTGGCGTGGCCCGCGCAGAACCTGCCCTCGCCCGAGCAGCTCATCGACGCCCGCCCGCCCGCAGCCCTCGAGCCCGTGCACGGCGACGACCGGGCCGCGGCCGACCGCGCGGCGGGCGAGCGAGCCTTCGCCGCCGTCACCGCGGTCGGCGAGCTCGTGACGGCGCTCGAGCGCGAACCCGCGCGCATGCTGCAGCGCGGCGGCGTCGCCCTCCCCGACTGGCGGCGGCTGCTCGCCGCCTCGGGCGCCCGCGATGACGTCGAGCTCGTCACCCTCCTCGAGCTCGCCGAGGGCGCGAGCCTCGCGAGCACCGTCGACGGCGCCTGGCGGGTGTCGCCCGCCGCGGAAGCCTGGGCGGGATCGCCGCGCGTCGAGCGGTGGACGACCCTCGCATCCGGCTGGCTCGCGCGCGTGCCCGTCGAGCTGCAGGAGCAGCTGCGCGCCCGCGCCGGTGCGCGCTGGGGCGACGGCCTGCTCGACTACCTCGAATGGCTCTACCCGGCGGGCGGCGACTGGCTGCCCGAGCGCACGCGCGCCGTCGTGCGCTCCGCCGAGCTGCTCGGCATCGTCGGCGGCTCCGTTCCGTCGACCGCGGGCGCGGCCCTGCTCGCCGAGGGGGCGGATGCGGCGGCCGAGGCCATCGGGGCGCTCTTTCCGCCCGACGTGCGGCAGGTGTACATCCAGCACGACCTCTCGGTCATCGCCCCCGGGCCCCTCGCGGCGGATGTCGACCGGCGGCTGCGCGAGACCGCCGAGGTCGAGTCGGTGGGGCTCGCGTCGAGCTACCGCATCACCTCAGCGTCGGTGACGCGCGCCCTCACGACGGGGCTCACCGTCGACGACGTGCGCGCGCTGCTCGCCGAGATCTCGCTCACCGGCATCCCGCAACCCCTCGACTACCTCCTCACAGAGACCGCCGCGCGGTTCGGGAGCCTGCGCGTCGGCGCCGTCGACCCGACGCCGGGAACAGCGGATGCGAACGCCCACTCCTCCGTGCGCGCCGACGACCCGGCGCTCGTGGGGCAGCTCGTCATCGACCAGACCCTCGCGCCGCTCGGCCTGCGTCGCACGGGCGACCACCGGGCGGTCAGCCGCTTCGACGCCGAGACGCTCTACTGGGCGCTCGTCGACGCGCGCTATCCCGCGGTCTACGAAGACGCCGAGGGCGTCATCCGCGCCGTGCGGCGTGCGACCGCCCGCACCCTGCCGAGCGAACCGCCACCCGACCCCGCCCTGCGCATCGTGGCGCGCATCCGCGACGCCGCCGCCGACCAGCCCGAGGAGAGCGGTGCGGCGTGGAACGCGCGCCAGCTCGAGCTCGCGATCCGCGGCAAGCTGCAGGTCACCGTCGTCGTGCGGATGCCCGACGGCACCGAGGTGCCTTACCTGCTCGAGCCGGCGGCCCTCGCCGGCGGGCGGCTGCGGGCACGCGACCGTCGCGCCGACATCGAGCGCACCCTCCCCCTGTCGCACATCGTCGAGGTGCAGCCCGCCCCCTCCTCCGTCGGTTGAGTAGCGCCGCGCCGCGCGACCGCGCGGCACGACGCGTATCGAAACCCTCGCACCCGCGTATCAAGAGCGGGCCACGGATGCGATCCCTCCGCACGTCATCCGCCCGTCAGGTTTCGATACGCCGTGCGTCGCGCGCTCCGCGCGCGGCGCGCGGCACTCAACCAGCGGTGATGCGGCCTCGCGGCACTCGGCCAGCGGAACGCGCCCAGCGGCATCCGCACCCCCGCCGGTAGGCTTGCTCGGTTATGAACGGACCGCTGATCGTGCAGAGCGACCGCACCGTGCTGCTCGAGGTCGCGCACCCGGAGGCGGAGGAGGCCCGGCACGAGCTGGCGATCTTCGCCGAGCTGGAGCGCGCGCCCGAGCACGTGCACACGTACCGCATCACGCGCCTGGGTCTGTGGAACGCCCGCGCCGCCGGCCACACGGCCGAGGCGATGCTCGCGACGCTCGACCGCTATGCGAAGTTCCCGGTGCCGCAGACGGTGCAGATCGACATCGAGGAGACGGTGGGCCGCTACGGCCGCCTCATCATCGCGCGCGACGACGACGGCGAGCTCGTGATCCGGGGCGCGGATGCCGCGGTGCTCGCCGAGATCACGCGCAACTCGAAGGTCGCCCCGTTCCTCGGCATCCGCCGCACCTCGACCGAGTGGACGCTGCAGCCGTGGGCGCGAGGCCAGGTGAAGCAGGAGCTGCTGAAGATCGGCTGGCCCGCCGAGGACCACGCCGGCTACACCCCCGGCACCCCGCACGACATCGACCTCGTCGAGGACGGATGGGGGCTGCGCCCCTACCAGCGCCAGGCCGTCGACAACTTCTTCGCGGGCGGCTCGGGCGTCGTCGTGCTGCCGTGCGGCGCCGGCAAGACGCTCGTCGGGGCGGGCGCGATGGCCGCCGCCGACACCAACACGCTCATCCTCGTGACCAACACGGTGTCGGCGCGCCAGTGGCGGGCGGAGCTGCTCAAGCGCACGACCCTCACCGAGGACGAGATCGGCGAGTACTCCGGCCAGTCGAAGGAGATCAAGCCGGTCACAATCGCGACGTACCAGATCCTCACCGCGAAGCGGAAGGACGAGTACGCGCACCTCGCGCTCCTCGACGCGCTCGACTGGGGCCTCATCGTCTACGACGAGGTGCACCTGCTGCCAGCGCCCGTGTTCAAGCTCACCGCCGAGCTGCAGGCGCGCCGCCGCCTGGGCCTGACGGCGACGCTCGTGCGCGAGGACGGCCGCGAGTCGGACGTGTTCAGCCTCATCGGCCCGAAGCGCTTCGACGCCCCCTGGAAGGAGATCGAGGCGCAGGGCTACATCTCCCCCGCCTCGTGCTTCGAGGTGCGGATCGACCTGCCGCAGTCTGAGCGCCTCGAGTACGCCGCGAGCGCCGACGACGAGCGCTACCGCCTCGCCGCCACCGCCCCCGCGAAGCTGCAGGTCGTGCGCGACCTCGTCGCGAAGCACGACGGCGAGCGCATCCTCGTCATCGGCCAGTACCTCGACCAGATCGAGGAGCTGTCGGATGCGCTCGGTGCGCCCCAGCTGACCGGTGCCACCCCGGTCGCCGAGCGCGAGCGGCTGTTCCAGGAGTTCCGCGACGGCACGACGAAGGTGCTCGTCGTGTCGAAGGTCGCCAACTTCTCCGTCGACCTGCCGGAGGCGACCGTCGCCATCCAGGTGTCGGGCTCGTTCGGCTCACGCCAGGAGGAGGCGCAGCGCCTCGGGCGTCTGCTGCGTCCGAAGGAGTCGGGCCTGCCGGCCAACTTCTACACGCTCGTCGCGCGCGATACCGTCGACCAGGACTTCGCGCAGAACCGCCAGCGGTTCCTCGCCGAGCAGGGCTACTCGTACACGATCCTCGACGCGCACGAGCTGGTGGCGTAGCCGCGGTGCCGCTTCCCGCTGGTTGAGCAGCGCCGCGGCGGTTTCAGTGCGGGGCGCCGCCGCCCCCACCGCTGGTTGAGTAGCGCCGCGCGCGCAGCGCACGACGCGTATCGAAACCCTCGCAGGGCTCCTCCGCCGTTGGTTGAGTAGCGCCGCGCGCGCAGCGCACGACGCGTATCGAAACCCTCGCACCGCGTATCAACAGCCGGCCACGGGATGCGATCCTTCCCCACGTCATCCGTCCCTCGGGTTTCGATACGCCGTGCGTCGCGCCTCCGGCGCGGCGCGCGGCACTCAACCAGCGGTGAACACGCGCGATCACCTATCGAACCCCGCGTCCGGAGACGTGCCCCCCTCCCGTTGGTTGAGTAGCGCCGCGCGCGAAGCGCACGACGCGTATCGAAACCCTCGCACCGACGTTTCAACAGCCGGCCATGAATGCGGAACCTCCGCACCTCATACGTCCCTCGGGTTTCGATACGCCGCGCGTCGCGCCCTCCGGGCACGGCGCGCGGCACTCAACCAGCGGTGAACTCGCGCGGCTGCTCTACCGCTGGTCACCTGCCGTATCGAGGCCCGACTTCCGCTCAGGAGGCGGCGGTGGAGCGCTTCCGCCGGTACCGCAGCAGCAGCGTCGACCCCGAACGCAGCACGTGCGCGAGCTCGAGCGCACGCGGGTCGGGCAGCTGACCCGTCGCGATGCGGCGCGCGTCACCCGCCTCGAGCGTCGGCGACACCGTCACGCACAGCTCGTCGACGAGGTCGGCCGCGAGCAACGCCCCGAACATGGTGGGCCCGCCCTCGCTCAGGATGCGCGTGAGGCCTCGTGCGCGCAGGGCCGCGACCGCGGCATCCGCGTCGATGCGCGAGCCCGTCCCGCACTCGATGACATCCGCCACTCCCGCGAACGCAGCGATGTCACGCCCGGGCGTCGTGACGACGATCGGCCGCACCGGCGCCTCGGCGAAGATGCGCGACGCGGGGTCGAGGTCGAGCGAGCCCGACACGATCGCGAACACCGGATGCGGCGGCAGCCCGCGCTCCTCCCGCCACGCGGCCGACGCATCCGACACCCGCAGCGGCCCGTAGCCCTCGGCCCGCACGGTGCCCGCCCCCACGACGACGACCTGCGCGACGCGACGCAGCAGCTCGAAGTAGCGGCGGTCGGCGTCGTCGCCGAGCCCGCCCGAGAGCCCGTCGCGCGTCGCCGCCCCGTCGACCGACGACACGAAGTTCACCCGCAGCACGTCGCCCGACGCGAGTAGCGCCTCGACGAGCTCGTCGTCGCCGAGGTCCCCCGCCGGGTCGGGCCAGACCCGGTCGATCGTCACATGTTGTGCTTCAGCCACGCCGGCTCCCTCCAGCCGAGGATCGCCTCCGTCATACGCACCGCCGCGACCGTCGCGCGCACGTCGTGCACGCGCACGATGCGGGCGCCGTTGATGATCGACACGACGGCCGCCGCGAGCGAGCCCTCGAGCCGCTCGTACTGCGTGCGGTCGAGCGTCTCGCCGATGAAGTCCTTGTTCGAGAGCGCCACGAGCACGGGCGGCCCGAGCTGGGCGACCTCCCCGAGCCGCCGCGTGAGCTCGAGCGAGTGCAGCGTGTTCTTGTTGAGGTCGTGCCCGGGGTCGACGATGAGCCGCTCGAACGGCACGCCCGCCGCGAGCGCCGTGTCGATGCGAGAGCGCAGGTGGTCGACGACGGTGCGCACGACATCGTCGTAGCGGGGCGACGGATGCGGCGTGCGCGGCGGGGTGAGCGAGTGCGTGAGCACGATGTGCCCCTCCGACGCCGCGACGACAGATGCCATGTCCGGGTCCCACAGGCCGGAGGTGTCGTTGACGACGTCGGCACCCGCGGCGAGCGCGGCCTCCGCGACGCGCGCGTTGAAGGTGTCGACCGAGATGACGACGTCGGATGCGGCGCGCACCGCTGCGACGAGCGGCACGATCCGCTCGAGCTCCTCCTCGAGCTCGACGACCGGCCCGCGTCCGAACGGCACGCCGCCAACGTCGACCCAGTCGGCGCCGTCGGCGACCGCGGCGAGAGCCGCCTCGACCGCTCGGTCGAGCGCGAACGTCGCCCCCTTGTCGTGGAACGAGTCGGGCGTGCGGTTGACGATCGCCATGACGGCGACGCGCCGCGAGAAGTCGAACTCGCGCGCACCGATGCGGCGCACGAGGGAGGGCGCGGAGGTCACGGGCACGATGCTAGAGGTCGCCGAGCGGCACCGCCGGGTCGGCGAGCCGTGCCCGGTCGACGGCGGCGCCCGCCAAGCCGGCACGCACGAGCTGCTCGATGTCGTCGGCGACGTCCCACACGTTGACGTTCATCCCCGCGACGACCGCACCGTCGCGCACCCAGAACGCGATGAACTCGCGCCCCGCGCGCGCCCCGCGCACGACGACCTCGCCCTCGGCGGCGAGCTGGGGGAACCCCGTGTACTCCATGCCGAGGTCGAACTGATCGGTGTAGAAGTACGGGATCGCGTCGTACGGCGTCCCGTCGCCGAGCATCGAGCGCGCCGCCGCCGGGCCCGTCTTCTCGGCGTTGGCCCAGTGCTCGCTGCGGATGCGCGCGGGCAGCCCGGCCGTCTCGAGCACGGGGTGCAGGATCGCGGCGATGTCACCCGCCGCCCAGATGCGCTCGTCGGACGTCCGCAGCCGCGCGTCGACGTGCACGCCGTCGCCCGTCTCGAGCCCCGCGGATGCCGCGAGCCCGATCGCGGGCGCAGCGCCGACCGCGGCGACCACGACATCCGCCGGCACGAGCTCACCGTCGGCGAGCAGCACCCCCGTGACGGCGTCGCCCCCGACGAGCTCGCGCACCTCGGCCCCGCGGCGCAGAACGACGCCGTTCTCCTCGTGGAGGCGAGCGAAATCCGCCCCGAGCTCCGCGCCGAGCTGCGACACGAGGGGCACCTCGCCGCGCAGCAGCACGGTCACATCGTTCCCGAGCGTGCGCGCGGTCGCCGCGACCTCCATGCCGATCCATCCGGCGCCGACGACGACGACGCGACGCCCGCCGTCGGCGATCGCGGCGCGCAGGGCGTACGCCTGGTCGATCGTGCGCAGCAGGTGCACGCCCGCGAGGTCCCCGCCCGGCACGGGCAGCGGATGCGGTGTCGAGCCCGTCGCGAGCAGCAGCTGGTCGTAGGCGAGCGCCTCGCCGCCCGCGAGGGCTACGACGCGCGAGGCCCGGTCGATCCCGGCCGCCGTCTCCCCCGCGCGGAACCGGATGTCGCGCTCCGCGTACCAGCCGAGGGGGTGCACGTCGAACGAGCCGCGCTCGTCGTCCCCCGCTAGGTAGCCCTTCGAGAGCGGCGGTCGGATGTAGGGCGCGTGTGGCTCCGCCCCCACGAGAGTCACCTCGCCCGCGAACCCGCGGGCCCGCAGCTCGGCGGCGGCAGCCGCCCCGGCGAGGCCCGCTCCGACGATGACGATGCGTTCAGCGGTCATGCGGCGAGGCTACGCCGCTCTCCGCCGCCGCGCCCGGCCGCTGGCCCCCGCGCGGGGGTAGACAGCCCGCGCCTGATATTCCAGGTGACATTCAGAAAACTTTCAGAGATAATGGGGCGCATGAGCGACGGACCCAAGATCCTCATCGTCGACGACGAGCCCAACATCCGCGACCTGCTCACCACGAGCCTCCGCTTCGCCGGCTTCGCCGTGCGCGCGGTCGGCAACGGCGCCCAGGCCATCTCGGCGGTCCTCGACGAGGAGCCCGACCTCATCATCCTCGACGTCATGTTGCCCGACATGAACGGCTTCGGCGTCACCAAGCGGCTGCGCGCATCCGGCTACACCGCGCCCATCCTCTTCCTCACCGCGAAGGACGACACCGAGGACAAGATCACGGGCCTCACCGTCGGCGGCGACGACTACGTCACCAAGCCCTTCTCGCTCGACGAGATCGTCGCGCGCATCAAGGCCATCCTGCGCCGCACCATGCAGGACGAGGAAGACGCCATCATCCGCGCGGGCGAGCTCACGATGGACCAGGACACGCACGAGGTCACCGTCGGCGACGTGCCCGTCGAACTCTCCCCCACCGAGTTCAAGCTCCTGCGCTACCTCATGCTCAACCCCAACCGCGTGCTGTCGAAGGCGCAGATCCTCGACCACGTGTGGGAGTACGACTTCAACGGCGACGCGGGCATCGTCGAGAGCTACATCTCGTACCTGCGGCGCAAGATCGACCAGCACTCCTCCGAGCCGATGATCCAGACCAAGCGCGGCTTCGGCTACATGCTCAAGACCGCGAAGGCGTGACGGTCCGCCAGGCCGCGGGGCGACGGATGCGGGGCCACTGAATGGCGAAGCTTCACGCGTCGTTCGAGCGGTGGTGGAACGGCGTCTCCCTCCGCACCAAGATCACGGGCGTCACCGTCCTGCTGCTGACCTTCGGCCTCGCCGTCGCGGGCATGGGCACCATGACGGTGCTGCGCACCTACCTCTTCGACCAGCGCGACGCATCCGTCTCGTCCTGGTTCCAGCAGGTGGTCGGCACGGCCGACTCGGCGCCCGACAACCTCGCGACGTGCAACTTCCGCTACGAGCCGGGCTACCTCGTCGCGATCGTCGACGCCTCGGGCGGCGTCGTGTGCGAGAACGTGCCGAGGTCGTCGCTGCAGCCCGACTTCTCGCACATGACCCTCTCGTGGGGCTACCTGCACGACAGCAATCTCTCGACGGTGACGGATGCGACGGGTCGCGGCCAGTGGCGCGTCATGACGAGCGTGCTCACGGGCTCCGACGGCTCGCTCGCGACGCTCGTCGCGGGCATCGACGTGACGGACATCGACACGACCATCACGCGCTACAGCCTCATCTTCTTCCTCTTCGCGATCGCGGTCGTGCTGCTCGGCGCCGCGGTGACCCAGCTGCTCGTCACGAGCACCTTCGCGCCGCTGCGCGACGTCGAGCGCACGGCCGCGCGCTTCGCCGCGGGCGACTACAGCCAGCGCCTCGGAGGCGCCACCCCGAACACCGAGGTCGGCCGCCTCAACCGCTCCCTCAACGCGATGCTCGCGCGCATCGACCTCGCCCTCGCCGACCGGCAGCGCGCCGTCGAGCAGATGCGTCGCTTCGTGGGCGACGCGAGCCACGAGCTGCGCACGCCCCTCGTGTCGTTGCGCGGCTACGCCGAGCTGTACCGGATGGGCGCCCTGCAGAAGCCCGACGACGTCGCCCAGGCCATGGACCGCATCGAGCGCGAGGCGATCCGCATGGGAGGACTCGTCGAGGACCTGCTCGAGCTCGCCCGCCTCGACGAGCCGCGCACGGTCGTGTATGAGCCGGTCGACCTGCTGCCGATCGCGCAGGATGCCGCCCTCGACGCATCCGCCTCGGCGCCGCTGCGCCGCATCACGGTCGTCGTGCCCGAGCCGATCGACCCGCCGGCGGATGCCGCCGACGGCGAGGCGGGCGCGGCATCCGCGACCACGACCACGCCTCCCGTGACGGAGCCGCCCGCGGCTCGACCGGCCACCGCGGCCCACGTCACGCCGCCCGCGACGACCATGACGGGGCCCATCGCGTTCGCCGGCTCGGCCCTCGCGCGCCTGCGCCGGCGTCGGCCGGCCGTCGCGGAGACGACCGCCGCGAGCACGACGACGGGCGCGGTGCCGCTGCCCGAGGTCGGCCCGATCGTGCGCGGAGACGAAGACAAGCTGCGCCAGGTCGTCACCAACCTCATCGGCAACGCCATGCGCTTCACGCCCGACGACAGCCCCATCGAGCTCGAGGTGGGAGTCGACCGCCGCGGCGGCTACGGCGTCATCTCGATCGTCGACCACGGCGAGGGCATCCCCCCGCAGCTGCGCGAGAAGATCTTCCAGCGCTTCTGGCGCGCCGACACGTCCCGCACTCGCGAGACGGGCGGTTCCGGGCTCGGGCTCGCGATCGTGGCAGGCATCGTCGCGAAGCACGACGGTCACGTCGAGGTGCTCGAGACGCCCGGCGGCGGTGCGACGTTCCGCGTCAGCATCCCGCTCGCCCCCAGCCCCGACGAGGAGCCGGAGTCCACGGATGCCGCGGCCGCGCCGAACGGGACCGCACCGCGTCCCTAACGTGGCGGCATGACCACGTTCCAGGTAGACAGCGAAGCCGTCCTCGCACACGCGGCGGCCGCCCGACAGACCGTCGCGCGCATCCAGTCCGAGGTGACGGCGCTCCACTCTCAGCTCGAGCAGTTGCAGGCATCGTGGCGCGGCGGTGCCGCGACCGCGTTCCACGCCGTCGTCGCCGAGTGGCGCACGACGCAGCAGCGCGTCGAGGAGTCGCTCGGCGCGATCGGCACCTCGCTCGCGCAGGCCGGCCAGCAGTACGCCGAGATCGAACAGCACAACACGCGGTTGTTCCTGCGGTAGGCAGCACGGGGGCTGGTTTCGACACGCCCGCTGCGCGGGCTACTCAACCAGCGAGCGATACCGCTCGTTGAGTAGCGCCGCCGGCGCACCACCCGCTCGTCGGGAGCGCCGCAGGCGCCCCTGCCCGCTGGTTGAGTAGCGCCGCAGGCGCCCCCCCTGGTTGAGTAGCGCCGCAGGCGCGTGTCGAAACCAGCCCCCGAGCTACCCCCGAACGACGAAGCGGGCGGCTCCCCGAAGGGAACCGCCCGCTTGTCTTGCGAGATCTAGGTCTCGAGACGCGTCGCGCTCTCGCGCGGCGCTCCTCGACCTTTGACCTTCAGTTGAGCCCGCTTCGCGGCCTCAACTTACGGTCAAAAGTCCATGCCGCCCGTGGGGTCGCCGGCCGGAACCGGGTTCTTCTCGGGCTTGTCGGCGACGACGGCCTCGGTGGTGAGGAAGAGACCGGCGATCGAAGCCGCGTTGAGCAGCGCCGAACGGGTCACCTTCACCGGGTCGCTGATGCCGGCCGACAGCATGTCGACGTACTCGCCCGTGGCGGCGTTGAGGCCCTGGCCCACGGGGAGGTTGCGCACCTTGTCGACGACGACGCCCGGCTCGAGACCGGCGTTGAGGGCGATCTGCTTGAGCGGCGCGTCGATCGCGACCTTGACGATGTTCGCACCGGTCGCCTCGTCGCCCGAGACCTCGAGCTTCTCGAACGCGGTCTTGCCCGCCTGGATGAGCGCGACGCCACCACCGGCGACGATGCCCTCCTCGCCGGCCGCCTTCGCGTTGCGGATGGCGTCCTCGATGCGGTGCTTGCGCTCCTTGAGCTCGACCTCGGTGGCCGCACCCGCCTTGATGACGGCGACGCCGCCCGCGAGCTTGGCGAGGCGCTCCTGGAGCTTCTCGCGGTCGTAGTCGGAGTCGGTGTTGTCGATCTCCTGGCGGAGCTGCTTGACGCGGCCCGCGATGGCGTCGGCCGAGCCGGCGCCCTCGACGATCGTGGTCTCGTCCTTGGTGACGATGACCTTGCGCGCCTGGCCGAGCAGGTCGAGGGTGGCGTTCTCGAGCTTGAGGCCGACCTCCTCGGAGATGACCTGGCCGCCCGTGAGGATCGCGATGTCCTGCAGCTGGGCCTTGCGGCGGTCGCCGAAGCCGGGGGCCTTGACGGCGACCGACTTGAAGATGCCGCGGATCTTGTTCACGACGAGCGTCGCGAGAGCCTCGCCGTCGACGTCCTCGGCGATGATGAGCAGCTGCTTGCCCGCCTGGATGACCTTGTCGACGATGGGGAGCAGATCCTTGATGTTCGAGATCTTGCTGTTGACGATGAGGATGTACGGGTCCTCGAAGACCGCCTCCTGGCGCTCCGGGTCCGTCACGAAGTACGCCGACAGGTAGCCCTTGTCGAAGCGCATGCCCTCGGTGAGCTCGAGCGTCGTGCCGAAGGTGTTCGACTCCTCGACGGTGACGACGCCCTCCTTGCCGACCTTGTCGATCGCCTCGGCGATGAGCTGGCCGATCTCGGGGTCGGCGGCGGAGATGGACGCGGTGGCCGCGTACTCCTCCTTCGTCTCGACCTCCTTGGCGTTGGCGCGCAGCTCGGTCTCGACGGCCGCGACGGCCTTCTCGATTCCGCGCTTGAGGCTGATGGGGTCGGCGCCGGCCGCGACGTTGCGCAGGCCCTCGCGCACGAGCGCCTGGGCGAGCACGACGGAGGTCGTGGTGCCGTCGCCCGCGACGTCGTCGGTCTTCTTGGCGACCTCCTTGACGAGCTCCGCGCCGATCTTCTCGTACGGGTCGTCGAGCTCGATCTCCTTGGCGATGGACACGCCGTCGTTCGTGATCGTGGGGGCGCCCCACTTCTTCTCGAGCACGACGTTGCGGCCGCGGGGCCCGAGGGTGACCTTGACGGCGTCGGCCAGGGTGTTGAGGCCGCGCTCGAGGCCGCGACGGGCCTCCTCGTCGAAAGCGATGATCTTAGCCATGGGTTAGTGTCGTCCCTCCCGGACGTGATCCACAGTGATTTGGCACTCAATGATCGCGAGTGCCAGAGATCAGTCTGGCACTCGGTCGGGGTGAGTGCAAGCCGACCACCGCGTGCACGACGCGCGCAGACGGCATCCGCGGGGCGACGCTGAGAGGCCGCGGCTCAGCCGACGGGCACCGGGTCGGCGGCGCCGCTCTGCGGCACGAGCTCGACCCAGCTGTTGCCGGGGGCGAGCCGGATGACGGCCCCCGTGTCGTCGACGAGACGGATGGGCGCGAGGCGGTCGCCCTTCGACCACGTCGCGTGCACGACCTTGCCGTCCGACAGCACGAGAGCCTCGCCGCCGCCGATGAGTTCGGTCTTCGGCACGCCGAGCCCGAACGACACGGGCACGCGCACGACGACGACGTTGACCGCCGACAGCTGCGCCCCGTTGGAGTCGAGGTCGACGGCACCGTTCTGGAAGCGCAGCCAGCGCGACGAGGCCGCATCCCACCTCCACGACGGATGCGAGGGCGCCCCGAAGGTGAGGTCGATGCCCGCGACGGGCTGGCCCTCGCGTGCGGCGGTCGAGCCCGCGGCATCCGCGGCGAACGAGAAGTGCTGCTGCGGCGCCGCGAGGTCGAGGTGCATGCCGATGAGCTCCTGCGCCTTCACGATGACGTTGTGCGGCGCGGCCTTCGACTTCGTGCGGAACATGACCGCATCCGTGTCGCGCATGCCGTGGATGGCGTTGTAGACGTTCGTGTCGCGCATCATCGCGACGAAGCGCTGCTGACCGCCCGAGTACGCGACGATGCCGCCGAGCGGCGAGATGATGTCGGGATCCATGGGGCGGATCGAGCGGATGGGGCCGATCTCGGCGGGCACGTTCGAGTGCCACACGGCGACGTAGCGCGTGAGGCCGCCCTCGACGAGCTCCTCGAACACGATGTCGGTCGCCTCGAGGCCCACCTGCGGGCGCGCCGCCGTGTGGTCGTCGATCTTCGCGGCGAGCGACGGATGCGCGAGGCTCGCCGGGTCGTCGACCGGCATCCCCGTGAGCGGTGCGTAGACGACGGGCGCGGGCGTCTCGTAGGTGGAGACATAGGTGCTCGTCGGTGTCGGACTCACTGCCGGCATGGGTGCGGCGGCCGCCGTGCAGCCCGCGAGCAGTGCGCTCACCGCGAGTGCGAGAGCGCCGATCAGACGACGCCCCCGGGATTCCATGAGCGACATGCTAGGGCGACCGAGGCGGTCGGCCGCCGCTTGCCGTCGGCGCGTCCGGCGCGTCCGACGCGACCCGCGCGTCCGACACAGCCGGGGTCGTCGGCGCTCGCTCAGACGGGGCGGACGGTCTCGGCCTGCGGTCCCTTGGCGCCCGTGCCGACCTCGAAGGTCACGGCTTGACCCTCCTCGAGCACCTTGTAGCCCGGCATGTCGATGGCCGAGTAGTGCACGAAGACGTCCTGTCCGCCGTCCGACGTGATGAAGCCGAAGCCCTTCTCCGCGTTGAACCACTTCACGGTTCCGTTGGCCATCGTGTTGCTCCCCTGCTGTGTTCGTGTCGCGTGCCGCGGCCTACGTGTGGCCGAGCACGGGGTGATGCTAGCGACGCGGCGGGGCGCGAAATCGCGCAGGAGGCCCGAAATCGCGCCCCGTTCGCAAGATTCAACGCAGATTAAACATCGGCGTAACACCGGCGGCCGTGGAGGGCGCGAGGAGGCCGTTCAGCCCGCCATCGGAGCGGTTTAGCCGGCAGGCGCCGGCGGGACGTAGTCCTCGCCGAGCACGACCGTGATCGCCGCGATCGGGAACGCGTCCGACAGCTGCACGTCACTCGCGCCGACGAGCTGCGCGATGCCGCGCGCGATGCCCTCGTCGTCGGGGTTCGAGAAGTAGACGATCGTCGTCGGCTCCTCGGTGTTCGACGCGGATGCGCGGCTCGGGTTCGGCCAGCCGGCTGCGGCGATCTGGTCGCCTGCGGTGTTCGAGAGGCCCTGCGTCGGCGTGCCGTTGAGCACGGCGAGCGTGAGCTGACCGAGGTACTCGGGGTCCACGGCGAGCGGGTCGGTGATCGGCTCGGCGGTCTCGACGACGGTCGGCGTGGGCGTCGGCGTCGGGGTCTCCTGCGCGAACGGCAGCTTGAAGGTCGGGTCGAACGTCGAGAGCAGGAACAGGCCCGCGACGGTCAGCACGGCGGTCGCGAGCACGGCCCAGCCGAAGCCGATCCAGCCGCGGCCGCGACGGCCGGGGGCGCGGTGCGCGCCGACGCGGTCGACGCCGCCGGGGATGTCGTCGAAGCGGTCGCGGGGGAAGCTGGCCATCTAGTCGGTCGGGTCCTGGGTGTCGATGCGGAAGGTTCGGGAGGCGCGGGCTGCCGCCCGGGCATCCCGCACACGCTGCAATCGGCGCACCAGGAGTGGGTCGTGGCGCAGCGCTGCCGGCGAATCGAGTATGGCCGACAGAAGCTGATAGTAACGTGCGGGTGCCACGTCGAACTCGGCACGGATGGCCGAGGCCTTCGCCCCCGTCCGCCCCGCCCAGGCGTCCTCGAACTCGAGCACGCGCCGCGAGAACGGGTCGAGCGGTTCGGCCGGAGTGAGGCGCGCGGCGCCCGAGCTGGCGGACATGCGGCACCTCCCTGATCTCGTGCGGGCTGACGTCGGAGACCGGCGTCATCCGGTCGACGCCGCCAGCCTAGGAGCGGTGAGCCTCCGTGCCCGGGCGACCCGCGGGAGGACGCACAGCCTCGAGCACGTCGCCGTGCGGGGAGCCGGATGCGAGGGGCACCCCGTCGAGGGCGAGCACGAAGCCAGCGGCGGCATCCGCTCGCCCCTCCGCCGCGAGCGCGGCCCAGCGCTCGGTGACCTCGGGCAGGGCTCCGCGGGCCTCGAACGTGACGGCCCGACCGCCCGCCCCGGCGATCGCCGCGAGCAGGCGTTCGCGGTCGGCGGGCGGCAGGTAGACGGCGGTGCCGAGCGTCGCGACGACGAGGGTCGCGCTGGCGGTCGCGGCGGCGGGCAGGGCGGCGAGCGCGTCCGCGACCGCGGCGGGCAGGGCGGCGAGCGCGTCGCCCGCGACGACCTCGACGGGGTGCGCGCGCGCCGCCGCGAGTGCGGCGCGCAGGCGTTCCCGCCGCTCGGGCCGGTCGGGCGGCAGCGAGGCCTCGAGCCAGCGCGCGTCGTCGGCGTCGCGCGCGTCGAGCGGTGCGAGGTCCACGCCCCGCCGCCAGCGGATGTCGGGGAGCGCGTCGGGGACGAGCACGGCGTCGAGTCGGGCCTCGAGCACAGGGCTGCCGTCGCCGAGTGCAACCCCTGCCTCGCCGTCCGGCGTGCGGAAGCGGTAGCCGTACCGGTCGGGCAGCAGGCAGAGCCCCGCCGACGCGCCGAGCTCGACGAGGGCGATCGGTCCTGGGATGTGGGCGAGCGCCACGAGGAGCGGCACGCAGCGCCCGGGCTCGTTCGTCTGCACGCGGCGGCGCGGCAGCTCGCGTGCGAGGTCCTCCGCGCGGGCGAGCACGGCATCCGCCCACACGGCGTAGGGCGCGTCGGGCACGCCGAGGTACGCCGCGACCGCGAACAGCAGCGACGGCTGCCGCGCGGGTCGCGGGAGGGCGTCGAGCAGGGCGAGCACGCGGTCGTCATGGGCGACGCCGAAGCACCACTCCACCTGCCGCGGCGACGTGGCCGCGAGCTCGCGCGCGGCCCGCAGGTACCAGTCGCGCGTGCCCTCCGTCATCTCCACATCATCCGGGAACTCCGAGACGTCCCGCGACGTTGTATCGAGCGGGTGCCCGGAGCGGGTACCTAGGATGTGCGAGGAAAGGGGACGCGATGGGCTACAACGTCAGCAAGTCCGAGGAGCAGTGGCGCGAGGAGCTCGGCGAGGACCGCTACCGGGTGCTGCGCCAGGCGGGCACCGAGCGGGCATGGACGGGTGAGCTGCTCGACGAGCACCGCGCGGGCCTCTACACGTGTGCCGCGTGCGGCGCCGAGCTGTTCAAGAGCGGCACGAAGTTCGACTCCGGCTGCGGCTGGCCGAGCTTCTACGACTCGGTGAACCCGGATGCCGTGGAGCTGCTCGAGGACACCTCGCTCGGCATGGTGCGCACCGAGGTGCGCTGCGCGAACTGCGGCGGCCACCTGGGCCACGTGTTCGACGACGGCTTCGGCACCCCCACGGGGCTGCGCTACTGCATGAACTCCCTCTCGCTCGGCTTCCAGGCCGAGGGCGAGGCCGCAGCGGGCCACTGATGGCCAAGAAGGGTTCCGCCGCCGACGCGATGCTGCGGCGGCGGTCCCACTCCTCCGTGGGCGACGAGGCTCCGAGCGACAAGGAGCTGCTGCGCGCGATCGAGGTCGCCGGCACGGTCGCCGACCACGCGGCGCTACGCCCGTGGCGGGTCATCGCGATCCGCGGCGAGGCGCGCGAGCGCGTGGGCCGCGCGATCGCCGAGGACTCCGGGGCGACCGGATCGGATGCCGAGAAGCTCGCCCGCAAGCCGTTGCGCGCGCCGCTCCTGCTCGCCGTCGTCGTCTCGCCGAAGCCGAGCGCGAAGGTGCCCGACTGGGAGCAGGAGGCCGTCGCATCCGGTGTCGCCCACGCGTTGAGCCTGCTGCTCGACGAGGCGGGCTGGGGCGTCATGTGGCGCACGGGCCACTACACGCGCTCGGGCGCCGTTCACCGTGCGCACGAGCTCGCCCCCGACGAGCGTCTGCTCGGCTGGCTCTACGTCGGGTCGAAGCCCGAGAAGAAGAGCGGCAAGCGCAAGCCGGTCACGGCGAAGAAGCATCTGTCGAG
This sequence comes from Protaetiibacter sp. SSC-01, assembly GCF_014483895.1. Classification (NCBI taxonomy): domain Bacteria; kingdom Bacillati; phylum Actinomycetota; class Actinomycetes; order Micrococcales; family Microbacteriaceae; genus Protaetiibacter; species Protaetiibacter sp. SSC-01. The sequence goes on along the minus strand of NZ_CP059987.1, from coordinate 570,993 downwards.
CCTCTGAGCCCTCGGATGCGGCTCCCGCATCCGCTCACGACCTCCCGGCGGCGAGCAGGATGAGGTCGGCGACCTCGCGCGGGTGCGTCACCATCGCGAGGTGGCCGCTCTCGAGCTCGATCGTGTGCGCGCCCATCCGATCGGCGAGGAACCGCTCGAGCTCGGGCGACGTCGTGCGGTCGTTCCGCGAGATCGAGTAGAACGTGGGCTTGTCGTGCCACGCCGCGTGGGTCGTGTGCGAGCTGAACAGCTCGTCGGAGATCGGCCCCTGCACGGCGTAGAGCGCACGCGCTCGTCGCTCGTCGACGCCGTTCGCGAAGTCGTTCAGGAACGCGTCCTCGGAGAGCTGCGCGAAGCCGTCGGCGTGCTCGAGGCCCGCGCTCGCGGGCGGTGCGGGGAACCCGCCGGCGAGCGCGCCGTAGTCCTCCCCCGCGTCGGGTGCGCGCGCCGCGATGTAGACGAGCGCGGAGACCTTGTCGTCGCCGCCCGTCTCGGAGATGACGGTGCCCGCCCAGGAGTGCCCGGCGAGCACGACGGGACCGGTCGCACGCGCGAGGGCGCGGCGGGTCGCGGCGGCGTCGTCGACGAGGGTCGTGAGCGGGTTCTGCACGGCGATGACCTCGAGGCCCGCGTCGAGCAGCAGGGGGATGACTCGCTCCACGACGAACCGTCGGCGTAGGCGCCGTGTACGAGCACGACGCTCTCGGCATGGGGAGTGGTGCTCATGGTGGTGCCCCCTTCTGCGGGCGCACCGGGGGATGTGCGCCGGGATGCTGGCCCCCAGCCTGCACCCCGCCGCGAGCCGGACGCTACCCCTGGTCGCAGTTCGCGAGGTCCGTCTCGGCGAGCGGCTTGCCCTCCTCCGTGATGTAGGTGACGAGCAGCACGACCGGCTCGTCGCCCTCGTTGACGCCCTCGTGGATGTAGTCGGCGCCCTCGATGATCGAGTCACCCGCCTCGTACACGTGCACGCCCGTCGGGTAGACGGGGGCGCGGTGGGTGAAGGTGCCCTGCTCGACGACGGCGATGAGCTGGCCGTAGTGGCAGTGCTCCCCCGTGCCGGCACCGGGTTGGATCGTGATGCGGCGGAAGGTGACCGCGGCGGGCCCGTCGACCTCCACGTCGACGGCGGCGGTCTGCTCGCCGGCGCCGAGCTCGTCGACGGCGACGGGTGAGGTGGCGGTGCAGCCCGCGAGGAGGGCGGCGGATGCGGTGAGCAGGCACACGAGGACGAGTCGGGTTCGGCGCATCCTCCGACTGTATGGCGGGGCCGGGAGCCGCTGCGACGCCCGTTCGGGTGGCCCGAGGTCGGTCTGGGCGACGGTCGGTCTGGGCGACGGTCGGTCTGGGCGACGGCGTGCTGGGGGCGGCCGGCGCGCGCTCAGGCTCTGCGGTGCCCGGGGCGACGGAACGACGCGATGCCGACGGCGACGACCGCGAGCGCGGCGCCCCCGATGGTCGCGACGTCGACGTGCGCGTCGCCGACCGGCAGCAGCACGTCGAGCAGCACGGCGACCGTGAGCTGGCCGGCGATCGCGGCGAGCGTGTAGAGCAGCACGCCCACGAGCGGCACGATCGCGGCGGCCCCCGCGATGAAGACGATGCCGAGCAGCCCGCCGGAGTAGAGCCACGCATCCGTCGGGAACGCCGCAGGCGGTCCGACGATCGCGACGTCGACGGCCGCGGCGACGGCGAGCACGATCGTGCCCGCGACGAAGCTCACGAAGGTGGCGCTCAGCACCGACCCCGCCGCGCCGCGAAGTTGGCCGTTGGCGGCCTGCTGCCACGACGTCGCGATGCCTGCGACGAAGGGCAGCGCGAGCAGCCACCACGGCGCGTCGCCCGCGAGGCGACCGGAGACGCCCCATACGACGGCGACGACGGCGAGGAGTGCGCCCGCGAGCCGCGGTGCCGTGAGCGCCTTGGGCGGCATCGTTCCGATGCCGCGGCGGTCGACGATGAGCGACCCGACGGTCTGCCCGCCGACGAGCGCGACCGAGAAGAGCGCGACACCGACGACCGCTGCGGTGAGGCCCTGAGAGGTGACCATGAGCGCACCCGCGGCGCCTCCCACGAGGAACCAGGGCGACATCCGCTTGTCCCGCAGCGCGTCGCGGATGCGGCCGAGACCGCGGCGACCGGGTCGCCACACGATGAGCGCGAGCGCGCACGCGACGGCGCCCGAGCCGAACGAGATGAGAGCAGCGAGGATGCCGTCGCCGAGCTCGTGGGCGAGCTCGCCGTTGACCCGCGACTGGGCGGCCATGAAGCCGCCGACGATGACCGCACCGATGACGGATGCAGTGGTGACGAACGGGCGCAGCGCGTGCTCGTGCGTCATGGCCCTCCGTCCGGGTGGAGCCTCCTGTCGGATTCGAACCGACGACCCTCGCTTTACAAGAGCGACGCTATCCAGAGCAAAGGAGGCGGCTGTCATCAACGTCATCGAGCGAGCGATGACGGACGTCGATGACACACTACAGCGCGCCTGTCATCGAGGAGGTCGAGTGGCCCAAGCCGTATCCGTCGAAACGCCCGAGAGGTGGGCCGTGCTGGACCAGCGCGGCGTACCGATCCCCGAGGTGACCCCATTCCTCAGACACCTCGCGTCCATCGAACGATCGACGAACACGATCCGCGCCTACGCGTTCGACCTCGCGCACTTCTACACCTTCCTCGAAGAATCCAGCCTCGCATGGAGTGCCATCACGAACGAGGAGCTGGCGAAGTTCATCGCCCACATGCGCACCCCGGACCCGTCGCTCGCGACCCCGAACCGGACTGATGGACGGCGCAAGCCCGCTTCCGTCAACCGCGCCATGTCTGCGGTGACATCGTTCGCGCGGTACCGTCACGCAACGGCAAACGACCCGGTGTACTCCGTCCTGTTGAAGGCGGCGCGCGTCCGCAAGAACCGGTACTCGGAGCGTGCCGAGTACGTCGCAACCGTCGGCCCACGACTGCGATCGCCGAGCGCCGAGCTGAAGATCCTGGACGACAACCAGGTCGAGCGGATCATCGACGCAACAAGCAACCTGCGGGACCGCTTCCTGTTCTCGCTGCTCGACGAGACCGGCCTCCGAATCGGTCAAGCCCTGCTGCTGCGACACTCCGACGTGCGAGTGCCTAGCTCAACGATCGCGGTGATGAAGCGGCCGAACGAGCCGGGCATCGACGCACGGAACAAGAGCTACAACTACGCCATGATCCCCGTATCCGCCAGCCTCATCCGCCTGTACGCGGCGTACATGCACGCCGAGTATCGGGACCTCGACTCCGACTTCGTCTTCGTGAACCTCTGGGCTGGCGAGTACGGAAGGCCGCTTACCTACCAGTCGGTCGAGCAGACCGTCGCACGGCTTCAGAAGAAGACCAGCATCTACGGCTGGTCGGCCCACACCTTCCGCCACACCTATGTGACCCGGCTCATCGGCAAGCAGGTGCCGATCGAGACCATCTCATACCTGGTCACCCACTCCACGGTGCAGACGACACTCGATACCTACAACCACCTGGACGTCGACAAGGTGCGTCAACAGCTCATCGAGGCGGGAGCGTGGGACCGTGACTAGCGCGCTGCGCAAACCTGCGCCGTCGTCGATCGACCTTGTCGAGCATCTCCCCGAGGCCTTCCTTCTCGACCCGATCCCTTTTGACTCCGAGGGACGCTACTCCAACCCGCCCTGCGCGGTCGCCGGCTGCTCTCGCGAGTCACAGCGTCGCGAGATCCCGCTTTGCCGCACCGACCTCGCAGCCTTCGAACGCCAGAATCTCCGCCTGGAGCAGTGGCTTCGAGAACGCAAACGGCAACGCCCGCACAAGCTCGCCGGAGGATTCGAGGTCCTGGCCGCCGGCTCGCGCACGGTTCGAAACGAACTCGCGCTGGGACTGCACGAGCGAGGAAAGCGCGGCCGGACGACCTTGCCCGCGGCAGTCGCCGCGCTTGCGCGATCGCTCAGGAAGCATCACGTCGAGACGCTGCTCGACCTGCGCCAGAACCGCATCAAGATCGAGGAGATCAGCCGCGCGGCCGGGGGCTACCGTGACCTCGCACGAGGGTTCCTCCTCGACACCCTCGACGCGCTCTGCGTGCTAAGCGGGGTCGAGCCGACGCGTCGCTACCTGGGAATCGCGTCCGCTGGCGGAGCTGCCTACGTCAACCACAACCTCATCACGAACCCCGAGTTCGCGGCATCGGTGGAGCGTTGGATGGCATACCGCATCAACGCCGAAATCGGCGCACCCCAGTACATCCAGGCCATCCACGGGCACGTCGTCACCTTCTGCACGTGGCTCGACACGCAAGGGGTCACCCGCTGGAGCGACCTCACCCGCGACCACATGCTGGGGTTCCTCGGCTACGTGGTCTCCCTGGAGAAGCGGCCCGGTGCCAGGTACAGCGCGAAGCACCAGAACGCGATCCTCGGAGCGGTGAATCTCTTCATCGACGAGGCAACTCTCAACGAATGGGCGGACATCAGGCGAAGCGCCCGCCTGCTCCCCAACGAACGCCCGAAGATCCCTGCCAGCCCACCGCGGCTGATCGGCAAGGACGTGATCGCAAGGCTGCGCCACGCCGGCAACCTTCAACTCGTCGCAGACCTCGACTGCCGCCTGATCATCCGCATCGCAGCCGAGACCGGCTTGCGCCGCAAAGACATCGCGGCAGGGATGACGATGGACTGCGTACTCGACCTAGGCGGCGGCAAGTGGTCCATCGCCTACCGCGATTCCAAGAGCGGCGATATGGCGACCGCTCCCATCAACGAGGAGCTCGCCGTCGCCATCGTCGAGCACATCGCCCACAAGCAGTCGAAGTACCCCGGTACACGCAACCTGTTCGCACGCGACCTATCCGATCGCGTCATCACCCTTACGCTCGTCAACGCCTCGCTTACGAAGCTCATCGAGGACCTCGACATTCGAGGCTCCGACGGAGAGTTCCTCAGAGTGACGCCACACATGTTCCGGCACCAGAACGCGACCGACTGGCTCGAAAGCGGCATGTCGATCGCCGCGGTGCAGAAGCTCCTCGGGCACAAGAGCATGACCACGACCCAGGTGTACGCGCGCCTTTCCGAGCAGAAGGTGCGCGACGAGTGGGAGCGATCGCGGGCGGTCACCAACACCGGTGAGCTCGTTGAGCGGCCCACCGGCCTCATGGAAGAGGCCGCGTGGACCCATGCCTTCCTCGGGGGCGCCGCTCAGGCGCTGCCGAACGGTCGTTGCGGAATGCCCTGCGGCGAGACGTGTGAACACGCCAATGCCTGCCTGTACTGTCCGCTCTTCATGACGACCCCGGACTACCTGCCTGTTCTCCGCGATCAACGAGACGACCACGCGAAGATGATGGAGCTGGCCGAGGTCGAGGGCCACACCCGCATCGTCGAGAAGAACCGCAAGCCCTTCCTCGCGCTCACGAAGCTCATCGCGAGCCTGGAGGAGATCCAGCGTCGCGACCAGGGGGAGGCCGGAGTTGCCTGAGCATCTGACGGACGCCGCACGGGCTCGATCAGACCGATCGCTGACGGCGGTTCGTGCTGCCGTTCGACGGCTCGACAAGCAGAGGAAAGCCATCTCCGTGAGCTCGGTCGCCGCGGAGGCCGGCGTCTCGCGCAACTTCATCTACACCACTCCTGAAGCCCGCGATCTTGTACTCGGCGCCCGTACCGAGTTCGCTGAGCGCAGGCCCCAATCGCTGCCGAAGTCGAAAGCCGGCGGATCGACGGACGCATCCCTTCGCACCCGCCTCGCCGCCGCCCTCCAGGAGATCAGGTCGCTCACGGACGCGCTAGAGGCCGAACGCGCGAAGAACGCAACCCTCATCGCGGAGGTCGTGGCGTTGCAGAATCCGGTGCTTCCGCCAAACGTGCTCCCGATCCGGGAACGACGATTCTGAGTCAGTCCTCGTCGTCGACGCCCAGATCTTCGAGCACCTCGAAGGGCGATTCGACGTCGCCGCGCCACGCCTCGATGCCTTCTCGGATGGCGAGGATCGCGACGACCAGCGCGGCCACCGAGTCGGCCCACCACCACCCGAACATGCTGTTGAGGACGAGGCCGACGAAGACGGTGCCGGAGAGGTAGATGCAGAGGATGAGCTGCTTCGCGTCGGCCAGCACGCTCTTTGAGTCGAGCTCGCGGCCGGTGCGGATCTCGAACCAGGCCAGCAGCGGCATGATGAGCAGGCTGAGCGCCGTAATCGCTAGGCCGAAGGGGCTGTGCTCAGGCCCCTCCATCGAGAACAGGCTGAGCACCGCATCGGTGATCACGTATGCGGCGAGGGCGAAGAACGCCAGGCCGATCGCCCGGACTGTCACCTTCTCCCAGCGCTCCGGGTGCTTGCGAGTGAACTGCCAGGCGATCAGGGCCGCGGAGAGGACCTCGACCACCGAATCCAGGCCAAACCCGATGAGTGCGGCCGAGGATGCCGCGACGCCGGCCCACACGGCCACGATGGCCTCGATCACGTTGTAGGTGATCGTGAATGCGACGATGAACCGCACCCGGCGGTGGAGTCGTGCCCGCCGCTCGGCGGTCAGCGGCGCGCTCACGCGTCTCCGCCGATCCCGCAGCAGCCTGGAACCGTGCATGAAGCGTCGACGCACGTAGCGTCCTGATCCACGGCAAGGGTGACGTCGACGAGCGCGGTGAGTGCGGCCGCGAGGTGCGGGTCCGCGATCTCGTAGCGGGTTTGCCGGCCCTCGGGTTCGGCGACCACGATTCCGCAGTCGCGCAGGCAGGTCAGGTGGTTCGATACGTTCGAGCGTGTGAGCTCCAACGATCGCGACAGCACCGCGGGGTAGCTTGGCCCGTCCAGCAAGGTCATCAGGATGCGGGAACGCGTCGGGTCGGCCATGGCGCGCCCGAGTCGGTTCATCACGTCGAGGCGCGAAGCAAGAGTCAGCATGTACTGACTATACAGCCACCACTGACCAATGCAAAGTGGCGATTGGAGCCTCCTGCCGGACTCGAACCGGCTACCTTCTCATTACAAGTGAGACGCTCTACCTGGTGAGCTAAGGAGGCGAGGGATGGACGTTCGGGCCAACACTACCGGCCCCAAATGCCCGTCGATGGCATGTCATCCACGCCTCTCCTCAGCAACTACAAGGTCAGTGCGAAGCCATGCTGTAGATAACGGGTGCTCTGGCCAACTGAGCTAAGGAGGCGACAGGGGTCCAGCCTACGGGGCCGAGGCCGGGGCCTCGCTCGCGGACGGGCTCGGTGTGGGGGTGGCGGCGAAGTTGTCGCCCGCGGCGCCCGTCACGAACTGCGCGAGCTCCTTCGGGTCGAAGTCCTTCGTGTACTGGAACCTCTTGCCGTCGACGATGATCGTCGGCGCCGTCGTGACGGCGGGGATGTCGGCGTTCGGGATGGGGCCGTTGAGTGCGCGCACGGTGGCGGCCTGCACCCACGACGCGAAGCGCTTCTTCTCGATGCACGTCTTGATGCGCGCGGTGTCGGTCGCGCCGGCCTTCGTCGCGCGCGCCAGGAGCTCCTCGTCGGTGAGGCCCTCGGTGCCCTCCTCGGGCTGGTTCTTGAACAGGGCGCCGTGGAAGTCGAAGAACGCGTCGGGCGAGTACTCGGCGACGCACGCGGCGGCGTTGGCGGCGCGCAGCGAGTACTGGGTGCCGGCCGACTTGGTCGTGAGGAGCGCGATGGGGTGGATCTCGAGGGTCGCTGCGCCCGACGAGACCCACGTGCGCAGCTGCTCGGCGTTGTTCGCCTCGAAGGTGCCGCAGTTCGCGCACAGGTAGTCGACGTAGATGCGGATGTCGATGACGCCCGGCTCGGTGGGCTCCGACGGCACGGGGGTGGCGCTGGGGGCGAGGCCGGGGGTGCGCTCGGCCTTCAGGTCGGCGCCGATCTTGATGCCGTCGCTCGCCATGTTGAGGGGGCCGCGTGCGGGCGCCTGGTTCATGGAGATGAGGGTGACGGCGACGACCGCGATGACGACGATGGCGCCGCCGAGGATGCTCAGCTGGAGCACGAGCCGGCGGCGGCGCTCCTGCTTGCGGTGCAGGGTGCGCAGCTCGCGGGCGCGTTCCTTCGCTGCAGCCCGGGCATCGTTGCCGCCGGGCTCCGGGCGATCGGACTCGCCGTAGGTCATCGATCCTCGTTCTCGGGTGTGGGAGCGCGTTCGGAAGGATACGACGCGCGGGTACACGGACGCCACTCGCGCCCCGGGCACGATGCTAGGGAGCCAATCTGGGAACCTTCCGGACGCTCGCTGAGCACGACGCCCCTCCGGCGCTATGTCATACTGAGCGGAATCGCCGGCACTGACGCCGGTGATCTTCCATTCACTACGGATCGTCCGGCACGTACCTGCCGGTGAAGGAGAACGAACGATCATGGCATCCGTCACTTTCGACAAGGCCACGCGCATCTATCCCGGCTCGACCCGCCCCGCGGTCGACGCGATCGACCTGCAGGTCGATGACGGCGAGTTCCTCGTGCTCGTCGGCCCCTCCGGCTGCGGCAAGTCCACGACCCTGCGCATGCTCGCGGGTCTCGAGGAGGTCAACGACGGCCGCATCCTCATCGGCGACCGCGACGTCACCGACGTTCCGCCGAAGGACCGCGACATCGCGATGGTCTTCCAGAACTACGCGCTCTACCCGCACATGACCGTCGCCGAGAACATGGGCTTCGCGCTCAAGATCGCCGGTGTCGGCAAGGAGGAGCGTGCCGCTCGCGTGCTCGAGGCGGCGAAGCTCCTCGACCTCGAGCCCTACCTCGGTCGCAAGCCGAAGGCCCTCTCGGGTGGTCAGCGTCAGCGTGTCGCCATGGGTCGCGCGATCGTGCGTCAGCCCCAGGTGTTCCTCATGGACGAGCCGCTGTCGAACCTCGACGCGAAGCTCCGCGTTCAGACCCGTACGCAGATCGCGTCGCTGCAGCGTCGTCTCGGTGTCACCACGGTCTACGTGACCCACGACCAGACCGAGGCCCTCACGATGGGCGACCGCATCGCGGTGCTCAAGGACGGCATCCTGCAGCAGGTCGGTTCGCCGCGTGACCTGTACGAGACGCCGAACAACGTGTTCGTGGCCGGCTTCATCGGCTCGCCCGCGATGAACCTCTTCCAGGCGGATGTCGCCGACGGCGGTGTGCGCTTCGGTACGTCGGTCACTCCGATCGAGCGCGACGTTCTCGCGTCGGCGAAGTCGGGCAAGGTCATCGTCGGTGTCCGCCCCGAGGATGTCGCCATCTCGTCGGGTGGCGAGGGCCTCACGGTCGAGGTCGACGTCGTCGAGGAGCTCGGTGCGGACGGTTACCTGTACGGCCACACGGAGCTCGACGGTCACCGTGTCGACATCATCGCCCGTGTCGACGGTCGCAACCACCCGGAGGCCGGCGAGAAGGTCGTCGTGACCCCCGTTCCGAAGCACGTGCACGTGTTCGACGTCGAGTCGGGCGACCGTCTCAACGCGGCGGTCAGCGCCAGCGCGTAAGCAACTCTCAGCACGGAGGCCGTATCCCCTCGGGGGTGCGGCCTCCGTCGTTTGCGGGTACGAGTGCGCGGGCCGGGCTCGTGCCCGGGGTGGGTCGGTCCCGCGGTCACCCGAGGTCGGTCTCGCTCTGGGGATGGGCCTGATGCTCGGGTGGCCTCGTCCGGGACGCGACTCACGGTTCCGCAGGTCTCCACTCGAGGTGGTCGCGGAGCGCCGCCGCAGGCGACGCGTCTCGAGACCGGCCCGGCAGGACAGTGGCCGCCGGACACGCCCGAATGACCGTCGCTCGCGGGCGCCGGGGACCGCTCGTCATCTCTGCCCGCTGGGCACCGCCGCTGGCGGCGCGCGCGTCACAGTTCAATGTCGAGCGGCGAGGCGGCGGTAGGCGCCGGACTTGGTGGGCAGCGGGATGGGGCGCTGCTGCCGGCCGATCGTCCGCGGTGGGATGAGCTCGTAGCGGATGGCGCCCTCGTGCACCCGGTGCCGGAACTCCCAGCCCTGGTCGTGCACGAGTCGATGGTGGTGTCGGCAGAGCGAGATTCCGTCGTCGATGTCGCTGCCGCCGCCGTCTCGCACGTAGTGCCGGATGTGGTGGGACTCTGTCCAGGATGGCGGGCGCTCGCAGCCGGGGAACATGCATCCGCCGTCTCGAGCGTGGAGCGCGATCCGCTGCTTGCGCGTGTAGAGGCGGGTCGTGCGGCCGAGGTCGAGCGGGCGCTTCTCGGCGTCGAAGACGATGTGCCGAGCACCCGCGACGCAGATGTGGCGCTCGGCGGTGGCGATCGAGACGGGGGCGGTCTGCCCCTCGAGGAAGGCGACGCCCGTTCCGGCGGCCAGGTCGGTGGCGGTGACGAGCACCCGCACGGCGGGCGCACCCTCACCGAGGAGGAGCGAGGGGTCGGCGGTGTGGCCGACGCGAAGAAGCTCGGTGAACGCGTCGGACGCGAGCTGCTCCGCACTGCGCGGGTCGCGCTCGACGCCCCGAGCACGCTCGAGCTGGGCAGCGTCGACGAAGCGGGGCCCGCCGAGCTTGGGCGAGGTGACCCGGTCATACACCTCGGTGACGACAGCCGCGGTCTCGGGGTCCATGAGCCAGACGAGGCGCGACATGCCGTCGGGCTGGCGATAGACGCGCAGCGATCGCGCCTCGTGACGACGGCGCTCGCGCAGGGCGACGCCCGCGACGTCGAGCTCGTCACGGAGCACACGGGCCCGCGTGCGGAGCCGGTCGACGTCGAGCGAGCGAGCCTCGTCAGCGAGCAGACGGGCCGCCTCGGTGAGCGCCTCGACCGTGACGCGTCCCGCATCCTGTGCGGGATCGCCGGTCGGCCGGTCGGGCTCGCCCAGCCCACGGCGGATGGCATCCGCCTGCTCGACCGACACGTCGCCGGAGCGTACTGACTGCAGCACGGGAGCCATCCACGGCTGCGACGGCGGAACGGGAGGCGCGGCGGCAGCGGATACCGGGGCATCGAGCACCTCGCCCGTCGCCGGGTCCACGAGCCCGACCCCGCCGATGACGTCACCGCTGGGCCCATCACCGCTGGGCTCGTCGCCGCTGGGTTCGTCGCCGGTGAGCTCGTCGCCGCTGGGCCCGAGCCCGTCGCGCCCCGTTCCCACCGACGCGGCGTCGCCGTCGCCACCCTCGCCACCGGGGCCGCCACCGGCGCCGCCAGCTGTTCCCGCAGCCTGCGCTGCCCGTGCGGCTTCCGCCGCCTCGACGAGCATCGTGCCGACCGCGACGCTGCGCTTGGCGTCTGACAGCGACGATCCCGTCGCGACGCGCATGAGTTCAGCGGCCGTGCGATGCCCGAGCGACTGCGCGAGCCCCGAGAGTCCGAGCTCTGGACGCGAGCGGCGCGCGACCTCGCCCGCGATGAGGGCGGACTGCGCGCGCACGAGTCTCTCCTGCGCGGCGACGAGCTCGGCGAGCTCCAGGAGGGCACGGTCGGTGACCTCGCCCAGCCGATCGGCGTCGCACGCGGCGATCATGATGGCGCCCAACGCGCTCGCCTGCTCGACGACGGGCTCGGGTACAGGCGGAATCCCGAGCTCCCGATCCCACGCGGCGAAATCGGACTCGTCGACGAACTCGCGGGTGGCGGCCGGGCACGCAACACTGCCGTCTGGTGCGATCACCGTCGTGACGAACCGAGCGTCATCCGCATCCGCGCGCACAGCATCCGCGTAGGACGCCGCGGCGGACGCCTCGAATGCGGATGCGGAAGTGGCCATGGAGCGATTCTACCGAGACTCGAACGTGTATTCCACAGATGTGGAGAACCGGTGGAGAACTCGTCGAACACCCTTTGTGGAGGAGTGGCACCGTCCCGCCCCGCACCGGCCCACCCCCACGGCCCACGCCCTGCCCCAAGCAATAGGCTCGACCCGTGAGCTCGCTGTCGATCACCTCCGCCATGCCGGACCCGGCGCTGCTCGACCTGCCGTGGAACCTGCCGCTCGAGGTGTGGCCCGAGGAGACGATCGCGGCGCTCCCGAAGGGCATCTCGCGCCACCTCGTACGATTCGTTCACCTCGAGGGCTTCGTCGTCGCGATCAAGGAGACGACGGTCGAGCTCGCACGGCGCGAGTACGACATGCTCCGCACCCTGCAGCGCCTCGACGTGCCGTGCGTCGAGCCGGTCGCGGTCGTCACGGGCCGCATCGGCGACGACGGCGAGGAGCTCTCCCCCGCGCTCGTCACGCGCCACCTCAAGTTCTCGCTCCCCTACCGCGCGCTCTACTCGCAGGCGCTTCGCCCCGACACCGCCACGCGACTCGTCGATGCCCTCGCGCTCCTCCTCGCGCGCCTGCACCTCATCGGCTTCTACTGGGGCGACGTCTCGCTCTCGAACACCCTCTTCCGCCGCGACGCGGGCGCCTTCGCCGCCTACCTCGTGGATGCGGAGACCGGCAAGCTCTACGACGGCGGCCTCTCGAACGGGCAGCGCGAGAACGACCTCGAGGTCGCACGCGTCAACATCGCGGGCGAGCTCCTCGACCTGCAGTCGGGCGGTCGCCTCGATGAGGCCGTCGACCCCGTCGGGATCGCCGACGGCATCGTCGCGGCGTACCGGTCGCTGTGGCGCGAGCTGACCGCATCCGAGACCTTCCCCGAGGCGGAGCGCTGGCGCATCCGCGAGCGCGTCGAGCGCCTCAACGACCTCGGCTTCGACATCGAGGAGCTCTCGATCCGCAAGGACGGCGACGGCACGAGCGTGCGCATCCAGCCGAAGGTCGTGGATGCCGGCCACCACTCCCGGCGCCTGCTGCGCCTCACGGGGCTCGACGCGGGCGAGAACCAGGCGCGGCGTCTGCTCAACGATCTCGACTCCTACCGGGCGACGCGCGGCAAGGCCGCCGACGACGAGGAGATGGTGGCCCACGAGTGGCTCGTGTCGGTGTTCGAACCGGTCGTGCGCTCGATCCCGAAAGACCTGCGCGGCAAGCTCGAGCCGGCCGAGGTGTTCCACCAGCTGCTCGACCACCGCTGGTACCTCTCGCAGGAGCAGAAGCGCAACGTGCCGCTCGCCGAGGCGCTCACCTCCTACATCGACACCGTGCTGCGCCACCGCCGCGACGAGGTGACCGTGGTCGGCCCGCCGACGGCCGCCATCACGCTCCCCATCGCGGTCGTCGACGACGGCGAAGAGGATTGGATGGCGAAGGTCTGAGCGCGCAACCGGGCGTGCCGGGGCGGCTGGCCCGATCCGCCGCGCGCCACCCGATCGTCACCGTCGTCGCGTGGGCCGCGGGCCTCACGGCGGTCGTCGCCGTCGCGATCGGCGGCGTGCTCGGTGAGAGCCTGTTCGACCGACTCGGCTCGTCCTGGGCGTGGGGCGACGTCGAGTCGGCGGATGCGGACGACCTGCTCTCCGGCGGCGCCGACGAGACCTCGACCCTGCTCGTGCACGGCGTCGACCTCGACGATGCCGAGCTCGCGCGGATCACGGCCGCGGTCGCATCCGACCTCGATGGCGACGACGTCGAGGTCGTCGACCCGCTCGCGATCCCCCGGATGCCGGACGGCAGCATCCCCCCGCAGGCCGCGGGCCTGTTCTCGGATGACGGTGAGGGCTTCCTGCTGACGGCGACCGTGCGGGCGCACGACGGCACGGTCGACGACGACCTCGTCGAGCGGGTCGACGAGCGCCTCGCGGAGGCGGCATCCGACATCCGCTCCCTCGACCCCGATGCGACCGCCGAGGTGGGCAGCACGGCCCTGCTCGTCGACTCGATCATGCAGCTCTCGCAGTCGGATCTCGCACGCGGCGAGGCGATCGCCCTGCCGATCGCGCTGCTCGTGATGCTCGTCGTGTTCGGCGGCTTCCTCGCCGCGGGCACGCCGCTCGTGGGTGCGCTCGTGTCGAGCGTCGGCGGCCTCGGTGCCCTTTTCGCGTTCACCTACCTGCTCGAGATCAACACGACCGTCATGAACGTCGTGACCGCCGTCGGACTCGGCCTCTCGATCGACTACGGCCTGCTCATCGTGAGCCGCTTCCGCGAGGAATCACGGCACGCCGACGGCCGCACCCGCCTCGAGGTGATCGCGCGCACGGCCGACACCGCGGGCCGCACGGTGCTCTACTCGGGCACCGTCTTCGGCATCGCGGCGCTCGGGATGCTGTGCTTCGACGCCGCGGTCGTGCGCGCGATCGGCCTCGGGGCGCTCTCGGTCACGGCGATCTCGATCCTGTCGGCGCTCACCCTGCTGCCCGCGCTTCTCGCGCTGCTCGGCGGCTCGCTCCTCAAGCCCGGCCTCCTCACGCGCATTCCGGGTGCCGGCCGCGTGCTGCGCCGCTTCGGCGACATCGCCCCCGACGAGGGGTTCTTCTCCCGGCTCACGCGCCGGGTGCAGCGGCATCCCGCGCTCGTGGCCCTCGCATCCGCCGCCGTGCTCGTGCTGCTCGGCAGCCCCGTGCTGCAGCTGCGCATCGCCAACACGAGCGTCGACACGCTGCCCGAGTCGTCGACGCAGTACCCGTTCATGTCGGCGCTCGAGGACCACTTCCCGGATGCGGCGCCACCGCGCGTCGTGCTCGTCGCGGAGTCGGAGGCGGTGCTCGCGGGGTGGGCGGATGCCGCATCCGGTCTCGAGCACGTCGTCGAGGTGGGCGAGCCCGAGCAGGTGAACGAGGTGTGGCGGACCAACGTCGTGGTCGAGCCGAAGACGGGCGTCGAGGTCGTGCGCGAGGTGCGCGCCGAGCGGCCCGACGCGCCGGCGTGGGTGACGGGTGCGGACGCCCGCACGGCCGACTTCACCGACACCCTCGCTCACGGCGTGCCGTGGGCGGTGCTCGTGATCGCGCTCGGCACGGTCGTGCTGCTGTTCCTCATGACCGGTTCGCTCGTCGTGCCGATCAAGGCACTGCTCGCGAGCGTGCTGTCGCTCGGGGCGTCGCTCGGCGTGCTGGTCTGGGGGTTCCAGGAGGGCAACTTCGCCGGGTTCATGGGCGTCGACCCGGATGATGTGCTCGGCGTGGACGTGCTCGTGCTGCTGCTGACGCTCGTGTTCGGCTTCGGTCTCGCGATGGACTACGAGATGTTCATCCTGTCGCGCATCACCGAGCTCGTGGAACGCGGGGTCGACGACGCCGAGGCGATCGCGCGCGGCATCCAGCGCTCGGGCCGCATCATCACATCCGCCGCCCTCATCATCATCGTCGTGTTCGCGGGCTTCGCGACGGGCGACCTCATGGTCATCAAGCAGCTCGGCACAGCGCTCGCGGTGGCGGTGCTGCTCGATGCGACGCTCGTGCGCTGCCTGCTCGTGCCGGCGTTCATGACGTGGCAGCGGCGGATCATGTGGTGGGCGCCCGCGCCGCTCAAGCGACTGCACGCGCGGTTCGCGCTGCGCGACTGACGGTCGCGACCCGCGCGCGGCGATAGTCTGCCGACATGGCCGAGCTCCCCGAGTACACCGTCGCCGACCTCGAGCGCGAGGACGCGGTCGACGTCGAGTCGTTCGACAACGACGACGCCGTCGACCTGGGCCTCGCGGCCCTCGAGGTGATCGACGAGCGCGGGCTCAACCTCGCCGTGCGCATCGTGCTGCGCGGCGACGTGGTGTTCCAGGCGAAGCTCGGCACGACGGGCCCCGGCAACGACCCCTGGCTCGCCGGCAAGGCGGCCGTCGCGGAGCGCTTCGGCGAGCCGTCGCTCCTCGTGAAGCTGCGTCATGCGGAGGCGGGCACGCCGTTCGAGGAGCGGACGGATGTCGACCACGAGCTCCTGCGCGCGCACGGCGGCTCGATCCCCATCCGCGTGGCCGGCGAGGTCGTCGGCACCATCACGACCTCGGGCGAGCCCGACGTCGTCGACCATGCGACGACCGCCGAGGCGGTGCGGCGCTACCTCTCCTCCCGATAGTTCCCGTTCCGCGAGTTAGTCGCCGAACGAACGGGTGCGAACACGCGGAACGGGAACTATGGCGGGTCAGGACTCGGCGCGGAGCTTCGCGACCTCGTAGAGGGCGACGGACACGGCGATGCCCGCGTTGAGCGACTCCGTATCGGACGAGATCGGGATCGAGACGATCGCGTCGCAGTTCTCCGTGACGAGGCGCGAAAGGCCCTTGCCCTCCGAGCCGACGACGATCACGATCGGCCGATCGGCGAAGGTGATGCCCGGCAGCGAGGTGTCGCCCCCGCCGTCGAGGCCGAGCACGAAGAGGCCCTCCTTCTTGAGCGCCTGCAGCGTCTGCGTGAGGTTCGCGGCCATCGCCACGGGCACGCGCACCGCGGCACCCGCCGAGGTCTTCCACGCCGACGCCGTCATGCCGACCGAGCGACGCTGCGGCACGATCACGCCGTGGGCGCCGAACGCGCCCGCCGAGCGGATGATCGCGCCCAGGTTGCGGGGGTCGGTCACGCCGTCGAGGGCGACGATGAGCGGCGGGCGGCCCGTCTCGTGCGCGCGCTCGACGAGGTCGAAGGGGTGGGCGTACTCGTACGGCGGCACCTTGAGCGCGAGGCCCTGGTGCACGGCGTCGTGGCCGCTCATGCGGTCGAGCTCGGGGCGCATGACCTCGAGCACGGGGATGCCGCGCTTCGTCGCGATCGACAGCGCCTCCTTGACGCGGTCGTCCATCTCGACGCGTGCGGCGACGTAGAGCGTCGTCGCGGGGATCTTCGCCCGCAGCGCCTCGACGACCGAGTTGCGGCCCGTGACGAGCTCGCCCTCGTCCGCCTTCTTGGGGCGCGGCGCGCGCTTGGCGGGCGCATCCGTCTTCCCGGCGCGGGCGCGTGCGGCGTCTAGGCGCTCCTTCGCCGCCTTGCGCTTGCCGGCCACGTGCCAGCTGCGGTCCTCCGCCTTCGGCGTGGGCCCCTTGCCCTCGAGCGCCTTGCGCCCGTGGCCTCCCGTTCCGGCGGTCGCGCCCTTCTTGGTCTTGCGCGCCCCCGGGCGTCCCGGCTTGGCCATCAGCAGCTCCCCTGCGTCGTCATGTGGTCGGTGGAAATCATGCGAGGCTCCAGCGCGCCCCGTCGGGGGTGTCGTCGATCGCGATGCCCGCCGTGGCGAGCTCCTCGCGGATGCGGTCGGCCTGCGCGAAGTCCTTCGCGGCTCGGGCTGCGGCCCGGTCGGCGAGCAGCTTCTCGACGAGCGCCCCGAGCGCGGCCTCGGCGGCTCCGGATGCGGGCGCGGCCCACTCGGGCGAGGTCGGGTCGACCCCCAGCACGCCCGCCATCGCCTTCACGCGCTCGCGCGCGACGGCGACCTGCTCGAAGTCGCCCGCGTCGAGGGCGACGTTGCCGGCGCGCACGGTCTCGTGCAGCACGCCGATCGCCTGAGGCACCCCGAGGTCGTCGTCCATCGCATCCGCGAAGGCGTCGGGCACGCGGCCGTCGCCGGGGCCCGCGACCTGGGCGGACTCGAGCGCGCGCTCGGCCCGCTCGAGGAAGCCGCGGATGCGGTCGAGAGCCGCCTCGGCCTCCTCGAGGGCGCCGGGGTGGTAGTCGATCGTCGAGCGGTAGTGGGCGCTCGCGAGGTAGTAGCGCACGACGACATGCGGGGCGAGCGCGAGGAACTCGGCCGCGTAGATGGAGTTGCCGAGCGACTTCGACATCTTCTGGCCCTCGACCATGACGATGCCGTTGTGCACCCAGTAGCGCGCGAAGCCGTCGCCCGCGGCGCTCGACTGGGCGAGCTCGTTCTCGTGGTGCGGGAAGCGTAGGTCGAGGCCGCCGCCGTGGATGTCGAACTCCGCGCCGAGGTAGCGCTTCGACATCGCCGAGCACTCGACGTGCCAGCCGGGTCGGCCAGCTCCCCACGGCGAGTTCCAGGATGCGTCGGCGGGCTCCTCGGGCTTCGAGCCCTTCCAGAGCGCGAAGTCGCGCGGGTCGCGCTTGCCGCGCGTGGGCGCATCCGGCGAGTCGGCCATGTCGTCGAGCCTCTGCCGCGTGAGCGCGCCGTACTCGGGCCACGTGCGCACGTCGAAGTAGACGTCGCCCGTGCCGTCGTCGGCGACGTAGGCGTGACCGCGATCGATGAGCGTGTCGATGAGCTCCTGCATCTGCGGGATGCTCGCGGTCGCGCGCGGCTCGTACGTGGGGGGCAGGATGCCGATGGCCCGGTAGCCCGCGGCGAACTCGAGCTCGACGCGGTAGGCGACGGCCCACCACGGCTCGTGCTCGGAGGCGTTCGCGAGCACCTTGTCGTCGATGTCGGTGACGTTGCGCACGAAGGTGACGTCGTAGCCGCGGTACGCGAACCAGCGGCGCCACAGGTCGTAGGCGAGGGCCGAGCGAAGGTGCCCCACGTGGGGCGAGGACTGCACGGTGGGTCCGCACACGTACATGCCGACCTTGCCGGGCTCGAGCGGCTCGAAGTCGCGGAGCCCCTGGGTGCGGCTGTCGTAGAGGCGGATCGTCACTCGGCGAGTTTACCGGCGGGACGCGCGCGAGACCCCGGCCCGTCGAGGGCGGGTTCGACAATGTCAACAGAAATGAGTAAGGTAAGGCTTACCTGAGTCTTCGCGATGGTGCGCGTCGCGGACCCGAACAACACCCAAACCCACGGAGTCACTCCTTGTCGTACGCGCCTGCCCGCGCGCGCTCACGCGCGCCCTGGATCGCCCTGCTGCTCGTCCCGCTGCTCGCTCTCGCGAGCGTCTTCACCGCGACCCCGGCATCCGCCGAGGCGGGCCCCTCGCTCAGCGCGGAGGTGACCGCGGCCTCGCAGGCCACCGGCCTCAGCGTGCGCGTCGTCGGCTCGGGCATCGCGCCCGAGGGCGGCTACGTCGCGATCATCGAGAAGGGCACGGAGGCCGGGGTCACGGGCCGCTCGGGTTACGTCGGTTTCGCCTACTGGGCGGGCATCCAGAATGGCGGCATCGAGTCGATCATCGACATCAGCGCCGACAAGCTCGACCGCGCGAAGCTCTACGAGGTCATCCTCTGGCAGCACCAGACCAACCCGAACGCCGACACGATCATCGCGCGCACCGACGTCGCCGTGACCTCGGGTCAGTGGGATGCCGTCTTCCCGCCCGCCCCGGAGCCGGAGCCCGAGCCCGCCCCCGAGCCCGACTACGGCATCACGGTCGACCAGTCCACCCTCGCGACCGACGGCTACGTGACGGTGAACGGCACCTTCCCGGCCACCTACACCGCGACCAACGGCTCCACGCAGACCATGGGTCTCTACCTCATGAACTGCGTCGAGCCCGCCGGGACCCCCGGCACCGGCTCCACCGGCCGCCCCACGGGCACCGCGTGCCTCAGCTCCGCCCAGAAGTGGGTCATCCAGCCCGGCGTCGCCGGCGTCCCCGGCTCGACCAACGCCGGCACCGTCACCGACGGCGTCTGGACCTTCAGCCTGCAGTTCACCCCCGTCGCCGCCTGGAGCACCAACGCGTGCGTCGACGCGACCCCCGCCGGCGACGGCGGCGTCACGTGCGGCATCTTCGTGCGCCCCGACCACAACTCCGGCTCCGGCGCCAACGCCACCTACACCTACGACCAGTTCGTGCCCCTCGCCTTCCCCAGCCCGGCCGCGACCCCGGCGATCGCCACCTCGGTCACCTCGGCGACGGCCGCGAGCGGACTCACCGTCCGCGTTCAGGGCACGAACTTCGGCGACGTGACGGGCGCCTACGCCGCGCTCATCGAGAAGGGCACCGAGGCGAACGTCGGCCGCGACGGCGGCTACGCGGCCTTCGGCTACTGGGCCACGCCGGGCGTCTTCGTGAACGGCGCGTTCGACCAGAGCCTCACGGCCGCCGCCGACAAGCTCGACCGCACGAAGCAGTACGAGGTCATCGTGTGGCAGAAGGAGACGATGCCCGGCGCCGACACCATCTACGCGCGCGCCGACGTCACCGTCTCACCCGCCCAGTGGGATGCCGTCGTCGGCTCGTCGACGCCGCCGCAGCAGCCCGAGGAGCCCGGCACGGTCACCCCCGTCACCACGGGATCGCTCAGCTGGGGCGTCAAGGGCGCGTGGCGCGCCTACGTGACGGGACCCATCGCATCCGGATCCATCATCACGACCGGGGCGTCGACGTTCGGCAACGCGTTCGTGTTCCCGCAGACCTCGGATGCGGCGCTCGCGAACGGCGTCGGAACGGTCTCGTACGGCGGCACGGTGCGTTTCACCGGCCACCACGGCGAGCTCGACCTGCGCTTCTCGGACCCGCAGGTGCGCATCGACTCGGCCACGAGCGGCACGCTCTTCGTGACAGTCAACGGCTCGACGGTCGCCTTCGCGAACCTCGCGCTCGGCTCGGCGTCGCGCACGGTCGGCACCGACGGCTCGGTGCGCTACGGCAACGTGCCCGCGACTCTCACGGCCGCCGGCGCGGTCGCGTTCCGCGGCTTCTACGGCGCGGGCGAGGCGCTCGACCCGGTGTCGTTCACGATCGGCGCGAAGGGCGCGGTCACGGGCGGGACCGTGACGGTCGCCTCCGCCGCCGTGCGGAACCCCATCCCGGCGACCCCGCCGGCCACCGAGGGCCTCGACGTCTCGGGCGACGTGCAGCCCGGCGGCAGCGTGAGCGCGACCGCGAGCGGCTTCCAGCCGAACGAGTCGGGCATCCAGGTCGTCATCTACTCGACGCCGACCGTGCTGGCGCAGAACGTGACTGCGGATGCGAACGGCGTCGCCACCTGGACCGGCAAGCTTCCGCAGGGCCTCACCGGCACGCACACGCTCACCTTCCAGGGCTCGGTCGCCCGCGGCGCCGTGCTCGAGCTCGACGCCGTGCGCGCCCTCGCCGCCCTGCAGTGCACGGTCGACGACGCGACCCTCGTGTGGGGCTTCAAGGAGAGCTTCCGCGCCTACATCGACGGCTCGATCGCGAACGGCGAGTGGACGACCGTCGGCGACGACGTGAGCTACGCGACGCCCGACTTCACGTGGGTCGGCGGCACGGGCTCGACCGACGGCGAGAAGGCGCTCGACCTCGCGTTCGCGGGCGGCATCCGCTTCACGGGCCACGGCGGCATCCTCGACACGACGGTCGAGAACCCGCGCATCGTGATCGACGGCGACAGCGCCCTGCTCATCGTCGACATCCACGGCACGACCCAGACGGGCGAGGCGGTCGACCAGGCCGACGTCGAGTTCGGCGAGCTCGACCTCGCGGATGCCACGGTGACGCGCGACGGCGACACCCTCACGTGGACCGCGGTGCCGGCGACGCTCACCGAGTCGGGCTCGGCCGCGTTCGGCACCTACCCCGCCGGGGAGGCGCTCGACCCGCTCACGATCGTCGCGACGGTCGACTCCGGGTGCGGCGAGCCCCTCGAGACGCCCGAGGCCACGCCGAGCGAGTCGGATAAGGCCGATCCCGCCTCGGATGCCGGCTGGCCCGTCTGGGCGACCGTGCTGATCGCGCTCCTCGCGGCGATCCTCGTGCTGCTCGTCGTGATCCTGGTGCGCCGCCGCAAGGCCTGACGCACTGCACGGTTCCGCCCGCTCGATCCCCGGCGCACCCGGGATCGGGCGGGCGGTCCCGTTTCCGGGTCAGCGCGTGACGAGCGCGGTCGCGACCGCCATGAGGCCGTCGCCGCGTCCCGTGAAACCGAGGCCGTCGGATGTCGTGGCCGCGACGCTCACGGGCGCGTCGACGAGCTCGCCGAGGTGACGCTCGAGCTCCATGCGGCGGGCGGCGATCCGGGGCCGCTGGGCGATGACCTGCACGGCGACGTTGCCGACGCGGTAGCCGGCGCCGCGCACGAGCGCGAGCGTCTCGCGCAGGAAGACCTCGCTCGCCGCGCCCGCGTACTCCTCGGCGGAGGTGCCGAAGCGCGACCCGATGTCGCCGAGCCCGGCGGCCGAGAGCAGTGCGTCGCACATCGCATGGATGACGGCGTCGCCGTCGGAGTGGCCCGCGAGGCCCGGCTCGTCGGGGAAGTAGACGCCGCCGAGCCACATGGGCTGGTTCTCGTCGTAGCCGTGCACGTCGATGCCGACGCCCGTGCGGATGCGCGTGCCGGCCGACAGCAGCAGCTCGGCCCGGCGCAGGTCCCACGGGGTCGTGATCTTGAACGCGCGCGGCTCGCCGGGCACAGTGACGACCTCGTGGCCGGCCCCGGCGTAGAGCGCCGCGTCGTCGGTGTGCTCGTCGTGCGCGGCGGCGTAGGCGGCGACGAGCTCGGCGCGCGGGAACCCCTGCGGCGTCTGCACGTGCACGAGGTCGCTGCGGTCGACGGTCTCGAGCACGCGCTCGCCCTCGACCCGCTTGACGGTGTCGACGACGGGCAGTGCGGGCACGACACCCCTCGCTCCGCCGGCGAGCACGGCCGTTGCGACGCGGTCGATGAGGGCGCTCGGCGCGAGCGCGCGTGCGGCGTCGTGCACGAGCACGGCCCCGACGCTCGGCTGCAGCGCGGCGAGCCCCGCTGCGACCGAGGCCTGGCGGCTGTCACCGCCGGCGACGACCGTGAGATAACCGGATGCCGCCCCCGCGACGCGCTCCCCCAGCGTTCGAGCGCGCGACACGAGCGACGCGGGCGCGACGACGATCACCTGGGCGGGATGCGTGGCGCCGAAGACGCCGTGGAGGGCGTGCTCGAGGATTGTGCGACCGCCGAGCTCGACGAACGCCTTGGGGACGTCCTCGCCGAGGCGCGTGCCGCTCCCGGCGGCGACGACGATGATCGCGAGGCGCGCGGCATCCGGGGCGAGGCTCATGCCTCGAGCCTACGGCGCGACGAGCCCGTCGCGACCGTCGGAGATCAGGACGCGAGAACCTCGTCGAGCACGCTCGACGCCTTCTCCTCGTCGGTCTTCTCGGCGAGCGCGAGCTCGGAGATGAGGATCTGACGTGCCTTCGCGAGCATGCGCTTCTCGCCGGCCGAGAGGCCGCGGTCCTGGTCGCGACGCCACAGGTCGCGGACGACCTCGGAGACCTTGATGACATCGCCCGAGGCGAGCTTCTCGAGGTTCGCCTTGTAGCGGCGGCTCCAGTTCGTGGGCTCCTCGGTGAAGGGGGCGCGCAGCACCTCGAAGACCTTGTCGAGGCCCTCCTTGCCGATGACGTCGCGGACGCCGACGAGGTCGACGTTCTCAGCGGGGACCTCGATGACCAGGTCGCCCTGGGTGACGTTGAGCTTCAGGTACTTCTTGGTCTCACCCTTGATGACCCTGTCCTTCACCTCGATGATGGTTGCCGCACCGTGATGGGGGTAAACGACGGTTTCGCCGACCTCGAAGAGCATGGAGTTATTCCTTCCGCAGACCTCTCATTTTATCACAGGGAACGTCCCCCGGCCGGGGGCGGCGGCATCCGCACCCCCGGGCTACCGGTAGGCTGGGTGGGCTCGTCGACTTTGCCTGGAGGATCCCGTGAGAGCACGTGCCCTGGCCGCCATCGCCCTGAGCGCAGCGCTCGCCGTCGGCCTGAGCGGCTGCACGTTCTGGCAGGAGGCCGAGACCGGCCGCGAGTACGACGCGAGCGACGGCGTGAGCCTCGACCTCGGCGACCTCGAGCTGCGCAACGTGCTCGTCGTCACCGAAGACGGCGAGCTCGGCAGCCTCGTGGGCACCGCGGTCAACTCGACGGGCTCCGACATCGACTTCACCGTGCAGTGGGAGGTCGACGGCGAGTTCCACGAGGTGGGGCTCACGGCCGAGGCGAACGGCCGCACCGACTTCGGCTTCGGCGGCTCGCAGGTCGCCCTCGAGCCGCTCGGCACGATCGCCGGCTCGCTGCTCGACGCCGTCGTGCACGTGAGCAACGACCAGAAGCAGTTCCGCATCCCGGTGCTCGACGCGACGCTGCCCGAGTACGGCCCGGCCGTGCCGACGCCTACGCCCACCCCGACGCCGACCGAGACGCCGACGCCAACGGAGACCCCCGCGGCCTGACGCGCTCGGTCGCCTGCCGCTAGTCGAACGTCCCCCGCGCTCAGCCCTCGAGGCGGTAGCCGAGGCCGCGCACGGTCACGAGCAGCCGCGGCTCGCTCGGATCGGGCTCGATCTTCGAGCGGATGCGCTTGATGTGCACGTCGAGCGTCTTCGTGTCGCCGAAGTAGTCGGCTCCCCACACGCGGTCGATGAGCTGACCGCGTGTGAGCACGCGCCCCGCGTTCCGCATGAGGAACTCCAGCAGCTCGAATTCCTTGAGCGGCATGGCCACGTCGCGTCCGTCCACGGTCACGGTGTGGCGGTCGACGTCCATGCGCACGGGGCCGGCCTCGAGCACGGGCTCGGGGGCGGCATCCGTCTCCTCCACATGTCGACGCAGCACGGCGCGGATGCGGGCGAGCAGCTCGCGGCTCGAGTACGGCTTCGTGACGTAGTCGTCGGCGCCGAGCTCGAGGCCCACGACGATGTCGACCTCCGAGTCCTTCGCCGTGAGCATGATGATGGGCACGCTCGATCGTGCGCGCAGCTCGCGGCACACCTCGGTGCCCGGCATCCCGGGCAGCATGAGGTCGAGCAGCACGAGGTCGGCGCCGTGGCGGTCGAACTCGGCGAGCGCCGCACGTCCGTCGGCCGCGATCGCGGTGTCGTAGCCCTCGCGGCCGAGCAGGAACGCGAGCGGCTCGGCGAGCGACGGCTCGTCTTCGACGATGAGGATGCGGGTCACGAGCGGGCTCCACGGGTCGGGCGGGAGGAGGCGGATTCGGATGCGGCGGCCACCGCTGCGGGGTCGGCCTCGGGCAGGCGGATGGTGAACGTCGAGCCGCGCCCCTGCTGCGACCAGACACGTACCCGGCCGCCGTGGTTCTGCACGATGTGCTTGACGATCGAGAGCCCGAGGCCCGAGCCCCCCGTGTCGCGACTGCGGGCGGAGTCGACGCGGAAGAAGCGCTCGAACACGCGCTCGCGCTCCGCCTCGGGGATGCCGACGCCCTGATCGGTCACCGCGATCTCGATCGCGCCGCCGCGCCGCGTGATGCCGAGGCCGACGCGCGTGCCGTCGGGCGAGTACTGGATGGCGTTCGCGATGAGGTTGTGCACGGCCGTGACGAGCATTGCCTCGTCGCCCCACACGATCGTCTCGGGGTCGCTCTGCGCGACGATCGCGATGCGGTGCGAGTCGGCGGCGACCCGGCTCGCGTCGATCGCCTGCGCGACGACCGAGTCGACGCTCACGGGCCCCGCGTTCTCGAGCGCGTCGGCGGCCTGCAGGCGGCTGAGCTCGATGATCTCGTTCGTGAGGCTGCGGAGGCGCGCGGCCTCGATCGTGAGGCGTCCCGCGAACCGGCGCACCTCATCCGGCTCGTCGGCCGCCGACTCGAGCGCCTCGGCGAGCAGGCCCACGGCGCCGATGGGGGTCTTGAGCTCGTGCGAGATGTTGGCCACGAAGTCGCGGCGCACGTCTTCGAGGCGATGCGCCTCGGTGCGGTCGTCGGCGAGCAGCAGCACGAAGCGGCTGCCGAGCGGCGCCGCGCGCACAAGCAGGTGGACGGTGGCCTCGCCGAACGGGCCGCGGGGCAGCTCGAGCTCCGCCCCCTCCGCGGTGCCCTCCGAGCGCACGCGGTCGACGAGCTCGACGAGCTCGGGGTGCATGAGGGCGTGATTCCACACGAGGCCGAGGGAGAGCGCCGCCGCCGAGAACGTGAGCACGTTGTTGGAGGAGTCGAGCACGATGCCCGCCGAGTCGAGAGCGTCGATGACGTCCTCCACGCCGTCCGGCACGCTCGGTGTCACGACCGCCGCGGCGCGCTGCCCGCGGGCGTGGGCCGCGACGACCGCGGCGGTGCCGCCGATGCCGACGGCGAGCCCGAAGCCCAAGGCGGCGGGCACGAGCCAGGCGGCGTCCATGCGTCCAGATTAGGGTGGCCGGAACGGGCCGCGCCCGGGTTCGGGGCCCTCCCGACATTCCTTCCGTGGACGTTCACGGCCAGGTCACCGGCCGTTAACCTTCCCGGGGGACGGTTGCGTCGGAAAGGGGAACCATGCGCGAGGTGTTCCAGCAGGAGCTGCGCGAGGTGCAGGACCGACTCGTCGAGATCGCCGAGCTCGTCGCCGACTCGATCGACAAGGCCACGCGCTCGTTCAACGAGTCGGATGTCGCGCTCGCCGAGGAGGTCATCGAGGACGACCGCCGCATCGACGTGCTCGCCGCGGAGCTCGACGAGCTCGCCATCACGATCCTCGCCCGCCAGCAGCCGGTCGCCCGCGACCTCCGCATCGTCGTGAGCGCCCTGCGCGTCTCGGCGTCGCTCGAGCGGATGGGCGACATGGCCGAGCACATCGCCCAGCTCGCGCGCTACCGCTTCCCCGAGAAGGTCGTGCCGAAGGGGCTCGGCAAGACCTTCCGCGAGATGGGCGAGCTCGACGTGCAGATCGCGCGCGACCTCGTCGAGCTGCTGCGCTCCCAGGAGCCCGCGCTCGCCGAGCACATCCGCGACGAGGACGACAAGGTCGACGCGCTGCACCTCAAGGTGTTCGACAAGGTGCTCGGCGAGAAGTGGAAGGGCGAGACGGCCGACACGGTCGACGCGACCCTCGCATCCCGCTACCTCGAGCGCTTCGCCGACCACGCGGTGTCGATCGCGAAGAAGGTGCAGTACCTCGCGACGGGCGACTGGGGCTGACTGGCGCTCGCGCCTGCGAGGTAGCGGGCGGCCCTAGCCTGGGAGGGTGACCACCGCCGCCCCGACCGACGTCGCATCCGCCTACCGTGACGCCGAGGCGCGCCTGCTCGCCGAGTACGGTCTCGCGCGCGCCGACGACCGCATGGTCGAAATGCCGGATGCCCGCACGCGCCTGCACGTGATCGAGCTCGCGGGCGACGACCGCCTGCCCGTCGTGCTGCTGCACGGCATGGCCGCCGTGACCGCGGCCGCGATCCCGCTCATCCCCGCGTTCGGCGGGCGCCGCGTCATCGCGCCCGACTGGCCGGGCCACGGGCTCTCGGATGCCGCCGAGCTCCCCCCGGACGGCTTGCGCGACGTGCCCCTCCCCCTGCTCGACGCCGTGCTCGCGGATGCCGGGGTCGAGCGGGCGCACCTCGTGGGCCACTCGATGGGCGCCCAGTTCGCGCTGTACTACGCGCTCGCCCGCCCGGAGCGGGTCGCGAGCCTCACGATCCTCGGGGCGCCGGGCGTCGCGCTGCCCGGCACGCACGCGCCGTTCTCGATGCGGCTCATGGCGTTCCCGGGCCTCGCACAGCTGTTCACGGCGCCCGTGAGCCGCGAGCGCTACGAGGCCAACAGCGCCATGACGCTCGGCACGGGGACCGTCGCCGGCTGGCCGCGCGAGCTCGTCGACGTCGGCTGGTACGCGTCGCTGCGTCCCGAGTTCCGGGAGACCGCGCCGCGCTACTACCGAGCCCTCGGGCGGCGCGAGCTGACCCTCACGAGCGAGGAGCTCGCATCCGTCGACCTGCCCGTGCACGCGCTGTGGGGCGACGACGACGTGTTCCTCAAGCCGCCCGCGGGGCGTGCGGGGCTCGCATCCGTCGCCGACCTCACCTTCACCGCGGTGCCAGGCGGCCACGCGCCGTGGCTCAACAGCCCGGGCCCGTCGGAGCAGGCGGTGCGGGCGTTCCTCGACGCGCGGCCGTAGCGGCCCGGCTCGCTCGATCAGAAGTTGGGCTTCACGCCCTTCTTCGCGGCGTACTCGCGGCCGAGGCGGATGTAGCGGCGCAGCCCCGAGAGCGGCACCTGCTTCGGCCAGTCGTCGCTGCGGAAGTAGGCGTCGGTGCCGCCGTCGACGAACAGCACGGTGCCGGCCATGAACGCCGAGGCCGGTCCGAGCAGGAACATGACGGCCTCGGCCACCTCCTCGGCCTGGCCGTGGCGGCCGACCGGGATCGGGAACGCCTCGATCGCCCCGCGCTGGTGCGGGTCGGCGAGCTGCGCCTCGACCATGGGGGTGAGGATCGCGCCGGGCGCGACGGCGTTGAGGCGGATGCCGGCCTCGGCCCACTCGGGCAGCACGGCGGTGCGGCGCACCCAGCGGCTGACGGCGATCTTGGAGCCCGCGTAGACCATCGCGGAGGCGTTGTCCTTGAAGCGCTTCGTGGCGGCGATCGCCTTGTCGGCGTCGCCCGCGAGGAAGGCGCGGATCGTCTTCTCGGGCACCATCGGCACGGTCGTGGTCGAGTTCGACGAGAACACGACCACGCGCGCCTCGCCCGCCTTCGCGAGGGCATCGTGCCAACCGGTCAGCAGGTCGACGACGCCGAAGTAGTTCACCTGGGCGATGAGCGTCTCGCGGCCCGGATGGGGTCCGAGGCCTGCGGCGAGCACGGCGCCGTCGAGGGTGCCACCCGCGCGCTCGAGCACCTCGGCGACGGCCGTAGCGCGGCCCTCGGCGGTCGACAGGTCGGCGACGACGTCGGCGTCCTTGAGGTCGATGCCGATGACGGTGTGGCCCGCCGCGCGCAGGCGCTCGGCGGACGCCTTGCCCATGCCGGACGCGGATCCGGTGACGGCGTAGGTGCTCATGGTGTTTCCTCTCGGGTGGTGCGGGCGTCGTCTTCGACGGCGTCCGCGTAACGGTGCATCAGACGGGTGAAGATCGTGCGCTCCTCGTCGGTCCAGCCGTCGAGGAGGCGCTGGGAGAGCCGGTCGCCCTCCTCGTGCAGCACGGTCGCGGAGGCGACCCCCTGCTCGGTGAGGGCGATGCGCGTGGCCCGGGCGTCATCCGGATCGGGGGTGCGCGTGACGAGGCCGGCGGATGCGAGGGTCTCGACGAGACGGCTCGTGGCGGCGGCGGAGATACCGAGGATGCCGGAGAGCGCGGTCGGCCGCAGCGGACCGCTCTGGATGAGCAGGTACATCGTCGTCATCGCGTGGGGCTCGTCGGGCACGCCCGCGGCTTCGGCGAAGCGGCTCTGGTAGTCGGTCGACATCCACGTCGCGGTGACCCGCACGAGCGATCGCGTCACGTCGTGGCGGTACTCCGGGATGCGCGGGGTCTCACCCGCGGGCTCCGCGCTGTCGAGCTTGCGTGCCATCCGTCCACCTACTTCCAGATTGGAAGTATCTCGCGACGCAGCGACGCCTGGGCAGCATCCGGCTAAGGGCCCTGCGTCTCGATCGTGTGCTCAGCCGCGTCGTCGATCTGCGCGGCGGGCTGATTCGGTGCACGCTTGGCCGCGCGGCGCCGCCGGAACGCGTCCGTGCCGGCCTTCACCCCCGCGCCGAGCGCCACCGAGAGCACGACGTAGGCGAGCACCAACAGCAGGAGCGTCGCGATGATCTGCCAGAAGTCGCCGAGCGCCAAGAAGAACGCCAGGAGGGCGTCGCCCGCGGAGATGGCCGGCAGCATGCCGTCACCCTAGCCCCGGGCGCGTGAGCCGGGGGAGGACCTAAGACCCCTGGCCCTCGATCGCGCGCTCGAGGCGCTCGACCTTGGCGTCGAGCTCGCCCGTGTAGCCGGGACGGATGTCGGCCTTGAGCACGAGCGAGACGCGCGAGCCGTAGGCGGCCACGGCCTCCGTCGCGCGCTTCACCACGTCGAAGACCTCGTCCCACTCCCCCTCGATCTCAGTGAACATCGAGGTCGTGCGGTTCGGAAGGCCCGACTCGCGCACGATCGTGACGGCCGCGGCGACGGCGTCGTGCACCGAGCCGTTCACGTCGCTCGTCGTCGGAGCGACCGAGAAGGCGACGAGCACGGCCATCGCCTTACTTCTTGCCCTGCGCGGCGACCGCGGCGGCGCCCGCTGCCGCGGCATCCGGGTCGAGGTAGCGGCTCGGGCCCGTGGGGCGGAAGTCGTCGTCGAGCTCGTAGACGAGCGGGATGCCGGTCGGGATGTTGAGCTCGGCGATGTCGGCGTCGCTGATGCCGTCGAGGTGCTTCACGAGCGCGCGGAGCGAGTTGCCGTGGGCGGTGACGAGCACGGTCTTGCCGGCCGCGAGGTCCTTCGTGATGTCCGACTCCCAGTAGGGCAGCATCCGGTCGATCACGAGCTTGAGGCTCTCGGTGCGCGGGAACTCGGCGTCGGGCACGTCGGCGTAGCGGGGGTCGCCGAACTGCGACCACTCGGCGTCGTCGGCGAGGGGCGGCGGCGGCACGTCGAACGAGCGACGCCACAGCATGAACTGCTCCTGGCCGAACTTCTCGAGCGTCTCGGCCTTGTCGAGGCCCTGCAGCGCGCCGTAGTGGCGCTCGTTGAGGCGCCAGCTGCGCTTGACCGGGATCCACGCGCGGTCGGCGACGTCGAGCGCGAGGTTGGCGGTCTGGATCGCGCGCGTCAGCACGCTCGTGTAGAGGATGTCGGGCGCGAGGCCCGACTCGGCGAGCAGCTCGCCCGCGCGCTTGGCCTCGGCGACGCCCTGCTCCGAGAGCCGCACGTCGACCCACCCCGTGAAGAGGTTCTTCTGGTTCCATTCGGAGTTGCCGTGGCGGAGCAGGATGAGCGTCGAGGTCATGCCTCCACCCTAGCGAGGTGGCTTGTTCGCCAAACGCTGCAGCGGTTGCCGGAGGGCTGCAGAGATGACTGCCGCGCGCCGCACAGCGCTATAGCGTTTGTGCGAGAGACATGGCGAGGAGCACGAGGCCCGAGGGGCGGATCACGCGGGGCACGACCGGGGTGAACCGGCTGCGGCGGGTCGACCGGTGGATCGCGGCGCTGCCCGCCCTGCGCACCGCCGACGACCCGCTCGTCGTCGACCTCGGCTACGGCGCGTCCGCGACCACGAGCAACGAGCTGCACGAGCGCCTCTCGGCCGTGCGCCCCGACGTCGAGGTGCTGGGCATCGAGATCGACCCCGAGCGGGTGCGCATCGCATCCGCAGCCGCGCGGCCGGGCGTGAGCTTCCGGCTCGGCGGCTTCGAGGTGCCGACGGATGCCGGGCGCCGCCCCGCGATCATCCGCGCCATGAACGTGCTGCGGCAGTACGACGAGGCCGAGGTGGCGGATGCGTGGGCCCGCATGACGGCGCGGCTCGCCCCCGGCGGGCAGCTCGTCGAGGGCACCTGCAACGAGGTGGGGCGGATCGGCAGCTGGGTGACGCTCGACGCCGACGGCCCGCACACCTTCACGATCTCGCTGCGCGTCGCCGAGCTCGAGGAGCCGTCGATCGTGGCCGAGCGGCTGCCGAAGGCGCTCATCCACCGGAACGTCGAGGGCGAGCGCATCCACGAGCTGCTCGTCGACCTCGATCGCGCGTGGGCCGTGCACGCGCCGCTCGGGGTCTACGGGCCGGTGCAGCGCTGGCAGGCGACCGTGGCATCCGTGCGCGACGGCGGCTGGCCCGTGCTCGACACCCCGCCCCTCGGCGGCCGCGGCCGCTGGCGCCTGGGCGAGCTGTCGCTCCCCTGGTCCGCCGTCGCCCCCGCGTAGCTCACGCCACGGGCGGCAGCAGAGTGCGCGCCTCGTCGGGGTCGAGCCCGGACGCGTCGAGCAGGTCGACGACGAGCGGGCGCAGCAGGAGCACGATCGCGGCATCCGTGATGGGTGCGCCCGGCGTGACCTCGGCGGGGTCGAGACGGGCCGCGAGGGCCGCGAACTCGGCCCGGGCCTCGGGCGCCCGCTCGGGGGAATCCTGCACGGCGCCGAGCAGCCGGATGCCGGCGGCGAGCTGCGCGACGAGCCCCGCGAGCTCGGGGCGCGCACGCCCGTCGCGCACGAGGAAGTCGGTGCGCCGCGCGATCGTGCGCAGGTGGCGGGCGGCGAGGTCGGCTCCCCGGAGCCGACGCGTGTCGCGGCGCAGCTCGGGCAGATGACGGCGCACCCACGGCGAGATGCGCGCGATCGAGATCGCCGAGTCGAGGGATGCGCCCCACGCGTCGATGAGCGGCTGCGTGCGGCGCAGGCGCGTGAGGGCGAGGTCGGCCGCGGCGGGGTCAGCGTGCGCGAAGGCGTCGGAGATCGAGCCGATCGACTCCTCGAGCACGGAGTGGAGGGTGCGTCCGTCGCGCGCCGCCGCACCCCGCGGGTTCCGCGGGATGAGCGCCGTCGCGAGCAGCGCCACGACGCCGCCCACGAGCCCGTCGAGCGAGCGCGAGAACGGCCCGGCCGCGGCATCCGGCAGCATCACGACGAGCGCCGACGGAACCGCCGCCGCGACCGCGAACGCCGGGTTCGCCGCCACCGCGCGCCCCACGACGAACACGACGGCGAGCACGAGCACGAGCTGCCCTAGCCCCCGGCCGACGAGCAGCGCGAGCGCGTCGCCGAGCGCGATGCCGAGCAGGATGCCGAGCACCGTCTCGGCGACCCGCACGGGCCGGGCGTCGCGCGCGAATCCGAGCGAGTTGATCGTCACCGTGATGGCGAGCAGCGGCACCGCGTGCCCGAGCCCCCAGTGCGCGATCGCGTACGCGGCGGCGACGGCCGCGAGGATCTGCACGATCGCGGGCAGCGACTCCCACACGCGTCGCCACGCCATCCGCAGGTCGGCCTGCCGGCGCACTCGGCGCTCGAGGCGGCGGAGCTCAGCGCTCACATCCTCCCCCGGCGCGGCCACTCAGCGCCGGACCGCGCCGAGACGCGGGATGCGGGGCACGTCGGCCGTGGCGCCCGCGTCGGGCGGCACGATGAGCTGCTGCGCGGCGGGCACGAGCACCTCGTCCGCGACGACCGTGAGCTCGGATGCCGGGTCGGCCGAGCGCTTGACGATCGCGAGCGCGACGGGGCCGAGCTCGTGGTGCCACGCGGATGCCGTGACGCGTCCCACGACGGCGCCCTCGGCATCCGGACGCCCGATCCGCACCTCGGAGCCCGCGGGCGGCAGCACCGCGTCGGTTCCGTCGAGGTGCAGCATGACGAGACGGCGCGGCGGGTGGCCGAGGTTGTGCACCTTGGCGACCGTCTCCTGCCCGCGGTAGCAGCCCTTCGCGAGGTGCACGGCCGACCGCAGCCAGTCGAGCTCGTGCGGGATCGAGGTGGCGTCGAGCTCGGTCGCGGCGCGCGGGCGCCACGCGGCGATGCGCAGGGCCTCGAGGGCGAGCGTGCCCGCGGCGGGCAGCTCGGCGAGCTCCCCGAGACGCGCACGCTCCACGAGCGCCTCGCGATACGTCCAGCCCTCCGACGGGTGCGCGCCCGTGGCGTACTGGAACCCGCCGGCCTGCACCGACGCCCACGGGTCGACCCACACGAGCGGCACGCCGTTCGGCGCGGCCGTGGCGGCGGGGGCCGCGCCGAAGGTGCCGATCGTCGCGAACTCGGCCGTGCGATCCGCGACCTTCACCTGCAGCATGAACCGCATCCGGTCGAGGAAGGTCGCGAAGCCCGCGCCCGTGCCTGCGTCCATGAGCAGCCACGTCGTCTCGCCGTCGTCGAGCACGCGCGCGGCGTACTCGATGCGGCCGCTCGGGTCGAGCAGGAGCGTCTCGGCCGAGCCGCCGGGCGCGAGGCCCAGGAGCGACTGCGAGGTGAGCGAGTCGAGGAGCTTGAGCCGGTCGGGGCCGTCGAGGGAGACGACCTCGCGGTCGGAGAGGTCGACGATCGCGCGCCCCGCCGCGAGCGGGCGCTGCTCGCCGATCGGGTCGCCGTAGTGCTCCGGCGGGTCGCCGACGGCGCCGGGTCGCGAGGCGAATGGGGAGGTCATTCGACGCGCGCCAGACGTCCGGATGCGTGGGTGCGGAGGTCCTGACCGAGCGCCGCGATGTCCCACGCCCACAGCAGGTGCTCCTCGACGAGGCCGTAGAGGCGCGTCGCCGCCGAGTACTCCTTCGCCGTGGCGGAGCGGAGCACGGCATCCGTCGCGAGGTCGATGCGGGGGCCGTTGATCTCGCCGAGGTAGAGCTCGCTCACGCCGCCCGGCTGCACGAGCAGCACCTCGATGTCGAACGCGCCGCGCGCATTGCGCAGCGTCTCGACGGCGTCGGCGGTCTGGAAGACGGGCTCGCCGGTGCGCGGCAGCATGCCGGGGCCGTCGTCGCCCGAGCCGAGCGGACGCGAGAGGCGCCAGTAGCCGATCTCGGAGAAGAGCTGACGCGGATGCGGCGCCTCGTCGTCGTCGGACGCATCGCCGTCCTCATCCGGCAGCAGCCACGCGGTGGCCGAGTACTGCAGGTGGGGCGTGCCGTCGTGGCTGAAGGCGATGCGCTGGCCGAACTCGTGCTCGCGCACCTCGTCGCCCACCTTGTAGGCCATGACCCCGCTGCCCTCCCAGACTCCGATCAGCCAGGAGAGGGGGACGAGTTCGGCCGGAAGGTCGACGTCGAGCTCGAACACAGCCTCAGCGCTGGCCGCGGAAGAGGTTGTAGAGCACCACGACGGAGACGGCGCCGATGGACAGCGTCGCGAGGCCGAGCAGACCGATGAAGAAGAGCTCGAGCGCCAGCATCATGCTGACGAGTCTAGTGGTGTCGCGGCTCAGCCGCCGACGGTCGCGCCGCCCACGAGCCACGCGATGAGCGTCGCGACGACGAGGATGCCGAGCGCACCGCTCAGGCTCGCGACCATCCGCTCGACGAGACCCTCCTTGCGGGCGAGCGAGAGCTGGATCGCGAAGGTCAGCAGCACGAGGGCCGCCATGACGACAGGCACCCACACGAGTGCCGACGAGGGCGCGATGAGGAGCACCGCCGCGGCGCCGAGAGCCGCGGCGACCCACACCGGTATGACGCTGCGCAACGAGAGGGCCACCCACCCAGCCTAGGGCTGCGTACACTGTCGCCTAGCGACGAGACCCGAGACCGCCCCGAAAGGAACTGCGTGGCGCAGCTGCTGATCCTGAGCTCCGCCGCCGACACGGATGTGCTGCCGGCGCTGGGACTGCTCAGCCACCGCGTGCGCGTCATCCCCGCGGAGCCGGCCGCGCTCGTCAACGCGCCCACAGCAGACCTCATCTTCGTCGACGCCCGGCAGGACCTCGCGAGCGCGAAGTCGCTCTGCAAGATCCTGCGCACGACGGGCCTCGGCGTGCCGCTCGTGCTCGCCCTCACGGAGGGCGGTCTCACCGCCGTCTCGGCCGACTGGGGGGTCGACGAGGTCATCCTGTCCACCGCCGGTCCCGCGGAGGTGGATGCGCGCATCCGTCTCGTCATCGACCGTCTCGCCAAGGACAACTCGGTCTCGAAGATCCAGGCCTCGGGCGTCGTCATCGACGAGGCGAGCTACTCGGCGAAGGTGCACGGGCGTCCGCTCGACCTGACCTTCAAGGAGTTCGAGCTGCTGCGCTTCCTCGCGACCCACCCCTCGCGCGTCTTCACGCGCGAGCAGTTGCTCTCCGAGGTGTGGGGCTACGACTACTTCGGCGGCACCCGCACGGTCGACGTGCACGTGCGGCGCCTGCGCGCGAAGCTCGGCGAGCTCGACTCGC
Organism: Protaetiibacter sp. SSC-01; assembly: GCF_014483895.1. Taxonomy (NCBI): domain Bacteria; kingdom Bacillati; phylum Actinomycetota; class Actinomycetes; order Micrococcales; family Microbacteriaceae; genus Protaetiibacter; species Protaetiibacter sp. SSC-01. Next base: position 535,916 of record NZ_CP059987.1, on the reverse strand, counting down.
TCATCGGCACGGTGCGCAACGTCGGCTACCGCTTCAACGTGTACGAGGACGACCAGGTGCCCGCCCCCTCCTCGAGCGAGCCCAGCATCCGCTGAGTGGTCGGTTCTCGGCCTCATCCCGCGCGTTTGAGGCCAGAAACCGACCGGTCAGCGGATGTTGCGGCATCCGCCGTTCACCGCGTTCCTGGCAGGATGGGGCGATGGAGACGAACAGCCCGCTGGGCGACGCCACGCTGGCCGCGGATCTGCTCGACGACTACGACGCGGATCCGGCGCCCGACGACGACGGCACCCTTCCCCCCGACCGCTTCCTCGACCGCGAGCTGAGCTGGCTCGCGTTCAACCAGCGCGTGCTCGAGCTCGCCGAGGACCCGACGCTGCCGCTGCTCGAGCGTTCGAACTTCCTCGCGATCTTCGCCTCGAACCTCGACGAGTTCTTCATGGTGCGCGTCGCGGGCCTCAAGCGCCGCATCGACACCGGGCTCGCCGTGCCGACCAACGTCGGCCGCGCCCCGCTCGACGTGCTCTCCGACATCTCCGAGCGCGCCCACGAGCTGCAGGAGCGTCACGCGCGCGCCTTCCACGACCTCGTGAAGCCCTCCCTCGACGAGGCCGGTATCCACATCGAGAAGTGGGGCGACCTCGACGAGACCGACCGCGAGCGCGTGCACGAGATCTTCCAGAACCAGATCTTCCCCGTGCTCATGCCGCTCGCCGTCGACCCCGCGCATCCGTTCCCCTACATCTCAGGCCTCTCGCTCAACCTCGCGATCCGCGTGCGCAACCCGAAGACCGACCGCGTCGAGTTCGCGCGCCTCAAGGTGCCGACGAACCTGCCGCGCTTCGTGAAGCTCCCCGAGCAGAGCGGCACCCACCGCTACCTGGCCCTCGAGGACCTCATCGCGAACCACCTCGACGAGCTCTTCCCGGGCATGGAGGTGCTCGAGCACCACGAGTTCCGCGTGACGCGCAACGAGGATGTCGTGATCGAGGAGGACGAGACCGAGAACCTCCTGCAGGCGCTCGAGAAGGAGCTGCTGCGTCGCCGCTTCGGCTCGCCCATCCGCCTCGAGATCTCCGACGACATGGACGAGGTCACGCTCGACCTGCTCATGCAGGAGCTGCGCATCACCGACCGCGAGGTCTACCGCCTGCCGTCGCCGCTCGACCTCGGCGGCCTCTTCGGGCTCTCGGGCATCGACCGGCCCGACCTGCGGTTCCCGCGGCGGGTGCCCACGACATCCGTCTCGCTGCAGCCCGCCGAGCCGACCGACAAGCCCGACATCTTCGCGTCGATCAGCAAGGGCGACATCCTGCTGCACCACCCCTACGAGTCGTTCGCGACGAGCGTGCAGGCGTTCCTCGAGCAGGCGGCGGCCGACCCGAACGTGCTCGCCATCAAGCAGACCCTCTACCGCACGAGCGGTGACAGCCCCATCGTCGAGGCGCTCATCGACGCGGCCGAGGCGGGCAAGGCGGTGCTCGCGCTCGTCGAGATCAAGGCGCGCTTCGACGAGCAGGCGAACATCTCGTGGGCGCGCAAGCTCGAGCGCGCGGGCGTGCACGTCGTCTACGGGCTCGTGGGCCTCAAGACGCACTGCAAGCTCGCGCTCGTGGTGCGCCAGGAGGGCGGCACGCTCAAGCACTACAGCCACATCGGCACGGGCAACTACAACCCCAAGACGAGCCGCGTCTACGAGGACCTCGGCCTGCTGACGGATGACGACACGATCGGCAAGGACCTCACGCGCCTCTTCAACGAGCTCTCGGGTTACGCGATCGAGAAGAAGTTCAAGCGGCTGCTCGTCGCGCCGCGGTATCTGCGCAAGGGGCTGCTCAAGCACATCGAGCACGAGGCGCACAACGCGCTCGAGGGCAAGCCGTCCGGCATCCGCATCAAGGTCAACTCGATGGTCGACGAGGCCATCATCGACGGCCTCTACCGCGCGAGCCAGGCGGGCGTGCCCGTGGATGTGTGGGTGCGGGGCATCTGCTCGCTGCGGCCCGGCGTGCCGGGGCTGTCGGAGAACATCCGGGTGCGCTCGGTGCTCGGGCGCTACCTCGAGCACTCGCGCATCTTCTGCTTCGAGAACGACGGCGACCCGCAGGTCTACATCGGCAGCGCCGACATGATGCACCGCAACCTCGACCGCCGCGTCGAGGCTCTCGTGCGGCTCGACGACCCCGCGCACATCGCCGAGACGAGCGCGCTGTTCGACCTCGCGCTCGACGAGGGCACCTCGGCGTGGCACCTGCAGCCCGACGGCGTGTGGGAGCGGCACAACCGCGACGCCGACGGCCGCCCGCTCGTCGACCTGCAGGACGAGACGTGGCGCCGCATCTCGAGCCGCCGCCGATCGAAAGGGACCCGATGAGCCCGTCGCCCGTGCTCGCCGCCGGGGCCGTCTGCTGGCGCGTCTCGAAGAAAGGCAAGCCGAAGATCCTGCTCGTGCACCGCACGCAGCACAAGGACGTGTCGCTCCCCAAGGGCAAGGTCGACCCGGGCGAGACGCTGCCCGAGACGGCCGTGCGCGAGATCGCCGAGGAGACCGGCCTCATCATCGCGCTCGGCGCGCCGCTCGGCGTCGTCGAGTACCAGCTGCCCGGCGGGCGCGACAAGCAGGTGTACTACTGGGCCGGCGAGGTGAGCGATGAGGCGCGCGCCAACTCGACCTTCGTGTCGAACGACGAGATCGAGCAGCTGCGCTGGGTGGGGCTGAAGAAGGCCCGCAAGGTGCTCAGCTATCCGCACGACGTCGACATCGTCGACCGCTTCGCCGAGCTCTACGCGCAGGGCCGTGCGCGCACCTTCGCGATCATCGCGCTGCGCCACGGCAAGGCCGTGCCGGGCGAGGACTGGGATGGCCCGGATGCGACGCGCCCGCTCATGCAGCGCGGCATCAACCAGTCGCTGAGCGTCTCGCACGGCATCGCGGCGTACCGCCCGCGCTCGCTCGTGAGCTCGACCGCCGAGCGCTGCCTGCGCACGATCGCGCCGACGGCGCGCGTGACGGGTCTCGCGGTCGAGGAGGACCACACGATCAGCCAGGACGCCTACCGCTCGGACGGCAAGGCCGTGCGCAAGGCGGTCGCGGAGCTGCTCGCGAAGGGCGACACTGTCGTGCTGTGCAGCCACGGGCCCGTGCTGCCGCAGATCATCTCCGCCGTGATGGAGGAGACGCGCACGGACGGCACATCGAAGCTGCAGCGCGCCGCCGCCCTCGCCACGGGCGAGTACGCCGTGCTGCACGTACCCATCGACCACCCCGAGTCGGGCATCGTCGCCGTCGAGGTGCACAGCCCCACCGCGTAGTTCGGTTGCAGTTCACCTTCCGTTCACCGTGCCCGGGGAACGTGGTCACCGTCGCTTCCTAGCGTCGGCAGCGAGGCCGCCAAGAGCCTCGCACCTGACCGACATTCCCGAAGGGAACACAGTGAAGATCACGCGTACCGGCGGCATCGCCGCTCTCGCGCTCGTGGGCGCCCTCGCGCTCAGCTCCTGCGCCGCCAACGAGGCCCCGGCATCCGGCGACGAGGGCGACGGCAGCACGCTCTCCGGCACCTTCAACGGCGCCGGTGCGTCGTCGCAGGCCTCGGCCCAGGACGCCTGGATCGCGGCCTTCCAGACCGCCAACCCCGACGTCACGATCAACTACGAGCCGAGCGGCTCTGGTGCGGGCCGTGAGACGTTCATCGCGGGCGGCTCCGACTGGGCCGGCTCCGACTCGGCGCTCTCGGACGACGAGCTCGCCGAGACCTTCGCGGCGTGCGCCGCCGACGCGACGGCCATCGACATCCCGACCTACATCTCCCCCATCGCGGTCATCTTCAACGTCGAGGGGGTCGACGAGCTCAACCTCGACGCCGCCACGCTCGCGAAGATCTTCACGGGCGACATCACGAACTGGAACGACCCGGCGATCGCCGCGCTCAACGAGGGCACGACGCTCCCCGACCTCGCCATCACCGCGGTGCACCGCTCCGACGACTCGGGCACCACGAAGAACTTCGCGGACTACCTGAACCAGGTCGCCCCCGAGGTGTGGACCGAGAAGCCGGCCGACGCCTTCCCGTTCCAGAGCGGTGAGGGCGCGCAGGGCACCTCGGGCGTCGTCGACGCCGTCGCGAACGGCCGCGGCACGATCGGCTACGCCGACGCATCCCGTGCCGGCGAGCTGTCGACCGCCCGCATCAAGGTCGGCGACGAGTTCGTCGCCTACACCCCTGAGGCCGCCGCGGCGGTCGTCGCCGGCTCGCCGCTCGTCGAGGGCCGCGAGGCGAACGACCTCGCGTTCACGCTCGACCGCAAGACGACCGACCCGAGCCACTACCCGCTCGTGCTCGTCTCGTACAGCATCGCGTGCACCGAGTACGCGGATGCCGCGAAGGGCGAGTTCGTGAAGGCCTACCTCGGCTACATCACGAGCCCCGAGGGCCAGCAGGTCGCCGCCGAGTCGGCGGGCGCCGCTCCGCTCTCGGACGACCTCTCGGCGAAGGTGGCCGAGGCGATCGCCTCCATCAAGTAAGCATCAGCACCCCCTGTCGGGCTGCGACCCCCGCGCATTGCACGGGGCGTCGCAGCCCGACACACTGAAACCGAAACCGACCCGCGAGGACCGCATGACCGCCGCACCGGCACGGATCACCGCCAAGCAGCGTCTCGGCGACCGCCTGTTCTCGGGCGGTGCGCTCACGGCGGGGGCCCTCATCCTGGTCGTGCTCGCCGGCGTCGCGATCTTCCTCGTGGCGCAGTCGCTGCCGGCGTTCGTCATGGACCCGGCCGACATCAAGGGCTCCCCCGACAGCTTCTGGCACTACGTGGGGCCGCTCGTCTTCGGAACGGTGTGGGCAGCCGCCCTCGCGCTGCTCATCGCCGTGCCCATCGCCCTCGGCATCTCGCTCTTCATCTCGCACTACGCGCCGCGCCGCCTCGCGCAGGGCCTCGGCTACACGATCGACCTGCTCGCCGCCGTGCCGTCGGTCGTCTTCGGGCTGTGGGGCGCCCGGGTGCTCGCGCCCTCGATCCAGCCCTTCTACGCGTGGCTCGTCGACAACCTGGGGTGGTTCCCCCTCTTCGCGCCGCCCGTCTCGGGAACCGGCCGCACCATCCTGACGGTCGCGATCGTGCTCGCGGTCATGATCCTGCCGATCATCACGGCGCTCTGCCGCGAGGTGTTCCTGCAGACGCCGAAGCTCCACGAGGAGGCGGCGCTCGCGCTCGGTGCGACGCGCTGGGAGATGATCCGGATAGCCGTGCTGCCGTTCGGCCGCCCCGGCATCATCTCGGCCGTCATGCTGGGCCTCGGGCGCGCGCTCGGCGAGACCATGGCCGTCGCGATGGTGCTCTCGCCCGCGGCCGTCATCAGCTTCGTGCTCACCGGCCCGCAGAACCCGACCACGATCCCCGCCAACATCGCCCTCAACTACCCCGAGGCGCACGGCGGCTACGTCAACGTGCTCATCGCGACGGGCCTCATCCTGTTCGTCATCACGTTCGCGGTGAATTCGGTCGCACGCTGGGCGGTCGCGCGCCGCAAGGACTTCTCGGGGGCGAACTGATGGCGATCGACACCCGCACCCCGGCCGCTCCCCGGGCGCTGGCGAACGCCTACACGACGGGCAAGCTGCCGCGCTGGATGCCGTGGCCGATCCTCGCGGCGGCCCTCGCGGTGTCGCTCGGGGCGTTCTTGCTCATGGCCGCGGCATCCGACGGCGAGCTCAACTGGATCGGCGCGATCGTCGTGGGCGTCGCCCTCTTCGTCGCCGTCAACTGGGTGATCGCGCTGCTCGTCGAGGGTGCGCGGCAGGCCGCCGACCGCCTCGTGACCTCGCTCGTGACGGGCGCCTTCGTGCTGGCCCTCATCCCGCTCGTGTGGCTCACCATCACGGTCGTCACGAACGGGCTGCCGACCCTGTTCAACGGCACGTTCCTCACCCAGTCGATGCGCAACGTCGTCGGCGAAGGCGGCGGTGCGCTGCACGCGATCGTCGGCACTCTGCTCATCACGGGGCTCGCGGCCGTCATCTCGATCCCCGTCGGTCTCATGACGGCCATCTACCTCGTCGAGTACGGCACGGGCCGCCTCGCGCGCGGCGTCACCTTCTTCGTCGACGTCATGACCGGCATCCCCTCGATCGTCGCGGGCCTCGCCACCTACGCGCTCTTCGCCCTCGTGTTCGGCGACGGCGTGCGGTCGGGTGTCGCGGGGTCGATCGCCCTGTCGATCCTCATGATCCCGGTCGTCGTGCGCTCGAGCGAGGAGATCATCCGCCTCGTGCCGAACGAGCTGCGGGAGGCCTCCTACGCGCTCGGCGTGCCCAAGTGGCGCACGATCGTGAAGGTCGTGCTGCCGACCTCGCTCGCGGGCATCACGACGGGCGTCATGCTCTCGGTCTCGCGCGTCATCGGCGAGACGGCGCCGCTGCTCATCGTGGCCGGCTTCACCGCATCCATGAACTACAACCCGTTCTCGGAGCGGATGATGTCGCTGCCGGTGTTCGTGTACACGCAGTACGTGAGCCCCGGCACCGACGCGCAGTTCTACATCGAGCGCGCGTGGGCGGGGGCGCTCACCCTCATCCTCATCGTCGCGCTGCTCAACGCGATCGCCCGCCTCGTCTCCCACTTCTTCTCGCCCAAGCTCGGGCGCTGATACCCGCTGACCCACCTGACCCACCTGACCCACCCGAAGGAACCCATGTCCAAGCGCATCGAAGTCCGCGACCTCGACGTCTACTACGGCGCCTTCCGCGCCGTAGAGGGTGTGACGCTCACGATCGAGCCGCGCACGGTGACCGCCTTCATCGGCCCGTCCGGCTGCGGAAAGTCGACCTTCATCCGCACCCTCAACCGCATGCACGAGGTCATCCCGGGCGCGCGCGTCGACGGCGAGGTGCTCATCGACGGCAACAACCTCTACGGCCCGGGCGTCGACCCCGTGCTCGTGCGGCGGCAGGTGGGCATGGTGTTCCAGCGGCCGAACCCGTTCCCGACGATGTCGATCCGCGAGAACGTGCTCGCGGGCGTGCGGCTCAACAACCGCAAGATCTCGAAGACGGATGCCGACGACCTCGTCGAGCGCTCACTGCGGGGCGCGAACCTGTGGAACGAGGTGAAGGACCGCCTCGACCGCCCCGGCTCGGGCCTCTCCGGAGGTCAGCAGCAGCGTCTGTGCATCGCGCGCACGATCGCCGTCTCGCCCGAGATCATCCTCATGGACGAGCCGTGCTCGGCCCTCGACCCCATCTCGACGCTCGCGATCGAGGACCTCATCGAGGAGCTCAAGAAGGAGTACACGATCGTCATCGTGACCCACAACATGCAGCAGGCCTCGCGCGTCTCCGATCGCACGGCGTTCTTCAACATCGAGGGCACGGGCAAGCCGGGCAAGCTCATCGAGTACGACGACACGACGAAGATCTTCTCGATGCCGTCGGTGAAGGCCACCGAGGACTACGTCTCGGGCAAGTTCGGGTGAGCCGCGCAGGGAGGGATGCTGTTGTGCAGGAGTTCTGCTGTTGTGCAGGATCCGAGCGCCGCTCGGCGGCTGATATCTAGCACCCGAGGTTGATTTGCGCCCGTGGGGGCGATTCGGCGAACCCGAACTCCTGCACAACAGCTTCCGCGGCGCGCAGAGCCCGGACATGTGAGTGCCGGGCCGCAGAACGCCTCTCGGCGCGAGGCCGCTCGAAGCGGCTAAGAGTGGAGCCCGGGGTTACTGCGGCCCGGCTCCTACAGTTTACGCGAGGTGCGGGATGCGTCCCGGCGACCTCAGAAATGCAGGAGATGCTCCCAGCGAACACCGACGGCATCCGCAGCTACCGGCATCCGGACGCGGATCTCCTGCATTTCTGAGGTGGGGAGCCTGCAGCGGATGCGGGGTGCGGGCGCGGTGAGGCGGATACGGGGGACGGTACGGTGACTGGCCGCCGAGCGGCGGAACGGATGCAGCGGGACGGATGCGGCGAAACGGATGCGGCGTGCCCGGCCGCGTCAGTCGAGCGAGCCGTCGTGCGCCATCCGGGCGCAGATCGCGAGGTCGTCGGCGATCGTCGTGAGCCGCGAGGCCCGCGTCGTGAGCGTCGTCGAGCGCTCGGGCGCGGGTGTCTCCTGGTCGTCGGCGACGGATGCGGCTCCCGCCGCCTCGACGCGGCAGAACGCCGCCGCGCGCTCGAGCGCGTGAGCGAGGTCTCCCTCGAAGACGCCGCGGAGGATGCGGTTCGACAGCTCCAGCACCTCGTCCGGCCCGGCGGGGGTCGGGGCGCCGGCGACGACCGGGTCGATCGTGCGCAGCACCTCGGTGCCGCGCTGGAACAGCAGGGCGACGCCGTCGGGGTCGCTCGAGATCATCGCCCGCAGCAGGTAGATGCGCCACAGCGCTCCCGGCAGGGTGTGCGGGCCGGACAGCGCCCACAGCTCGGCGATCGCGTCGAGCCCGTGCTCGTCGGTGAGCCGCACGACGCGGTCGAGCACCTCGGGGTCGTCGCTGTCTCGTACGCGCGCGACGAGCGCTCGCGCCGTGTCGTGTGCGATGCGGCGGCTGACGGCCGGGTCGGGGGCTGCGCCCTCGTACGCCTCGAACTCGCGCCCCCCGAAGAGCGTCGGCTTGTGGAAGTCGTCGGCCATCGCCCCATTCTCCCTCGGCGCGCAGCCGCGCGCTCGGCGGCTACGCTGGGGGCCGCGGGCCTCTAGCTCAGTCGGTAGAGCAGCGGACTTTTAATCCGTAGGTCGTGGGTTCGAGCCCCACGGGGCCCACCGCATCCGGATTCCTCGAACGCGCGCTCAGTCGTCGAAGTGCACACGCACGAGCGGCGAGCCGCTCATCCACGCGTCGAGGGGCTCGACGGGCTGGGCGAGGTAGTCGCTGTGGCGCGGCTGGTTCAGGTCGTCGATGATCGCGGCGAAGACACGGCGACGCTCCTCGGGCTCGAGGACGGGCTCAGCGCGCGCCGCGAGGTCGGCCCTGACGCCGTTCTTGAGGTGGAAGGTGAAGTCGGGGGTCGCTCGCAAGTTGGCGTACCAGTCGCGTGAAGCCGGTGTCGTCGTGAGGTAGATCTCGCCGTCGACGCGGTAGAACCAGATCTCGATCCGCCGCGGGCGGCCGCTCTTCGCGCCCGTCGTCGTGATGTCGATCGTTCGCGCCGACGCCGACGACTCCGGCGTGATGGCCAAAGCCCGCTCGATCCGGTCGTCCATCGTGCACACCTTCCTCTAGCGAGCACTGCCGGGCGAGAGCGCCGGGCGGCTGCTCACCACCCTGTCACGCGCGCGGATGCGGCGCTGGGCGCTAGACCCGGTCGCCAGACCCGCGCGGCGGGTCGACCGAGACGTCGAGCTTCTCGTGCTTGCCGCCGAGCGACGACCACTCCGACGCGGTGCCCTTCGCGGCGTGACGGGATGCGCGCACCGCGCGCTCGTCGGCCCACGAGTTGAGCCGGTGGCCGGCGTGGCCGCGCACGTGCTCGAGCACGACATCCGGGAGCCCCTTGGCGCGGCGGGCGTCGCGCACGGCGATGAGGTCCTCGAGGATCTCGCGGTTGGCGACGGGCTTCTTCGCGCTCGTGACCCAGCCGCGGCGCTTGTGTCCGTCCATCCACGACGAGTAGGTGTCGATCGCGTACTTCGAGTCGGCCTGCACGATGAGCTCGGGCACGTCGATGTGGTCGCGGATGGCATACAGCAGCGCGAGCAGCTCGCCGATGTTGTTGGTGCCGCTCGGCAGCGACCCCGCGGCCCACTCGCCGTCCTCGCCGACCCAGGCCCACCCGGCCGGGCCGGGGTTGCCCTTGCAGGCTCCGTCGGTGGCGACGATGTAGCGGTCGGGGGTGCTCACCCCCCGATCCTCTCAGGAGCGGGCGACCTGCGCCGACGACGACGCGTGCACAGCCGCTGCCCGGCGACGCTCGCTACCCTGGTGTCGGAGGCCCGCATCCGGCCTCGCGGACGAGGGAGCAGTACCCGCACCACGACAAGACTGACTCGGGAAGACCGTCATGTCGTGGATCGTGCTCATCGCATCCGGGATGCTCGAGGCCGTCTGGGCGACGGCGCTCGGGGCATCGAAGGGTTTCCGGAAACCGCTGCCGACGATCGTGTTCGTCGTCGCGATGACGCTCAGCATGGTGGGCCTCGCGATCGCGATGGCCGAGATCCCGACCGGCACCGCCTACGCCGTGTGGGTGGGCATCGGGGCGAGCCTCACGGTGCTGTGGTCGATCGTGTCGGGCGCCGAGCGCGCGGATGTCGTGCGCCTGCTGCTCATCGCGGCTCTCGTGGGCGCCGTGGTCGGCCTCAAGGCGGTGAGCTGAGGATGCCGTGGATCGTGCTGCTCGCGAGCGCCGTGCTCGAGGCCGTGTGGGCGACAGCGCTCGGGTACTCCGACGGGCTGTCGCGGCCGCTCCCGACCGTCGTGTTCGCCGTGGCCCTCGTCGGGAGCATGGCGGGGCTCGGCTGGGCGGCCCGCCGCATCCCGATCGGCACCGCCTACGCGGTGTGGACGGGCGTCGGCGCGGCGCTCACGGTCGGCTACGCGATGCTCGTCGGCGACGAGCCGGCGACCGCGCTCAGGGTGGTGTTCATCGGGGTCATCGTGGCCGCGGCGATCGGGCTGAAGCTCGTGCCGTCGCGGCCCGCGCGGCGGACGGTGGGTGCGGATGCGGATGCGGGCGAGGCTCAGGCGGGCTGACCGGGCGGGCTGACCCGCCGCACCGCCAGCGGTACGGTTGCCCGGTGATCGCGCCCGGCTCCTACCCGTTCGGCCTCGACCCGGTCGGCCCCGGCCCCCACGGCACCGCCGAGCTCGTCGCGCGGCTGCGCGCCGCGGGCTGCGTGTTCGCGGAGGACGAGGCCGCGCTGCTGCGGGAGGCCGCATCCGGTGCCGAGCTCGAGGCGCTCGTCGCGCGCCGCGTCGCGGGCGAGCCGCTCGAGCCTCTGCTCGGCTGGGCCGAGTTCGCGGGCCTGCGGATCGCCGTCGCGCCGGGCGTCTTCGTGCCGCGCGTGCGCAGCGAGCTGCTCGTCGACCTCGCACTCGACGGGCTGCCCGACGACGCGGTCGTGGTCGAGCTGTGCTGCGGTGTCGGTGCGATCGCGGCCGCGATCCGCGCCGCACGCCCCGACGCCGAGGTGTGGGCCATCGACATCGACCCGGATGCCGTGGCCGTCGCCCGCAGGAACCTCCCGCCCGAGCGCGTGGTCGCGGGCGACCTCTACGACGCGCTGCCGCCCGAGCTGCGCGGCCGCGTCGACCTCGTCGTCGCCAACGCGCCCTACGTGCCGAGCGACGAGATCGCGTTCATGCCCTCCGAGGCGCGCGACCACGAGCACCGCATCGCCCTCGACGGCGGACCCGACGGCACCGCGGTCCAGGCGCGCGTCGCATCCGGATGCCGTGAGTGGCTCGCGCCCGGCGCCCGCGTCGTCATCGAGACGAGCGAGCGCCAGGCGCCGCTCACGGCGTCACTGCTCGACGAGCAGGGCCTCGCCGTGCGCGTCGTGCGAGACGAGCACCGGGACGGCACGGCCGTCGTCGGGACGTGGCGCCCAGCCCCCGCCGGGGAGGCACACACCGCACACGTCAGGCCTGGCTGATCCGGAGCTGGTTGCCGGCAGGGTCGCGGAATGCGGCGTCGCGCGCGCCCCACGGCTGGTCCATGGGCTCCTGGATGATGTCGGCGCCGGATGCCGCGATGCGCTCGAAGTCGGCGTCGAGGTCGTCGGTCTGCAGCACGACGCCCGCGAGCACGCCCTTCGCGAGCAGGTCGGCGAGCGTCGCGCCGTCCTCCTCCGAGACGCCCGCGGTGACGGGGGTGAGCACGATGGAGGCGTCGGCGCCGGGGTGCGCGACCGTGATCCAGCGCATGCCGCCGCCCTGGTCGACGTCCATGAGCACCTCGAAGCCGAGCACGTCGCGGTAGAACTCGAGCGCGGCGGCCGGGTCGTCGACGTAGAGGAAGCTGTTGCGGAGTTTGATCGTCATGCCGTCACGCTACGGCCGCCTACGCTCCCGACGCTTCTCGAATCCTGACCGGTCGCGTGACGTTCTTCGCGACGCACGGGAGGTCGTCGAGTGCTGACTCGGCGGCATCCGGATGCGCGGCCGCGCGGTACGCGGAGGGCGACATGCCGACGAGCTTCGTGAAGCTCGAGCTGAACGAGCCGAGCGAGGTGCAGCCCACCTCGACGCACACCTCGGTCACGGAGAGGTCGCCGCGGCGCAGGAGCGCCTTCGCGCGCTCGATGCGTCGCGTCATGAGGTAGCCGTAGGGCGTCTCGCCGTACGCGGCGCGGAAGCTGCGCGCGAAGTGGCCGGATGACATGAGGGCCGTGCGGGCGAGCGCCTCCACGTCGAGCGGCTGGGCGTACTCGCGGTCGATGCGGTCGCGCGCCTTGCGCAGCCGTACGAGGTCGTCGCGCTCCATGTGCCCAGTCTGCCTCTTCTCCCCGCCATAGTTCCCGTTCCGCGTGTTTGCACCCGTTCCTTCGGGAACTAACACGCGGAACGGGAACTATCAGGCGAGGGTGGCGCCGAAGAGCAAGCCCAGCAGGTAGGTGGCGGCGGCGGCGCCGTAGCCGATCGCGAGCTGGCGCAGGGCGCGGTAGAGCGGCGGGGCGCCCGAGAGGATGCCGACGACCGCGCCCGTGCCGAGCAGCGCGATGCCGACGAGCACCGAGGCGACGACGACCGCGGGCAACCCCGCCATGCCGAGCAGGTACGGCAGCACCGGGATGAGCGCCCCCGACGCGAAGAACAGGAAGCTCGAGCCGGCGGCGTGCCAGGGCGAGCCGACGGCCTCGTGCGGGTCGAGCTCCTCGGGCGGGACGTCTGCCTCGAGATGCAGGGTGGCGAGCACGTCCTGCGCGTGCGCCTCGGCGTCCTCGGGGGCCATGCCGCGCGCCCGGTAGACGAGCGCGAGCTCGTTCGCGTCGACGTCGAGGTGCGCGAGCGCCGACTGCGACGCGGGGTCGGGACGGGATGCCGCGAGCAGCTCGCGCTGCGACTTGACCGACACGTACTCCCCCGCGCCCATCGACAGGGCGCCCGCGAGGAGGCCCGCGATGCCCGTGAAGAGCACGACGCTCGGCGGCGCGCCGGTCGCGCCGATGCCGAGCACGAGCGCGAGGTTCGACACGAGACCGTCGTTCGCCCCGAAGACGGCGGCACGGAAGGTGCCCGAGAGCCGCGTGCGACCGCGTGCGGCGAGCCCGCGCAGCACCTCGCCGTGGATGCGCTCGTCGGCCGCCATCCGCACGGTCGCGTTGGGGTCGTCGTCGTAGGGCGAGCGGCCCTCGGCGCGCTGGGCGAGCGCGAGCACGAAGAGGAAGCCCAGCCGCTTGGCCAGGAAGCCGAGGAGCCGGGTGCGCAGGTCGGGGTGCGGGGCGGGTTCCGACCTCGGCCCCAGCAGCTTCAGCCAGTGGCTCTCGTGGCGCGCCTCGGCGTCGGCGAGGGCGAGCAGGATCTCACGCTCCGGCCCCTCGCGCCGCTGCCCCAGCTCGCGGTAGATCGCCGCCTCGGCGCGCTCGGCCGCGAGGTAGCGCCGCCAACGACGGATCTGCGCGGGCGTCGGCGTGGGGATGTGGTCGGTGTTCGAGGTCGGCACCGATTCATTCTGCCGAGCGCATACGAGTTGCGGGCGGCCGAATCCCGGGTCCCGGGTGAGGGTCTCGAGACGCGTCCGCTGCACGGGCGCTCCTCGACCGCCTACGCCGCGATGTGGCGCAGCCCCCAGCGGCCCTCGTACGACTCCTCGGGGTCGAGCCAGATGAGACCCTCGCCCGAGTTGAGGGCGTCGGGCGGCGCCGTCATGGGCTCGATGGCGACCGCGGTGCCGAGGCCGTCGGCCCTCGGGAAGATCGGGGTCGTGAAGACCTGCAGGTAGCGCCAGTCATCGTCCTGCCACATCTCGAGGCGCGAGCCGTCGGGCGCGCTCAGCACGGCGGTCACCCCGCCGACGGGACGTAGCCCCCGGAACGCCGTGTCGAGCTCGAGGTCGCCCACGCGCACACCGTCGCGCAGGTCGGTGCCGCCCGACACCTCGTGCCACGCGATGGGGTCGAGCCGCTCGTCGACCTCGAGGTACTCGTCGGCGGGCACGGTGAGCAGCAGGTCGGCGACGTCGTGCGCGCCGATGCGGGGGTACGGATGCGTCCCCGTCGCGTACGGGGCGCGCACGCCCGAGAGATTGCGGGCACCGTGCGTCACGGTGAGACCGTCGGGCTGCAGCTCGAACCGCACCCAGGTGTCGAGCAGGAACGGCCAGCCGTGCTGCGGGTGGATGACGGCGCCGAGCGTGATCGCGTCGTCGCTGCGCTCGCGCACCTCGTACTCGGCGAACTCGAGCAGCCCGTGCAGGGCGCCGCCGCGCTTCGGCTCGGTGATGTCGAGCTGCTGCGGCACGCCGTCGAGCTCCCAGCGTCCCGCGCGCACACGGTTGGGCCACGGCGCGAGGGCGATGCCCGAGCAGAACGGGGGCGGCGCGGTCTCGACGGGCAGCGGTTCCGTCACGTCGACGTCGCCCACACGCAGCGCGCACAGCACCGCGGCGACCGTGCCGATCTCGGCGTACGCGTCGCCGTTGCGCAGCTCGAAGCGCTCGCCGACTCCGGTTCGCGTGCTCATTCGCCCTCCTCGTAGCGGACGCCCCACGACGCCTCCCAGTCCTGATCCGGCTCGAGCCACACGAGGCCCTCGCCGGAGTTGAGCGCGTCGGGCGCGGCCGTCATCGGCTCGAGCGCCACGGCGAGCGCGGGCGCCTCGGCACCCTCGGCGTCGACGTGCGGGAAGTCGCGCGGCGTGAAGACCTGCAGCCAGCGGAACGGCTCGTCCTGCCACACCACGACGCGCGCGCCGTCGGGAGCGGTGAGAACGGCGGCTCCCTCGGGGCCCGTCACGACGTCCTGGTAGCCGACGTTGAGGTCGAGGCCGCCGAGTTCGCGCGGTGCCGACAGGTCGAACTCGCCGCCCGGCTCGACCTCGCGCACGGCGACGGGCACGAGCCGCTCGTCGAGCTCGAGGTAGCCCTCGGCGCGCACCTCGAGCGTCAGCTGCTCGACGGGCACCTCGCCGACGCGGAAGTACGGATGCGCCCCCACGGCCCACGGCGCGGGCTCGGCTCCCAGGTTCCGCACCCCGTGCGTCACCGTGAGGCCGTCCTCCGCGAGCGCGTAACGCACCCACGTCTCGAGCAGGAAGGGCCAGCCGTGCTGGGGGTGGATGCGCGCGCCGAGGGCGACCGCGTCATCCGCTCGCTCGAGCACGCGGTAGGCGGTGTTGCGCAGCAGGCCGTGGATGGCGTTGCCGCGGCTCGGGTCGGTGATGTCGAGCTGCTGCACCTCGCCGCGGTGGGTCCAGCGGGCGTCGCGCACGCGGTTGGGCCACGGGGCGAGCACGATTCCGTTGCCGTGGCCGGGCAGGCGCGTCGACGGGGTGCGCTCGGTGAGTTCGCGCCCGTCGACCTCGAGGCTCGTGAGGGCCGCGGCGAGCGTCGCGACGGTCGCGGAGGAGCGCGCCGTGCGCAGCTCGATGACGTCTCCGATGGGGGTCAGCACGACCGCCAGCCTAGGACGCGCGCGACCTCTCGGACTCCTTCCGGTGGAAGAGCGTCTCGGTCTGCTCGAGCTCCATGCCCTTCGTCTCGGGCACGCGCCACGCGACGTACGCGAACGAGAGTGCCGCGAACAGGGCGTACATGCCGTAGGTGAGCGGCAGCGACCATCCGCTCATCGCGGGGAACGAGACCGTGATGAGGAAGTTCGCGATCCACTGCGCACCCGCAGCGACACCGAGCGCCTTCCCGCGGATGCGGCTCGGGAAGATCTCGCCGAGCAGCACCCACACGAGCGGACCCCAGGATGCGCCGAAGCCGATCACGAAGACGTTCGCCGCGACGAGCGCGATGGGACCCCACGGTGCCGGCAGCGAGACGTCGTCGCCCGAGCCCTCGGCGAAGAGGAACGCGATCGCCATGGTCGCGAGTGAGAGCGTCATGAGCACGGAGCCCGTGAGCAGGATCGGCTTCCGGCCGACGCGGTCGACGAGGAAGATCGCCACGAGGGTGACGAGCACGTTGACGATCGACGTGATGACGCTGATCGTGAACGACGCCGACTCCTCGAAGCCGACCGAGGCCCACAGGCTCGTCGAGTAGTAGAAGATCACGTTGATGCCGACGAACTGCTGGAACACCGACAGGATGATGCCCACCCACACGATGCGCTGAAGCCCGAGCACGGGGCCGCGGAGCGAGACGCCGGCGTTCTTGCGGTCCTCCTCGATGGCCTTCTGCAGGTCGCGCACGGTGTGGTCGAGGTCGGCCTTCGGCACGAGCCGCGCGAAGATCTCGCGCGCCTCGTCGGAGCGTCCGTTCGCGATGAGGTAGCGCGGCGACTCGGGCAGCGTGAACGAGAGGATGCCGTAGACGGCGGCGGGGATGATGCCGACGAGGAACATCCAGCGCCACGCCTCGAGCCCGAACCAGAAGCTCTCGCCGGCTCCGCCCGCGCCGCCCGCGAGGAGCGCGTCGCTCAGCAGAGCGGCGAAGATGCCGATCGTGATCGCGAGCTGCTGCAGGGATGCGAGGCTGCCGCGGATCTGGCGCGGCGCGACCTCCGCGATGTACGCCGGCGCGACGACGGAGGCGATGCCGATGCCGAGTCCGCCGACGACGCGCCACACGCCGAGGTCCCACACGGAGAACGCGAACCCGGTCCCGACCGAGCTCGCGAAGAACATGATGGCGCCGATGAACATGACGCGGAGGCGACCCCAGCGATCGGAGAGGCGACCCGCGAGCACGGCGCCGACCGCGCATCCGAGCAGGGCGATCGCGACGACGAAGCCCGTGACGAACGCGCCGAGCTCGAAGTCGCCCTGGATGGAGTCGACGGCGCCGTTGATGACGGAGGAGTCGAACCCGAAGAGGAAGCCGCCGACCGCCGCGGCGACCGAGAGGCCGATCGCGCGTCGCCCGAAGGGGCTGCGGAGGGAGAAGGCGTCGGCGGGGATGGAGGCCGTGTTCTGCGTCACGGTACGACGCTAGGGAGGCGCGCGGGGGCGCGGTAGGAGCTTGAAATCTGCCCCGGGGGGATGTAGCGGCCCGACGGGAGCGTCAGGCGTCGGCGCGCAGCACGCGGGCGCCGCGAGCCGTGAGGGCGCGTGCGGTGGATGCTGCGGCATCCGTCCACGCGCCCGCCGTGACGAGGGTCGTGCGCTCGTCGGCGACCCCGATCGTGCCGAGGTGGCGCACCCCGAGCTTCGCGGCCTCGGCGACGACGAGCTGCGCGGCGGATGCGGCGACCATCGCGCGCTTGACCCCCGCCTCGGCGAGGTTGAGGTTCGTCACGCGACCGTCGTCGTCGACGCCGTTGCAGCCGAGGATCGCGAGGTCGACGTGCAGGCCCGCGAGCGACTCGGATGCGCCGGGGTCGACGAGCGAGTGCTGGAGCGGCCGCAGGGTGCCGCCCGTGAGCACGACCGTGACGCGCGGAACCGCGGGCTCGAGGGCGAGCGCGATCGAGAGCCCGTTCGTGACGACGACGAGCTCGTCGAGGTCGCCGCGCTCGACGCGGTCGACGAGGGCGTGGGCGACCGCGAGGGTCGTCGAGCCGACGTCGAGCAGCACGCTCGTGCCATTGTCGACGAGCGCGGCCGCGCGGCGGCCGATGGCGCGCTTCGCCGCGGCGTCGCGCGCCGAGACGCGCTCGACGGGCTCCTCGCGCGGCCCGCCCGCCGCGGGCAGCGCCGAGCCGTGCACGCGCCGCACGAGCCCGGCGGCCTCGAGCACGCCGAGGTCGGAGCGGATGGTGACCTCACTCACCCGGAACTCGGCGGCGGCGTCGGCGACGCGCAGGATGCCGTCCTCGCGCACGCGATCGGCGATGCGGGCGCGACGGACCTCGGCGGGGAGGGCGGCATCCGTCACTTACGGAACCTTTCGTTTCGGCAAGATCGCCTTACGTTATCGTAAGTGCATGTCCGGTGTCACCCGCCGCACGGCCCGCATGGCCGACGGCCGAGAGCTCATCTACTTCGACGACCCCGACACGACGCTCCCCGCCGAGCGCCGCCTCGACGAGCGGCAGCTCGACCCGCGCCCCGCGACCGCGACCATGCGTCAGGACGTGCTCACGGGCGACTGGATCTCGGTCGCGTCGAACCGCAACAACCGCGTCTTCCTGCCGCCCGCGCACCTCGACCCGCTCGCGCCGCAGACGCCCGACAACCCCTCCGAGATCCCCGACCTCTACGACGTCGTCGTCTTCGAGAACAAGTCGCCGTCGTTCGGCCCCGACTCCGACGGCCCGCTTCCGCCCGCCGGCCGCGGCTTCGACCGCAGTGCCCCGTCGGTGGGCCGCTGCGAGGTCGTGTGCTTCAGCCCCGAGTCGACCGGCTCGCTCGGCACCCAGAGCGTCACGCGCATCCGCACCGTCATCGAGGCGTGGGCGGATCGCACGCGCGAGCTCTCGGCGCTGCCGGGCGTCGCGCAGGTGTTCCCGTTCGAGAACCGCGGCGAGGCCATCGGCGTCACGCTCGGACACCCGCACGGGCAGATCTACGCGTACCCCTACGTGACGCCGCGCACGCGCTCGACCCTGCAGGCGATCGCCGAGCTCGGGCCCGACCTCTTCCAGCAGATCCTCGAGCGCGAGCAGGCGGGACCGCGCGTCGTGCTCGCGGGCGAGCACTGGACGGCGTTCGTGCCCTTCGCGGCGCGCTGGCCCATCGAGGTGCACATGCTGCCCCACCGGCACGTGCCCGACATCGACGCGCTCGACGAGGCCGAGCGCGCCGAGCTCGCCGTGCTCTTCAAGCGCCTGCTGCTCGGCCTCGACGCCCTCTACGACACCCCGACGCCCTACATCGCGGCGTGGCACCAGGCGCCCGTGCGGGAGGGCCGCGACGACGTGCGGCTCATGCTGCAGATCACCTCGCCGCGACGCGGCGCCGAGCGGCTCAAGTTCCTCGCGGGCTCGGAGTCGGCGATGGGCGCGTGGATCGCGGATATCGTTCCGGAGGATGCGGCCGAGCGGCTGCGGGAGGCGGTGGCTTCGGTATGAGCCAGGATCTGCGCGACATCGTGCGCGCCGAGTTCGAGCAGGCGTTCGGCACGACCCCGGCGGGCGTCTGGTCGTCGCCGGGGCGCGCGAACCTCATCGGCGAGCACACCGACTACAACGACGGCTTCGTGCTGCCGTTCGCGATCGACCGCCGCACCTTCGCCGCGGTCGGCCTGCGCGACGACGCCCGCATCCGCGTCGGATCGACCTTCTCCGACGAGATCGCCGAGATCGCGCTCGACGAGCTGAGCCCGGATGTCGTGAGCGGCTGGGCGGGCTACCCGCTCGGGGTCGTGTGGGCGCTCGGGCAGCTCGGCCACGCCGACCTCGCCGCCGTGCCGGGTCTCGACATCATGCTCGAGTCGGACGTGCCCGTCGGCGCGGGGCTCTCGTCGTCGGCCGCGATCGAGGGCGCCGTCGCGTTCGCGATCGACGAGCTCTGGCGCCTCGGCCTCGACCGCGTGCAGCTCGCGCGCGTGGGCCGCACCGCCGAGAACGAGTTCGTGGGCGCCCCGACGGGGATCATGGATCAGATGGCGTCGCTGCTCGGCCGCGACGACTCCGCCGTCTTCATCGACTGCCGCACGCAGGAGGCCACCGCGGTCGACCTCGGGCTCGCCGAGCACGACCTCACGATCCTCGTGATCGACACCCAGGTCGAGCACGCGCACGCGAGCGGCGGCTACCGCGAGCGCCGGGCGTCGTGCGAGGCGGGCGCGGCGGCGCTCGGCGTGCCGGCGCTGCGCGACGTCACGGTCGACGACCTGCCGCGCGCGAAGGAGCTGCTCGACGACGTCACCTTCCGCCGGGTGCGCCACATCGTCACCGAGAACCAGCGCGTGCTCGACACGGTCGAGACGCTGCGCACGCAGGGGCCGCGCGCGATCGGCGAGCTGCTCGACGCATCCCACCGGTCGATGCGCGACGACTTCGAGATCTCGGTGCCCGAGCTCGACCTCGCGGTCGAGACGGCGCAGGCCGCGGGTGCGATCGGGGCCCGGATGACGGGCGGCGGCTTCGGCGGCTCGGCGATCGCCCTCGTGCCGCGCGAGCTCGTCTCGCGGCTGCAGGTGGCGGTCGACGGCGCGTTCGCGGAGCACGGCTACGGCCAGCCCGTCACCTTCACCGTGACCCCCTCGGAGGGTGCGCGCCGCGAGGTGTGAGGCGGTACCTCCCCGTTGGTTGAGTAGCGCCGCAGGCACGCCCACCCGTTGGTTGAGTAGCGCCGAAGGCACGCCCACCCGTTGGTTGAGTAGCGCCGAAGGCGCGTATCGAAACCGACCGACGCGTGACCTCGGGCTGGTTTCGACACGCCCGCTGCGCGGGCTACTCAACCAGCGGGGGCGTTCCTGGCAATCCCCTCCACATGCCGCGACCCGCCGCGGGACGGGGTTGCGGCATCCGCGGATTCTCGGAATCGTGGCCGACTCCGAAACCGAGGAAAGGGGAACCGCAATGCTCACCCTCACCGAGAACGCCGGAACCGTGGTCTCCGACCTGGTGTCGCGCGCGAGCGAGACCGACACGGCGGGCCTGCGCATCCAGCAGGGCGACAACCGCTTCGACATCGCGATCGCGGAGGCCCCCGGGCCGAGCGAGGTCGTGGTCGAGCGCGAGGGCGCCCGTGTCTTCATGGATGCGCCGGTCGCGCAGGTGCTCGACGAGATGACGCTCGACGCCGTCATCACCCCGGAGGGCGACATCCGCTTCGCCCTCGCGCCGCAGCTGTAGAGCCGCCCCGACGACGCCCGCCCCGAGCGGGCGTCGTCGTCGTTAACGCGTCGCACCCCGCGCGAGCGAAGCGGGGGTGCGAAGCGGCTACGAGCGCGCTGCGCGCTCCGCGGCGTCGACGACGTTCGCGATGAGCATCGCACGCGTCATCGGCCCCACGCCGCCGGGGTTGGGCGAGAGCCAGCCGGCGACCTCGGCGACCGCTGGGTCGACGTCGCCGGAAAGCTTGGCACGGCCCGACTCGGTCGTTCCGACGCGCGTGACGCCGACGTCGAGCACCGCGGCGCCGGGCTTCACCCACTCGGGCTTCACGAAGTGGGGAACGCCGACGGCGGCGACCACGATGTCCGCCTTCGCCACCTCGGCGGCGATGTCGGCGGTGCGTGAGTGGGTGAGGGTGACGGTCGCGTCGACGCCCTTGCGCGTGAACACGAGCCCGAGCGGGCGGCCGACGGTGAGGCCGCGGCCGATGATCGTCACGTGCTTGCCCGCGATGGGCACGTCGTGGCGGCGCAGCAGCTCGACGACGCCCGCGGGCGTGCACGGCAGCGGCGAGTGCAACTCGCCGTCGACGCCGAGCACGAGGCGGCCGAGGTTGGTCGGGTGCAGGCCGTCGGCGTCCTTGTCGGGGTTGATGAGCTCGAGCATCGCGTTCTCGTCGATGCCCTTCGGCAGCGGCAGCTGCACGATGTAGCCCGTGACCTCGGGGTTCGCGTTGAGCCGGCCGATCGCGGCGCGGATGTCGGCATCCGTCGCGTCGGCGGGCAGCTCCTCGCGGATGGAGCGGATGCCGACCTCGGCCGAGTCGCGGTGCTTGCCCGTGACGTAGCTCACCGAGCCCGGGTCGGCGCCCACGAGGAGCGTGCCGAGCCCCGGCACGATCCCCCGCTCGGCGAGCGCCGCGACCCGCTCCTTGAGCTCGTTCTTGATCGCGCTCGCGGTCGCGATCCCGTCGAGAACCTGTGCGGTCATGTCATCTCCGTGAAAGTACGTACTTTTCGCGCTGGGAGCCCCCCGATCCCCGAAAAGTACGTACTTTCGGGGACGAGGCGCGGTCAGGCCCAGCGGGCGGGCGAGGTGAGGCCCTCGTAGAGCGGGAACGCGTCGGCGAGCGTCGCGACGCGCGCGCGCAGGGCCGGGATGTCGGCATCCGGCTGCAGGGCGAGCGCGATGACGTCGGCCACCTCGCGGAACTCGGCGTCGCCGAAGCCGCGCGTCGCGAGCGCCGGGGTGCCGATGCGCACACCCGAGGTCACCATCGGGGGGCGCGGGTCGTTCGGCACCGAGTTCTTGTTGACGGTGATGCCGACCTCGTGCAGGCGGTCCTCCGCCTCCTTGCCGCTGAACTCAGAGGTGCGCAGGTCGACGAGCACGAGGTGCACGTCGGTGCCGCCCGTGAGCACGTCGACGCCCGCGGCGGTCGCGTCGGGCTGCGTGAGGCGCTCGGCGAGGATGGCGGCGCCGCCCAGCGTGCGCTCCTGGCGGTCGCGGAACTCGGGGGTGCCGGCGAGCTTGAACGCGGTCGCCTTGGCGGCAATGACGTGCATGAGCGGGCCGCCCTGCTGGCCGGGGAAGACGTTCGAGTTGATCTTCTTCGCGATCTCCTCGTCGTTCGTGAGGATGAAGCCGGAGCGGGGGCCGCCGATCGTCTTGTGCACGGTCGAGCTCACGACGTGCGCGTGCGGCACGGGCGAGGGGTGGAGTCCCGCGGCGACGAGGCCCGCGAAGTGCGCCATGTCGACCCACAGCTTCGCGCCGACCTCGTCGGCGATCGCACGGAAGGCGGCGAAGTCCAGCTGACGGGGGTAGGCCGACCAGCCCGCGATGATGACCTGCGGCTTCACCTCGAGGGCGGCGCGGCGCACCTCGTCCATGTCGACGCGGTAGGTCTCGGGGTCGACCTTGTACGAGTGGGCCTCGTAGAGCTTGCCCGAGAAGTTGAGCTTCATGCCGTGCGTGAGGTGCCCGCCGTGGGCGAGCTCGAGGCCCAGGATGCGGTCGCCGGGCTGCGCGATCGCGGAGAGCACGGCGGCGTTCGCGGAGGCGCCCGAGTGGGGCTGCACGTTGGCGAACTTCGCGCCGAAGAGCTCCTTGGCGCGCTCGATCGCGAGCGTCTCGACGACGTCGACGAACTCGCAGCCGCCGTAGTAGCGGCGGCCGGGGTAGCCCTCGGCGTACTTGTTGGTGAGCACCGAGCCCTGCGCCTCGAGCACGGCGCGCGGCACGAAGTTCTCGGAGGCGATCATCTCGAGCGTCGACCGCTGGCGGCCGAGCTCGGCCTCGAGTGCGGCGGCGACCTCGGGGTCGACCTCGGCGAGGGGCTGGAGGAAGGTGGATTCGGCGGACACTGGCGCTCCTAACGTCACGAGAAAACTACCCGGTCATTGCTGGGGGCGGCCCAGGCGTACGGCCGCCGTTCACGTGTTCGTCGCTCCCCGATGGTGACCCATCCGAACGCCAGTCGCGACAGGTGCCAGACTACCGGATGTGCGCCCCGCGACCACGATCGGCCTCGCGGGGATCGCGGTGCTCGCGGCGGCCGGTCTGGTGGTGATGACGCTGAGCGCGACATCCGGTTCCCTGTCGCCGCACGCATCCGCCCCCACCGTGCCGTCGATCGTGCCGGCGCCGCTCGAGCTCGAGCTGCGCGACGACCCACCTTTCGTGCTGACGGATGCCACGGGCATCGCCGCGGACGACCCGTCGCTCGAGCCCGTGGTCGCCGCGTACGCCGAGGCCGTCGCCGAGCGCACGGGGATCGCGCTGCCGACGGGCGGCGACGAGCCGCGCATCCGCTTCGCCCTCGACACCGCGCTCGCGCCGGAGGAGCATCGCATCGAGGTGGGCGCGACGGGCATCAGCGTCGAGGCGGGTGATGCGGCGGGCGCGTTCTGGGCGGTGCAGTCGCTTCTGCAACTGCCCGCGCCGGGTGCCGACGGCGAGGTGCCCGCGGTCGCGATCCACGACGCCCCGCGCTTCGCGTACCGCAGCGCGATGCTCGACGTCGCGCGCCACTTCTTCTCGGTCGACGACGTCGAGCGATACCTCGACCGGCTCGCGTCGCTCAAGATCAATGTGCTGCACCTGCACCTCACCGACGATCAGGGCTGGCGCATCGCGATCGACGCCCACCCGGAGCTCACCGAGATCGGCGGGCGGTACGCGGTCGACAGCGACCCGGGCGGCTTCTACACGAAAGACGACTACCGCCGCATCGTCGCGGCGGCGGCCGATCGCTTCATCACCGTCGTGCCCGAGATCGACATGCCGGGGCACACCAACGCGGCGCTCGCCTCGCTCGCCGAACTGAACCCCGACGGGACGGTCGCGAAGCCCTACACGGGCATCGAGGTGGGGTTCTCCACGCTCGACACCCGGTCTGAGGTCACCTACGCCTTCGTCGAAAACGTGCTAACGGAGCTCGCCGAGCTCACGCCCGGGCCCTACCTGCACATCGGCGGCGACGAGTCGCACGCCACCTCCGCCGACGACTACGAGTACTTCGTGACGCGCGCGGCCCGCATCGCAGCGGGCACCGGTAAGACCGTCATCGGCTGGCACCAGATCGGCCAGTCGAGCGCGCTGCCCGCAGGCTCGATCGGCCAGTACTGGGGGTACGTGGAGCCCTCGGAGGCCGACCTCGCCGAGGCGCGCTCGATCGTCGAGCAGGGCGGTCGGCTCATCGTCTCGCCCGCCGACGTCGCCTACCTCGACATGAAATACGACTTCCTCACGCCGCGCGGGCTCACGTGGGCGAACGGCTTCACGTCGATCGAGGACGCCTACGCGTGGGACCCGGCGACGGTGCTGCCCGGCATCGGCGAGGACGACATCCTGGGCGTCGAGGCACCCTTGTGGACCGAGACCTTTCGCACGGTGGACGAGGTCGAGGAGATGGCGATGCCGCGGCTCGCGGCCATGGCCGAGGTCGCCTGGACCGCGCAGTCCGCGCGCGACTACGACGACTTCGTGCCCCGTCTCATCCGCCTCGCCGCCCGCTGGGACGCGCAGGGCGTGCGCTACCTGCGCCCCGCGGGCATCCCCTGGCCCTGAGCGCGCCGAGGCGCGCGGCTGCTAGCGGTGCGCGGCCATGCGCGCGCGGTCGGTCACGATGACGAACACGAGCCCGCCCGCGATGACCGCCGCCGCGACCCACGGAAGCACGCGGATGCCGAGGCCGTCGAGCAGGAAGCCGCCGATGAGCGCGCCCCCGCCGATCGCGAGGTTGAACGCCGTCGTGAGCCACGCGGCGGCGAGGTCGCGGATGCGCTCCGACGCCGAGTGCAGCACGCGCGAGTGCATGAGGGCGGGCACGCCGCCGAAGAACACGCTCCAGATCACCATGCCGATGACGATCGGAACCGCCGAGGTGCCGAACGCCGCGAGGAACAGGATGCTGAGCGCGACGCCCGCGAGCGCGACGTTGACCGAGCCGCGCGGGAAGCGGTCGCCGAAGGCGCCTCCGAGCGCGAGACCGATGGCGCCCGCCGCACCGTAGGCGAACAGCAGCCCGCTCACGCCCGCCTCGTCGACGCCGCCCACCTGGATCGCCCACGGCGCGATGTACGTGTAGAAGATGTTGTGCCCCGTGATGATGAGCACGACCGTGAGGCAGACGATGACGACGGCGGGCAGCGAGCGGTCCTTGCGCGTCGGCACGGCGATCTCGCCGGTCGAGAGCTGCACGAGGTGCGACACGGGCGGCAGGTACACGATGACGCACACCATGAACACGACGACGACCGCGGCCATCGCGGCGAACGCGAGACGCCATCCGAGCGCGTGCCCGAGGAACGTGCCGAGCGGCACACCGAGGATGAACGCCATCGTGCCGCCCGCGTTCGTGATCGAGATGGCGCGCGCGAGCTGGTGGCGCGGCACGAGGAGCGCCGCGTAGGGGCCCGTGACGGCCCAGAAGAGGCCGTGCGCGAGGCCGCCGAGGATGCGCGCGCCCACGAGGAACCAGTAGGTGGGCGCGATCGCGCACAGCACGTTGGTGAGCGCGAAGATGCCGAGCAGCATGACCATGAGCCACTTGCGCGAGTAGCGGCGCGTGAGCACGGTGAGCGGGGCGGTCGAGATGACCACGGTCGCGGCGAACACGGTGACGAGCAGTCCGATCTGCGACTCCGACACCCCCAGGTCGGCCGCCATCTCGGGCAGCAGGCCCGTGGGCAGGAACTCGCTCGAGACGGATGCGAAGATCGCCCCCGTGAGCACGAGGAGCCGGAAGAAGGGGAAACCGTTGGTGCTCGAACTCACCAGACGAGCCTAGGCCCCTGCGGCGACGCCCTACGCTGGTGTCTCGTGACGCCCGAGACGACCCACTGGATCCTGACCCTCGTGTGCGAGGACCGACCCGGCATCGTGCACGCCATCAGCGGCGCGATCGTGGAGGCCGAGGGCAACATCACCGAGTCGCAGCAGTTCTCGAGCGACGACACGGGCACCTTCTTCATGCGCCTCCAGGTGGAGTCGGCGGCGAGCCGCGAGGCGTTCGAGGCCGCGCTCACGCCGGTCAC
The DNA here is from genome assembly GCF_014483895.1 of Protaetiibacter sp. SSC-01. Classification (NCBI taxonomy): domain Bacteria; kingdom Bacillati; phylum Actinomycetota; class Actinomycetes; order Micrococcales; family Microbacteriaceae; genus Protaetiibacter; species Protaetiibacter sp. SSC-01. The sequence continues at coordinate 509,613 of NZ_CP059987.1, read as the reverse complement.
GGAACGCTACGGGATGACGTGGCAGCTCGACGTTGTCGGCCGCCCCCTTCGCACCCTCGTGCTCGTGTCGAAGGCGGGCCACTGCCTCAACGACCTGCTGTTCCGCCAGCGCGCCGGCCAGCTGGGCGTCGACATCCCGCTCGTCATGTCGAACCACCCCGACCTCGGCGAGCTCGCCGCGTTCTACGACGTGCCATTCGAGTCGCACGCCGTCACCTCGCCCGACGAGAAGAAGGCGTTCGAGCAGCGCGTGCTCGAGGTCGTCGAGCAGCACGACATCGAGCTCGTCGTGCTCGCGCGCTACATGCAGATCCTGTCGCCCGAGCTGTGCGAGGCGCTCGCGGGCCGGGTCATCAACATCCACCACTCCTTCCTGCCGGGCTTCAAGGGCGCGAACCCCTACAAGCAGGCGCACTCGCGCGGCGTGAAGCTCATCGGCGCGACGGCCCACTTCGTCACGAGCGATCTCGACGAAGGGCCCATCATCGAGCAGAACGTCGTGCGCGTCGACCACACGCGCACGCCCGCCGAGCTCGTCGCGATCGGGCAGGACGAGGAGAGCCGCACGCTCACGCAGGCCGTCAAGTGGTTCGCCGAGGACCGCGTGTTGCTCGACGGCGTGCGCACGATCATCTTCCGCTAGCAATCGAAGGTGGTCGAGGAACGCCCGCGCAGCGGACGCGTCTCGAGACCCGACCTGGCTAGGCTCGACTCGTGACGCTGCTTCTCCACGATGCGCTGCTGACCGACGAGCGCGGCGAGACCCCCGGCGGCTGGGTGCTGTTCGACGGCGACGCGATCGCCGCTGTCGGCACGGGCGAGGCCCCGGATGCCGCTGAGCGCGTCGATCTCGCTGGCGCGCGTCTCGTGCCGGGCTTCGTCGACATCCACGGGCACGGCGGCGGCGGCCACGCCTACGACGACGGCGGCGAGGAGCTCGCATCCGCTCTCGCGGCGCACCGCGCGCACGGCGTCACGCGGTCGGTCGTGTCGCTCGTCGCGAACCCGCTCGCCTCGCTGCGCTCGAACCTCGCCGAGGTGGCCGAGCTCGCCGCATCCGACCCGCTCGTGCTCGGCACGCACCTCGAGGGGCCATTCCTCGCGCCCGGTCGCCGCGGCGCCCACCACGAGGACTACCTGCGCGAGCCCGATCTCGTCGACGTCGAGCAGCTCATCGCGGCCGGCCACGGCACGCTGCGCCAGATCACGATGGCGCCCGAGCTGCCCGGAGCGGATGCCGCGATCGACGCGCTCGTCGCCGCGGGCGTGCGCGTCGCAGTCGGGCACACCGAGGCCGACTTCGAGACGGCCGCGCGCGCCTTCGACCGCGGGGCGAGCATCCTGACACATGCCTTCAACGCCATGAACGGCATCCACCACCGCGAGCCGGGGCCCGTGCTCGCGGCGCTCTCGGACGAGCGCGTGACGCTCGAGGTGATCCTCGACGGTCACCACGTGCACGACGCCGTCGTCGCGCTGCTGCTCGACGAGGCCCCGGGCCGCGTCGCGCTCATCACCGATTCGATGGCCGCGGCGGCGAGCGCAGACGGCGACTACCGCCTCGGCACGCTCAACGTGACCGTGCAGGACGGCCTCGCGCTGCTCTCGGGCACGCAGACGATCGCGGGCTCGACCCTCACGCTCGACGCCGCGCTGCGGCGCGCGGTCGACGTCGTGGGGCTCCCCTGGCCGGACGCCGTGGGAGCCGTCACCGCCGTGCCCGCCCGCGCGCTCGGCTTCGGCGACCGCCTCGGCCTCCTCGAGCCCGGCTACGCGGCGGATGCCGTGGCGCTCGACGCGGACGGCCGCGTGACGGGCGTGTGGGCCGCGGGCGGGCGGCTGAGCTGATCAGGGGGGCTGGTTTCGACACGCTCGCTGCGCTCGCTACTCAACCAGCGGGTGACTCGCTGGTTGAGTAGGCCGCGAAGCGGCCGTGTCGAAACCAGCCCGCTGATCACCGATCACCGCGCCCAGTCGGGCCGGTTGTCCCACGCGTAGCGGTAGTAGTCGGCGAAGCGCAGCTTCGACGCCGCCGCCTCGTCGACGATGACCGTCACCTCGGGGTGCAGCTGGATCGCCGAGCCCGGCAGCGACGCCGACACGGGCCCCTCGACGGCCCCGGCCACGGCATCCGCCTTCGCCTCGCCGAAGGCGAGCAGCACGAGCTCGCGCGCGTCGAGGATCGTGCCGAGCCCCTGCGTGAGGCAGTGCCGCGGCACGTCGTCGATCGAGTCGAAGAAGCGCGCGTTGTCGACGCGCGTCGCCTCGGTGAGGGTCTTGACGCGCGTGCGCGAGGCGAAGCTCGACCCCGGCTCGTTGAAGCCGATGTGGCCCGTGCGCCCGATGCCGAGCACCTGGATGTCGACACCCCCGGCCGCGGCGATCGCGGCCTCGTAGCGTGCGCCCGCGGTCTCGATCGGGCCGCCGTCGTCCCCAGGCACGTGGACGAGCGACGGCTCGAGGCCGAGGGTGTCGACGACTTCGCGCGTGATGACCGCGCGGTAGCTCTCGGGGTGCCCCGCGGGGAGGCCGACGTACTCATCGAGGGCGAAGCCCCGCACACGAGACCAGTCGAGCTCGCGCTGCGCGAGCGCGCTCCACACGGGCAGCGGGGTCGAGCCGGTCGCGAGGCCGAGCACGGCATCCGCCTTGGCGCGCACGACGCGCTCGATGAGATCGGCGGCCAGCTCGCCGGCTGCGGCCTTCGCCTCCTCGGGCGAGCCGGAGAGGATCACGATCTCGGCCATCACACCACCTCCAGGGTCTCGGCCTCGGGGTCGCCCACGAGCGCGGCGCCGACCGCCGCCGCGGGGAAGTCGGGCGGCAGCAGCCTCAGACGCCCGGCGAGTCCGAGCGAGGCGACGAACGGCGATACGGCCTCCCAGCGCGCGATCACCGACCGCACGCCGTCGAGCAGGGGCTCGCCGAGGCGGCTGATGCCGCCGCCGATCACGACGTCGTCGACGTCGACCGTCAGCACGAGCAGGCGCGCGGCCTCGGCCACGCCCTGCAGCAGACGGTCGCGCACGGCCGCAGCGTCGGGGTCGCCGGATGCCGCGGCCGCGAAGAGGGCCGCGACGGGCAGCGGGTCCTCGCTCGGCCACTGCCGCGCGACGGCCGAACCGGAGGCGTAAAGCTCGAGGCAGCCGCGCTGACCGCATGGGCACAGCGGGCCCGAGGGGTCGACGGGGATGTGCCCGATCTCGCCCGCGACGCCGCTCACGCCGCGCCACAGCTCGCCGCCGAGCACGAGGCCCGCGGCGAGCCCCGTGCCGAGGTTGAGGTAGGCCATCGACTGGCCGGAGCCGAGCCCGCGCAGATGGAACGCTCCCACGGCGGCGGCGTTGACGTCGTTCTCGATGCGCACGGGGCGTCCGAGCCGCGCGTGCAGCTCCTCCCCCAGGCCGAGGTCGTCGAGGCCGAGGTTGACGGCGTGCGTCACGCGACCCCGCGGGTCGACGGCGCCGGGGATGCCGATGCCGATCGACGCGAAGTCCGCGACGGGCGTGCCGGTCGCATCCGAGACGCGCTGCACGGCCTCGACGGCCGTCGCGACGACCGCCTCCGGTCCGAAGCCCGTCGGCAGCCGCAGGGTGTGCGCGACGGTGCCGTCGTCGGCGACCGCCACGGCATCCGTCTTGGTGCCTCCGATGTCGAGCCCGACCCTCACAGTTCTCTCCCGTCCAGCACCTCGCGGAGCGCGGCGGAGACGCTGCGCGACGCCCCGAAGGTGGCGATGTCGGCGTAGGCCCGGTCGGGTGCGGGCCAGCCCATGTCGATGACGACCGTGCCGGGCTGGGCGGCCCGCGCGGCGTCGATGATGTCGCGCGTCCAGGCGCGGCGGTGGTTGTCTTTGCCGACCACGAGGTAGGGCACCTCGGATGCGGGCAGCGGCTCGCCCTCGCGCAGCGGCTCGGGTGCGAGGCCGACGCTCGCGAGGCCCCACGGCACGGTGCCGACGGCGACGTTCGCGGTGGTCTCGAGGCTCACGATGCGCGCCTCGGCGGGCAGGGCCACACCGTCGGCGACGTCGAACGCGGATGCGATGCGGGCCGGGTCGGGCGCGTACGGCTCGGGCTGTTCCTCGAGCTCCGCGGGCAGCGACTCGGCGAGCGTCGTGACGCGCGCGACCGCGTCCTGGAGGCGCGCCTCGTCGAGCTCGCCCGAGGCGAGGGCCGCCTCGATCGCCGTCTCGATCTCGGTGAGCTGCGCATCCGTGTTGCGGGTGCCGATGCAGAGCAGGTCGCAGCCGCCCGCGAGCGCGCGCACGGCGGCGGCGGGGATGCCGATCTCGCCCGAGGCGCCCACCATGTCGAGCGCGTCGGAGACGACGACGCCGTCGAAGCCGAGCTCGTCGCGCAGCAGCTGCTGCAGGATGCGCGGCGAGAACGTCGCGGGCTGCGCCGCGTCGAGCTGCGGCAGCAGGATGTGGCTCGACATGATCGTGCGCGCGCCGGCCGCGATCGCGGCGACGAAGGGCACGAGCTCGCGCTCGCGCAGCACCTCGAGCGGCAGGTCGACGACGGGCAGCGCGAGGTGCGAATCGGCGTTCGTGTCGCCGTGCCCCGGGAAGTGCTTCGCGCTCACGGCCACGCCCGCGGCCTCGTGCGCCTCGACCCACGCCGCCGCGTGGCGCGCGACGAGGTCGGGGTCGGTGCCGAAGCTCCGCACGCCGATCACGGGGTTGTCGGGGTTCGAGTTGATGTCGACGTCGGGCGCGAAGTTGAGGTTGACGCCCGCGGCGCGCAGCTCGGCCGCGACGGCCGCGCCGACGGATGCCGTGAGGGCCGTGTCATCGACGCGCCCGAGCACGGCGTTGCCGGGGAAGGGCGATCCCGTCGCGGCGTGGAGGCGGGAGACGTCGCCGCCCTCCTCGTCGATCGCGATGAGCGCGCGGGGGTTGGCCTCGCGGATCGCGGTCGTGAGGGCGCGCAGCTGCTCGACCGACACGATGTTCTCGGCGAAGAGGCACACGCCGCCGAGGCCGTCGCGCAGGCGCGCGGCGAGCCACTCGGGCAGTTCGGTGCCGACGAAGCCGGGGAGCAGGGTGGGGAGGGCCGCGCCGCGGGTGGAGGTCGTCATCCCTTGACCGCACCTCCCACGATGCCGCTCGTCATGCGTCCCTGCACGATGAGGAAGAAGATGATGACGGGGATCGCGACGATCGTCGACGCGGCCATCACCTGGCCCCAGTCGGTCTCGCGCGTCGCGGACGCCTGCACGAAGCCGCGCAGCCAGAGCGGCAGCGTCTGCGCCGCCTCGGCGGGCAGCAGCACGACGGCGACCGTGATCTCGTTCCACGCCTGCAGGAAGGCGTAGACGCCGGATGCCACAAGTCCCGGCGCGAGCAGCGGGAACGTGATGCGCATGAACGCCTGGAAGCGGCTGAGGCCGTCGACCATCGCCGCCTCCTCGAGCTCGGCCGGCACGCCCGCGACGAAGCCGCGCAGCATCCACACCGTGAAGGGGATGACGGCGGCGATGTAGATGACGCTCACGCCGAGCACGGTGTTGAGGAGGCCGACCGACGACACCATCTTGTACTGCGCGATGAAGAGGCCCTCTGCGGGCAGCATCTGGATGAGCAGGAGCGCGAGCACGAAGCTCTTGCGACCGCGGAACTTGAAGCGGCTGATCGCGACGGCGCCGAGGAACGCGAACACGAGGCACACGACGACCACGATGAGCGTGATCGCGAGGCTCATTCCGAGCGCGCCGAAGAACGAGCCGTCGGCGACGGCGCCCGTGAAGTTCGAGGTCGTGAAGTACTGGCCGGGGAAGAAGTGCGGCGTGAACTGCTGCAGCACCGCGGTCGAGATGAACGCCGAGTTGGCCATCCAGTAGACGGGGAAGATCCACACGATCGCGAGCACGATCGCGAGCACGCTGAGGGCGATGCGCCCGAGCTTGGCGGCGGTCACTGTGCCTCATCCTCCTTGATGAGCTCGCGCACGTACACCCAGCTGATCGCGAGGGTGATGATGAGCACGACGATCGAGACGGCGCTCGCGACCCCGAAGTCGTTCGACGCGACGCCGAGCTTGTAGATGTAGGTGCCGAGCAGGTCGAACTCGCCCGACTTGGAGCCCGCATCCTTCAGCAGGGTGATCTGGGCGAAGACCCGCAGGTCCCAGATGAGCTGCAGCAGCAGCACGATCGACAGCACGGGCTTGATCATCGGCAGGATGATGCCGCCGAAGCGCTGCCACGCGCTGGCGCCGTCGATCTGCGCGGCCTCCATGACCTCCTCGGAGATCTGGGTGAGGCCCGCGTAGACCGCGAAGGCGACGAAGGGCACCGACATCCACACGATGAGCACGCTCGCCACGAGGAAGAAGGTGACGGGGTTGCCGAGCCAGTCGTACCGGTTCATGTCGACGCCGGGGATCATGTCGAGCAGGTAGTTGACGACGCCGCGGCGGCGGTCGAAGAGCCAGATGAAGACGGTCGTGGCGGCGGCGACGGGCATCGCCCACGCGAGCAGCATCGAGACCTGCAGGATGAGCTTCACGACGCGTCCGACCGCGTTCATGAGCAGCGCCATGCCGACGCCGATGATCACGGTCGCGGCGGCGGTCACGACGCAGAACAGCAGCGAGCGGCCGACGACGCCCCAGAACTCGCCGTTCCACGCGAGGTTCGCGAAGTTGTCGAAGCCGACCCACTCGGGCGGCTGGCCGAACTGCTGGGCGAGTCCGTACTTCTGGAACGACGTGACGACCTGCCAGATGAGCGGGTAGCCGAGGCCGAGCAGCAGCGCGAGGACGGCGGGCACGATCAGCACATACGGGACGCCTGAGGTGCGCCGAGGTTGGATGCGGGCGCCGGGGGCCTGTGCGGACATGCGGGATCCTCCTTTCGAAGGCTTCGGGTTGGGATGGGAGCTGCGAGCCCGGGCCGGATGCGGCGGGGCGAAGAGTGAGGACGCTGCGTTCCCCGGTATGGCCGGGGTGGTGCCGGTCGGGCAGCCGCAGCGTGCGCTGCCCGACCGGCATGGTGACTAGCCGTTGATGAGCTCGTCGATCTTCTTGTCGTACTCGGCCGCCAGCGCTGCGACGTCGCCGCCCGCGTTGACCTTGCCGAAGAACTCCTCGAGCAGGCCCGAGCCCTCGACGGCGGCCCAGCCGGGCGCCGCGGGGGTGAGCTTCGAGCCGAGGGCCGACTCGATGAGCGCCGTCGCGAACTGGTCGTCGCCGAGCGAGGAGACGTAGTCCGAGTTGGCCGGGCCGAGGCCGTTCTCACCGAGCATCTGCTGGTACTCGGCGCTGAAGATGATCTTCATGAGCTCGCGGGCGCCGGCCTGGTTCTTCGAGGCCGCCGAGATCGCGATGTTGGAGCCGCCCGCGAAGACGGGGGCGACGCCGCCGTCGACGCCGGGGAGCACGTACGCGCCGAACACGTCGTCGTTCCACGTGGCGACCGTCTTGGTGTCGTCCTCGGGGTCGGGCGTCAGGTCGCCGATCGACCAGTGCGCCCAACCGGGGGCGATGATCGTCGCGGCCTCGGGGGCCGCCGCATCCGGCTGGGTGTTGATGTTCACCCACGGGGTGCTGTCGGCCTCGGTCACGGGCGCGTTCGACGCGTTCGTGTAGAGCTCCTGCAGCGCGGTCAGACCCTCGATGCTCTTCGGGTCGGACAGCGTCGACTTCCAGGCGTCGCCGTCCTTCTTCGCGAGGTCTCCGCCGTAGGCGAAGATCCACGAGATGCCGTTGCGCCAGTCCTCGCCGCCCAGGTAGAAGCCCGAGGTGCCGTCGCTGTGGAGCTTCGTGGCGACCTCGGTCAGCTGCGGGAGGGTCGTGGGAACCTCGACGCCGGCGGCGGCGTAGAGGTCCTTGCGGTAGAACACGTAGCGCGAGCCGAAGTAGTACGGCAGGGCGTAGTTCTTGCCGTCGACCTCGCCGACCTCGACGAACGACTTCAGCAGCTTGTCGCCGCCGAGCTCGTCGTACAGGTCGGAGATGTCGCTGAACGCGCCGACGGTCGTGAAGGTGGGCGACCAGGTGTTCCCGATCTCCGTGACATCCGGGGTATTCTCGGCGTCGGGCAGGGCCGTCGTGAGCTTCGCGAGAGCGTCACCCCAACCCTGCTCCTCGATGGTAAGGGTGCCCCCGGTCGCCTTCTTGTACTCGGTCTTCAGGTAGTCGCGGAGTGCGTCCGGGGTGTCACCTCCCATGACCCAGAACGTGATGTCCTGACCCTGGGAGTCGTCCGAGGTGTCGGCCGGAGCCGCGCAGCCCGCGAGGACGACGAGCGCAGCTGTCGCCGCGGCGACGCTTGCGATCTTTCGCTTCATTCGTGCTTTCCTTCTTCTTCGAATTGCGGATGCGCCGGGTGGCGGCACCGCTGGTTGCAAGGGTGGTGCGATGGGTTCGGGCTCAGGAGACCCCGAGTCTCCCCGACAGGACCATGGCGGCGGCGCCGCGCATGACGATGTCCTGGCCGAGGTCGGACATCCGCACCGTCAGATCGCCGTGGAACTCGGCCATCGTTCGGGCGCGGAAGGTCTCGATGGCCGCCTCGGTGAGCGGGCCGTCGAGGAGTTCGACGGGGCCGCTGATGACGACCTCGTCGAGATTGAGGGCGCCGACGACCGGCGCGAGGGCGATGCCGAGGCGCTCGCCGGCACGACGCAGCACGTCGTCGCGGGCCTCGGCGTCGGATGCCGCGTCGAGCCCGGCGCGGAGCCGCGGCACCGAGAGCCACGTCTCGAGGCATCCGTGCTTGCCGCAGACGCACAGCTCGCCGCCGTCGGTGCCGACGACGACGTGGCCGAGCTCGCCCGCGGCGAAGCGGCTGCCGAAGACGGGCATGCCGCCGAGGATGAGGCCCGCGCCGACACCGCGGCCGACCCGGATGAGCATGAGGTCGCCGAGCGCGCCGCCGAAGCTGTGCTCGGCGAGCGCCGCCGCGTTGGCGTCGTTCGCGACGATGACCGGGAGGCCGATGGCGTCCTCGACGATGCTCTGCAGCGCGAGGTCGGACCACTCGAGGTTGGGTGCGGAGAGCACGCGGCCACCGAGGTCGACGATGCCGGGCGAGCCGATGCCGATGCCGAGGAGCGGGCGGTCGCTCGCGGCGACGAGGTCGCGCACGAGCTGCACGGCGAGCGCGGCGACGTCGTCGCCGGCGGCGCCGTCGGTCGCGGCCTCCATGCGGGTGACGACGCGGCCGTCGATGTCGAGCAACGCCCCGCGGAAGACGCCCGTGTCGGAGAGGTCGATGCCGATGATGCGGTGGCCGTCGCGGTTGATGTCGAGCAGGATGGCGGGCTTGCCGGGGCGGCCCTCGTCGCGCTGGCCGGTCTCGACGACGAGGCCGTCGGCGATGAGCTCGGCGACGAGGTCGGAGACGGTGACGCGCGTGAGGCCGGTCTCGCGCGCGAGGTCGGCGCGGCTCTGGAGGCCGCCGCGGTAGAGGTGCTGCAGCACGAGGGAGCGATTGTGGCTGCGCGCGTGCTCCGGCAGCACCTTCGCCGAGGGGCGGAGGGCGCGGGGGCTGGCGCTGCGCTGCGCTTCCGGTGCCGACATGTTTGTTAGTAAAGCGTACGAACAAAAGGTGCGCAATCCCGCGCGGCGAGATTTACCGAGACGTAACGAACGCGGTACGACGTTAAATCCATGCGAATTCATCGTCTTTGCCAGCGTCGCCCAAGCATCCGCTGCGATTCTGATCCGCATGACGACTCAGGCGCCCTCCATCCGCCCCCTGTTCGGACTCGTCGGCGCGGCCGGAATCGGCCTCCTCGCCCTGAGCGGATGCGCGGCATCCCCCTCCGGCGCGGACGGCGGCACGGGCGGCGACGGCACCACGGGCGGCTCGGGCGCCGACGCGAGCTACGCCGACGGCGACTACAGCGCCGAGGCGAGCTACATCTCCCCCGCGGGTGAGGAATCGGTCAAGGTCGACCTCACGCTCGAGGGCGACGTCGTGACGGCGGTGACCGTCACGCCCGAGGCGGAGGACCCGCAGGCGCGCTCCTTCCAGGAGAAGTTCGCGAGCGGCATCGCCGACGTCGTCGTCGGCAAGGACATCGACGACCTCGACGTCTCGCGGGTCGCCGGGTCGTCGCTCACGAGCGGCGGCTTCAACAAGGCCGTCGTGGCCATCAAGGCCGACGCGCGCGCGTAGGCCCGGGTGATCGCCGACCCGCTGCCGCACGCGTGGCGCTTCGACGCCCTCGGCACCCCGTGGCGGATCGACACCGAGGAGCCGCTGGCGGATGACGTGCGCGCCGCCGCCCGGGAGCGCGTGGAGCGCTTCGACCGCGACTGGTCGCGCTACCGCGACGACTCGCTCGTGACGCGCATCGCCCGGCAGCCGGGTCGCTACCAGCTGCCCGACGACGCCGGCCCGCTCCTCGCCCTCTACGCCGAGCTGCACGCCGCGACGGGCGGCCGGGTCTCGCCCCTTGTGGGCGGCGCGCTCGCCGCCGCGGGCTTCGGGCCGCGCCTCGCGGGGGTTCCGGATGCCGTGCCCCGCTTCGAAGACGCGCTCGCGTGGGACGGCACCCACCTCGACACCGTCGCCCCCGTGCTCCTCGACGTCGGCGCCGCCGGCAAGGGCTACCTCGTCGACCTCGTGAGCGCGCTGCTCGCCGAGGCGGGCGTCGCGCGATCGGTCGTCGACGGCTCGGGCGACCTGCGCATCCGCGACGTGCCCATGCGGGTCGCGCTCGAGCATCCGGGTGACCCGACGAAGGCCGTGGGCGTCGCCGAGCTGCACGACGGCGCACTCTCCGCGAGCGCCGGCAACCGCCGCCGCCTCGCCGACGGCACGCACCACGTGCTCGACGCGGTCACCGGGCTGCCCGCGCGCGACGTGCTCGCGACGTGGGCCGTGGCATCCGACGACCTCACGGCCGACGGTGCCGCGACCGCGCTGTTCTTCGACGTCGACCCCGGCTGGCTCGAGCGCCGGGGCGTCGAATGGGTCAGGATGCTGTCCGACGGCACGCTCGAGACGAGCCGCGGCTTCCCCGGAGAGGTCTTCGCATGAACCGTGTGACCGCCTGGATCGACCGAGTGCTCGGCCGCATCACGATGTACCTGCTCGTCGTCGTCGTGCTCGCCGTCGTCGGGCTCGTGGCCCTCGTGCTCGCGCTCACCGACGCGATCTCGATCGACCCGCTCGCGATCCTCGCCTCGGCCGCCGTGCTGCTCGCCGCGTCCTGGATCGCGAATCAGGTGCTCGGGCTCGCCTTCCGCAGCCGACCGCTCGTCGAGTCGGGGGTCATCACGGCGCTCCTGCTGCTCTTCGTGCTCGAGCCGACGCTCGATCCCGCGGGGCTCCTTTTTCTCGCGCTCGCCGCCGCGATCGCCGCGCTCTCGAAGTACGTCATCGCGTGGCGCGGGCGGCACCTCGTGAACCCCGCGGCGTTCGCGGCCGTCGTCGTCGGCGTGACGGGGCTCGCGTTCTCGTCGTGGTGGGTCGCGACTCCCCCGCTGCTTCCCGTCGTCGCGCTCGGGGCGCTCCTCATCCTGTGGCGCACGCGCCGGCTCGGCATGGGGCTCGTCTACATCGCCGTCGCGGGCGGCGTGCTCCTCGTGCGCTTCCTGCTGTTCGGCAGCGACGTGCCGACGGCGCTCGCGTTCACCTTCCTCTCCTCCCCCGTCGTCTTCGCCGCGGGGTTCATGCTCAGCGAGCCGCTCACGATGCCGCCGCGCGCGTGGCAGCGCATCCTGTACGCCGTCGTCACGGGTCTGCTCACGAGCGTGCCGTTCACGATCGGGCCGTTCCGCAACACGACCGAGCTCGCGCTCGTCATCGGCGGTGTGCTCGCGTTCCTGCTCGGTCAGCGGCGCGGCGTGACGCTCGAGCTCGCGTCCAAGCGGCAGCTCACGCCGACCGCGTGGGAGTTCCGCTTCCGCCCCACGGCGCACGTGCGGTTCGCCCCCGGCCAGTACCTCGAGCTCACGATCCCGCACCACCGGCCCGACCTCGGCGGCATCCGTCGCGTGTTCTCGGTCGCGTCGGCGCCGGGCGACCCCGAGGTCGCGGTCGGGGTGCGCGTGCGGGAGCAGGCGTCGAGCTTCAAGCGCGCGCTCGTCGCGCTCGAGCCGGGGGCCCGCATCCGCGCGACGGGAGTGTGGGGCGACTTCACGCTGCCGCGCCACGCGGATGCGAAGCTCGCCTTCGTCGCGGCGGGCATCGGCGTGACGCCCTTCGTGTCGCACCTCGGCGCCCTCGCCGCGGCCGGGCGCGCGGGCGACGCCGAGCTGCTCTACGCGGTGCGGTCGGCATCCGACCTCGCCTACCGCGACGAGCTCGCCGCCACCGGATGCCGCGTCGCCGTGCTGTCGCCCGACGACCCCGGCGAGCTGCCCGCCGGCTGGACGTGGCTCGGCGCGGGCGCGCTCGACGCCGACACCGTGCTGCGGGCGATCCCGGATGCGGCCGAGCGCCACGTGTACCTCTCGGGTGCGCCCGCGGACGTGGCGCGGCTGCGTCGCGCCCTCCGCGCCGCGGGTGCGCGCCGCATCCGCACCGACGTGTTCCTCGGCTACTGAGTCGCTCTCCCGCTGGTTGAGTGCCGCGCGCCGCGCCTCAGGCGCGACGCACGGCGTATCGAAACCGGACGGACGTCTGACGTCGGTGGGGTTTCGATACGCGCCGCTTCTCGGCGCTACTCAACCAGCGGGAGGGCACCCCGCACCCTCTTGGCACTCTCCCCCCGAGAGTGCTAAAACAGATACAGAGAAGTTGAGTCACCACGACTCACATCCGTATCCAGGAGGTACCGATGACCATGTTCTTCGACCCGTTCCGCGAGCTCGACCGCGTCGCCGGCCAGCTCCTCGACAACCGCCAGGGTCCGCGGTTCATGCCGATGGACCTCTACCGCGACGGCGACCACTACGTGCTCAACGCCGACCTCCCGGGCATCGACCCGGGCAGCGTCGACATCGACGTGGACGGCCAGGTGCTCACGATCCGCGCCGAGCGCACCGCGCGCAGCGCTGAGGGCGTCACGTGGATCGCACGCGAGCGCTCGAGCGGCACGTTCCTGCGCCAGCTCAACCTCGGCCAGGGCGTCGACACCGCGGGCATCTCGGCGAGCTACGAGAACGGCGTGCTGAGCATCGTGATCCCCGTGAGCGAGGCCGCGAAGCCCCGCAAGATCGCGGTGCAGGCCGCCGGCTCGCCCGCGCAGGTGGAGGCCGCGGCCGTCGAATCCTGACGCCATAGTTCCCGTTCCGCGTGTTCGCACCCGTTCCTTCGGGAACAATCACGCGGAACGGGAACAATCGGGCCCCGGACGCACGTCGTCCGGGGCCCGTATCGTGTCGGCATGTCGTCGTTCGCCGAGAAGCCGATCCTGCCGTTCACCGACTGGCGCGAGTGGGAGGCGTTCCTCGAGAACGACCCGCCCGCCGACGGCGTGCGCGTGAAGATCGTGAAGGCGAAGTCGACGCTTCCCGGTATCACGCGGCAGGAGGCTCTCGACGTCGCCCTCTGCTTCGGCTGGATCGACGGACAGGCGGGCGCGTTCGACGAGAACTTCAGCCTGCAGGCCTACACGCCGCGTCGCCCGCGCAGCCCGTGGTCGCAGATCAACCGCGAGCACGTCGAGCGCCTGATCGCGGAGGGGCGGATGCGGCCCACCGGTCAGGCGGAGATCGACCGCGCGAAGGCAGACGGTCGCTGGGATGCCGCCTACCGCCAGAAGGACGCGCCCGTGCCACCCGAGCTGCAGGTGCTGCTCGATGCGAGCCCCACGGCATCCGCGAACTTCGCCGCCCTCAACGCGCAGAACCGCTGGGCGTTCATCTTCCGCATCCAGCAGGCCGTGAAGCCCGAGACGCGCGAGCGTCGCGCCCGCCAGTTCCTCGAGATGCTCGAGCGCGGCGAGAAGCTCTACTGATTGTTCCCGTTCCGCGTGTTCGCACCCGTTCCTTCGGGAACAAACACGCGGAACGGGAACTAAGAGGGGAGGAGGCCGAGGGCGCGCACGGCGTCGCGCTCGGCCGCGAGCTCCGCGGCGGAGGCCGCGAGCGCCTCGCGCACCGCATCCGACTGCTCGAGGTCGTCGACGACGCGCCACTCGCCGCCGTCGCTCGTGGCGGGCACCGAGCTCACGAGCCCCGCGGGCACACCGTACTCGCCACGGCTCGGCAGGGCGACCGAGACCCAGTCGCCGTCGGCCGTGCCGAGCACCCAATCGCGCACGTGGTCGATGGCGGCGGATGCGGCGCTCGCCGCCGACGAGGATCCGCGCGCCGCGATGATCGCGGCCCCGCGCCCCGCGACGGTCGGCGCGAACTCGTCGGCGACCCAGGCCGGGTCGAAGCCGACGGGCTCGCCGTCGAGCAGCACGTGCGTGGGATCGGGCACCTGCGTCGAGGAGTGGTTGCCCCAGATGGTCATGCGCGTGAGGCGCCCCACCCCGACGCCGAGCTTCGCGGCGAGCTGCGCGAGCCCGCGGTTGTGGTCGAGGCGCGTCATGGCGGTGAAACGCTCCCCGGGCACGTCGGGCGCGTGCGCGGCGGCGATGAGGGCGTTCGTGTTGGCGGGGTTGCCCACGGCGAGCACCCGGATGTCGTCGGCGGCGTGGTCGTTGATCGCACGTCCCTGCGGGCCGAAGATGCCCGCATTGGCGGCGAGCAGGTCGCCGCGCTCCATGCCCGCCGCACGAGGGCGGGCACCCACGAGCAGCGCGATGTCAGCGCCGTCGAAGGCGGCATCCGCGTCGTCGAAGACGTCGACCGACTCGAGCAGCGGGAACGCGGCATCCGAGAGTTCCATCGCCGTGCCCTCGGCCGCGGCGAGCGCCTGCGGGATCTCGAGCAGGCGCAGGCGCACGGGGCGGTCGCCGAGCATGTCACCCGCCGCGATGCGGAACAGCAGGGCGTAGCCGATCTGCCCGGCGGCGCCCGTGACGGTGACGGCCGTGGGTGCGGTCATGCCCCCACGCTACGCGCGAGGGGGCACGACCGACCGGGTCTTCCGTCCCGTCAGGGGCGACGCCGCAGCAGCCGGTGGCCGACGGGCTGCGTCAGCCCAGGCGCGCCTTGAGGTTCTCGTCGAGCGTCGCGAGGAACTCCTCGGTCGTCTGCCAGTCCTGGTCGGGGCCCACGAGGAGCGCGAGATCCTTCGTCATCTTGCCCGACTCGACGGTCTTGATGACGACGTCTTCGAGGGTCTCGGCGAAGTCGATGAGCGCCTGGTTGCCGTCGAGCTTGCCGCGGTGCATGAGGCCACGGGTCCACGCGAAGATCGAGGCGATCGGGTTGGTGGAGGTGGGCTTGCCCGCCTGGTGCTGACGGTAGTGGCGCGTGACGGTGCCGTGCGCCGCCTCGGCCTCGACGATCTTCCCGTCGGGCGTCGCGAGCACGGAGGTCATGAGGCCGAGCGAGCCGAAGCCCTGGGCCACGGTGTCGGACTGCACGTCGCCGTCGTAGTTCTTGCAGGCCCAGACGTAGCCGCCCTCCCACTTCATGGCCGAGGCGACCATGTCGTCGATGAGGCGGTGCTCGTAGGTGAGGCCCGCGGCGTCGAACTGCTCCTTGAACTCGGTGTCGAAGATCTCCTGGAAGATGTCCTTGAAGCGGCCGTCGTACGCCTTGAGGATCGTGTTCTTCGTCGAGAGGTACACGGGGTAGTTGCGGGCGAGACCGTAGTTGAGCGAGGCGCGCGCGAAGTCGCGGATCGACTCGTCGAGGTTGTACTGCACCTGCGCGATGCCGTTGCCGGGCGCCTGGAACACCTCGAACTTGAGCGGCTCGCTGCCGTCTTCCGGGGTGAACTCGACGGTCAGCGTGCCCTTGCCCTGGAACGTGAAGTCGGTGGCGCGGTACTGGTCGCCGAAGGCGTGGCGGCCGATGATGATCGGCTTGTTCCAGCCGGGCACGAGGCGCGGGATGTTGGAGATGATGATCGGCTCGCGGAAGATGACGCCGCCGAGGATGTTGCGGATGGTGCCGTTGGGCGACTTCCACATCTTCTTGAGGCCGAACTCCTCGACGCGCGCCTCGTCGGGCGTGATCGTGGCGCACTTGACACCCACACCGTGCTTCTGGATGGCGTGGGCCGCGTCGATCGTGACCTGGTCGTCGGTCGCGTCGCGGTTCTCGATGCCGAGGTCGTAGTACTCGAGCGTGACGTCGAGGTAGGGGTGGATGAGGCGGTCCTTGATGAACTGCCAGATGATGCGCGTCATCTCGTCGCCGTCGAGCTCGACGACCGTTCCCTCGACCTTGATCTTCTCGACCACGTGTTGTCCTTTCGCGTGCAAACCGCCGTCAAGCCTACCTCTCTTCTCAGATATCTCGACATCGAGATATCTGCCGCTCGACGCCCGGGCGGGTTAGCCTGTCTGAATGGCCGACCTGAGACTGGAAGAGCTGACGGCGCAGACCATCGTCGCGGCCCGCAACCTCGCCCTCAAGCCGGGGCAGGAGGCGTTCATCGCGCCGGAGACCTACGTGCACGTCGAGCAGGACCTCGACCCCGCAGGCTCGTGGCCCCGCGTCGTCATGGACGGCGATCAGCTCGTCGGCTACGTCATGGGCACCTTCGACCCCGACGCCCCCGAGGACTTCCTCAAGGCCGCGCTGTGGCGCATCCACGTCGAGGCGGATGCGCAGGGTTCGGGCGTCGGCCGCTTCGCCGTGCAGGCGCTCGCCGACGAGGCGCGTCGCCGCGGCTTCGACCGCATCACGGTCGTGTGGGCTCCCGGCGAGGCCGGGCCCGAGGCGTTCTTCAAGGCCGTGGGCTTCGAGGTCGTGGGCGAGACGCCCTACGGCGAGAAGCTCGGCGCGCTCACCCTCTGACCGCGGGCAGCGGATGCGGCTCCCGCCCGAGGACTTCGTGGGCGCGGTCCTCGACGTGGTCGCCCGGATCCCCGAGGGGCGGGCGATGGCGTACGGTGACGTGGCCGCCGCGATCGGCTCGCGGGCCGCACGCGGCGTCGGCCAGGTGATGGCGTACTACGGCGCCGACGCGCCGTGGTGGCGCGTCATCCGAGCGAGCGGCCACCCGCCCCTCGACCACGAGCGCGAGGCGCTGCAGCACTACCGCGCCGAGGGCACGCCCCTCCTCTGGTCGCGAGATCGCGCCGTGTACCGCGTCGATCTCGCGGCCGCCCGCTGGTGGCCCGACGTGGAACCGGGCTGACCGCGGCATCCCCCGAACTGGCGCGTTCGCACGAGCCGCGCGGCAGGTAGCCTCACTTGCCATGACCCGAACCGACGACCTCATGGCGATGATGCAGAGGCACATGCGCGGCACGGCCTTCGTCTTCTCGCGCACCGCCAAGGGCTTCACGATCGACCTCGACCTCGCGAACCCGCAGTGGTGGCCGATCATCGCGCAGACGAACCTCGCCGAGACCTCGAGCTTCCAGATCGTGACCGACGAGATCGACTCGAAGTTCACGATCGTCGAGATCCCGCGTCGCATCGAGTGGGGTGGCGACGACGCTCCGCACTTCGTTCAGAACGCGCCCGGCGGACCGAAGCAGAGCATGCGCGACGAGGTCGACCTGCGCGTGAGCGCCGAGCCCATCCGTCGTCTCGTGCGGCGTGAGGCCGGCGGTCTCGGCTTCCGCGAGACGCTCGACCGCAAGAAGCTCTACACGATGCTGGGCGTCGCGGCGGGTGGCGTGGCGGCCGTCGTGATCGTGCTCGTCATCATCGTCAACGCCCTGGGCTGAGCGCGCGCGACGCGCACGTCGATGCGGGCCCGCGCACCCGTGAGGATGCGCGAGCCCGCAGGCTCGGAGCCGGGTCCGCTACCGCTCGCGGCGGGCTGTCGACACCGAGCCGGCCGCGACTCCGCCCACCACGAGAAGGCCGAGCGCGACGAGCAGGGTGAGCCACACGGTGTCGCCACCGGTGGACGCGAGCACGGGGGCCGCGGTCGCGCCGCCGCCGGTCGCGCCGCCGCCCGGAGCCGGGTCGGCCGCGGGGACGACCGTGTAGGCGATCTCGACGGTCGTGCTCTGTCCGGCGACATCCGTCGCCGTGATCGTCACGAGCTGCTCTCCGAGCGTGCCGGTGGGCAGCACGTCGCCGACCGAGCTCTCGCACGTCTCGACGCCCGACACGTCGTCTTCGCACTCGAAGACGAACGACACGACCGAGCCCTGCTCGACCTCGTCGAGCTCGGCGGGCGAGACGACCCGCACGGCGGGAGCGTCGACATCGACCCGCACGGTGAACTCGGCGATCGTCTCGTTTCCGAGCGCGTCGACCGCTCGGACGCGGAGGGTCGTCACGCCGTCGGGGAAGTCCGTGCCGGCGACGACGAGCTCGTCGACCCCGCTACGGGACCCCTCGGTGTACAGCGAGCCGTCCGCCGTGAGGATCTCCCACTCGATGATCTCGATCGCGGACGCGTCGGTCGCCGTGACGGTGACGGAGGGGCCGGAGAAGTACCAGCCCGAGGCCTCGGCCGCCGGGGCCGAGAAGTCGATCGCGGGACCGGCGGCATCCGCCTCGGCGACCGTGTAGCTGCGCACGACGCGCGTCACGTTGCCCGCGGCGTCGACGGCGCGCACGACCACCTCGAAGGTGCCGAGCTCGTCGGTGTCGAGAGCCTCGCCGTCGGCGACGGGCGCCTCGCACGCCTCGATGCCGCTCGCGGCATCCGTGCAGCTGTAGTCGAGCACGAGCTCGGCGCCGGGCTCGACGGTGATGCCGTCCTCGGGCAGGTTCACCGAGACGGACGGCGCGGTCGCGTCGGTCGGGAACGAGACGGTCTGGGCGGTGCCCACGTTGTCGAACCAGTCGATCGCGCGCACCTGGTAGCGGTTGTCTCCCTCGCCCGCGGTCGTGAAGGTCGCGGCCTCGCCGTCGACCCCCAGCCACGGACCGGGCACGCCGTCGTCGAAGGTGCGGTACTCGACGCGCCGCACGCCCGCGCCGTCGCCGTCATCCGCGGTGAGCACCACGGTGGCGGGGCCGCGCCACCAGCCGTTGCTCGCGCCGGGCGCGTCGATCGCGACGGTGGGCGCCGCCGACTCGTCGTCGATGACGCGGAACGTGTGCGAGTCGGCCGCGAAGAGGCCGGCCTCGTTCGACCCGTGGGCACGCGCCTCGAAGGTGCCGAGCTGGTCGAGCACCTGGACGTAGCCGTTCGGGCGGGTCGTGTTGTTGATGATGGTCGCCCCGCACGCGTTCACGCCCGACTCGGGGTCGTCGCACGTGTACTGGAGGGTGACCGAGTCGCCGAGGCGGTACACGGGTCGCGTCGGCGAGAGGAGAGTGTTGACGGGGTTCGTCTTGTCGAGCTTGATACGGCGCGTGACGGGGCCGACGGAGTTGCCCTCCTCGTCGACGGCGGTGACGGTCAGAACGGTCTCGCCGCCCGACGTGATCGGGATGCTCGCCGAGCCGAGCGACTGGCCGGAACCGCTCTGCGCGCCGGTCGTCGTCCACTCGACGAGGGGGTTCGAGCTGATGCTCGAGGTCACGCGCACGCTCGCGACGAGGTCCTCGACGTACCAGCCATGCACGTTCGCCTCGGGAAGGCTGAACGTCAGCGTGAGCGGGTTCTGAGGGTCCGGGTCGTTCGTCGACGCGGCCGTCGGCACGAGCTGCTCCTCGCGGCGCTCCTGGGGCGCGGGCTCGGGCGCGGGCTCGGCCGCGGGCTCCTCGAGCGCAGGGGTCGCGGTGGGCGCCTCGGCGACGTCGATCGTCGAAGCCGCCTGCACCTCCTCGGCGGGAGCGAGCTCGAGCGCGGGTGCGTCGGCGGCCGCGTTCGCGTCCAGGGGATCGGCGGCGACAGCGGCGACGGTGCAGCCGCTGAGAGTCAGGGCGAAGACGGTCGTGGTGGCGAGCAGCGCCGCCGTCCACCGCGCTTTCGCGTGCGGGGTCGTGGTAGTCATCCCGTAATCGTCGAGCAGCACTCACCCCCTGACGGGGGTCGACGACGGGCGACAACGTCCCTGCAACGTTCAGCGCGCGACGCCTCGGATGCGCGCCGGCGCGGATGCGAGCTCGACGCACGCGGCCACCGCGTCGCCGAGTCCGAGCGCCGCGCCGGACGCGCGCGCCGCCTCCCATCGGGACGTCGTAAGCGCCGACCGCAAGCGCTCGCGATGCACGCGATTGCCGTCTGGATCGTTCGCATCGGGATCCCACGAGTAGCGGCGCGCGTTCGCGTCGGTCGCCGCGAGCAGGCGGGCGCCCTCCGCGTGACGCTCGAGCGAAGCGCACGCCGCCGCGACGAGGAAGACGCCCGCGATCGTGTGGGTGGGCCGGCCCGTCTCCCACGTGCGGCGGATGACGGGCGCGAGCAGGTCGATCGCCTCCTGCGCGCGCCCCGCGCCGATGAGCACCTTCGCGATGAGGTGGGTGGTGAGGGTCTGCACCCACTCCTCTCCCGCTCGCCGCGCGAGCTCGAGCGCGCGCTCGAGTCCCTGCAGGGCGGCGGCGGGGGCGCCCCCGAAACGTTGCAGATCCGCCGCGATCATGGCGACGGTCGCGGTCGCGGCGAGGCTCGCGCCGTGCGCGCCCATCGCCTCGCCGATCGACGTGCGTGCGGCATCGATCGAGCCGATCGACGCCTCGTAGTAGGCGCGATAGCCGAGGGCGATCGCGAGGATCGAGGAGTCGCCCGCCTCGCGGGCCGCCGCGATCGCGGTGTCGATCGCACGCGACGCCTCGCCCGGGTCGCGCATGAAGAACCGCATGAGGCCGAGCCCCAGGTGGGCGCGCGCCTCGAGGATGGCGGGCGCCTCGCCGGGGATCGCGAGAGCCTCCTCGATGCGCGCGACGCCGTCGACGAGCGCCGAGCGCCGATACCAGACGCGCGCCATGCCGCCCACGATACGCAGCGCCGACTCCCGATCCCCCGCCGCGGCGGCATCCGCGAGGGCCGCCGCGAGATCGTGCGCCGACCGCTCGAGCACGGCCGTCGCGACACCCTCCTCGCTCGTGTAGAGCCGCGGCCGCGCCTCGTCGACGAGGTCGGCGTGCCAGCGGCGGTGCCGCTCGCGCCAGAGCGCGCGGTCGCCCACGTAGCGATCGCGCACGATCTCACGCACGGCGATGAGCAGGCGGTAGGAGGTCGAGCCGTCGACGGCGCGCGAGGTCGACACGAGCGAGCGCTCCACGAGGTCGTGCAGCAGCTCGTCGACCTCGGCGCCCGGCACGTCGCAGATCGCGACGGCGGCGTCGCGCGAGAACGCGCCCGCGAAGCCGCCGAGCTGCCCGAGCAGCTCCCCCTGCTCGGGCGAGAGCAGGTCGGTGCTCCACTCGATCATCGCCGTCACGCTCGCATGGCGTTCCGTGCTCGACGGGCCGCCGACGATCCCGCGACGGCGGATGTCGTCGGAGAGCTCCGCGAGCGATCGCGACGGAAGGCGGGCGGCGGCGAGCTCGAGGGCGAGCGGGATGCCGTCGAGCGACGAGGCGAGAGCGCGCACGAGCGGCTCGGTCGTGGAGTCGAGACGGAAGCCGGGCTCGATGTCGGCCGCGCGCGCCGCGAGCAGCTCGACGGCATCCGCGAGCTCGTCACCGAGCATGGGCTCGACCTTGACACGGCGCTCGCCCGGTACGCGCAACGGGTCGCGGCTCGTCACGAGCACCGCGAGCCCGTCGCAGCGCGCGAGCAGGCCCATCGCGAGAGCGGCCGCGTCGTCGCGCACGTGCTCGGCGTTGTCGAGCACGAGGAGCGTCGGGCCGTCGCGCAGCATGCGGGCGATCGCGTCGAGGTCGGGCCGCAAGGCGCCGAGCTGCTCCGCGAGCGCCGAGAGCAGCTCGGGCAGAGCGCGGTAGGGCACGAGGTCGACGAAGACCTGGCGGCGGTCGCCGCCCGGATCCCGGCGGATCGCCTCGATCGCGATGCGGGTCTTGCCGACACCGCCTGGCCCCACGATGGTCACGAGCCGCGAGTGGGCGCGCGCCTCGACGACGGCCGCGAGCTCCGCCCGCCGCCCCACGAAGCCCGTGATGGGAAGGGGCACGCCGAGCCGCTCGGGCTCGGCCGCGGTCGATGCGGGCGCGAGCTCGCGACGCAGGATCGACGTGCGCAGGGCGACGAGGGCGGGCGGCAGGTCGATGCCGAACTCCTCCTCGAGCCGAGCACCGAGGTCGTCGATCGCGCCGAGCGCCTCGCCGTCGCGCCCGAGCTCCGCGAGCGTGCGCGCGAGCACCTCGACGGGGCGCTCGGAGAGCGGATGCCGGTGCACGAGGTCCGCGAGCGACCGCACGGCGAGCTCGGCCTCGCCGTTCGCGATGCGCAGCGCGGCGAGCTCCTCGACCGCCGCGACGTGCTCGTGCGAGAGCCGCTCCGACTCACGCACCGCGAACGGCGCATCGCCGAGGTCCGCGAGCGGTCGACCCGTGAACGCCTGCGCGACGCGCTCGAGCACCACGACGCGACGCGCGCCCTCGCGCTCGTCGCGCAACGCGAGGCGCAGAGAGACGACGTCGACCGCATCCGGGTCGACGTCGAGGGCGTAGCCGCCCCGGCCGCCCTCGAGGAACGGGCCGAGCGCTCCGCGACGCAAGCGCGAGACGATCGACCGCAGCGTGACGTCGACGCTCGGCGGCGGGTCGACCCAGAGGTCCTCGGCGAGCACGGAGAGCGGCACGCGCACGCCGGGCTCGAGGGCGAGGCGCGCGACGAGAGCTTGCGGACGGCGACCGCCGAGCTCGACCTCGTCGTCGCCGACGCGCACGACGACGCGACCGAGCAGATCGACGCGCAAGCGCGCGCGATCGGTCGGCGGGTGGGCAGGAGACGAACCGGTCATGGGCGGGTGATGTGAATGCTACGTCACCCGCCCATGAGATGAGAGGTTCCCTCAGTCGATTCGCGGCTCACACGAGGGAGTCGCGCCACGCCTTGTGCAGGGTCGCGAAGCGCCCCGTGCCGCCGATGAGCTGGGCCGGCGTGCCGTCTTCGACGATTCGGCCGTGCTCCATGACGAGCACGCGGTCGGCGATCGCGACGGTCGACAGGCGGTGCGCGATGACGATCGCCGTGCGGTCGGCGAGCAGGGTCGTGAGCCCCTCCTGCACGAGCCGCTCGCTCGGGATGTCGAGCGACGCCGTCGCCTCGTCGAGGATGAGCACCGCCGGGTCGGCGAGGAACGCGCGCGCGAACGACAGCAGCTGGCGCTGCCCCGCCGAGACGCGGCCTCCGCGCTTGTTCACGTCGGTGTCGTAGCCGTCGGGAAGCTCCTCGATGAACGCGTCCGCTCCGACGGCACGCGCGGCCGCACGGATCTCGTCGAGCGAGGCACCGGGCTTGCCGAGCGCGATGTTGTCGGCGACCGTGCCCGAGAACAGGTACGCCTCCTGCGTGACCATGACGATCGCGCGGCGCAGGTCCTTCGGATGCAGCTCCCGCAGGTCGACGCCGTCGAGGCGCACGGTGCCCGCGCTCGGGTCGTAGAAGCGGGCGACGAGCTTCGCGAGCGTCGACTTGCCGGCGCCCGTCGAGCCGACGAGCGCGACCGTCTGCCCCGCCGGGATGTGCAGCTCGAAGTCCGGCAGGATCACACGGTCCTCGCGGTACGCGAAGCGCACGTCGTCGAAGTCGAGCGCGCCCTTCGCCTCCCACAGGTCCACGGGCTTCGCCGGGTCGGGCACGCTCGGGTTCTCCTCGAGCACGCCCGAGATCTTCTCGAGCGCCGCCGCGGCCGACTGGTACGAGTTGTAGAACTGCGCCATCTCCTCCATCGGGTCGAAGAAGCGCCGCGTGTACATGAGCGCCGCGAGCAGCACACCCACCGCGAGTGACCCATCCGCGACCCGCAGCCCGCCGATGAGCAGCACCGCCGCGACCACGACGTTGCCGATGACGACGAGGCTCGGATCGAAGATTCCGAACACGCCGATCGCCTTCGCGTTGGCCGCGCGGTAGTTCTCGACGTGCTCGCCGAACTCGGCCTCGTTGCGCTTCTCGGCGCGGAACGCCTTGACCGCGCGGATGCCCGTCATCGTCTCGACGAACTTCACGATGAGACGCGCCGAGTGCACCCGCGTCGCCCGGAACGCCCGCTGCGACGTCACCTGGAACCAGCGCGTGAGCAGCACGAGGATCGGCAGCGAGCACGCGATCACGAGCGCCGACAGCGGGTCGAGGAACACGAGCGTGATCGCGATGAACACCATGTAGAGCACACCGCGGATGAGGCCCTGGATGCCGGAGTCGAGCAGCTCGCGGATCGAGTCGAGGTCGTTCGTCTGGCGCGCGATGATGCGCCCCGAGGTGTAGCTCTCGTGGAACTCCAGGCTCAGCAGCTGCGCGTGCCGGTAGATGCGCCCGCGCAGATCGAAGAGGAACGCCTGGCTGATGCGCGCCGCGAGCATCGTGTAGTGCCACATGAGCACGGCGCCCACGATCGCGGCCGCGAGGTACAGCAGCACGACGACGGCGAGCGGCATCGCGTCCTGGCGCTCGATGATCGCGGGGAGGCCCGCGTCGATGCCGAACGCGATGAGCGCGGGGCCTGCGGTCTGCAGGGCCGTGCTCACCGCGACGATGATCATCGCCGCGACGACGCGGCCGCGCAGGGGACGCAGGAGCGACCCGAGCAGGCGCGAGGAGCGCGCGCGCATGGCGCGGCTCTCCTCCTTCGTGTAGTCCTGGCGGTCCTCGCCCTCCACACCTTCGAGGCTCATACGATGACCTCCTGCTCTTCGTGCTCGGTATCGCGATCGTCGTCGAGCGACGAGATCACGTGGCGGTAGTGGGCGTTGCGCGCGAGCAGCTCCGAGTGGCTGCCGACATCCGTGATGCGGCCGTGCTCGAGCAGCGCGACGCGGTCGGCGAGCATGACGGTCGACGGGCGGTGCGCCACGACGAGCGCCGTGGTCTCGGCGAGCACGCGCCGCAGCCCCGCCTCGACGCGCGCCTCCGTGTCGACGTCGAGCGCCGACAGCGGGTCGTCGAGCACGAGCACCGACGGACGTGCCGCGACCGCTCGGGCGAGCGCGATGCGCTGCCGCTGGCCGCCCGAGAGGCTCAGCCCCTCCTCGCCGATCGTCGTGTCGGCGCCCATCGGCAGGCGCTCCACGAAGTCCGCCTGCGCGATGTCGAGCGCCTCGGCGAGCACGGCATCCGCCTCGGGCGAGTCGAGGTCGAGCTCGGGCCGGCCGAGCAGCACGTTCTCGCGCACCGACGCCGAGAAGAGCGTCGCCTCCTCGAACGCCATCGCGATGCGCGCGCGCAGCTCCTCGCGCGTGAGGTCGCGGATGTCGACGCCGTCGAGCAGCACGCGGCCGCCCGTCACGTCGTACAGGCGCGTCGCGAGCGCCGTGAGCGTCGTCTTGCCCGATCCCGTGAGGCCGACGAGCGCCATCGTCTCGCCCGGCTCGAGCTCGAGCACGATGTCGTCGAGCAGGTCGGGCACGGATGCCGGCGAGTCCTGGTAGCGGAAGTGCACGTTCTCGAACACGAGGCGCCCGCGAGGCTCGGCGATCGTCTGCGGCAGCTCGGGGTCGCGGATGGGGTTCGGCTCGTCGAGCACCTCGAAGATGCGCTCGACGGCCGTACGGGTCTCGAACGTCATCGACAGCAGCCATCCGATCGACTCGATGGGCCAGCGCAGCACCGCCGCGGCCGCGAAGAACGCGATGAGACCGCCGACCGACAGCTGCCCGCCCGCCGCGAGCACGACGCCGCCCAGCAGCGAGAGCGCGAACGCGACATCCGGGATGAGCAGCAGCCACAGCCACAGCCCGGCGATCGAGCGCGCCTTCTCGAGCTCCGTGCCGCGCAGCTCCTCCGCCTGGCGCAGGAAGTTGTCGAGGCTGTGTCGACCGCGGCCGAACGCCTTGAGCACGCGGATGCCGTGCACCGACTCCTCGACGGTCGTCGCGAGGTCGCCCTGCTGGTCCTGCGCGCGGCGTGAGACGAGCGAGTAACGGTGCTCGAAGCGGAACCCGACCACCCACATGGGCACCGACGCGAGGATGAACACGAGCGCGAGCTGCCACGACCAGGTGAACAGGATGCCGAAGCCCACGAGGATCACGACGACGTTGCCGACGAGCAGGATGACGCCGAACGCGAGCCAGCGGCGGATCGTGCCGAGGTCGCCCATGGAGCGCGACAGCAGCTGGCCCGACTGCCAGCGGTCGTGGAACGCGACCGGCAAGTCCTGCAGCTTCGCGTAGAGCGCGTTGCGCATGTTCGCCTCGATGTGCGTCGACGGCGTCAGCACGAGGAAGCGCCGCAGCATGATGAGCAGGCCCTCGGCCACGCCGAGCCCGAGCACGATCCCGGCGGCGGGCCAGACCTGCGCGGTGTCGCCCGAGGCGAGCGGGCCGTCGATGATCCACTGCAGCACGACGGGCACGCTGAGCGACACGAGCACGAGCGCGACGTAGACGAAGAGGCTGACGACCGTGCGCGCGAGGAACGGGCGCACGAAGGGGTAGATGCGCGCGAGCGTGCGGATGGTGCCGCGCTGGGGTGCGGCGCTGGGCGGCGTGGTGGTGTGGAGCTCAGACATGAAGGATCCCGAGGGGACGCGTGCGACGACGCACGGAGGGTGGAACGCGAGACGAGGTGAACGGATTCCGGATGTCGCGGATCCGTCGGAAGAGGCGGGCGGGCGGTGCCGCTAACGGCGTCGCGGGAAGAGGACGACGACGCCCGGCTTCGCGGCAGCGACAGCGCGCGTGATACCGGTGTTCGTCATGATTCCTCCTCGTTGTGCGAGCGTGCTCCGCCCGGAGGATGCCCGAGCAGCCCTACAGACTATGCCCGCCGGTCGAGCCACCGCAACAGCACATGCGCGCCGTCGCTGCGCAGATGCTGCGCAGCCCTAGACTCGGCGCGGAGCCCCGACGCTCCGCCACTCGAACCACCCGGAGCAGCATGAGCACCTCGACGTCCACCCGTCCCTCCAACGCCCTCGACCGCTTCTTCCGCATCAGCGAGCGCGGCTCCACGATCGGCACCGAGATCCGCGGCGGTCTCGTGACCTTCGTGACGATGGCCTACATCGTCATCCTCAACCCGCTCATCCTGAGCACGCCCGACGTCAACGGCGACACGCTCCCGCAGGCCGCCGTCGCCGCGAGCACGGCGCTCACGGCGGGCGTCATGACGATCCTGTTCGGCGTCATCACGCGCCTGCCGTTCGCCTTCGCGGCGGGCCTCGGCATCAACGCGTTCCTCGCGTTCACGGTCGTCGGCCAGGTGTCGTGGCCCGAGGCGATGGCGCTCGTCGTCATCAACGGCCTCATCATCGTGCTGCTCGCCGCGACCGGCCTGCGGAAGCTCATCTTCGATGCCGTGCCGGTGCAGCTGAAGCTCGCGATCACGGTCGGCATCGGCCTCTTCATCGCCTTCATCGGCTTCGTCAACTCGGGCTTCGTCACCGCGACAGGCGTCGGCTCGCCGCCCGTCGACCTCGGCGAGGGCGGCTCGATCGCCTCCCTCGCGACCCTCGTGTTCGTCGTGACGCTGCTGCTCGGGGGCATCCTCATCGCCCTCAAGGTGAAGGGCGCCATCCTGTTCGCCCTCATCGCGGGCACCCTGCTCGCGGCGGTGCTCAACCTCATCTGGCCCTTCGGCCTCGACTTCGGCTTCCAGGCCGGCATCGTGAGCCTCCCCGACCTGAGCCTCATCGGGGCGATCGACTTCGGCTTCGATCTCGGCAAGGTCGGCGTCGTCGCGCTCATCATGTTCGTGTTCACGCTCGTGTTCTCGAACTTCTTCGACGCCATGGGCACCATGACGGGTCTCGCGAAGGAGGCCGACCTCGCGGATGCGAAGGGCGACTTCCCGCGCATCAAGTCGGCGCTCATCGTCGAGGGCGTCGGCGCCGTCGTCGGCGGCGCGACCTCCTCCTCGTCGTCGACCGTGTTCATCGAGTCGGGCTCGGGCATCGGCGAGGGCGCCCGCACGGGCTTCGCGAACGTCGTCACGGGTGTGCTGTTCCTGCTCGCGATGTTCATCACGCCCATCACCTCGCTCGTGCCGGGCGCCGTCGCGGCGGCGGCCCTCGTGCTCGTCGGCGCGATGATGCTGTCGCAGATCCGCCACATCGACTTCGGCGACTTCCGCGTGCTGCTGCCGGTGTTCCTCACCGCGACGGTCATGCCGCTCACGTACTCGATCGCGAACGGCATCGGCGCGGGCTTCGTCGCCTGGGTCGTCGTCAACGCGTTCAGCGGCAAGGCGAAGACGATCCACCCGCTCCTGTGGGTGGTGGCCGCGGGCTTCGTGCTCTACTTCGCGCGCGGGCCGATCGAGTCGCTCTTCGCGTAGAGCGCGCCCAGCCGCGCACCCGCTGGTTGAGTAGGCCGCGCAGCGGCCGTGTCGAAACCAGCCCGCGAGTCACACGGGGCTGGTTTCGACACGCGCCTGCGGCGCTACTCAACCAGCGGTGAGGCGCGCATACCCGCTCCCGCTGGTGGAGTGCCGCACCATTCCCGCTGGTTGAGTGCCGCGCGCCGCGCCTCCGGCGCGACGCACGGCGTATCGAAACCGGACGGACGTCTGACGTCGGTGGGGTTTCGATACGCGCCGCTGCGCGGCGCTACTCAACCGGCGGTAAGCGTCAGTGGAAGAAGTGGCGCTCGCCCGTGAGGTACAGCGTGACGCCGTGCTCGCGGCACGCCGCGATGACGTCATCGTCGCGGATCGAGCCGCCCGGCTGCACGATGGCCTTCACGCCCGCCTCGAGCAGGATGCGGGGGCCGTCGTCGAAGGGGAAGAACGCGTCGGATGCGGCGACCGAGCCCGCGGCCCGCTCCCCCGCACGCTCGACGGCGAGCTTGCACGAGTCGACGCGGTTCACCTGGCCCATGCCCACGCCGACGGATGCGCCGCCCGAGGCGAGCAGGATCGCGTTCGACTTGACGGCCCGCACGGCCCGCCACGCGAACTCGAGGTCGGCGAGGGTGTCGGCATCGGCGGGCTCGCCCGCCGCGAGCTTCCACTGCGACGAGGACGCGAAGTGGTGGTCGGCCTGCTGCAGGAGGAGGCCGCCCGAGATCTGACGCAGCTCGGTGGGGGCGGGCGCGTAGTCCGCGGGCAGCTCGAGGAGGCGCAGGTTCTTCTTGCCCGCGAGCACCTCGAGGGCGCCCTCGTCGAAGCCCGGCGCGACGACGACCTCGGTGAAGATGGGGGCGATCGACTCGGCCGCCTCGCGCGTGAGCGGGCGGTTGGCGGCGATGACGCCGCCGTACGCCGACACGGGGTCGCACGCGTGCGCGAGGGCGTGCGCCTCGGCGATCGAGTCGGCCGTCGCGATGCCGCACGGGTTGGCGTGCTTGATGATGGCGACCGCGGGACCGTCGTGGTCGTAGGCGGCGCGCAGGGCGGCATCCGCGTCGACGTAGTTGTTGTACGACATCTCCTTGCCCTGCAGCTGCCGGGCCTGCGCGATGCCGCGGCCCTGCGGCGCGCGGTAGAGGGCGGCGCTCTGGTGCGAGTTCTCGCCGTAGCGCAGCACGTCGGCGCGCGACCAGGTGCCGCCCGTCCAGCCGGGGAAGCCGGATCCCTCGTCGTCGGGCGCGACGACGTTGCCGATCCAGCTCGCGACGGCGACGTCGTAGCTCGCGGTGTGGCGGAACGCCTCGCGCGCGAGCTCACGACGCTCGGCGAGCGTCGTGCCGCCGACCTCGAGCGCGTGCACGATGTCGCCGTAGCGCTCGGGCGACACGACGACGGCGACGTTGGCGTGGTTCTTCGCCGAGGCGCGCACCATGGCGGGTCCGCCGATGTCGATCTGCTCGACCACGGCATCCGGCGCGGCACCCGACGCGACCGTCTCGGCGAAGGGGTAGAGGTTGACGACGACGAGCTCGAACGGTGCGATGCCGAAGCTCGCGAGCTCCGCCTCGTGGCTCTCGAGGCGCAGGTCGGCGAGGAGGCCCGAGTGCACCTTGGGGTGGAGGGTGCGCACGCGGCCGTCGAGGTGCTCGGGGAAGCCCGTGAGGTCGCCGATCTGGGTGACGGGGATGCCGGCGTCGGCGATCGCCTTCGCGGTGCCGCCCGTGGAGACGATCTCGACGTCGGCGTCCGCGAGGGCGCGCGCGAGGTCGACGAGGCCCGTCTTGTCAGACACTGCGACGAGCGCCCGGCGGATCTGGACGCGGTCGCGCTCGCGGTAGAGGGAGGGGTCGATGGCGGGTCCGCTCATGGTGTCGCGTACTCCTTGAGGTCGATGGCGCCGTTGGCGATGTCGAGCACGGTCTGGATGAGCAGCTCGCGCTCGACGGGCTTGATGCGCTCGTGGAGGGTGGTCTCGGTGTCGCCCGGCTCGATCGGCACCCGGCGCTGGGCGAGGATCGGTCCGGTGTCGACGCCGTCGTCGACCACGATGACGCTCGCGCCGGTCTGGGCGACCCCGGCGGCGAGCGCGTCGCGCACCCCGTGCGCCCCCGGGAACTCGGGGAGGTACGCGGGGTGCGTGTTGATGATGGCGGGGCTGTACTCGGCGACCACCTGGTGCGGCAGGAGACGCATGAGCCCCGAGAGCACGACGAGGTCGGGCTCCCACTCGCGCAGCGCCGCGAGCAACTCGTCGCCCCACGCCTCGCGCGAGTCGAAGGAGGTGAACGGCACGACAAAGCCCGGGATGCCGAAGGCCTCCGCGTGGCCGAGCCCGTCGGCCTGACGATCGGCGCCGACGGCGACGACGCGTGCGGGGAACTCGGCGTCCTGCGCGGCTTCGAGCAGGGCGCGGAGGTTGGACCCGCCCCCGGAGATGAGGACGACGACCCGCAGCACGGGGCCAGCCTACTCGGGGTGGGAGCGGCGGAGGCGCGGCAGGGTCACCGAGCCCGCGGCGAGGCCGAGGGCGATCCCGATCGCGAACTCGACGCCGGATGCGATGCCCACCGCGAGCGCGTCGGGCCCGACCTCGGCGAAGCGGCCCGGGCCGAAGGAGCCCGCGGATGCCGCCGCGAGCAGCCCGAGCAGGAGCCCACCCGCGACGCCCCCGCCGATCGCGACGAGCGCCGACCACGCGAGCCGAGATCCGTCGCCGATCGCCCGCAGGAGCGCGGGCCGCACGGCCACGGCCGCGAGGAACGCGGCGACGATCGGCACCGCCAGGCCGACGAACCCGAAGGCCAGGTCGCCCCCGGGGAGCGCCCCGAGGATCGGCACGGCGGGCAGCGGGCCGACCGCCGTGCCGAGCGGCGACACGAGCGACCCCGTGCCGAGCGCGAACCCCGGCCCCGCGAACCACGACGCGGCCCACACGACGATGTTCGGCACGAACGCGAACTGCCCCGCGGTGACGACGATGCCGCCGAGCACCTCGGTGTGCAGCGACTCGTAGAGCCTGATGACCTGCGCGTAGCCGACGACGAGCACGATCGTCACGGCGATCGAGCTCACGACGAGCACGAGCATGACGGATGCCGCCCCCGCCTTGAGCGCTGCCGCGACGGCTCCGCGCGCGCGCGGGTCCCAGCGCGCGGTGATCGCCGCGATCCGGCCGTGCGCCGTGACGCCGCGGTCGGCATCCGCGCGGAGCACGCCGAGCACGAGCCCGACGCCGAACACGGTGGCGGGCAGGAGCGTGCCCTGCCAGAGCGAGGGGCGCGCATCCGGGTGCACGGCCGAGAGGGTGAGAAGCAGCGAGACGCCCGCGAAGACGACGAAGGCCGTGAGCTCGCCGAGCAGGCGGTGCCCCGTCTCGGCGACGCGCGCGCCGGCCCGCACGCCGAGGGCGAGGGTGAGCAGCGCGAAGCCGAGGGCGGCGATCGTGACGACGACGACCGTGCCCGCGGGCGCGCCGATCGTGAGCGCGGTCGTCTCGTCGAGCGCGAACCGCACGTCGACGCCGTGACCGATGAGCCACACGTCGACGGAGGCGCGCCAGAAGCCGGTCCAGTCGGGGGCGAAGCCGAATTGGATCGCCCACATGAGGGTCGCGGGAAGGAGGGGGATCGCGACGCCGATCGCGGCGACCAGGAGGGCCTCGAACGCCGAGAACAGCACGGTGAGGCGGCGGGTCACGTGCCGACCCTACGTCACCCCGGGCCGGTCGCCGGGGTGACGCGCAGCCGTCAGCGGGACGCGGCCTCCGCGAGCTCGCGGGCGGCGGCCGCGCGGGCCTCCTCGGCCGTTCCGGCGTCGAGCGCCGCGGCCGCCGCGCGTCGGCAGTCGTCGAGCGTGTACGCCCCGAGCCGGGCCGCGACGGCACCGAGCGCACGCGGTGTCATCGAGAGCGACGTCGCGCCGAGCCCGACGAGCACGGGGGCGAGCTCGGGGTCGCCGCCCGCCTCGCCGCACACCCCGACGGGCTTGCCCGCGTCGCGTCCCGCGGTGCCGACGGCGCCGATGAGTCGCAGCACGGCGGGCTGCCACGCGTCGCTCAGCTCGCCCAGGTCGGCGACCATGCGGTCGGCGGCCATCGTGTACTGCGTGAGGTCGTTCGTGCCGAGGCTCACGAAGTCGACGACCTCGAAGAGCTCGCGCGCCAGGAGAGCCGCCGAGGGCGTCTCGATCATGACGCCGACCGTCTCGAGCCCCGCGGCGCGGCAGCGCTCGGCGAAGAAGCGCGCCTCCTCGACGGTCGCGACCATGGGCGCCATGACCTGCACCTCGGCGTCGGATGCGGATGCGGCCCGGGCGAGCGCCGCGAGCTGGTCGTCGAGCAGCGCGGGGTTCCGGCGTGCGATTCGCAGACCCCGCACGCCGAGCGCGGGGTTCTCCTCGTCGTCGTCGTTCGCGAACGGGAGCGGCTTGTCGGCGCCCGCGTCGAGCGTGCGCACGACGACCTTGCGGCCCGCGAAGGGCGCGAGCACCCCGCGGTAGGCCTCCGCCTGCTCGTCGACGGTCGGCGCGGTGCGCCGGTCGAGGAAGCAGAACTCGGTGCGGAAGAGGCCGACGCCCCCGGCGTTCGCCGCGGCAGCGGCGCTCGCGTCGTCCGGGCCGCCGACGTTCGCGAGCAGGGGCACGGTGACCCCGTCGGCGGTCGCCCCGCGGCCGTCGAAGGCGAGCGCCTCGGCGCGTTCTGCGGCGTGCGCGACGGCCTCGGCATCCGGGTGCGCGTCGATCGTGCCCGCGTCGCCGTCGACGAGCACGACGGCGCCCTCGTCGAGGCCGAGCGCTCCCGCGACGCCGACGACGGCAGGCAGCCCGAGCGAGCGAGCGATGATCGCGGTGTGCGAGGTGGGCCCGCCGAGCTCGGTCACGAGCGCGACGCACGCGCTCTCGGCGAGCGTCACGGTGTCGGCGGGGGCGAGGTCGCGCGCGACGAGCACGAACGGCTCGTCGCGGTCGGGCACGCCCGGCAGCTCGACGCCCGCGAGCTCGGAGCGGATGCGGTCGCGCACGTCGCGCAGGTCGGCCGCGCGTTCCGCCATGCGCCCGCCGAGCGCGACGAGCGCCTGCTCGTAGCCCGCAGCGGCCTCCCAGATGGCGGCGTCGGCCGTGAGACCGCGGTCGCGCACCGACGACTCGGCCATCGACGCGAGCTCGGGGTCGAGCGCGATGAGCGCCGTCGCCTCGAGGATCGCGGATGCCTCTCCCGCGGCCCGCCCGGCCCGCTCGCGCAGCGCCTCGGCGACGCGCTCGGCGGCGGGGGCGATGCGGGCGGCCTCGGCCTCGCGCTGCTCCTCCGGGAGCGGCGGGGCGGGCCTGGGCTCGGCGAGCGGCGCCGCGAGGCGCGCGACGGGGGCCGCGGCACGGCCGCCGCTCACGCCGCGGCCGTGGAGGAGGCCGTCGGCGGGCGCGGCGGGCGCGGGGGTGGCGAATGCGGATGCCGCGGGCTCGACCGGCGCGGCAGGCGCACTCGGCTCTCCCGCGCACTCCCCGGCAGCCGGCGCGGCATCCGCCCCGTCGAGCTCCCCGAAGCCGTCGTCGACGAGCTGCGCGATGCGCGCGAGCACGCTCTCGGCGTCGGGCCCGGACACCGCGAACTCCACCTCCGCTCCCCCGGCGGCCCCGAGGGCCAGGAGGCCCGTCATGCTCGCAGCCGACACGGGCGAGCCGTCGGGCAGACGTCGCACGGTGACCCGCGCGTCGCCAGACCCCGCGATGCCCGCGAGCAGAGAGGCGGGCCGGGCGTGGAGCCCGAGCGGGTTGCGCAGCACGAACCGGCGCGTGAGGGCGTCGGCCTCGGGGGCCGCGGGAGTCTCGGTGGCGGCGGGAGCAGCATCCGCCTCGCCCTCCTCACCCAGGTGCGCCGTCTTCGCCCCGAGGGCGCCCGCCGCCTCCCGCGCGACCGCGTCGAGGGGCGCACCGGCGGAGGCCGCGACGGTCGCCGCGAGCAGGCCCTCGACGAACGGAGCCGCCGCGAGCCGCACGGGCACGTCGCTCGCGCGCAGCTCGAGGGCGAGCTCGGCGCTCATGACGGCCGAACCGAGATCCATGAGCACGAGCACGCCGTCGACGCCCTCGGCCGCGAGCTCGTCGATCGCGGAGGCGACGGCGGTCGCATCCGTTCCGAGCACGGCCGAGCCGTCGGGGTCGGTGCCGGCTCCCGCCGCGAGGCGCACGGGCGGGGCCGCGTCGCCGACCATCTGGCGGGCGAGCTGATCCGCCGCCTCCGCCAGCTTCGCGCTGTGCGAGACGATGACGATGCCGATCATGATCAGGTCCTGGAGACGGTTCCCGCGAGGGTCTCGAGCAGGATCGCGCTCGACGCGGCGCCGGGGTCGAGGTGGCCCGCGCTCCGCTCGCCGAGGTAGCTCGCGCGGCCCTTGCGTGCGACCAAGGGCTCGGTCGCGTCGCGCCCCGCGAGAGCGGCATCCGCTGCGGCGCGCGCGGCATCCGCGAGCGAGGACCCGGATGCGAGGGCCGCGTCGAGCGCATCGAGGCCCGGAGCGAGCGCGTCGAACATCGTCTTGTCGCCCGCCTCGGCCTTGCCGCGGGCGACGATGCCGTCGAGCCCGGCACGCAGCGCCGCCGCGAGCGCCGCACCGTCGAGAGACGGCACGGCACCCGCGGCCATGCCCATGCGCAGGAAGAAGGTGCCGTAGAGCGGACCGCTCGCCCCGCCGACCGAGCCGACGAGGGTCATCCCGACCGACTTGAAGAGCTCGTCGACGGTCTCCGGGTGCCCGGCGTCGAGCTTCGCGACGACGGCGTCCATGCCGCGCGCCATGTTGGCGCCGTGGTCGGCGTCGCCGATCGCCGAGTCGAGCTCCGTCAGCCACGACCGCTGCTCCGCGATCTCGGCGTCGAAGGCCCGCAGCCACTCGATGAGTCCGTCGATGGTCAGGGTGTCGCTCATACGGTCATCCTCCTCCTCTTCACCTCTCGGTCGTCACAGGCCCCAGCGGAGCCCCGGCGTGCTCACGGGCGCATCCCACAGCCCGAGCAGCTCGTCGTCGGCGCGCAGCAGCGTGACCGAGCAGCCGGCCATGTCGAGCGAGGTGATGTAGTTGCCGACGAGGCTGCGAGCCACCTGCACGCCCTTCGCCTCGAGGATGCGCGCGACCTCGCCGTACATGAGGTACAGCTCGATGAGCGGCGAGCCGCCCATGCCGTTGAGCATGACGATCGCGGGCGCGCCCGTGAAGTCGAGGTCGGCGAGGATCGGCTCGACGAGCTGCTCCGCGATCTCGGATGCGGGGGCGAGCGGCACGCGGTGGCGTCCCGGCTCACCGTGGATGCCGATGCCGATCTCCATCTGGTCGTCGGGCAGGTCGAAGGTCGGCTTGCCCGCGGCGGGCACGGTGCAGCTCGTGAGGGCCATGCCCATCGAGCGCCCGCCCGCGTCGACCTTCTCGGCGACCGCCTTGACGGCCGCGAGGTCGCGGCCCTCCTCGGCGGCGGCGCCCACGATCTTCTCGAGCAGCACGGTCACCCCGACCCCGCGGCGACCCGCGGTCCACGTGGAGTCCTGCACGGCCACGTCGTCATCCGTCACGACCGTCGCGACCTCGACGCCGTCGGCGGCGGCGAGCTCGGCGGCCATCTCGAAGTTCATGACGTCGCCCGTGTAGTTCTTCACGATGTGCAGCACGCCCGCGCCGCGGTTCACCTCGAGGGTCGCCGCCTGCATCTGGTCGGGCGTCGGCGAGGTGAACACCTCGCCCGCGCACGCCGCATCGAGCATCCCGAGGCCCACGAAACCTCCGTGCAGCGGCTCGTGGCCCGATCCGCCGCCCGAGATGAGCGCGACCTTGCCGTCGGCCTTCGGGGTGCCGCGGTAGATGACGCGGGTGTCGACGTCGACCCGGAGCTCCGGATGCGCCGCCTGCACTCCGCGCAGCGACTCGATGAGCACGTCCTCCGGTGCGTTGATGAGCTTCTTCACGCGACGACCTCCTCAGGCGTGTCGTTCTCGGTCGCCCGCCGGTCGACGGGCGTGTGGGCGATGAGCCCGAATGCGAGGGCGGCGAGCGCGCCGGCGAGGAGCTCGGCGACGACGTAGACCCACCACTGCTCCCACGCGACCTCTCCGCCCATGAGCGCCTGCACGATCATCGGGCCGGTCGTGCGCGCGGGGTTGATCGACGCGCCCGTCGTCGGCGCGACCGGGATGATCGCGGCGAACACGACGAAGCCGATCACGAGCCCCGCCCATCCGAGCGACGCCCGGCGGTAGATGACGCCGAACACTCCGAACACGAGCAGGAAGGTGCCCATGAACTCGGCGAAGAACGCCTGCGGGATGGGCGTCTCGGCGCTGTAGGCGGCGACGCCGAGGCCGGCGTCCACGGCCGCCTGGCCGAGCACCCCGACGATGGCGAACGAGCCGGCGATGGCGCCCAGCACCTGGGCGACGACGTACGCGGGCACGAGCTTCCACGGGAACTTGCGCGTCACCGCGAGCCCCAGGGTCACCGCGGGGTTGATGTGGTTGCCCGAGATGTAGCCGAAGACGTAGACCGTGACGACGACGATCGTGCCGAACGCGAGCGAGATGATGCCGAGCTCGGCGCCCGTGAACGGCTCGCCGTCACGCGCGATCGCGAGGGCGGGCACGGAGCCGACGCCGACGAACACGAGGAACGCCGTGCCGAGGAACTCGGCAGCGAGTTTCTGCCAGAGGCGGTTCTCATCCATATGCACTCCTTTGGACATGGTGGGGACGAGGTCGATGTCGCGTCAGATTTCTGGAACGACTTTCGACAATGTCGAATATTGTCCTGAGTGAGCACGGTGTCAAGAGTGAATCGACGAACGTCGTGCGGCCCCATAATGGAACGACTCCGAGGAGGGAGACCCGTGATCCAGGCGATCGACCGCGCGGCCAAGGTGCTGCAATCGCTGCAAGGCGCGCGCCACCTCGGCATCTCCGAGCTCGCCGCGGCCCTCGACCTCCCGCCCTCGACCGTCCACGGGATCGTCAAGTCGCTGCAGGAGCACGGCCTCGTCGCGAAGGAGCGCAACGGCCAGCGCTACATGCTCGGCCCCGCGCTCGTGAAGCTCAGCAACGTCTACCTCGACACCCTCGACGTGCGTGCCCGCGCCATGCGCTGGACGCGCGAGCTCTCCCGCCGCACCGGCCTCGCCGTGCGCCTCGGCGTCGAGCTCTTCGACGAGGTGCTCGTCATCCACCACAACCGCCGCCCCGACGGCAGCCAGCAGATGCTCGAGACGGGTATGACCATCCCGGCCCACGCATCCGCCATGGGCAAGGTGCTGCTCGCCTTCGACGACGAGTACCAGTCGGTCGTGCTCTCGCGGCAGCTGCAGAGCCTCACGGGCGACACCGTCACCGACCCCGCGCAGCTCACGCTCGCCTTCGCGGGCATCGTCGAGCGGGGCTTCGCGACCGAGGAGGACGAGGCCGTGCTCGGCGAGTCGTCCGTCGCGGCGCCCGTCGGCGACGCATCCGGCGAGCTCGTCGCGGCGGTCGCCGTCGTGCTGCCCTCGACCGAGTGGCCGCCCGCCGACGGGGTGCTCAACGACCTGCGCGAGACCGCCCGCAACATCTCGCGCGAGCTCGGCGCGACGAGCTGGCCGCCGCGCGTCGCCCCGCGCGAGGGCGCCTGAGCCTCAGCACATCGGGTCGGCCGACGGTACCTTCCCCGAGATGAGGTACGCGTCGACCGTGTCGTCGACGCACGCGACGCCCTGCGCGTAGATCGTGTGGCCCTCGCCCTCGTAGGTCACGAGGAAGCCGCTCGAGAGCAGCTTCGCGAGGTGCTGGGCGTTCGCGTACGGGGTCGCGGGGTCGTTCGTCGTGCCGATGACCATGATGGGCGGTGCGCCCTCGGCCGAGAACTCCGTCGGCAGCTCGGCAACCTCGGCGGGCCAGTTCGAGCACACGGCCTTGAGCACGGCGTAGTCGTCGTACGCGGCGTAGCGACCGAGGATCGGCGCGGCCTCGTCGATGCGGTCGAGGCCCGCGAAGACGTCGACGCCGTCGGAGGCGAGGTCGCCCTCGTCGCACGTGACGGCCGTGTAGATGTCGCCCCCGTTGTCGGAGTACGTGCCGTCGAACTCGCGGCCGTTGTACGAGTCCGCGAGCAGGAACGCCGTGTCGGCGTCGCCCTGGCGCAGCGTCGTGAAGAGCTGCGAGAGGTAGGGCCAGTTGCCCTCCGAGTAGAGCGTGAAGATGATGCCCGTCGCGACCGTCGCCGAGTCGAGCACGCGCCCGTCGGAGGAGCGGAAGCCGCGGCCGTCGACCGTCTCGAGCATCTGGCGGATCGACCGGAGCGCCGCATCCGCGTCGCCCCGGAACGGGCAGTCGGACTGCGGCAGGCACCACTCCATGTAGGCGCGCAGGGCCGAGTCGAAGCCCGCCATCTGGATCGCGAGCGCCTCGAGGTCGCCGACCGTCGGGTCGACGGCGCCATCGAGCACCATGCGGCCGACCTTCTCGGGGAACAGCTGCGCGTAGATCGTGCCGAGGTAGGTGCCGTACGAGTAGCCCAGGTAGTGCAGCTGCTCGTCGCCGAGCAGTGCCCGGATGACGTCC
The DNA here is from genome assembly GCF_014483895.1 of Protaetiibacter sp. SSC-01. NCBI lineage: Bacteria > Bacillati > Actinomycetota > Actinomycetes > Micrococcales > Microbacteriaceae > Protaetiibacter > Protaetiibacter sp. SSC-01. Next base: position 470,864 of record NZ_CP059987.1, on the reverse strand, counting down.
ATGTCGCGAGCGACGGATGCGGCGTCGAGGTGGCCGAGCAGCCCGTCGGCGTGCTCCTCGCACGCCGCCGCCCAGGTCTTCGCGCGCTCGGTGAGCTCGGCGTACCAGGCCTCCGAGCCGTAGGCGGCGTCGTAGGTGCCGTAGAGCCACTCGTCCTGGTCGGCCGCGTCGGTGTAGCACTCGACCGCAGCCGACTGGTTGACACCGCGCGGGTCGAAGCCGATGACGTCGTACGTCCCGAGCACCTCGGAGCTCACGACGTAGGCCGCCGAGTCGCGCACGAAGTCGAAGCCCGATCCGCCGGGGCCGCCGGGGTTGATGAGCAGCGAGCCGAGCGGCGTGCCCGACGCCTTGTGGCGCGCGATCGCGACGGTCGTCGTGTCGCCGTCTGGCTCGCTCCAGTCGATCGGCACCGTGACGTCGGTGCAGTCGATGCCGCCGCCGCAGTTCGACCAGTCGAGCTCCTGCGTGTAGTAGCGCTCGAGCTCGGCCGGCACATCCTCGCCCGTGGGGCCGGGGCGGTCGCCACCGCCGCCGCCACCGCCCGGGAAGAGGGGCAGGATGCCGCAGCCGGAGAGGGAGAGGGCGGCCGCGAGCACGACCGCGAGGGCGCCGAGACGGCGAGGAAGCGTCATGGCGTCAGCCTACGGTCTGCGTCAGTCGACGGGCCGACGCTGGCCGCGGGCGTCGTCGGCGTGCAGGGGGGTCGTGAGCCAGCGGACGCTCGCCGTGCCGCCCTCCGCGCACGTGACCCGCAGCGTGTGCGGGGTGTCGAGGAAGAGCACGTCGGCGACGAACGCGTCGGCTGTCCAGCCGCCCGCGACCGCGATCGGCTGTCCGTCGGGCTCCGAGGCCGCCCACTCGCCGACGCCCACGGGGAGCGCGAGCTCGCCCGCCGCGTCGACGAGGCCGAGCATCCAGCCGTCGCCGTCCGGGCGCACGTTCACGGCCGTGATGAGCGCATCGGCGCCGGGCGTCGCGAACTCGCCGCCCGTCCAGCCCTCGGGGGCGACGGATGCGGTCTCGGGCGGGAGCGGCATCCGGCGCGAGGCGAGGCGCTCGGCGACCGCGGCATCCGCATCCGCCTCTCCCGGGCGGTCGAACGCGGGCAGCAGATGCAGCCACACGCGGTCGAGCACGCGCTGCATCTGCACGGTCTCGGCCGTGATCGCGAGCACGGCGTCCTGCTCGGGCAGCACGACGCAGAACTGGCCGAAGGCGCCGTCGCCGCGGTAGCCGTGGCGGTTCATCCAGAACTGCAGGCCGTAGCCCTGCGACCAGTCGGCACCCCAGTCGCCCGGGTTCTGCACCTGCACCCGTGTGGCCTCCTGCACCCAGTGCGGGTCGAGCAGCTGGCGGTCGTTCCAGCGGCCGCCCTGCAGGTAGAGCTGCGCGAGGCGGGCCACGGCATCCGTCGTCGCGTGCAGGCCGCTGAAGCCGAGGTTGCGGCCGGGCGGCGCCTCGATCCAGAAGACGTCGCCGATGCCGAGCGGGTCGAGCAGGCGCGGGCGCAGGTACTCGACGAGGCTCTCACCCGTGGCGCGCTGGATGATCGCCGCGAGGGTGTAGGTGCACGGCTGGTTGTAGGCGAAGATCGTGCCCGGCTCGGCGTCGAGGGGCGTGCGCAGAAAGCCGAGCACCATGTCGCCGCGGCCCGCCTCGAGCGCGCGGTCGATCGTCTCGGTCGCGTGGCCGCTCGCCATCGACGCGATGTGGCGCACCGTCATGCGGCGCATGCGCTCGTCGGTGATCTCGGCGTCGTACTCGGGGAAGTACTCGATGACGGGTCGGTCGAGCTCGAGCAGGCCCTCGGCGCGCGCGAACCCGGCGGCGGTCGACGTGAAGCTCTTGCTGAGCGAGTACAGCAGCTGCACGCGGTCGGGGCCGTACGGCGCCCACCAGCCCTCGGCCACGACCGCGCCGTGGCGCATGAGGATGAGGCCGTGCAGGCGGATGTCGGGGTCGCCCTCGAGGGCGTCGAGCAGTGCGGAGATCCCGGTGGCGTCGATCCCCTCGGCGGACGGCGTCGAGTGGGGGAGGTCAGCGGTGCCCATCCCCCGACTCTATTGGCGCTCCCCGTCTCCGTCAGTCCTTGGCGCGGCTGGAGCCACGACATCGCGGCGGGGGTTGTTTCTCCCGCCGCCGGGTCACGGCTCCAGCCGCGCGACGAAACCCGGAGATGACGACGCGCCCCGCCCGGCGGACCGGACGGGGCGCGTACGTGGAACGGATGCGGCTCAGGCGCCCGCGAGCACCTCGCGCAGCAGCGCGGCGGTCTCCGACGGGGTCTTGCCGACCTTGACGCCGGCGGCCTCGAGGGCCTCCTTCTTCGCCTGCGCGGTGCCGGCCGAGCCGGACACGATCGCGCCCGCGTGGCCCATCGTCTTGCCCTCGGGGGCCGTGAAGCCCGCGACGTAGCCGACGACCGGCTTCGTGACGTTCGCCTTGATGAACTCGGCCGCGCGCTCCTCGGCGTCGCCGCCGATCTCGCCGATCATGACGATCGCACGCGTCTCGGGGTCCGCCTCGAACGCGGCGAGCGCGTCGATGTGCGTCGTGCCGATGATCGGGTCGCCGCCGATGCCGATGGCGGTCGAGAAGCCGAGGTCACGCAGCTCGTACATCATCTGGTAGGTCAGGGTCCCGGACTTCGACACGAGGCCGATCGGTCCCTTGCCCGTGATGTTCGCGGGGGTGATGCCCACGAGCGCCTCGCCGGGCGTGATGATGCCGGGGCAGTTCGGCCCGATGATGCGGGTCTTCTCGCCCTTCGACTTCGCGTAGGCCCAGGCCTCGGCGGTGTCCTGCACGGGCACGCCCTCGGTGATGACGACGAGGAGGGGGATCTCGGCGTCGATGGCCTCGATCATCGCGTCCTTCGTGAAGGCCGGCGGCACGAACGCGATCGAGACGTCCGCGCCCGTCTTCTCGATGGCCTCCGCGACGGTGCCGAAGACGGGGAGCTCGACGGCGTTGCCGTCCTTGTCCGTGTGCGAGACGGTCGTGCCGGCCTTGCGCGCGTTGACGCCGCCGACGACCTGGGTGCCCGCCTTGAGCATGAGGGCGGTGTGCTTGGTGCCCTCGCCGCCGGTGATGCCCTGGACGATGACCTTGGAGTCCTTGTTGAGGAAGATCGACATGTTCCTGGTTCCTTACTTCGCGGCCAGCTCGGCGGCCTTGTCGGCGCCCTCGTCCATGCCGGTGGCGATCGTCACGAGCGGGTGGTTCGCGGCGGCGAGGATGGCGCGGCCCTCCTCGACCTGGTTGCCGTCGAGGCGCACGACGAGCGGCTTGGTGGCCGAGTCGCCGAGGATCTCGAGGGCCTTCACGATGCCGTTCGCGACCGCGACGCACGAGGTGATGCCGCCGAAGACGTTCACGAACACCGACTTGACCTGCGGGTCGCCGAGGATGACGTCGAGGCCCGCGGCCATGACCTCGGCCGAGGCGCCGCCTCCGATGTCGAGGAAGTTGGCGGGCTTCACGCCGCCGTGGTTCTCGCCGGCGTAGGCGACGACGTCGAGCGTCGACATGACGAGGCCCGCGCCGTTGCCGATGATGCCGACCTCGCCGTCGAGCTTGACGTAGTTGAGGCCCGCGGCCTTCGCCTTCGCCTCGAGCGGGTCGGCGGCGTCCTTGTCCTCGAGCGCCTCGTGCTCGTGGTGGCGCACCTCGCTGGCGTTGTCGTCGAGCGAGACCTTGCCGTCGAGCGCGACGATGTCGCCCGAGCCGGTGAGCACGAGAGGGTTCACCTCGACGAGCGTGGCGTCCTCCGAGGTGTAGACCTCGTAGAGCTTCACGAACACGGGGGCGACCTTGTCGACGAGCTCGGCGGGGAACTTCGCGGCGACCGCGATCTCCTTCGCCTTCTCGAGCGTGATGCCGGTCAGCGGGTCGACCTCGACGCGCGCGAGCGCATCCGGGCGCTCCTCGGCGAGCTGCTCGATCTCCATGCCGCCCTCGTACGAGGCGAGGCTCAGGTACGAGCGGTTGGCCCGGTCGAGCAGCACGGAGAAGTAGTACTCCTGCTTGATGTCGGCGCCGGCGGCGACCATGAGCCGCTTGACGACGTGGCCCTTGATGTCGAGGCCGAGGATCGCCTCGGCGGCGGCCTCCGCATCCTCGGGGGTCTTGGCGACCTTGACGCCGCCGGCCTTGCCGCGGCCTCCGGTCTTCACCTGAGCCTTGACGACGGTCACGCCGCCGAGCTTCTCGGCCGCGGCACGTGCCTCGGCGGGGGTGTCGGCGACGATGCCGGCGAGCACGGGGACCCCGTACTTTTCGAACATGTCGCGGGCCTGGTACTCGTAGAGATCCACGCTGCGCTTCTTCCAGTGTGTCGGGGAGAGGAGTGAGCGGCCGAACTGTCTCGACGCCGAGATAGTTCGATGTCGAGATAAATGGGCCGAGTGCCACTCTACCTTCTGAATCCGTGAGGATTGACCGGGTGACGACCGCCGACGACTACCTCGCCGAGGGCGCGCTCGTGCTCGGAGGCGGCGCGGCGCTGCTGCTGCAGCTCGCGCATCCGGCCGTCGGGCACGCCGTCGCGCGCTACTCGGGCTTCCGGCGCGACCCCATGCGGCGCCTGCGCCACACCCTCGGCTACGTCTACGCGATCGGGCTCGGCACGCCCGAGGTCGCCGAGCGCGCGGCGGCCCAGGTCGACCGGGCGCACGCCGGCATCCCGGGGACGACGGATGCCGAGCCGCAGCTGTGGGTGGCCGCGACGCTCTACGAGGTGGGGATGCGGGTGCACGACGCGCTGTTCGCGCCGCTGCCCGAGGCGGTCGCCGACGAGGTGTACGCGACCTCGGGCCGCTTCGGCACGAGCCTGCAGGTGCCGGCGGCGCTGTGGCCTGCGACGCGCGCCGAGTTCGCCGCCTACTGGGAGCGGATGCTGCCCTCCCTCGAGGTGGGCGCCGACGCCCGCGAGGTGGCGGCCGCGATCCTGCGCCCCGCGCGCGGCACGGTGCCGTGGTGGGTGCGCGCGGCGCTCCCCCTCGGGCGGCTCGCGACGGCGGCGCTGCTGCCCGACCGCATCCGCGACGCGTACGGCTTCCCGCGACGGCTCCGCCGCGAGCGCGCGGCCCTCGCCCTCGTCCGCGTGCTCGCCCGCGTGACGCCCCGCCGCATCCGTCGGCTGCCGTCGCGCCTGCTGCTCGCCGACAGCCCCTGACCGGTCGGTAACTCGCCTCAAGCCCCCCGGATGAGGCCAGAAACCGACCGGTCAGCGATCGGAGGGTTGGGCCGTGATGACGTCGCGGTACCAGGCGAAGGAGTCCTTGCGAATGCGCTCCTGGGTCGCGTAGTCGACGTAGACGAGGCCGAAGCGCTCGTCGTTCCCCGCCGCCCACTCGAAGTTGTCGAACGCCGACCACGTGTAGTAGCCGCGCACGTCGACGCCCGCCGCCACGGCATCCGCGACCGCCCGCAGGTGCGCGTCGAGGTACGCGATGCGGCGTGCGTCGTGCACGGCACCGTCGGGTCCGGGGCCGTCGTGGAACGACGCACCGCCCTCGGTGATGACGACGGGCGGGAGGTTCGGATACCGCTCCCGCAGCTCGCGCAGGATCGCCGTGAGCTGGCCGGGCGCGATCGCCCAGCCGAAGTCGGTGCGCTCCTCAGACGGATACGGCAGCAGCGCGAACGGCAGTCCCTCGGGCAGGTCGACCTCGGCCGCCCCCGCGTAGTCGGTGCCCTCACGCGGCGCCTCGACGAGCATCGGCTCATAGTAGTTGACGCCGTAGAAGTCGAGCGGCGCCGAGATGAGCTCGAGGTCGGCGGCGAGCTGCGCGTCGTCGAGCGGGATGAGCGGCCGCAGCTCCTCGGGGTAGCGCCCCGCGAGGATCGGGTCCGCGAAGAGCCAGTTCGTGATGGCCTGGAACGTGCCCGCCGCGACGAGGTCGTCCATCGACTCCGAGGCCGGCACGACGGGGAAGTGCTGCTGCGCGACGCCGACCCGCTCGGCGCCCGCCTCCCGCAGGCGCGCGACTGCGTGGCCGTGCGCGAGCAGCTGGTGGTGCGCGGCGGGCAGCGCACCGAAGCCGAGCCCGCGACCGGGCGCGTGGTCGGTGAGCGCGTAGCCGTAGAGCGTCTGCACGCTCATCTCGTTGAGCGTGATCCAGTCGCGCACGCGGTCGCCGAGCCGCTCGACGACGACGCCCACGTAGTCGCCGAGGGCCTCCGCGGTGTCGCGGGAGAGCCATCCGCCGCGGTCCTCGAGCGCCTGCGGCAGGTCCCAGTGGTAGAGCGTCGGCACGGGACGGATGCCGCGCGCGAGCAGCCCGTCGACGAGCCGGTCGTAGAACGCGAGGCCGCGCGGCTCGACCGCGCCTGTGCCCTGCGGCAGGATGCGCGACCACGCGATCGAGAAGCGGTAGTCGTGGATGCCGAGCTCGGCGAGCAGGTCGAGGTCGCCCTCGACGCGGTGGTAGTGGTCGATCGCGACGTCGCCCGTGTCGCCGTTCCGGATGCGCCCGGGCTCGCGCGTGAAGGTGTCCCAGATCGACGGCCCGCGGCCGTCTTCGTCGACGGCGCCCTCGATCTGGTACGAGGCGGTCGAGGCGCCGAAGCGGAACCCGGCGGGGAGGATCGGGAGGGCGGTCATCGGTCTCCTTCGGTGGTGCGGATGGCGGGTCACGCGACGCCGCGCAGCCGCGGCAGGCACGCGAGCATGAGCAGCGAGATCACCGCCGTGATGAGGAACATCACGGGGTAACCGCCCAGGCCGGTGACGATCGGCGCGGCGATCGCGGGCGCGATCACCTGCGGGAGCGCGTTGGCGACGTTCGCGACGCCGAGCATGCTGCCCGTCGAGCGGTCGGACGGCAGCACCTGGGTGATGATCGCGACGTCGACGCTCACGAAGAGCGCCCAGCCCGCCGAGATGAGCACCGCCGCGACGAGCACGGCCCACAGTACGGGAAGCAGCGCGAACACGACGCAGCCCGCGGCGAGCGTCACGGCCGCCGCGACGACGAACACCTTGCGCCGCCCGATGCGGTCCGACCACGCGCCGCCGATGCTCGCGCCCGTGACGGTCACGACGACGTTGATGAGCGTCACGACGAGCACCCAGGCGCCCGGGTCGTCGACCCCGACGGCGTCGGCGAGGAAGTAGTACAGGTAGATGAGCACGAGCGCGTTGACGAGGTTCGCGAGCAGGCGGATGGCCCACGCCCACGCGAACGCCGCGGTCGGGCGCAGCGCGGCGAGCACGTCGCGGATGCCGTGGCGCACCGCGGCGACGGCGTCCGCGTCCGCCCCCGCAGCATCCGGGGCGTCGGCCTCGGTCCGCGCCGCGGGCTCCGGCAGCAGCAGGATCGCGACGAGCAGCAGCGGCACGGCGACGGCGAGCGCGACGTAGCCGATCGCGGACTCGTCGAGCGCGACGGCGACGGCGGTGCCCGTGACGACGCCCAGCACTTGCGCGACGCCGAACATCGATCCCACGAAGCCGCGCCGCTGGGCCGGTACGCGGTCGGCGATCATGGCGAGCAGCGCCGCGAAGGGGCCGTTGAGGCCGACCTGCACGAGCACCCAGCCGACGATCATCACGACGGGGTCGGATGCGAGGGCCAGCACGACGAGGCCGACGACGCCGATCGCGAGGCCCATGAGCACGACGGGGCGGCGTCGCGGACGCTCGAGCGACATCCGGTCGGAGATGAGGCCCCACAGCGGGTTGGCGAGGATCGACGCGACGGCGCCGACGGCCGTCACGAGCGCGAGCAGCGCCTCCTTGCCGTCGCCTTCGGCGAGGCGCGCGGCCTGGGCCGGCAGCAGGATCTGGATGGGCCCGAACCAGCCGGCGAAGACGCCGCCGGTCGCGAGCAGCAGCGCGACGATCCAGCTGCGGCGGAGCATGGTGGCGGTCATGACATCCTCGTCGTCGAGTCGCTCGGTCGACTTGGACGATCGTCCAAGTTCGAGCCCAGAGTGGCGGATGCCGCGGCGGCTTGGCAAGACCCCCGGACGGGCGTCGCACCCGCGTCGGCGACCGGGCGTAGGCTCCCGCGAGTGAGATTCGCCGCCCTCCGCGCGCCCTGGTACAGGGGCTACCTCGCAGGTGGCTCGCTCATGATGGGCGCCGACCACGTCGAGCACGCCATCACCTACTTCGTGATGTGGCAGCTCTTCGAGTCGCCCGTACTCGCGGGCTTCGCGGTCATCAGCCACTGGCTGCCCCAGCTGCTGTTCGCGATCCCGTTCGGCGCGCTCGCCGACCGCTTCGACTGCCGCCGCCTCATCCAGCTCGGCGCCGCGTGCTTCATGCTCGCGTCGCTCGGCTGGGCGGTGCTCATCGCGACGGGCACCCTCGAAGAGTGGCACTGCGTCGTGCTCCTGCTGCTGCACGGCCTTGCGGGCACCTTCTGGGGACCCGCCGACCAGCTCATGCTCTACGACATCGTCGGCCCGGACGACCTGCCGAGCGGCGTACGCCTCATGGCCACGGGCCTGCAGCTCGGGATGCTCGGGGGCCCCGCCGTCGGCGCCGCGCTGCTGTTCACGGTCGGGCCGGCGTGGGCGATGGCGATCAACGTGCTGCTCTACGTGCCGTTCGTCGTCTACCTCATGGTCGTGCCCTACGACGGGCATGCGCGCAACGGCAGCGTGCGCGAGCCGCTGCGGCTGCGGGACGTCGCGAGCGTGCTGCGCGACGTGCCGCGCTTTCCGTCGATCCTCGCCGTCACGGTGCTGCAGGTGCTCGTCGGTCTGCTCGTCGGCCAGGCGATCCTGCCGCTGCTGCCGGAGTTCGGCGCCGTGCTGGGGCTCGACGAGTCGGGCGTCGCCTACGGCCTGCTCATCGTCGCGATGGCGACGGGCGCCGTCGCCGGCGGCATCGGGCTCGAGGCGATCGGCCGCGTGCGCGTGACACCGCGGCTCGCGATCGTCGCCTCGGCCGTGTTCGCGACGGCGGTGCTCGTGTTCTCGGTGTCGCGCAGCTTCCCGCTGAGCCTCGCGGCCCTCGTGCTCGCCGGCATGGCGAGCCTCGTGTCGAGCTCGACCTCGCAGGCGGTCGTGCAGCTCACGGCACCCGCCGCCCGCCGCGGCCGCTTCATCGGGGCCTACTCGATGGCGTCGGCGGGCTCGCGCGTCGGCTCGGGCGTCATCGTCGGCGCGCTCGGGGCCTGGATCGGGGTCACCTGGGCGCTCGCGGTCGACGCCGCGATCCTGCTCGTCGCCGTGCTCGCGCTCCTCGCCGTCGTGACGGTCGCGAGGCGCCGGATGCGGGCCGCGGCATCCGACCTCTCCCCGAGCGAGCGCGACGCGATCAGCGAGGCGTGAGGCCGTCCCACCAGCGCAGCACGCGCAGCGCCCGCAGGGTGATCCAGCGGCTCGGCTCGCCCTCCCGTTCCATGTCGAACCACACGGACCCGTCGTGCTCGTTCTCGAGCGGCCATCGCCCGTCGGCGTCGGCCTTGCCGCGCACGAGCTCGACGGCCTCGCGCATCCGCTCGTCGCCGTCGGGTCGTGCGAGCCGGAAGTGCTCGAGGGCCCGCAGCACGTCGTAGTGCCAGCGGGTCGGGAACGAGGTCATCGTGAAGCGCGGGTCGGCGATGCCGCCCGTCGAGCGGCGGCGCAGCAGCCGCCGTTCGAGCAGGTACTCCTCGCCCCGGATGCGCGCCGCGAGCACAACGGGACGCCGCGGGTCGTCGGCAGCCGCCGCGCCCTCCCACGCGAGCAGACCCTCGACGACGCAGATCGTGGGGTGGAACGACGACACGGGCGAGTCGGTCGCGCAGTTCCATCCCCCGTCGGCCAGCTGCGCCTCGAGGGCGCGGTCGAGCGTGCGCGACGCGTCGAACCCGAAGTACACCGTGTTGGAGAGCAGCACGCCGACGATGCACGGCTCGAGGGAGAGCTCGAAGTAGGGCAGGCCGCCGTCCTCCTCCTCCCACGCGACGCCGTGGGCGACGCGCGCGATCGCCTCCCGCACCACGGGGTCGGCGGGGTCGACGCCGAGGTCGCGCAGGAGGGTCACCGTGAAGTGCGTCGCCGTCCACGCGGAGAAGAAGGGCCGGTCCTCGGGCGCCCACCGCGGACGGTAGGTGCCCCCGTCCCAGTAGCCGTCGGCGTCCTGCCGCTCGAGCAGCCACGAGCCCCAGCCCTCGTGCGCGACGCGGGCACGCTCGGCGGCCACGGCATCCGGATGCGCCCCCACGAGGTCGCGCAGCACCTGGTGCCGGATGGCGGGGTCGGAGTCGAGCAGCCAGTCGGTGACGTCCATGCGGGCGACGGTACGCCGGGGCGCCGACGTGCGGCAGGGCCTACAGCTTCTCGATCGGCGCGATCTTGATGAGCAGCCGCTTGCGGCCGGCCGTGTCGAACTGCACCTCGGCGACGGCCTTCGGGGCCTGGCCCGTGACGCCCACGACGCGGCCCTCGCCGAAGTCGGTGTGCCGGATGCGGTCGCCCGCCTCGAGCGTCAGGTCGCCGTTGTCGCGCACCGTGTTGGTGACGGCGCTCGTCCACTCGCGCTTCTCGCGGTTGGGGGCCGGCGGCAGCGAGGTGCTGTAGCTGAAGCGCTCGCGCGACCGCGGGGCGTTGAGCGCGCGCGAGCGGGTGCCGCCGCGCGAGTTAGCCATGCCGGGCGATTGCCGCCAGTCGATGAGGTGGCCGGGGATGTCCTGCAGGAAGCGGCTCGGCATCGCGACCGCCGTGTCGCCGAACTGGGCGCGCGTCATGGCGAGCGAGAGGTAGAGCCGCTTGCGGGCGCGCGTGATGCCCACGTAGAAGAGGCGCCGCTCCTCGGCGATGCCGCCGGGCTCGCCCGCCGACATGCGGTGCGGCAGCAGGTCCTCCTCGATGCCCGTGAGGAACACCGTGTCGTACTCGAGGCCCTTCGCCGTGTGCAGCGTCATGAGGGTGACGGTGCCGGAGGCGTCGTCGATCTCGTCGGCCGCCGCGACGAGCGCGACCTCGGTGAGGAAATCGATGAGGCGCCCCTCGGGGTTGCGCTTCGCGAACTCCTTCGTGAACGACAGGAGCTCCTCGACGTTCTCGGCGCGCACCTCGTCCTGGGCGTCGCGCGTCGCACGGAGGGCGTCGACGTAGCCCGTGCGCACGAGCAGCTCGGTGAGGATGTCGGCGGGCGGCGAGGTGGGCACCATCGCCTCGACCTCGTCGAGGGTCGCGCCGAGGTCCATGATCGCCTTCGTGACCTTGGGCCCGAGGCCGAGCTGGTCGGCGTCGCGGAGCGTCTCGCGCAACGGCACCCCGAGCCGGTCGGCGTGCGCCTGCAGCGCCGCCTCGGTCGCCGGCCCGATGCCGCGCTTGGGGGTGTTCATGATGCGGCGGAGGGCCAGGTCGTCGGCGGGGTTGGCGACCTGCACGAGGTAGGCCATCGCATCCTTGATCTCGGCGCGCTCGTAGAACTTCGTTCCGCCCGCGATGCGGTACGGGATGGCCGACCGGATGAGGATGTCCTCCAGCGCGCGCGTCTGCGAGTTGACGCGGAAGAACACGGCCATGTCCTTGTAGGCGGCGCCGGCCTCGTGCAGCTTCTGGATCTCGTCTGCCACGAACTGCGCCTCGTCGTAGGCCGTGTAGCCCGTGAAGCCCGTGATCTTGTCGCCCGCGCCGACCGTCGTGAAGAGGTTCTTCTCCTGGCGGTCGAAGTTGGCCGCGATGACGGCGTTGGCGGCGTCGAGGATGTTCTGCGTCGAGCGGTAGTTCTGCTCGAGCAGGATGACCTCGGCGTCGGGGAAGTCGCGCTCGAACTCGACGATGTTGCGGATGTCGGCGCCGCGGAACGCGTAGATCGACTGATCGGAGTCGCCCACGACCGTGAGCGCGGCGCCGGGGATGCCGCCCGAGGCGTCGAGCCGCATCCGGGTGTCCGGCGGCACGTGCTGCGGTTCGACGGGGCGCGTGAGCTCGCGGATGAGGGCGTACTGCGCGTGGTTGGTGTCCTGGTACTCGTCGACGAGGATGTGGCGGAAGCGGCGCTGGTAGAGCGCGGCGACCTCCGGGAAGGCGCGGAAGAGGTGCACGGTCTCGGCGATGAGGTCGTCGAAGTCGAGGGCGTTCGCGCGGCGCAGGCCGTCGGTATAGCGGCGGAACACCTCGAGGAACGCGGCGTCCGCGGGGTCGGAGGCGTTGACCTGGCGCGCGTAGCTGTCGACGTCGGCGAGCTCGTTCTTGAGCTTCGAGATCTTGGCGGCGACCGACGGAACCGTGAGCCCGAGCGTGTCGACCTCGAGCTCCTTGATGATGCGCTTGAGCATCGCGCGCGAGTCGGCGGAGTCGTAGATCGTGAACGCCGACTTGAGCCCCATCGCCTCTGCCTGGCGGCGAAGGATGCGCACGCACGCCGAGTGGAACGTGGAGATCCACATGCCCTCGGAGGCGCCGCCCACGAGCTGCGCGACGCGCTCGCGCATCTCGCCCGCCGCCTTGTTGGTGAAGGTGATGGCGAGGATCTGGCTCGGCCACGCCTCGCGCGTCTGCAGCAGGCTCGCGATGCGGCGCGTGAGCACGCTCGTCTTGCCCGAGCCGGCGCCCGCGACGATGAGCAGGGCCTTGCTGCGCGAGAGCACCGCCGCGCGCTGCTGGGGGTTGAGGCCCGCGAGGAGGGCCTCGTCGACGGCGGGCGCACCCGCGGACGGCAGGCCCGAGTCACCCGGATCGCTGTCGAATCCGTCGAGGAGGAAGGTCATGGCGCATCGAGTCTAGGCGGCGCCGACGACCCCGGCCCTGGGAGTGGTGCGGGCAACCCGGCCAGGAGGGACCGGGTCGCCCGCGCGGAACGCTTCCCGTCGTTCCGGGTCAGGCGTCGCCCTCCTGGAAGGCGACGACGATCGTGTTCGACTCGCCGTCCGTCTGAATGGCGAACTCGAGGTCTCCCGCGTAGGCGTTGAGGATCGGCCAGCCGGCGATCCCGTCGCTGCGCTCGGTCGCGTAGCCGCCGAGGAGCGGCTCCCAGGCGTCGAGCACGGCATCCGGCTCGAGGTCGGTCGTGTACTGCAGCACCGCGGTCGTGTCGCTCGACTGGTAGACGACGCAGAGCTCGACGCCCGCGGGCGCGCTCCAGTCGCCCGGCACGGTCGGGGCCTCGAAGGGATTGCTGCTGTAGCCGAGCCCGCTCTCGGGGAATGCGGCCTGGCACACGGCGCTGCCGCTCCCACCGCCGCCCTGGGCGGGGCCCGAGACGGCGGGGCCGTTCGGGTCGTCGACGAGCGGGTTGCCGGTGGTGGCGGGCGCGCACGCGGCGAGGGCGAGCGCGACCGTGCCGCCGAGCAGGGCGAGCTGCAGCGTGCGGGTCATGCGGGCGCGCATCCGGGTCTGGGGGTTCGTCATGTGGTGGTTCCTCTCGGGGTGGTCACTCTCGGTAGTCGCCGTCGATCGCCCAGTGGATGGCGTACCGGCTCGTGCCGGTCTCGACGATGTAGAAGGAGGCGTCGCCGACGACGCCCGTCAGCAGCAGGCCGTCTGTCGAGTCCGCGCGGCCGTGCGCGCCGCCCGTGATCGACTTCTCGTAGTAGTCGAGCACCCAGTCGTAGGGCGTGTAGTAGGTGGTCGCGTAGTGACCGGCCTGCTCGGACGGCGAGAGGGTCTCGATGAAGCACAGCACCGCGAAGTCGGCGACCGTCGGGAACCCGTCGGGGCGGGTGCGGATGTCGCCCTCGTACACGAAACCGGCGCGGGCGCCGTACTCCTTGACGCAGCGGGGGTCGACCTCGGGCGGCGCCTCGCGCTGCGCGGTGTCGGAGGTGGCCGACGGCGTCGGGGTCGGCACGGGCATGGGCTCCTCGTCGCCGCAGCCCGTGAGCGCGGCCGCGGCGACGAGGGAGAGTGCGGCGGCCGCGAGGCGTCCGGACCTCACGCCGTGCCGGCCGGCGCGGAGCTCGGCTCCTCTTCGGCGGGCGCGGCTTCGCGCGCCGCGCGCGGGGCGACGGTGAGCGGCCGCAGGGTGATGCGGCTGCGGCCGATCGAGAGCCAGAGGCCCGCGACGATGAGCACGAGGCCGGATGCGGGGCCCGCGATGCCGGGCACGCCCATCGCGACGTAGGCGTAGACGATGAGGGCGACGTAGATCGTGAGCACGGCGCCGAGCACGCGCGAGATCAGGCGCTCGACCCACGCCATCCACGCCATCCCCGCGAACGCGACGAGCACGCCGAGCCACGGGATGTAGGGGCCGAAGTCGGTGAGCATGAAGTACACGAAGAGCCCGTCGTGCTCGTAGAGCCCCTTCTCGGGGCCGTCGAAGCCGTAGTTGGCGAGGGCGCCCTTCCAGCCGTAGCCGAGGGCGAGGCCGGCCGCCGTGACGAGCACCCCGCCCGAGACGACCGATGCGGCGATGGAGCGCGGATGCTGCGCCTCGACGCGCGAGCGCCACGCGGCAGCGAAGACGACGAGGAGGGCGACCGCGGCGAAGCCGACGAGGAAGCCGATGTAGTTGGGCAGGCGGGTGAGCTCGGTCATGACCTCGGGGGTGACGACGAAGTCCTCGCCGCGCCCCGCGGCCTCGAGCTCGCTCTCGGGCCGGTGGTCGAACAGCACGGTCGCGGCGAAGCCGGCGGCTCCGGCGGCGACTCCCCAGAGCGGCCAGAGGCGGTCGCGAGCGGATGATGCGGTCATGGTGGTGCTCCCTTGCGGTTGTGGAGGTGGTGGAGGTGGGAGATCCGGGGGGAGTAGGTGGGGCTGAGGGCGGGCGCCGTCGAAAGGGGGGACGGGGCGCCCGCCCGCAGACTCAGAAACCCGCGATGAAGCTGCTGACGATGCGGTCGATCGCCGCGGCGTCGTCGTCGTCGAGGGCCTGGATCAGCACGTAGATGAGGTAGCTGCCGTCGTCCGCGACCGCCGCGATGCCGACATAGTCGGCCTTCGTCGAGCCGCAGTTCACGAAGTACTCGTACTTGCCGGTGTGGTAGCCGTCGGCGTAGCTCTCGACGCCCTGCGAGACGCAGCCGTCGCCGACGACGCTCTCGCGCGTCGAGTTGAGCAGCGCGTCGACGTTGGCCGGATCGGCCGCGGTCGGGGTGGCCGCGACGCTCACGCCGGGGACGTTCCAGCTGTTGTTGAGCTGCTGCACGCTCGTGCTCGCCGTCACGCGGTACCACTGGTTGCCCGCGTTGTCGGTGAAGCCCGAGCCGTCGACGTCGCTCCACTCGGCCGGCACCGAGACGGCGACGGCGCCGGCGTCGTCGGTCACGTCGACGAAGTCGCCCGAGGGCTCGCCGCCCCCGCCCCCGCCGCCGACGTTGGCGACGGCGGAGACGGTGCGCTCCGAGTTGACCTGACCGCGGTAGTACGACGAGTCGGACGGACGGAAGAGCTCGACGTCGAGCGTCGCCTTCTCCCCGTGCGTGCGCAGCACGTCGCAGTACTCGCGCATCGTGCCGTCGGTGCCGACGCTCACGCCGCCGAGGCGGGTGATGAGGTCGCCGGGCAGGATGCCGGCCTTGTCGGCGGTCGAGCCGGCCGCGACCGACGCGACCCAGACGCCGAGTCCGCCGTCCTCGCCGTAGACGCCCTGGCCGTTGATGCCGAGGCTCAGCACCGACTCGCCGGCGGCGAGCTGCTCGATGACGTCCTGCACCTCGTCGCGGTGGATGGCGAAGTTGTAGTCGTACTTGTCCTCGCCGGCGTAGTTGACGCCGACGATCTTGCCGTCGGAGTCGACGAGCGGGCCGCCCGAGTTGCCGGGGCGGATGCGCGCGTCGTGCTCGATGATCGAGTCGATCGAGGCCCACGCGGTGTCGCCCTCGATGTCGGCCTTCGAGACGATGCCGCGGGTCATGGTGAACGTCGGGTCGCCGAGGGGGAAGCCGGCGGCGTAGACGTCGATGCCGGTCTTGATCTCGCCCTTGTGCCAGTCGAGGAAGGGGTAGCTGTCCTTCTCGAGCTGCACCACGGCGATGTCGAGGCACTCGGATGCGCCGAGCACGCGGGCGTCGAGCGTGTCGCTCTTGTCGCCTCCGCGCCAGACGTCGATCGTGCCCGCGCCGACGACGACGTGGTTGTTGGTGATCGCGAGGCCGTCCTCGTTGATGATGAAGCCGGAGCCGCGGCCCGCGGCCTCGTAGCCGCCGTACTCGGGGTCGACGAAGGTTCCGCGCGCCTCGAGCTGGATGACCGCGGACTGCACCTGGTCGAAGCCGACGGCCTTGCCGCCCTTCGCGTCGCCGCCCTGGCCGGGCAGGAGGTTGCAGCCGGCGAGCGCGACCGCGAGGCCGCCCGCCGTGATGACGCCCGCGAGGGCGCGTGTGGTGGTTCGGGACATCGTCCTGTTCTTCCTTACTGTGTCGGATTTTCTTGTCCGGGGGTCCGGGGTGGGTGGTGCTGGTACTGCGGTGGTGGTGCTGGTGGTGCTGGTGGCCGCGGGTGCGTCCGGGCGGCGAACCCCCCGGAATCCCGCCCGGACGCGCGGCGGCCGCAACCCGACTAGCGGCCGCCGAGCCTCCGCGTGGTCAGGAGCGTGGCTCCTGCCGCGAGGAGAACTGCGACGAGGGCGATCGCGGGGATCACGGTCTCGGCGCCGGTCTGTGCCAGTCGGGGGTCTCGGGACGCGGCGGGCGTGGAGCCGGGGTTCCCGGATCCGGCCACCGCGTCGACGGTGTAGGTGACGACGCGCTCGGTGCGGTTGCCCGCCACGTCGGTCGCGACGATCCGCAGCTCGTGCGTGCCGGGGGTGCCCGTCGGCAGGAGCTCACCCGCAGGGGTCGTCGCGTTGCAGGTCGCGAGGCCGGAGCCCCGGTCTGCGCACTCGTAGTCGACGGTCACGCGCTCGTTCTGGGCGTAGTGCCCGTTCGGCAGGATCGCCGGGAGCTCGTCGGCGGGCGAGGTGACGACGATCGTCGGCACGCTCACGTCGACGCGCACGGTGACGCGCTGAGCGGTCTCGCGGTTGCCCGCGTTGTCCTCGGCCCAGACGAGCACGGAGTACGTGCCCGTGCGGTCGAGCAGGAGCCGCCCGGTGCCCTCGGTCGTCGAGTCGATGACGACGCCGGATCCCGTGTCGTACTCCCAGTGGATCTGGGAGAGGCCGCTCTCGCCGTCGGACGCCTCGAAGACGAGCTCGACGGGGCTCGTGTGCCATCCGCTCACGGGCTCGTCGGGCACCGTGACGGTGAGCTCGGGGGCCGTCGTGTCGGAGCTGAGCACGCGGTAGCTGCGCGTCTCGGTCCAGATGTTGCCGGCGCGGTCGGTGGCGACGACGCGCACCTCGTGGACGCCGGGCCTCGACGTGTCGAGCACACCCGTGCCAGGGGTCTCGGGGTCGACGACGACGTTCTCGGGGTCGCGGCACTCGAGGATGCCGGAGAGCGCATCCGTGCACTGCCACGAGACCGCGACCTCCTCGTCCTCCTCGACCTCTGCAGGGACGCCGTCGATCGCGACCACGGGAGCGGTCGTGTCGATCCGGATGGTGCGCGTGACGATGCCCGAGAGGTTGTTCTGCAGGTCCTCCGCGTAGTAGCGCAGCTCGTGCTCGCCCTCGCCGAGGGTGGTCGAGAAGTACGAGCCGTAGGTGGGCTCGAACTCGGCGCCGTCGAGGCTCGTGAACATGCGCCACACGCCGGCACCCGTGTCGCTCGCGCGGAGCTCGACTGTCACGGCACGCGCGAACCAGCCGCGCGCGTTGGAGGCGGCGGGGGTCGTCGTGTACTCAACGGCCGGCGGCGTGGTCTCGGGCGCCGCAGCGTGCACCGCGGCGACAGACGTGAACTCCTCGCCGTCGATCGTCGCGGTCGCGAACAGCAGGTACGCGCCGGGCGCCGAGTCCGCGAAAGTGACCACGCGCTGGGGCGATCCCGAGACGATGGGCGTCATGGTCGCCGTGCGCTCGGAGCCGTCGGCGGCCACGAGGCGCGCCTGGGCCGTCGCGTCCGTGCGCGCCGTGCCGTCCTTCGTGGGGGTGATCGAGCCGCGCACGGTCGTCGTGCCGTTGCCCGAGGTGAACATCTTGTTGTCGACCGTCGAGTTGCGGTACGAGACGCCCACGCGGATGGTGCGCTCGGCGCTGGCGGTGTTGCGGAGCGTGATGGTCGCGGTGCCCGTCTGCGGCACGGTCGAGCTCCCGAACGTGAACGAGTATCCCGCGGGGTAGCTGGAGAGCCCGATCGAGCTGCCGTTGGGCGTGCGCAGGCTGCCGCTGACCTCGGTCGAGAGCACGTAGACGTTCATGAAGACCATGTCCACGACGTCGACCGTGGTGGTCCAGGTCTCGCCTGCGCCGATCGTGGGCGCGAAGAGCTGCGCCGGCGCGGCGAGGGCGGCGGATGCGGCGGCGGTCTCGGGGGCGCGCGCGGCATCCGGCTCCGCGGCGGGGGCGGGCGCGACGGCCGGCTCCTCGGCGGGGACGGGCTCGTCCACGGGGGCGGCCTCCTCCACGGGCGCGGGCTCCTCGACGGGAGCGGGGTCGGATGCGGGGGTCGGCTCGGCGGCGGGCGCCTCCTCGAGGACCGTGGTGGTGTGGTCCTCGAGGGGCGCCTCCTCCGCGGCCGCGACGGCGGCGGGCACGAGGAGTGCCGCCGCGAGCAGAGCGGTGGTCGCACCGGCGGCGAGCCGGCGCACGGGGGTGGTGGTCATGGTGGAGGTGGTCCTTTCGGCAGCGGTCTCTCAACCGCCATCCGAGATTCGCGGGCCGAGCGTCCCGGGCCCCAGAGTCGGGCGCCCTTGATCGCGCCTGGTCCGCGCCCGGGCCGACCGGGACATCCGTCCCGGGACGTGCTCGGGACGCGCCTCCGTCGGGGATTCGGGGCGGCCGGTCCACCCGAAGGGCCGGCCGCCCCGTGCGTCACGCGGTGTCCTCTTACCGCGTGCGCACGCGTCGCCGGATCGCGAGCGCCGCCCCTGCCCCCAGCAGGATCACGGCGAGCGCGAGGCCCGGGACGACATCCTGGGCTCCCGTCGTGGCGAGCACGCGACCGCCGGTCGCGCCGCCGACGGCACCGCCCTGCGAACCGCCGGGCGCGGGCGCGGCGTCGACCGTGTAGGTCACGACGCGCTCGGTGCGGTGGCCCGCCACATCCGTCGCGACGATGCGCAGCTCGTGCGTGCCGGGCACGCCCGTCGGCAGCAGCTCGCCGTCCGGCGTCGTGGCGTCGCACGTCGCGATGCCCGAGCCGATGTCGTCGCAGCGGATGTCGACCTCGACGCGCTCGTGCTGGGCGAAGTGCCCGTTCGGCAGGATCGAGAGTTCGTCCTCATCGGGGCTGTACACGTCGATCCACGGCGCGTCCGAGTCGACATAGAGGTTGAGGGTGCGTCCCTCGCTGCGGTTGCCCGCGTTGTCCTCGGCCCAGTAGCTGAGGCTGTAGAGCTGCGTGCGGTCGAACGTGATCTCGGCGGTGTCGCCCTCGATGTCGCGGCTCACGGTGCCCTGCATCGTGCCGTACTCGTAGTGGATGCGACGGATGCCGCTCTCGTCGCTCGCGCTGAAGCGCACCGTCACCTCGTCGAGGTACCAGCCGGAGGCGGGCTCCTCGGGCACGTCGACGTCGACGACGGGGTCGGTCGTGTCGGGTTCGAGCACCGTGTAGGAGCGGTCGACGATGTGCTCGTTGCCGGCGCGGTCGGTCGCCGTCACGCGGAAGGTGCGCGTGCCGGGTGTCGAGGTGTCGAGGAAGTCGCCCGAGCCGATGTCGCCGACGCAGCTCTGGATGCCCGAGAGGGCGTCCTCGCACGCGTACTCGATCGCGACGAGCTCGTCCTGCTCGAACTCCTCGCCGTCGACGAAGCCCTGGAGGCTCACCTCCGGATCGGTGTGGTCGATGTTGATCTGGCGGGTCGCGATCGCGCTCAGATTGCCCTGCCAATCGTTCGCCTGGTAGCGCACCTGGTGCGTGCCCTCCCCCGAGACGCGGAACGACTTCACCGCGCCGGAGACGAAGTCGAGCGTCGTCGTGTCGACGCCCCAGTAGAGATACTGGACGCCCGAACCCGCGTCGCTCGCGGTGAGCGTCACATCCACGTCTCCCGGGAACCAGCCGCCGGGCGCCTGCTGCTGCGCGGTCGCGATCGCGACCGTCGGAGGAGTCGTCTCCGCGGCGGCGACGGTCACGGTGCGCACCGCGTAGCGATGCAGTCCGAGGACGAGCGCGTCCGTCTCGACGAGGTAGCGCCCGGGCGCGAGGCCCGCGACCTCGGCGTGGTAGAAGCCCGCCGAGCCCGTGAGGTTCTCGGTGCGCACGGAGCCGTCTGCGGCGATGATCCGCGCGACGACGTTCGCCACGAGCTGGGTGTCGCCCCGGGTGGGGAACACGCTGATGCCGATCTCGGGTCGCCCCACCGTGACCGAAGCCCCTGCGGTGATGTCGCGTGCGTCCCACCCGAAGATGTACGGGATCTCCTGCGGGATCGACGCGAGGTTGTGGATCGCGACCGTGACGCCGCCGTCGGGCACGGCGGGGATGATGCTGAGGTCCGCGTAGCCGTTCGCGGCCGCGCCGCTGCGGGTCACCCCCGCGGAGTCGGTCATCGTGATCTCGAAGCGCGAGCCGAGAGCGACGACGCGCACGTTGCGCGCGTCGTCCACCGCGATCACGCCGACCCACGTATCACCCGCGGCGATGAACGCCTCACCCGTGAGCGAGGCGACGGGCTGAGACGCGGCGGCGGCGGGAGCCGGCTCGCGGTGGTCGACGGGGGGCGCAGCGGATCCGGTCGCGGCGGGCTCGTCGCTTTCGGCGGAGGCGCCGACCGGCACGACGGGCGCGTCGTCGGGGAGTTCGACAGGTGCGTCGACGGGGAGGTCGCTCGACGGCTCGGCGACCGGCCGGGCGGCGGCCGACTCGTCGGCTCCGGCGCCCGGCTGCGGCACGGTGAGGGCCGTATCGATCGGCAGCTCCTCGGCCACGGCTACCGCGGCGGGGATGAGGAACGCCCCCGCGAGGATCGCGGCGGCGGTCGCGCCGGCGGCGAGCCGGCGCACGGGGGTGAACATCATGTGGGGGTGGTCCTCTCGGTCTCGGCGCGGAGGCGCGCCGATGTCCGAGACTCCACGGCCCGGTGTCCCGAGACCCAGGGACGGATGCCCTCAATTGGACACCCTTTTCAGGTATCCAAACCCCGTTCAGGTAAGCGAATCCACGCCGATGCCGGCCTCGCGCGCCATGACGATGAGCGCCGAGCGGTCGGTCGCCCCGAGCTTCGACGCGATGCCGTACACGTAGTTCCGCACGGTCTTGTTCGTGAGCACGAGGGTGCGGGCGATCGTCGGGTTGTCCTGACCGCGCGCCACGAGGTCGAGCACCTCCCGCTCGCGCTCCGTGAGCTCCGGGAAGGGGCTGCCACCCGAGCGCTTCGCGTCGGTGAGATACGAGACGGCCCGGCGCGCGACATCCGCCCCCAGGAGCATGTCGCCCGCGGCGACCGCGTGGATCGCGCGCTGCACCTCGCCCGGCGCCGCCGTCTTGAGCAGGTAACCGCGGGCGCCCGAGCGCACGGCCGCGAAGAGCGACTCGTCGTCGCCGAGCATCGTGAGCACGAGCACGCCGATGTCGGGGCGCTCGCGGTTGATGCGCCGCGTCGCGTCGATGCCCGACGAGCCCGCGGCGAGGTCGAGGTCCATGAGCACGACCGCGGGCGACGCGGCGAGCACCACCTCGACGGCCTCGTCGGCCGTCTCCGCCGACCCGACGACCTCGACGCCCTCGAGGGTCTCGAGCAGCGAGATGATGCCGATGCGGAAGAGCGGGTGGTCATCGACGACGACGACGCGGATGGGTTCGGATGCGGTCATGCGGTGTGCTCCAGTGTTGCTGTGGTGGTGGGTGCGGCCGCGAGGGTCGCGACGCGGAAGGTGATCGTGGTGCCGGTGGGGCCGGAGTGCAGCGCGAGCTCGGCCTCGGCCTCGGTGGCGTGCTCGCGCATCGTCGTGAGGCCCACGCCGCCCGAGACGCGCGCGGGCTCGAAGCCGTGCCCGTCGTCGGCGACCGTCAGCACGACTCCGCCGTCGTCCTCGAGCACGCGGATGGCGACGGTCGACGCGCCCGAGTGGCGCACGGCGTTGTGCACGGCCTCCGCCGCGACGAGGTAGAGGGGACGGATGGCGCGGGCCGGCACGCGCCAGGCCGCGGGGGCCTCGACGGTCACCTCGACGCCCGAGCCCGCGAAGTCCGCCGCGAGCTCCGAGAGCTCGACCGAGAGCTCGAAGACGGTGCGGTCGGCGCGCACGCTGCGGGCCACACGCCGCACCTCGCCGAGCTGCTCGCGCAGGTCCTGGGCGAGCCGCGACGCGAGCTCGCCCGCGGCCGACGGGTCGGTCATGCGCAGGTTGTCGACGGCCGCGAGGCCGAAGCCGACGCCCGCGAGCGCCGGGCCGATGCTGTCGTGGAGCTCTCGGCGCAGCATCCGCCGCTCCGCCTGGCGGGCTGCGACGAGCGCGTCGCGTGCATCGCCGAGGCGCGCGCTCGCGAGGGCGAGTCGGAGGGCCGTCGCGACGACGCCCGCGAGCCCCTCGAGCTGCCGCAACGTCATGCGCGAGAGGCGCTCCCCGGCGCGGGCGGTCACGCGGATCTCGCCGATGCGCGCGCCCGCGGCGCGCAGCTCGACGGTCGTCGCCTCGCCCGCGGGCTCGCCGACGAGGATCACGGGCGACACCTGATCGTCGGGGGCGATCTCGACCGACGACACCCCGAGGGCCGCGCGCAGTGCGGCGGCGAGGCCCGTGAGCCCCTCGACGCCCGAGTCGAACTCGCCCACGCGCTCGCCGAGGCGACCGAGCAGCTTCGCGGGGTCGCCATCGGGTCCGTAGATGAGCCGGTCGATGCCCTCCGCGATCCCCCGCCGCCCCCACTGCAGCGAGAACGCCACGAGGGCGGCCGCGAGGATGCCGGATGCGACGGGGTCGAGCTCGGTCGTCGTCTTGAGCACCTCGACGACGATGAGGTAGCCCGTGACCGCGACGACCACGAGGATCGACCACAGCAGCACGCGCGACACCGCGACGTCGATGCCCCGGATGCGCGTGCCGAGCATGAGCACGAGCACGGCGGACGGGTAGAAGATCTGGCCGACGACGGGCGCGATCATGCCGAGATCCCACACGAGCTTCGGAACGCCGTCGCCCGCGGGGATCACGAGCAGCAGGTACGAGAACGACAGGAACGCGTGCCCGACCGCGAGCCAGGCGAGGCGCCCGCGGCGGATGCGCACCGAGCGCCGCCACTCGAGCACGACCCACACGGCGACGCCGATCGAGAGCAGCACCGCGAGCGAGACGGCGACGCCATAGATGTAGGGCAGCGCGAGCTGCACAGCGGGGTCGGGGATCGCGAGCGGGTTGATCGGGCCGCCCGTGACGGGGTCGACGGCCGCCTGGTTGACGAGGGCCGCGAGCGTCGCGATGATCGCGAGGCCGATGCCGACCCCCGCGACCGCGGACGCGATCCGTCCGGGCGTGCGGCGCAGCACGAGCAGCGGCACGATCGCGGTGGCCACCGTGCCGGGGATGTAGCCCCACCCGGCGGCGTGCGCGAGCAGACCCCACAGGGGGAGGTCGGGGATGCGCTCGCCGAGCAGGCCCCACTGCACGCCGAAGGCGGCGAGGCCCGAGCCGACCGCGTGCACCGCGAAGATCACCGCGACGGTGGAGGGGCGACGCGCGATGAGCACGGCGCTCAGGGCACCGTAGATGATCGCGACGGTCACCCCGATCTCGTCGAAGCGCGACTGCACGAGCGGCGGCGAGGCCGAGAGGAAGACGCCCGGCAGCGGCAGCTCGGGCAGCTCGTAGACCCACATGATCGCGATGGACGCGAGGGCGAGCCCCCACGAGGTCGCGAGCACGGCGAGGGCCGCGATGCCGCGCACGTGGGTCGGGTTGGTCGGCGTCATCGCGGCACCTCCACGACGAGCTCGCGCAGGCGCTGGGTGCCGCCGTCGTCGAGGGTGCCGCCGAGCTCGGCCGCGCGGTCGCGCACCGAGCCGAGGATGGGTGCCTCGTCGGACGGCCGGCCGCGGCCGTCGACCGTGAGGGCGATGCGCACGGAGCGCGGCTCGACGTCGATCGCGATGCGCGCGAGGCGGGCCTCGGGCGCGCGGCGCGCGAGCAGCACGAGCTCCGCGACGAGGTGGTGCACGGCGGCCTCGCGCCCCTCGGGGATCGCGTCGCCGAGGAGCCCCTCGACCGAGATGTCGAGGCGCGCGCTCGAGAACCGCGCCGCGAGCTCGCGCAAGGCCGTGTCGACGTCGCCCGAGTCGAGGGCGCCCGGCAGCAGGGTGCGGGCGAGGTCGCGCACCTCCGTCGTGCGCTCGGCGAGCTCCTCGCGGATGCCGGCGAGCTCGGCCGCCGCGGTCGGGTCGCCGCTCGCGACGAGGGCGGGCACGCGGTCGAGGCGCTCTGCGCTGCGGGAGAGCCCGGGGCCGAGGCCCTCGTCGAGCTCGCGCGCCACCATCCGCCGCTCCTCCGCACCGACCTCGCGCGCGCGCTCGCCGGCGTCGAGGATGTCGCGGTTGATGTCGGCGAGGCGCACCGCGACGGCGAGCACGCCCGACACCTGGTCGAGCACGCGCAGCACGCGCCGGTCGACGCGCTGGTGCCCGGGGGCGGCGGCCTCGATCCAGCCGACCTCGCCGTTGGAGCCGCGCAGCGGGATGCGGGAGGCCGGTCCGCCCGGGCCCCCGCTCACGGCGCGTACGCCCCCGATCTCGGCCGAGTGCAGCTCGAGGCGCGCGAGGCGCAGCGCGAGTCGCAGCTCCCCCGCGAGCGCCCGCAGGTCGTCGCCGTCGACGTCGTCGGGCACGCGCTCGCCGAGCGTGCGCACGAGCTGCGCGGGGTCGGCGGCGTCGCCGTAGACGAGCTCGTCGACGCGCCCCTGGATCCAGATGCGCAGCGGCTCGATGCCGAGCGCGAGGATGGCGACGCCCATGACACCCGCGATGAGCGGCGCGACGGGAAGCACGATCGCGATCGTCGTCGCGACGGCCGAGTAGGTGAGCACGAGCACCGCGACGAGCAGCACGTTGACGATCGCGCGGTTGACCGTGACCTCGATCCCCCCGACGCGCCGGCCGAGCGCGAAGACGATGACCGCCGCGGGCATGAAGAGCAGGGCGACGAGCGGCGCGAGGGGCGCGACGCTGTCGATGACCATCGCGATCTCGGGCCACCCGGCGAGGAACATCGGCGAGGCGAGCAGCACGAGCAGCGTCTGGCCGAGCACGATCCAGCCCTGGCCCGGGCGGTCGGCGACGGGACCCGCCCAGCGCCGCCAGGCGACGATCCCGAGGGTCACGAACGCGAGGGCGACGGATGCCGTGAAGGCCACGATGATCGTGTTGCGCAGCACCTCCTGGATCGCGTCTCCGGGGATCGCGAGCGGGTTGGCGGGCGAGCCCTCGCGCTGCCGGAAGGCGGCGAGCACGACGGGGATGACCGCGAGCACGAGCCCGAGCCCGACGAGCCCGCGCGTGAGGCGCGACAGGGGCTGCGAGGTGAGCAGCAACGGCATGACCGAGAAGCTCGCGAGGGCCCCCGGGATCCACGGGCGGTCGGCGAGGTGGGCGAGCAGCCCGAGCGTCGCCGCATCCTCGGGACCCCAGCGAAGCATGACCGTGAGCACGCACGAGAGCCCCGCGCCGATCGACTGCACCGACAGGATGCCGCCCACGAGTCGCGAGCCGCGGCTCACGATGATGCCGGCGACGCCGCCCCAGATGATCGCGTAGCCGAGGTAGACGGTCGTGAAGTCGCCCTCCTCCGCGTACGGCGGGCCGACGACGAGAGCCATGACGATCGCCGTGAGCGCGAGCGCCCACGAGGTCGTCGTCACGGCCGCACCCGCGACCACCCGGCGAGTGCCCGGGCGCACGGGTGCGCTCCGCGGGTCGAACCGCGCGGCGTCCGTCGGGGCGCTCATGCCGTCATCCTTCCGGGTCGCGCGACCTCTGCAGGCAAGAATGCCCTGTCCCCCGTCCCGGAATCCAGGGGCGCGTGTCCCGCGGTTCAGGCGCCGTCGCGCGCGGCGATCGCGAGGTCGGGGTGGTCGGCGAAGACGCCGTCGACTCCCGTCGCGATGATGGCCTCGTACTCGCCCCGCCAGTCGCCCCACTGTGCGGAGTCGCCGGCGCGGAACGGCTTCGTGAGGAACTTGTTCTCGGGGCGCAGCGTCCACGTGAAGACCTGGAGGCCCGCGGCGTGCGCGCGGTCGACGAGCTCGACGCCCGCGCGCGCGTCGGGCTTGATGAGGCGGCCCTTGTCGACGCTGATGCCGTGCACGCGCTGGGCGAGCGCACCGAGGTCGTCGAGCTGCGCCGTGTAGTCGGGGGCAGCCGAGCCGAGGCTCATCACGAGGTCGGGCGCCGTGCCGGTCGCCTCGAACAGGTAGACGAGCTCCGCCTCGAGACCGCGCTGCCGCACGTCGCCGAGCACCGTCTCCTCGAAGCTCTCCACGACGAGGCGCCCGGGAAAGCGCGCGAGCGCATCCGTCACGAGCTCGCCGAGGGGCAGCCCGATCGAGTCGAAGTACGCGGCGTGCTTGATCTCGGCGACGAGGCCGAGCTGGCGGCCGTGGCGCTCGGAGGCCTCGCCGATGAGCCGCAGCAGCTCGTCGAGACGCATGATCGGGGAGCGCCCGTCGAACGTCGTCGAGTGCTGACGGATGCCGGGCAGCCGCTCCGTCGCGCGCAGCGTCGAGAGCTCCTCCCACGTGAAGTCCTCGGTGAACCAGCCCGTCATGCTCGCGGGACCGAAGCGCTTCGTCGTGTGCCGGTCGGCGAACTCGAGGCGGCGCGCGACATCCGTCGTGCCCGAGATCTCGTTCTCGTGACGCAGCACGAGCACGCCGTCCTTCGTGGCGACGATGTCGGGCTCGACCGCGTCGGCGCCGAGTGCGAAGGCGAGCTCGTACGCGGCGCGCGTGTGCTCAGGCCGGTAGCCGCTGGCACCGCGGTGCCCGATGATCCACGGGCGCCGCGACTGCATCATCCCGCCACCCTATCCGGGGCTCCCGGGAGCGGTCTGGGGGTCGTGCGCCGCTACGCTCCGAGACATGACGTCGCCCGCCGTGCCCGCCCCCGCGCCAGGCCCGCGGCGCGAGCCGACGGCATCCCTCCCCCTGCGCTGGGGTGACCACGCGACGCGGCTGTGGACGGGCATCTGGCTCATCGTCGGCGGCGGGGTGTCGATCGCGGGCTCCAACACCGAGGCGCTGTGGGTGCTCGCGTTGGGCACGACCGCGCACGTCGCGGGCTGGTGCGTGCTGCCTTCGAGCGGATGTCGGCGCGTCGTCGCGGTCGGGCCGGCGACGCTCGCGATGTGGCTGCTGCTCACGGGCCCGCGCTTCGTCATCGTGCTCGTCGTGCCCTACCTGCTGTGGCTCTACGTGCGGCACCGCGCGCCGCTCTCGGTGCTCACGGCCGTGCCCGTGGCCGCCGCCGCGATCCTCGTCGGCGACGCGTTCGGCCACGACTACTCCCGGATGCTCGCGGCGCTCGCGATCGTCGGCGCCACGATGGCGGCGGGAGCCTGGGCCTCGCGGCTCATCCCCCGCCGGCGCTGACCTGCCGTCGGCTCGCGACCGACGCCTCAGGCGTGCACGAAGTCGGTGCGACGCTCGTGCAGCGCCGCGACGAAGCGCTCGAGCTCGCCCGCGCCCGGGGCCCACAGCCCGCCGAACCCCGCACCGACGACGGCGAACGGCAGCTCGATCGTGCGGTCGCCGTCGACGACCGTCACGACGAGACCGTCGGTCGCACGCCCGAGCCGCGAGACGTGCCCGACGCGCACGTCGACGACGCCGTCCCAGGGGGTGCGGCCGAGGCGCACCGGGTGCTCGGCCGAGCCGCTCCACACCTCGAAGCCGGAGTCGTCGGCGAGCAGCGTGAGGCCGATGGGCACGTACTGCGCCTCGACACGGAGCGAGCGCACCGCACGCCGGAGGCCGTGGGCGTGCATCGCGCGCAGCACGACCGCCCCCGGCCGGGCCGCGGCGAGCGCGACGGCACGCTGGCCCCCGCGCGTCGACCAGATCATGAGCCCCGCGAAGAGCACGAGCGCCGAGCCCGTGACGATCGCCGCGAGCAGCAGGAAGTCGACGGTCGCGCGGGTGTCGACGCCCCCGCGGAAGGCCGCGAGCGCCGACAGCACGAGGGCTACGACGTAGGCGAGGAACAGCGGCGTCGGCGCAGCGGCGCCCGTGTCATCGGTCAGACGCGGACGCGCGGAGTCGACGGTGTTCCGCAGCATGCCTTGAAGCGTATGAGCCGCCGGAAACCGGCGGGAGCCCCTTGACAGGGGGCGACCCGGAAGGGGGTCAGCTCAGTCGGCGGGCTGCGAGGTGGGCTGCGAGGCGGGCTCGTCGGCTGCCGCGTCGTCGCCATCGGGGTGCCCGGGCGCCGCGGGCGCGGGCTGCGCGCCGATCGCGATCGCCCGCTTGCCCGCCGGGATGACGGCCGCGATCGCGACGACGACGAACGTCAGGATGCCCGCCCCGATGAGCACCCACTCGACAGGCACGACGTCGGCGAGCGGACCGAACACGATCATGCCGAACGGCATCGCCGTCGCCATGACGACGCCCACGAATCCGAACACGCGGCCCTGGTACTCGGGCTCGACGCGCTCCTGCAGGAGCGTCGTGGCGGGCGTCGAGAAGAACGGCACCGCGAGTCCCACGAGCAGCATGAAGCCGAAGAACACCCACATGTTCGTCGAGAGGCCGAGCGCGAGCGTGAGCGCACCGAACACGAGCGACGACACGAGCACCGTGACGACCTTGTTCTTCAGGCCGCCCCACACCGCGACGAGCACGCCGCCGAGCAGCATGCCGACGCTGAAGGACAGCTCGTTGACGGTCAGCATCCACACCTCCTCGCCGAAGCTGCGCACGACCATGAGCGGCGTGAGCATCGAGGGGGCGACGGTCAGCACGAAGACGATCCCGAAGAGCACGAGCAGCCAGCGCACGAAGGCGTGCGTGAAGGTATAGCGCACGCCCTTCGCGAGGTCGGTGAAGTAGCCCGTGTCGATCGAGGTGCGCACGGTCGGCACCGAGATGAACAGCAGCAGGCCGATGCCGATGATCGCCGTCACGACGTCGACCCAGAAGATCGCGATGATCGACATCGACGCGTAGATGCCGGCGGCCGCGGCGGGCGCGATGAGCATCATGCCCGACTGGATCGACTGGAACACGCCGTTGACCCGCAGCAGCTTGTCGGTCGGCACGAGCTGCGGGATGAGCGCCATGACGGCGGGCGACTGGATGCCGGCGCCCGTCGAGCGGATCGCGAGCGTCAGGTAGATGAGCCACAGCTCCTGGTAGCCGCTCATCATGAACACCGCGAGCACGACCGTCGTGACGGCGATCGACGCGTCGGCGGCGATGATGAGCGTCTTGCGGTTGAGCCGGTCGGCCCACACGCCGCCGAAGATCGAGACGATCGCCTGGGGCAGCATCCCGAACACGGCCGACGCCATGAGCACGACGCCCGACTTCGTCTCGAGCGTGAGGTGCCACATGATGGCGTACTGCACGAGCATCGAGCCGAACATCGACACCGTCTGCCCGGACAGGAAGATGGCCGTGTCACGGCGCCAACCGACGCGCACGTTCGTCTGCTCCGTACTCACCGGTCGATCCTCGCACCGGCCGCCGACGCCGTCCTCCCCCTCAGGGATGAGGTCGACGCGTCACTCCCACTCGATGGTGCCCGGGGGCTTCGACGTGACGTCGAGCACGACCCGGTTGACCCCGGCGACCTCGTTCGTGATGCGGTTCGAGACGCGCGCGAGGAAGTCGTAGGGCAGGCGCGTCCAGTCGGCCGTCATGGCGTCCTCGCTCGAGACGGGGCGCAGCACGATGGGGTGACCGTAGGTGCGGCCGTCGCCCTGCACGCCCACCGAGCGCACATCCGCGAGCAGCACGACGGGGCACTGCCAGATCTCGGCGTCGAGGCCCGCGGCCGTCAGCTCGCTGCGCACGATGAGGTCGGCCGCGCGCAGCGTGTCGAGACGCTCCTCGGTGACCTCGCCCACGATCCGGATGCCGAGGCCCGGCCCCGGGAAGGGGTGGCGCGAGACGATCGCCTCGGGGAGCCCCAGCTCGCGGCCGATCGCGCGCACCTCGTCCTTGAAGAGGGTGCGCAGCGGCTCGACGAGCTCGAACTGCAGATCCTCCGGCAGGCCGCCGACGTTGTGGTGCGACTTGATGTTCGCGGTGCCGGTGCCGCCGCCCGACTCCACGACATCCGGGTAGAGCGTGCCCTGCACGAGGAAGCGGATGGGGTCGCCCTCGGCTGCGAACTCCGCCACGAGCTCGGCCTGCGCCTGCTCGAAGGTGCGGATGAACTCGCGCCCGATGATCTTGCGCTTCTGCTCCGGGTCGGAGACCCCCGCGAGCGCCGTCAGGAAGCGCTCGCGCGCATCCACCGTCACGAGCCGCACGCCCGTCGACGCGACGTAGTCCTGCTCGACCTGCTCGCGCTCGCCCGCACGCAGCAGGCCGTGGTCGACGAAGACGCACACGAGCTGGTCGCCGACCGCCTCGTGCACGAGCGCCGCCGCGACCGCCGAGTCGACGCCGCCCGAGAGGGCGCACAGCACGCGGCCGCCGCCCACCTGGGCGCGGATGCGCTCCACCTGCTCGGCGATGACGTTGCCCGAGTTCCAGTCGGCGGGGATGCCCGCGGCGCGGTGCAGGAAGTTCTCGAGCACCCGCTGCCCGAACTGCGAGTGCTTCACCTCGGGGTGCCACTGCACGCCGTAGAGCTTGCGGTCGTCGTTCGCGAACGCCGCGACGGGGGTCGACTCGGATGCCGCGAGCACGTCGAAGCCCTCGGGCGCCTTCACGACGGAGTCGCCGTGGCTCATCCAGGCGGTCTGCTCGATGGGCTGCTCCGCGAGGAGCGTGCCGCCGTCCGAGCCCGCGACGAGACGCACCTCGGTCGAGCCGTACTCGCGCGCGCCCGTCTTCGCGACCTCGCCGCCGAGCTGCCGCGCCATGACCTGGAAGCCGTAGCAGATACCGAGGGTCGGCACCCCGAGCTCGAGGATGCCCTCGTCGAGGTCGGGCGAGCCCTCCTCGTAGACGCTCGACGGTCCCCCCGAGAGCACGATGCCCACGGGGTTCTTCGCGGCGAGCTCCTCGGCCGAGATCGTGTGCGGCACGATCTCGCTGTAGACGCCGGCCTCGCGCACGCGGCGGGCGATGAGCTGGGCGTACTGCGCGCCGAAGTCGACGACGAGCACGGGGCGCTGAGCGGTCTCGCTCACGCGCTCACCTCCTCCGCGGCGGGAGCCGCATCCGTCCGGTCCATGGTGTTCCGGATGCGCTCCTCGATGAAGCGCGGCACCTGGAACTCGAAGTAGTAGCTGAGGAACGGCACGACGCCGCCGAGCGCGATGAAGAGGAAGCGCTTGAAGCTGTAGCGCGCGAGGCGCCACATGACGAAGTCGCAGCCGAGGTAGAGCACGTAGAGCCAGCCGTGCACCGTGAGGATGCCGATCGACAGGTTGATCGCGGTGATCTGGTCCTTCGGGGTGAGGTTCAGGAAGCCGAAGGGGCCGCCCAGCTCGATGTCGACCCCGAAGCCGTACCGCAGCACCATCATGACGACGAGCAGCAGCAGGAAGGTGCCGGTGATGGCGGCCGAGACCCGGTAGACCTTGAGGGCCGTGCGGAGCCGGGGCACGTCGGAGGGGCGGGGGCCAGCGGGCATGCCCCTAGCTTAGGCCGCTCGTCGGTGGGCAAACGCTGCAGCGTTCGGCGGCGGGCGGCAGTGATCCCTGCCGCGCCTGGGCAAGCGCTACAGCGTTTGACGACCGCTACTCCGCCGCGACCTCGGCCTCCCATACGTCGCGCACGAGGCGGTACCAGAGGAACACGGCGAAGCCGGCGAACACGACCCACTCGATCGCGTAGAAGACGTTGAGCCAGTTGAGGCTCGTGTCGCGCTCGGGCGGGGGCTGGTGGATGGCGTCGAGGCCCGGGGTCGGCTCGGCCATCACGACGAAGCCCGCGTACACGGGACCGGGCTCCTCCCACAGGTTGAGCAGCTCGCCGATCGAGAGCACGCGGCGCTCGCCGTCCTCGACGTCGTTGAGCTCGGGCGACTCGGTGGGCAGGTAGCGGCCCGCGACCTCGAGGCGCTCGGGCACCGCGCGTTCGGCGGCTTCGGCGGAATCCGCGTCGGGGGCCCAGCCGAGGCCCACCGCGAGCGAGGCGCCGTCGTCGGTGCGCACGTGGGCGACGAGCCAGAAGCCCAGCTCGCCGTCGTTCTCGCGCGGGCCGATGACCGAGAAGTCGCCCGCGACGACCTCGCCGGATGCCGTGACGCGCTGGCCGATCGACGGATCGGTCATGCGCTGCTGCGGCGTCGCGACCGTCTCGAGCGCCACGGGCGTCTCGGTGTCGTACTCGGGCACCGAGACGTTCTGCACGCTGCGCTCGAGCTGCCACTGCCCGAGGGCCGCGAACGCCGCGGCGATCGCGAGCGACAGCAGCAGGGCGCCGATCCACTTCGGCCGACGGGCGACGGCCATGAACTGGGCGAACGTCGGGCGCGGGGGGCGCGCATCCGGGTCGACGGGGGCGGCGGTCACCCCCTCACTCTGCCAGGTCGCGGCTGAGGGCCCGGTCAACGCGGATCAGTACTCGGGGTCGATCTCTCGCGCGCGCCGGACCTCCTCGGCGGTGAGCGCGTCGGACTGGCTGCGGGCCTGCTCGGCACGCCGCGCCTCCCGTTCGAGCGCCGACTCGACATCGGGCGCCGTGTCCTCGAGCACCTCGGGCTCCGGCTCGCGCTCGGCCGCGGCGACGGGCGCGGAGGCCTCGTTCGCGGCGACCTCCTCCGCGGCGGGCTCCCCCGCCATCGCCGCCTCCGCGAGCGCGATCGCCCGCTCCCGCTCGAGGTCGAGCTCGTGCGGCGTGCCGGATGCCTTCTGCTTGCGGCGGAACAGGGCGCCGATGCGCTCCGAGTTGACGGCGAACACGGGGCCGATGAGCGCCATCACGAGCACGTAGAGGCCCGCGAACGGCGTGAGACGCGCATCCAGTCCGCCCGCCGCGGCGAGCGTCGCGAGGATGAGCGCGAACTCGCCACGGTTCACGAGGATGACGGCCGCGTTGAGCCCCGCCTGCGGACCGAAGCCGTTGAGCCACGCCACGAACTGGCCCGCCGCGATGTTGAGCACGATCGTCATGACGATCGCGAGAGCCACCGGCACCAGCACCTCGCCGAACGTCGACGGGTCGAGCGCGAGACCGAAGTTGAGGAAGAAGAACGCGCCGAACACGTCGCGCAGCGGCGTCGCGAACGCCTCGATCCGGGCGCGGAAGCGGGTCGCGCCGAGGGCGAGCCCGATGAGGAACGCGCCGATCGCATCCGTCACACCCAGCAGCTCGCCGATGCCGCCGAACGCGACCGCGAGGGCGAAGATCAGGATCGTGAAGAGCTCGTCGTCTTTCGTCTGCACGAGCCTCGACACGACCCGCCCGCCCCAGCGCGCGACCGAGAACATGACGACGAGGAACAGGAACGCGATCGCGAGTTTGAGCACGACCGCCCAGAAATCGGTCTCGCCCGAGATGACGACCGAGACGATCGCGAGGTAGATCGCGATGAAGATGTCCTCGACGACGGTCACGCCGAGGATCATGGGCGTCTCGGCGTTCGCGAGGCGGCGCAGCTCGATCAGCAGCTTCGTCACGATCGCGCTCGACGACGTGGCCGTCATGCCCGCGATCACGAGCGCCTCGCGCGTGCCCCAGCCCACCATGAAGCCGAACGCGAACCCGACGCCCATGTTGATGAGCACGTAGCTGCCGCCCGACAGCAGCAGCTTGCCCGCGTTGCCGAAGAACTCGTCCTGGTCGAACTCGAGCCCGAGGTTGAACAGCAGGAAGAGCAGACCGAAGACCGCGATCAGCTCGACGTAGCCCGACTCGATGTGCAGGGGGAAGAGGTGGAAGTGGGGGCTCGCGAGGAGGCCGACGAGCATGTAGATCGGAATCGACGGCAGACCGACGAGCTTCCCGACCCGCCCCAGCACATACGCGATGAGGAACAGGACGCCGATGACGATGAGCTCTTCGCCGAGGTGCCCTTCCATGGCTCAGCCTCCCGGCGGAGCGTCGGACGCACGCGGGCGGAACTCGCCGGTCCGGTAGAACTGGAACGCCTTCGCGACCTTCTCGGGCGCACCCGCGACGACGAGGGTGTCGCCCGGGAACACGCGGAAGTCGGAGTCCGGGCCCGGGTTCGCGGAGTCCCCGCGCACGACGGCGACGACGGTGACGCCCGGGAGCCCGCGCTCGGTCATGTTGCCGAGGGGCTGGCCGGCGATGTGGTGGTCGTAGTCGACGTGGAACCAGTCGATCGACAGGCCGGGGATCTGGTCGAGGCCGCTGA
Organism: Protaetiibacter sp. SSC-01; assembly: GCF_014483895.1. Taxonomy (NCBI): domain Bacteria; kingdom Bacillati; phylum Actinomycetota; class Actinomycetes; order Micrococcales; family Microbacteriaceae; genus Protaetiibacter; species Protaetiibacter sp. SSC-01. Next base: position 436,556 of record NZ_CP059987.1, on the reverse strand, counting down.
GCGACTCGGTGATGCGCGTGCCGCCGAGCAGCTCGGCGAGCGTGTGCGCCTCGTCCTCGTCGAGACGGAGCGAGACCTTGCGGGCGTCGGCGCCGTCCTCGGCGTCGGCGAAGGAGATCAGATCGGACGCACCGGAGCGGTGCGTGATCACGCCCACCTTGCCGCCGTCATCGGTGACGAAGGTGTGCAGCACCCCCACTCCGGGGAGTTTGACCCGTCGGACGTCGACCATCGCAACTCCTCACGCTCGTTCGGGATTGCAGTCCACCCTAGCGGGGAGGCCCGGCGCTCGACCGGACCGCGGCATCCGAGCTGTCAGCTCGGGTGTCAGCTCTGCAGGTAGGGCGCGACGACGACCTCGACGCGCTGGAACTCCTTGAGGTCGGAGTAGCCCGTCGTCGCCATCGAGCGGCGCAGGGCGCCGATGAGGTTGACCTGGCCATCGGGGTGGGCCGACGGTCCGAAGAGCACCTGCTCGAGCGGGGCGATCGTGCCGACCTCGACGCGGTTGCCGCGCGGCAGCTCCGGGTGGTGCGCCTCGGCGCCCCAGTGGAATCCGCCGCCAGGCGCCTCCTCGGCGCGCGCGAGTGTCGAGCCGAGCATGACGGCGTCGGCGCCCATCGACACGGCCTTGACGATGTCGCCGCTCGTGCCGAGACCGCCGTCGGCGATGACGTGCACGTAGCGCCCGCCCGACTCGTCGAGGTAGTCGCGGCGCGCGCCCGCGACATCCGCGACCGCCGTCGCCATGGGAGCGTGGATGCCGAGGCTCGTGCGCGTCGTGCTCGCGGCGCCGCCGCCGAAGCCGACGAGCACGCCCGCGGCGCCCGTGCGCATGAGGTGCAGCGCGGCCGTGTAGGTCGCGGCGCCGCCGACGATGACGGGCACGTCGAGCTCGTAGATGAACTTCTTGAGGTTGAGCGGCTCGACCGACTTGCTGACGTGCTCGGCGCTCACGGTCGTGCCGCGGATGACGAAGAGGTCGACGCCCGCGTCGACGACCGTCTTGTAGTGCTCCTGCGTGCGCTGGGGGCTCAGGGCGCCCGCGACGGGCACGCCCGCGGCGCGGATCTCGGCGAGGCGCGCCTTGATGAGCTCGGGCTTGACCGGCTCGGCGTACAGCTCCTGCATGCGGGCCGTCGCACCCTCGGTGGGCAGCTCGCGGATCTCGGCGAGCACGGGCTCGGGGTTCTCGTAACGCGTCCACACGCCCTCGAGGTCGAGCACGCCGAGGCCGCCGAGCTCGCCGATCGCGATCGCCGTCGCAGGGCTCACGACGGAGTCCATGGGGGCCGCGAGCACGGGGATGTCGAAGGTGAACGCGTCGATCGTCCAGCTGACGCTCACGTCCTTCGGGTCGCGCGTGCGGCGGCTCGGCACGATCGCGATGTCGTCGAAGGCGTACGCGCGGCGGGCGCGCTTGGCCCGTCCGATCTCGATGTCGCTCACCGCTCCACCCTACCCGCGCGTGTGTGATCATGGCGCGGCTGGAGCCGCGACCACACGGCGGGAGAAACGCCTCCCGCCGTGTGGTCGTTTCCCCCGCCGCCGCATCCGCTCACGCCGTGAAGCGGCGCTGCCGCGGCACCCCTGCGGACGCCAGGATGCGCGCGAGCGCCCCCGGGTCGCGCACATCCGCCCACGTGATCCGCACCACCGTCCACCCGAGCGCACGCAATCGCGCCTCCCGCCCCCTCTCCCGTCGGAGCTTCTCCAACGGGTCACCATGGTTGAACCGCGCGTCGGCGTACTTGACGAAACCGTCGAATTCGCCGAGCACACGCACCTCGAGCCAGCCGAAGTCCGCGAACATCGATCCCTCCGCGTCGCGCAGTTCGAGCTGCGTCGTCGGCGCCTCGAACCCGAGCTCGTGGATCACGCCGCGCGCGTATGACTCGCCACCGGAGCCGGAATCCGGTACGGCGAGTTCCGTCGCCCGCCACACCTGCCGGATACCCGGCCGCTTGCCGATGTCCCCCATGAGGTCCCGGATGGCGGCGATCGACGTGCGGGCGGGATTGCGTGCTGAGATCCCCCAGTCGACCGCCGCGAGCGCTTCCGGCAGCGGGCGACCGCAGGCCACATCGATGACGGTGCGGGGCAGATCGGTGACGACGAGGCCCGCGTGACCGATCGCGGAGGCGTGCTCGGCGGATGCGGTGAGCCGTCGCACGCCCGGCTCCGATCGGCCGCCGCCGCAATATTCGCAGAGCACCTCGACATCCACCCCGTAGGGATCGAACAGCGGGACGTCCCAGACCGCCGCTGCGGACACGCCCGCGACGACGAACTCCTCGCGCGCATCGTGGGCGGCGGCGTAGACCCGGGCGAGGTGCTGCTGCCGGGCGTCCGCGGCATCCCACCGCTCCTTGATGACGTAGGCGCCCCGGCGCACGCGGTGCAGGTAGCCCGCCGCGAACAGCTTGCGCAGCCGTCGCGGGTCGTCGCCGGCGCGTGCCACCTCGTCGGCGTAGAGGATGTCGAACTGGGGGTCGAAGGGTCGCGTCATGGCGTTCACGGTGGTCGAACGCAGAGGCGGCCGAGCAGGCGCGGCGCAGGATCGGGGATGGACCGGCTACGGCCCCGCAGTGGAGGAGCGGCGGGAGATACGACCGCGCGGCGGGAGGCGTTTCCCCCTCCCTCGGGTCACGGCTCCAGCCGCGCCACGATCACCCGGTCAGCGGGAGTAGTTGGGGGCCTCCACGACCATCTGGATGTCGTGGGGGTGCGACTCCTTGAGGCCCGCCGGGGTGATGCGCACGAACTTGCCGCGCTGCTTCAGGTCGGCGATGGTGCGGGCGCCGACGTAGAACATCGACTGACGGAGGCCGCCCACGAGCTGGTACACGACGGCGCCGAGCGAACCGCGGTAGGCCACGCGACCCTCGATGCCCTCGGGGATGAGCTGCGCATCCGACGGCACATCCGCCTGGAAGTAGCGGTCGCGCGAGTACGACGTCTTCTTGCCGCGGTCGGACATCGCGCCGAGCGAGCCCATGCCGCGGTAGTTCTTGAACTGCTTGCCGCCGACGTAGACGAGCTCGCCGGGCGACTCGTCCGTGCCCGCGAGCAGCGAGCCGAGCATGACCGTGTCGGCACCGGCCACGAGCGCCTTCGCGATGTCGCCCGAGTACTGCAGGCCGCCGTCGGCGATCACCGGGATGCCGTGCTCGCGCGCCGCGAGCGACGCCTCGTAGACGGCGGTCACCTGGGGCACGCCGACGCCCGCGACGACGCGCGTCGTGCAGATCGAGCCCGGTCCCACGCCGACCTTGACGGCATCCGCGCCCGCGTCGACGAGCGCCTGGGCGCCCGCACGCGTCGCGACGTTGCCGCCGATGACGTCGATGTGCGCGAACGCCGGGTCGGACTTGAGGCGCTTGATGATGTCGATGACGCCGGCGGAGTCGCCGTTCGCGGTGTCGACGACGATGACGTCGACGCCCGCGTCGCGCAGCGCGCCCGCGCGGTCCCACGCGTCGCCGAAGAAGCCGATCGCGGCGCCGACCCGCAGGCGGCCCTCGTCGTCCTTCGTGGCGTTCGGGTACTTCTCGGTCTTCTCGAAGTCCTTGACGGTGATGAGGCCGCGCAGGCGACCGTGCTCGTCGACGAGCGGGAGCTTCTCGATCTTGTGCTGCGCGAAGATCGCGACCGCCTCATCCGGGTCGATGCCCTCGCGGGCGGTGACGAGCGGGGCCTTCGTCATGACGTCGCGCACGAGAGTGGTCGTCGCCTCGAACGGCGAGACGAAGCGCATGTCGCGGTTCGTGATGATGCCGACGAGCGTGCCGTCGCCCTCGACGACGGGCAGACCCGAGACGCGGAACTTCCCGCACAGCGCGTCGACCTCGGCGACCGTCGCGTCGGGGGTCGTCGTGACCGGGTTCGTGATCATGCCCGACTCGGAGCGCTTGACCTTGTCGACGTGCGTCGCCTGGTCGTCGATCGAGAGGTTGCGGTGCAGGATGCCGATGCCGCCCTGACGCGCCATGGCGATCGCCATGCGCGACTCGGTGACGGTGTCCATCGCGCTGGAGACGAGCGGCGCGGACACGCGGATGCGGCGCGTGAGCTGCGAGGACGTGTCCGCCTCGCTCGGGATGACGTCGGTATGCGCGGGGAGCAGCATGACGTCGTCGTAGGTGAGTCCGACGAATCCGAACGGATCGGGCTGGTCCATGGTGTCCTCTGAGGTCGCGTTGAGGTGGGCCCGGCTGCATCGTCGAAGACCGGTAGTACATCTTAACGGCACGAGGCCGAACTCATTCCGGATGCCGACACGCCCCCGGTTGGACGGATGCCCATGACACGCACATACTGTTCCCACCGCAGTGTGCGTTCGAAACACGAAGGCAACATTCCGGAAGTAGCGTCAAGGTCGACGGAGCCGCTGGGTCTGTCGTTCCCGAGGTCTTGGAGGTTCCGTGGCTCACGGTCGAACAGCGCCGATCCCACGCCTGCATCGCAGGGTCGTCGCCGCGCTCGCGTTCCTCGCCGCAGCGGCGGCGGGCGTCGGGATCCTGGCGGGTCCCGCATCCGGGGCCTCCGCGGCATCCTTCGAGGACTTCCCCTACTCGATCAAGGGCAATGTGCGGGCTGCCGGCGAGCCGGTCGCCGACGCGACCGTGCGGGTCACGGGCGAGGACGAGGAGGGCGCCGAGTTCGAGGGCGAGGCGACCACGGATGAGAACGGCGCCTGGTCGGTCGGCGTGCCCACCAAGGAGGGCACCTGGACGGTCGAGCTCGTCGAGTCGAGCATCCCCTCGGGCGTCGAGGTGCCCGACGGCTTCGAGTTCACGCAAGAGGTCACGTTCGGCGCGACGAGCTCCGTCACCCGCAACTTCACCCTCGGGGCGGCCGAACGGCAGCTCGTCGGCTTCTGGGACCAGTTCCTCTCGCGCGCCGTGAACGGCCTCAACTTCGGCCTCATGCTCGCCCTCGCGGCGATCGGCCTCTCGCTCGTGTTCGGCACGACGGGCCTCTCGAACTTCGCGCACGGCGAGATGGTGACGTTCGGCGCGCTCATGGCCCTGCTCTTCACGACCGGGTTCTCGCTGTCGATCTGGATCGCGATCCCGCTCGCCGTGCTGGCATCCGCCGCCCTCGGCCTCGCGATGGACAGCGGATTGTGGCGCCCGTTGCGCCGCAAGGGCCTCGGCACCGTGCAGCTCATGATCGTCTCGATCGGCCTCTCGCTCGCGCTGCGCTACGTGTACCAGATGTTCGTCGGCGGCCGCACGCAGCAGCTGCCGGGCGCCGTCACGCAGGTGATCCCGGGCCTCGGCCCGATCCGCCTCACGGTCACCGACGTCATCAGCATGGCGGTCTCGCTCATCGTGATCGTGATCTTCGCGTGGTGGCTCATGCGCACCCGCATCGGCCGTGCGACGCGCGCGGTCTCCGACAACCCCTCGCTCGCCGCAGCGAGCGGCATCGACGTCGACGGCGTCGTGCGCGTCGTCTGGGTCGTCGCCGCGGCGCTCGCGGGCCTCTCGGGCGTGCTGTGGGCCTACTTCCGCCCCGGCATCAAGTGGGACATGGGAACCAGCATCCTGCTGCTCATCTTCGCGTCGGTCACCCTCGGCGGCCTCGGCACCGCGTTCGGCGCCCTCATCGGCTCGATCATCGTGGGCCTCCTCGTCGAGCTGTCGACGCTCTGGATCCCCTCCGACCTCAAGTACGTGGGCGCGCTCGTCGTGCTGATCGTCATCCTGCTGTTCCGTCCCCAGGGCATCCTCGGGCGCCGAGAGAGAATCGGGTAGTCGCGATGAACTTCCTGCAGATCATCTCCAACACCCTCGCGCAGATCCTCGCGCCGGCAACGCTCGGCTACGTTCTCGCCGCGATCGGGCTGTCGGTGCACTTCGGCTTCGCCGGCCTGCTCAACATGGGCGTCGCGGGCTTCATGGCGATCGGGGCATACGGCTTCGCGATCTCGATCCTCACGTTCGGGCTCCCGTGGCCGCTCGCCGCGCTCATCGGCCTCGCCGCGGCCGTCGTGTTCGCCCTCATCATGGGCATCCCGACCCTCCGCCTCCGCGGCGACTACCTCGCGATCGTGACGATCGCGGCGGCCGAGGTCCTGCGTCTGCTCTTCCTCACGTCGACATTCCGCAACGTCACGGGCTCGGCCGACGGCCTCTCGGGCTTCCAGTCGGGCTTCCGCATGAGCAACCCGCTGCCGCCCGGACGCTGGGGCTGGGGTCCGTGGACCTACCAGTCCGACCAGTGGTGGGTCATCATCGTCGGCGTCATCACGATCGCGATCGCCGTGCTGCTCGTGTGGCTGCTCATGCGCAGCCCCTGGGGCCGCGTCATCCGCGGCATCCGCGAGGACGAGGATGCGGTGGGCTCGCTCGGCAAGAACGTGTTCGCCTTCAAGATGCAGGCCCTCATCATCGGCGGCGTCATCATCGCGGCGGGCGGCATCATCACCGCGATGGGCACCAACGTGAACCCCAACGTGTACGTGACCTCGCAGACGTTCTACGTGTGGACGGCCCTCCTGCTCGGCGGCGCCGCGACGATCTTCGGCCCGGTGCTCGGCGCCGTGCTGTTCTGGATCGTGCGCGCGTTCCTCTCGAACCTGCTGCCCGCGCTCGTGCAGATCGGCTGGCTCCCGTTCCTCACCACCGAGCAGAGCCAGATGCTCGTCTTCGTGCTCGTGGGCGTCGCGCTCATGCTGCTCGTCATCTTCCGCCCGCAGGGCATCCTCGGGAACAAGAAGGAGCTGACCTTTGTCCGCTGACGTCGCACCCCCGGCCCCGCGCCCGAAGTCGACAGGGCTGCACCAGGGCGAGATCCGCCCGGGCGTCGCCAAGGTCGACCCGATCATCGTCGTCGACGGCGTGCGTCGCGTCTTCGGCGGTCTCACGGCCGTCGACGTCGAGCACCTCGAGATCCCGCGCAACGCGATCACCGCTCTCATCGGCCCGAACGGCGCCGGCAAGACGACCCTCTTCAACCTCCTGACGGGCTTCGACAAGCCGAACGCGGGCACGTGGTCGTTCGACGGCACCTCGCTCGCCGGCATCCCCGCGTACAAGGCGGCCCGCATGGGCCAGGTGCGCACCTTCCAGCTGACGAAGTCGCTCGGCCTGCTCACCGTGCTCGAGAACATGAAGCTCGGCGCGCCCAAGCAGACCGGCGAGCGCCTGTGGGCCGGCATCCTGCCGTTCCTGTGGCGCAAGCAGGAGCTGGAGATCGAGGAGAAGGCGCGCGAGCTGCTCGCCCGCTTCAAGCTCGACGCCAAGGAGAAGGACTTCGCGGCCTCGCTCTCGGGCGGCCAGCGCAAGCTGCTCGAGATGGCGCGCGCGCTCATGAGCGACCCGACCCTCGTCATGCTCGACGAGCCGATGGCCGGCGTGAACCCGGCCCTCACGCAGTCGCTGCTCGACCACATCCTCGACCTCAAGGACCTCGGCATGACGGTCGTGTTCGTCGAGCACGACATGCACATGGTGCGCCACATCGCGGACTGGGTCGTCGTCATGGCCGAGGGCCGCATCGTGGCCGAGGGCCCACCCGACACGGTCATGCGCGAGCAGGCCGTCATCGACGCCTACCTCGGCGCCCACCAGGACGTCGACCTCGGCGTCGTGACGGGCCGCGTGGAGGGCGAGCTGTCGGCGGAGGGCCAGGAGCTCGCCGAGACGGCTCGCGAGATCGACGCGGCCATCGAGGACTCCGAGAGCGAGGCGTCCGCCGAGGCGAGCGCGGACGCGACGGATGCGGATGCGGGCGAGACGGAGGACGGCAAGTGAGCGACCCGAAGACCGGCGGCGCCCCCGCTGCAACCGCCGCCCCGTCGGAGAACGTCGTCGAGGTCACCGACCTCGTCGCGGGCTACCTGCCGGGCGTCAACATCCTCAACGGCGCGAACCTCACGGCCGCCAAGGGCGAGCTCATCGGCATCATCGGCCCCAACGGAGCCGGCAAGTCGACGATGCTCAAGGCGATCTTCGGCCAGGTGAAGATCCGCTCGGGCGTCGTCAAGCTCAACGGCGACGACATCACGGGCCTGCGCGCGAACAAGCTCGTCGCGAAGGGCGTCGGCTTCGTGCCGCAGACCAACAACGTCTTCCCGAGCCTCACGATCGCCGAGAACCTGCAGATGGGCGCCTACCAGCGGCCCAAGGTCGTCGCCGAGCGCATCGACTTCGTCACGTCGATCTTCCCCGACCTCGCCAAGCGCCTCCAGCAGCGCGCGGGCTCGCTGTCGGGCGGTGAGCGGCAGATGGTCGCGATGGGCCGCGCGCTCATGATGGACCCGCACGTGCTGCTGCTCGACGAGCCCTCGGCGGGCCTCTCGCCGTCGCGTCAGGACGAGGCGTTCCTGCGCGTCTCCGAGATCAACAAGGCGGGCGTCACGACGATCATGGTCGAGCAGAACGCCCGCCGCTGCCTGCAGATCTGCGACCGCGGCTACGTGCTCGACCAGGGCCGCGACGCCTACACGGGCACGGGCCGCGAGCTGCTCAACGACCCCAAGGTCATCGGCCTCTACCTCGGCACGCTCGGCACCTGAGCGCGTCCCGCGCTTCAGGGCGCGGCTGGAGCCACGACCACGCGGCGGGAGAAACGACTCCCGCCGCGTCGTCGTTTCTCCCGCCGCACCATCCGTGGTTCCCGGAGAGCCGCGAACCGCGCTCTGCGGGAGAGCGGATGCGGCCGGCCGTGCTCGGCGCGCGCACAGGGCCGTCGCGCGCACAGGGCCCCCGCGCCCGCACAGGGCCCAGGGGCACGCGAAACGGCCCCGGTCCGAAGACCGGGGCCGCTCGCTATCGAGAGTGGATCAGCCCACGCTCAGGAAGGAGTAGTTGTTGTCTGCTCCGTACTGGAAGATGCCGATCGACGCCTCGGTCGGGTCGCCGACCTCGTTGAACGTGATCGGGCCGGACACACCGTCGTAGTCGGCGACGCCGCCTCCGAGGATGATGTCCGCGCACTCCGCGTAGGTGGTGCACTTCGTGCCGTCACCGGAACCGCCCGACACCTGCTGGAGGTGCGCAGCGACATCCGGGCCGGCCGTCGAGCCGGCCTCGAGCGCCGCGAGGGCGAGCAGGATGACCGCGTCGAACGACTCCGGAGCGTAGGTGAAGTCCTTCAGCTCCGGCTGGCCCGCACCCGTCCAGAAGGCCTGGAGGTTGTTGCGGAACTCCTCGATCGTGGCCGGGTCGACCGCCGGGTAGGTGCCCTTGGCGCCCTCCAGCGAACCCTCCTCGAACTCGTCACCGAAGTTGGCGAGGTTGCCGTCGACGAAGTACAGCTTGTCGGCCGGGAACTCGGCTCCGAGGAGCTCGGGGATGATGGTCTTGACCTCTTCGAACGTGATCAGCGCGATCGCGTCGGGGTCGGCCGCCAGCACGTCCTCCACCTGCGACGAGAAGTTCGTGTCACCGGTGTTGTAGAGGGCGGCCGAGACGACCTCGCCGCCCGCGTTCTCGAACGCGGCCTTGGCGAAGCACGCGAGACCGGTGCCGTACGAGTCGTTGAGGATCAGCATGCCGAGGGTCTCGGCGCCGTCGCCCGCGATCAGGTTGCCGAGCACCTCACCCTGGAGGACATCCGAGGGGGCGGTGCGCCAGTAGAGCCCGTTGTCCTCGTAGCCCGTGAAGGCGGCGGAGGTGTTGGCGGGCGAGAACTGGATGGCGCCGGCCGCGATCACCTGGTCGATGAACTGCAGCGAGGTGCCGGACGAGGCGGCACCGAGGACGGCGGTCGCACCCTCACCGAGGATGCGCGGGATCTCGGTCTCGTAGGCCTTGTTGTCGGTGTCACCCGAGTCGCCCTGGATGAGGTCGATCGTGATGCCCTTGTTGGCCTCGTTGACGACGGATGCGGCGTACTCGGTGCCCGCGATCTCGGGCGGTCCGAGGAAGGCGAGGTTGCCGGTCACGGGGAGAGCCGTGCCGATCTTGTAGGTGAGGCCGCTGGCCGGACCGGTCGACGTCGACGAGTACTCCGGCGTGTACGAGGCGGGCGCTGCCGCGTCGCAGTCGACCGGGAACTCGAAGGCGCTGCCGCCCGTCTCTCCGTCACTCGGGGTTCCGGTCGAACATCCGACCAGGACGAGGGCGCTCGCGCCGGCCATGGCGATACCGCCGATGACCTTCGCACGCCGTGAACGTGTGAAGACGCTCATTGTGCTCCTTGCTTGGGTAAGTCCATGGGACGGCATGGAGCCGCCCCCGGTTGCTCAAACCTAACGGCCCACGTGTATCCCGAGTGTTGCGATGTGTTAACACTCTGTAACGCCACCGAATCGTTACAAACAGCAGGCCCCGCGCGGCCGGTTCGCGGCTCAGCCGGTGACGGAACCGTTTGCGCTGTAGGTGTTGCCGGCCCCGTAGACGAAGGTCGTGTAGACGCCCGAGGTGGGGTCCCCCGCGTCGTCGAGACGCAGCGGCCCGACAACCCCCTCGTACGCGATATCGGGCTCGGTCGTCAGCACGTCGGCGCATTCGCCGAAGCTCGTGCAGCGGATGCCGTCGCGCGTCGCGCCGATGAGCCGGCTCGCGATCGAGGGGCCTCCGTCGTCGCCCGCGACGATCGCCGCGAGCGCCGCGATGACCGTCGCGTCGTAGGCCTCGGCGCCGTAGCGGAAGGAGCCGAGCCCCGGGTCCTCGACCTTGAGCTTGGCGGCGAGCGCGTCATCCGGGCGCAGCCCCTCGAGGATGCCGTTGACGCCGTCGAGCGTGCCCGCGGGCAGGGCCTGCGAGTAGTCGGCGAGGTTCTGGCTCGTGAGCCACAGCTTCGCGCCGCGGTAGCCGGCCTGCGTGAGGGCCGTGATGAGCGCCTTCGTGACGTCGCCGTTGTCGGGCGTCGCGAGCACGACGACGTCGGGCTTCGCCTTGGTGACCTCCGACACGGCGGGGGAGACCCCGGAAGCGTTGCGCACGACGGCCGCGACGGCGAGCTCGGCGCCGTTGTCGGCGAGCGTGGTCTCGAGGGGCTCGGTGATCGACGACGAGACGTCGTCCGCGCCGACGACGAGCGCGACCGTCTTCGCGCCCTTCTCCGGCAGCAGGGTGCCGAGCGCGACGCCCTGGTGCGCATAGGCGGGGATGGTGCGCGCGAAGTAGCCGCGCGCATCCGGCCCGACGCCGGGATAGGTGGCGGCGGGCGAGATGAGCGGGATGCCCGCCTCGATCGCCGCGGGCAGGAGACGCTCGGCGAGCACCGACGAGCTCGGCCCGATGACGACGTCGACGCCGCGCTCCACGAGGGCGGCGAACGACGCCTCGAGCGTCTCGGTGGTCGCGTCGCCCGAGTCGCGGTTGACGACCTCGACAGGGGCGCCGAGCACGCCGCCCGCCGCGTTGATCTCGCGCACGGCCGCGTTGACGCCCGCGACCTGGGCCGCGCCGATGAAGGCCGTCGCGCCCGTCGTGGGGAAGAGGGTGCCGATGCGCAGCACGCCGTCGCCGCTCGGGGCGATCGTCGCGACGGGCGTCGGGGTGGGCGTGGGCATGGGGGCTGCTGCCGTGCAGCCCGCGAGGGCCAGGGTGAACGCGGATGCCGCGGCGAGCGCGACGGATCGGCTGCGGGTCGACAGGGTGCGCACGCCGCGACCCTACCGTGCGCTCAGGCCGCGGGAAGGGAGGCGCGGCGTCCCTCGCGGGCCGCCCGCACCATGTCGACGACGAGGATCACGAGCGCGATCCAGACGAGCCCGAAGCCCGCCCAGCGTCCGGCCGGCATGGGCTCGCCGAGCAGGAAGACGCCCGTGAGGAACTGCAGCACGGGGGCGAGGAACTGGGTGAGGCCGAGGGCGACGAGCGGCAGTCGACGGGCGGCGGCGGCGAAGAGCAGCAGCGGCGTCGCGGTGATGACGCCCGTCGCGATCATGAGCACGATGTGCACCGGTCCGGCGTCGCCGAAGCTCAGGCCGACGGTCGCGCCCGTGATGATGAGCTGCACGATCGCGACGGGGGTGAGCCACGCGGTCTCGAGCGTGAGTCCCGAGATGGCGTCGACCTGCGCGCCGACGCGCTTCTTGATGAAGCCGTAGAAGCCGAACGAGAGCGCGAGGATGAGCGCGATCCACGGGAAGGCGCCGTAGCCGATCGAGATGACGAGGATCGCGATGAGCGAGATGCCGACGGCCGCCCACTGGAGGGGGCGCAGGCGCTCGCGCAGCACGATGACGCCGAGCGCGACCGTGACGATGGGGTTGATGAAGTACCCGAGCGAGCCCTCGACGACGTGGCCGCTCAGGGTGGCGAGCACGAAGACCTGCCAGTTGATGTAGATGAACAGGCCCGCGAGCGCCATCGTGCCGAGCACGCGCCACTGGCGCGCGAGGCCGACGAAGGCGCGCCATCCGCGCGTCACGGTCAGCAGCACGGCGCAGAAGCCGAGCGACATGAGCACGCGGAAGGCGACGATCTCCCACGGGCTCGCGGGGTCGAGCAGGAGGAAGAAACCGGGCAGGAAGCCCCAGAGGCCGTAGGCGGTGATCGCGAACGCGAGACCCGCTCCCTGGCCCTGAGCGCGCGGGGACGGATCGGGCGTGCTCACCACTCGAGGCTAGTCGCGTGCGAGGGCCCCGGATGACGGGAAAGGCCCCGATGGCAGAGCCTCGGGGCCTTCCGGCAGGATGTCGACGATCCTGGATGCGCTGCGGATCATCGCAGCGCAGATGGACTCAGCGGACGACGACCGCCAGCACGTCGCGGGCCGACAGCACGAGGAACTCGTCGCCGCCGAACTTGACCTCGGTGCCGCCGTACTTCGAGTACAGGACCCGGTCGCCCACGGCGACGTCGAGGGGCACGCGGTTGCCGTTGTCGTCGATGCGGCCGGGGCCCACGGCGACGACCTCGCCCTCCTGCGGCTTCTCCTTGGCGGTGTCCGGGATGACCAGACCCGACGCGGTGACCTGCTCGGCTTCGACCTGCTTGATGACGATGCGATCCTCGAGCGGCTTGATGGAGACCGACACGTGTGACCTCTTTCTGAAGACTCAGGGGTTTGGCACACTCACTTCGAGAGTGCCAGGACAACTATAGGCCCGGATTAGCACTCATTCAATCCGACTGCCAACCGACGGGTGCTCAGCCCATGGCATGTGGGCCAAACGCAGCAGCGGTTGCCCTGGCGCTGCAGAGATACCTGGCGCGCGACGGCAAGGGCTGCAGCGTTTGTGCACCCCGGTACGGTGAAGGAGTGACGCCCGAGGAGCTGCGCGCGCTGTTGACGCCCGAGGGGCTGCGGCTGCTCGACGAGGTCGGCCCGATCGCGGCCGACGCGGATGTCGTGCGCACCGTCTCGAGGCTGCGCGCGGCCGGGCACTCCCCCGAGCTCGTCGCCGCCGTGCTCACCCAGGCGCGCCTGCGCACGCGCGCGCGAGCCCGGTTCCACGAGTTCGCCGACCGCATGCTGTTCACGCCCGACGGACTCGAGCAGGCGACCCGCCTGCAGGTCGCTGCGCAGCACGCGGGGCGTTACGCGCGCGCGGGCGTCGCATCCGTCGCCGACCTCGGGTGCGGCATCGGCGCCGACTCGCTCGCCTTCGCGAGCCTCGGCCTGCGGGTCATCGCGGTCGAGCGCGATGAGGCGACGGCGGCGATCGCGGCCTACAACCTCGCGCCGTTCCCCGGGGCCCGCGTCGTGCAGGGTGACGCGCTCGCCGACGAGCCCGCCGACGTCGACGCGCTGTGGTTCGACCCCGCGCGCCGGGGCGGCGGCCGCCGCCACTCCGACCCCGCCGACTGGTCTCCCCCGCTCGACGCGGTGTTCGCGCGCGCCGCGACGAAGCCGACGGGCGTCAAGCTCGGCCCGGGGCTCGACCACGAGCTCATCCCCGAGGGCGTCGAGGCGCAGTGGGTGTCGGTCGACCGCGAGGTCGTCGAGCTCGTCGTGTGGTCGGGCGCGCTCGCGCGCGAGGGTGTGGGCCGCTCCGCGCTCCTGCTCGGCGCGAACGGCGCCCACGAGCTCACGGCGCCGGCGCCCGCTCCGGATGCCGAGGCCGGGGAGCTCGGGACGCACCTCGTCGAACCCGACGGCGCCGTCATCCGGGCCCGCCTCATCGGCGACCTCGCACGCTCGCTCGGCGGACGCATGCTCGACCCGACGATCGCGTGGATCACGACGGATGCCGCGCCCGAGACGGCGTTCGGCCAGACCTTCCGCGTGCGGGAGGAGCTGCCGTTCGACGAGCGCAAGCTCAAGCAGGCGCTGCGGGCTCGCGGCATCGGCACCCTCGAGATCAAGAAACGCGGGGTCGATGTCGACCCCGCGTCGTTCCGCACGCGCCTCGCACTGCGCGGCGACGAGAGCGCCACGCTCGTGCTGACGAGGATCGCCGGCAAGCGCACGGCGATCCTCGTCGAGCGCACTCAGTAGCTGTAGTAGTCGCCGATCTGCGAGAGCGCGGCGAAGTACAGCACGATGCCGATGATCGTCAGGATCGCGAAGATGAGGCCGATCGCGATCGCGACGAAACCGGTGATGATGCCCGTCGTGGCCATCCACTTCGGGGCATCCGGCTCCTTCTTCTTGCCCTGGAAGCCGAGGATCACGGCGGCGAGGCCCGGGATGAAGCCGAAGCCCCACGCGAAGGCGAGCAGCACGCCGAGGATGCCGAGGATGAACGACACGAGGCTCAGCGTCTGCTTGACGGGGGCACCGCCGGGCGCGGCACCGGGGGCCGCGTAGGGGCTCGCCGCGGGGGCCGCGTAGGGGTTCGAGGTCGGCTCGGCCGCGGGGGCGGCGGGCGCGGTCGGCTCGGCGGCGGGGGCCGCGGGAGCGACGGGCTCGGCGGGCGCGACGGGCTCAGCAGCCGGGGTCGCGGGCGTGCCGGGGGCGGAGGGCGCGGCGTCGGCGCCCGGAGTGGGCTCCTCGGGGGTGCCGGGGGCGGTGGGATCGGTCATGTCCGGACTCCTTCGACTGAGGGACTGCCCCATGCTCGCAGCGGGCCACAGGGCTGTCAACGCGTTGCGCCGGCGCCCGGGATTCAGTAGGAGCGCACGCTCGACAGTCCGATGAACACGAAGACCATGAGCAGCACGTAGAGCAGGAGGAAGCCCGAGAGCACGTAGCCGACGACGAGCCCCGCGATCGCCATCCCGCGTCCC
Source organism: Protaetiibacter sp. SSC-01 (assembly GCF_014483895.1). Taxonomy (NCBI): domain Bacteria; kingdom Bacillati; phylum Actinomycetota; class Actinomycetes; order Micrococcales; family Microbacteriaceae; genus Protaetiibacter; species Protaetiibacter sp. SSC-01. Next base: position 421,476 of record NZ_CP059987.1, on the reverse strand, counting down.
CCCTCGCCCGTGCGCTTGATCTGGCTGAGCGCGATGTGGCCCGCGATGACGCCGCCGATCGCCGTGATCCAGGTGAGGATGCCCGCGAGCGACAGCACGAGCGAGGTGATGGCGACGGGGTTCGTGCGGGGCGCGTAAGCGTAGGCGACGCCGCTCGTCGAGTAGGGCGCGAGCGCCGTGGGCGGCGGGCTCGTCGGCACGGGCTGGTAGGCGCCCGGGGCATAGGCCTCGGCGGGCGCACCGGGCGAGACGAACGGGTTGGGCGCGGCCTGCGGCGCGGCGGGCGCCGACACGTACGGGTTCACGGGCGGTGCATCCGCGGGCGACGGCGGCGGCACGGGCGGCGCGACGGGGTCGGACGCGGACGGGGTGGTGGTGTCGGACATGGGGCTCCCTCGGGGGTCCCCGCCATGCTGGCAGCCGCGCGGGGGCCCGGCAAGCGACCCATCCGGGCGTCAGGCCTGGATCTGCGTGACGGGGAGCGTCGAGTCGGCGCCGACGTCGAGGCTCGACGGCGCGTGGCCCGCCGCGATGAGCTGGGCGGCGAGCGAGGCGATCATGGCGCCGTTGTCGGTGCACAGCGAGAGCGGGGGGATGCGGAGCGCGACGCCCGCCTCCGCGCACCGCTCGACCGCCGCATCCCGCAGCCGCCGGTTGGCGACGACGCCGCCGCCGAGCAGGAGGCGCGGAACACCGAGGTCGCGGCACGCGGCGAGCGCCTTCGTGAGCAGCACGTCGACGACGGCCTCGCGGAAGCTCGCGGCGACGTCGGCGACGGGCACGGGCTCGCCCGCGGCGCGCGCCGCCTCGACGTGGCGCGCGACGGCCGTCTTGAGTCCCGAGAACGAGAAGTCGTAGCGGTGCCGATCGAGGTCCTTGGGGGCCGTGAGTCCGCGCGGGAAGCGGATGGCATCCGCTCTTCCCTCGGCGGCCGCACGGTCGATCTCGGGGCCGCCCGGGTAGGGCAGGCCGAGCAGCCGGGCCACCTTGTCGAAGGCCTCCCCCGCCGCGTCGTCGATCGTCTCGCCGAGCAGCTCGACGTCGGAGACGAGGTCGCGCACGAGCAGGAGCGAGGTGTGGCCGCCCGAGACGAGCAGGGCGATCGTCGGCAACTCGAGCTCGCCCTCGCCTACCAGGGGGTCGTGGTTGAGGAGGTCCGCACCGACGTGGCCCACGAGGTGGTTGACGGCGTAGAACGGCTTGCCGGTCGCGACAGCGAGCGCCTTCGCGGCGCCCACGCCCACCATGAGCGCCCCCGCGAGGCCCGGCCCGCTCGTGACGGCCACCGCGTCGAGCTCGTCGAGGGCGACGCCCGCCGTGCGCAGGGCCTCCTCGATCGCGGGCGTGAGCGCCTCGAGGTGCGCGCGCGCCGCGATCTCGGGCACGACGCCGCCGTAGCGGGCGTGCTCGTCCATCGAGCTCGCGATGACGTTTGCGAGCAGCTCGGTGCCGCGCACGATGCCGATGCCGGTCTCGTCGCAGCTCGTCTCGATGCCGAGCACCAGGGGTGCGCTCATGTCAGCTCCGCCTTCATGACCACGGCGTCGACGCCGTCGGGCTGGTAGTACGCGGGGCGCACGGCGATGCGCTCGAAGCCGCGCGTGACGTAGAGCGCCTCGGCGCCGGGGTTGTCGGCGCGCACCTCGAGGAACACCTCGCGCGCGTCGCGGGCGCGGGCCTCGGCGAGGAGCGTGTCGAGCAGCGTCGCGCCGATGCCGCGGCGACGGGCGTGCTCGGCGACCGCGATCGTCTGGATGTCGCCCTGGCCCGAGCCGCGAGGGGCGAGGAGCCCCGCGTAGCCGAGCACGGCATCCGTCTCGTCGACCGCGACGAGGTAGTGCGTGTGGGCGCTCGCGAGCTCGGAGGCGATCGCCTCGCGCGACCACGCGTCGCTCGGGAAGGTCGCCGTCTCGAGCGCGTCGATCGCGTCGAGGTCGGATGCCGTGGCGAGCCGCAGGGTGACGGTCGCGCTCACGGCGTGACCCGCTTGGGCGTCGAGAGCGTCACGTCGGGAGCGCGCAGGTACACGGGCTCGGCGGGGCCCGCGGCGAGTCCCGCGTCGTGGCGCGCGAGCGCGAGGATGCCGAGCAGGCCCGCGTCGATCGTGGGGGCGTCGATCCGCACGTAACCGGCGACGGAGGTGACGACGTCGAAATCCGCGACGGGCGTGAGCGAGGGGCCCTCGAGGCGCACGGGCAGGCCGTCGGAGCCGGGGGCCGCGTAGCGCGACCATGCGTACTCGCGGCGGCGCACATCCGTCACGACGAGCACGCGCTCGGTGCGGCCGTACGCGACGGCGTCGTGCGAGACGACGGGCAGCACGGGGCGGCCGATCCCGACCGCGAACGCGCGCGCGGCCGCGATGCCGACCCGCAGGCCCGTGAAGGGGCCGGGGCCCATGCCCGCCGCGACGCCCTCGAGCTCGTGCGGCGCGACACCCGCCTCGGCGAGCACGTCGCGGATGAAGGCGCCCACGACCTCCGCGTGCCCGCGGGTGTCGGCGCTCGTGCGCTCGGCGAGGGTGCCCTCGCGGGAGACGACGGCGACGCTCGTCCCCGTGGAGGTGTCGATCGCGAGCAGCACCGGACAAGCCTACGTCGGTGCTCGCGGCTAGAGCTCGACGCCCTCCCAGCGGGGGCCGTACGTCGCGAGGCGCACGTGGCGCGGGGCGTCGTCGGCCTCGGGGTCGCCGCCGACGGGACGCTCGATGTCGACCTCGATCCACGAGTCGACGACCCCGTCGACCTTGCCCGCGCCCCACTCGACGACCGTGATCGAGCCCTCGAAATCGAGGTCGAGGTCGTCGACCTCCGCGGCCGTCGCGAGCCGGTACGCGTCGACGTGCACGAGCGGCACACCGGATGCCGTGGGGTGCGTGCGCGCGAGCACGAACGTCGGGCTCGTGACCTGGCCGCGCGCGCCGAGAGCCTGCCCGATGCCACGCGTGAGAGTCGTCTTGCCCGCGCCGAGCTCGCCGTTCAGCAGCACGAGGTCGCCCGCGCGCAGCCGGGACGCGAGACGCGCGCCGAGAGCCTCCATGGCATCCGCGTCGGCGACCTCGAGGCGCTGCTCGCTCACGAGACGACCCGGGTGACGCGCGGGCCGACGCGCGTCACGAGCTCGTAGCCGATCGTGCCGCTCGCATCGGCGAGCTCGTCGGCTCCCGGGTCGCCGTCGGCGGGGTCGCCCCACAGCACGACGGGGTCGCCGGGCGAGACCTCGGCGTCGCCGACGTCGACGACGAACTGGTCCATCGCGATGCGGCCGACCTGGCGGTGGACGCGGTCGCCGATGCGCACGCGCAGCACGTCGGACGACGCGCGCGGGATGCCGTCGGCGTAGCCGAGCGGCACGAGGGCGAGCGTCGTCTCGCCGGGCGTGCGGTGCACGTAGCCGTAGGAGACGCCCGTGCCCGCGGGCACGCGACGCACGGCGGCGACCTCGGAGACGAGCCGCATGACGGGCCGCAGCCCGAGGGCAGCGGGGTCGACGGAGGGGTCGGGCGAGAGGCCGTACAGCGCGATGCCGACGCGCACCATGTCGAAGCGCGCCTCGGGAACCGTGAGAGCGGCGAGGCTCGCGGCGATGTGGCGCAGCTCGGGTCGCAGGCCGGCCGCCTCGGCGCGCGCCACGGCATCCGCGAAGGCCGCGCGCTGGGCGTCGTCGTCGGCGGGCGAGGTGCCGGAGAGGTGGCTCATGAGCCCGCGCACCCGCAGGCGGCCCGCGCGCTCGAGCTCGGCCGCGCGCGCGAAGACCTCGTCGGACTCAGCGGGCGCGAAGCCGTTGCGGCTGAGCCCCGTGTCGAGCTTGAGGTGCACGCTCGCGCCCGCCGCGGCGGCCGCCTCGAGTTGCGCGCGCGTCGAGACGCCGACGTCGACGCCCGCCTCGACGGCGGCGGTGAAGTCGGGCTCGGCGGCGTGCAGCCACGCGAGCAGGGGCGCCCGGATGCCGGCCTCGCGCAACGCGAGCGCCTCGCCCAGGTCGGCGACACCGAGCCAATCCGCACCGGCCTCGACGGCCGTGCGCGCGACGCGCAGGGCGCCGTGCCCGTAGGCGTCGGCCTTGACGACCGCGAGCACGCGCGCGGGCGCGACGATGCCGCGCACGGTCTCGAGGTTGCTCGCGAGCGCGTCGAGACGGATGCGCGCCTCGCGCAGCGGCGCGGTCACGGCAGCCGTTCCGCGACGACGGTCGCGACCGCGACGCCCGCGTCGTGGCTCATCGAGACGTGGAGGGCCGAGACGCCGCGGCGCTCGAGGAGCGCGGCGAGCGGGCCCTCGAGCGCGAACGACGGGTTGCCGGTGGCGTCGGAGGCGATGCGCATGTCGATCCAGTGCACGTCCTCGACGTCGCCGAGGGCCTTCACGAGCGCTTCCCTCGCGGCGAAGCGACCCGCGAGCGAGCGCAGGGGCAGCATCCGTTCGCTCTCGGCGAACAGTCGCTCGCGCAGCCGCGGCGTGCGGGAGACGGCGCGCTCGAACCGGGCCAGGTCGACCACGTCGACGCCCAATCCGACGATCACGCTCACTCCACCGTGACCGACTTGGCGAGGTTGCGCGGCTGGTCGACGTCGAGGCCCTTCGCCGTCGCGAGCTCCATGCCGAAGACATGCAACGGCACGACAGCGAGCAGTGGCTCGAAGAGCGGGGCCGCGAGCGGGATGCGGATGACCTCGTCGGCGTACGGCACGACGGCGACGTCGCCGAGCTCGGCGATCGCGATGACGCGGGCCCCGCGCGCGCGGATCTCCTGGATGTTCGAGACGACCTTCTTGTGCAGCGACGACGGGTCGCGCGGGCTCGGCACGACGACGAACACGATCTGGCCCGGCTCGATGAGCGCGATCGGGCCGTGCTTGAGCTCGCCCGCCGCGAAGCCCTCCGCGTGGATGTACGCGAGCTCCTTGAGCTTGAGCGCGCCCTCGAGCGCCACCGGATAGCCCACGTGACGACCGAGGAACAGCACCGACTGGGTGTCGCTCATCCAGTGCGCGAGCTCGGCGATGCGTGCGGATGCCGAGTCGACGACCGTGCGGATCTTGCCCGGCACCGCCTCGAGCTCCGCGAGCTGCGCCGCGACCCCCTCCGCGTCGAGCGTGCCGCGCAGCGACGCGAGGTGCAGGCCGAGCAGGTAGAGGGCCGTCACCTGGGCCACAAACGCCTTCGTCGACGCGACGGCGACCTCGGGACCCGCGTGCGTGTAGAGCACGGCATCCGACTCGCGCGGGATCGTCGCGCCCTGCGTGTTGCAGATCGAGAGGGTGCGGGCGCCCTGCTCGCGTGCGTACCGCACGGCCATGAGGGTGTCCATCGTCTCGCCCGACTGGCTCACCGACACGACGAGGGTGCGCTCGTTCAGCACGGGGTCGCGGTAGCGGAACTCGTGCGAGAGCTCGACGTCGACAGGGATGCGCGCCCACGCCTCGATCGCGTACTTGCCGACGAGTCCGGCGTAGGCCGCGGTGCCGCATCCGAGCACGAGCACGCGGTCGATGTCGGTGAGGATGTCGGCGACCGCGTCGAGCTCGGTGAGCGCCGTCGCGCCGTCGTGCACGCGGCCGAGGAGCGTGTTGGCGACCGCGTCGGGCTCCTCGTCGATCTCCTTCTTCATGAAGCTCGGCCAGCCGCCCTTCTCGGCGGCGGAGGCATCCCACGCGACCTCGAACTCGGAGGCCTCGGCGGGGTTCCCCGCGAAGTCGATGACCTCGACCGAGTCGGGGCGGATCGTGACGATCTGGTCCTGGCCGATCTCCATGGCGCGGCGCGTGTGCTCGACGAACGCCGCGACATCCGAGCCCAGGAAGTTCTCGCCCTCGCCGAGCCCGATCACGAGCGGCGAGCTGCGGCGGGCGCCCACGACGACCCCCGGGGCGTCCTGGTGCAGCGCGAGGAGCGTGAAGGCGCCGTCGAGACGCTCGACCGTGCGGCGCATCGCCTCGGTGAGGTCGCCCGTCTCGCGGAACGCGCGGCCCACGAGCAGCGCCGCGACCTCGGTGTCGGTCTCGCTCTCGAACTGCTCGCCGGCCTCCAGCAGCTCGGCCTTGAGCTCGGCGAAGTTCTCGATGATGCCGTTGTGGATGAGCGCGAGACGACCGTCATCGCCGAAATGCGGATGCGCGTTGCCGTCGGTCGGGCCGCCGTGCGTCGCCCAGCGGGTGTGGCCGATGCCCGTGCCGCCGTCGGCGATCGGGGACGCGGAGAGGTCGTCGACGAGCACGCCGAGCTTGCCCGCGCGCTTGCGCGAACCGATGGCCCCCTCGGGTGAGAGGACGGCCACACCCGCGGAGTCGTAGCCGCGGTACTCGAGCCGCTTGAGGCCTCCGAGCAGCACCTCGAGGCTGCTCCCCGGACCCACGTATCCCACGATTCCGCACATGGGGTCGATCCTAGGCGACGTGCATGGGCACCCGTCCGGCGGGACTACGCTCGATGGGATGGCTGAGAACGGCGAGCGTCACGCTCCGGCGACCCCGTTCCTCGAGCTCGATCGCGCCGCGTGGGCCGCACTCGCCCCGACCACCGCGCATCCGCTGACCGAGGAGGAGCTTGTGCGCCTGCGCGGGATCGGCGACGCGCTCGACCTGCGCGAGGTCGCCGACGTCTACATCCCGCTCAGCCGGCTGCTCAACCTCTACGCCGTCGGCGCGAAGGCGCTGCACCGCTCGACGCGCGACTTCCTCGGCACGGGCGACGAGCCGCCCACGCCGTTCGTCATCGGCGTCGCCGGCTCGGTCGCCGTCGGCAAGTCGACGACCGCGCGGCTCCTGCGCGAGCTGCTCGCCCGCTGGGACGACACCCCGCGCGTCGAGCTCGTCACGACCGACGGCTTCCTGCTGCCCAACGCGGAGCTCGAGCGCCGCGGCCTCATGGAGCGCAAGGGCTTCCCCGAGAGCTACGACCGCCGCGCCCTGCTGCGGTTCGTGAGCCGCGTCAAGAGCGGCGTCGACGAGGTGCGTGCGCCCGTCTACTCGCACCTCGTGTACGACATCGTGCCCGACGCCGAGATCGTCGTGCGGCGCCCCGACATCCTCATCGTCGAGGGCCTCAACGTGCTGCAGCCTCCGGGCCCCGGAGCGCGCCTCGCCGTGAGCGACCTCTTCGACTTCACGATCTACGTCGACGCCCGCACGGTCGACATCGAGAACTGGTACGTCGAGCGCTTCCTGCGCCTGCAACGCGGCGCCTTCTCCGACCCGCGCTCGTTCTTCCACCGCTTCGCCGAGCTGAGCGAGGAGGACGCCATCGCGCGCGCCCGCTCGATCTGGGACCAGATCAACGGCCCCAACCTCGAGCAGAACATCGCACCGACGCGCGCCCGTGCCTCGCTCGTGCTGCGCAAGGCGGCGGATCACACCGTGTCGAACGTGCTCATCCGCAAGGTGTGACCGCGGTCAGGCGGCCTCGATGGGCTCCAGCACGAAGACGGGGATGACGCGGTCGGTCTTCTCCTGGTAGCCGGCGTAGTCGGGCCACACCTCGACCGCGCGACCCCACCAGAGCTCGCGCTCCTCACCCGAGAGCTCGCGCGCGCGGAAGTCGGCGCGGTGAGCGCCGTCCTGAAGCTCGACGTGCGGATTCGCGATGAGGTTGAAGTACCAGGCGGGGTGCTGCGGCGCACCGCCCTTCGACGCGACGACGGCGTAGGAGCCGTCGTGCTCGACCCGCATGAGGGCGTTCTTGCGGAGCTTGCCGCTCTTCGCCCCCACCGACGTCATGACGATGATCGGCTTGCCGCGCAGCTCGTTCGCCTCGGTGCCGCCGGATGCCTCATAGGCCTCGGCCTGCGTGCGCGCCCACTCGGACGTGCTCGGTGCGTACTCCCCCGTCAGCGGCATCCGTGTCTCCTTCTCGTCGTCGTGCGGTGGCTCTTTCGGGCCGTCGTCTTCGAGGTTACGGGGTCAGGGCAACGCGAGGCGCTCGCGCACGATCCCCGCGAGCTCGTCGGCGATCCGCTGGGCCTCGTCCTGCTCGCGCGCCTCGACCATGACGCGCACGAGCGGCTCGGTGCCGGAGGGACGCAGCAGCACGCGGCCGTCGTCGCCGAGCGCGGCCTCGTGACGACGCACGGCATCCGCGATCGCCTCGTCGGCGTGGAGCGCATGGTGGTCGACGCCGCGCACGTTCACGAGCACCTGCGGGTACACGGTCATGACGGATGCGAGCTCCGCGAGGCTCCTGCCCGTGCGCGCCATCTCGGCCGCGAGCTGCAGGCCCGTGAGGATGCCGTCGCCCGTCGTGGCGTGCTCGCTGAAGATGATGTGGCCCGACTGCTCGCCGCCGAGCGAGAGGCCGTGCTCGCCCATCGCCTCGAGCACGTAGCGGTCGCCGACGGCGGTCTGGACGAGTCGGATGCCGTGCTCGGCCATCGCGACGCGCAGCCCGAGATTGCTCATGGTCGTGACCGCGAGCGTGTCGTGCGCGAGGCGGCCGCGACGCTGGAGCGAGATCGCGAGGATCGCCATGATCTGGTCGCCGTCGATGACCTCGCCGTGGGCGTCGACCGCGAGGCAGCGGTCGGCGTCGCCGTCGTGCGCGATGCCGAGGTCGGCACCCGTGAGCCGCACGGTCGCCTGGAGCTTCTCGAGGTGCGTCGAGCCGACGCCGTCGTTGATGTTGAGGCCGTCGGGGTCGGCGCCGATCACCGTGACGCGCGCACCCGCATCCGTGAAGACCTGCGGCGAGACGCCCGCGGCAGCGCCGTGCGCGGCGTCGATGACGACCTTGAGGCCGTCGAGGCGCACGTCGAGCGTGCCGAGCAGGTGCAGCAGGTAGCGGTCCTCGGCATCCGCGAAACGGCGGATGCGGCCCACGCCCGCGCCCGTCGGGGCGAGCTTCGGCTGGCCGAGCGCCGCCTCGATGCGGTCCTCGACCTCGTCGGGCAGCTTGACGCCCCCGATGGCGAAGAACTTGATGCCGTTGTCGGGGGCGGGGTTGTGCGACGCCGAGACCATGACGCCGAAGTCGGCGTCGATGTCGGCGACGAGGAAGGCCGCCGCGGGGGTCGGGATGACGCCCGCGTCGAGCACGTCGATGCCCGAGCTCGCGAGCCCGGCGGCGACGGCGGCCGAGATGAACTCGCCCGAGACCCGCGGGTCGCGCGCGAGAACGGCGCGAGGGCGTCGGCCCTCGCCCCGCACCTGGTCGGCGTGCCGACCACGGGTCAGCACGTAGGCCGCGGCCTGGGCGAGGCCGAGGGCCAGGTCGGCGGTGATCACCTCACCGTTCGCCAGCCCCCGGACCCCGTCCGTGCCGAAGAGACGCGGCATGCGCGTATCCTGCGATGCGCCTTAGCGCTTCGAGAACTGCGACGCCTTGCGGGCCTTCTTGAGACCGGCCTTCTTGCGCTCGATGACGCGGGCGTCGCGCGAGAGGAAGCCGGCCTTCTTGAGGGCCGGGCGGTTGTTCTCGCGGTCGATCTCGTTGAGCGCACGGGCGATCGCGAGACGCAGAGCGCCCGCCTGGCCCGAGGGGCCGCCGCCCGTGATCTTCGCCTTCACGTCGTAGGAGCCGAGCAGGTCGAGCACCTTGAAGGGGTCGTTGATGAGCTGCTGGTGCAGCTTGTTCGGGAAGTAGTCCTCGAGCGTGCGGCCGTTCACGGTGAACTCGCCGGCGCCCGGGGTGAGGCGCACGCGGGCGATTGCCTCCTTGCGGCGGCCAACGGCCGCGCCCGAGACGTTGAGCACGGCACGCGGAGCGCGCGGGGCCTCGTCAGCGGGGGTCTCGGTCGAGAAGGAGGTGAGAACCTCGTCCGACACGGTGTCTTCGATCTTCGCCATCGGTGATGTCCTTGGAAGTCTCTCGGCGCTTACTGCGCGACCTGGGTGAGGGTGTAGGGCTTCGGCTGCTGCGCGGCGTGCGGGTGCTCGGCGCCGGCGTACACCTTCAGCTTCTTGATCTGGGCACGGCCCAGCGAGTTCTTCGGCAGCATGCCGCGGATGGCCTTCTCGACCGCGCGGGTCGGGTGCTTCTCGAGCAGCTCCGAGTAGGTGGTGGCCGAGAGGCCGCCCGGGTAACCCGAGTGGCGGTAGGCCTTCTTCTGCTCGAGCTTCGCACCCGTGAGCGCCACCTTGTCGGCGTTCACGATGATGACGAAGTCGCCCATGTCCATGTGGGGGGCGAAGGTCGGCTTGTGCTTGCCGCGGAGGATGGCGGCGGCGTGGCTCGCGAGGCGGCCGAGCACGACGTCGGTGGCGTCGATGACGACCCACTCGCGCTTGACATCCGCCGGCGTGGGGCTGAACGTACGCGTCATGGAATGACTCGATTCTGGTCGGTGGTGTTCGTGAATCCCGCTCCGGTGTGCGTTCCGGTCTCCGAGGGAGACGGAACCCGACGGTGGAGGGCCCAACTGGTCGCCCGCGCGGCGCGCAGACAACCTCAACAGACTAGTCGATGAGGGCGTCTTCGGGCAAACCGCGTTTCGCCCGCGTCTGCTCCGCGCGGGAGGCGAGCTCCGCATCCGCCGGGTAGCCGACCTCGACGAGCGTGAGGCCGCGCGCGGGCATGACGATGAACTCGCTCGTGCGGCGGCCCTCGTCGCGGATGCCGGCCGCCCGGTCGGCAGCGAACCGCCCCTCGCCCGCGGCGACGCACGCCCCCACGAGCGCGCGCACCATCGAGTGGCAGAACGCGTCGGCGCGCACGTGGGCGACGAGCACGCCGTCGTCGTCGCGCCGCCATCCGAACTCCTGGAGCGTGCGGATGGTGGTCGCACCCTCCCGGGGACGGCAGTACGCCGCGAAGTCGTGGAGGCCGAGCAGGGAGCGGGCGGCGGCGTCCATCGTCTCGACGTCGAGCTCGGACGGGTGCCACAGCGTGAACGCGCGCGTGCGGGGGTCGCGCAGCGCCCGGGCGTCGGCGATGCGGTACTCGTAGCGGCGCCACACGGCCGAGAAGCGCGCGTCGAAGCCCGCGGGCGCCACGCTCGCGCGCAGGATCTGCACATCGGCGGCCTGCCCCACGATGCCGTTGATGCGCCGCGCGAGCGATCCGACGCCGGCCGCTCCCGCGCCGCGACCGCGCGGGCGGCGCTCGAGCTGGTCCAGCTGCGCGGGCGCGAGGTCGATGTGGGCGACCTGTCCGACGGCGTGCACCCCGACATCCGTGCGGCCTGCGACGGTGAGCCGCGGGGGCTCGGCGCCGGTGCGACCGAAGAGCGTCGCGAGGGCCTCCTCCAGCACGCCCTGCACGGTGCGGAGACCGGGCTGGCGGGCCCACCCCGTGAAGTCGGTGCCGTCGTAGGCGAGGTCGAGCCGGATGCGCGTCGGGGCTTCCGGAGTGTCCACGCAGCGAGTTTAGGCTGGAGCGGGTGACCCGCCGATGACACCCCGTACGCCCGATCCCCAGGACGAGCGCGCCGTCGCGCCCTCGTCCGCTTCGGCGCGCCCGAAGACGGGCGGCGGGGCGGCCCGGAAGGCGCCGACGGCGAAGCCGGAGACGCGGCCGGGGTCGAAGCCCGCGACGCGGCCCGGGGCGAAGCCCTCGGGGACGAAGCCCGGCGCGGCGAAGAGCCCGGCGGCGAAGAGCCCGGCGAAGGCGACGGTACCCTCCCCCGATTCGGCGACCACGGCATCCGCCGCTCCCCCGAAGGCCCCCGCGGATGCGCGTCCCACCTCGCCGCGCGACGCCCCCCGCGGGCACGTGGCGGGCCTCGACGGGCTGCGCGCGTTCGCCGTCATCGTCGTCGTGCTGTTCCACCTGACGCCCGGCGCCGTCGTCGGCGGCTACCTCGGCGTCGACGTGTTCTTCGTCGTGAGCGGCTTCATCATCACGCGCCTGCTGCTCATCGAGCACGTGAGCACGGGGCGCATCCGTCTCGGGTCGTTCTGGCTGCGCCGCGCCCGCCGTCTGCTGCCGGCCCTCGTCGTGCTGCTGCTCGCATGCAGCAGCGCCGCCCTCCTCGTCGGCGGCGACGTGCTCGTGGGGCTCGGCGCGCAGCTCGTCACGGCGCTCACCTTCTCGAGCAACTGGTACTTCATCGCGAGCGGCTCCGACTACTTCGCGAGCACCGCGCCCGAGCTGTTCCGCAACCTGTGGTCGCTCGCGGTCGAGGAGCAGTTCTACCTGCTGTGGCCGCTCGTGCTGCTGCTCGTCGTGCTGCGGCTGCCGCGCGTCGCACGCGTCGTCGTGCTCGCCCTCGCGACCGTCGCATCCGCCACCGCGATGGCGCTCATGCTCACGCCGGGCGACCCGACATCCGTCTACTACGCGACGGGCACGCACGCGTTCGGGCTCACGCTCGGCGCCCTGCTCGCCGTCGTGAGCCGCTGGTGGTCGACGCGGGCGCTCGAGTGGCCGCTCGCCGCACGCCGCATCCTCGGGACCGCGGGAGCCCTCTCGCTCGCGGGGCTCGTCGCGCTCTCGATCGCCATGCCCGGCGAGGCCGACTGGGCCTACCAGGGCGGGCTGCTCGCGGTCGCGGTGCTCACGGCCGTGCTCATCGCCGCGTTCCTCGTGCCGGGTTCGCCGCTCGCGCGCGCGATCGACGTCGCACCGCTGCGCTGGATCGGGCGACGCAGCTACGGCATCTACCTGTGGCACTGGCCCGTGTTCGTGCTGCTCGTGGCGCTCCTGCCCGACTGGAGCTCGGAGCCCGCGCTCGCGTGGGCGCTCGGCGGGATCGCGGCCGCGATCACGGTCGTCGTGGCCGCCCTGAGCTACCGCTACGTCGAGACGCCCATCCGGCGCGACGGCTTCCGCGCCACGTGGCGCGCGTGGGCGAGCGGATGGCGGCCCGCCCGCCTCGCGACGGCCGGCAGCGCCGCGGCCCTCGTGCTCGTGCTCGTCGGCGTCGCGGGCACGACCGCCGCGCTCGTCGTGCAGCCGCAGCAGAGCGACGTCGCCGACCGCATCCAGGCGGGGCAGGACGCCATCCGCGAGACCCCGACGCCGACGAGCGACCCGACGCCGACGCCGACGAGCGACCCGACGGGGCCCCCGAGGCAGCTGCAGGGCGACCAGATCACGGCCGTCGGCGACTCCGTCATGCTCGCCGCGGTGCCCGAGTTGCAGGCGGCGTTCCCCGGCATCCACATCGACGCCGCGGTGTCGCGCTCCATGTCGGCCGCGCCCGACATCCTGCGCGGGCTGCGCAATGCGGGGATGCTGCGGCCGACCGTCGTCATCGCGCTCGGCACGAACGGCCCGATCTCTTGGGACACGCTCGTGACGATCCGCGACATCATCGGGCCCGAGCGCGAGCTCGTGCTCGCGACGGCGCAGGCTCCGCGCGCATGGATCCCCGGCGTCAACGAGAAGCTCGTGTCGTTCGCGTGGCAGTACCGCGACGTCGAGCTCGCCGACTGGTACACCGCGATCCAGCCGCACCTCGACGTGCTCGCGCGCGACCGCGTGCACTTCGGCTCGGCCGGCGCGCGCATCTTCACGGCGACCGTGCAGGAGGCGCTGACGCGTCTCGCGGCCCTGCCGCCCACGCGCGACCCCCTCGCCGACGAGTCCCTCCCCCGCCCCGTCTGACCCGCCCCCGTCAAACGGCCGCCCCCGTCAAGCCGGCGGATCACGGCGCGGCTGGAGCTACGACCGCGCGGCGGGAGGCGTTTCCCCCGCCGCCGTGTTGCGGCTCCAGCTGCGCATAGGCACACACGCACGCATCGGATACGCTCAGATGATACGCAGACGTATCAGATGAGATTGGCGGAACCCATGCGTGCAGTGTTGCTCCCGCGGCCGGGCCAGATCGAGGTCACCGAGGTCGACGACCCCACCCCCCGCGACGGGGAGGTGATCGTCGAGGTTGCCCGGGTCGGCATCTGCGGAACCGACCTCCACATCGTGAAGGGCGAGTTCCCGCCCACCCCGTTCCCGATCATCCCGGGCCACGAGTTCGCGGGCACGATCGCGTCGGTCGGCGCCGGAGTCGATGCGGGCCTCGTGGGCCAGCGGGTCGCCGTCGACCCCTCGCTCTTCTGCGGCAAGTGCGCGCAGTGCCGCCGCGGGCGCGGCAACCTGTGCGCCGACTGGGGCGCCATCGGCGACACCGTCGACGGCGCGTTCGCACAGTACGTCGCCGTGCCCGCCGCGAACTGCTACCGGATGCCGGACTCGATGACCTTCGCGCAGGGCGCGTTCGTCGAGCCCGTCTCGTGCGCCGTGCACGGCGTGCGCCGCCTGGGCGTCGAGGCCGGCGAGCGCATGCTCGTCATGGGCGCGGGTCCGATGGGGCTCATCGTCGCGCAGCTGCTCACGGCAGGCGGCGCGGTCGTCAGCGTCGTCGACCGCGTCGCTGCGAAGGCCGCCGCCGCGCTCGAGCTCGGCGCCGTCGAGGTCGGCACCTCCGTCGAGGAGCTCTCGACGCGCCGCTTCGACGCCGCTGTCGACGTCACGGGCGCCCCCGCCGCGATGGCCGCGGCGCTCGGCGCCCTCGACCGCGGAGGCCGCCTGCAGGTGTTCGGCGTCGCCGCCGCCGAGGCGCGCCTCGAGGTGTCGCCGTTCGAGATCTACAACGACGAGATCACGATCATCGGCACCATGGCCGTGCTGCACAGCTTCGACGCGGCCCTCGACCTCGTGGCCCGCGGCGTCGTGAACGTCGACGCGCTGCTCTCGCACACCTACCCGCTCGAGGAGTTCGCCACCGCGCTCGACGCCGTCGCAAACGGTGCCGCCCTCAAGGCGCAGATCGCGCTCGAGAGCTGACGACGGAAGGGGCGCCGGGCGCCAGCCTCACGGCTGGACGACCCGGCGCCCCTTTCGCATGCTCGCGTGCGGTCAGCCCGACGCGGATCCCAACCAGCGCGCCACCTCACCCGGGAAGTCGGACGAGATCTCGTCCACGCCGAGCGCGAGCGCGAGCGCGAGCTCCTCGCGCGTGTTGACGTTCCAGGCCGCGATCGACACCCCCGCGTCGTGCAGCGCCTGGACCGTCTCGACCGTGAGACCGGGCCAGCCCGAGTAGACGACCTCGCATCCGAGGTCCGCGAGCCTGCCGAGCAGCCCCTCCTCGTAGCCCCGGCAGATGAGGCCGCGCGGCACGTCGGGGACGGCCTCGGCGAGCTGCCGCAGCACCTCCTCGGAGAAGCCCGAGAGCACGACCCTGCGGCCGATCTCGGGCCGAGCCCGCAGCAGCGCGATGAGCGGCTCGACCGCGAGCGGATCCTTGACCTCCACCTGGATGGGCGCGTCGATCGAGTCGAGCACCTCGGTGAACGTCGGCACGGGCTCGCCGTCGGCGCGCAGGAGCCGGATGTCGGCCAGGGTGAGGTCGTTGACCCGCCCCGCGCCGCCGGTCGTGCGGTCGACGGTCTCGTCGTGGATGACGATGAGCTCGCCGTCCGCCGAGCGCTGCAGGTCGAGCTCGACGGTGCCCGCCCCGAGCGCGATGGCCCGCTGGAACGACCGGACGGTGTTCTCCGGCTCGGTGCCGGCCGCCCCCCGGTGCCCGGAGATGCGCGGATGCCCGCCATCCCGGACACGCGGGGGAACGGCTGTCACGGCACCAGCTCCATCGCGCGCTCCCCGATGTAGGCGTCGTCCTCGACGAGAGCCTTCTGCAGCTCCGTCACGTCGACGTCCCGGGGCCGCGCGCCCCCGCGCACGGCGAGAGCGGCGGCGGTACCGGCGGCCTGGCCCATCGCGAAGGCCGGCGGCATGATCCGGATCGCGCCGAGGGCCTCGTGCGTCGACGAGACGCTCCGCCCCGCGACGAGCACCCCGTCGAGCTCCTTCGGCACGAGGGAGCGGTACGGGATCTGGTACTCGTTCGCGACCGGCATGTCGATCAGGCCGCCACCGGAATCGGTCGGGCTGTGGATGTCGATCGGGTACCCCGCGAGCGCGATGACGTCGTCGAACTCCTGCCCGTTGGCGAGATCCTCGTGAGTGAGGGTGTACTCGCCCACGATCCTGCGGGTCTCACGGACGCCGATCGTCGCGGCCGTGTCGATGAGCTCGCAGTTCTCCATGCCGGGCACGCGCCGGAAGAGGCGCATGAGCTGGGTGACCTGCTCGCGACCCTCGATCTCCGCCTGCGTGAGGTCGCCCACGTCGGTGCCGACACGGCGCAGGATGCGGGTCGTGTTGACGCGCCACACGCCCGGCTTGAGGGTCTTGTACAAGCCGAGACCCCTCCGCTCGATCGTGTACTCGCCCGCGGCGCGAGCGGCCTGCACCGGCACCTCGAACGCATCCGTCTTCGAGGGGAACTGCGCGACGTAGTCCGCGAGGACGTCGTCGTCGACACCTCCCACCCGGAAGAAGAGCGTCATCGGCTGCACGAGCCCGTCGCCCTCGCGTCCCGTCACGGTCTCGCCGCCGCCGAAGGCGACGACGTCCGCATCCGCGGAGCAGTCGATCACGACGTCGGCCGTGATCGCCTCGAGCCCGGACTTGCTGGCGACGATGACGCCGCGGACGGCGCCGTCCTCGACGATCGTGTCGACGACGAAGGTGTGGAACAGCAGCTCCACGCCCGCCTCGAGGCACATCCGCTGCGCGATGAGCTTCATGCCCTCCGGCTCGAACGGCGTGACCTTGTCGTGCCCGTGGTAGATGAATCCGGCGAACGGGCTGCCCGCCGGCACCTTCGACGGGTGAATCGCCTCACCGGCGGCCTCCATCCGCAGGATCAGCTCGTCGTAGATCCCGCGGATCAGCTGCTTCGAGCCGTCGAGGCTGTAGGAGGTCATGCACGGGCCGACCAGGCCCGCCGTGAGATTCCCTCCCAGGTACCCCTGCTGCTCGACGAGCATCGTGCGGGCCCCGCGGCGCGCGGCGGCGATGGCTGCCCCGATCCCCGCGGGACCCCCGCCGACCACGAGCACCTCGGGCGTCGCCCGCACACGCGCCTGCGTGTCGACGTGAATCGTGTCGTTCATTCCACTTCCGATCTGGTTCTCGGTCGTTCCGTGCGGCGCCGGGTGTACCCGTCGCCGTTCACTTCGCACGGAGCACGACGGCGCTGTAGTCGTTGCGGTTGCCCGCGTCGATCGTCACACCGGTCACGTAGTCGCGGTAGGCGACGTTCGCGGTCTGGTCGGCGGCCCAGATGGCGGGCGCATCCTCCCAGAGGATCTTCGAGGCCTCCGCGTAGAGCGAGATGCGCTCCTGCTGGTCGACCGACTCGCGGGCGGCCGTGACGAGGGCGTCGTACTCCGGGTTGGCGTAACCGAGGCGGTTCGCGCTGCTCACGTAGAGACGGCCGAGGTGGTAGTCGGCGTCACCGCTCGTGACGGACGGCGACTGCACGTTCATGTCCCAGTTGAGCGCGAGCAGGTCGTCGAGCCAGATGGCCTGCTCCTTGGGCAGCGGCTCGACGGTCACGCCGATCTCGGCCCAGTAGGAGATGACCGTCTGCATGAAGGGCGGCACGCCCGTGCTGCTCGAGAACTGCATCGTCGTCGAGAACCCGTCGGGGTAGCCCGCCTCGGCGAGGAGCTCCTTCGCGAGCTCCGGGTCGTAGGTGTAGGGCTCGAGCTTGGCTGCGCCGAACACGGCCTGCGGAACCGGCGCCTGCGCGACGGATGCCTGGTCGCCGTAGAGGTCGCTCACGATCTGCTCGAGGTCGAGCGCGTGCCAGAGCGCCTGGCGCACCCGCACGTCGGTGTAGGGCTCGCGGCTGCTGTTGAACCAGATGTACTGGATCGCGTAGCTCGGCACCGACTCGAACGTCACCGAGTCGAGCGACTGCACCTCCGGGATGGCGTCGGGGCTCACTCCGTCGATGATGTCGACCTCACCCGTCGAGAGCGCCGAGATGCGCGCCGCCTCCTCGGGCATGCCGATGTAGGTGATCGTGTCGAGCTTCGTCTCCGGACCCCAGTAGTCGTCGTTGCGGCTGAGCGCGAAGCGCTGGTCGGCGACGAACTCGTCGATCACGAAGGGACCGGTGCCGATGGGCTTGGCCCAGTAGGCCTCGTCGTTGATGACCGCGCCCTGCCCGATGAGGATCTGCGACAGCGTCGTCAGCAGGGTTCCCAGCGGGGTCTTCGTCTCGATCGTGAGGGTCGAGTCGTCGGTCGCCTCGATGTTCTCGACGGCGGCGAGCAGCGGCGCCAGCGGCGACTCCGTGTCGATGAGTCGTCGCAGCGACGCACGCGCGTCCTCGGCGGTGAGGACCGTGCCGTCGCTGAACTTCACGTCCGAGCGGATGGTGAAGACCCACGTGAGGTCGTCGGGGTTCTCCCACGACTCGGCGAGCCACGGCTCGAACGAGTCGCCGTCGCGCTTGACGAGCGGCTCGAGCACGTGCTGCATGGGCCCGATGATCTTGCCCTCGGCCGAGTTCTGGAGGACGTCGAGGTTGATCGGCAGCGATGCCAGACCGACCTTGAGATCCTGCTGTTCCGCGAGGGGCGCGCCGTCGGACCCCGTGTTCGCGCACGCGCCGAGCGTGAGCAGGGCGCTGACCGCGATCGCGATCGCGCCGAGACTGCGTCGGGTGACGCTCATGGTGTTTTCCTTTCGGTGTGTGACATGGGACTTGCGTGGTGCCGCCTTCACTCGGGCTCCCCCGTGAGATGGCAGGCGTCGGGATGGTCGTGGCCGCGTCGGGCGAGCGCCGGCACGGATTCTGCGCAGATGTCCCGGGCCATCCAGCAGCGGGTGCGGAAGCGGCATCCGGATGGCGGGTCGGCCGGCGAGGGGATGTCGCCGCTGAGGACGATGCGCTCGCGGCGGTCCTGGCGCCACGGATGCGTGACGGGGATCGCGGAGAGCAGGGCCTGCGTGTAGGGGTGCAGCGGCTCGGCGAAGATCTGCTCGTAGCTGCCCGACTCGACGAGCTTGCCGAGGTACATGACGCCGACCTGGTCGGAGATGTGCCGCACGACCGCGAGGTCGTGGGCGATGAAGAGGTACGAGAGCCCCATCTCGGCCTGCAGATCCTGCAGGAGGTTGAGCACCTGCGCCTGGATCGACACGTCGAGCGCGGAGACCGCCTCGTCGCAGATGATGAGCTTCGGCCGCATCGCGAGGGCGCGGGCGATGCCGATGCGCTGGCGCTGCCCGCCCGAGAACTGGTGCGGGTAGCGGTCGGCGTGGTCGGGGTTGAGCCCCACGCGGTCGAGCAGCTCGAGCGCGCTCTGCCGCCAGCTGCCGCGCGGCCCGAAGCCGGGCTGCACCTGCCATCCCTCGCTCACGATGTCGACGACCGTGCGGCGCGGGTTGAGCGAAGCGTGCGGGTCCTGGAAGATCATCTGGATGTCCCGGCGGACGCTCTTGAGAGCCGCGCCGCGCACCGTCGTGAGGTCGCGTCCGTCGAAGCGGATCGTGCCCGACGTCGGCGTCTCGAGGCCGATGATGGTGCGTGCGACGGTCGACTTGCCGGAACCGGACTCGCCCACGAGGCCGTAGGTCTCCCCCGGCATGATGTCGAAGCTCACGCCGTCGACGGCGCCGATCTCGCCCACCTTGCGTCGCAGCACGTTCGAGCGGATGGGGAAGGTCGTGCGCAGCTCGCGCACGCTCAGCAGCGGCTCGCCCGCCGCCGAGGGGACCGCGCTCCGCGTGGGGGTCGTGAGGGTCATGCTCCGACCTCCTCGGCGCGGTGGCAGGCGGACAGGTGGAGTGCCGTGCGCCCGGGCATCTCGCGCGGCTCGGGCCGCACCTCTGCGCACAGGGCGACGGCCATGGGGCAGCGCGGGTGGAAGGGGCAGCCCTGCGGGACACGCCGCGGGTCGGGCGGCGAGCCCTCGATCGGGGTGAGGCGTCCGCGCGGACCCTCGAGGTCCGGAACGGAGGCCATGAGCCCGACCGTGTACGGGTGGGCGGGGCGGTCGTAGACGTCGCGGATCGCGCCGCTCTCGGCCACGCGCCCGCTGTACATGACGACGGTGCGGTCGGCGACATCCGCCACGACCCCGAGGTCGTGGGTGATGAGCAGCAGGGCGGTGCCGTCGAGCTCCTGCACCTCGGCGAGGAGCGCCATGATCTGCGCCTGCACCGTGACGTCGAGCGCGGTCGTCGGCTCGTCGGCGATGATGAGCGACGGCCGCAGGGCGAGCGCCATCGCGATCATGACGCGCTGGCGCATGCCGCCCGAGAACTGGTGCGGGAAGTCGTCGACGCGGCGGCGGGCCGCGGGGATGCCGACGCGCTCCATGAGCTCGATCGCGCGCTCGCGGGCCTCCCGCCGGGAGACCCCGGCGCGGCGCCGCATGGCCTCGCCGATCTGCGCGCCCACGCGCATGACCGGGTTGAGCGAGCTCAGCGGGTCCTGGAAGATCATGGCGATCTCGGTGCCGCCGAGAGAGCGCGTGTAGCTCGCCGGCTGCTGCAGCAGGTCGACCCCTCGGTAGAGGATGCGGCCCGCGTCGACGCGGCCGATCGGCTTGGGCAGCAGGCCCATGATCGTCTGCGCCGTCACGCTCTTGCCGCTGCCGGACTCGCCGAGCACCGCGACCGTCTCACCCGGGTGGATGTCGAACGAGAGCCCGTCGACCACGCGCACGCGGCCGCGCTGGGCCCCGAACGACACCGCGAGATCCTGGACCGACAGCAGCGGCCCGTCTCCCGCATCCGGACGCGGCTGCTCGAGCAGCGTCGTGAGAGCTTCCGACATCGGGCTCACACCTCCTTCAGGCGGGGGTCGAAGCGGTCGCGCAGCGCGTCGCCCAGGACGCCGAACGCGATGACGAGGATGGCGAGGCAGATGCCGGGGATCGTCGAGATCCACCACGCGCTCGCGAGGTAGTTGCGGCCGCCGGCGATCGTGAGGCCCCAGCTGGGGGTCGACGGCGGGGTGCCGAGTCCGAGGAACGACAGCGACGCCTCCGCGAGGATGATGCTGCCGATGTCCATCGTCGCGATGACCATGACGGGTGCGACGCACGCGGGGAGGATCGTCGTGCGGATGGTGTGCCAGTGCCCGGCGCCGAGGGTGCGCGTCGCGTCGACGAACTCGCGGTTCTTCGTCGCGAGCACCTGGCTCCTCGTCACACGGGCGTAGGTCACCCATCCGCCGATCGCGAGGATGATGATGACGTTGACGACGCTCTGCCCGAGCACGGATGCGACGAGCACGGCGAGCAGGATGCCGGGGAAGGCGAGCTGCACGTCGGCGAGGCGCATGAGCACCGAGTCGACGACGCCCCCGAAGTAGCCGGAGAAGATGCCGATCAGCACGCCGATGACGCCCGCGATGATGAGCGCCGAGACGCCCACGAGCATCGACATCCGGGCGCCCTGGAGCGTCTGGGCGAAGAGGTCCTGGCCGACCTGATCGGTGCCGAAGAGGGCGATCGAGCCGTCCTGGCGCGTCGCGAACGGCGGCAGCAGCCGGTTGGCGGTGTCGGTCGCGACCGGGTCGAACTGCACGAGGATGGGGCCGACGATGGCCGCCACGAGGTAGAGCGCGATGATGCCGATCGAGACGCCGATGCGGAGGCTGCCGCGCTTGCGTGCGCGCTCCCGCGTGGGCGCCACGGCGAGCGCCGCCGTGGGCGTGAGCGTGCTTTCCGTGACCCCGGTCATCGCTTCCCTGCCAATCGCACGCGCGGGTCGAGGTACCCGTAGAGGACGTCGACGACCAGGTTGATCGCGACGAAGACGAAGGTGATGAGCACGATTCCCGCCTGCACGACCGCGTAGTCGCGGTAGCCGATCGAGTCGACGATGAGTCGGCCCATGCCCGGCCACGAGAACACCGTCTCGATGACGACCGTGCCGCCGAGGATGCCGCCCGCGTAGAGGCCGACGACGGTGACGATCGGGATGAGCGAGTTGCGGATGGCGTGGGCGACGATCACGATGCGCTCCGAGAGGCCCTTCGAGCGGGCCGTCTGGATGTAGCCCTCGTTGACGACCTCGAGCAGACCGGAGCGCGTGAAGCGCGTGAGCGTCGCCGAGAACGGGAGGCCCGCCGCGAGCGCGGGGAGGACGAGGTGGGCGAAGGTGCCCGCGCCGCCGCTCGGGAGCACCTGCAGCTGCCGGGCGAAGATGAGGATGAGCACGAGGCCGACCCAGAACGACGGCGCCGAGTGCGTCACGAGCGAGAGCGTCGTGACGGTGCGGTCGATCCGGGTGTCGAAGTTGAGGGCCGCGAGGATGCCCATCGAGACGCCGACCACGACCGCGACGACGAGGGCGGCGGCCGCGAGCACGAGCGTGAGCGGCATCCGTCCGAGCACGTGGCTCATGGCGTCGCCGCCGAGGCGCACCGAGTCGCCGAAGTCGAGCTGCAGCGCGCCCCAGAGGTAGTTGAGGTACTGCAGGATGACGGGCTGGTCGAGGCCCATCTGCTTCCGAAGGGCCTCGAGCTCGCCGAGCTGCGCATCCGGACCCAGGATCATGAGCGCGGGGTCGCCCGGCACGAGGCGCATGACGACGAAGACGAGGCTGACCGTGCCCCACAGCACGAAGACCGAGAGGAGCAGCCGGCGGGCGATGTAGGCGGCCATTACTGCGGGTTCACCTGCTCGACGTTGAAGAACTCGGCGCCGAAATCGCTCGTCTGCAGGAGCATGAGCAGCTCCTCGAAGATGAACGGGGTCGCGGCGAGCACCGAGCGGCGCACCTCGTCGAGGTGCGTGACGTGCACGCGCGCGCCGGCCTCGCGCGCGATGAGCGCGCCCGCGGCGATGTCCCAGCGGAAGATGGGCGACTCGACGTAGGCGTCGGCCGTGCCCTCTGCGACGCGGCACAGCTCGAGCGCGGCGCTGCCGTGCCGGCGCAGGTCGCGCACGCCGGGGGCGACGTCGGTGAACATCTCCATCTGGCGGCGACGCTGGGCCGCGTCGTACGAGAGGCCCGCGAGCACCATCGCGTCGGCGAGCTCGGGCGTGCGGCGGGCGCTGATCTCGACGTCGTCGCGCCAGGCGCCCTCGCCGCGGATGCCGGTCCACATCCGTCCGGTGACGGGCTCGATGACGGCGCCGACGAGCGGGCCGTCGGCGTCGACGGCGGCGATGCTGACCGACCACTCGCGATCGCCGAAGAGGTAGTTGACGGTGCCGTCGAGCGGGTCGACGACCCACGTGATGCCCGTGCTGCCGCCGTCGCGCGAGCCCTCCTCGCCGACGAAGCCGTCGTCGGGGCGAGCGCCCAGGAGGGTCTCGCGGATGACGGTCTCGGCCACGCTGTCGGCCTCGCTCACGAGGTCGGTCGGGCTCGACTTGGTGGAGACGCGGTGGGGCTGGTCGGCGCGGGCGAGCAGTTCGGCTCCGGCCGCCTGGGCGGCTCGCCGGGCGATGCCGAGCAGTTCGGATCCGAGGGAGGCGGGCGCCGCGGGCAGGGCGTCGGTGGCGGCGCCGGGCTTCGCGCTGGAAAGCGTCATGCGGCGGGCTCCCCCCGAGTCCATGCTGGCATCATCACAAGCATGGTGCGAAGTTACCACGCAGTATGCGATACGTCCAATCCTCGGCGAGAAGGAAGTTCCGACCGTCAAGAACCCTCAGAAATCGTGGGCACACGGGTACCTAGAGGCCGACGCGATCGGATGTCGCGCTCCGCGATTCGGAGCAGTAGTGTTAAGTACCCGCGCGGCTTCTCCGGGCGGCCCCAGGACTATCACAAAGACGTTGTTAGGTTGAGGCGCCACATGATCGGACCTCGAGGAGAGACATGACCCAGCATCCCCAGGCGCTGCGCCGACTCTCGCCGGCCGACCGCCAGAGCGAGCTCGCCGACCTCGTCATGCGCGAGGGCTCGGTCTCGCCGCAGCAGATCTCCGAGATCTTCGGCGTGAGCCTCATGACCGCCCACCGCGACATCGACCAGCTCGTCAAGGCGGGCATCGTGCAGAAGTACTACGGCGGCGTGACGGCGCTGCCGTCGGCGGTGTTCGACTCGAGCATCCACTTCCGGTCCCGCTCGGCCCGTGCCGAGAAGTCCGCGATCGCGCGCACCGCCGCGTCGCTCGTCGAGCCCGGCATGGTCGTGCTGCTCGAGGACTCCACGACGACGCTCGCGCTCGCGCACGAGCTCGTCGACATCGCCCCCCTCACGGTCATCACGAACTTCCCCGAGATCGTGGAGGTGCTCAAGGGGCGCGACGAGGTGCGCCTCATCATGCTCGGCGGCGTGTACTCCGCCGGGCACGACGCCTACCTCGGCCTCCCCTGCATCGACGCCGTCGCGCGCGTGCGGGCCGACATCCACTTCTCCTCGACGTCGGCCATGTCGACGACGCAGGCCTTCCACTCCGAGCAGGACGTCGTGCTCGTCAAGCGGGCCATGATGTCGGCCTCCGACCGCAGCGTGCTGCTCATGGACCACCACAAGATCGGCCGCACGGCGCTGCACTCCGTCGCTCCGCTGAGCGATTTCACCGACCTCGTCGTCGACGACGGCACGGATGCCGACACCCTCTCGACTCTCACGGCACGGCATCCGGGCCTCCACGTCGCGGAGCTCGCGCCCGAGGTCGTGACGGGCTGAGCCGCCGCCCGCGATCAGATGATCGCGATGCCGTTCGTGAAGTCGGTGACGTTGTCGTTGATCGCCTCGACGAAGCGGTCGGCGATGTGCACCTGCCCGCGGTCGTTCGGGTGGATGTCGCCCGCGAGCGTCATCGCCTCGAGATCCCAGCCGTCCTCGAGATCGACGGCGTGCACGTTCGTGAACTCCGAGACGACCTGGTCGATGGCGGCCCGGTACATCGCGGTGCGGGCCGGCCAGTCCGTCACGTTGCGCCGCACCGGCTCGTACGCGACGAAGACCTCGGGCGGCGTCTTCCGCGGGAACAGCGCGGTCGACAGGAAGCCCCAGCCGCTGCCGCGGTTGGCGACCCGCACCTGCACCGTCTTGAAGTCGGCGGTCCCCGCGGCCGCGTTGAGGCCGGTCACACGCACGGCGAGCGGCCAGAGGTTGAGGCCCGCCGAATCGGCGATCACCGAGGTGTAGGGCGCCATCATGCCCGTCGGGTCGATCTCCTGGATCTTGGTGTTCCCCACGTAGACGTCGAGGCCGCGGGTGGCCGTCGTCGACAGCGCCGCGAAGATCAGGATCCAGCACTCGTCGCCGCTCACCCTGAACTGCCGCCAGTCGCCCACCTGGTTCGAGCGGAAGAGGTGTCCTCCCGGGAACATGTTGACGTACTGCGCCGACGACATCGTCTGCCAGGCGTGCCCGCCCGGCGCGGTCGAGCCGACATCCACCGTGCTCGCCTTCTGCCCCTTGCTCGACACGACGGCGATGAGCGAACGCAGGCAATGCGACCAGAACTCGACGTACTCGGGTGTGTGCGCCCACGGGTGCGTGTCGCCCGTCTCGTTGAGGTAGTTCTGGATCGTCACGACGCCGCGCGGCATCGACCTGTGGTCGGGGTCGTTGTTGACGCCGTGCGCGTGCTCGGACGACGCGATCGTGGCGAGGCCCGGCCACGTGCGGTCCTTGTCGGTCGCCCGGATGCCGTTGAGGGCGAGCGCGAGCGTGTCGGGCAGGTAGGTGGCGCCGCGGCCGAAGGGCACGACGTCGGCGAAGCCGATGAGCTCCTTGAGTCGGAGCGGGTACTCGCCCCGGTCGGGGGTGCAGTACGGGCTCGGCACGACCGTGAAGCTGTGGCCGTAGGAGTAGAGCGTCGACTGGCGGAGGAAGGGGTTGAAGACCCCGGCCGAGCCGGCCGCGAGCGCGCGGCCGGCCGCACTGGACGGTGCGGCCGACTGTGCGACGGTGGCGCCCGCGCTGGCGGCGGCGACGGCGGGCGCCGCGGCGGCGGTGTCGAGCGCGACGGCACCCGCGGCACCGGCGGCGACGCCGAGGCCTCCGAGCAGGAGTCCGCGACGGTTGATGGTGGTCATGTGGTGGTGGCTCCCGGTGTCTAGTTGGTGGTGTTGTAGGCGACGACGTCGCTCGTCGAGCCGGAGTGGACGGTCGGCACCTGCCGGAAGCGGTTCATCCGCACCGAGGTGCCCTGCGAGGTCGAGACATCGCACACGACCCCGACGGCGGGCGCGCTGACGCTGCCCGTGTACTGGGCGACGTTGCTGTCGAAGCTGTTCCAGATCGCGTTGCCGTTCGTGCCGCTGCCTTCGACGACCGCGATCGCGCCGTTGGCCCCCGTGTTGTGGAAGGTGTTCGTCGAGATGTGCGCGCGACGCGTGCTGCGCAGGTGCACGCCGTCGTAGTTGTGGCTCAGGCAGTAGTTGTCGCGGAAGCTCGTGTCGTTCGAGTTCTCGACGAAGAGGGCATAGCGGCCGTAGCGGAGCATGTTGCCGATCACCTGTGCCCACGACGAGTCCTTGCGGATGTCGACCGAGATCGCCTTCTCGCCCGGCTCCACGACGAAGCGGTTGTCGGCCACGAGCACGTCGGTGCTCACGGTGCAGGCGAAGCCGTAGAGCATCGCGTCCGACTCGCCGTCCGCGACGGGCGTGGGGCGGCGCGTGAGCGTGAACTCGTTGCCGATCACACGGAGGCCCTCGGTGTTGACCCACCGCGTGCCGGCGTGGGTGAGCGCCTCGCCGACGCAGTTGAGCACGCGGATGTTCCGGTAGATGCTCCCCGCGGGCGCCTCCTGGTGCGTGCCGACCGCGATCGCGGGGGCCAGGTAGCTCGCCGACGGCCCGAAGTAGCAGCTGACGATCGTGATGTCGGCCGACATCGTGCCGTCGGGTGCCCCGCCCATCCCGAGTGTCGGATGCGCGCGGTCGATCTGGATGGCCTCCTTGCGCACGCTGATGGTGGCGTCGGGCCGCATGCCCAGGAACCGGCAGTTCTCGACGAGGGCGTGCCGCGTGCTGTTGAGCTCGAGGTGGTGCATCGCGGTGCAGTCGAGGAAGGTGCAGTCGCGGATGACGATGTTCTCGCAGTGCACGAACGAGACCATGTTCGCGGGCAGCGCCCGGCCGTCGCCGTCGAAGGTGAAGCCCTCGATCGTGATGTCGCCGTGCCCGTTGTAGGCGGTCGTGGTCGTGTCGGTGAGCGACCAGTTGCCGAGCAGCTCCGCGCCGTAGGAGGGCGCGCGCGTGATGGTGGCGCCGCGCCCGTGGAGCATCGTGCCCTGCTTGACCATGAGCGCCGCGCTCACGACGTAGACCGCGGCGTCGAAGAAGAGGCTCGCGCCCGCCGCGGCGTCGAGGGCGTCCTGCAGAGCTGCCGTGTCATCCGTCACGCCGTCGCCGACTGCCCCGAAGTCGGCGACGTGGTGGACGCCCGGCACGCTGCTCACCGCCATCGCGGCCTGGGCGGCCTGGGCGCCGGATGCGCGCCCCCAGCCGTGCGATGCGGCCGCGCCGACCGC
The DNA here is from genome assembly GCF_014483895.1 of Protaetiibacter sp. SSC-01. Classification (NCBI taxonomy): domain Bacteria; kingdom Bacillati; phylum Actinomycetota; class Actinomycetes; order Micrococcales; family Microbacteriaceae; genus Protaetiibacter; species Protaetiibacter sp. SSC-01. The sequence continues at coordinate 394,344 of NZ_CP059987.1, read as the reverse complement.
GGCCCCGAGACCTCCGGCGAGAACTCCTCGACGTGTGACGTGCTCCATGTAAACCCCTTTGTCGCATGGACTCGATCGGGCGGGTGCCGATTGAAGGGCGCTCGCTCATCTGAGAGGCTGGTGTATCATCTGAGATCTGTCAAGACTTTCTCGTCTCTCGGTCCCGCGCGACGCCGCCGGCGACCCGGATGGAGCACCCATGCTGCAGTTCGACCTCTTCAGCGAGACCCTGCTGACCGAGGTCGTGCTCGCGAGCCTCGCGTTCGTGCTGTCCGCGAGCATCGGCGCCGAACGGCAGCGCCGCCTCAAGAGCGCGGGCGTGCGGACGCACACCCTCGTCGGCCTCGGCTCGGCGATCTTCACGCTCGTCTCGGCCTACGGCTTCAGCCACACAGTCGGCCCCGACACGATCGTCGACCCCTCGCGCATCGCGGCGCAGATCGTGTCGGGTATCGGCTTCCTCGGCGCGGGCGTCATCTTCGTGCGGCAGAACGTCGTCAACGGGCTCACGACAGCCGCATCCGTCTGGGTCACGGCCGCGATCGGCATGGCATGCGGGGCCGGGATGCCGGGGCTCGCGATCATCTCGACCCTGCTGTACTTCCTCGCCGTGACGGCGCTCAGCTACGCCGCGCGGCGCATCCCCCGGTCCGACACGGGCGAGACCCTCGTCGTGCGCTACCGCGAGAACCGCGGCGTCATGCGTGTCATCGTCGAGACCGCGACGCGCCTCGGCTACAAGATCGCGCTGTTGCAGACCCGCAAGTTCGAGACACCCAAGGGGCACACGATCGTCGAGGCGAACATCACCTTCACCCACCGGCGTCGGGCCTCCCCCGACGAGCTCATCTCACAGCTCTCCGAGACGCGCGGCATCGTGTCGGTGAGCGCGGCGGGCGAAGAGGACGGCTGAGTCCCGTCACCGCGAGGCGTCGGCGCGCTCCTTGATGAGGGCCGCGAGGTCGCTCCCCATCACGAACGTCGTCACGAAGCCGGCGCGTGCGGCGGCGAAGACCGCCTCGAGGCGACCCGCGCTCGGCACGACCGCGACGACCTCGGGGGTGCGCGCGAGCTGCTCGAGCCGCACGCTGATGATGCGCTTGTCGAGGCGTGTGACGACGGGCTCGCCGTCCGCCCCGAGCAGGCGCCCCGAGATCTCCGCGACCGCTCCGGCATCCGCCGCGAGCTCGCGGTCCGCCCGCGAGACCTTGTCCCACACGCTCGACTCCCCACCCTTCCACTCGGCGAGCGAGACGACCGCCAGGTCGAGCCGGTCCGCGCGGTCGAGCGCCTGGGCGATCTCCGGCTGCTTGCGGAGATCGCGCGCCGTCGACTCCTCGTCGACGACGAGCGGGGCGTGGATGGGCCAGGTGTTGATGCCCGGGCTGTCGCCGAGGCGCGAGATGAGCTGCGGAAGGCTGCCGACGCCCGGCAGCTGGAGGGCGCCCGCGAGCTGCACGATGTCGCAGGGCGGCGGCTCCTTCATGAACTTCGCCGCGATGTCGAGCGTGCGCGACCACGAGAGCCCCACCGTCATGCCCGGGCGGATGAGGTCCTGGATGGTCTCCATGACGGTGCGTCCGAGCACCTCGCTCGGCGCGAGCTCATCCGAACCCGCCTCGGCGATGCGCACCTGGCGCACGCCGAGAGCCGCGGCGACCTCGGCCGCGAGCGTCGTCGTGAGCTCCGACTGGGGGCGACGCAACTCGATGCGGACGACGCCCGTATCGACGGCCTCCTTGAGCAGTTTGGCGACCTGGAAGCGGCTCACGCCGAAGCGCTCGCCGATCTCGATCTTCGACAGGCCGTCGAGGTAGTACGCACGAGCGACCTCGTAGTGCAGCTGCGTCCCGTCAGGCATGTCCCTGTCATTCCTCGAAGGGGCCCGGGCGGTGTCGGGTTCCCGGATCGACCCCATGTGGGAGCTTATCGGCTCATCTGAGCGGGAGGCGGGAAAGCAGAAGGCCCCGCTCGACGTGAGCGGGGCCCTCTGGGAAAGGGATGCGGGGAGTTACTTCTCCTCCGACTCCTCGGCGGGAGCGTCCTCGGTGGTCTCCTCGGCAGCAGCCTCGGTCTCCTCCGCGGGCGCCTCGACCTCGGTCGACTCCTCGACGGGGGCCTCGGTCTCCTCGACCGGGGTCTCCTCGGCGGCGGGCTTCGCCTCCGCCTTCGGGGTCTCGACGCGGGCGGCCGACTTCTTCACGACCGGCTCGAGCACGAGCTCGATGACCGCCATGGGGGCGTTGTCGCCCTTGCGGTTGCCGATCTTCGTGATGCGGGTGTATCCGCCGTCGCGCTCGGCGACGAGCGGCGCGATCTCGGTGAAGAGCTCGTGCACGACCGACTTGTCGCTGATGATCGAGAGCACACGACGACGCGAGTGCAGGTCACCGCGCTTGGCGAAGGTGATGAGACGCTCGGCCACGGGGCGGAGGCGCTTGGCCTTCGTCTCGGTGGTCGTGATGCTCTTGTGGGTGAACAGGGCCGCGGCGAGGTTCGCGAGCAGCAGGCGCTCGTGCGCCGGACCGCCGCCGAGACGGGGACCCTTGGTGGGCTGGGGCATGATCAGTCGTTCTCCAGGAGTTGCGCGTCGCGGATCATCGCGGCGCAGAGGGTTCTGTGGTCAGTGCGGGCTCAGACGGTCTCGTCGTCGTATCCGCCGTAGAAGTGCGCGCCGTCGAAGCCGGGCACGCTGTCCTTGAGCGAGAGGCCGAGCTCGACGAGCTTGTCCTTCACCTCGTCCACGGACTTCTGACCGAAGTTGCGGATGTTCATGAGCTGCGTCTCCGAGAGGGCGACGAGCTCGCTGACGGTGTTGATGCCCTCGCGCTTGAGGCAGTTGTACGAGCGCACCGAGAGGTCGAGGTCCTCGATGGGCATCGACAGCTCGCTCGAGAGCACGGCGTCGACCGGGGCGGGCCCGATCTCGATGCCCTCGGCGGCGGTGTTCAGCTCGCGGGCGAGACCGAACAGCTCGACGAGCGTGCGACCGGCCGAGGCGAGCGCGTCGCGCGGCGTGATCGCCGGCTTCGTCTCGACGTCGACCACGAGGCGGTCGAAGTCGGTGCGCTCACCGGCACGCGTGGCCTCCACGCGGTAGGTGACCTTGAGCACGGGAGAGTAGATCGAGTCGACCGGGATCTGGCCGGCCTCGGAGAACTCGCTGCGGTTCTGGGTGGCCGAGACGTAGCCGCGGCCGCGCTCGATCGTGAGCTCGAGGTCGAACTTCGCCTTGTCGTTGAGGGTCGCGATGACGAGGTCGGGGTTGTGGATCTCCACACCCGCCGGCGCCGAGATGTCGGCGGCGGTCACCTGGCCCGCGCCGGTCTTGCGCAGGTAGGCGGTGATGGGCTCGTCGTGCTCGCTCGAGACGACCAGGTTCTTGATGTTGAGGACGATCTCGACGACGTCCTCCTTGACACCCGGGATGGTGTCGAACTCGTGCTGGATGCCGTCGAGGCGGATGCTCGTGACGGCCGCGCCGGGGATCGACGAGAGAAGGGTGCGACGCAGCGAGTTGCCGAGCGTGTAGCCGAAGCCGGGCTCGAGGGGCTCGATGACGAACGCGGAGCGGAACTCCGAGATGACCTCTTCGGAGAGGGTGGGACGCTGTGCGATGAGCACGTGGTTTCCTTTCGGCGAGGGCGTCCGCCATATGACGCCCACGACAGATGCGGCGGGTGGCTGGGCCGCCGTTTGTTGAGTTGTGGAAAGACGTTGGCGCGCTCGGATGACCGGATCAGGACCCGGTCATCCGAGCGGCGAGATCACACGCGACGACGCTTGGGCGGACGGCATCCGTTGTGCGCCTGGGGCGTCACATCGTTGATCGTGCCGACCTCGAGACCAGCGGCCTGGAGCGAGCGGATCGCCGTCTCGCGACCCGAGCCCGGGCCCTTCACGAAGACGTCGACCTTCTTCATGCCGTGCTCCTGCGCCTGACGGGCGGCCGACTCGGCGGCAAGCTGCGCGGCGTAGGGGGTCGACTTGCGCGAGCCCTTGAAGCCGACGCCACCCGAGGAGGCCCAGCTGATGACGGCACCGGACGGGTCGGTGATGGAGACGATCGTGTTGTTGAACGTCGACTTGATGTGGGCCTGGCCCACGGCGATGTTCTTCTTCTCCTTGCGGCGCGGCTTGCGCGCGGCGGCCTTCGGAGCAGCCATTACTTCTTACCTGCCTTCTTCTTGCCGGCCACGGTGCGCTTCGGGCCCTTGCGAGTGCGTGCGTTGGTCTTGGTGCGCTGACCGCGGACGGGCAGACCGCGACGGTGGCGGAGGCCCTCGTAGGAGCCGATCTCGACCTTGCGGCGGATGTCGGCCTGCACCTCACGGCGAAGGTCACCCTCCACCTTGTAGTTGCCCTCGATGAAGTCGCGAAGGGCGACGAGCTGGTCGTCGGTCAGATCCTTCACGCGGATGTCACCGGAGATCCCGGTCTCCTTGAGGGTCGCGAGCGCGCGAGTGCGGCCCACGCCGTAGATGTACGTCAGGGCGACCTCGACGCGCTTCTCGCGCGGGATGTCGACGCCGGCGATACGTGCCATGGCGGCTTCTCCTTATGGAGTCGATCGGAGGTGTGGAGCGCCGCCGGTGCCCGGGCCTCCGAACCCGAGGTGTCCCCAACCGCACGGATGCAGGTGGTTCTGGCGGTGCTTCTTGATCTGTTGAGTTGTGACGTCTGCTGACGTGGGGTCTCGACACGGTCCGCGCTTCGCGCGGGCCTACTCGACCTTGAGCCTTCGGTCGAAACCGCTTCGCGGTGTCGACCTTCGGCTCAACCCTGACGCTGCTTGTGACGCGGGTTCGACTTGCAGATGACCATCACGCGGCCGTTGCGGCGGATGACCTTGCAGTGGTCGCAGATGGGCTTGACGCTCGGGTTGACCTTCATTTTTCCTTCTCGCTGTCCTCGTACCTGCGCGTGCGCAGGCCGTTACTTCCCGAGGGTCACTTGTAGCGGTAGACGATCCGGCCGCGGGTCAGGTCGTAGGGGCTCAGCTCCACGATCACGCGGTCCTCGGGGAGGATGCGGATGTAGTGCTGACGCATCTTGCCCGAAATGTGGGCGAGAACCTTGTGCCCGTTGCTCAGCTCGACGCGGAACATCGCGTTCGGCAGAGCCTCGAGGACAGATCCCTCGATCTCGATGACGCCGTCTTTCTTGGCCATACCCTCTAAATCGCTATCGGTGACACTCGGTCATGCGGGTGATTGATTCGGTGCGGACGGCCGTGTAGGCACAAGACACCAAAGATCGATCCTACCCGATCCGAAGCGAATACGCATAATCCGCGAAAGTACGTACTTTGCGGCGACCACGCGGCGTGTCGCGGGAAAAGTACGTACTCTCGCGGACCTAGTCCTCGTTGACGGCGGAGATCCGAGCGTACAGCTCCTCCGCGGTGGGCGCCGCGAGCAGAGCCTGCACCTCGTCGTCCTCCGAGAACAGCACCGCGATCCGTCCGAGGATCTCGAGGTGCTCGTTCTCGCGACCCGCGATGCCGATCACGAACCGCACCTCGTCGCCGTCCCAGTCGATCGCCTCGGGATAGCGAATGACGGCGAGCGCCGTCGCGTCAATGAACTCGCGGCCCTCATTGGTGCCGTGGGGGATCGCGAGGAAGTTCCCCATCGACGTCGACACGGTCGCCTCCCGGGCGAGCATCGAGTCGACGTAGTCGGGCCGCACGGCCCCGGCCTCCACGAGGAGGCGGCCGACGTCGCGCACCGCCTCCTCGCGGGTCGGGGTCCGGTCGGCGAGCAGCACTCGCTCGGGCGTCAGGATGTCGTCGCTCATGGTGTGCTCCTCTCTCGCCGCCGGACCCCTCGGGGCTTACTGGGCGGCCCCTTCCCTCTGGTTCTTCACGAGCTCCACGACCTCGTCGTACCGCGGCGAGTTCATGAAGTTGTCGACGGACACGTGCACCGCATCCGGCGCCTTCTGCCGGGCGCGCGGCGTGAGCTCATTCTGCGTGATGACGAGATCCTCGTCGCCCGTGAGGTTCGCGATCGCCGCGTTCGACACGTCGACCTCGATGCCCGCCTTCTTGAACTTGTTCCGCAGCACGGATGCGCCCATCGCGCTCGAGCCCATGCCCGCATCGCACGCGAACACGACCTTCTCGATCGTCTTCGTCGCGACGTCGCCGCCCGCTCCGGCGCCGACGCTCGTCGCGAGGCCCGAGAGCACGGAGCTCTCCTTGCCCTTGTTCGCGCTCGTCTGCGCGACCGACGCGGCGAGGCGCGCATCCGCATCCGCCTCGGACGCGAGGTCGCGCTTGCGGCTCGCGAGCAGGATCGGCATCGCGATGAGGAACGTCACGGCCGCCGCGAGGATGACCGAGAGGATGACGCCGACGTAGCTGTCGGGCGCCGTCTGGATGACGACCGCGAAGATCGACCCCGGTGCCGCGGGAGCCCGCAGACCCGAGTTGAAGATGACGTTCGTCAGCACGCCCGTCGCGCCGCCGCCGATCATGGCGACGATGAGGAGCGGCTTCGCGAGCACGTACGGGAAGTACACCTCATGGATGCCGCCGAGGAACTGGATGATGAACGCACCCGGGGCGGTCGCGCGCGCCGCGCCGACGCCGAACACCGTGAGCGCGAGCAGCAGGCCCGCACCCGGTCCGGGGTTCGCCTCGACGAGGAACAGCAGGCTCTTGCCGTTCTCGACGACCTGCTCGGTACCGAGCGGCGTGAACACGCCGTGGTTGATGGCGTTGTTGAGGAACAGCACCTTCGCGGGCTCGACGAGGATCGAGGCGAGCGGGATGAGGCCCGTCTCGATGAGCCAGCCGACGGCCGCGCCGAGCGCATCGCTGAAGATCTTGATGAGCGGTGCGAGGCCGAAGAACGCCGCGAGGGCGAGCAGGAAGCCGAGGATGCCCGACGAGAAGTTGTCGACGAGCATCTCGAAGCCCGGCTTGATCTTGCCGGCCCACAGCTTGTCGAGCTGCTTGAGGATCCAGGCCGCGAGGGGGCCGCAGATCATCGCGCCGAGGAACATGACCGTGCCCTCGGCGCCGATGACGACACCCATCGTCACGACGACGCCGATGACCGCGCCGCGCACGCCGTAGACGATGCGACCGCCCGTATAGGCGATGAGCAGCGGCAGCATGTAGGTGATCATCGGGCCGACGAGGCCCGTCCAGACGGTGCCGTCGGACGCCTCCCCGCCGCCGAGGATCGCCGAGTCCGCCCAGCGCCAGGCTGCGACGGGGCTCTCCACCCCGAACCAGCCGTTGGGGATGAACATCGCGGTCACGAGGCCCCAGGCGATGAAGGCCGCGATGTTGGGCATGATCATGCCCGACAGGAAGGTTCCGAATCTCTGGACGGCGACGCGGGCTCCCCCGCCCCGCTGTGCCGTCGGTGCTGACGTCGTCGTCATGGTGTGTGCCTCCTGGCTCGGATGCCGGACGAGCGCCCGGCGGTGATGGTGTCGGCGGCCGCCCGGGCCGCCTCTCGGGCATCGGCGGCCTCATCGGCCGCCAGGGCTGCCTCGGCGATCGCTCGCGCGTCGTCGAGGGTGTACCGCGCGAGGGATACGCGGACGTCTGCGAGTGCCGTCGGCGACATGGACAGGCTCGTGACACCGAGCCCGGCCAGCACGACGGCGAGGAGGGGGTCGGCGGCGGCCTCGCCGCACACACCGACCGGCTTGCCGGAGGCGGCGCCCGCGGCGCCCACCTCCTTCACGAGCCGCAGCACCGCCGGATGCCACGGATCCTGCAGGGCCGCGACCGAGCCGAGCTGGCGGTCGGCGGCCATCGTGTACTGCGTCAGGTCGTTCGTGCCGATCGACGCGAAGTCGGTGCGGGCGAGCACGCGGTCGGCGACGAGCGCGACCGACGGGATCTCCACCATGACGCCCGCCGTGCGGATGCCGGCCTCGTGGATCGCGCGCGTCACGAACACGGTCTCCTCGACCGTCGCGACCATGGGCGCCATGACCCAGAGCTCGGCATCCGTCTCGGCCTGCGCCGCGGCGAGCGCCGCGAGCTGGTCGCGGAGCACGGACTCCGAGGCGCGAAGCGCTCGGAGCCCGCGCCGACCGAGGGCCGGGTTCTCCTCCTCCCCCGGCGAGAGGAACGCGAGCGGCTTGTCGGCGCCCGCGTCGAGCAAGCGCACGACGACGCGCTTGCCCGGGAACGCGGCGAGCACCTCGCGGTAGCTCGCCCGCTGGTCCTCGACGGTCGGCGCCGTCGCGTCGTCGTCGAGGAAGAGGAACTCGGTGCGGAAGAGGCCCACGCCCTCGGCGCCGAGGCGCACGGCCTCCGCGGCCTCCCCCGGCTTGCCGAGGTTGGCGAGGAGCTTGATCGGGGTGCCGTCGGCGAGCGCCCCGGGGCCCGCGGGGGCATCCGCGGCCGCCTGCCGCGCGGCGATGCGCTGCTCGGCGTCGGCGAGCTCCGCGGCATCCGGGTCGGCGTACACTCGGCCGCGCTCGGCGTCGACGATCACGCGCGTGCCGTCGGGCAGCGACTCGACACCGGATGCGCCGACGATCGCGACGATGCCGCGCTGGCGGGCGAGGATCGCCGTGTGCGAGGTCGGTCCGCCCTCGCTCGTGACGAAGGCGAGCACGCGGTCGAGGTCGAGCACGGCGGTGTCGGCGGGCGCGAGGTCGCGCGCGACGAGCACGTACGGATGCCCGGGGTCGGTCACGAGCTCCGTCGAGCGTCCCTGCAGCGCGGCGACCGCGCGGTCGGCGAGGTCGTGCAGGTCGGCGACGCGCTCCGCGAAGTACTCGCCCGCATCCGCGAGGAGCGCCGAGAACTCGCCGAACGCATCCGTCACCGCCTTCTCGGCCGTGACCCCCGACTCGAGGTGGCGTTCGACGGCCGCGAGCAGCTCGGGGTCGTCGGTCATGAGCGCCTGCGCCTCGAGCACGTCGCGCGTCGCTTCGTCGGCCCCTGCGGCACGCTCCCGCAGCTGCGCCGACACACCCGCGAGCGCCTCCCGTGCGCGCGCGAGCTCCGCATCCGCGCCGAGCGTGCTCGGGGCGTCGGTCGGCGCCGCGGTCGCCTGACGCGACACGTGCAGCACCGGCCCGACGACGATCCCGGTGCCGACGCCGACGCCGCGCAGCTCGCGCACCTCGATCATCCGGCGGCCTCGGCCTCGTCGTGGTCGGTCGTCAGGAACTCGCAGAGCTCGTCGAGCACGCGCTCGGCGTCGTCGCCCTGCACGTCGAGCACGACCTCGTCGCCGTTCTCGAAGCCGGCGGCGATGATGCCGAGGATGCTCGCGGCGTTGACGGCCTTGCCGCCGGGGCGCCCGATGGTCACCTGGTGACCGGATGCGGCGACCGCCTGCGTGAAGAGCTTCGCCGGGCGGGCGTGCAGCCCGTGGCCGGAGGCGATCGTGACCGTGCGTTCCATCAGGACGTCCTTCCTGCGGCGGCCGCGGCCGCCAGAGTCGTGTCGAGGAGGTGGTCGCCGTCTTCGCGCGCCGCATCCGCGACGACCACGAAGGGCACGTCGGCGGCAGCGGCGGCAGCCCCCAACACGGCGACCTGCCCGCCGAGGTGGGCTCCCGCGAGCACCACGTCGACGTCGGGGATGAGGTTCGGGGCCGCAGCGGCCGACGACGGCACGGGAGTCACGTCGACACCCCGCGCGGCGGCGGCGCGGCGGAGGCGCTGGGCGACGAAGGTGCTCGACGCGCCCGCGCCGCACACGATGAGCACCCGCATGGCGTCCGTCTCCCGTCCTGCCGCTCTGCCGCCCACGGGACCGCGTCGGCGGCGCTGCCGTCCCGCACCTGAGTCCGGGGCCCGCCGGTTCCCTCTCCCGGCGGGCGAGGCCAGTGTGCTCCCGGATGCGGAGCGCCTGCCAGCGCGGTCGCTTCCGGGCCCCCGGAAATCTCCCCCGGACCCGTGCCGCGGCCGCGCCACGGCTGCTTGACTGGGGTGACGCACGGTCGGCGCGGAGCGGAGTGGCATGGTCGCGAGACACGAACAGCTCACGGATGCGCTCGCCCAGCACGGCGGCTGGGTCACGGCCGCGGACCTCGCCGCGCGCCTCGGCGTCACCGACCGCAGCATCCGCGGCTACGTCGCCGCCCTCAACGCGGCGGGCGACACCCCTGTCATCGAGTCGGGACCCCACGGCTACCGGCTCGACCGCACCGAGTGGGGGCGCCGCATCCGCGAGAGCCAGGACGACGACGCCGTGACGCCCGCCGCGCGCGTCTCCGCCGTGCTGCGCGCGCTGCTCGACGCCGACCCCGAGAGCGACGGCGTCGACGTGTACGAGCTCGCCGAGCGGCTGCACGTGAGCGACTCGACCCTCGAATCCGACCTCGCCCGCGCCCGGTCGCGCGCCGGCGCCGTCGGGCTCACGATCGTGCGCGCGCGCGAGCACGTGCAGCTCGAAGGCCCCGAGACCGCCCGACGCCGTCTCATCGGCGCGCTCTTCCGCGACGAGGCCACCCGCGGCATGCGCGAGGTCGACCGCATCGAGAGCTGGTTCGCCGCGGGCGACCTCTCCGCGTTCAAGACCGACCTCATCGCTCGGCTCGTGTCCGACGGCTACGAGATCAACGACTACGGCCTCGGCACCGTGCTGCTGCACCTCGCGATCGCCGTCGACCGCACCCAGGCGCACCACAGCCTCCCCGACCGCACGGGCGGCGACGAGGAGGGCGTCTTCGCGGCGATCCTCGACGAGCTCGTCGCCGACCACTTCGGCGTGCGGCTTCCGCCCGGCGACCTCGGCTACCTCGGCTTCCTGCTCGGCACGCGCGTCGCCGTCGACCCCGTGGATGCCGGTCCCCCGCCCCTCGACGACGAGCAGCTGGAACGCGTGCGCGCGATCGTCGAGAAGGCCGCCCACGAGTATCTCGTCGACCTCGACGGCGACGACGACTTCCTCCTGCGACTCGCCATGCACATCCGCCAGCTCCAGCGCCGCGCGCAGGAGGGCTCGTTCTCGCGCAACCCGCTCACCCGGTCGATCAAGTCGGGGTACCCGATGATCTACGAGCTCGCCGTGTACCTCGCGCGCGAGCTGCAGCTCGACTCCGGCATCGCCGTGCCCGAGGACGAGATCGCCTACCTCGCCATGCACCTCGGCGCCCGCCTCGAGGAGCAGCGCCAGACCGAGCAGGCCGTCACCGCAACGATCGTCGCGCCCGCCTATCACCGGCTCCACCTCGAGCTTCTGCGCCGCGTCGAGGCGTCCGTCGGCGGCGAGCTGCGCATCGAGCAGCTCGACACCCGCTCCGACGTCGACTGGGACGCCCTTCCCGGCGACCTCGTCATCTCCGTCATCGACCCGCCCGCCCCGAGCGAGCGCGTGCTCGTCGTGCACCCCTTCCTCGGGGAGCCGGATGCGCAGGCCATCCACGCCGCCATCGCCCGCATCCGTCGGCAGCGGCGCCGCACGCGGCTCGCCGAGCGCCTCGGCTCCTACTTCGACGAGCGGCTCTTCTTCCGCGAGCTGTACGCCCCCGACGCCGAGAGCATGATCCGCACGCTCGGGGCCCGCATGGTCGAGGCGGGCATCGTCGACGACGCCTACGTCGCCGGCGCGATCGAGCGCGAGCGCCTCTCCTCGACGGCGTTCACCGACGGCCTCGCGATGCCGCACGCCATGGAGATGACGGCGGAGCGCACCGCGATCGCCCTCGTGCTCAACTCGACGTCGATGCCGTGGGGCGACGCGCGGGTCGAGGTGGTCGCGTTCATCGCCTTCAGCGAGTCGGGTCGCGCCTCCTTCCAGGAGGTCTTCGATCAGCTGGTCGAGGTCTTCGCCGACCGCGACAACATCCGCAACCTCGTGGCCCGCGCGACCGACATCCCCACCCTCGTCGCCGAGCTCACCCGCCTCATCGACGACTGAGTCATCCCCGGCGGCCCTGCCGGATGCCGCTCCACGGGCGGGCGGGGTCGCTTGCGAGCCATCTCGCGTCGGTCGAGCGGCGGCCGAACCCAGGTGGTCGAGGAGCGCCGCGCGCTGCGCGACGCGTCTCGAGACCACCCCAACGGATCACATCGGCCGTACCCGCACGGCGCACGAGTGAAGCGAGGGTGCCGGGGGCTTTCCGAGACGCTGGCATCGGGACTGGCGGGAGCGCGCCGTTCAGGCCCGCGGGGGCATGCGGCTCGGAACGCCCCCCGCTCCCTCGTGAAGCGGCGTCAGGCCGCCAAGGCGGTGCTACTCGGCGGGGACGCCGATGCCGGCCTCGGCGAAGGCGGCCCAGATGCGGTCCGTGACCTCGTCGACCGTGCCGAGTCCGTCGACCTCGATGAGGAGGCCCTGTTCGCGGAACATCTCGAGCACCGGCGCGGTCTCGCGCTGGTAGACCTCCTGGCGGTGCCGGATGGCCTCTTCGGAGTCGTCGGCGCGGCCCTGTTCGATGGCGCGCTTGCGGAGGCGGCGCACGATCTCGTCCTGGTCGGCGACGAGACGGAGCACGGCGTCGAGCTTGTGACCGTGGGAGGCGAGCAGCTCGTCGAGGTAGCGCACCTGGTCGGGGGTGCGGGGGTACCCGTCGAGGAGGAAGCCGGTGGTGGCGTCGGCCTCGGAGAGGCGGTCGGTGACGAGCTCGTTGGTGAGCGAGTCGGGCACGTAGTCGCCGGCGTCGACGATCGCCTTGACGCGCTTGCCGAGCTCGGTCCCGTTCTTGATGTTGGCGCGGAAGATGTCGCCGGTCGAGATGGTCGGGATGCCGAAGTGCTCCGCGATGCGGGCGGCCTGGGTTCCCTTGCCGGCCCCGGGGGGTCCGACGATGAGCAGCCGGACCGTCATCGCAGGAGCCCCTCGTAGTGGCGCTGCTGCAGCTGCGAGTCGATCTGCTTCACCGTCTCGAGACCGACGCCGACCATGATCAGCAGCGAGGTGCCGCCGAACGGGAAGTTCTGGTTGGCCCCGACGAGCACGAGCGCGATGAGCGGCACGAGCGCGACGATTCCGAGGTAGAGCGAGCCGGGGAGCGTGACGCGGGTGAGCACGTAGTCGAGGTACTCGGCGGTGGGGCGGCCGGCGCGGATGCCCGGGATGAAGCCGCCGTACTTCTTCATGTTGTCGGCGACCTCGTCCGGATTGAACGTGATGGCGACGTAGAAGTACGTGAAGCCGACGATGAGCAGGAAGTAGAGCAGCATGTAGAGCGGGTGGTCGCCGCGCGTGAGGTAGGTGGAGATCCACTCGACCCACGGCTGCGCTTCCTCGCCCTGGCCGGGCTGGTTGAACTGCGCGATGAGGGCGGGCAGGTACAGCAGCGATGAGGCGAAGATGACCGGCACGACGCCCGCCATGTTGACCTTGATCGGGATGTACGTGTTGTTGCCGCCGTAGGTGCGGCGTCCGACCATGCGCTTCGCGTACTGGACGGGGATGCGCCGCTGCGACTGCTCGACGAAGATGACGGCGACCATGATCAGGATGCCGATCGCGATGACGAGGAGCAGGGTCTCGATGTTGTGCTGGGCCGCGATGGAGCCGAGCGAGCCGGGGAAGGCCGCGACGATCGAGGTGAAGATGAGCAGCGACATGCCGTTGCCGACGCCACGCTCGGTGATGAGCTCGCCCATCCACATGATGACGCCGGTGCCGGCGGTCATGGTGATGACCATGAGCAGGATGCCGTACCAGGTGTCGCCGCCCGCGACGATGAGCTGCGAGCACTCGGCGGTGCCGGTGTCGCCGAACAGCGCGCCGGAGCGGGCGACGGTGATGAGGGTCGTCGACTGCAGGACGCCGAGCGCGATCGTGAGGTAGCGCGTGTACTGCGTCAGCTTCGCCTGGCCCGCCTGGCCCTCCTTGTAGAGGGTGTCGAAGTGCGGGATGACGACGCGCAGCAGCTGCACGATGATCGACGCGGTGATGTACGGCATGATGCCGAGCGCGAAGATCGACAGCTGCAGGAGCGCACCGCCGGAGAAGAGGTTGACGAGGTCGTAGAGACCCGAGGCGCCCGCGTTCCCCGCGAGACAGAGCTGGACGTTGCCGAAGTCCACGAACGGCGCGGGGACGAATGACCCGAGCCGGAACAGGGCGATGATGCCGAGTGTGAACGCGATCTTGCGGCGGAGGTCCGGCGTGCGGAAGATCCGCGCGACGGCACTGAACACGACGCCTCCCGGGTGAGATTCTGGAGCGTGCCGCACACGGGTCGGTGCGGCGAGGAGGTGGCCCCGGGTGGGGCCACCTTCCCGATGGCTACTTGACGGAGCCGCCGGCGGCGACGATCTTCTGCTCCGCAGAGCTCGAGACCTTGTCGACCGCAACGTTCAGCTTAACCGCAATCTCGCCGGTGCCGAGAACCTTGACCTTCTCGTTCTTACGGACGGCACCCTTGGCGACCAGGTCGCTGATGGTGACGTCGCCGCCCTGCGGGTAGAGCTCGGCGAGGCGGTCCAGGTTCACGACCTGGTACTCGACACGGAACGGGTTCTTGAAGCCGCGGAGCTTCGGGGCGCGCATGACCTGGTTCAGGTTGCCGCCCTCGAGTCCGACGCGCACCTGGTACCGGGCCTTCGTGCCCTTGGTTCCACGTCCGGCGGTCTTACCCTTCGAGCCCTCACCGCGACCCACGCGGGTCTTGGCCTTCTTCGCTCCCTCGGCGGGGCGGAGGTGGTGGGCCTTGAGCACCTGCGGACGCGACGCGACGTCGGCCGACTTCTTGGGCGCGGCCTTCTTCGCGGCGGGCTTGGCCTCGGCCTTGGGGGCCTCGGTCTCGCTCTTCGCAGCAGCGGCCTTGGGAGCAGCAGCCTTGGCCGGCGCCTTCTTCTCGGCGGCCGGCTTGTCGGCGGCAGCCTTCGAGGCGGCAGCCTTGGGGGCGGCCTTCTCGGCGGCGGGCTTCTTCTCCGCAGCGGGCTTCTTCTCGGCGGCGGCCTTGGGGGCAGCAGCCTTGGCGGGAGCCTTCTTCTCGGCGGCCGGCTTCTCGGCCGCCGTCTTCTTCTCGTCAGCCATTAGTCAATCTCCTCGACCTTCACGAGGTGGGCGACCGTACGGACGTACCCGCGGTTGGCCGGGGTGTCCTCGCGCACGACGACGTCGCCGATGCGCTTGAGGCCCAGGCTGCGCAGGGTGTCGCGCTGGTTCTGCTTCTCGCTGATAACGGACTTGATCTGGGTCACCTTGAGACGGGCGGCCATCAGGCACCAACCTTCGCGGTAGCGGCGGCACGTGCGTCGGCCTCGGCGCGGATGAGGCGCTCCGGCGCGACGTCCTCGAACTCGAGGCCGCGGCGCGCGGCGACCGCGCGGGGCTCCTCGAGCTGCTTGAGGGCGGTCACGGTCGCGTGGACGATGTTGATCGTGTTCGACGAGCCGAGCGACTTCGACAGCACGTCGTGGATGCCGGCGCACTCGAGCACGGCGCGCACGGGACCACCCGCGATGACACCGGTACCGGCGGCGGCGGGACGGAGCAGCACGACACCGGCGGCCGCCTCACCCTGGACGGGGTGGGGGATGGTCGCTCCGGCACGCGGGACGCGGAAGAAGTTCTTCTTCGCCTCCTCGACGCCCTTCGAGATCGCGAGCGGCACCTCACGGGCCTTGCCGTAGCCGACGCCGACCATGCCGTTGCCGTCGCCCACGACGACGAGCGCCGTGAAGCTGAAGCGGCGGCCGCCCTTGACGACCTTCGACACGCGGTTGATGGTCACGACACGCTCGAGGAACTGGCTGTCCTCACGACCGCCGCGCGAGCCGCGGTCGTTGCGCGGGTTGCGCTCGCGGCTGCCGCGACGGGCCTCGCGAGGCTCCTGGGCCTGCTGGGTGCCCGCGGCGGTCTCCACGACCTGACCCTCGGTGATCTCCTCGGACTGCACGTCCTGGTTCTCCTTGTTCTCGGTGGCGTCGCTCACAGCTCCAGCCCTCCCTCGCGGGCGCCCTCGGCGATGGCCGCGACACGTCCGGCGTACTTGTTGCCGCCGCGGTCGAACACGACCGCGTCGATGCCCGCCTTCTTCGCGCGCTCGGCGACGAGCTCGCCGACCTTGCGCGCCTTGGCCGTCTTGTCACCGTCGAAGGTGCGCAGGTCGGCCTCGAGGGTCGAGGCGGAGGCCACGGTGTGGCCCTTGGCGTCGTCGACGACCTGCACGAAGACGTGGCGGGCCGAACGGGTGACGACGAGACGCGGACGCTCCGCGGTCCCGACGATGCGCTTGCGCAGACGTGCGTGGCGACGGTTGCGCTGCGCCGACTTGCTGATGGCAGCCATGATCACTTACCAGCCTTTCCGGCCTTGCGGCGGACGACCTCACCGGCGTAGCGGACACCCTTGCCCTTGTAGGGCTCGGGCTTGCGCAGCTTGCGGATGTTGGCGGCCACCTCGCCCACGGCCTGCTTGTCGATGCCGCGGACGTGAAGCTTGTTGTTGCCCTCGACCTCGAAGGTGATGCCGGCGGGCGGGTCGACGGTGATGGGGTGCGAGTAGCCGAGCGCGAACTCGACCGAGCTGCCCTTCGACTGCACGCGGTAACCGGTGCCGACGACCTCGAGGCTCTTGGAGTAGCCGTCGGTGACGCCGATGATCTGGTTCGCGATGAGCGTGCGGGTCAGGCCGTGCAGCGAGCGCGATTCGCGCTCGTCGTCGGGACGGGTGACGATGACCTGGCCGTCTTCGAGCTTGACCTCGATGGGGCTCTTGACGGTGAGCGCGAGCTCGCCCTTGGGGCCCTTGACGGTGACGTCCTGGCCGTCGATCGTCACGGTGACGTTCGCGGGCACGACGATGGGGAGGCGTCCGATACGAGACATGTCAGATCACCACACGTAGGCGAGGACTTCCCCGCCGACGCCCTTCTTGCTCGCCTCACGGTCGGTCAGCAGACCGGAGGAGGTGGACAGGATCGCCACACCGAGGCCGCCCAGCACGTGGGGGATCTCGGTCGACTTCGCGTAGACGCGCAGACCCGGCTTCGAGACGCGCTTGATGCCGGCGATCGACCGCTCGCGGTTCGGGCCGTACTTGAGGTCGATCGTGAGCGTCTGGCCGACGCGCGCGTCCTCGACCTTCCAGTCGGCGATGTAGCCCTCGCGCTTGAGGATCTCCGCGATGTGGGTCTTGAGCTTGCTGCTCGGAAGCGCGACCGTGTCGTGGTAAGCACGGTTCGCGTTGCGCAGACGGGTCAGCATGTCTGCGACCGGGTCTGTCATCGTCATTTCGTTGGTTTCCTTTTTCCTGGGCGGTTTCGGAGCCGGTTCACCGGCATCCGACCTTCTTCGGTTCGTGCGGGTCTCGGCGAGCCGAGCTCCGCGGGTGGGTGGGTGTTACTCCGCCTTGAACGGGAAGCCGAGCGCGCGCAGCAGGGCGCGACCCTCGTCATCCGTCTTGGCGGTGGTGACGACCGTGATGTCGAAGCCGCGGACGCGGTCGATCTGGTCCTGGTTGATCTCGTGGAAGATCGACTGCTCCTGCACACCGAAGGTGTAGTTGCCGTTGCCGTCGAACTGCTTCGGGTTCAGACCGCGGAAGTCGCGGATGCGGGGGAGCGCGAGCGACAGGAGTCGGTCGAGGAACTCCCACGCGCGGTCGCCGCGGAGCGTCACGTGGGCGCCGATGGGCATGCCCTCGCGGAGCTTGAACTGGGCGATCGACTTGCGGGCCTTGGTGACCTGCGGCTTCTGACCCGTGATGAGCGTGAGGTCCTTGACGGCCCCGTCGATCACCTTGGAGTCGCGAGCGGCCTCACCGACACCGGTGTTGACGACGATCTTCACGAGACCCGGGACCTGCATGGGGTTCGCGTAGCCGAACTCCTCGGTCAGGGACTTGGTGATCTCGTCACGGTACTTCTGCTTCAGGCGGGGCTGGTTCTTGCCAGCCACCGCGGCAGTCGCGTTCGCCATTAGAGCTTCTCTCCGGACTTCTTCGCGTAGCGCACGCGAACGGTCTTCTTGACGCCGTCCTTCTCGACGGTCTCCTCACGGAAACCCACGCGGGTCGGCTTCTTGGTCTTCGGGTCGACGAGCGCGACGTTCGACACGTGGATCGGGGCCTCGTGCGTCTCGATGCCACCGGTCTTCGTGCCGCGCTGGGTCTGGCCCACGCGCACGTGCTTGGTGACGTAGTTGACTCCCTCGACCACGACGCGGTTCTGGTCGACGAGGACCTCGATGACGCGACCCTGCTTGCCGCGGTCTCCGCCGCGGGCCTGCGAGGGGCCGCTGATCACCTGGACCAGGTCGCCCTTCTTGATGTTCGCCATGACTAAATGACCTCCGGCGCCAGCGAGATGATCTTCATGAACTTCTTGTCGCGAAGCTCACGGCCGACCGGTCCGAAGATGCGGGTACCGCGGGGGTCCCCGTCGTTCTTCAGGATGACGGCGGCGTTCTCGTCGAACTTGATGTACGAGCCGTCGGGACGGCGCGTCTGCTTCTTGGTGCGGACGACGACGGCCTTGACCACGTCGCCCTTCTTCACGTTGCCGCCGGGGATCGCGTCCTTGACCGTGGCGACGATGACGTCACCGAGGCCCGCGTAGCGACGGCCGGAGCCGCCGAGCACGCGGATGGTGAGGAGCTCCTTGGCGCCGGTGTTGTCGGCGACCTTGAGGCGGGATTCCTGCTGGATCATGGGTTACTTCGCCTTCTCCACGATCTCGACGAGACGCCAGCGCTTCGTTGCCGAGAGCGGACGGGTCTCCGAGATGACGACGAGATCGCCGATGCCGGCCGAGTTCTGCTCGTCGTGGGCCTTGATCTTCGAGCTGCGGCGGATGACCTTGCCGTACAGCGGGTGCTTCACGCGGTCCTCGACCTCGACGACGATGGTCTTGTCCATCTTGTCGCTCGTCACGTAACCGCGACGCACCTTGCGGTAGCCACGGGCGGCCGCGTCCTTGACGTCGTGGGCGGCGGACTCGTGTCCGGCCTTCGCCGGCTTCACGGCGGCCTTCTTGGTGTCGGCCATTACTTGCTCGCCTCCTCAGCGGACTCGGCGGGGGCCTCGGCGGCCTCCGACTTCTTGGTGGACTTCTTCGCGGCCTTGGCCGGCGCCTCCACGGGGGCGGGCGTGGCACGGATGCCGAGCTCGCGCTCACGGATGACGGTGTAGATGCGGGCGATGTCGCGCTTCACGGCGCGCAGGCGTCCGTGGCTCTCGAGCTGACCGGTTGCGGCCTGGAAGCGGAGGTTGAACAGCTCCTCCTTGGCCTTCTTCAGCTCGTCGACGAGACGCTCGTCCTCGAAGGTGTCGAGCTCGACGGGAGCGAGCTCCTTGGATCCGACGGCCATTATGCGTCGCCCTCCTCGCGCTTGATGATGCGTGCCTTGAGCGGCAGCTTGTGGATGGCCCGGGTGAGCGCGCCGCGGGCGAGCTCCTCGCTGACACCGGAGACCTCGAAGAGGACCCGGCCGGGCTTGACGTTGGCGACCCACCACTCGGGCGAACCCTTACCGGAACCCATGCGGGTCTCGGCGGGCTTCTTGGTGAGCGGGCGGTCGGGGTAGATGTTGATCCACACCTTGCCGCCGCGCTTGATGTGACGGGTCATCGCGATACGCGCGGACTCGATCTGGCGGTTGGTCACGTAGGCGGGAGTGAGGGCCTGGATGCCGTACTCGCCGAAGGTGACCTTCGTGCCACCGGTGGCCTGCCCGGAACGACCCGGGTGGTGCTGCTTGCGGTGCTTGACCTTACGGGGAATGAGCATGATTACGCCTCGACTCCTGCGGCGGCCTCGGCCCGGGGGCCACGGCGCGCGCCGTCACGACGCTCGGGGCGCGACGACTTCTGAGCCGCCTGCTCGCGAGCGAGTTCCTTGTTGGTGATGTCGCCCTTGTAGATCCAGACCTTCACGCCGATGCGGCCGAAGGTGGTCTTGGCCTCATAGAAGCCGTAGTCGATGTTCGCGCGGAGCGTGTGCAGGGGCACGCGGCCCTCGCGGTAGAACTCCGAGCGGCTCATCTCCGCGCCGCCGAGGCGGCCCGAGACCTGGATGCGCACGCCCTTGGCGCCGGCGCGCTGGGCACCCTGGAGGCCCTTGCGCATGGCGCGACGGAACGCGACACGGGCGCTGAGCTGCTCCGCGATGCCCTGAGCGACGAGCTGGGCCTCGGCCTCGGGGTTCTTGACCTCGAGGATGTTGAGCTGGATCTGCTTGCCGGTGAGCTTCTCGAGGTCGGCGCGGATGCGCTCGGCCTCGGCGCCGCGGCGGCCGATGACGATGCCGGGACGGGCCGTGTGGATGTCCACACGGACGCGGTCGCGGGTGCGCTCGATCTCGATCTTCGCCACACCGGCGCGGTCGAGCTTCGTCTTGAGCATCTCGCGGATCTTGACGTCCTCGGCCACGAAGTCGGCGTAACGCTGACCGGGCTTGGTCGAGTCCGAGAACCAGCGCGACGTGTGGTCGGTGGTGATGCCCAGACGGAAGCCGTAGGGGTTGACCTTCTGGCCCATTACTTACCTGCCTTCTTCGCAGCGGCCGTGCCGGCGAGCACCGGCTCGTCCGGCGTGGCGAGCACGACGGTGATGTGGCTCGTGCGCTTGTTGATGCGGAACGCGCGGCCCTGGGCACGCGGCTGGAACCGCTTGAGCGTGGTGCCCTCATCGACGAACGCACGCGCCACGACGAGGTCGGACTCGTCCAGGAACGTGTTGGTCGCATCCGCCTTCACACGGGCGTTCGCGATCGCGGACGCCACGAGCTTGTAGACGGGCTCGCTCGCACCCTGGGGCGCGAACTTCAGGATCGCGAGAGCCTCCTGGGCCTGCTTGCCCCGGATGAGGTCCACGACGCGACGGGCCTTCTGAGGCGTCACGCGGATGTGTCGCACGCGGGCGATCGACTCCACCATTTCTCTTCCTCCTCAGTCACCGCGTCAGCGGCGACGACCCTTCTTGTCGTCCTTCTCGTGTCCACGGAAGGTGCGCGTCGGCGCGAACTCGCCGAGCTTGTGACCCACCATGGTCTCGGTCACGAAGACCGGGATGTGCTTGCGGCCGTCGTGCACGGCGATCGTGTGGCCAAGCATGGCCGGGACGATCATCGAGCGACGCGACCACGTCTTGATGACGTTCTTCGAACCCGCCTCGTTCTGAGCCTGAACCTTGCGGAACAGGTGCTCGTCGACGAAGGGTCCCTTCTTGAGACTGCGCGGCATCTTCTACTACCTCTACTTGCGCTTCTTGCCGACGGTGCGACGACGGACGATGAGCTTGTCGCTTTCCTTGTTGGGGCGACGGGTGCGGCCCTCGGGCTGACCCCACGGGCTGACCGGGTGGCGACCACCGGAGGTCTTGCCCTCACCACCACCGTGCGGGTGGTCGATGGGGTTCATCGCGACACCGCGGACGGTCGGGCGGACGCCCTTCCAGCGCTTGCGGCCGGCCTTGCCCCAGTTGATGTTCGACTGCTCGGCGTTGCCGACCTCGCCGATCGTCGCGCGGCAGCGCAGGTCGACGTTGCGGATCTCGCCCGAGGGGAGACGCAGCTGGGCGTAGGGGCCGTCCTTCGCGACGAGGCGCACCGAGGCGCCGGCCGAGCGGGCGAGCTTGGCGCCCCCACCGGGCTTGAGCTCGATCGCGTGGATGACGGTACCGACCGGGATGTTCTTGAGCGGCAGGTTGTTGCCGGGCTTGATGTCGGCGGAGGCACCCGACTCGACGATGTCGCCCTGCTGCAGCTTGTTCGGCGCGAGGATGTAGCGCTTCGTGCCGTCGACGTAGTGCAGGAGCGCGATGCGCGCCGTGCGGTTGGGGTCGTACTCGATGTGAGCGACCTTGGCGTTGACGCCGTCCTTGTCGTTGCGACGGAAGTCGATGACGCGGTACTGGCGCTTGTGACCGCCGCCGATGTGGCGGGTCGTGATGCGACCGGTGTTGTTGCGTCCACCCGTCTTGGGCAGCGGCTTCAGAAGCGACTTCTCGGGCGTCGAGCGCGTGATCTCCGCGAAGTCGGCGACCGACGAGCCGCGACGACCCGGGGTCGTCGGCTTGTACTTGCGAATGGCCATGATTCTCTTCCCTGGTCCTTAGCCGACAGCCGTGAAGATGTCGATCGAGCCGGACTTGAGCGTGACGATGGCGCGCTTGGTGTCCTTGCGCTTGCCCATGCCGAACCGGGTACGGCGGGTCTTGCCCACGCGGTTGATGGTGTTCACCGAGGCGACCTTGACGCCGAAGATCTTCTCGATCGCCAGCTTGATCTCGGTCTTGTTCGAGCGGGGGTCGACGATGAAGGTGTACTTGCCCTCGTCGATGAGCCCGTAGCTCTTCTCGCTCACGACCGGCGCGATGATGATGTCGCGCGGGTCCTTGTTGTAGCCGCTCACTTGGCAGCCTCCTCGGTCTGGGCGCCCTTCGACGCGACGAAGGCGTCGAACGCGGCACGGGTGAACACGACGTCATCCGACACGACCACGTCGTAGGCGTTGAGCTGGTCGGCGTAGAGCACGTGCACGTTGGCGAGGTTGCGGACGCTGAGCGCGCCGACCTCGTCGTCACGGTCGATCACGACGAGCACGTTCTTGACGGCGCCGAGACCCGCGAGGACGTCGGCCGCGGCCTTCGTCGAGGGAGCGTCGATGCCGAAGTCGGAGACGACGTGGATGCGCTCGCCGCGGGCACGGTCGGAGAGGACGCCGAGCAGAGCAGCGGCGATCATCTTCTTGGGGGTGCGCTGCGAGTAGTCGCGCGGCACCGGTCCGTGGACGATGCCACCGCCGGTGTGCTCGGGGGCGCGGATGGAGCCCTGACGGCTGCGACCGGTGCCCTTCTGCTTGAACGGCTTGCGGCCGGCGCCCGAGACCTCACCACGACCCTTGGTCTTGTGGGTGCCCTGGCGCGCTGCGGCGAGCTGGGCGGTCACGACCTGGTGGATGAGCGGGACGTTGGTCTGCACGTCGAAGATCGCGCCGGGCAGCTCGACCGAACCGGCCTTCTTACCCTTGGGGTCGACGACGTCGAGAGTGGTAGCGGCCATGATCAGGCACCCTTCACGGCGTTGCGGACGAAGACGATGCGGCCGCGGGCACCGGGGACGGCGCCCTTGACCAGCAGGAGGCCCTTCTCGACGTCGACCGAGTGGACCTTGAGGCCCTGCACGGTGACGCGCTCGCCACCCATGCGACCGGCCATGCGCATGCCCTTGAAGACACGGCTGGGGGTCGAGGAGGCGCCGATCGAGCCGGGCTTGCGGTGGTTGCGGTGCGCACCGTGCGAGGCCGAGACGCCCTTGAAGTTGTGGCGCTTCATGACGCCCGCGAAGCCCTTGCCCTTGCTCGTGCCGACGACGTCGACGAGCTGGCCGGCCTCGAAGATGTCGACCGCGAGCTCCTGACCGAGCGAGTACTCGGCGGCGTCGGCGGTGCGGACCTCGGTGAGGTGGCGGCGGGGTGTGACGCCCGCCTTGTCGAAGTGACCGGCGGCAGGCTTGTTGACCTTGCGCGGGTCGATCTGGCCGTACGCGATCTGGACGGCCTCGTAGCCGTCCTTCTCGACGGTGCGGACCTGGGTCACGACGTTGGGGGTGATCTGGACCACGGTCACGGGCACGAGCTTGTTGTTCTCGTCCCAGACCTGGGTCATGCCGAGCTTGGTGCCCAGCAGACCCTTGGTCGTCTTCACAGCAGACATGGGTTTCCTTTGGCTTCCGGGTTCAGCTCGGGCTAGAGCTTGATCTCGATGTTGACGTCGGCGGGCAGGTCGAGGCGCATGAGCGAGTCGACGGCCTTGGGCGTCGGGTCGATGATGTCGATGAGGCGCTTGTGGGTGCGCTTCTCGAAGTGCTCGCGGCTGTCCTTGTACTTGTGCGGCGAACGGATCACGACGACCACGTTCTTCTCCGTCGGGAGCGGCACAGGGCCGACGACGGTCGCGCCCGCACGGGTCACGGTGTCGACGATCTTGCGCGCCGATGCATCGAGGCCGGCGTGGTCGTACGACTTCAGCCGGATGCGGATCTTCTGTCCCGCCATGGTCAGCTCTCTTCCTTGTTCCCGTACGGCACCGAATCGGCCCGCACATCCGCGCGCCCTTCGACGCGCACCGCTGTTCTTCTGTCAATCACCGACTCCGCCCGGTTCCACGGCGCGCAGGCGCACGCGTGTCCCCAGAGGGTTTCGGGATTCGATTGAAGCTTTGTCCTGCTCCTCGCGGCCCAGCCGCTTCCGATCGAGGATCGGGGGCTGTGCACTGCCAGAGGAGTGAGCCGCGCACCGGGCGCAGCGTGTTGAACCATGAAAGTCTGCCACACACCGGCATTTGCTGCAACCCGGGCGTGTCGCGCTCGGCGCGTCGCGCTCTCGACCCCCTCCATAGTTCCCGTTCCGCGTGTTTGCACCCGTTCCTTCGGGAACAAACACGCGGAACGGGGACTACCGCTGAGGGTGGTCGGGGCGATAGGAGGGGAGGGGGCGCAAGCCCAGGGAGAGGAGGTGACGGCGCAGCTTCTCGGGGTGGCGGAGCTCGTCGACACCCCACCTCGTGAACGCGCGCAGGTGGGGACGGATGTCGGCTTCGCGCTGCTTCTCCGCTCGGAACGCCTCGAGTCCGGTCCGCCCCTCGGCTTCGGCGAGGGCGCCGTACTTCCAGAGGCCATCGGCCTCGGCGCCGGCGCGGATCTGCGGCCACGCCAGGTCGAGGTATCGGATCCCGTTCGGCGTCGGAATCGGATGCTGTAGCACCGGTCGCGGGAAGCCCAGCTCCTCGATCGTCGCTCGACTCCACGACTCGAGCGACGTCTCCGCCTTCGCGTCGGCGAACTCGACGACCCGTCGCGCGCGAGCCCTCCCCGGCCCTGGCCGCGCTTCCGCCTCGGCGCGCAGGTCCTCGCGGCTCACGCCCGCGCGGAGCGCCGCATCCGCGACACATACGGCGTCCACGAACGCGCCCTCTGCCGCGACGTCGACGACGGTGCGAGCCAGACAGGTCACGAGCATGCCGTCGATCTCGACGATGTCACCGATCGACGGGGAGCGATGCACGACGACGCCGTTCTTCGTGCGCCGTCGCGACTCGGGTGGCTCCGTGATGTGGACCTGCCACGGCCATCCGTCCGCCACCGGCAGTCCATGGAGCAACGCCGCCGAGTGATGCGAGAGAACCACCGCCGAACGGCGCGTGCCGACGACCGCGACGACGCGCAGGCGGTAGGCGTCGTCGCGATCCGCGGCCTCCGCGGCGCGCCTTCGCGCGTACGCACCGCGGCGGAGCCGGACCAGCTGCTCGCGCCCTGCTGCACCGCGCAGCTGCTGGTCGGGGATGCCCAGTGCCCGCATCCGCTTGACGAGGGTGACGCCGGACTCCTGGGGCAGCTCTTCCATCGCGCCAGTGTGCGGCCTCGGCGCGTGGCCCGACCCGCCGGCTCGAGCACTCAGTGGATGACGCCCTCGCGCCTGGGATGTGCACGACATCCGCCCCGGGCAATAGTTCCCGTTCCGCGTGTTTGCACCCGTTCGTTCGGCAACAAACACGCGGAACGGGAACTAAGGCGGGGAGGGGGCGGCGGCGGCTCAGACGGGAGGCGTGGGCTCCGGGATGGGGACGCTGCGACGCTGCCGGAGGCGGCCCCCCGTGGCCGCGAGCCAGCATCCGACGATCACGAGCGGGAAGCCGATGAGCAGCTGCGGGCTGAGCTCCTCGCCCAGCAGAAGCGCGCCGAGCGCGATCGCGACGACGGGGTTCACGTAGGTGAAGAGCGGCGCCCGGGCGGGCCCGACCTCGTCGATGAGGGCGAAGAACGCGATGAAGGCGAGCGCCGTGCAGAGAACCGCGAGAGCAACGAGCGAGAGGCCGCTGCGGAGGGTCGGCGCCTCGCTCGGGAAGACGAGGGCGAACGGCAGGTAGAAGAGGCCGACGGCGCCGAGCGCGATCGTGATCGAGCCGAGCGAGGGCACGTCGGCGAGCTTCGCGGCGATGAGGAACGGGGCCGTCGCGTACAGCACGGCGACGAGCAGCACCTCCCCCACCGCGATGAGCCCGTCGACGCCGTGCACGAGCGCCGGGCCGCCGACGATGACGGCCACTCCCCCGAACCCGATGACGAGGCCGAGGAGACGCAGGGGCTTGAGCACGCTGCGGTCGCCGCGCACCACGGCGATGATCGCGGCGACGAGCGGCACGGTCGCGACGAGCAGCCCCGTCATTCCCGAGTCGAGGGTCTGCTCGGCGTGCCCGAGCAGGAGGAACGGGCCCGCCATCTCGATCGCGCCGAACGCGAGCACCCACGGCCACTTCGCGAGCGCGGGTCGGAGCGCGCGGCGGCGGATGGCGAACGGCAGCAGCAGAAGCGCCCCGCCGAGCGTGCGCCCCGCGACCATCGCGACGGGCGTGAAGGTCTCGACCGTCTCCTTGATGAAGAGGTACGGCACGCCCCACAGCAACGCCATGGCCGCGAACAGCAGCCAACCCCGTGCGCTCACCGCACCATCCTGGCGCACCCCGCCGACATCGCGCCCCCGCGACGCCGGCGACTATTCGAAGAGAAGAGCCCGCAGCTGCGACTCGACGGAGGCCGCCCGGTCGGCGTCGATGGTCACCCCGTCGCGGTAGAGGTCGAGGATGCGCGGGTCGATGTAGCTCGCGCGCGCGACCGCGGGGGTGTTGCCGAGCAGCTCGGCCGTCTGGCGCACCGCGGCCGCGATCGCGCGGTCCTGCGCCGACGCCGAGCCCTTCGGGCCGGTGCGGGCGAGCGCGAGCGCCGCAGCGCACGTGCCGTGCAGCGTGCGGAAGTCCTTCGCGGTGAAGTCGCCGCCCGTGCGCTCGCGGATGTCGGCGTTGATGTCCTCCGCGCGCAGCGGATGCGGCCCGTCGTCGTCGCGCCAGGCCAGCAGGCGCGCCCGCGGACCACGGCGCTTGAGCGAGGCGACGACGGCCGCGAGGTCGGGGTCGCTCACCTCCGACGACCACTCCTGACCGCTCTTGCCGGGGAACTCGAGGTGCACGATGCGGCGATCCTCGACCCACGCGTGCGCGCCGAGCAGGGTCGAGAGGCCGACCGATCCGTGCTCGAGCGCGTACCGCTCCGAGCCGACGCGCAGACGCGCGACATCGAGCATCCGGAACGCGGCGGCGAGCACGCGCTCACGCGGCAGGCCCTCGCGGCGCAGGTCGATCGTGACCCCGCGGCGCGCTGCCGGGAGCGACTCGGCGAGCGCGAGGGCGCGGTCGAACTTCTGGCGATCGCGCTGTTCGCGCCACGTCGGGTGGTAGAGGTACTGCCGTCGGCCCGCGGCGTCGACGCCCGTCGCCTGGATGTGGCCGTTGGGGTAGCTGCAGATCCACACGTCGGTCCACGCGGGCGGGATCGCGAGCGCGTCGATGCGTTCGCGCAGCTCGGGGTCGCCGATCGGGGCGCCCGTCGCATCCGTGTAGGCGAAGCCGCGCCCGCGGCGCACGCGACGGATGCCGGGCTCACCTGCCCGGGTGCGTCGCAGCCTCACCATGCTGTGAGTCTCGCGCGCTCACCCCTCGGCGGGCGACCCCTTGACACGGCACGCCGGGCACGCGAAAGGGCCCGGATCCAATCGGATCCGGGCCCTTCGCGATCAGTGAGGCGAGGATGAGGTCTCGACACGGCGGCTGCGCCGCCTGCTCGACCTGAGTCCTCCGGGCTCAACGCGCTGCGCGCATTGAGCCCTGCGGACTCACTTGATGATCTTGGTGACCTTGCCGGCGCCCACGGTGCGGCCACCCTCACGGATGGCGAAGCCGAGGCCCTCCTCCATGGCGATCGGCTGGATGAGCTCGACCGTCATGTCGGTGGTGTCGCCGGGCATGACCATCTCGGTGCCCTCGGGCAGCGTGATGACGCCGGTGACGTCGGTGGTGCGGAAGTAGAACTGCGGACGGTAGTTCGCGTAGAACGGGTTGTGGCGACCACCCTCGTCCTTGGACAGGATGTACGCGGTGCCCTCGAACACGGTGTGCGGCGTGACCGAACCCGGCTTCACGACCACCTGACCGCGCTCGACGTCCTCGCGCTTGGTGCCGCGGAGGAGCAGGCCACAGTTCTCGCCGGCCCAGGCCTCGTCGAGCTGCTTGTGGAACATCTCGATACCCGTGACCGTGGTCTTCTGCGTCGGGCGGATGCCGACGATCTCGACCTCGGAGTTGATGGCGAGCGTGCCACGCTCGGCGCGACCCGTGACGACGGTGCCACGACCGGTGATGGTGAAGACGTCCTCGATGGGCATGAGGAACGGCTTGTCCTTGTCACGCACCGGGTCGGGGATGTTCTCGTCGACGGCCTCCATGAGGTCGAGGATCGACTGCGTCCACTTCTCGTCGCCCTCGAGAGCCTTGAGGCCCGAGACGCGGACGACGGGGGCGTTGTCGCCGTCGAAGTCCTGCGAGGAGAGGAGCTCGCGCACCTCGAGCTCGACGAGCTCCAGGATCTCCTCGTCGTCGACCATGTCCGACTTGTTGAGGGCCACGAGCAGGTAGGGAACGCCGACCTGCTTGGCGAGCAGCACGTGCTCACGCGTCTGGGCCATCGGGCCGTCGGTCGCCGCGACCACGAGGATCGCGCCGTCCATCTGGGCCGCACCGGTGATCATGTTCTTGATGTAGTCGGCGTGACCGGGCGCGTCGACGTGCGCGTAGTGGCGCTTCGGGGTCTCGTACTCGACGTGCGAGATGTTGATCGTGATACCGCGCTGACGCTCCTCGGGAGCCGAGTCGATCGACGCGAAGTCGCGGGGGACGTTCACGGCCGACGGGTACTTGTCGGCGAGAACCTTCGAGATCGCCGCGGTGAGCGTGGTCTTGCCGTGGTCGACGTGACCGATCGTTCCGATGTTGACGTGCGGCTTGGTCCGCTCGAACTTGGCCTTAGCCACTTGGTGTCCTCCTCAGGACTCGGTCGCAGGCATCCGGATGGCTTTCCGGATGCTCGTGCTTTGGGTTGTTCTTACTGTAGTGGGGTTTGCTGGGCGGTGACCGGGGTCACTCGCCCTTGCTCTTCTGGACGATCTCGTCGGCCACGGCCTTGGGGACCTCGGCGTAGGAGTCGAACTGCATGGAGTAGACGGCACGCCCGGACGTCTTCGACCGAAGGTCGCCGACGTAGCCGAACATCTCCGACAGCGGCACGAGGGCACGCACGACCTTGACGCCGGTCGCATCCTCCATCGCCTGGATCTGGCCGCGCCGCGAGTTGAGGTCGCCGATGACGTCGCCCATGTACTCCTCGGGCGTACGCACCTCGACAGCCATGAGCGGCTCGAGCAGAACGGGGCTCGCCTTGCGCGCGGCCTCCTTGTAGGCCATCGAGCCGGCGATCTTGAACGCCATCTCCGAGGAGTCGACGTCGTGCGAGGCACCGTCGACGAGCGTCGCCTTGACGCCCACCGTCGGGAAGCCGGCGAGCACGCCGACCTGCATCGCGTCCTGGATGCCGTGGTCCACCGAGGGGATGTACTCGCGCGGCACGCGACCACCGGTGACGGCATTCACGAACTCGTACGAGGTCTCCGGGGTCACCTCGAGAGGCTCGAGGGTGATCTGGACCTTGGCGAACTGGCCGGAACCACCGGTCTGCTTCTTGTGGGTGTAGTCGTACTTCTCGACCGTCTTGCGGATGGTCTCGCGGTACGCCACCTGCGGCTTGCCGACGTTCGCCTCGACGTTGAACTCGCGCTTCATGCGGTCGACGAGGATGTCGAGGTGCAGCTCGCCCATGCCCTTGATGACCGTCTGGCCGGTCTCGATGTTCTGCTCGGTGCGGAACGTCGGGTCCTCTTCGGCGAGCTTCTGGATCGCCGTGCCGAGCTTCTCCTGGTCGGCCTTGGTCTTGGGCTCGATCGCGACCTCGATGACGGGCTCCGGGAAGGTCATCGACTCGAGGATGATCGGGTTCGCCGCGTCGCTCAGGGTGTCACCGGTGGTGGTGTCCTTGAGGCCGATGACGGCGTAGATGTGACCGGCGGTGACCGAGGGCACCGGGATCTCCTTGTTGGCGTGCATCTGGAAGATCTTCCCGATGCGCTCCTTCTTGCCCTTGGTCGAGTTGATCACCTGGGCACCCGACTCGAGCGCACCCGAGTACACGCGGATGTAGGTGAGGCGACCGAAGAACGGGTGCACGGCGATCTTCGACACGAGCGCCGAGAACGGCTCCTTCGCGTCGGCCTTGCGCTCGAGCACGACCTCGGCGTCCTTGACGTCGTGGCCCTGCACCGGCGGCACGTCGAGCGGGCTCGGCAGGAAGTCGATGACGGCGTCGAGCATGGGCTGCACGCCGCGGTTCTTGAACGCCGAGCCGCAGAGCACGGGGTAGATCTCGCTCGCGATGGTGAGCTTGCGGATCGCGCCCTTGATCTCGGCGACCGTGAGCTCCTCGCCGCCGAAGAACTTCTCGAGCAGCGCGTCGTCGGTCTCGGCGACGGTCTCGAGCAGCACCTGGCGGTACTCGTTGGCCTTGTCGACGAGGTCGGCGGGGATCTCCTGCACCTCGTACTTGGCGCCCATGGTCACGTCGCCCTTGGCGTCGCCGGGCCACACGAGGGCGCGCATCTCGATCAGGTCGACGACGCCGACGAAGCTCGACTCGGAGCCGATCGGCAGCTGGATCACGAGCGGCTTCGCGCCGAGGCGGCTGATGATCGTGTCGACCGTGAAGTAGAAGTCGGCGCCGAGCTTGTCCATCTTGTTGACGAAGCAGATGCGCGGGACGTTGTACTTGTCGGCCTGACGCCACACGGTCTCGGACTGGGGCTCGACGCCCTCCTTGCCGTCGAAGACGGCGACCGCACCGTCGAGGATGCGCAGCGAGCGCTCGACCTCGACCGTGAAGTCCACGTGACCGGGGGTGTCGATGATGTTGATCTGGTTCTTGTTCCAGAAACAGGTGACGGCGGCGGACGTGATCGTGATGCCGCGCTCCTTCTCCTGCTCCATCCAGTCGGTCGTCGACGCACCGTCGTGCGTCTCGCCGATCTTGTGGTTCACGCCCGTGTAGAAGAGGATGCGCTCGGTCGTCGTCGTCTTGCCGGCATCGATGTGCGCCATGATGCCGATGTTGCGGACCTTCGTGAGGTCGGTGAGCACGTCTTGTGCCACGGGGTGTTCCTTCTTTCGGGAATCGGAGAGTTCAGGCCGTCCGGATGTCGACCCTCGTCGGGTACAACATCCGGACGACCCGGATGCTTACCAGCGGTAGTGGGCGAAGGCCTTGTTCGACTCGGCCATCTTGTGGGTGTCCTCGCGGCGCTTCACGGCGGCGCCGAGGCCGTTGGAGGCGTCGAGGATCTCGTTCTGCAGACGCTCGGTCATCGTCTTCTCGCGACGCGACTTCGAGTAGCTCACGAGCCAGCGCAGCGCGAGGGTGTTCGCGCGGTGCGGCTTGACCTCGACCGGCACCTGGTAGGTCGAACCGCCGACGCGGCGGCTCTTGACCTCGAGGGTCGGACGGACGTTGTCGAGCGCCTTCTTGAGCACGACGACCGCATCCTGGCCCGACTTGGTGGCGACGCCGTCGAGCGCGCCGTAGACGATGCGCTGGGCGAGGTCCTTCTTGCCGTCGAGGAGGATCTTGTTGACGAGCTGGCTGACGACCGGCGAGCTGTAGACCGGGTCGGCGACGACGGGGCGCTTGGCGGCGGGTCCCTTACGAGGCATGTTCCTTAACCCTTCTTCGCGCCGTAGCGGCTACGGGCCTGCTTGCGGTTCTTGACGGCCTGCGTGTCGAGGGCGCCGCGGACGATCTTGTAGCGCACGCCGGGGAGGTCCTTCACACGACCGCCGCGGACGAGCACCATCGAGTGCTCCTGCAGGTTGTGGCCCTCGCCGGGGATGTAGGCGGTGACCTCGGTGCCGTTGGAGAGCTTCACACGGGCGACCTTGCGGAGGGCCGAGTTCGGCTTCTTCGGGGTGGTCGTGTACACACGGGTGCACACGCCGCGCTGCTGCGGGTTGGCCTTCAGGGCCGGGGCCTTGGTCTTGGTGACCTTCGGCGTGCGGCCCTTGCGGACCAGCTGCTGAATGGTGGGCAAAAGTGCTCCTTGCTCACGCTGCACGGTGACAGCTTGATGGTGGATCCATCGGGACCCGTCACCTCTCGGAGAACTCCGCGAGGACTGCAGACGGATATGCCGTGGGGGTCAGCCGCGACGGGTGCCGGGGCCTGGCCCTGTGGGGCATTCGGTGCGTTCCCATGCGCGACCCGCTCCAGCGGAGCGATTCTCAGGCATGGGGAACGTGCGCGAATGCACACACGCGGTCAAGTGTACCCGGGGGCGTAACCTGCCGCAATGTCGGGTCACTCGGGGCAGACGTACATCCCGGGGGTGAGCGGGCGCAGCGCCTCGCCCGGCACGGGGTCGGCGAGGTAGCCCGCGAACGCCGCCGCGAGCAGCACGGCCACGAGGCCGAGGTTCAGGATGGCGAGGCCCGTCTTGGGAGCGGGCCTCTCGGCGAACAGGGGCGCCGCGGCGAGGCCCCCCACGAGCCCCGTGATCGCGAGCAGCGCGGGATACGCCCAGTCGAAGTCGAACGCGGCGTGGCCCGCCGAGACGACGAGGCCGAGCAGCGCGCCCCAGCGCACCGGGTCCTCGCGCAGTTCGGCGCCGCTCGGGAGCCACGAGATCCGCCGCTCGACCTCGAGTCCCCGCGGGCGACGCAGCGAAATGACGACGAGCCACACGACACCGACGAGCACGGTGAGCACCGGGAGCGCGGCGACGGCCCCGCCCTCGGCCCACGCGAGCAGGTACTCGTTGTGCGGATGGGACGTGAGCGAGGTGTCGCGCACGCACTGGAGGGCACGACCGTAGGCCTGGAGCCCGATGCCGACAAGCGGCGAGCTCGCGCCGAGCCTGACGGCGTCGCCCCAGAACTTGATGCGCTCGGTGACCGATCTGCCGGCCTCCGCGTCGCGGCCGGTCAGGCCGCTCGTCGGGTCCCCCGCAGCGTCGGTGTTCGGGAAGAAGACCGCGCTCGTCATGAACACGGCCGTCAGCACGACACCGATGGGGAGCACGAGCCCCCGGACGGCACCCTTCCACCGTCCCGCGGCGAGCCCGATCACGACGGCGACGGCGAGGACGACGCCGAGGAGTGCCAGCGACGCGCGGGATCCGGATGCGACGACGCCCGCCCCGGCGAGGAAGGTGACGAGGAAGCCCAGTAGCGCGAAGATGCGGCGCCCAGCCACGGCGAGCGCCGCGGCGACTGCGATGCCGATGACGAGGTAGATGCCGAACTGGTTGTGCCAGTAGAAGGTGCCCCACATGAGCTTCGCGGGGTCACCGCCGCCCCACCAGGGGAACCAGGCGGTGATGTACTGATCGGCCACGAGCGCCGCCACTCCGATGCCGGCGGCGAGGCGGCGGCGGGGCGAACGCGCCCATCCGATGAGGGCGAGCGCGAGGAGCGCGCCGTAGGCGAAGCGCATCGACCGCGCCGCGCCATCCGCGTAGCCGTGGGCGACGGCCACGAGCACGAGGGAGACCGGCAGCGCGGCGGCCACGGCGTGGAGCCACCACGGGAGCCTCCAGCCGCGACCGACGAGATAGAGGGGAAGCGTCGCCACGAGGGCGACCGGCAGCCAGGGGCCCGCGAGTCCCGCGTCATGGCGGGCGACGAGTGCCGCGCCGACGAGGGCGATGACGAGGACGACGGCGTCGACGACCCGTCCGATACGCATGTTCATAGGAGAAGAGGGGCCGGCGGCCGCGACGGGAGGGACGCGGCCGCCGGCGGTCTCATCAGCCGGCCGCCGAGGCGTCCGAGTCGGATCCCTCGTCTGCGGTCTCAGCGGTCGCCACCACGGGTCGCAGAAGCACGTACATCGCGCCGCTGAGAGTCGTGGTGAAGGTGATGCCGTCGCCCGTGGTGCTGACCTTCGTGACGAGCACGAGGCGGCCGTTGGCCTGCACGCCGTGCGTGAAGGCGAGCACCTCATTCCACCCACCGCTGACCGAGAGCGACACGGGGACGAGGAGGAAGTTGTCGCCGTTGATCCGGCTGTCGGTGACGGGGGCCAGATCCTCATCCGTGGACCGACCGGGCGCCGTGTAGGGCGTGACCTCGTTGATGGAGATCTGCTCGATCGTGACGTTGGACGCTACAGCCAACCAGTTCAGGTCGGTGATGAAGTCGGCGCTGTCGACAGTGGTCGGGATGGCCACCTGCAGCTGGGCATCGCGCTCCTTGTACGCCGCGAGATTGTCCTGCTCGCGCTCGAGCTCGGCGATGGTCGCGCGGATGCTGTCGTTCTGCGCAAGCGCGGTCTTCCGCTGGGACTCCGCCTGTGCCTGAGCGGTCAGCTGGGGTGAGACCCCGAGGAACCAGCCCGCTGCGAGCACTCCGACGACGACCACGACCGTGATGAGGCCCCAGATCTGCGTGCTGAGCTTCACTCTCCGACCTCCTCGGTCTCAGCCGCTTCCGCCTCATCGGCGGTGAGGCGGTTGCTGTATGCCTGGGCGTCGATGTGCATCTCGATGCTCGCGGTGTAGCTGCCGTCGACGCCGCGCGAGACACTGCCCGGGTTGGCATCAACGAAACCGGGTAGCCCCTGCAGGCGGTTGAGCCAATCCGGGATCTCCGGCAGCGTCGAGCTCTTCGCGGAGAACTGGAGCGTCGCGATGCGGTTTCCCTGCAACGGGATGGAAGATTGCGGGTACTGCTCTGTGACGGTCGAGGCATCGACCGTGAAGCTCTCGAGCAGCACACCTTCGGGCAGCGACGCCTGGACGCGTCCGAGGTAGTCCTGCCAGTCGATCTCTGTCGACCCTCCGACTCGCAGGGCCGCCTCGCCCAGTTCGACGGCGCGGATGGCCTGCTGCACCTCTGCGTACTGCTGCTGTTGCAGAAGCAGGTCGGCAGTGCGCGCCTGTTCGGCCTGAGCCGCGAGAGTTGCCCCGAAGGCGAGGTACCACGCGCCTGCAGTGGCCCCGATCGCGAGGACCACGGCGGCGAACATGAGGAGGCGAAGTCCACGTTGGACACCGAGCTGGCGATTGCGCTCGCCGAGCTCCGGCGGCATGAGCGAGACGCGAGGCACCGCACCGAGAGCGACAGAGGTCTTGCGGTTCCCCGCCGCACGGGCCTGTGCAGGTGCATTCACTGTGGCGGTCATGCCTTGCTCCCCAGGGTGAGGCCGGCGGCGACGGCGACGCCGGAACTGCCTGCCGACAGTTGATCCGTGTTGACCGAACGCGCGATCGCGAGTCGGTCGACGGGCGCGGGAGCACGCACGGGCAGACGCGTCGCATCCGCGAGGGCCGTGGCGAAGCCGTTGAGCTCCGCGCCGCCGCCCGACAGGACGACGCGCTCGACCGCGGCGCCAGCCTTGCTCGAAAGGTAGAAGCTGAGCGTGTTGCGGATGGCGACCACCAGATCTCCCGTCGCCTCGTAGATGACCTCGAACGCCGGCCGCAGCTCGGGCCCCGCGCCCTGGGTGGCCAGGCCGAACCGCCGCTTGATCTGCTCCGCCTGGAACTCGTCCATGCCGAGACGCGACACCAGCGCGCGGTTGATGTCGTCCCCCCCGTTCTGGATGATGCGCACGAACTGCGGCACGCCGTCGACCGCGACGACCACCATCGTGGTCTCCGCCCCGATGTGGACGAGCGCGACCGCCCCCTGCGCGATCGGCCCGGTGAGGACCGAACGCGTGAGCGCGAAGGGGATGAGATCGACGTCGACCGGCACGAGACGTGCCTTCTCGACGGCCTCCACCATGCCGAGGACGCTCTCCTTGATCGCGGCGACGAGCAAGCCGTGGATGACCGGGTTGCCGTCCTCATCCGACTCGGTCGTCGGATAGAAGTCGAGAAGGGCCTCGTTGACGGGCACGGGGAGCACGTCCTGCACCTGGAACGGCAGCGTTTCTCGGATGCGATTCATCGGCATGCGAGGAACCGTGAGCTCGCGCACGAGCACGCGCGCGTTCCCGACGCCGACGATCACCTTGCGCGTCTTGAAACCTGCCTGGCTCCAGAGCTGCTTGAGGGCCGCGACGACGGTCTCCTGCTCCAGGACCTCGCCGCGGTTGACCGCGGTCGCCGGGACGGCGATCTGGTGATACCTCACCAGGGTCGGTCGCGCGGATGCCGCCCCCGAGACCTCCGCTCCTCTGATCACCCCCCGACCGAAGTCGAGCCCCACGATGGTCGATGCCATTGCCTTTCCTTTCCTCCCGTTCCCCCGACGTCAGCCCAGGCCGACGAACCGGAGATATCCAGCGGCGATCGCGTCGCCACCGAAGATGCCCACCCACGCCCCGAGGAACATCCAGGGGCCGAATGGCAGCGAGCGATCCTTGACGGATCGCCGCACGATAAGCGTGATCACTCCCGCGACCGCGCCCACTGCGAACGCCGCGGCGACTCCGACCACGAGGGGCGCCCATCCGAGCGCCCCGAGGTACAGGCCCAGCACACCCGCGAGCTTCACGTCTCCCATGCCCATGCCGCCGCGCCCGATGAGGGCGAGCGCCAAGTAGAACGCGAACGAGGCCGCCGCCCCGAGGCCCGCCGAGACGAGCAGGTCGTATCGCGTCTCGATGAGGAGCGCGGGGACGAGCAGGGCGACGCCCGCGATGAATCCCGTCAAGACGATCGGGTTCGGCAACCGGCGCAACTCGAGGTCGATCGCCGAGAGGGCGATGCTGATTGCTGCCAGGGCCAGATAGGCGGCGAGGACGAGCGACGCCGCGACGACCGACGACGGGTCCGTCGCCTCGAGGATCGACGGCGCGAAGACCAGCGCCACCACGACGAAGGCGATCGCTGTCACTGCTTCGACGAGCGGGTAGCGCGCGGAGATCGCCGTGCGGCACTCGCGACAGCGACGCCCGAGCAGAAGCCAGGACAGCACGGGCACGTTGTCTCGCGCACGGATCTCGGCACCGCATCCGGGGCAGGCCGACGCGGGACGCACGATCGACACGCCGCGCGGCACCCGCCACACGACGACGTTGAGGAACGAGCCGATGGAGAGTCCCGTGACTCCCACGACCGTCGCAAGCAGGGGCATCATCTCGGCGTCCCATCAGCCGAGAACGCCGAGGGGACCCCGGCGATCTGAGTCGTGCCGTAGGTGGTCGACGTGGGCGTCAGGTACTTCGGCGGGGCCGAGTAGGTCAAGCGCGGGTCGTACTTGTAGTTCTTGTTGTATCCCGTGGGGCTCGTCGTGCCGACAGGCCCGCGGAACTTCTGCGCCATGCTCCCGACCACCGTCAGGGTGCCACGCGAGGTGTTGGTCGCCTTGTCATGGTTCTGAACCTGGATGGTGTGGGCGACCGACAGCATCGACGCGTAGACCGTGCGGTTCGTGCCGAGCATCGGCGTGTAGTTGCCGTTGTTGACTCGCATCGGGTTCCAGATCCACACGGCGTTCTGGCCCACGAGGCCGATCATGTCCTCGTTGTTGTCGTCGTAGGTGATGTCGCCCGTGATGTACACGTAGTTCTCGGCCGCGGCCGTCATCCGGCCTTTGATCTCGCCGGAGATGAAGAGATCGCCGTTTCGACATCCGTACGCGGGTGTCGATGAGGTCGACGTCGCGGGCACCGTCTCCGTGTTGGAGCCGATGGTCGCCGGGAACTTCTGCGCGTACGTCGTCGTCGTGTTATTGGCCGCGATCTTCCAACCCTGGGTGGATCCCGATCCACTGCAATAGAAGTTGCCGAAGTTCGTCGTCGACGTCGAGGTGTAGTTCGGGTCCGTCGACGTGGTCGGCACGTTCTGGACGTAGAGGAGGTTGAGGTCGAGCACGGGGATCTTGGCGCCCGCGGTGCTGCCGAGAGTATTGCCCGTCGTGCCGATGGCGCCGCACTTGGCGGGCGTGCTGCCCGTGCCCGCTCCGGTCGTCTGGGTCTTCTTGGTGAACGGCGACCAGACGGTCATCGTCCCGTCACCGTTGAGCTTCACAACTGTTGGCCCTGTGTAGAGACAACCCGGGTCGGGTACTTCGCCGGGAAGATCGCTGCGCGTCTCCTTCTTCATCTCGGCGTTCGTGTCGGGCATGGTGATGGCTCCCACGCGCTGCGCCGTCGTCCCGGAGGGGAAGGACGGAGCCGAGCAGCCGCCTGCGGTGCCGTACAGAGGGGTGGTCGTGCTCGCGCTGGTCACGGCACCCAGGAAGTTCGTGCCGCACACGAGCAGGCGGTCGTTGCTGTGGACCTTGCCCTCGATCGTGTCGCTCGAGCCGAACTGGATATCGCTGCAGCTCGGCGATCCGCCCGAGTAACCGGGCACGCCCGACGTCTTCTGCGGAGGTCGGTTCCACCAGTAGTTCGCGCAGTACGGGTCGTTGCCGGACGTCAGAAGCGGGTCCTGCACCTCGAAGTCGGTGAAGTAGACGAAGTCGCTGAAGCCGTCCTGGCGCAGATCCGCGATCACGGACCGCGTCTGGTCACCCACGAGCCCGGTCGAGCGGATGCGGATGACGCCGGTCGCCGGGTACCGCGACGTGTCGATCTCGTAGCGGAACTTCGCGGCGCCCTCCGACCCGGGCACGACGGCCCAGGTTCCCCCGGCCGCCACGTCGAATGCGGGGTTCGCAGCCGACCCCGTCGGAAGCGTGAGGCCGGGGCTCGCGGCGCTGAAGGGCGACGCCAAGTTGCCGAAACGCACGTAGCTGGTGTCGTTCTCGACGCGGCTGGTGTAGTCCTCGATGCCGGCGTACGCGGCGGCGAGGGCGGCGTTCCAGTTCGCTTCGGTGTCGGACTTGACGCTGCCGCTCGAGGTCGCGGCGAGAGCGGTAGCCGTGACCAGGACGAGCACCATGCCGAGGCCGAGCACCATCGGGAGGACGTAGCCCTCTTCACGGCGGATGAGACGACGCAGCATGTTCAGCTCCCGGTTCCGAGGTCCATGTTGGGCATGCCGATGGTGTTGTCCAGCGCGACGATCTGGTCGGAGCCCTCTGCGCGCACCTTGACGTTGAATCTCACCGACGTCACAGCGGCACGATCGGTCGCTGTCAGCGTTCCACTTCCCCCGAGCAATCCGCCGCCGGAGTTGTAGTACCGGAAGAGCGGCTCCGCCGTCGTGTTCACGACGACATTGCCGAGGACGCGGGTCGACGCTGGATTCGTCGTCATCGATGGGAAGACGGCGTAGCCATTCACAACGGTCGCGTTCCACCGATCCTCGACCATGCGACCGTCCGCGTCGACGCGGTAGCGCAGGCGCAACGGAGTCTCGAAGCTGGGGCCGGCATCCGTGTAGGTGATGATCGTGATCGACGTGGGCGACGCTGCCACGACCGCCGGGTCGGGGTTCGGCGAGTTGGCGACGGCATTGCGCACTGCCGCGCGCACGGACGTCGAGACGACGTTCATGATGTTGCTCGCGTCCGCTGTGGACCGACGGATGTCTTCCGCCTGCATGGTCTGACGCGTGACGGTCACGAAGAAAACGGCGGTGATCGACATGAGGATGCCGCTCAGCACCATGACGACGAGCGTCTCGACGAGCGTCACGCCCGCCTGCTCGGCGCGGAGGCGACGGTAGGCGCGGATCATTGGGCGACCCGCGGGTCGAGGGTGACCTGATTGCCGGAAACCATGCCCGAGGTCACGGCGTTGCTCAGCGGATCGATCGCCGACTGCCCGATCGATGTCGATGTGCCACCGCTGCTCGTCGACGTGTAGAGCCGCCAGGTCCCGTACGGCAGCAGGATCGTGCGATCCGAGTTGCTGTTGCTCGTGCTGATCCGCGCGAAGGTGTAGGTCATGGCCACGGCGCACCCCGGCTGGCCCGCGGCGACGCTCACGTTCTGGCTGACCGCTGTGATGTAGCGGTTCTGCGGGATGCTCTTGAGCTCCACCGTCGCGAGCGGAACGTTCACCGAAGCGGTGCCTCCGGGGGTCGCAGCCACGGGATCGGGCGCGACACCTGCGGCGAGATCTGTCGAGCCGACTGTCGCAGCCGGCCACTCAGCCGGGTCGACCGCGGGGCAGCCGCCGGCACCCGTCCCATCTGGCGCGACATAGTGGCCGGCGACCGCTCGGTAGCCGGAACTCCACGGGAAGAGAGTCGTGGTCGGCACCGGGCCGGAGGTGTAGAAGACGCCGTAGGTGTTGATGAAGCTGGTCTCGAGGTTCGTGGGCCGCGCCGCGGTCGATCCGCCCGCGTATGTGATGCCGAATGTCCCGGCCCGGTCGTACGTGAACGGCGCGTTCACGGTCGCACCGGCGGCCACGGTGACGCTCGAGCTCGGGTTCGAGGTCTGGTCCGCGCTCACGTAGCCGGCGCGCGAGAGCGACACGGTGTAGTTGCCCGGGTTGACCTGAAGCGCGTAGGTGCACCCCTCGGCGTTCGTGGGATCCGGCTGTGCGTCGAGCGCGACAGCACCTCCCCCGTTGGGAGCGATGTTGACGTTGACCCCCGATGCACCCGTGCCGTCTGCGCGGGTCGCCGCGACGATGATCGTTCCCCGCGAAGGGTCGTTGAGGCGCCCATCGGGCGCGAGAATGGTGTCGGTGGAGACCGGCGCGATGGGCTCGAGCTGCCCCTCCCAGGTCACGCGCACGTTCACGCGCTTGTACTGCAGGTTGCCGGTCCCACCTGCGCCGCAGGGGATGTCGAGGCCGGTTCCCGAGACCCACGACGTGGTCCGGTGGATCGTGTAGTCGAGGCCGTCGACCGTGACGATCAGCGGCGGGGTGCGGTCCAGCACGTCGAACGGGTCGCTGATCGAGCGCACGAGGTCGATCTCGCTCGCCGCGAGGCTGAGCGCGGTCACGCGATGACGCTGGTCGCCTGCGAGACGGATGGCGGTCACCGTCGCCTGGGCGACTCCGACCGAGAGCATGAGGAAGATCATGGTTGCGGCGAGCACCTCGATGATCGAGATGCCCTCGTCATCGCGCAGCCGCGTGCGGATGTACCGAACGGTACGTGCGATATCCGCTTTCGCCATCTCCGGCCCCCTGCCGTCGAGAACTGAGGTGCGGGGGTGGGGCACCCGTACGGATGCCCCACCCCCGGTCAGCGTCGAAGCGACGCGACCATGGAACTACTTAGGGCGTCGTGCAGGCGGTGACCTCTTCGACGCCGCTGGACTCAGACGCCTCGTAGATCTTGCCGGTGTCGAGCGCCTGGCCACAGATGGTGAACGTGTCGCCCGAGCCGTAGAGGATCGCCGGCGCGGCCTCGTAGTCGTCGCGGCTCGGCCCGGGGTAACCCTGGGCCGACAGGTCGGTGCCGGTGGCGGGGTAGTCGCCCTCTGCCGTGAAGTAGGCCACGACGGCCGTCTTGAAGTTGTTGATGTCGCTCTGGAGAGCCGACTCCTTGGCCGAGTTCTGGACCCCGATGTACACCGGGATCGCGATCGCGGCCAGGATGCCGATGATGATGACGACGACGAGGAGCTCGATGAGGGTGAAGCCCTCATCCTTCTTGGCGAGCTTCTCGCGCTGAGCCGCGAGAGCGGCGCTGATGCGAGTCATGTGCATTTCCATTTCCACTTGATTGTTATGGGTTCGCGAGCCGTCCCCCCCTACGGTTCTGACTCGACGCTTTGATCGTGGCCCTGTCTATTCCCCCCGCGGTATCCCGCGATGGGGGGGCAGGTTCAGGCACCTCCGACGACGTTGATCATGCTGAAGATGGGCATGTACAGCGCGATGACCATGCCGCCCACGACGATGCCGAGGAACGCGATGAGCAGCGGCTCGATGATGGATGTGAGCCCCTCGGTGGTGGCCTTCACTTCGTCGTCATAGAAGTCCGCGACCTTCGAGAGCATCGTGTCGAGCGCCCCCGCGTCCTCGCCGACAGCGATCATCTGCGCTGCCATCGGCGGGAATACCTTCTGTTCGGCTAGCGGTCCGGAGATCGATTTTCCGATACGCACGGAGTTTGCGATCTCGAGTGATGCCTGCTCTATGACCCAGTTGCCGGACGCTTCGCCCACGATGTTGAGCGCTTGCAGAATGGGGACGCCCGCCTTGACCATGTCCGCCAGGTTCCTACAGAAGCGGGTTATGGCGATCTTGCCGATGAGGCTTCCGAAGACGGGAATCTTGAGCTTGAGCGGGTCGACGAACTTCCGCACCTTCTCGGTGTGCTTGTTCGCGCCCCACCAGACGGCGAAGGCGATCCCGCCGACGATTCCGACAGGCACGACGTACACCATCGCCTGGCTCAGCCAGACCAGCATCATCGTTGGTAGCGGGAGTTCAGCACCGAAGCCCGCGAACATGTCCTTGAATATGGGGACGATGAATAGGAGCATCACGATCACCGCGACGATCGACATGATGAAGACCATCACGGGATAGGTCATCGCGGACTTGATCTGCTCGCGCAGCTTCGCTTCCTTCTCGTAGTTCACCGCGATTGTGTTGAGCGCGCCGTCGAGAAAGCCGCCGGTCTCGCCAGCGCGCACCATATTGACCATGAGGGGCGGGAACACGCGGGGGTGCTTCCCCAGGGCGTCGGAGAACGACCAGCCGACCTCGACGTCGCGCGAGACGGTGGCGAGCGTGGATTTCAGCTTCTTGTTCTCCGTCTGCTCGGCAAGGATGTTGAGCGTCTTGAGGAGAGAGAGGCCCGCACTTACCATCGTCGCTGCCTGGCGCGAGAGCACCGCGAGATCCTTGAGGCCTACGTTGCTCCCACCGATCTCGATCTCT
This sequence comes from Protaetiibacter sp. SSC-01, assembly GCF_014483895.1. NCBI lineage: Bacteria > Bacillati > Actinomycetota > Actinomycetes > Micrococcales > Microbacteriaceae > Protaetiibacter > Protaetiibacter sp. SSC-01. The sequence continues at coordinate 351,838 of NZ_CP059987.1, read as the reverse complement.
CGGTTGAGCCCGGTCCCGGCCTGGATCTCGCTGACTTTGATCGGGCTGAGCCCCATCGCTCTCATGCGATCGACGGCGGCGCTCTCGGTGGGCGCTTCGAGTTTCCCCTTGACGCGCTTTCCCGCACCGTCACGCCCCTGGTACGTCCAGTTGCGCGTCGGAGATGCGACTGCTGCTCCGGCGGCCATCAGATGCTTCTCGCAGCCTGAGCGTTGTTGTTGAGGTCGCGGCGCGTGACGAGGCGGTTGAACGTCTCGAGATCCTGCACCTTCTCGAGCGCGTGCTCGTAGGCGACCTCGCCGCCGTTCACGAGGTCGGCGAGGTGCTGGTCCATCGTGTGCATGCCCTGCGCGGCACCCGACTGCAGGGAAGACGTCACCTGGTAGGTCTTGCCCTCGCGCACGAGGTTCGCGATGGCCGGCGTGATGAACATGACCTCCGTCGCGACGGCACGGCCCCGGCCGTTGGCGCGCTTGACGAGGGTCTGACAGACGACGCCCTGCAGCGTCGCCGCGAGCTGCACGCGGATCTGGTCCTGCTGGTGCGGCGGGAAGACGTCGATGACACGGTCGATCGTCGACGCGGCGCTCTGCGTGTGCAGGGTCGCGAAGACGAGGTGACCGGTTTCCGCCGCGGTCAGGGCGACCGAGATCGTCTCGAGGTCTCGGAGCTCACCGATGAGGATGACGTCGGGGTCCTGGCGGAGGACGTGCTTGAGCGCGTTCGCGAAGGAGTGCGTGTCAGCACCGACCTCGCGCTGGTTGATGAGCGCCTTCTTGTTGTTGTGCAGGAACTCGATCGGGTCCTCGACCGTCACGACGTGGTCGCGACGCGTCTGGTTCACCTGGTCGATGAGGGCGGCGAGGGTCGTCGACTTACCCGAACCGGTCGGGCCCGTCACGAGCACGAGACCCCGCGGCAGCTTCGCGAACTCGCCCACCTGCGGCGGCACGCCGAGCTGGCTCAGGCTCTTGATCTCGGTCGGGATGATACGGAACGCCCCGCCGATCGCGCCGCGCTGCTGGTAGAAGTTCACGCGGAAACGGGCGTTGGCCGAGAGCGTGAACGCGAAGTCGAGCTCGAGCACCTCGTCGAACTTCGCCCGCTGCGTCGGCGACAGGATGCTGTAGAGCGCCGTCGCGGTCTTCTCGCGGTCCCAGATGGGCTGCTCGTGCACGGGCGTGAGCGTGCCGTCGATACGGAGGAGCGGCGAGGTGCCCGTGGAGATGTGGAGGTCGGATGCGCCCGCGAGGAGCACCTCCTGCAGGCAGTGCAGCAGGTCGGCATCCGCGTTGGCGCGGGCCGCGCGCGCGAACTCGTCGTCGATGAGCGTCTCGGCGGGCACGGGTGCCGCGGGAGCGACGGCCGCGGTCGGGAGCGGAGGCGGCGGCGCGGCGGCGAAGCTCGGCGTGGTCAGGTCGACGGTCGGCGCCTCCGTGAAGCCCGGGATGCCCCCGGCGGGCGGGAAGACGGGCGGGGCCGAGTCGGAGAACGACGCGGCGGGCGGCGGCACAGGCGGCACGCTCGCCGACGGCGGCACGGGCGAGGGCGCATCCGACGACGGCGCGGCGCTCATGCCGGGCGGCGGCAGCTGCGAGAAGTCGACGCTCGGCACGGCGTCCGGCGGCAGCACGCCGGGCTGCGGCGGCAGGGCGCCGCTCGTGCCGGGCGCGCCGAACGGCGGCGCCGCCGGATCCGTCAACGGGATCTCGTAGATGTTGTTGTTCACGCGCTGGTCCTCCCCCTCCATGCGGAACCTCCCCACATCGTCGCTAGGCGACGACGCGCAGGATCTCCTCGATGCTCGTCATGCCGAGCAGAGCCTTGCCCCACCCGTCCTGCCGCAGCGTGTACATGCCCTGCTGAACGGCGACGCGGCCGATCTCGGCGCTCGACGAACGGGCGACCGCGAGACGCTCGATCTCCTCGGTGACGGTCATCACCTCGTGGAGCGCCATGCGGCCGCGGTAGCCCGTGTTCGAGCAGTGCTGGCAGCCGACGGGACGGAACAGGGTCGGGATCCCCATCCGCGGGTCGAAAGCGAAACCGAGTGCCTGCAGCTCGTCCGGGTTGTGGTGGTACGGCTGCTTGCACTTGTCGCACAAGCGTCGCGCGAGACGCTGAGCCACGACGCAGTCGAGCGCCGAGCCGACGAGGAACGGCTCGATGTCCATCTCGATGAGACGCGTGACGGCGCTCGGCGCGTCGTTCGTGTGCAGCGTCGAGAGCACGAGGTGACCCGTGAGCGACGCCTCGATGGCGATCTGCGCCGTCTCCTGGTCGCGGATCTCACCGATCAGCACGACATCCGGGTCCGAACGCAGGATGCTGCGGAGCGCGCTCGCGAAGGTCAGGCCCGCCTTGACGTTGACCTGCACCTGGTTGATGCCCGGCAGGCGGTACTCGACCGGGTCCTCGACCGTGATGACGTTGATCTCGGGCTTCGCGACCTCGTTGAGGGTCGTGTAGAGCGTCGTCGACTTACCGGAACCCGTGGGACCGGTGACGAGGATCATGCCGTACGGCTTCGAGTACGAGCGCTTGAAGCGGTCGAGGTTGTGGTCGAGCATCGCCATCTGCTGGATGCCGAGCTGCGTCGACGAGTTGTCGAGGATACGCATGACGACCTTCTCGCCGTACACCGTCGGCAGGGTCGCGACGCGGAGGTCGATCTTCCTGCCGCCGTGCATGACCGAGAGGCGGCCGTCCTGGGGCTTGCGGCGCTCGGCGATGTCGATGTCGCTCATGATCTTGAGGCGGCTGATGACGCCGTTCTGGATCGTCTTCGGCGCACGCTGCATCTCGTGCAGCACGCCGTCGATGCGGTACCGCACGTGCATGTCGTGCTCGGCGGGCTCGATGTGGATGTCGGATGCGTGGTCCTGGATCGCCTGGCTGATGAGCAGGTTCACGAAGCGCACGATGGGCGCGTCGTCCTCGACCTCGGCGCGCTCGAGCTCGCTGCCGGTGGGCTCGGCATCGCTCTCGATCTCGCTCGAGAGGTCGTTGAGCTCGCTGTCGGCGCGCACGAAGCGGGTGATCGCGTTGAGCAGGTCCTGGCGCTCGGCGACGACGGCGCGCACCGAGAAGCGCACGGCGGCGCGGATGTCGTCGAGCGCGACGACGTTGTTCGGGTCGGCCATCGCGACGAGCAGGCGGTCGCCGTCGCGGCCGATCGGCAGCACCTCGTGACGGCGCAGCAGCCCGATCGGCACGAGCGCGACGGCCGAGTGGTCGACGGGGTACTCCGTGAGGTCGACGAACGGCAGGTTCATCTGCGCGGCACGCGCGGATGCGACCTGGCTCTCGGTGAGCAGGCCCTGCGTCACGAGCTCGCGGATCTGCGTCTCGTCGTCGTTCGCGGCCGCGTCGATCGACGTGATCGGAAGCTGTCCCCGGATGATGAGGATCTCGGAAAGGGAGGCCATGCCACCCCCTAGGTGTTCGCACGGTACCCGGGATGCCGTCCCCCCGAGCGGCATCTCGATCAGGGACCCCACATCCCTGAGGTCGTCAGGCTATCCGCCCGTATGCCTCCGGGACGATACCCGCATGCGGGGGGCACCCGGACGGGTCAGCGCCTCGAGCGGAAGTATGCCCAGCAGGCGATGGGAGGCGCGAAGGCCAGGATCGCGGCCGCGACGACGAACGGACTCGTCGCCTGCTCGAAGGCGAGGGCGGTGTCGACGACGAGGGCCGACAGCACGATCACGAGGTAGACACCGGCCGCCGTGGCCACCGCGCCGAGTCCGGGCGCTCGCGCGGGCGTCGTGAACACGATCCCGAGGTAGACGACGCCGAGGGCCAGCACGATCGCGACGAGCCCGAAGTACGGGCCGACCGGCTGCTCGACGGGGTCGCGGTCGAGCAGCACCGCGAGCACCCCGAACACCGCGAACACGAGGGCCGCCCACACGATGGCGACGAACAGCCCGGCGACCCGCTCCGGATGCCGTGCGGGCGCGCCGGGCCGACGCTCGTCAGGAGGCGTGGGCGCGCTCATACTCCGCGCGCTGCTCCGCGACGCTCCGCTCGAACTCCGCCCGCTCGCTCGCGTTGCGCTCCTTCACGCGGCGGCCGCGCGTCGAGATCGCGAGCCCGAACCACAGGTTCGTCTCGCGCGCGAGCACGAGCACGGTGAGCAGCAACGGGCTCACGGCCATGGCCCCGATGAGGGAGAGGCCCGCATCCGGCGTCATCCCGACGACATCGCGCAGCAGTGCGAGCACGCCGATCGAGGCGGCGTAGGTCAGCACGGCGACGAGGATGCTCGTGATGACGTGCGCCCACCACGCGGCCCGGTTGACGATGAGCGCGAAGATGACGGCGAACACCGCGTACGCGGCGATCGGCACCCAGAACGCGTCGCTCGCGAGGAAGACCGGGATCGACGCGGTGAACCCCGTGCCGGGGAGCAGCGACAGCACGACGGCCGCCGCGAGGTAGAGCAGCCCGAAGGCGATCGCGCCGAGCAGCGAGATGAGCACGCCGAAACCGCGGTTGCCGCGGGCCTTCGGCGGGGTCGGCGCCTGCACGTAGACGACCTCGCGAGGCGGCTCCGCGGGCGCGGCGACGGGGGCGACCGGCGTGACGGGCACCGCGGGCGTGGGCTCGGACTCGGATGCCGTCGCGGGCTCCGCCTCGATCACCTCGGGCTCGACGGTCTCGGTCTCGACGACCGTCTCCTCCTCGACGACGACGACGGGCTCCGCGACGAGCGGGCCCGAGTAGCGGTCGGACTCGGCGTGCGTGTCCCTGTCCGGGACCGCGACGGGCTCCGGCTCGACGAGCGGCTCCGGCTCGACGAGCGGCTCCGGCTCGGGGTCCTCGGTCGTGTCGACGACGGGCTCCGGCTCCACGACGACGGGGTCCGAGACGTCGTCCACGACCTCCGCCTCGTCGGCCTCCTCGACCGTCGGCACGTCCGGTTCGACCCCGACGTGCTCGGTCGCCGACACCGGTTCGACGACGACGGGCTCCGGCGTGGCATCCGGATCGGCGGGGGACTGGGGCTCGGTGGGCTCGGCCATGGGGGCCTCCTTCGCTCGTGCGCCTCAGCCTAGCGAGGGAGGCTCGCCGGGAGAATGCCAGAAGGCCCCCGTTGACACGGGGGCCTTCTGTACTGCTAGGAGTGACGCGACCAGGTCTCGATACGGCCGCCCGGCAGGGGCGGCCTACTCGACGCTTCGAGACGGCCTTCGGCCTCCTCAGCGCGGCGCCTGAGTCGGCGGCGGGGGCGTGGAGCCCCCACCGCGCGACTCAGTTATAGGTACCGGGCTGGAAGTCGTCCGAGCTGAAGCTGTCGAAGTCGACAAAGCTCAGATCGGCCTCCGAGAACGCCGAGTCGTCGGCGAAGATGCGGTTCGGGTAACGCTCCGCCTTCGCCTCCTCGGTCGCCTCGACCGACACGTTCCGGTACTTCGAGAGTCCGGTACCCGCCGGGATCAGCTGTCCGATGATCACGTTCTCCTTGAGGCCGACCAGCGGGTCGGAGCGACCCTCCATCGCGGCCTGCGTGAGCACGCGGGTGGTCTCCTGGAAAGAGGCCGCCGACAGCCAGGACTCGGTCGCGAGCGAGGCCTTGGTGATACCCATGACCTCCTGACGCGCCGACGCCGGCTTCTTGCCCTCGACGATCGCCGCACGGTTGATCTCCGTGTACCGCGAACGGTCCACGAGCTCACCGGGCAGCAGCTCGGTGTCGCCGTGCTCGACGACGGTCACCTTGCGCATCATCTGACGGACGATGACCTCGATGTGCTTGTCGTGGATCGGCACACCCTGCGAGCGGTAGACGCCCTGCACGCCGTCGACGAGGTGCTTCTGCACCGCACGGACGCCCTGCACGCGCAGGACCTCCTTCGGGTCGAGGTTTCCGACGACGAACTGCTGGCCGAGCTCCACGTGCTGGCCGTCCTCCACGAGGAGGGTGGCGCGCTTGAGCACGGGGTAGAGGATCGGCTCGTCGCCGTTGTCGGGCGTGAGGATGATCCGACGCTGCTTCTCGGTGTCCTCGATCTCGATGCGACCGGCGGCCTCCGCGATCGGGCTCGCGCCCTTCGGAGTACGGGCCTCGAAGAGCTCGGTGACACGGGGCAGACCCTGCGTGATGTCGTCGGCACCGGCGGTACCACCCTGGTGGAAGGTACGCATCGTCAGCTGCGTGCCGGGCTCGCCGATCGACTGGGCGGCGATGATGCCGACCGCCTCGCCGATGTCGACGAGCTTGCCGGTCGCGAGCGAACGGCCGTAGCAGGCGGCGCAGACGCCGACCGCCGACTCGCACGTGAGCACCGAGCGCACCTTGACGGTCTCGACACCGGCCGCGATGAGCTCGTTGATGAGCACGTCGCCGACGTCGGAGCCCGCGGGGGCCACGACCTCGCCCTTTGCGTCGACCGCGTCCTCGGCGAGCGAGCGCGCGTAGACCGAGTTCTCGACGTTCTCGTCGCGGACCAGCTCGTCGCCGATCTTCGCCGCGATGCGGATCTCGAGACCCTTGGTCGTGCCGCAGTCGTCCTCGCGGATGATGACATCCTGCGAGACGTCGACGAGACGACGCGTCAGGTAGCCGGAGTCCGCGGTACGGAGGGCGGTGTCGGCGAGACCCTTACGGGCACCGTGCGTGGCGATGAAGTACTCCGCCACCGACAGACCCTCGCGGTAGGACGAGATGATCGGGCGCGCGATGGTCTCACCCTTCGGGTTTGCGACGAGGCCGCGGATACCCGAGATGTTGCGCACCTGCAGCCAGTTACCACGGGCACCCGACGACACCATCCGGAAGATGTTGTTGTCCTTGGGGTAGCTCTCCTGCATGGACTTGGCGATCTCGTTGGTCGCCTCCGTCCAGATGTCGATGAGCTCCTTGCGGCGCGTCGCGTCGTCGATCAGACCCTTGTCGAACTCCGACTGGATCTTCGCGGCCTGCTTCTCGTGCTTCGACACGATCGCGGGCTTGTCCTGCGGCGTGATGATGTCGCTGAGGGCGACGGTCACACCCGAGCGCGTGGCCCAGTAGAAGCCGGCGTCCTTGATGCGGTCGAGCGCAGCGGCGACCTCCACCTTGGGGTAGCGCTCCGCGAGGTCGTTGACGATCGCGGAGATCTTGCCCTTGTCGGCGACGGCCTCGACGTACCAGTAGTCGGTCGGGAGCGCCTGGTTGAAGAGCGCGCGGCCGAGCGTGGTCTCGAGCACCTTGGTCGAGCCCTGCACGAAGTCCTCGTCCGCGTTCTCGAGGTACACGCCCTCGAGACGGATGCGGACCTTCGCGTTGAGGTCGAGGGTGCCCTCGTCCTTCGCGAGGATCGCCTCGGCGATCGACGCGAACGCGCGACCCTCGCCGACGGCGCCCTCCTTGACCGTCGTCAGGTGGTGCAGACCGATGATCATGTCCTGCGAGGGCAGGGTCACCGGGCGGCCGTCCGACGGCTTCAGGATGTTGTTCGACGCGAGCATGAGCACGCGGGCCTCCGCCTGCGCCTCCACCGAGAGGGGGAGGTGCACGGCCATCTGGTCACCGTCGAAGTCCGCGTTGAACGCGGCGCAGACGAGCGGGTGCAGCTGGATGGCCTTGCCCTCCACGAGCTGCGGCTCGAACGCCTGGATGCCGAGACGGTGCAGCGTGGGCGCGCGGTTCAGCAGCACGGGGCGCTCGCGGATGATCTCCTCGAGCACGTCCCACACCTGCGGGCGCGAACGCTCCACCATGCGCTTGGCGGCCTTGATGTTCTGCGCGTGCGACAGGTCGATGAGGCGCTTGATGACGAATGGCTTGAACAGCTCGAGCGCCATCTGCTTCGGCAGACCGCACTGGTGCAGCTTGAGCTGCGGTCCGACGATGATGACCGAACGGCCCGAGTAGTCGACGCGCTTGCCGAGCAGGTTCTGGCGGAAGCGACCCTGCTTTCCCTTGAGCATGTCGCTCAGGGACTTGAGGGCGCGGTTGCCGGTACCCGTGACGGGGCGACCGCGGCGGCCGTTGTCGAACAGGGCGTCGACGGCCTCCTGCAGCATCCGCTTCTCGTTGTTGACGATGATCTCGGGGGCGCCGAGGTCGAGCAGACGACGAAGACGGTTGTTGCGGTTGATCACACGACGGTAGAGGTCGTTGAGGTCGGAGGTCGCGAAGCGGCCACCGTCGAGCTGCACCATGGGGCGAAGCTCCGGCGGGATGACCGGCACGACGTCGAGCACCATCGCGGCCGGCGAGTTGCCGGTCTGCAGGAAGGAGTTGACGACGCGCAGGCGCTTGATGGCGCGGATCTTCTTCTGACCCTTGCCGTTCGCGATCTGCTCGTGGAGCAGCTCCGCCTCCGCCTCGAGGTCGAACGACTCGAGGCGGCGCTTGATCGCCTCGGCGCCCATGTGCGCCTCGAAGTACAGGCCGAAGCGGTCCTGCAGCTCGTGGAAGACCGAGTCCTCGGGCTTGAGGTCACCGACCTTGAGGGTGCGGAACTGCTCCCACACCTCCTCGAGCTGCTTGATCTGCTCGTCGTACGACTTGCGGATCTGCGACATCTCCTTCTCGCCGGCGTCCTTGACCTTGCGCTTCTGGTCGGACTTGGCGCCCTCCTCCTCGAGCGCGGCGAGGTCGCCCTCGAGCTGCACGAGACGCGCGTTGATGCGGTCGTCGCGCTGCTGCTCGAGGTTCTTGATCTCGAGGCGCAGCTCGTTCTCGAGGCCGGGGAGGTCCGCGTGGCGGCCCTCCTCGTCGACGTCGATCACCATGTACGCGGCGAAGTAGATGACCTTCTCGAGGTCCTTCGGCGCCATGTCGAGCAGGTAGCCGAGACGGCTCGGAACGCCCTTGAAGTACCAGATGTGCGTCACCGGGGCGGCGAGCTCGATGTGGCCCATGCGCTCACGACGGACGGAGCTCTTGGTGACCTCCACGCCGCAGCGCTCGCAGACAATGCCCTTGAAGCGCACGCGCTTGTACTTGCCGCACGAGCACTCCCAGTCGCGGCTCGGCCCGAAGATCTGCTCACCGAACAGACCGTCCTTCTCGGGCTTGAGCGTGCGGTAGTTGATCGTCTCCGGCTTCTTGACCTCGCCGTACGACCACTCGCGGATGTCCTTGCTCGTGGCGAGGCCGATGCGCAGCTGGTCGAAAGTTGTTGCGTCGATCACGTGTGTGTTCTCTCTCGCTTCTTTTCTCTACGAATCCTGTTGAGCCCGGATCAGATGTCGTCGATCGACGACGACTCGAAGCGGGTGGAGATGTTGATGCCCAGCTCCTCGGCGGCGCGGAAGACCTCGTCATCCGTGTCCTTGAGGCTGAGGACCGAGCCGTCTGCGCCGAGCACCTCGACGTTCAGGCACAGCGACTGCATCTCCTTGATGAGCACCTTGAAGCTCTCGGGGATGCCGGGCTCCTGGATGTTCTCGCCCTTGACGATGGCCTCGTACACCTTGACGCGGCCGAGGATGTCGTCGGACTTGATCGTGAGGAGCTCCTGCAGCGCGTACGCGGCACCGTAGGCCTCGAGCGCCCACACCTCCATCTCACCGAAGCGCTGGCCGCCGAACTGCGCCTTACCACCGAGCGGCTGCTGGGTGATCATCGAGTAGGGGCCCGTGCTGCGGGCGTGGATCTTGTCGTCCACGAGGTGGTGCAGCTTGAGGATGTACATGTAGCCGACCGACACCGGGTGCGGGAACGGCTCGCCGGAGCGGCCGTCGAACAGCCGGGTCTTGCCCGTGTGGTCGATCATCCGGAGACCGTCGCGGTTCGGGATCGTCGAGTCGAGCAGACCCTCGATCTCCTCCTCCGCGGCGCCGTCGAACACCGGGGTCGCGACCTTGGTGCCGGGGGCGGCCTCGCGGGCGGCCTCGGGCAGGTTCGCGGCCCACTCGGGGTTGCCCTCGACCTTCCAGCCCTGCTTCGCGATCCACCCGAGGTGGGTCTCGAGCACCTGGCCGAAGTTCATGCGACCGGGGATGCCGAGCGGGTTGAGGATGACGTCGACCGGGGTGCCGTCGGCGAGGAACGGCATGTCCTCGACCGGCAGGATCTTCGAGATGACGCCCTTGTTGCCGTGACGGCCCGCGAGCTTGTCGCCCTCGGTGATCTTGCGCTTCTGCGCGATGAACACCACGACGCGCTGGTTGACGCCCGAGCCGAGCTCGTCGTCGCCGTCCTGGGCGTCGAACACCTTGACGCCGATGACGGTGCCCTCCTCACCGTGAGGAACCTTGAGCGAGGTGTCGCGCACCTCGCGGCTCTTCTCGTTGAAGATCGCGCGCAGCAGGCGCTCCTCGGCCGACAGCTCGGTCTCGCCCTTCGGCGTGACCTTGCCGACGAGGATGTCGCCGGGGCGAACCTCGGCGCCGATGCGGATGATGCCGCGCTCGTCGAGGTCGGCCAGCAGCTCGGGGCTCACGTTGGGGAGGTCACGCGTGATCTCCTCCTTGCCGAGCTTCGTGTCGCGGGCGTCGACCTCGTACTCCTCGATGTGGATCGAGCTCAGCACGTCCTCGGAGACGAGGCGCTGGCTGAGGATGATCGCGTCCTCGAAGTTGTGGCCCTCCCACGGCATGAACGCCACGAGGAGGTTCTTGCCGAGCGCGAGCTCGCCGTTCTCCGTCGCGGGGCCGTCGGCGATGACCTCGCCGGCCTCGATGCGCTCACCGGCCGAGACGACCACGCGGTGGTTGTAGCTCGTCCCCTGGTTCGAGCGGTCGAACTTGCGCAGGTAGTACTCCTGCGTGCCGCCCTCGTCGAGCTGCACGGTCACGACATCCGCCGAGACCTCGGCGACGACGCCCGACTTCTGCGCCGTGATGACGTCGCCGGCGTCGACCGCCGCGAAGCCCTCCATGCCGGTGCCGACGAACGGCGACTCGGAGCGGAGGAGCGGCACGGCCTGGCGCTGCATGTTGGCACCCATGAGGGCGCGGTTCGCGTCGTCGTGCTCGAGGAACGGGATGAGCGAGGTCGCGACCGACACCATCTGGCGCGGCGAGACGTCCATGTAGTCCACGTCCGCGGCGTCGACGAGCTCGACCTCGCCGCCCTTCTTGCGGACGAGCACCTTGGGCTCGGCGAACTTGCTGTCGCTCGTGAGCGGCGCGTTCGCCTGGGCGACGACGAAGTCGTCCTCCTCGGACGCCGTCAGGTAGTCGATCTGCGAGGTGACCTTGCCGTTCACGACCTTGCGGTACGGCGTCTCGATGAAGCCGAACGCGTTGATGCGGCCGAACGTCGCGAGCGAGCCGATGAGACCGATGTTCGGGCCTTCCGGCGTCTCGATCGGGCACATGCGGCCGTAGTGCGAGGGGTGCACGTCGCGGACCTCGACACCCGCGCGCTCACGGCTCAGACCACCCGGGCCGAGCGCCGAGAGGCGGCGCTTGTGGGTGAGACCCGCGAGCGGGTTGTTCTGGTCCATGAACTGCGACAGCTGCGAGGTTCCGAAGAACTCCTTGATCGCGGCGACGACGGGACGCACGTTGATGAGCGTCTGCGGCGTGATGGCCTCGATGTCCTGCGTCGTCATGCGCTCGCGCACGACGCGCTCCATGCGGCTGAGGCCGGTGCGCACCTGGTTCTGGATGAGCTCGCCGACCGCACGGATGCGGCGGTTGCCGAAGTGGTCGATGTCGTCGGTGTCGAGACGGATGTCGACCTTCTTGCCCTCGCGGACGCCCGGGAGCGTGGTCTCGCCGGCGTGCAGCGCGACGAGGTACTTGATCGTCGCGATGATGTCGTCGAGCGTGAGCACCGAGTCGCTCAGGGGCGCGTCGAGACCGAGCTTGCGGTTGATCTTGTACCGGCCGACCTTCGCGAGGTCGTAGCGCTTCGGGTTGAAGTAGAAGTTGTCGAGGAGCGCGCGGGCGGCCTCGGCGGCGACCTGCTCGCCCGGACGGAGCTTGCGGTAGATGTCCTTGAGGGCCTCCTCCTTGGTGAGGATGGCATCCTTCTCGAGCGTCGAGGCGATCGACTCGTAGCCGGGGAAGGCCGCGAGGATCTCCTCGCTCGTCATGCCGAGGGCCTTGAGGAACACGGTGACCGACTGCTTGCGCTTGCGGTCGATGCGCACGCCCACCTGGTCGCGCTTGTCGATCTCGAACTCGAGCCACGCACCGCGGCTCGGGATGACGCGGGCCGAGAACACGTCCTTGTCGGAGGTCTTCTCGGGCGTGCGCTCGAAGTAGACGCCCGGGCTGCGGACGAGCTGCGACACGACGACACGCTCGGTGCCGTTGATGATGAAGGTGCCCTTCTCGGTCATGAGCGGGAAGTCGCCCATGAAGACCGTCTGGGTCTTGATCTCACCGGTCATGTGGTTCATGAACTCGGCGTTGACGTAGAGCGGCGCCGCGAAGGTCTTGCCGCGCTCCTTGCACTCCTCGATGGAGTACTTCGGCTCCTCGAGCTCGGGGTTCGAGAACGACAGCTGCATCGTCTCGCCGAGGTCCTCGATGGGCGAGATCTCCTCGAAGATCTCGTCGAGGCCCGTGGTCTGGGGGGCGTTGGGGTCGCCGGCGATGCGGGCCTTCCACGCCTCGTTGCCGACGAGCCAGTCGAAGCTCTCGGTCTGGAGGGCGAGGAGATCCGGGACGGTCAGCGTGTCCGTGATCTTGGCGAACGAGAGTCGCGATGCGCCGCGACCGTTCTTGGGGTTCTTACTGGATGCGGAGCGCGCAGCAGCCAAAGGAAAACAACCTCCGTGAGACCCGTCGGTCTCAATTGGTGTCGGTCAGTGAGGAGGCGCTCGAGCCGGTCGTGGACATCCCGCCGCCATTTTCGGGATCCGTCTCCGGGCACACACCGGCCGACCGCAATATGAGGGCAGGGTGAGAGGGGGAGCGCAAAGAACAACTATAGGTCGGAACGACGCGCCGTGTCCACATATTCCTTGACTTTCTTTTCGGACGGGTCTATAAACCCGCCCCTGCTCTGCTGCGGGAGTGCCGCATCCGCTGTTCCCGTTCGGCGGGAGCACCTGCACGTTCGGCGGGAGCACCGGCACGTTCGGCGGGAGCACCGGCACGTTCGGCGGGAGAAGCTGCGCGACGGGGCGGCGGAACACGCGTGCGGCGGGAGTCGTGACCCCCGCCGCATGCCGTCTTCGCCGCCCGGTGCAGGCCGCCCGGTGCAGCCCGCCGATGCAGGCGCCGAATGTGCGCGTCAGCCTTCCGTGACGTCGCCGGAGCCCTGCACGTCGCGCGTCACGCGAGCCGGCCCCGTCACGACGATGTCGCCCGAGCCGTCGATGCGGGCGTCGACCGTGTCGGTCGCGTGGATGCGGATGTCGCCCGCGCCCGAGATGGACGCCTCGCCCTCGCGCAGCTCGAGGTCGGCGCCGCGGATGTCGCCCGAGCCCTCGATCGAGTACTCGCCGCGGTCGGCGCGGCCGCTCAGCCGCACGTCGCCCGAGCCCTCGATGGAGACGGTGACGCTCCGGGCGTCGATACCGTCGGCCTTCACGTCGCCGGAGCCGTCGACCTCGATCGACACGTCCTCGGCGCTCGAGAAGTCCGCCTTCACATCGCCCGACCCCTCGATCTCGAGCCCGTCGAACGAGCGCACGGTGAGCGTGTAGGTGACGCGGCCGGCCCACATGCTCGAGCCGCGGATGCCGAGCACGAGCGTGCCGCCCTCCTCGTCGGCCGTGAGCCGGTCCATCGTGGCCTGCGGTGCGCGCACGGTGAGCCCGGGCTCGTCGCCGAGCTCGACGACGACGTCGCCCGCGTGCTCGAGACGCAGGGCGTGCACCTCGTCCGACACGGCGTGCTCCTCGGTGACGCGCGGTCCCGACGCGGGGAGCGTGGCGCATCCGGCGAGCGCGACGCCGGCCACGGCGAGCGCGGCGACCGCGGCGAGCGCGCGGCGGTGGGTGGTGGTCATGGGGTTCTCCTTCCGATGTGCTTCCAGCCTGGCGCGCGGCGGCGACGGGCGGGATGCGGGTGACCCCCGCATCCGGTGGGGTTGACCCCCGCATCGGTCATCGGGCGCACGTGAGGATCTGTGGACTCGTGGTCGGCGAGGCGGGTGGGTGGGAGAGGATTGAGCTGTGGAGGAGCTGCCGAGCGCACGATTGTCGAACGGGATGCGCGCCGAGGTGCGCCCCGATCGGCTCACGAGGGGCTTCGAGCTCGTCGTCGACGGCACACCCCAGTCGCACGTCGACCTCGCCGACCCCACGCACCTCTTCTACGAATACATCGCGCGCATGGGACACGTGATCGACGAGCTCGGCGAACCGGGCGAGCCCCTCACGGCCCTGCATCTGGGCGCGGGCGCGCTCACCCTCCCGCGGTACATCGCGACGACGCGGCCCGGGTCGCGCCAGCAGGTGATCGAGCTCGAGCCCGCGCTCGTCGAGCTCGTGCGCGAGCACCTGCCGCTCCCTAGCGGCGCCTCCATCCGCGTGCGCTACGGCGACGCGCGCGAGGTGCTCGGACGGCTGCCGGGCGGGCTGCGCGGCCAGGTCGACCTCCTCGTGGTCGACGTCTTCTCGGGCGCCCGCACGCCCGCGCACGTCACGAGCGTCGAGTTCTACACGGAGTGCGCGGCGTTCCTCGCGCCGGGCGGCGTGCTGCTCGCCAACATCGCCGACGGGCAGGGTGCGGCGTTCGCGCGCGGGCAGGCGGCGACGCTCGGCATGGTGTTCGCGGATGTCGCCGTGCTGGGCGAGGCGCAGGTGATCCGCGGGCGCCGCTTCGGCAACTTCGTGCTCGCCGCGTCGCCTGCCGAGCTGCCGCTCGACTGGATGCCGCGCCTGCTCGCGGGGGGACCGCATCCGGCCCAGCTCGTGCACGGCAAGGCTCTGCGCGACTGGATCGCGGGCGCGCCCGTCGTGACGGATGCGACTGCCGTGGCCTCTCCTCCCCCGGGTCGGGGTATCTTCCAGATTCCCCCGAAGGGCTGAGGCGGACAGCGCGCGTCGGCGCCCGGTGCTGGAATAAGGGCATGTCCCCCCGCATCCTGGCTCCCGTCGCGATCCTCGTCGCTGCGCTGCTCGCGGGGTGCACGACGCCCCCTTCGCCTCCGGCGGGCTCGCCCGCGTCGACGCCCGCTCCGAACGCGCCCTCGGGCCGTGGGCCCGTGCAACCCGCGGGCGATCCGGTCGAGGTCGCGACGGGGCTCACGAGCCCGTGGTCGGTCGTTCTGCTGCCGGAGTCGGAGGTGCCGGGCGAGGCGCTCGTGAGCGAGCGCGACACGGGGGTCATCCAGCATCTCGGCTCGGACGGCACGCTCACTGCCCTCGGCACGGTGCCGGGCGTCGTGCCGGGCGGCGAGGGCGGGCTCATGGGGCTCGCCCTGCTCGAGGACTCGACCGGCAGGTGGCTCTACGCCTACTTCACCGCGGCATCCGACAACCGCATCGTGCGCATGCCGCTCGGCGAGGGCCTCTCACTCGGCGAGCCCGAGGAGGTGCTCACGGGCCTCGCGAAGGCGCGCACCCACAACGGCGGGCGCATCGCGTTCGGTCCCGACGGCATGCTCTACGCGACGGTCGGCGACGCCACGTCGCGGGAGAGCGCGCAAGACCCGCAGAGCCTCAACGGCAAGATCCTGCGGATGACGCCCACGGGCGAGGCGCCGGGTGACAACCCCCTGCGCGGGTCGCTCGTGTACTCGATGGGGCATCGCAACCCGCAGGGGCTCGCGTGGGATGCCGCCGGGCAGCTCTACGCCGCCGAGTTCGGGCAGGACACGTGGGACGAGGTGAACCGCATCGTGCCGGGCGGCAACTACGGCTGGCCCGAGGTGGAAGGAGCCGCGGGCGCCGAGGGTTACATCGACCCCGTCGCGCAGTGGGCCACCGACGACGCGAGCCCGAGCGCCCTCGCCTACATCGACGGCACCTTCTTCCTCGCAGGGCTCGGCGGCGAGCGCGTGTGGGCGCTCTACCCGATGGCCGACGGCCGCCTGGACGCGGTCGCGTGGTTCGAGGGCGAGTTCGGCCGCGTCCGCGAGGTGCTGCCCGCGGCCGACGGCACCCTGTGGTTCGTGACCAACAACACCGACGGGCGCGGCACGCCCCGCCCGGGTGACGACCGCATCCTCTCGGTGCGCCTCGTCGAGCTGCAGGAGGGCTGAGCGGATGGCGGACCTCGCGCGCGTGCGCACCTGGGCCGACGCGCTCATCCGGCTGCACCTCGACCCGAGCTGGACCTTCGCGTTCGACAACGCCCGCACCCGTGCTGGGCTGTGCAACTACACGCGCAAGCGCATCTCGGTGTCGCGGCACATCGCGACCCTCTCCGACGACGACGCCATCCACCAGGTGCTGCTGCACGAAGTCGCCCACGCGATCGCGGGGCAGAAGGCGGGCCACGGGGCGAAGTGGCGGGCGGTCGCGGCGGAGCTCGGCTACGAAGGCGGCCGAACGCACGACGGCCCCGTGCCGACGGAACTCGCACCCTGGGTCGGCACGTGCCCCAACGGGCACGTCGCCTACCGCTACCGGCGGCCCACCCGGCCCAACTCGTGCGGAGTGTGCTCTCGGCGCTTCGACCCGGCATACCGCATCGAATGGGCGAAGCGATGAGGGTGCAGCTGTCGTTCCGCGTCGAGTGCCCGGCCGACGCCGCGTGGGCCGTGCTCGTCTCGCCCGCCGAGCTCACTCGCGCGTACGCGCCCCTCCTGCAGGTGCACCCGGAGGGGCCGCTGCCCGATCGCTGGCGCGCGGGGCACGAGATCGTCATCGGCATGCGCCTCTTCGGGCTCGTGCCGTTCGGCCGACAGCTCGTCGCCATCCGCATGCGGCGGCGAGGCGAGACGCGCATCCTCGAAGACGCGGGAGGGCCGCTCTCGGGGCCGCTCGCCGTCGTCACCTCGTGGCGGCACCGCATGGCGGCGACCCCGCTGCCCAACGGCGCGACGCTCTACCGCGACCGGCTCGACGTGTCGGCGGGCCTCCTGACGCCCGCCGTGTGGCTCGTACTGTGGGGGGTGTGGCAGCTGCGCGGGGCCCACCTGCGGCGCACGATGCGCTCCCGCTGACCTGCGATGCTGGTGACGTGAGCACCGGCCAGTGGATCCCGACCCCTGACGGCGACGCGTGGCACTTCGACGCCGGCGCCGAAAGCCTCGACTTCGCCTCGACAGGACCGGTCGGCGGCGGCGCAGAACTCGGCGAGCGCCTCCACGCACCCGGCGACCTCGGCGCCTGGCTCGCCGAACGCGTGCCGACGCTGCGCCCCGACGACGTGAGCGAGCGCGACCTCGCCGACGCGCTCATCCTCCGCGGGGCCCTCGCGCGACTCTACACGGCGGCCGCCGACAGCGGCGAGTACGACGCCGACGACGTCGACACGCTCAACCTCTTCGCGGCGACCCCCGACATCCCACCCGCGCTCGCGGGCGGCCGACGTCAGGCGGGCACGGGCCGCATCCGTCCGGCGCAGGCTCTCTCGGCGCTCGCGCGCGACGCCATCGCCGCTCTCGCCGCGCCTGGGGGACGCATCCGTCGCTGCGCCGCCGACGACTGCCGCATCGTGTACCGCGACGAGTCGCGCACCAACAGCCGACGCTGGTGCTCGATGCAACGCTGCGGCAACCGCGCCAAGGTGCGCGCGCACCGCGCCCGCGCGCGGCAGGCGGCCACCGTCTGACGCGGCGGTGACCCGGGTCGAGCCGGTCAGGCCGCGGTCAGGCCCCGGTCAGGCCTCGGAGACCCGCACGTCCTTCCAGAACGCGACGTAGCCGCTGAAGTCGCGACCCACCTTGTCGATCGCGCTCGGGTACGGCTGCGGGTACGCCCACGCGCGGTCGGTGAGCCAGTTCTCGCCGTCACGCACGCTGAAGTACTGGCACTCGCCCTTCCACGGGCACGTGTACGGCGTCGGGCTGTCGCGCAGCACCCCCTCCGCGACCGCCGACGGGGGGAAGTAGACGTTCCCCTCGATGTGGATGACATCGGCCTCGTCGGCCTGCGCGATCACCTGATCGCCGAGCTTCGCCTGGAACATGCGACGAGGCTACGCCGGGGGTGCGCCTCGCCGCTGGTCGAGTAGCCGCCGCACCTCGTCGATGGGCGACAGGTCGAGCTGCACGCCCCCGAGCTCACGCGCCGACACCGACGCCGACACGAGGTGGCGCGTCGCGTTGCGGAGCCCCGAGAACGCGGATGCCGCTGCCGCGGCCTCCGGAGACTGGTGGTCGATACCGAGCTCGCCGATCGCGTCGATGACGGCGCCCGCGCCGAGCAGGTCCTCGACGGCGAAGCGCAGCGAGCCGTCGTCCTGCAGCACGCCCGCCGCGACGACCGACACGACGAAGCGGCCGCCGAGCTGGGCCTGGCGCTCGAGCGACCAGCGTGCCACGGCATCCGCGTTGCGCAGCCCACCCGAGACGACCTCGACGTCGAGCGACGGCGCCGTCTCGGCGCCCAGCTCGTCGACCCACACGATCGCGTGCGCCCCCTCGGCCACCGCGTGGGCGCCCACGGCGCCCCACTCGAAGCGGACCTGGTAGTTGCTCTGGGCGCGCGGCGTACTCATGCCACCGAGGGTATCGACGGCTGGGCATCCGCCCGGAACACCGCGTCACAGATCGAAACCCCTGTATGGTTGCCGAGGCGCGTCCACCGCGCCCGCGTCGTGAACGCATCCCTCGTCGCCCGCACCGCATCCGCGGAAGCCAGGCCGACTGACATCTCTTCCCGGCGAACCCGACGTGCCGTCCGGCACGCTCGCCCGCAGTGCGACCACGCGCGCACACCACCCGAAAGTCCCACCATGACCACCGACTTCCGCACGCTCGGCGTGCCCGCCCCGCTCGTCGCCGCCCTCGCGGCCGACGGCAAGACCGAGGCCTTCCCCATCCAGGCCGACACCCTGCCCGACACCCTCGCCGGACGCGACGTGCTCGGCCGCGGCCGCACGGGCTCCGGCAAGACGATCGCCTTCGCGCTGCCGCTCGTGGCGCGCCTCGGCACGAAGCTCGCGGGCGGCAACCGCCGCAGTGGCCTGCCCCTCGGCCTCGTGCTCGCCCCGACGCGCGAGCTCGCCACCCAGATCACGGCCACCATCCAGCCGCTCGCCGACGCGTACGGCCTGCGCGTCACCACGATCTTCGGCGGCGTCTCGCAGAACCGTCAGGTGCAGGCGCTGCGCGACGGCGTCGACATCGTCGTCGCGTGCCCCGGCCGCCTCGAGGACCTCATGGGCCAGAAGCTCATCCGCCTCGACGCGATCGAGATCACCGTCATCGACGAGGCCGACCACATGGCCGACCTTGGCTTCCTGCCCGGCGTCACGCGCATCCTCGCGGCGACCCCCGCCGGCGGTCAGCGTCTGCTGTTCTCGGCGACGCTCGACAACGGCGTCGACAAGCTCGTGAACCGCTTCCTCGCGAACCCGGTCATGCACTCGGTCGACGAGATCGACCAGCCGCCCGTCAAGATGACCCACCACGTGTTCGGCGCGGCCGACGCGGATGCAAAGAAGGATCTCGTGCGCACGCTCGCCTCGGGACGCGGCCGCCGCATCCTGTTCATGCGCACCAAGCACCACGCGAAGCGGCTCGCGCAGCAGCTCACGGCATCCGGAATCCCCGCGGTCGACCTGCACGGCAACCTGTCGCAGCCGCAGCGCGACCGCAACCTCGCCGCGTTCGCCTCGGGCGACGCGCGCGTGCTCGTCGCGACCGACGTCGCGGCGCGCGGCGTGCACGTCGACGGCGTCGAGCTCGTCGTGCACGTCGACCCGCCCGCGGAGCACAAGGCGTACCTGCACCGCTCGGGTCGCACGGCGCGCGCCGGCAGCGAGGGCGACGTCGTCACCCTCGTGACGCCCGCGCAGGAGAAGGACGTGGCGCAGCTCATGCGCAAGGCCGGCATCAGCGCGACCGTGCAGCGTGTGACGGCGGATGCCGCGCCCGTCACGGCGCTCGTCGGCGAGGTCGCCGAGTACGTGGCCCCGGCGCCGAAGACCGCGCACCAGCAGCAGGGCGGCGGCGGACGCAGCCAGGGCGCCAACGCGCAGCGCAAGCGTGCCGCGCGCGAGGCTCGGGATGCGTCGCAGCAGCCGCGCACGGATCGCCCGCGCCGCGACCGCTCCGGCCGTCCGGCGACGAAGTCGTCGGCGCAGGGTCAGACGCAGTCGCGCGGGCAGCAGGCGTCGCGGGGCGGCGGACGCTCGGGGGTGACGCGTTCGGGCAGCGCGCCCGTGTACAGCTCGTCGAGCGCCGCGCCGCAGGGAAACCCGCGCCGCGGCGGGCGCCGGGCGGGGCGTCCCGCGGGGGCGTGACCGTCGGGCTGGTTTCGACACGCCGCTTCGCGGCTACTCAACCAGCGGTGATCAGCTCGACCAGCGGTGATCAGCCCAACCAGCGGTGATCGACCCAATCAGCGGTGATCAGCCCAGCACGCCGACGGAGGCGAGCGCGGCGCGCAGCAGCGTGCCGCGGCCGCCCTCCATCTCGGCGTGGAACGCGGATGACGACGCCTCGGCGGGCGTCACCCACGTGAGCTCGAGCGCGTCCTGACGCGGCTCGAAGCTGCCCGTCACGGGCACCACGAACGCGAGCGAAACGGCGTGCTGCCGCTCGTCGACGTACGCCGAGAGGCCCGGGATCGGGAAGTACTCCGCCACCTGGAACGGCACGGGGCTCGCCGGCAGCTGCGGGAAGGCCATCGGCCCGAGGTCCTTCTCGAGGTGGCGAAAGAGCGCATCGCGGATCGTCTCGCCGTACATGACGCGACCCGACACGAGTGTGCGCGTGATCTCGCCCTGGTTGTTGGCGCGCAGCAGCACGCCCACCTGCGTCACGACCCCGAGGCCGTCGACGCGCACCGGCACGGCCTCGACGTAGAGCAGCGGGATGCGCCCGCGCACCCAGTCGAGCTCGGACTCCGACAGCCACGCCGAGTTCGGCTCCTCGCGCGGAGGTTCGGGGATGCCGGCGCCCACGGTGCTCATGGGTTCATTGTGGCGCACTCGCCGGGGCGGGTCTCGATACACCCGCTTCGCGGGCACTCGACCAGCGTAGGGGGCCGCCCCGCGGGCACTCGACCCGCGGAGGGGCCGCCCCGCGGGCACTCGACCCGCGGAGGGGGAAGGGGCACCATGGAGGGGTGACCGACCTGTCGATCGACCCCGACCTCGTCGTCTGGAGCGTGGAGCCGGGGGCCCGGCACCAGCATCCGCTCGTCATCGTGATGCACGGGCGCGGAGCCGACGAACGCGACCTCGCGGGCCTGTTCCCGCTGCTGCCCGCGGGCTTCGTGTACGCCTCGCTGCGCGGTCCGCACAGCTACGGCACGGGCTATGCGTGGTTCGACGACACGGTCGAGCAGCCCGGCAGCCCGCGCCTCGCCACGGCGGACGCGATGGCGGATGCCGTGCTCGCCTGGGCGCGGCACCTTCCGTGGCAGCCGACCACGGTCGGCGCGCTCGGGTTCTCGCAGGGCGGCGCGATGTCGACGCACCTGCTGCGCCAGGGGCGCGGCATCGTGTCGTTCGCGGTCAACATGTCGGGGTTCGTCGTGGGCGGCTCGCACGCCTCCGACGTCTCGCTCGTCGCCGCGCGCCCGCCGGCCTACTGGGGCCGCGGCTCGGTCGACCCGTTCTTCTCGCCCGAGCTCGTGCACCGCTCGGAGACGTGGCTCGCGGCGCACACGGCGCTCACGAGCGCCGTCTACCCCGGGCTCGGGCACTCCGTCTCGGACGACATGCTGCGCGACGTCTCCGAGTTCCTGCGCGCGCGGCTCTGACTGCCATAGTTCCCGTTCCGCGCGATAGTTCCCGAACGAACGGGTGCGAACACGCGGAACGGGAACTATGGCGGGCGGGGGCCGACCTCAGCGGCCCGCGACACCCGTCTCGTACGCGAGCACGACGGCCTGCACGCGGTCGCGCAACCCGAGCTTCCCGAGCACACGCGCGACGTGCGTCTTCACCGTCGCCTCCGAGAGCACGAAGCGCTCCGCGATCTCGGCGTTGCTGAGCCCCTCGCCGAGGGCGGCGAAGATCTCGTGCTCGCGGGGGGTGAGGGCCGCGAGTCGCGAGTCGTCCTGCGGGGCCTGCTCGGCATCCGGGAGCCGCTCGGCGAACAGCTCGAGCATGCGGCGCGTGACGCGCGGCGCGACGGCGGCGTCGCCCGCCGCGACCGAGCGGATGGCGGCCACGAGCTCGGCGGGACGGGCGTCCTTGAGCAGGAACCCGCTCGCACCCGCACGCAGCGCGGCGAACGCGTACTCGTCGAGGTCGAACGTCGTGAGGAT
Organism: Protaetiibacter sp. SSC-01; assembly: GCF_014483895.1. Taxonomy (NCBI): domain Bacteria; kingdom Bacillati; phylum Actinomycetota; class Actinomycetes; order Micrococcales; family Microbacteriaceae; genus Protaetiibacter; species Protaetiibacter sp. SSC-01. Next base: position 329,654 of record NZ_CP059987.1, on the reverse strand, counting down.
GATGACGCGCGCCCCCGGCGCCTCGGCGAGGATGCGGCGGGTCGCCTCGATGCCGTCGACGCCCGGCATGCGCACGTCCATGAGCACGACGTCGGGCTGCAGGGCCTTCGTCATCGACACCCCGGCGGCGCCGTCGCCGGCCTCGCCGACGACCTCGATGCCGTCCTCGGCCGAGAGCACCATGCGGAAACCCATGCGCAGCATCGACTGGTCGTCGACGAGCAGCACCCGGATCGTGTCGTCGCTCATATGCCGCCCTTCGCATCCGCGGGTCCGATCGGCAGCACGGCCCGCACCTGCCAGCCGCGCTCGTGCGCGCCCGCCTCGACGCTACCGCCGAGCGACGCCGCCCTCTCGCGCATGCCCAGGATGCCGCGGCCGGTTCCCGCGGACTCGACGCGGCCCGGCGCGGCCGGACCTGACTCGTTCGTGACGACGAGCTCGACGCGGCCGCCGGCCCCGCCCGCCGCCCGCGCCGCATCCGACGCATCCGCCGCATCCGCGACGCGCGTGAGCTCGACGAGCACGAGCGGCGACCCCGGCGCATGCCGCAGCACATTCGTGAGCGACTCCTGCACGATGCGCCACACCGAGCGGCGCACGGCGACGGGCAGCTCGTCGATCGCACCGGAGCGCACGAGCCGCACGGGAAGCCCCGCGGCGCGGAAGCGCTCGATGAGCTCGTCGAGGCCGACGTCGGGCTCCGGCTCGAGAGGTGCGTCGTCGGTGGGGTCGCGCAGCACGCCGAGCACGCGTCGCATGTCGGCGAGCGCCGAACGGCCCGTCTCGGTGAGCGCGTCGAGGGCGCGCTGGGCGCCCTCCGGATCCTTCGGGGCGGCGGCGCGGGCGCCGTCGGCGAGCGCGACCATGACGGTGAGCGAGTGCGCGACGACGTCGTGCAGCTCGCGGGCGATGCGCGTGCGCTCCTCGGCCACCGCGAGCGCGGACTGCTGCTCGCGGTCGCGCGCGAGCGCGTTCGCGCGCTGGATGAGCGACGCGATGTGCTGGCGTCGGCCACGCACCCCGACGCCGATCGCGATCGCGACGACGCTGAACAGGATGAGCGCGGCGATCGTCGCGATGACGATCGTGACCACCTGGTCGGACGGCCGGATCGGCTCGCCCGACACCGCCCGCGTCCACATGGAGGTCGCCACGCCCATGACGACGACCATCACGAGCTCGACGATCCACGTGACGGCGGGCGGCCGCGCGACCGCGACCGCGTACATCGCGAGGCCGAGCGCGAACTCGATCCCCGCGGACTCGTTCACGAGCACGAGACACACGATGCCGAGCACCACGAGCGCCCCGACCGTGAGGATCGGCTCATGGCGGCGACGCATGAGGATGAGGCCGCCCAGCACGGCCACGACGAGCTGCACCCCGCCGACGTACGGCTGGGGGCCGGCCGTCGCATCCGTCGCCCCCACGATCACGAGCAGCGACGAGCCGACGGCGAAGAACGAGTACCAGAGCGCGACGAGCACGTCCATGGCCACCGGATGCCGCACGAAGTAGCGGCGGACGGCGCCCAGTCGCCGCGCGTCGAGCTCGGTGAACGGGCCGTCGGCGGTCGGCGGCGGCAGCGGACGAACCCACCTGCGCAGCCGCTCGAGCACGCGCGACGGCGGCGCCGCATCCGGGTTCGGACGCGGCGCCGCCGGGCGCGTGGACTCGTCGATCAGTCGTCCCGCCTCGAGAAGGCGACGGCCCCCGCGACGAGCGCGACCACCGTGTAGCCGCAGAAGATCGCGAACCCGAGCCACGGGTCGAGATCCGACATGCTCACCGTGCCGCTGCCCGCCACCGCCGAGCCTGCGGGGGCCGGCAGGTAGGAGTAGGCGTCCATGATCCACTCGATGCGCGTCGTCACCGCGATGATCTGCACGATGATCGGCAGGATGAAGAGCACGCCCACGACCGCCGTGATGGCCGCCGCGGAGTTCTTCACGAGCAGGCCGATGCCGAACGCGAAGAGCGACGACACCGTCAGGTAGAGCACCGTGCCGACGAGGGCGCGGATGTCGTCCGCCCCGAACAGCACCTCGGCCCCGCCCGCCTGCAGCACGGGGATCGCGATGAGAGCCGACAGGCCCACCGAGACCGTCGCCACGACGAACGACACGGCCGCGAGCACGAGGCCCTTGCTCGCCACGACGCGCAGGCGGCGCGGCTCGGCCGCGAGCGTCGAGCGCACAGCGCCCGTCGCGTACTCGCCGGTGACGACGAGCACGCCGAGCACCGCGATCGCGAGCTGCGCGATCGGGTAGCCGACCACGAGCACGCCCGCGCTCGTCGGAGCCTCGTCGGGGAACGACGTGAGCGCCCACGCGAACAGGCCCGCGAATGCGCCCATGATGCCGACCGTGAGCACGGCCGTCCAGACGCTCGAGCGGAGGCTGCGGAGCTTGATCCACTCCGAGCGCACGAGCCGCGGGAAGGTGGGACGCAGGCCCGACTCGGCCCGCGTCGCGATCGTGGCGCTCATCGGGTCACCCCCGCGGGCACCTCGTGCGTGCGGTATTCGACCGCATCGTCGGTGAGTGCCATGTACGCGTCCTCCAGCGAGGTGGTGATCGGGGTGAGCTCGAGCAGGACGATACCCGCCGCGACCGCCGCACCGGCGATGTCGGCCGTCTCGAGACCCGAGATCTCCAGCACGCCCGCCTGCTCGGATGCGACCGTCGCCCCGCTGCGCGCGAGCAGCTCGGCGAGCTCGGCAGCCCGATCCGTGCGCACCCGCACCGCCTGGCGCCCGGCGCCCGCGACGAAATCGGCGACCGGCGCATCCGCGAGGATGCGGCCCTTGCCGATGACGATGACGTGATCGGCGGTGAGCGCCACCTCGCTCATGAGGTGGCTCGAGAGGAACACCGTGCGGCCCTCGCTCGCGAGGTAGCGGGCGAAGTTGCGCACCCAGCGCACGCCCTCGGGGTCGAGACCGTTGACGGGCTCGTCGAAGATGAGCACCTGCGGGTCGCCGAGGAGGGCGGCCGCGATGCCGAGGCGCTGGCCCATTCCGAGCGAGAAGCCCTTGACGCGCTTGTTCGCCACGGCATCCAGGCCCGTGAGCTCGATGACCTCCTGCACCCGGGACTTCGGGATGCCGTGGGTCGCCCCGAGGGCGAGCAGGTGGTGGTAGGCGGTGCGGCCGGTGTGCACGGCCTTGGCGTCGAGCAGCGCGCCCACGGTGGTGAGCGGAGAGCGGAGCTCGGCGTAGCGCTGACCCTGCACCGTCACGCTGCCCTCGGTGGGGCGGGTGAGGCCGACGATCATGCGCATCGTGGTGGACTTGCCGGCGCCGTTCGGACCGAGGAAGCCCGTGACAGCGCCCGGACGCACCGTGAAGGTGACGTCGTCGACGGCGACCTTGTCGCCGTACCTCTTGGTGAGGCCCTTCGCCTCGATCATGTGTCCTCCTTCGTCGGGATACGTTCCGAAGGTAGGAATCGGGGGCGTGCGCGCTCGGCCCCCGGGGGAGGTATCTCCTGCGGGGCGCGTACCTCGGAAGGATGACGTGGCCTGCTGCGGCGGCGCCGCGCCGCCTGCGGCGGGAGAAGCCGCGCGTCCGGGCGGTGAAGGGTGCATGCGGCGGGGGTCGTTGTTCCCGCCGCGCGTCGAGTTCGCCGCCCGCTGGCGCGCCGGAGGTGAGGGCGACGCCGCCCGCCTCCCGTCAGGAGGCCGGTGTCTCGGCGATGCGCTCGCTCAAGGCGACCAGGCCGAGCGTGATCGACTCGTAGATGAAGAAGCCGACGCCGATGAGCCCGAGCTGCACCGCGATGAGCACGATATGGGCCCGACCCTCGCCGAGCGCGCGGCGACGCGCGAAGAGGTACGCGACGGGCGTGAGCAGCATCCAGGCGACGGAGGGGCGGCGTGCGAAACCTCGATCGTAGAGTTGGCGGGCGTCTCGGCGCGCGAGGAGGAGGAGCGCGAGCGCGGCGAGCCCCGCGACGACGGGCACGAGCAGGGATGCGAGTGCGCTCGCCATCGTCAGGAGCGAGAGCGGCAGGAGGCCGAAGGTGATCCAGCCCGGCGACCACGCGATCCAGGCGACGGCGCGCGTGTCGGGGTCGGGCTTGCGATGCACGTAGTCGCGGACGGGGATGCGGCGGGCGAGCGGGTTCGGCGGCGGCGGTGCGGGGCGGGTGAACTCGGTCCAGGCAACGCCGTCCCACCAGCGCTCGAGAGTCGCATGCGCCGGGTCGGGGCGCCACCCCTCGGCGGCGGGCGCGACATCCGCGTGCGACATGCCGCCATGGTAGGCCTGGGCGCGGCTGGAGCTACGACCCCGCGGCGGGAGTTGTTTCCCCCGCCGTCGGGGCGCGGCTCCAGCTGCGCCCCGATCTGCGGGTTCGAACGGGGGCGAGTCGCTACCGGCGGGTGTCGTGTTGGCCTCCCGTGGGGTGGAGCCCAGGGAAGCCGCATCCGGACCGGGTGCACGGGTGGGGTGCGGTCGCTCGGCGGGAGAAGTGACCACGCGGCGGGAGGCGTTTCTCCCGCCGCCGGGGCGGGGCTCCAGCCGCGCCACGAACGGCACGGGTGACGGCGGCGGCCGCGCAAGCCCCCCGGCGGGAGTCGGGGGTGGGCGCGAAGATGGGGAGATGGACCCTGCGCTCGAGCGCTTCTCCCCCGCGACGAGGGAGTGGTTCGCGGGCGCGTTCCCGGAGCCGACCGCGGCCCAGGCGGGGGCATGGGAGGCGATCTCCTCGGGGCGGCACGCGCTCGTCGTGGCGCCCACGGGGTCCGGCAAGACGCTCTCGGCGTTCCTGTGGTCGCTCGACCGGCTGCTGACCTCGCCGCCCGCCGACCCCGCCACGCGCACGCGCGTGCTCTACATCTCCCCGCTCAAGGCCCTCGGCGTCGACGTCGAACGCAACCTCCGCTCGCCGCTCGTCGGCATCACGCAGACGGCGAAGCGGCTCGGCATGGCGCCCCCCGACATCCGCGTGGGCGTGCGCTCGGGCGACACGACATCCGCCGACCGACGGCTGCTCGTGCGGGAGCCCCCCGACATCCTCATCACGACGCCCGAGTCGCTCTACCTCATGCTCACGAGCCAGGCGCGCTCGACCCTCGCAGGTGTCGAGACGGTCATCGTCGACGAGATCCACGCCGTCGCCGCCACCAAGCGCGGTGCGCACCTCGCTGTGTCGCTCGAGCGGCTCGACGCGATGCTGCCGAAGCCCGCGCAGCGCATCGGGCTGTCGGCGACCGTGCGTCCGCTCGAGGAGGTCGCCCGGTTCCTCGGCGGCCGCGAGCGCGTCGAGATCGTGTCGCCGCCCATCCAGAAGACGTTCGAGCTCCGGGTCGTCGTGCCCGTCGAGGACATGACCGAGCTCGGCGCGCGGGCCACGGATGCGGCGCTCGATGACGGCGAGAAGGCCCTCGCCTCCGGCGGCTCGATCTGGCCGCACGTCGACCGGGCGATCGTCGAGGAGGTGCTGCGGCACCGGTCGACGATCGTGTTCGCGAACTCGCGGCGGCTCGCGGAGCGCATCACGGCGTCGATGAACGAGATCTACGAGGAGCTGCTGGCGGAGGGGGCGGAGGCGGGCGCGGGTGAACCCGGGGCTGGGTTCGACACGCCGCCTTCGGCGGCTACTCAACCAGCGGGTAGCGCGCAGGCGGGTAGCGCGCAGGCGGGTAGCGCGCCAGCGGGCAGCAGCTGGTTGAGTAGCGATCCGCAGGATCGCGTGTCGAAACCAGCGCCACGCAAGCCGCCCGCGCAGCTCATGGGCGCATCCGGCCAGACGGCGGGCGCCGAGCCCGTGCTCGCGCGCGCCCACCACGGCTCGGTATCGAAGGAGCAGCGCGCCCAGATCGAGGACGACCTCAAGTCGGGCCGCCTGCGCTGCGTCGTCGCGACGAGCTCGCTCGAGCTCGGCATCGACATGGGCGCCGTCGACCTCGTGATCCAGGTGGAGTCGCCGCCGAGCGTCGCATCCGGGCTCCAGCGCGTCGGCCGCGCCGGCCACCAGGTGGGCGAGATCTCGAAAGGCGTGATGTTCCCCAAGCATCGCGCGGACCTGCTGCACACCGCGATCGCGACGGAGCGGATGCGCGAGGGGCTCATCGAGGCGATCTCGATACCGCAGAACCCGCTCGACATCCTCGCCCAGCAGACCGTCGCGGCGGTCGCGCTCGACAGCCTCGACGTCGAGGAGTGGTTCGACACCGTGCGCCGCTCGGCGCCGTTCGCGACGCTCCCCCGATCCGCGTACGAGGCGACGCTCGACCTGCTCGCGGGGCGGTACCCCTCCGACGAGTTCGCCGAGCTGCGGCCGCGCGTCGTGTGGGACCGCGTGGCCGGCACGATCTCGGGGCGCCCCGGCGCGCAGCGTCTCGCGGTGACGAGCGGCGGCACGATCCCCGACCGCGGCATGTTCGGCGTGTTCATCGTCGGCGCGGAGGAGGGCGCGCGCCGCGTGGGCGAGCTCGACGAGGAGATGGTCTACGAGTCGCGCGTGGGCGATGTGTTCGCGCTCGGGGCCACGAGCTGGCGCATCGAGGAGATCACGTCCGACCGCGTGCTCGTCTCCCCCGCGTTCGGGCAGCCGGGGCGCGTGCCGTTCTGGAAGGGCGACGGGCTCGGCAGGCCCGCCGAGCTGGGGCGCGCGATCGGCGCGTTCGCGGGCGAGCTGGCATCCGGCACCGTCGACCAGGAGCGGCTCGAGGCCGACGGGCTCGACGAGCGCGCCGCCCGCAACCTCACCGCCTTCGTCTCCGAGCAGAAGGCCGCGACGGGCGTCGTGCCGACCGACCGCACGCTGCTCGTCGAGCGGTTCCGCGACGAGCTCGGCGACTGGCGGCTCGTGCTGCACTCGCCCTACGGCACCCCCGTGCACGCGCCGTGGGCGCTCGCGGTGGCGGCGCGCATCCGGGAGCGGCTCGGCGTCGACGGCTCGGCCCTGGCGGGCGACGACGGCATCGTCGTGCGGCTGCCCGAGACGGATGCCGACCCGCCCGGCGCGGAGCTCTTCGCCTTCGAGCCGGGCGAGCTCGAGACCCTCGTGACCGAGGAGGTCGGCGGATCGGCGCTCTTCGCGTCGCGGTTCCGCGAGTCGGCGGCGCGCGCCCTGCTGCTGCCGCGCCGCAACCCCGGACGCCGCTCGCCGCTCTGGCAGCAGCGGCAGCGTTCGGCGCAGCTGCTCGAGGTGGCGCGCAAGTACCCGAGCTTCCCGATCATCCTCGAGACGGTGCGCGAGGTGCTGCAGGACGTCTACGACCTGCCCTCGCTGCGCGAGCTCGCGACCGACATCGAGACCCGCCGCATCCGTCTCGTCGAGGTGGAGACGGATGCGCCCTCGCCCTTCGCGCGCACCCTGCTCTTCGGGTACGTGGCCGCGTTCCTCTACGAGGGCGACTCCCCGCTCGCGGAGCGGCGGGCCGCGGCGCTCTCGCTCGACCCCGGGCTGCTCGCGGAGCTGCTCGGGCGCGCGGAGCTGCGCGAGCTGCTCGACCCCGAGGTGATCGCGCAGACGGAGCGCGAGCTGCAGCGGCTCGAGCCCGACCGCCGGGCGCGCGACGCCGAGGGGGTCGTCGACCTGCTGCGGGTGCTCGGGCCGTTGAGCGTGGGGGAGATCGCGGAGCGGTATTCGGGGGCTGGTTTCGACACGCCGCCTTCGGCGGCTACTCAACCAGCGGGGGGACCGCCTTCGGCGGCTACTCAACCAGCGGGGACGTTCGAGCCGATGCTCACCGAGCTCGCGCGGGCCAACCGCGTGCTGCGCGTGCACATCGCGGGCGTCGAGCGGTGGGCCGTCGTCGAGGACGCCGCGCGGCTGCGCGACGCGCTCGGCGTGCCGCTGCCGATCGGCGTGCCGACGGCGTTCCTCGAGCCCGTCTCCGACCCCGTCGGCGACCTCGTCTCCCGCTACCTGCGCACCCACGGGCCGTTCACCGCGACCGAGGCGGCGACGCGACTCGGCCTCGGCGTCGCCGTCGTCACCGACACCCTGCGCCGCCTCGCGGCCGACCGCCGGGCGGTCGAGGGGGAGTTCCGTCCGGGCGCATCCGGAACCGAGTGGGTCGACCCCGAGGTGCTGCGCCGCCTGCGGGCCCGCTCCCTCGCGGCCCTGCGCGCCGAGGTCGAGCCCGTGCCGCAGGCCGCGCTCGGCCGATTCCTGCCCGACTGGCAGCACGTCGCATCCGAGCCGGGGCGCGGCGGGCTGCGCGGCATCGACGGGCTCGTGTCGGCGATCGACCAGCTCGCCGGGCTGCCCCTGCCCGCGACGAGCTGGGAGAGCCTCGTGCTGCCGAGCCGCGTGCGCGACTACAGCCCCGCGATGCTCGACGAGCTCATGGCATCCGGCGAGGTCGTGTGGGCCGGACGCGGCGAGCTGCCGGGCGGCGACGGCTGGGTGAGCCTGCACCTCGCCGACGCGGCGCCGCTGACCCTTCCCGAGCCGCTCGCGCTCGAGCCCGACCCGCTGCGCGACCGGCTGCTCGAGGCGCTCGCGGGCGGGGGCGGCTACTTCTTCCGGCAGCTCGCGTCGGCGATCGCGATGCCGGATGCCGAGCCCGCCACCGACACGGATGTCGCCCGCGCCCTGTGGGACCTCGTGTGGGCCGGCGTCGTCACGGGCGACACCTTCGCGGGGCTGCGGGCGCGGCTCGGCGCGACGACGACACGGGCGCGGGCGACGCCCCGGGGGCGGGCGCACCGGGCGCGGGCGCGCGTCGCGGCGTCGCTCGCGGCATCCGCTCCCCCGACCGTCGCCGGACGCTGGAGCCTGCTGCCGACCCCGGATGCCGTGCCCACCGCACGCGCGACGGCGCTCGCCGAGCAGCTGCTCGAGCGGTACGGCGTCGTGACGCGCGGGGCCGTGCAGGCGGAGGGCGTCGAGGGCGGCTTCGCGCTCGCGTACAAAGTGCTCGCGACGCTCGAGGAGACCGGGCGCGTGCGCCGCGGCTACTTCGTGGAGGGGCTCGGGGCCGCGCAGTTCGCGACGCCCGCGACCGTGGATCGGCTGCGGGCGTTCCACGGTGACCGCGACGACACGGCGCCGCCCGTCGCGGTGACGCTCGGGGCGACCGACCCGGCGAACCCGTACGGGGCGGCGCTGGGGTGGCCGTCGGGGTCGGGCGACGGCGGGGGTGGTTTCGATACGCCGCCTGCGGCGGCTACTCAACCAGCGGGGGGTGCGCCTGCGGCGGCTACTCAACCAGCGGGGAAGGCAGCGGCGGCGGGTCAGCGGGCGGGTGGTGCGGCGGCGGCCGACCCGACCGCGGGCGCAAAGGGTCGGCACCGGCCCGGACGCAAGGCGGGGGCCCTCGTCGTGCTCGTCGACGGGGCGCTCGGGCTGTACGTCGAGAAGGGCGGCAAGACGGTGCTCGACTTCCTCGACCCGGATGCCGAGGACGCCCGCGAGGCCGCCGCGGCATCCCTCGCCACGACGGTGCGCGCCGCGGGCGGGCGGCTGCGCGTCGAGCGCATCGACGGCGCCTTCGCCGTGGGCACCCCGCTCGGCGACGCCCTCGTGCGCGCCGGCTTCGCCGCCACCCCGCAGGGGCTGCGGCTGCGGTGACGGACGGGGCGCGGCGGCGGATGCGCCGTCTGCTGTGAGCGGACGGGCGAGACACCGCGCAGCGGCCGTGCCTAGAGTCGGGCCATGGCGAGCACCGACCCCGAGCCGCTGTGGCGGCACCTCCTCGGCGACCAGCTGCGCGGCATCCGCCAGGATCGCGGGCAGACCCTGACCGAGACCGCGAAGCGCGCGGGCGTCTCACCGCAGTACCTGTCGGAGATGGAGCGCGGGCTCAAGGAGCCGTCGAGCGAGATGATCGCGGCCGTCGCGGGCGCCCTCGACACGAGCCTCGTCGACCTCACGATGGGCGTCGCCGAGCGGGCGCGCGAGCTCGCACCTGCGCAGCCGGCCCAGGCGAGCGTGCGAGCCTCGCTCGCGCTCGCCGCCTGAGCCGACCGCGCGAGGCGGAGCCGCTCCGCGCGCTCGCGGCCCGAGACGACCTCCGCTACCTGGGCAGCCCCGCCGTCGCGAGCGGCGCCGCTCCGCCCCGATCCGTCATGACGGCGTCGACGAGTCCGTAGTCGCGGGCGGCCGCGGCGGTGAAGACGCGGTCGTGGTCGGTGTCGGCCCGTAGCCGCTCGACGGTCTGGCCGGTGTGCCGCGACAGGATCGCCTCGATGTCCGAGCGCACCCGCACCACCTCATCCGCCTGCAGGATCAGGTCGGGGATCGCTCCCCGCCCCTGCGAGACCGGCTGGTGCAGCACGACGCGCGCGTGCGGCAGGGCGGCCCGCTTGCCCTCGGTGCCCGCTGCGAGCAGCACCGCGCCCACGGCGACCGCCTGCCCGACGACCGTCGTCGCGACCTGCGGACGGATGTAGCGCATCGTGTCGTAGACGGCGAGCATCGCGCTCGGGTCGCCGCCCTCGCAGTTGATGTAGAGCTGGATGTCGCGGTCGGGGTTGTCGGCCTCGAGGTGCAGCAGCTGCGCCACGAGCACGTTCGCGACGCCCGCGTCGATCGGGGTGCCGAGGTAGACGACGCGCTCGGTGAGCAGCTGCGAGTAGACGTCCATGATCCGCTCGCCGCGCGGGTGCTGGGCGATGACGTTGGGGATCGTGTAGCTCGTCATGCCGCGCTCCCCACCGTGAAGCCCGTGCCGCGCGTGCGGCGCGGGGGTGCGATCCGCGCGAAGTCGACGACGACCTCGTCGATGAAGCCGTAGTCGCGCGCCTCCTCGGCCGAGTACCAGCGGTCGTGCAGGGAGTCCTCGAAGACGCGCTCGACGGGCTGCCCCGTGTCGGACGCGATGAGGCCGAGCACGACGTCGCGCGTGTAGCGCAGGTCGGCGGCCTGCAGCTCGACGTCGACCGCGGTGCCGCCGATGCCTGCCGACCCCTGGTGCATGAGGATGCGCGCGTGCGGCAGGGCCCGCCGCTTGCCGGGCGTGCCCGACGACAGCAGGAACTGGCCCGCGCTGCACGCGAGCCCGACCGCGAGGGTCGACACGTCGCATGGCACGAGCCGCATGAGGTCGCGGATGGCGAGCATCGAGGGCACGGAGCCGCCCGGCGAGTGGATCCACAAGGCGATGTCGGATGCCGGGTCGGCCGCCGCGAGCGCGACGAGCTGGCTCGCGAGCAGAGTGCCGTTGTCATCGTCGAGCACGCCGTCGAGCACGAGCACGCGCTGCTCGAACAGCTCGCGTCGCACGGTGTCGGTGAAGCGGATGGGTCGGGGTTCTTCGCTCATGGGCCCAGCCTGCGCGGATGCGGCGGCCCCCGGGGTGGGATCTGCCGGGGGCGGATCCGCTGGGGGCGGAGGCGGGCGGGGCGGAGGCGGGCGGGGCGGGTCTCGATACACCGCTTCGCGGCACTCGACCACCGGTGATCGCGCGCGGGTGTGCACGCAAGCCCAGGCGGCACCACGGATGCGTGGGGTACGTTGCGAAGATGCCTGAGGGGGACACCGTCTACCGCACCGCGCGGCAGCAGCACGACGCGCTCGCGGGTCGCGTGCTCACGGCGACCGACTTCCGGGTGCCGCAGTTCGCGACCGTCGACCTGAGCGGCGAGACCGTGCGCGAGGTCGTGTCGCGCGGCAAGCACCTGCTGCACCGCATCGGCGACTGGACGGTGCACTCGCACCTCAAGATGGAGGGCGCCTGGCGGCTGTTCCGCGGCGGCGAGCGCTGGACGCGGCCCGCGTTCCAGGCGCGTGCGGTGCTGACGGCCGACACGACCCAGTCCGTCGGATTCGAGCTCGGCATCCTCGAGGTGATCCCGACCGCGGAGGAGGAGCGCGTCGTCGGCCACCTCGGTCCCGACCTGCTCGGCCCCGACTGGGATGCCGATGAGGCGGCCCGGCGCCTCGCATCCGACCCCGAGGCGGCCGTGTTCACGGCGCTGCTCGACCAGCGCAACCTCGCGGGCGTCGGCAACGTCTACGCGAACGAGCTGTGCTTCGTGCGCGGCCTGCTGCCGACGCGGCCGGTCGGCGAGGTCGAGGACGTGCCGGCCCTCGTCGCCCTCGCGCACCGGATGCTCGTGGCCAACCGCGGACGCTGGACCCGCTCGACGACGGGCGACCTGCGCCCCGGCCGCCGCAGCTGGGTCTACGGACGCACGGGCCAGCCGTGCCTGCGCTGCGGCACGCGACTCGAGGGCGGCGAGCTCGGCCGCGTCGAGGGGCAGGAGCGGGTCGTCAGCTGGTGCCCCGTGTGCCAGCGCTGAGCCGCGGCACGCGAGACGCGCTCCGCGAGGGAGACGGGCAGCCGGCCGCGTGACGGCGGCGTGGCCCCTTCCCGTCGCCGCCGCACTCACGGGAGGATGGCCGCCATGCGCACGTCGCCCGCCGATCCGCCGACCGGGCCCGAGGCATCCGTCTCGCGCGAGTCGTTGCTGCACCGCGCGGGCCGCAACCTTCTGGGTGGCCCGGGTCGCGTCACGGGGGTCGACCTCGCGCGCGGCATCGCCGTGCTCGGCATGTTCGCGGCGCACGTGGGGGTCACCTCGGGCGACCTCGGCACACCGGAGGGCTGGCTCGCCGTGGGGCAGGGTCGGTCGTCGATCCTGTTCGCCCTCGTCGCGGGGGTCTCGCTCGCCCTCGTGACGGGCGCCCGCACACCGCCCGCTGGCGAGGCGCTGCGCACGGCGCGGGGCCGCATCCTCGTGCGCGCCGTGCTGCTCATGGTGCTCGTCGCCCTGCTCGACCTGCTCGGTGCGCGCGTCGCCCTCATCCTCGGCTACTACGCGGCGTACTTCGTGCTCGCGCTGCCGTTCCTGCGCCTGTCGACCGCGCGGCTCGCCGCCCTCGCCGTGGGCACGGCGCTCATCGGGCCGGTGCTCGTCTACTACGGCCCCGAGGTGCTGGCGCGAGCGGGGCTGCGGATGCCGTCGGTCGGCTCCGGTGCCGTGACCGACTTCCTGCTCACGGGCTACTACCCCGCGTTCGTCTGGATGGCCTACGTCTTCGCGGGCCTCGCGGTGGGACGCAGCGACCTGCGCTCGCCCATGGTGCAGCTCTCGCTCGGTCTGGGCGGATTCGGCGTGGCCGCCGTGACGTCGCTCGTGTCGCACGGCCTCGTCGGCGCGGCGGGCGGTGCCGACGCGGTCCGGGCGGCGGTGCGCGCGACGTCGTCGCTGACCGGGGCGACCCACGCGTGGTCCGACCCGTGGCCTCCGCTCGCGGGCCTCGCGCTCGAGGGCCCGCACGACGACACGATCTTCGAGGCCGTGGGCTCCGGCGCGTTCGCGCTCGGCATGCTCGGCCTGTGCCTGCTGCTCGGCCGGGTGGTCGAGACGCGGGTGCCGGGCTGGGCGCCGCGCGTGCTGCGGGGCGTCGTGCTCGCGGTCGTCACGCCGCTCGCCGCCGTCGGCGCCATGGCGCTCACGATCTACTCGGCGCAGGTCGCCGTGATCGCGTGGTGGAACCGCATCGACTGGGACCCCCTCTACGTCACGAACGAGCCGCTTCTCTGGCTGGTGCTCGGCGCGCTCATCTTCGCGACGGTGTGGCGGGCGCTGCTCGGGCGCGGGCCGCTCGAGCGCGTGTTCTCGGCGGTGCCGCGGCGCGTGTTCCCGGCTAGTCCTCGAGGTGCGAGCGACGCGACCAGTACACGGCGCAGAACATGAGCACGCCCGCGATCACCAGCACGCCGACGCCCGTGAAGATCGCGCCGCCCCACAGGCCCCACTGCAGGCTCCAGTAGTCGAGCTGCGTCTCGAAGCCGTCGTTCGACTGCACGAGCCGCAGCGACTCCTGCACGAGGTACAGCCCCACGCCGAGCGAGGCGATCCCGAGCAGCGCGACGACGATGGCGAAGGGGTTCGTCCACGGCGGGCGCATCGCGGGCGCCGCGACGTGCACGACGGTGGGCTCGGATGCCGCGGTCGCGTCCGCCGCGGACGCCGACTCGGGCGGCAGGCCGATGCGCTCGGCTGCGTCCGCGGTGCCGGTCGTGCCGGCGGCGTCGGGCGTCCTGGTCGCGCGCGGGGGCGCGGCCGCCGGGCGGCTGAGGGCGCTCGTGACGCGGGGCGTCCCGACGGTGCGGCTCGCCGCATCCGCTCGGCTGCCGCTCACGACGGCGCCGTCGTAGCCGCGCTGGAACGCCGGGTCGTATCTCGGGTCGATCGACGGCTGCTCTGCCATGCGTCGAGCATAGGCGGCGGTGCCCTCGCGAGTGATGGCTATTCCGCGCTCGACGGGCGGCTGAGGGCGGGGACGCTACCGGTCGCGGGGGCTCGGCAGAGGGGCCCGCGGGTCAGGCGCCGAGGTCGGTCTGCAGGGCGCGGAGGGAGGCGTCGACCGTCTGCTTGACGACCGACTCGGGGTCGCCGTCGAACGCGAACTCGGTGATGCGCGTCGAGTCGCGCGTGACGATCGCGAGGTAGACGGTGCCCGGCGGGCGCCCCTCCTCGTCGCCGGGGCCGCCGACGCCCGTGACGGCGAGCGCGACATCCGCGTCGAGCAGCTCGAGCACACCCTGCGCCATCTGCCGCGCGGTCGGCGCGTTGACGACCGGCCCCTCGGGCACGCCGAGCACGCGGTTCTTCGTCTCGACCGTGTACGCGACGACGCCGCCCGCGAACCAGGTGCCGGCATCCGGTGCGGCGGCGAACGCCTGGCTCAGGGCGCCGCCCGTGAGCGACTCGGCGACCGCGATGCGCAGATCGCGGTCGAGGGCGGTGCGGGCGATGAGTTCTCCGACGTCGGCCATGCCCCCATCCTGCCGGGGCGCGGCGGCGCGCCCGAACCCCTTGACTCCGCGAGAGTACGCACTTTTCCCCGTTTCGGGCTCGCTGCGCCCGAAAAGTACGTACTCTCGCGGACCCCCGGGGCGCCGGCCCCGGGGTGGGCGTACGGGAGGGGGGTCGGGAGCCGCGAGAATGGGGCGGTGAGCGCGAGGACGGATGCGGGACGCCGCCGCACCGTCGTCGGCGCGGCCACGCAGGTGGGCACCGAGGTGTCGATCAACCTCGGCTCGGCCCTCGCGGGCGTCGCGATCCCGTTCGTCGGCTCGCCGATCGTCGTCGCCGCGCGGCAGCTCGTCATGATCGCCGTGCTGCTGCCGTTCTACCGACCCCGCCGCTCGCTGCTGACGTGGCGGCGGCTGTGGCCCGCCGTCGCACTCGGCGTCGCACTCGCCGTCATGAACCTCACCTTCTACGAGTCGGTGCACCTGCTCGGTCTCGGCATCGCCGCGACGATCGAGTTCCTCGGCCCGCTCCTGCTCGCCCTCGCGACCTCGCGCCGCCTCCTCGACGTCATCTGCGTCGTCGTCGCGGGGGCGGGCGTCGTGCTGCTCACGGGACTCGAGGGGGAGGTGGATGCGTGGGGCGTCGTGCTCGCGCTGCTCGCGGCGGCGGCGTGGGCGGCCTACATCCTGCTGACGCGCCGGGTGGCGCTCGGGCTGCCCGGCCTCGAGGGGCTGACGGTCGCGGGCATCGTGAGCCTCGCGCTCATCCTGCCTGTCGCCGCGTTCACGCTTCCCGGCGCCGAGTTCTCGTGGCCGGTCGTCGGCCTGCTCGTCGGCATCGGCATCCTGTCGTCGGCGCTCCCCTACGCGCTCGACACCTTCATCCTGCGCCGCATCACGGCGCGGCTCTACGCGATCATCACGTCGTTCGGGCCCGTCGTCGCGGCCGTGTTCGGCTGGATCGTGCTGCACGAGCGCCTCGGCTGGGTGCAGCTGCTCGCTATCGTGCTCGTGTGCGCCGCCGCGGGCACGGCGATCGCGACGCAGCGACCGGCTCCGGCATCCGAGCTCGAGCAGACGGCCGAGGGGCTCACCTAGGCGTGCCCGTAGCCCTGGCCTGCGGGGCGCGCAACCCCCTGCCCCGTGGAGCGGCGCCTGCCTAGCGTCGCAGCATGGCCCTTCACGCTCTCGCCCTCAACTGCACGCTCAAGCCCAGCCCCGCCGTCTCGAGCACGGAACGGCTCGCGCGCGAGGTGCTCGACGCGCTCGAGGACCACGGAGTCGAGGGCGAGCATGTGCGCGTCGTCGACCTCGACATCCGTCCCGGCGTCGAGAAGGACATGGGCGACGGTGACGAGTGGCCGCGCCTGCGCGACAAGATCCTCGCCACCGACATCCTCGTGTTCGCGACGCCCACCTGGATGGGGCAGACCACGAGCGTCGGGCAGCGCGTGCTCGAGCGGCTCGACGCCGAGCTCTCGGAGACGGATGCCGAGGGTCGCCCCACGATGTTCGGCAAGGTCGCGATCGTGGCCGTCGTCGGCAACGAGGACGGCGCGCACCACATCTGCGCCGACGTGTTCCAGGCGCTCGACGACGTGGGCTTCACGATCCCCGCGCAGGGCTGCACCTACTGGAACGGCGAGGCGATGGGGTCGGTCGACTACATCGATCTCAACGCGCGTGCGGAGTCGACGGATGCCGCGACGGCGACGGCGGCCGCGAACGCGGCGCACCTCGCGGGGCTGCTCGCGGCATCCGCGTACCCGGTGCCGGAGAGCTAGCCGCGTTCGCCCGGCGGGTGGGTTCGACGGATCGGACGGCTGAGTTGCCGTTCCGCGTGTTCGCACCCGTTCGTTCTGCGACTATCGCGCGGAACGGGAACTATCGCGCGCGCAGGCGTGCCGCGACCTCGGCGCAGTTCGCGAGGAACCCGTCGAGGTCGGTCTCGTCGTTCAGGGGCTGCAGGAGCACGGCGTCGGCGCCGGCGTCGACCCAGCCCTGCACCTGGCCGGCGACCTCGTCGACCGTGCCGGTCGCGCCCGTCGCACGCTCACCCTGGTAACCCCACTCGGCGAGCTCGGCCTCGAGCCGCCCGGCGGAACCCTCGCCGAACGCGGTCATCACGAACGCGGCGACCGGCTGCGTGCCGTCGCGGCCCGCGGTGCGGCGCCCCTCGGCGATGAGCTCGACGCCCGCCGCGAGCGTCTCGGGCGGCGTGCCGGTCGTGAAGATGGTGCCGTCGGCGACCTCGCCGGTGAGCGCGAGCGTCTTCGGGCCCTCGCCCGCGGCCCACACGGCGACGGGGGCGGCGGGCGGCCAGTCGAGCTGCACGCCGTCGAGGGTCACGTAGCGCCCGGATGCGTCGACCCGCTCGCCCGCGAGCAGGCGCCGAAGCGCGGGCACGTACTCGCGCATGAGCGTGAGCGGCGACGCGGGGCGCGCACCGACCTGCGCCATCCAGTCCTGCACGCCGTGGCCGACGCCGAGCCGCAGGCGGCCGGGGAAGAGGCGCTCGATCGTCGCGACCTCCATCGCGAGCAGCGCGACGTTGCGGAACGGCATCGGCAGCACACCGATGCCCACACGGATGCGCTCGGTCGCGGCGAGCGCGGCCACCGCGGCGGCGAGGCCCGACTCGCGGAAGCAGTCCTCGAAGAGCAGCACCTCGTCCAGTCCCAGGCGTTCGGCCTCGATCACGAACTCGCGCAGCTGCTCGGGAGGACGGGTGGGGGTGAAGATGACGCCGATGTCGGTCATGCCCCCATGCTGGCAGCGTCGTGCGACATCCCCGCCATAGTTCCCGTTCCGCGTGTTCGCACCCGTTCCTTCGGGAACAAACACGCGGAACGGGAACTAAGAGGCGGCGGGCGCGACGAGGCGGTCGGCGAGCATGCGGCCGGCGTTGCGCGCGATCCACTCGACGAGGGGCAGCATCCGGTCGACGAGCTCGCGGCCGGATGCCGTGAGCGAGTACTCGACGTGCGGCGGGATCGTGGGCCGCGCGTCGCGCAGCACGAGACCGTCGGCCTCGAGGATGCGCAGGGTCTGGGCGAGCATCTTCTCGCTGATGCCGTCGACGGCGCGCCGCAGCTCACCCCAGCGGTGGGTGCCGTCGCTCAGCGCGAGCAGCACGAGCACGCCCCACTTGCTCGTGATGTGGTCGAGCACGACGCGGGTGGGGCAGCCCTCGGTGAGGAGGGCGTCGTCGAACCCGGGCAGGGCCCGCAGCTCGCGGAGGCTTACCGTCATGCCAGTACCTTACCAGAAAGTGGGTACTCTCCCACAGGAAGTACCCTGGGTCGTGCATGGTTGCATCCGGCGAACGCGTCAGAAAGGACCCACCCCATGACCCTCCTCGTCACCGCCGCATCCGGCCACCTCGGCCGCCTCACCATCGAGGCGCTGCTCGCCCGAGGCGTGCCCGCATCCGAGATCCGCGCGGGCGCCCGCGACACCGCGAAGGTCCCCGACCTCGCCGCGAAGGGCGTGCAGACCGTGCACCTCGACTACGACGACCCCGCCTCGCTCGCGGATGCCGTGGCCGGCGTCGAGCGGATGCTGCTCGTGTCGGGCAGCGAGTTCGGCAACCGCGTGGCGCAGCACACCAACGTGATCGACGCGGCCGCCGCCGCGGGGGTCGCGCAGCTCGTCTACACGAGCGCGCCGCACGCCGACACCTCGGCGCTGCTCGTGAACCCCGAGCACAAGGCGACCGAGGAGGCCCTTACGGCATCCGGAGTGCCCTTCACGGTGCTGCGCAACAACTGGTACACCGAGAACTACGTGCAGACCGTGCACCAGGCGGATGCGACGGGTGTCGTCGCGTCGAGCACGGGCGAGGGGCGCGTGGCGAGCGCGTCGCGGGTCGACTACGCGGAGGCGGCGGCAGTGGTGCTGACGACCGGCGGACACCTCGGC
The DNA here is from genome assembly GCF_014483895.1 of Protaetiibacter sp. SSC-01. Classification (NCBI taxonomy): domain Bacteria; kingdom Bacillati; phylum Actinomycetota; class Actinomycetes; order Micrococcales; family Microbacteriaceae; genus Protaetiibacter; species Protaetiibacter sp. SSC-01. The sequence goes on along the minus strand of NZ_CP059987.1, from coordinate 311,063 downwards.
AAGACCTACGAGCTCGGGGGCGACGTGGCCTGGGACTTCGCCGAGCTCGCGGCGGCGATCGGCGAGGTGCTCGGGCGCGACATCGCGTACGTCGCGTGGACGCCCGAGGAGCAGCGCGCGGCGCTCACCGCTGCGGGGCTCGACGAGGGTGCGATCGGGTTCGTCGTCGGCATGGACGGCAACATCCGCGACGGGCTGCTCGGCGAGGTGACGGGCGAGCTCTCGGGGCTCATCGGGCGTCCGACGACGCCGCTCGTGGAGGGGCTGCGCGCGGCGCTCGCGTGACGCAGGTGGTGGTGGTCTCGAGACGCGTCCGCTTCGCGGGCGCTCCTCGACCAGCTGGTGTTTCCAGCCCAGCGGATACGACGCGAGCGGCGTAAGCTCCCCGTCGTGCTTCGTTCGTCTCAGCCCTCAGGGCGTCAGGAGGTCGTCGGCGTTCCCATCGCCGACGCGAGATAGTCGCGCGCCCCTGCCCGCGCCCGCGCCCCTGCCCGCGCACGACATCCGACATCCCCACCTGACCTCGCATCCGCGAGACGAACGACCCTGAGGAGGGTTCCTCCATGCACGCCTTCAGCGAGTCCGCGATCCGCGACTCCTTCATCAACGCATCGCTCCGCGAACGGCAGAGCCTGCAGCTTCCCGCGCCCGTCGACCAGATCGAGTGGGACCGCGTCGACTACCTCGGATGGCGCGACAAGAAGTCGCCCCAGCTCGGCTACGTCGTGGTCGAGCTCGACGGCAAGCCCGTCGGGCTGCTGCTGCGCCAGGCCGAGGCGCGCCCCCGTGCCCGAGCCCAATGCTCGTGGTGCGAGGACGTGCAGCTGCCGAACGACGTCGTGCTGTTCAGCACCAAGCGCGCCGGCGCGGCAGGGCGCAAGGGCGACACCGTCGGCACGCTCGTGTGCGCGAACTTCGAGTGCTCGGGGAACGTGCGCAGGCGCCCGACCCTCGCCTACGTCGGATTCGACCTCGAGGCCGAGCGCGAGCGGCGGATCGCGGCGCTCCGCGAGCACGTCGCGAACTTCGCGCGCAACGTGCTGGGCGAGTAGACCAGGCGCGGTGGTGGCCTCGAGACGCGTCCGCTGCGCGGGCGCTCCTCGACCACCTGGTGTTCCGTAGGCGGTTGAGGAGCGCCGCCCACAGGGCGACGCGTCTCGAAACCGCCCGCACGCGGGCTACCGTCGAGGGGTGACCGACCTCGCCGCGCTCCTCGACACGCTCGAGCGCACCCCCGACGTCGGCACCGTCGACCAGCGCGCGTGGGACGCCGCCGACCGCTACCTGCTCGACTACGCCGCATCCGAGTTCCCGGATGCCGTGGCCGGCGAGGTCGCGGTCGTCGACGACACCCATGGCGCGCTCGCGCTCGGGGCCCTGGCGCTCGGCGCCCGCGGCGTGCGCGTGCACCAGGACTCGCTCGTCGCCCGCCGGGCTCTCGCGGGGAACGCCGAACGCGCGGGGCTCGCGGAGCCCGCGCAGCATCCGCTCGCCTCGCTCGTGACGCCCGCGACGTCGCTCGTGCTCGTGCGGCTGCCCCGCTCCCTCGACCGCCTCGACGCGATCGCGCGCTCGACCGCCCGCGCCGCGGGCCCGGATGTCGTGGTGCTCGCCGCGGGACGCCTCAAGCACATGACCCCGACGCAGAACGAGGTGCTCGCGCGCGCCTTCGCCCGCGTCGACGTCACCCACGCCCGTGCGAAGTCCCGCATCCTCGTCGCCCGCGAGCCGCGCCCCGACGTGACCCTGCCGCTGGCTTTCGTAGCGCGGCTGGAGCTGCGCCCCGGCGGCGGGGGAAACGACTCCCGCCGCGAGGGCGTTTCCCCCGCCGCGTCCGGCGCCGAGGCGCACACGATCGAGGTGGTCGCTCTCCCCGGCGTCTTCGCGGGCCCGACGCTCGACATCGGCACGCGCGCCCTGCTCGACACCTTCGACGAACTCCCCCCGTTCGAGCGCGCGATCGACCTCGCGTGCGGCACGGGCATCGTCGCCGCCCTGCTCGCCCGCCGGAACCCGGATGCGCGCATCCTCGCGACCGACGTCTCGGAGATCGCGGTCGAGTCCGCGCGCCTCACCGCCGAGGCGAACGGCGTGCGCGTCGACGCGCACCAGGACGACGGCCTCTCGGGCGAGCCCGACGCATCCGCCGACCTCGTCGTACTCAATCCGCCGTTCCACGCGGGCGCGGCGGTGACGACCGAGATCGCCCACCGCCTGTTCGCGGATGCCGCGCGCGTGCTGCGCCCGGGCGGCGAGCTGCGCGTCGTGTGGAACTCGCACCTCGGTTACCGGCCCGTGCTCGAGCGGCTCGTCGGCCCGACACGGCAACTGAGCCGCACGCCGAAGTTCACGGTGACGGTGTCGCGCCGGCGCTGACGGCCGGGGCAGGCACGTGCTTGCAAACATCCGAATGCGGCCGCGGTCTGGACCACCCCCGCGCGTCCGTTAGACTCGACGGCGGTACCGTGTCCGAGCGGCCGAAGGAGCATGTCTCGAAAACATGTGAAGGTTCACGCCTTCCGTGGGTTCAAATCCCACCGGTACCGCCAGCGAAAGCCCCGGAATCCCAATGATTTCGGGGCTTTCTACTGCCCGGCAGGCTGTTTCCCCCACAAAAACCCCACAACCTTCTGAGCGTGAAGTCGTTCACGCGACACTCCGCAGTACCGTGCGGGTAACCGACGCCATTCCCGCCGCTAGGCTGACGCCGAGCCGACCATCGGGAAGGGGCGCGGTGGCAAGGTATTGGAAGCGGCATCCCAACAAGGAGATGGAGGCGCTCCTCGGACTGTTCGACGGAGCCGGGTGGCGAATCATCGATCCCCCGAAGTACTACAAGGTCTACTGCCCATGTCCGGCCAAGCACAAAAGAACCATCCATCTAACACCAAGCAATGTGCGATACGTTTTAGACACGCGCAAGTGGCTGGAGCGTCAGCCCTGCTACAAGAAGGAAGCCTGAGAGAGGTGACCAGACGATGCCCATCATGATCGCCTCGAGCTTCGACGTCCAGGGAGACGGCGACCTCGATGCGCAGACCGATGTCATCATGGACGAGCTCATCGAGGTCGAGGAGACGACGAGCTTGATCTTCGACTCCTCCGTATCTGCCGCGCTCGCCGACCGCACGGTAGAGATCTCCTTCGCAGTGAACGTGGACGACCCTGCTGACGCCCAGGCGATCGCCAAGCAGATCCTTGAGCAGGTGATCCGCGCAGCTGGTGGGAACCCGCAGGTAGCGACCGCTGATGCGTCCGACGTGTTCCAGTGGAGCCGCTCGGAGCAGTCCGTCCTCGTCAGCGTGTAGCAGCCACCCGCGTGGCGCGCACCTTATCGAGCGCCGACGCGACAGCGTCGAGATCGTCGTCGATCCGACGGCAAGTGTCACCCGACCCGCGGGTCCCCGGCGGCGCCGCCGGGTCAGCGGGCTCCGGATCAGCAGCTCCCCGTCGCGGTCGCCGCATCAACGGTCCGTGCACGCGACGCACACCGTGCGCGCCGGGCGCAGCTCGAGCTGGCCGTGCGGGATCGGCTGCCCGCACACCGTGCACACGCCGTACGTGCCGGATGCGACGCGCGCCTCCGCCGCATCCAGCTCGGCGAGCTCCGCACGGTGCTCCGCGCGCGAACCCTCCGCCTGCTGCCACTCGAACGTGAGCGCGAAGCCCTCGGGGTCGTGCTCCTCGTCGATCCAGTCGCCGCGGGCGGCGCGCACCGACGCGAGCCGGGCCTCGACCGCCGCGAGGCGCTCCTCGACCACGGCGCGGCGCTCGGCGATCCAGCCGCGGGCGGTCGCGGCATCCGGGAGGGCGGCATCCGGGGTCGTCATGCCTCCATGGTCGCCCGAATCGGTCGGAATAACAGGCTGAATCCCGCACTCGGCCTCGCCTGAGCCCGGCACCGCCGCATCCAGCCTGTAGATCCGACGCTGACGCGCGCCGACACGCCCCAACCCTTGACACCCTCACTTGTTTTTTGCAAGTGTGGACACCGTCCACATACGCACGCCACGAGAGAAGACACCGCCATGCCCTCGATGTTCGTCAACCTGCCCGTCACCGACCTGGAGCGCGCGAAGGCGTTCTACACCGCCGTCGGCGGCACGGTGAATCCCGCCTTCACCGACCACAACGCCGCGTGCATCGTGATCGACGAGGGCCACAACTACTTCATGCTGCTGCGCCGCGAGTTCTTCCAGACCTTCACCAAGCTGCCCCTCGGCGACAACGCGAAGAACCCCTCCGTGTCGACCGCGATCTTCCTCGACAGCCGCGAGGAGGTCGACAGCGCCGTCGCCGCCGGCCTCGCCGCGGGCGGCACCGAGGCGGAGGAGCCGTCCGACTACGGCTTCATGTACCAGCGCCAGCTCACCGATCCCGACGGCAACATCCTCGAGTTCGGCTGGATGGACCCGGTCGCCGCCGAGAAGGGTCCGGAGGCGTTCGCCGCCGAGCAGCAGCAGGCCTGACCCGGTGGCCGCGCGCGACTACGGGCAGTACTGCGGCGTCACGCGAGCCCTCGAGCTCGTGGGCGAGCGCTGGACGCTGCTCATCGTGCGCGACCTGCTCGTGGGGCCGCGCCGCTACGGGGAGCTCGCCGCGGGTCTGCCCCGCATCCCGAGCAACATCCTGGCGGCGCGGCTCAAGGAGCTGCAGGAGGCCGGCCTCATCCGCCGGGCCCCGCGCTCACGCGTGATCGTCTACGAGCTCACCCCCTACGGCCGCGAGCTCGAGCCGGTCGTGCTCGCGCTCGGCGCGTGGGGCTTCAAGGCGATGGGCGACCCGCGCGAGAGCCAGGTGATCACGCCCGACTCGATGACGATGGCGCTGCGCACGGCATTCCGAGCGGATGTCGCAGGCACGCTGCCGTCGACGGCCTACGTCGCGCGGCTCGGGCCCGCCGAACTGCACGTGCGCGTCGACGGCACCCGCCTCGACGTACGCCGTGGTGTCGCGCCGGCCGACCTCGACTTCGCGGCCGGCCCCGACATCCGCCGCCTCATCTCGGGCGAGCTCGCGCCGGAGCGGGCGATCGCATCCGGCGTCGTCGAGGTGCTGCACGGGCCGGGCGAGCTGCTCGGCCGCTTCGCGAGCACCTTCCACCTCGCGGCGTAGTCCAGGCCACGCCCAGCAGACTGTCACCCCAATGTCCCCCGTTCGGGGGCTAGGGTGACAAGCAATCGACATCCGTCGGTCGCGAGTCTTCGCATCTCAGAACGCTCAGGTGTTTCGAGCCGATCGCACGCCGAAACCGAACGAGGTTCATCATGGGCGTCTTGCACTACGCCGACCAGGCGATCGTCATCGACGACCGCACACTCTCCCATCTCAAGATCGCGGTGGTCACCAAGCTGCGTCGTGGAGAGAGCTTCACCCTCTCCTGGACGCACGGCCCAGGCGAACCCCGCGGCCGCACGACCATCTGGATGCAGCCGTCCATCCCCATCCGCTTCGAGTTCGACGAAGCGGAGCCCCGCCCGCTGAGCCGCGACTGGATCGAGCAGATCCTGCGCTCCTCGAACTCGACGGGTGGCATCCAGCTCACCGCCGACACGATGTACACGGGCGACATCCCGGTGGTCGACGCTCCGAGCGAGCCCGCCGACGGCATCCCGCGGGCCAAGACGGATGCCGTGCAGGCGAGCACGCGTCGCACGCATCACGCGCACCGCGAGTTCTTGCTGTCGTAGCGCGCAGCGCACGGCAGACCTCACCACTCTCGGCGCGCATCCGCAACCCCCTGTCACCGTCGCAACGGCGGGCGGATGCTGGCGCCATGAGCAATCCAGAGAACATCCGGCAGCCGCTCGACCACCTGCCGCCGGCCGAGGAACGCGACCCGGCCATCGAGATCGAGGAGCCGCACTACCCCACGAGCGAGTCGCCGCACGGCGGGTCGCACGCGTCGCCCGAGACAGCGGCTGAGCCCGACAAGGCCAACCGACACGGCGTCGACCGGCTCCCGCCGACGGGCCGCTGAGCGGCCGCTCGCCGCTCAGCCGAGGGTTCGCTCGGCGGCGCCGATGAGCACGTCGACGAGGCCGACGAGCTCGTCCATGGAGCGCTCGGGCTCCTCCGCGGGCGCGCTTCCGCGTCGTGCGGGATCGCCGCTCGCGAGGGTGGCCGCCGTGTCGACGATGAGCTTCCAGCGCAGGCAGACGGCCGCGTCGAAGCCGCGGCGAACGAGCTCGGGCGGCACGACGCCCGCGCACGCCTCGGCGTAGGCGTCGAGCGCGTCGCCGAGCACGGCGCGCACGGTCGCGATCGACGCATCCCCGCGGCGCACGGATGCTAACAGCAGCGACGCGAGGTCGGCCCCCACCGAGCCGGGCCCCACCGACTCCCAGTCGATGAGAACGGTGCCGTGCTCGGTCTGGAACACGTTCGCGCCGACGGCGTCGTGGTGGCACAGCGTCTGCGGCAGCGACTCGAGGATGCCGCGCACCCGGTGCTGCGCGAGCAGCAGCGGCACGGCGGCGTCGAGGTGGGAGCCGAGCCGTGCGACCGCCGACGGATGCCGACTGCGCAGCACCGCGAGACCCGCGCCGACGGCCCCCGGCTGGCCGTGTCGGTCGATCCATCCCGTGAAGAGCCACTCCTCGTGCGGCACGCGGCCCACCCACTCGGCGGCGAGCCCGCCGAGGTCGCGCGCTGCGGCCAGAAGCGCGTCCGCCCCGAGCGGGCGCGCGGGCGCGGGCACGTCCTCGAGCCACAGCGTGATGCGGCCCTCGGCATCGCATTCGGCACCGCGCAGCGCCGGCGCGCGCACGCGCGGCGCGAGCTCGGCGAGCAGGCCCGAGGTGTAGGCCGCGTGCTCGCGCTCGGCGTTGTCGTAGAGGTACGGCGATGCGAACGCGGGGCCCTCCGTCACCTTCTCGACGAGCGACCACGGCACCGGCTCGCCGTCGACGCGCGCGGTGCCCCGGATGCGATGCACGGCCCGGTGCGCGAGGAACGCGTCGTAGTCGATGCCGTCGCGGTGCACCTCGTCGACCGCGACGTGCGCTCCGTGGCCCGCGCCGACGGCGGAGGCGACCGCCGCCTCGAGGGCCGCGTGCGGCATCCGCTCGCTCATCGGGCGACCTCCCGGGACGCCGAGAGGCGGGCGGCCCCGTGGGACCGCCCGCCTCCGTCGGGTCGGCTGAAGATCAGCCGGCGACCTGGTCGTACGCGCGCTGGGCCGCCGCCTGGGCGTCCTTGAGTGCGTCGGCCGCCGACTTCTCGCCGAGCAGGGCCGAGGTCACCGCGTTCTGCAGCTCGCTCTCGATCTGCTGACCGGCGGGCGACGAACCGAACGACTGGCCGCTCGCCGCGACGTCGTAGTACGCGGCGATCGTCTGGTCGAAGCCGGGGAAGTCGCTCGGCTTGACGTAGGCCTCGCGGATCGCCTGGTCGGACTCGGGCGAGCCGGTGAAGAGGCCCGCGTTGATGCCGTGGCGGCCCGGGTCGTTGATGGTCGTCTCGTTGCGGGCCTCGCCGGCCGCCTGCCAGGCCTCAGCCGAGGTGAGCGAGAGGAGCCAGGCGCACGCGGCCGAGGGGTTCTTCGCCGACGTCGGGATGACGAACGACGAGCCGCTCGCGACCGTGAAGGGCTGGCCGTCCTGCGTCATGACGGGGGTGGCGCCGATCTCGACCTGCTCCGCGTAGGAGGTGAGCACGTTCACGTACCACTGGTCGAACACCGCGGCACCGACCTGGTCGGCGACGTAGGAGTTGTTGTCGCCGAACACGTCGAACGAATCAACGAAGCTCTTCGCGTTGGCGTAGCCGCCCTGCGCGTCGTAGATCTCCTTGAGGAACTCGATCGCCTTGACGTTGTTCTCGTCGTCGAGCGTCGGCTTGCCGTCGCCGTCGATCGTGCCGCCGCCGAAGCTCAGCATCCACAGGCCCGCCTTCTGCGGTCCCTGCGGGTCGAAGCCCATGCGCACGGGGTTCTGGCCGTCCATGACGGTCATCTTCTTGACGGCCTCGAGGAAGGCCTCGGGGTTCGAGGTGTCCATGTCCTCGACGGTGACGCCCGCCTCGTCCATGACGCGGGTGTTCAGCAGGATGGCCGGCGGCTGGTAGAACTGCGGAACCGCGTAGACGCTGCCGTCGTAGGTGACGTCGTCGACGACCTGCGGGTACCAGTACTCCTGCGGGTCGAGGTCGTAGAGCGCGAAGCACTTGTCGAGCGGCATGACGAGGCCCTGGGCCGCGTAGGTCGTGACGAACTTGCGGTCCATCTGCACGACGTCGGGGATGTTGCCGCTCGCGGCGCGGGTCGTGAACTTCTGGGCGTCGAACGCGGCGCCTTCGAGCTCGACCGTGACGTCGTTCTCGCCCACGGTCTTGTCGGCGACGTCGATGCGCGACGTGCCCACTTCATCCGCGTTCTCGAAGCCCCAGACGCTGAGGGTGCCGGAGTAGTCCTTGCTGAAGTCGGCCGCGGCGCCCCCGCCGCCTCCGCCGCCTCCGCACGCGGTGAGCGTGAACAGCGCCGCACCGGCCGTGGCGGCCAGCAGCATCTGCTTGGTTTTCTTCATCGAAATGTCCTCTCGGAGCTGCGAGCTCGCGGCGTCCTCGCCATCGAGCGCAACGGAACGTGACTGGATGTGGGAACCATCCCACATTCGGGAAGCTACCCCAGTCCTCGCGCGCGAGCAAGGGGTTCGCCGGTTTTTGCTGGGGATGCAACGGAATCGTGACGCGCCCGCCGCATCCGCGCAGACGACGACGGGCGGATCGCGCTGGAATCGATCCCAGCACGACCCGCCCGACGACGGTCACCGAGCGCGCGCTCAGCCCTTGCGACCCTGCGTGGCCACCCCCTCGATGAAGTAGCGCTGGCCGAAGGCGAACAGGATGAGCATCGGCAGCGTGACGAGCAGCGCGGCCACCATCACGTACTGGTAGTCGCCGTGTCCGCCGTTCGTCGGGCTGTAGCGCGTCATGGCGGACGCGATGCCGAGCGGCACGGTGTAGCCGTCCTGGCCGCCGGCGTTCAGGTAGATGAGCGCCGCCTGCAGGTTGTTCCAGCTCGCCTGGAACTCGAACAGGAACACGATGATGAACGACGGGATCGACAGCGGGAATGCCATCCGCCAGAACATGCCCCAGTAGCTCACGCCGTCGACGCGCGCCGCCTCGAAGATCTCCCGCGGCAGGCCGAGGAAGAACTGGCGCTGCAGGAAGATGTAGAAGGCCGAGCCGAAGAGGTTCATGCCCCACAGCGGCACGTTCGTGCCGACGAACCCCAGGTTGTTCCAGATGAGGTACTGCGGCACGAGGGTCACGGCACCGGGCAGCATCATCGTCGCGAGCACGAGCCCGAAGAGGATGTTGCGCCCGGGGAACTTGAAGTAGGCGAACCCCCACGCCACGAGCGAACTCGACACCGTGACGAACGCCGCGGCGAGGATCGCGATGAGGAGGCTGTTGCCCACCCAGTTGAGCAGCGGCAGCTCGGCCCACACGTTCGCGTAGTTCTCGGGCTGGAAGGTCTTCGGGATGAGCGAGTTGTCGAAGACCTGACCGCGCGGCTTGAAGCTCGCCGCGAGCAGCCATGCGAAGGGGTAGAGGAACAGCAGGGCGAAGCCGACGAGCAGCACCCAGCGCACCACCTGCCCGATGATCGAGCCGACGCGCCGCGGCGGCTTCGTGATCTGGGGACGGTCCTTGCCCGCGCTCGAGATGGCGGGGGCGACGGCGGAGGTGTCGACGGACATCAGCGCTCGCTCTCGTAGTAGACGAAACGGTTGCCGACCTTCACCTGGATGAGCGAGATGATCATGATGATCACGAACAGCAGCCAGGCCATGGCGGCGGCGAACCCGAAGTTGAACTGGCGGAACGCCTGCTGGAACAGGTAGATCGCGTAGAAGAGCGACGCATCCGACGCCCCCTGCACCTGGTCGCGGTAGAACAGCAGATACGCCTGGTCGAAGGTCTGCAGCGCCGCGATCGTGAGCACGATCACGTTGAAGAACAGGGCGCCGGAGATCATCGGGAGCGTGATCGAGAAGAAGCGCCGCACGGGCCCGGCTCCGTCGATCTGCGCGACCTCGTAGAGGTCCTTCGGCACGTTCTTGAGCGCCGCGAGCAGGATCACCATCGTGCCGCTCACGCCCCACAGGGTCATGATCACGATCGACGGCTTCACCCAGTTGGGGTCGAGCAGCCACTGCGGGCCCTGGATGCCGATCGCGGCGAGGCCCTTGTTGATCGCGCCCTGGTTGCCGTTGAGCAGCAGGAAGAACACGGATGCGGTGGCCACCGCGGGCGTCATCTTCGGCAGGTAGTACAGGGTGCGGAAGAGGCCCGCGCCCCGGCCCACGCGGTTGAGCAGCATCGCGAGGAAGAGCGCGAAGACGATCTCGAGCGGCACGGCGAGCACGGCGTAGTAGAGCGTGTTGCCGAGCGACATCATGACCTTCGGGTCCTCGATGAGCGCTTCGTAGTTCGACAGCCCCGCCGGCCGCGCCGTGTTGGTGGCGAGCTGGTAGTGGCTGAACGAGATCACGAGGCTGTAGATCATCGCCCCGAGCGTGAACACGAGGAAGCCGATGATCCACGGCGAGATGAAGAGGTACGCGGCGGTCGTCTCGCGCCTGTTGTACTTGCTCGTCTTGAAGACGCGCGGCCCGGCCGCCGTCTCGACGGTCGTCGTGTTGGCCATCAGGTGGCCTCCACGGCGCTTCGGGTTGTGTTCAACGGGGCTCCCCTCGTGAGGCGACATCGACTCGGCCGCAGGAATGTGGTAACGATTCCACATGGGCGTCGTGAGCACTATAGGTCGGTCCGGGAGCGCCCTGCAAGGGATTGACCGGAGGAGCAGAGCATGACCGCACCCTTCCCGCCCGACTTCCTGTGGGGCGCCGCCACGAGCGCGTACCAGATCGAGGGGTCGCTCGACGCCGACGGCCGCGGCCCCTCCGTGTGGGACGAGTTCTGCCGCCGACCCGGCGCGATCGAGGGCGGCGGCGACGCCGCGATCGCCGTCGACTCGTACCGCCGCTGGCGCGACGACGTCGAGCTGCTCGCCGAGCTCGGGATGCGCGCCTACCGGTTCTCGATCGGCTGGTCGCGCGTCGTGCCCGACGGCCGCGGCCGCATCGAGCAGCGCGCGCTCGACCACTACGAGCGCATCGTCGACGCGCTGCTCGAGCGCGGCATCGCGCCCGTCGTGACCCTCAACCACTGGGACATGCCCGAGGCGCTCATGGATCGCCGCGGCTGGGTCGACCGCTCGAGCGTCGACGCCTTCGTGCACTACGCGGAGTCCGTGGCCCGGCGCCTCGGCGACCGCGTGCCGTGGTGGATCACGCAGAACGAGCCGTGGATCATCCAGCTGCTCGGCTACCAGCTCGGCATCCACGCGCCCGGCATCGCCGACCTCGGCGCCGCCGTCGCCGCGGGCCACCACGTGCTGCTCGCGCACGGCGCCGCGTACGACGCGATGAAGCCGCTCGTGACGGGCCGCATCGGGGCCGCGCCGAACCTGCTGCCGTGCGTGCCGGCATCCGACTCCCCCGCCGACCGCGATGCGGCATGGGGCAGCGACGGCTACGTCAACCGCTGGTTCCTCGATCCGCTGCTCGGCGAGGGCTACCCCGACGACATGCGCGCGCACTGGGAGCGCGCGATCGGAGGGCCGCTCGAGGTCATCCGCGACGGCGACGAGGCCGCCATCCGCGGGCGCAGCGACTTCCTCGGCGTGAACTACTACACGCGCCGCGTCATGCAGGCCGCCGAGGTCGGCCCCGAGCGGCCCTTCCCGTGGCAGGTCGTGCGCGCGCCCGAGGAGTCGCGCCTCTCCGACGAGGGCACCGAGATCGTGCCCGACGCGCTGCGCGAGCTGCTGCTGCGCCTGCACCGCGAGTACCCCGGGGTGCCGATCATGATCACCGAGAACGGGCTCGTGTCGAACGAGACGCCGCAGCACGACGGGCTCGTGCACGACGTGCGCCGCATCCGCTACCTGCGCCAGCACATCGCGGCGATGGCGGATGCCGTGGCGGCCGGGGTGCCGCTCGTCGGCTACACGCATTGGTCGCTCTTCGACAACTTCGAGTGGTCGCTCGGCTACCGGCCACGCTTCGGGCTCGTCTACGTCGACTACCCGACGGGCACGCGCATCGTGAAGGACAGCGCGCGGCACTACGCGGCGCTCGTCGCGGCCGACGGAGACCTCTCGGCCGTGCCCGAACACGCGGCCGCCGAGAGCGCCGTCGACTCGCTCGGGGCCTTCGGATGACGGCGGCCGAGGTCGTCGTCGTCGGTGCGACGGCCGCAGGCGTGTGCGCGGCGGTCGCCGCCGCCGAGCACGGGGCGCAGGTCGTGCTGCTCGCCGAGGGGCGGCACCTCGGCGGCATGGTGTCGGGCGGGCTCGGCTACACCGACGTCGGCGACGTGCGCGTGCTCGGCGGGCACGCCGCGCGCTTCCGCCGCGACGTCGCGGCGCACTACGGCGTGCCCGTCGGCCGCTACGCGGGCCCCGAGCCGCACGTCGCCGAGGGCATCATGCGGCGGTGGCTCGAGGAGGCGGGTGTCGAGGTCGTGCTCGACGCGCCCGTCGACGGGGTCGAGCGCGACGGGACGCGCGTGACGGCGGTGCGCACGGCATCCGGCGAGCGCGTGGGCGCGGGCGTCGTGGTCGACGCGAGCTACGAGGGCGACGTGCTCGCGCTCGCGGGCGTCACGACGCGCGTGGGCCGCGAGGACCGCGCCCTGCACGGCGAGCGCTTCGCGGGGCGGCGCGAGATCGCACCGGGACGGCACTCGATGCCGTGGGGCGTCTCGCCGTTCCGGGACGACGCGAGCGGCGAGCGCGAGGGCGCGCTCATCGCGCAGCTCGCGCCCGGGCCGATGGCCGAGGTCGGGGCCGGCGACGGCAACGTCATGTCGTACGGCTACCGGCTGTGCCTCACGAGCGGCCCCGACCGCATCCCCTTCACCGAGCCCGACGGCTACGACCCCGCGTACTGGGAGCTCGGGCGGCGCTACCTCGCGGCCGGGGGCGCCGACGAGCCCGCGGGGCGCTGGCTCGGCCTCGAGCCCAACCTGCCCGGCGGCAAGTGCGACGCCAACTCGCTCGGGCCCGTCTCGCTGAGCGTGCTCGACGGCTCGGCGCGCGGATGGGCGGAGGGTTCGCGCGAACAGCGTGCGGACATCGCGGCGCACCACGCGCGGCACGCGCTCTCGTTCCTGTGGTTCCTCTCGAGCGACCCCGCCGTGCCGCGCGGCATCCGAGACGAGCTCGCGCGGTGGGGCTTCGCGCCCGACGAGTTCGCCGACACGGGCCATCTGCCGCACCAGCTCTACGTGCGGGAGGCGCGGCGCATGGTGGGCGAGTTCGTGCTGACGGAGCACGAGCTGCGTGCGGGAGAGGTGCCGGGCGACACGATCGCCCTCGGCTCGTACCACCTCGACATCCGCGAGGTGCAGCGCTCGTTCATCACCGCCTGGGAGCACCCCGACCCGCGATCGCACGTCGTCAACGAGGGGTACCTCTCGGTGCGCGTGCCGGCCTACGGCATCCCCTACCGCGCGCTCCTGCCGCGTGCCGAGGAGGCCACGAACGTGCTCGCCGCGGTGTGCGTGTCGGCGTCGCACGTGGCGTTCTCGTCGGTGCGCATGGAGCCGCAGTACCAGATGCTCGGGCAGGCCGCGGGGACGGCGGCCGCGCTCGCGGTGCGCGGCGCGGGTGAGGTGCACGCGGTCGACGTGGGGGTGTTGCGGGAGGCGCTTGCGGGGGACGGGGCGGTGCTGCGGGTGGTGTGAGCCGTCGGGCTGGTTTCGACACGCCCGCTGCGCGGGCTACTCAACCAGCGGTGTAAGCCGCCCCGCGGGCTACTCAACCAGCGGGTGGGCGCAGGCGGGACTGCTGTTCGGGGGCGAGGGTGCGGGCGCCGCGGCCCGCGAGGGTCAGGGCCAGGGCGGCGCTCGCCTCGAGCTCCTCCGACAGGTCGACGGCGCGGTCGAGGGTCGCCGCGGCGACGACGCTGCCGTGGTTCGCGAGCAGCATCACGGGGCGACCCGCGGCGACCCGCGCCCCGACCTCGGCACCGAGCGACGCATCCCCCGGCGCCGCGTACGGCACGAGCGGCACCTCGCCGAGGCTCATGACGCGGTAGGGCGTGTAGGCGGGCAGATCGGCGAGCCCGGCGCCCACGGGGGGCAGGCACGAGACCGCCGTCGACGCAGGTGAGTGCAGGTGCACGACGGCGCCGAGCGATGCATCCGACGCGTACGCCGCGACGTGCATCGCCCACTCCTTCGTCGGCCGGGGCCCCGCGAGGTGCTCGCCCGCGAGCGACAGCTCGGCGATGTCGTCGGCCTGCACGCGCGAGAGCGACGAGCCCGTCGGGGTCACGAGCACGCGGTCGCCGAGACGGATGCTGAGGTTGCCCGAGGAGCCGGGCGACAGTCCGCGCACGGCCAGGTGCCGCGCGGCGGCGACGAGCGCGAGGGCGTCCGAGCGGCTCACGGCGCCACCTCCCACGCCCGCGTGAAGAGGTCGACGCCCCCGAAGTTTCCCGACTTGAGCAGCACGCCGACGACGGGCTCCCCCGCGACGGCCGACGCCCGACCGGTCGCCCACGCGACGCCCGGGTCGACGCGGCGCGTGAGCCGCAGCGAGCGCACGCCGAGCGCGCGCGTCACCGCGCCGCTCGTCTCGCCGCCCGCCACGAGCAGGCGCCGCACGCCGAGCTCCGCGACCGAGCGACGAGCGATCTCGGCGAGCACAGCCTCGACCGCGGCCGCCGCGCGGGCGACCCCGAGCCGCCCCTGCGCGAACGCGATCGCGACCTCGTCGTGGCCGGCGCTCACGACCGGCACGCGGCCGGCTGCGAGGTCTGCGCGGATGCCGTCGAGGGCCGTCGCGACGACGTCGTCGGGCCGCGCATCCGCGTCGAGCGCGCCGATCTCGACCGTCGGTCCGCCCGCCGCGGCGAGCTGCTCGCGCGTGCGCGCGCTCGCGCTCCCGGCGATCACGAGGTCGCCGCCGGCCTCCGGATGCTCGCGCTCGACCGCCCCGTCGCCCGAGGGACGGATGCGGCGCGCGAGCGCCGTGATGAGCCCCGCCCCGCCGCCCGGGAGCACGCGATCGCCCGCGGTCTCGATGGCGTCGGCGAGCACGTCGAGGTCGGCGTCGTCGAGGGCGTCGGCGATCACGTGGCCGGAGGCGTGCGCGAGGCGCCCGGCCACGGCATCCGCCCCCTCGCCGAGCGCACGGCGATCGAGGAGCGCGACGGGCCGCGTGGTCTGGCGCGAGAGCACCCGCACGAGATCGGGGTCGGTCATGGGGGTGAGCGGGTGGTGGGCGAGCGGGCTCTCGCTCAGCAGCCGATCGCCCACGAAGAGGTGGCCGCGATAGACCGTGCGGTCGGCGTGCGGAGTGGCGGGTGTGCCGACGCTTGCGCGGTGCCCGCCCGCGTCGACGAGCGCCTCCGCGACGGGGCCGATCATGCCCTCGTCGGTCGAGTCGAACGTCGAGCAGTACTTCTGGTACCAGCGGCCGGCCCCCGCCTCGCGCAGGGCCGCCGCCGCCGCGAGGCTCTCGGCCACCGCGCGCTCGCGGGGTGCGGTTCGCGCGCCGAGGCCCACGACGACCGCGTCGACGCCGCGCGGGATGTCGGCGGGCTGCGGCACCCCGAGCACGACGGCCACGTCGAGCCCGAGCTCCCGCAGCTCGGCGGCGACGTCGCACGCCCCCGTCACGTCGTCGGCGATGACGCCCCAGCGATCCGTCATGGCTGCTCCTCTAAGCCGCGACGCGCGACGCCCCTTTGACGTCGACCCGTCGGCGGTGTCATGCTCGACGGCATGTCCGGATGTGGGAACGTTACCTCATCCGTTCGGGCGATGGGGATCGACGTGGGGAGCACGCACGTCAAGGCCGTCGTCGCCGCGCTCGGCGCCGGATGCGCCACCGAGCTCGCCGTGGCCGCGCGCAGCATCCGGGGCCTCGACGCCGCCGATCTCGTGGATGCCGCCCTCGCCGCTGCGGGCGAGGCGCTCGAGCTCTCGCCCGGCCCGGTCGCGACGATCGGCATCGCCTCGATGGCCGAGACCGGCGCCCTCGTCGACCGCGACGGGCGACCGCGCGGCCCGCTCCTGCGCTGGGACCGGAGGGGCGACGCGGAGGCTCGCCTGCGCCTCGCGGCAGGGATCGATCCCATCGAGCTCCACACCCGCACGGGCGCACCGCTCGTGCCGAAGCTGCCGCTGCTGACGTGGGCCGCGCTCGTGCGCGAGGGTGTGCCGACGGGAACGCGCTGGGCCTTCGCCGCCGACCTCGTCGGCGCCGCCCTCACGGGCCGCGTCGCGACCGACCACACGCTCGCGGGCCGCAGCGGCGGCTACCCGCTGCCCGCGCCCGGGGCGCCGCTGCCCTCCGACTGGGACGCCGCGCTGCTCAGCGTCGCGGCCGTCCCCCGCGTGCTCCTCGGCGAGGTGCTCGCGCCCGCCGAGGCGCTCGGCGTCGCCGACCGCGGCCCCGTCGCGCTGCGCGGCGCCGTCGTGCGCATCGCCGGGCACGACCACGCAGTCGCGGCACGTGGCGCGGGCGCCGTGGCCTCCGGCACGGTCGTGCACTCGCTCGGCACGACGGAGGCCGTGCTCGCCCTCGCGGCCCGCGACGCGCCCGTCGACCGTCGGCTCGCGGGGGCCCACGGCGTGAGCGTCGTGCGCGGCGTCGACGGTGAGCGCGAGGGCGTGCTCGCCGGAAGCCCCGCCGTGGGCTCGCTCGTCGCCGACTGGCGCGAACGCGCGACCGCGGCAGGAGCGGATGCCGACGCGCTGCTCGCCGAGCTGCCGCGGCATCCGGGGCCCGCCGTCGCGCTGCCCTACCCCGCCGGACGCCAGTGCCCCGACCCCGACCCCGGCGCCCGCTACGTGCTCGTGGGTGCCGAGCCGGGCGACGCTGCCGCAGAGCTCACCGGGATCGTGCGCGGCCTCGCGGCCCACGGAGCGCTCATGCGCGACGCCGTCGCGGCGCTCACGCACACCCCGGACGACGCCCGCATCGTCGCGACGGGCGCACCCGTGCGCCGCAACCCGCGGCTCGCGGGCCTCATGGCTCACCTCGCCGGACGCGAGCTGCCCGTCGTCGACCTCGACGCGCCCGTCGCGACGGCCGCGGCCGCGCTCGCCGCCGAGCGCGAGGGCGTCGCCCCGCGCGCCGAGCCCCCGTACCTCATCGTCCCCCCGTGCGACGACGCGATCCCCGAGCTGCGGGATCGCTTCGCGCGCCTCCTCGAGCTCAGCGCACCGGCATCCGTCGGGGCCGAGCCGACCGTCACCGAAGGAGCATCGTGACCATCCCCCAGCCCACCCTCTCGGCCATCGCACGTCCGGGCGGAGGCTTCGCCATGATCGCCATGGACCAGCGCGAGAGCCTGCGGCACATGTTCGACACCGCGGGCGCGGGCCGCCCCGCCGACGACGTGCTCGTCGGCTTCAAACGGGCCGTCGCGACCGAGCTCGCCGACCTCGCGAGCGGCTTCCTCGTCGACCGCGACTTCGGCGGCCTCGGCATCCTCGGCGACGGGCTGCTGCCGCCCCAGTGCGGTTTCATCCTCGCGGCCGACGCGCTCGAGCAGGAGCCCGGCGGGCCCGTCGAGGAGACGGCGCTCGACGACGCGGCGCTCGACGACGCGCGCGCCGACGGCGTCGCCGCCATCAAGCTGCTCATCATCTGGCGCCGGGACGAGCGCCGCGAGGAGCGCGTCGCGCTCGCCGAGCGCTTCATCGCGGAGGCGCGCGAACGCGGCGTGCTCTCGGTGCTCGAGCCCGTCGTGCGCGCGACGCCCGCGGAGCTCGCCGACGGGTCGTGGGATCAGGAGGCGGCGATCCGCGAGGCCGCGCGCGAGCTGTCGCCGCTTCGCCCCTCGCTCTACAAGGTGCAGGTGCCCCTCGCGGGTGCGGGCGACGCTGCCGCCCAGCTCGCCGCGAGCGAGGAGCTCGCGCGCGACATCACGGGCCCGTGGGTCGTGCTCTCGCAGGGCGTCGCCCTCGACCGGTTCCCGGATGCCGTGGAGGCCGCGTGCCGCGCCGGCGCGAGCGGCTTCCTCGCGGGCCGCGCGCTGTGGAGCGACGTCGTGGGCGCATCCGATGTGAACGCTGCGCTGCGCGAGCGCTCGCGTCCTCGCCTCGAGCGGCTCGTCGAGATCGTCGACGCGCACGCGCGCCCGTGGACGGAGGCGTGACGATGCGCATCGGGTTCCTGCACACCGTGCCGGCGCTCGCGCCGCGCTTCAACGCCGACCTCGCATCCGCCGCGCCGGGTGCGACGGCCGTGCACGTCGTCGACGCCGAGCTGCTCGCGACGGCCATCCGCTGGGGTGTCGACGACACGGTCGACGCGGCGGTCGAGAAGCACATCGCCCACCTCGCCGAGGAGGGGGCGGATGCCGTGCTCGTCACGTGCTCGTCGATCGGCGAGTCGGTCGAGAAGGCCGCCGCGCGCGCCGCGCTCCCCGTCGTGCGCGTCGACGCGCGCATGGCGGCAGACGCGATCGCCGCGGCGGGGCCGGGCGGCCGCATCGCCGTGCTCGCGACGCTCGCCGCGACGCTCGGGCCGACGGGACGCATCCTCGAGCGCGCCGCCGCCGAGGCGGAGCAGCCGCCCGTCGTGACCGCGACGGTCGTGCCGGATGCCGCCGACGCGCGGTCCGCGGGCGACACGGCGCGGCACGACCGGCTCGTCGCCGACGCCGTGCGCGCGGCCGCCGCCGAGGCCGACGTCATCGTGCTCGCGCAGGCGTCGATGGCGACCGCGGCCGATGACGCCCACGTCGACGTGCCCGTGCTCACCTCGCCCGCATCCGCTCTCGCCGCCGTCGTCGAGGCCGCCGGCGGCTCGCCCGAGGCGGCGCGGTGACGACGCGCGGCGTCCGGCTGCTCTGCTACGCCGACCGGCTCGGCGGCGACCTGCGACGCCTCGGGGAGGTGCTCGACGGCCCGCTCGCCGACCTCGCCGGCGTGCACGTGCTGCCGTTCTACACGCCGTTCGACGGCGACGACGCGGGCTTCGACCCCGTCGACCACACGCGCGTCGACCCGCGCCTGGGCGACTGGCGCGACCTCGCGGCCCTCGGCGCGCGACGCGAGGTCACGGCCGACCTCATCGTCAACCACTCTTCGCACCTCTCGCCCGAGTTCCTCGACTGGTGCGAGCGCGGCGACGCCTCACCCCACGCGGGGATGTTCCTCACCTTCGACCGCGTGTTCCCCGAGGGCGGCGACGAGGCGGGCATCACGGCGTTCTACCGCCCGCGGCCCGGCCTGCCGTTCACGCCCTACGCCGTCGCGGGCGAGCGGCGACTCGTGTGGACGACCTTCATGCCGAGCCAGGTCGACCTCGACGTGACGCATCCGGCCGCCCTCGCCTACCTCGACCGCATCGTCGCGGCGCTCGCGGGCGCGGGCGTCGACGTCGTGCGGCTCGACGCCGTCGGCTACGCCGTGAAGACCCCCGGCAGCGACTCGTTCATGACGGATGCGACACTCGCCTTCGTCGAGCAGCTGACGGCCCGCCTGCGCGCTGCGGGGCTGCGCGTGCTCGTCGAGGTGCACGCCCACCACAGCCTCCAGCTCGCGATCGCCCCGCTCGTCGACCTCGTGTACGACTTCGCGCTGCCGGCGCTCCTGCTGCACGCGCTCGGCGACGGCGACATCGACCCGCTCATGCGATGGCTCGACATCCGTCCGCGCAACGCGGTCACGGTGCTCGACACGCACGACGGCATCGGCATCATCGACGCGGGCCCCGCGGCCGGCCTCGACGGCCTCATCGGCGAGGACGAGATGCGCGCGATCTTCGCCCGCGCGGCGGTGGCGACCGACGGGCACTCGGACCTCGCATCCGTCGTGCCGCAGTGGGCGTCGATGCCGCACCAGATCAACGCGACCTTCCCGAGCGTCGTCGCCGACGACGACGCCTACGTGCTGTGCCGCGCCATCCAGTTCCTGCTGCCCGGCGAGCCGCAGGTCTACTACGTGGGGCTGCTCGACGGGCGCGACGACCGCGCGCGCTTCCTCGCCACGGGGCAGGGGCGCGAGGTGAACCGGCACGCCTACACACCCGAGGAGCTGCACGAGGCGCTCGATCGCCCGGTGCCGCGCGCGATCCTCGCGCTCGCGCGGCTGCGACGCGACCACCCCGCGTTCGACGGCACGTTCTCGGCGACCCGCACGGGGCCGAGCGCCCTGCGGCTCGAGTGGGCGACGGCGGATGCGCGCCTCACGCTCGACGCGGACCTCGCGCCGGGCGCGCGCGTCGCGGTGCTCACGGACGAGCGCGCCGGCGAGGTGCGCGTGCTCCGCGGCGTCGCCGACCTCGCCGCCCCCGCTGGTTGAGTAGCCGGCGGAGCGGGCGTGTCGAAACCCCGTTGGTTGAGTAGCCCGCGGAGCGGGCGTGTCGAAACCCCGTTGGTTGAGTAGCCCGCGGAGCGGGCGTGTCGAAACCAGCCCACGTCTGACCGCGTCCGTGGTCTCGAGACGCGTCCGCTGCGCGGGCGCTCCTCGACCACCTGGGTACCGTCCGCTGCGCGGGCGCTCCTCGACCACCTGGGGGGGTCAGTCCCCCGCGGCCGCAGCCGCGGCGGGATCCCCCTCGGGCCGCACGCGGTCCGGCAGCGCTCGCCCGAGCGCACGCTCGGCGGCGCCGCGCGCGACGTCGCGTGCGAGCCCGTATCGCGCGGTGCGCGCCGCCTCCCACGCGGCCTCCACGGCATCCGCCGGCACCTCGCCGCGCACGTGCCCGAGCGCCGCACGGACGACGTGCGCCGTCGCGGGCGCGGCATCCGCCCACGGGCGCAGCGCCGCCCGCAGCGGTGTCGACGGCTCGAGCCCCGCGAGCGCGCCGAGCTCGGCGAGCATCGCCTCGAGCCGCTCCCCGAGCCGGCCCCCGTCGGCGAACGCGGCATCGACCTCGGCCGCGAGCGCCGGATGCTGGGGTGCGGAGGGCGGCCAGCTCGACGCCGCCGCGACGAGCGGGCGCAGCACCTCGGCATCCGCTCCCGCGACCGCGTGCAGCGCCGCCTCCGCAGCCGCACTCGGCTCGTAGGCATCGGGGTCCGCCGCCCACGCCGCGACGGTGTGGAGGGCGAAGCGGCTCGGCTCGAACTCGACCATGGGGTTCGCGACGATGCCCGCGAGCCCGGCCCGCGCGAGGCCCGCCGCGCGCCCGAGCAGCGGGCCGAGGAACGCGCGCGAGCGGTCGAAGTCGTTGACGGGGAAGTTGTCCCACAGCACGAGCGGGTGCCCGCCGAACGACGCGATCGCGCGGCGCACATGGTCCTCCGTCACCTCGCCGACGACGATGTCGTCGCCTGTCCAGAACACGCCGATGCCCTCGGCGAGCGTCTCGACGAGCCCGTCGCGGTAGGGCGTCGGGTCGGAGCCCGCGTAGTGCGTCGGCACCATGAGCAGCCGCCCGCCGATCCCGAGTGGCGCGAGCACCTCGGCCTCGAAGCGGCTGCAGCTCGCGCCGTGGGCGCGCCCGGCGCCCGCGACGCCCTCGCCGTACCGCTCACGGTCGCGCGCATCCGGCAGCCCCTCGTCGATGTCGTCGAAGAGCAGCGCGAAGCGCCGGATGCCGAGCGCGTGCAGCTCGCGCGCCTTGCGGGCGAGCGCGGCGTGGTCGGCGTCGTCGGTGTGCACCATGTCGAGCCCGGGGTGCAGCGCGTAGACGAGCTCGACCCCCGCCGCGTGCGACGCCGCGACGAGCTCGGCGAGGCGGGCGCCCTCGGGCTCGGGGTAGCTCTCGCGCCAGCGCTTGCGGTGGTACGGGTCGTCTTTCGGCGCGTAGACGTAGCGGTTCATGCCGAGGCGGCCGAGCTCGGCCACGAGCCGCAGGCGCTCCTCGTGGGTCCAGGGCTCGCCGTAGAAGCCTTCGATGACACCGCGCTCGGTAAACGGGGACGACATGTGTGGCAACGATACCCGCGGCGGAGGCGGTTGACCCGGCCCAAAAGCAGTACCTAGGATATGGGAACGATGTCAGACATCGAGCCCGCCCCGGCCTCCGCACCACTCAGTCAGGACACGCAATGACCGCACCGACGCGATCGACGCTCGCGCTCGACATCGGGGGCACGAAGCTCGCGACCGGCGTCGTGGCGACCGACGGCACGGTCACCGGGCTGCGGATCACGCCCACCCGCAAGGAGGAGGGCCACGCGGCCGTCGTGCGGCGCCTCTTCGACCTCGCTCACGACTCGTTCGCCGACGCGGGCCAGCCCCACGTCGACGCCGTCGGCATCAGCTGCGGCGGACCGCTCGACGCCGAGGCGGGCGTCGTGCACCGCCCCCTCAACCTGCCCGACTGGGACGCCGTGCCCCTCGCAGCGCTCGCAGCCGAGGAGTTCGGCGTGCCCGCGCACCTCGTGAACGACGCGACAGCGGGCATGATCGCCGAGCACCGCCACGGCATCGCGCGGGGCGCCTCCGACGCGCTCTACCTCACGCTCTCCACGGGCGTCGGGGGAGGCGCGATCGTCGGCGGGCGCCTGCACCGCGGCGCCGCCGCCAACGGGGGGGAGTTCGGCCACATCATGGTGCGACCCGGCGGCCGGCTCTGCACGTGCGGCCGGCGCGGCTGCCTCGAGGCGTACGCCTCGGGCACCTCGGTCGCCCTCCGCGCGCGCGACGCCCTCGCCGCGAGCGACGAGACGAGCCTGCTCTCGGCGCTCGAGACCGTGCGCGCCGAGGACGTCGTCGCCGCCGCGCAGTCGGGCGACCGGCTCGCCCTCTCCGTGTGGGACGAGACGGTCGAGGTGATCGGCCAGGCCGTCACCGACCTCGTCAACACCTTCGAACCCGAGGTCGTCGTGCTCGGCGGCGGCGTCACGCGCGCCGGAGCCCTCCTGCTCGACCCCGTGCGTGCCCACGTCGCGCGCTGGGCCATGCCGCCCGCCGCGGCCGCCACCCGCATCGAGTTCGCCGCCCTCGGCGACGCCGTGTGCGTCGTCGGCGCGGCCGTCCACGCCGCCGACCGGAGCGAGGAGCCCAGTCATGCCTGAACCGACAGTCCCCGAGTGGATGAGCGCCCAGCTCGCCGACCACCGCGCCGTCGCCGAGCGCGCCGAGGCGCTCCTGCCCGAGGTGCGCCGCGCCGCCGACGCACTCATCCGGGCCTACGGCGAGGGCGGCATCCTGTACACCTTCGGCAACGGCGGCAGCGCCGCCGACGCGCAGCACTTCACGGGCGAGATCATCGGCCACTACAAGCGCGACCGCCGGCCGCTGCCCGCCGTGACGCTCTCGACCGATCCGACGACGATGACGTGCATCGCGAACGACTACGCCTACGACGACGTCTTCGCCCGCCAGGTGCAGGCGCTCGCGAAGCCCGCGGATGTCGTGGCCGCGTTCACGACGAGCGGACGCAGCGCCAACATCGTCACGGCGCTCGCCGCCGCGCGCGCGAACGGCGCCACGACGATCCTGTTCGGCGGCGGCGACGGCGGGCCCGCCCTCGAGCACGCCGATGTCGCGCTCATCGTGCCGAGCCCGACGACGCCGCGCATCCAGGAGATGCACACCTTCATGCTCCACGCGATCAGCGAGATGATCGATGCGTGGGCCGACGACGACCAGGAGTACGTGTGACCTCCACGCCGCAGCCGACCGCGCCCCCGGCCGGGGCGCCCCTCTCCAACGCGCCCTCGGGCTTCCGCCCCGAAACCGTGCCCGCCGCCCCGCGCCCGTACGCGACGCCCGACCGCGTGCTGCACATGATCGGCAACGCGCACCTCGACCCCGTGTGGTTGTGGCCGTGGCAGGAGGGCTACCAGGAGGCCCGCGCGACCTTCCGCTCGGTGCTCGACCGCATGGAGGAGTACCCCGACTTCGTCTTCACGTGCGACCAGATCGTGCTGCTGTCGTGGGTCGAGGAGCAGGACCCCGAGCTCTTCGCCCGCATCCAGGAGCGCGTCGCCGAGGGTCGCTGGGTGAACGCGGGAGGCTGGTGGGTCGAGCCCGACAACAACATGCCGATGGGCGAGTCGTTCGCGCGCCAGGGCCTCTACGGCCAGCGCTACCTCCTGAGCCGCTTCGGGAAGCTCGCCGAGGTCGGCATGAACGTCGACCCGTTCGGGCACAACGCGATGCTGCCGCAGATCCTGCAGGGGCACCGCCTCGACTCCTACATGTTCCTGCGGCCCGGCAAGCACGAGTCCGACCTCGACCACTCCCTCTTCTGGTGGGAGGCGCCCGACGGCACGCGGGTGCTCGCCTACCGCATCCCGTTCGAGTACTGCTCCCCGCCCGGCGACGTCGCCTGGCAGACCGAGAAGTCGATCGCCCAGCTCGACTCCTCGCTCGGCGAGGCCATGGTTTTCTACGGCGTCGGCAACCACGGCGGCGGCCCCACGAAGGCCAACATCGACTCGATCCACCGCTACGACCGCATGGGCAGCTTCGGGAGGATGAAGATGTCGTCACCGCGTGAGTACTTCGACGAGATGCTCGCTCGCGGGCCGGCCTTCCTCGACTCCCTCGGCGTGCGCCGCGACGACCTGCAGCACCACGCGCCCGGATGCTACTCGGCGCACTCGGGCATCAAGGCCTGGCAGCGTCGCGCCCAGTTCGCCGTGCTGAACGCCGAGCGCTGGGCTGCCGTGTCGGCGCTCGAGAGCGGCGTGGACTACCCGCGCGACGACCTCGAGCGCGCGTGGAAGCAGGTGCTCTTCAACCAGTTCCACGACATCCTGCCGGGCTCCGCGATCGAGCAGTCGTACGACGACGCGCGCGACCAGCTCGGCGAGGCCGTCGCGATCTCGAAGCGCATCATCACGCGCGCCCACAACATGATCGCCGCGCGCATCGACATCCCGTTCGAGGCCGCCACGCAGCCCGTCGTCGTCTTCAACCCGCACCCGTGGGCGGTCGAGGAGGACGTCGAGCTGCAGTACGGCGTGCAGCCGAACGGCGTGCACGTCGTCGACGGCGACGGCGTGACGGCCGTGTCGCAGCGCGTGCAGTCGGTCGCGACGACGGATGACAAGGGCCGCGGCGCGGTCGCGTTCCGTGCCAGCCTCCCGCCCTTCGGCTACCGCCTCTACCGCCTCCGCCCGGGTCCCGCCCTCGACCCGGCCCCCTCGCGCGGCCTCGTCGTGACCGAGACGGTGCTGGAGAACGAGTTCCTGCGCGCCGAGCTCGACCCCGAGACGGGCTGGCTCGTGTCGCTGCTCGACAAGGAGACGGGCGTCGACGTCGTCGCGGGCGCGTCGGGGGCGACCCACACGCAGATCGTCGACGACCCCACCGACACGTGGGGCCACCGCGTGGTCTCCTACGCGTGGGAGGGCGCGCCCATGACGGTCGACCGGATCGCGGTGCGCGAGTCGGGCGCGCTGCGCGCGAGCATCCGCGTCGAGCGTTCGTGGGGCCGCTCGACCCTCGTCGAGGAGTTCGTGCTCGGCCACGACGCCCGCGAGCTGCGCGTCGAGGTGACCCTCGACTGGCGCGAGCAGGCCCACCTGCTCAAGCTCCGCTTCCCGACTGCGCTCGAGGCACCGAAGGCGACGTACGAGATCCCGTTCGGCGAGCTCGAGCGCCCCGTCGACGGCGCCGAGGAGCCCGCCCAGTCGTGGGTCGACCTCACGGGCACGATCGACGGAGCCGCCGCGGGCCTCACGGTCGTCGCGACGAACAAGCACGGCTGGGACGTGTCGCCCGGCGACGCCCCGAGCATCGGCATCACGGCCGTGCGCAGCCCCGTGTACTCGTGGCACGACCCGCGCCTGCTCGACGAGTCGGGCTACTACTCGTTCCAGGACCAGGGCGTGCAGCGCTTCCGCTACGAGCTCGTGCCGCACCGCGGCGACCACCGCGCGGCGCAGCCCGCCCGCCGAGCCGTCGAGCTCGGTCAGCGCGTGCGGGCCATGCTCGAGTCGTTCCACGAGGGACCGCTCGGCCCGCAGGGCTCGTACGCCGACGACGGCCGCGGCGCCGTCATGGTGACCGCGCTCAAGGGCTCCGAGGACCCGGCCGACGTGCCGGGCGGCGCCGACCTCATCGTGCGCGCGGTCGAGACCCGCGGCGAGACGAGCGACGCGACGATCGAGCTGCCCCTCATCGGGCGCAGCATCGAGGCGAGCTTCGAGCCCTACCGCATCCGCACCTTCCGCGTGCCGCGCGAGGGCGACATCGTCGAGCTCGACCTGCTCGAGCTCCCGCTCGACGAGGGCTGATGTCCGCGCCCGGTCCGGTCCCGGATCCGCGCGTCGAGATCCTCGACGCGGACGCCGCCGACTTCTCCGTCGCCGTCCGCGCCGAGGCGGCCGGATCGGGCACGGCGTACGAGGTCGAGGTCGCGTACCGCGGCGATGAGCCGACGGATGCCGCGGTGCGTCTCGTCGTCGAGCTCGCGGCGCCCGACGCCTCCGTGCTCATCCCGGGCGCGTTCTACGGCGAGAACCGGCCGGCCGCGAACGACCGCGTCTTCCCGCGCTTCGAGCTCGGCGCCACGAGCCCCGAGCAGCACGCCGCGATGGTGAGCGACGAGTGGCACGTGCGCGCCGACCGCGCCGCGACGTGCGCCGTGTTCTGCTGGGCCGGTCCCGGCCTGCCGGGCGCCGCCCTCGTGACCGACGAGACGGGCGAGCTCGGCGAGCAGGCGATCGGCTTCGCCGTGCGCGACGGACGCGCCTCGCTCGCCGTCACGGCCCCGGCGCGCGAGTACCCCGTCTCGTACTACGGCGACGCGGCGCCACGCCCCGCCGAGGTGCGACTGCACCGCTTCGCGCCGGGCGAGACCGTGCGCATCCGCGTGCGCGTCGTGCCGCTCACGAGCGATCGCCACGACTACGACCGCGTGCTGCGCGAGCTGCACGCGGCCTCCCGCGAGCGCTACCCGCAGAACCCGTGGACGGATGCCGCCGAGGCCGCCGAGATCGCGGCAGAGGGGCTCGTGCGCTGGCACTACGACCCCGACCCCGGCGTGCTGCTCGAGACGATCGGCTTCGACCGCGAGGTCTCGGGGCGCGACGGGAAGAGCGTCGACCGCCAGGCGATGCACGTCGGCTGGGTGAGCGGCATCCCGTGGGCGACCGCCCTGCTGCGCCACGGCATCCGCACGGGCGACGAGCGGGCGACGGATGCGGCACGTCGCGTCATCGACTTCTGCACGGCCGAGCTCTCCCCCTCCGGCACCTTCTGGGGCACGTGGTACCGCGGCCGCGGGTGGAGCCAGAGCTGGACGCGCATCCCGAACGGCCTGCACGCCCGCACGCTCGGTGAGGCGACCGACTTCCTGCTGCGGGCGATCGCGCTCGACGACCGTCCGCGGTGGCGCGAGGCCGCCCGCTCGAACCTCGACGCGATCGTCGGCCGCCAGCGCGCCGACGGCGCCCTCGGCCTCATCCACGATGCGACGACGGGCGAGGTGCTCTCGTGGGAGGGCACCGCGGCGCTCGCGTGGGTGCCCGCGCTCGTCGCCGCGCGCGACTGGGACGAGCGCTACCTGCCGGCGGCCGAGCGCGCGGGCGCGTACTACGCGGATGCCGTGCACGCCGAGTACCTGCACGGCGCCCCCGAAGACGTCGACCTCGCCCCGACGAGCGAGGACGGCTACGTCGCCGTCATGGCCTACGCCGCGCTCTACCGGGTCACGCGCGAGGAGCGCTGGCTCGACCTCGCGCGGCGCGCGGCCGAGTGGACCTTCACGTTCCGCTACTCCTACGACGTCGCGTTCGACCCGCTCACCCCGCTCGGGGTCTACGGCTTCCGCACACGCGGCGCCGACCAGGCGTCGAGCTCCAACCAGCACGTGCACGCCTACGGGCTCATCTGCACCGACGAGCTCATCGAGCTGAGCGAGTGGACGGGCGACGACTGGTACCGCATCCGCGCCGAGGAGGCGTTCGCGTGCTTCCGGCAGCTGCTGCCGCGGCGCGACGGCGAGCTCGGGGCGTACCGCGGCATGATCACCGAGCGGTACTACCAGACGGAGTGCTTCCAACCGAAGGGGATGATCCTCACGCTCTCGCACGCGTGGTCGGCCGGCGTGCTCCTGCACGCCGCGGAGGACATGATGGACGGGGATGCCGGGGTCGGGGAGGCGGCGGCGCGATGACCGCGCAGATCCCCGAGGACCACACCGCACCCATCACGCTGCCGACGCAGCGCCCGCCCATGCGGAGCCTGCTGAGCCTCGTGCTGCGGCACCGGCGACGGATGCTGCTCATCATCCCGGCGTACATCGTCAAGGACAGTCCCCAGTGGCTGCTGCCCGTCATCACGGGCGCCGTGATCGACGTCGTCGCGAACCGCGGCGAGCTGCAGACCCTCGGCTTCTACGCGCTCGCCGCGGCGGTCGTGCTCGGCCAGAACTACCCCGTCGGCATCTTCTACAACGACCAGTGGAGCCGCGTGTACCGGCAGGTGGGCGCCGACCTGCGCAACGCGCTCGTCGAGCGGCTGCAGAACCTCTCGATCGGCTTCCACACGCGCGCGAGCGCGGCCGTCATCCAGACCAAGGTCGTGCGCGACGTCGAGAACATCGAGCAGATGCTCCAGGGCTCGTTCGCGCCCATCATGTCGAGCATCTGCATCCTCATCGGCGCGCTCACGATGACGGCGATCCAGGTGCCGGCGTTCATCCTCGTGTTCGCCCTCACGATCCCCATCGGCGTGGGCCTCGTCGTCGCGGTGCGGCGCGTCTCCCACCGCCGCAACGAGGCGTTCCGGCACCGCATGGAGGGGTTCTCGGCGCGCGTCGGCGAGATGGCGACCCTCATGCCCGTCACGCGCGCCCACGGGCTGGAGCGCGTCGCGGCGGCGCGCGTCGTCGACAGCGTCGAGGACGTGCGCGACGCCGCCCACCTGCTCGACCAGCTCAACGGCCGCTTCGGTGCGGTGTCGTGGCTCATGTTCCAGCTGCTCACGATGTTTTGCCTGTGCGCGGCGGCCTTCGCGTCGCTCTCCGGCATCCTCGACATCACGCCCGGGCAGGTCGTGCTGCTGAGCTCGTACTTCACGATCCTCACGAACGCGATCGTCATGCTGCTCAACCTCGCCCCGACCCTCGCGCGCGGCCGCGAGTCGGTGCGCTCGATCGCCGAGGTGCTCGAGGACCCCGACCTCGAGCTCAACCAGGGCAAGGCGACGCTCGACGCCGTGACGGGCGCCATCCGCCTCGAGCACGTGCACTTCCACTACCCCGGCGACCGTCTGCTCGCGCTCGAGGACGTCGACCTCGAGATCGCACCGGGCGAGACGGTCGCGTTCGTCGGCCCGAGCGGATCCGGCAAGTCGACGCTGCTCAACCTCGTGCTGGGCTTCGTGCGCCCGACGCGGGGCCGCATCCTGCTCGACGGGCACGACACGGCCCGCCTCGACCTGCGGCAGGTGCGCGGGTTCTTCTCGGTCGTGCCGCAGGAGTCGGTCATGTTCGAGGGCTCGATCCGCGAGAACGTCACCTACGGCCTGCCCGGGGTCTCCGACGAGCAGCTCGAGCAGGCGCTGCGCGACGCCAACGCGTGGGAGCTCGTCGAGGAGCTGCCGGACGGATGGGACACCGTCGTCGGGCAGCGCGGCGCACGGCTCTCGGGCGGCCAGCGCCAGCGCCTCGCGATCGCTCGCGCGCTCATCCGCGACCCGCGCGTGCTGCTGCTCGACGAGGCGACGTCGGCGCTCGACTCGGAGTCGGAGTCAGCCGTGCAGGAGGCGCTCGAGCGCCTGCGCGCGGGCCGCACGACGCTCGTCGTCGCGCACCGGCTCAGCACCATCCGGTCGGCCGACCGCATCGTCGTGCTCGAGCACGGGCGCGTCGTCGAGGTGGGCTCGCACGACGAGCTCGTCGCGGCGCGCGGCCTCTACGCGCGCCTCGTGCGGGCCCAGCGGTTGTGAGGTTCCTGCTCCGATAGGCTGACGCCCACTGACTGGAGGGAAGGCATGAGCGCATCCGAGCCGTCGACTCCCGGCCGCGTGACCATCAAGGAGGTCGCGGAGCGCGCAGGCGTGTCCCGCTCGACGGCGTCGCGCGCCCTCGCCGGAACCGGCTACGTCGCCGAGCCCGTGCGCCAGCGCGTGCGCAAGGCCGCCGACGACCTCGGCTACGTCGTCGACGCGACCGCCCGCAGCCTCAAGCAGCGCTCGAGCCGCGTCATCGGCGTCATCGTCTCCGACCTGCGCAACGCCTTCTACGCCGACCTCGCGTTCGGCGCGGGTGAGCGCGCCCGCCGCGCGGGCTACACGATGCTGCTCGTCGACGACGGCGGCAGCGCCGAGGACGAGCTCGAGGCCGCGCGCGCGTTCGTCGCGTCACGCGTCGCGGGGGTCGTGCTGACGCCCGTCGCGGGCGACGCCGTCGCCTTCCTGCAGCGTCAGCACGTGCCGGTCGTCGAGGTCGACCGCGTCTTCGGCGAAGCGGATGCCGTGGTGATTGACAACCGCCACGCCGCGCATGCGACGACGGAGCACCTGCTGAGCCTCGGCCACCGCCGCATCGCGCTCGTGATCGACGAGACCGACTGGACGACGGGTCGCGAGCGGCGCGCGGGCTTCGCGGACGCCCTCGACGCCGCGGGGGTCGCGCTCGACCCCTCGCTCGTGGTCGCGGCCGGTTGGGACGCGGAGGCCGCCGAGCGGGTCATGACGGAGCTGCTCTCCGGCGACGACCGCCCGACGGCCGTCTTCGCCGCCAACAACCTGCTCGCGGAGGGCGTCTGGCGCGCGGCGCGCGCACTCGGGCTCTCGATCCCCGAGCAGCTCAGCATCGTCGCCTTCGACGACGCGCCGTGGATGAGCATGGTGACGCCCGGCGTCACGGCGATCCGGCAGGATGCAGCGGAGCTCGGCCGCACGGCCGTCGATCAGCTCATCGCGCGCATCGCGGACCCGCAGCGGGCACCGCACACCGTAACGCTCCCCGCGGGCTTCGCCCGCCGCGCGTCGACGGCCCGCCCCGCGAACTGACCCCGCATCCGGCCCGCACCGCCGTCGCCCGAGATCGCCACTCCTCTCTGGGAACGATCTCAGATACGATGTCGGCATGCCCTTCGCCGACACGACGACGGCTCCCCGGGCCGTCAGCGTCGAGCGGTCCGGACACCGCATCCACGTGCGCGCGCCCGGCTACCGGCTCGAGATCCCCGACACCGCCGCCGCCCTCTTCCGGGCCCCCGTCGCCATCCTGAGCGACGCGCACGGAGAACCCTGGTCGTATCTGAGCCTGCTCGCGTCCGCCCACACGCGCCTCGCATCCGACGACACCGTGCATGTCGAGCGCATCGAGGCCGACGAGACCGATGACGCCGTCGAGCTGCGCGTCATCGCCCGCAGCAGCGTCTGGCTGCGGCGCGAGCTCGTGCTGCGCTGCACCCCCGAGCAGCTCGAGGTGCGGCTCGAGCTCGAGGGCACGGGCTCGCTCACCGACGTCACGCTCTTCGGCGGCACGGGCGCCATGCCCAACTCCGCGAGCGGTGTCTTCCGCTCCGACATCCGCTTCGGCGGCGTCATGGTGCCCGCCGCGACCGAGCCGGTGCAGTTCGTGCGCCCCTCCACCTCGCCCGCCGTGCTCGGCGTCGTGGGAGACGCGGATGCCGGCCGCCTCAACGCCGTCTTCTCGCCCCCGCCGCTCGCCTTCGGCCTCTCGCGCGAGGCGCCGACCGAGGCCACGCGGCCGCCCGCCGGCGACTGGCTCGGGATGTGGCTGCGCGCGCCCGTGCAGGAGCTCACGATGACGACGGTGCGCTACAAGCCGCTCGACGGGGGCTTCCTGCTGCAGCTCGACTACGAGGGGCACACGCCCGTGTGGGGCGCGTGGTGCTCGCCCGCGCTCGTGCTGCGGCCCGCGGCATCCGGATGGGGCGTGCTCGACGACTACCGCGCCGACCTCGCGGCGCACGGCCACGCGCCGTCGCCCCGCCCCGCCGCCGACTGGTGGACCGAGCCGCTGTTCTGCGGATGGGGCGCCCAGTGCGCGCGCGCCGCGCACCGCCTGCACCACGACGACCCGGACGCCGAGACGGGCCCCCTCGTCTCGGTCGAGGACGACGTCGCGACGGTGCGCGCCGCGCCCGACTTCGCGCGCCAGGACGTATACGACGCCTTCCTCGCGCGGCTCGACGCGCACGACGTCGACCCCGGAACGATCGTGATCGACGACCGCTGGCAGGCCGCCTACGGCACGGGCGAGGTCGACGCCGACAAGTGGCCCGACCTGCGCGCGTGGATCGACGCGCGCCACGCCGAGGGCCGCAAGGTTCTGCTGTGGTGGAAGGCGTGGGATGCCGAGGGCATCCCCGCGGAGGAGTGCGTGCGCAACGCCGTGGGCGAACCCGTCACGGTCGACCCCGGGCACCCCGGCTACCGCGAGCGCCTCGCGGGCATCGTGCGGCGCCTGCTCGGACCCGACGGCCTCGATGCCGACGGCTTCAAGATCGACTTCACGCAGCGCGGCCCGAGCGGCGCGAGCCTCACCGGCACCGACGGCGTGTGGGGCATCGCCGCCGTGCACCTGCTGCTCGAGACGATCGCGACGGCCGCGCGCGAGACGAAGCCGGACGCGCTGCTCGTCGCGCACGCCGTGCATCCGTCGTTCGGCGACGTGTGCGACATGGTGCGCCTCAACGACGTGACCGAGCGCGACGTGCACCGGAAGCGCGTGCCCGTGACCGACCAGCTCGCGATGCGCCACGGCATCGCGTCGCGCGTGCTGCCCGAGCACCTCGTCGACACCGACCAGTGGCCCATGCCCGACCGCGCGTCGTGGCTCGCCTACGTGGAGGCGCAGCCGCGCTACGGCGTGCCGGCGCTCTACTACGTCGAGGCGATCGACAACAGCGGAGAGCGCATCGAGGGCGCCGACCTCGAGCGCGTCGCCGCGAGCTGGCGCGCCTACCGCGAGGCCCGGGCGTGAGCGCGGCACCGCGGGAGGTCGCGCGCGGGGTGTGGCTCGTGCCCGACACGTGCAACGTCTACCTCATCGTCGCCGACCGGCCCGCCGAGGACGGCGCGCGCACGGCGATCGCGATCGACTTCGGGGCGGGCGCGGCGCTCGACGCGCTCCCCGCGCTCGGCATCGACCGCATCACCGACGTGCTCATGACGCACCATCACCGCGACCAGGCGCAGGGCCTCCCGCGCGCGGTCGACCACGGTGCTCGCATCCACGTGCCGCCCGTCGAGGTCGACCTCTTCGCGCGCGTCGACGAGATGTGGGCCACCCGCACGCTCGACAACGACTACAACGTGCGCCAGGACCGCTTCTCGCTGCTCGACCCCGTGCCCGTGCACGGCACCGTGCCCGAGTACCGCTGGTGGACGGTCGGCGGCGTCGACGTGCGTCCGCTTCCGACGCCCGGCCACACGGTCGGCTCGGTGAGCTATCTCGTGCACCGCGACGGCGAGCGCCTCGCCTTCACGGGCGACCTCATCTACGCGCCCGGCAAGGTGTGGTCGCTCGCCGCGACGCAGTGGAGCTACACGGCCACCGAGGGGCCCGCGATGGCGGTGCTCAGCTGCCACCTGCTCGCCGACGAGCGACCCGACCGGCTGCTGCCCTCGCACGGCGACGTCATGACGGATGCCGTGGCCGCGCTCACGCTGCTCGCCGAGCGCATGAACGCGTACGTCGACTCGCGCCGCTGGCACGACTGGAACCTCGTCGACCGCCTGCGGAACCCCTACGTGCCGCTCACCGAGCACCTGCTGCTCAACCGCTCAAGCCTCTCGTGCAGTTACGTGCTGCTGTCGCGCACGGGCGAGGCGCTGCTCGTCGACTACGGCTATGACATGACGACGGGTCTGCCGACGGGCCAGGACCGGGCGTCCCGCCGACCGTGGCTCGCATCCCTCCCCGCGCTCAAGAAGCAGTTCGGCGTCACCCGCATCTCGGCCGTGCTCGCGACCCACTACCACGACGACCACGTAGCGGGGATGCCGCTGCTGCGTGACGTCGAGGGCACCGAGATCTGGGCGCCCGAGCACGTCGCGCCCGTGCTCGCCGACCCGTGGGAGCACGACCTGCCGTGCCAGTGGTACGAGCCGATCGTCGCCGACCGCTCGCTGCCGCTCGGCGAGACGGTGCGCTGGAACGAGTACGAGATCACGGTGCACGACCAGCCCGGCCACACGCTCTTCGCGGCGGCGTTCGAGGTCGAGGTCGACGGCGTGAAGGTCGTGTTCACGGGCGACCAGCAGGAGAACCTGGGCCTCCCCGGCGAGCGCCGCGAGATCCTGAACTACCAGTACCGCAACCGCTTCCGTCTGGGCGACTACGTCGCGAGCGCGCAGCTCTACCGGCGCATCGCGCCCGGCCTGCTGCTGAGCGGCCACTGGGAGCCGCGCACGACCGACCCCGCGTACCTCGAGTACCTGCTGCAGGCGGGCGCGAACCTCGACGAGCTGCATCACGAGCTGCTGCCGCTCGACGAGCTCGACCTCGGCGCCGACGGCGTGCTCTGCCGGCTCTACCCGTATCGGGCGGCGGCCGAGCCGCACTCGGCGCTCGACTACCGCGCCGTGGTGCGCAACCCGCACGCGAGCGAGGCGGATGCCGTGCTCACGCCCGTCGTGCCGCACGGCTGGGCGGTCGAACCGTCCGTCGCGCGTGCGACCCTCGCTCCGGGCGAGGAGCGCGAGCTCGTGTTCCGCGTGACGACGGGCGACGCGGTGTCGCGCCGCAACCGGCTCGCGATCGATGTGACGATCGGCGAGCTGCGGCTCGGTCAGCACGTCGAGGCGATCGTCGACGTCGTGGTGGCCGAGCGGGTGTGACCCGGCCCGGCGCCCGGCTCAGGTCAGGGCGTGCGGGTGCTCCGGGGGCACCGGCGACGGAGAGAGCGAGGGCACGCAGAGCCCGCTGAGCAGGGGCGCAGCGGCTTTCGGCCGACGGCGGTCGACGGCGTTCGTGACGAACACGGCTGCCGGCACGGCGATCGCGAGGGCGATGCCGACGGCGAGGGGCGTGCGGGCGCGTGCGCGCATGGGGGTCTCCTTCGTGACGGTGCCCTCTCACTGTCGCTCCCGCACCCGGTTCCCGCGACCCCTTGCTTTCGCCGACCGATCGTGTCATCCGGCATTGCTTCACCGCTCGGGGTCGCCTATAGTCGCGTGTGGCATCGTTACCACATGCCGTTCACACCGCGCCGCCTCGAGCGAGGAGACACCATGGACGCCGCGCTCGCGCTCGACATCGGCGGCACCAAGCTCGCCGCGGGGGTCGTGACCGCCGACGGCCGCATCCACGGCTTCACGGTCGAGCCCACCCGCCGCGAGGAGGGGCCCGACGTCATCATCCCGCGGCTCTTCGAGCTGGGTCGGCGGGCGATGGCCGCCGCCCCCGAGGCGGCGGGCGGCATCCGCGGCGTCGGGATCTCGTGCGGCGGGCCGCTGGATGCGGCTGCCGGCGTGCTCACGGGCCCGCTGCACCTGCCCGGCTGGATCGACATCCCCATCGTCGACCGCGCGCGCGACGAGTTCGGGCTCCCCGCCTTCCTCGAGAACGACGCGACGCTCGCCGCCCTCGCCGAGTACCGGCACGGCGCCGCAGCGGGCAGCGGGTCGTCGATCTATCTCACGATCTCGACCGGCATCGGCGGCGGGGCCGTCATCGACGGGCGCCTGCACCGCGGTGCCGCGGGCAACGGCGGCGAGTTCGGCCACATCACCGTCGTACGCGGCGGCCGCGAATGCCTATGCGGCCGACGCGGCTGCCTCGAGGCCTACGCCTCCGGAACCTTCATCGGGCGCCGCGCCGACGAGCTCATCGAGCGCGGGGAACTCGAGACGCACCTCACGGCGCCGACGACCGCCGAGCACGTCGCGCGCGCCGCGGCCGAGGGCGACCCGCTCGCATCCGTCATCTGGGAGGAGACGGTCGAACTGCTCGGCCAGGCCGTGACCGACTTCGTCAACATCCTCGAGCCCGAGGTCGTCGTGCTCGGGGGCGGCGTCACGCGCTCGGGCTCGCAGCTGCTCGATCCCGTGCGGCGCATCGTCGCCGGGGGAGCCATGGGCCCCGCGGCGCGCGCGGTGCGCGTCGAGCTCGCGGGCCTCGGCGACGCCGTGTGCGCCGTCGGGGCGGGCGTGCTCGCGCTCGACGCGACCGTCTGATCCGGCGCCGCCTGGGCGCTAGTCCTGGGGGATGCCGCGCGACGCCTCTCCGACGTCGTCGCCTTCCTCGAGGCCGTCCATCGAGTCGTCGAGCTGACCCTTCATGCCCTGCGGGTCGTCGTCCTTCTCCGCGTCCTCGTCGGGGGGCGTGGGGGCGATGTCGGGGTCGACGGAGCCGTCGGCGATGCCGTTGTCGTTCGTGTCCTTCGTCATGCGTCGAGGATCCCCGGCGCGCGCCACGCCTGACAGGGGGTTGACAGCCCCGCGGGGCCCGCAGAGTCTCAGCCGATCTCGGATGGATGCGTCAGCCGCCACCACTCGTCGGGCGGGTGGATCGTGCTCTCCAGCACGACGGGCACCGTCACCGTGCGCGGGCCAGCCGTCCACGTGAGCTCGCCGACCTGCTCCCCTGCCGCGCCCGTCTCGAGGCGCAGCTCGCCGAGCGTCGCCTCGATGGGCGTGTCCGACCAGGTGAGCAGCCGCGCCTCCTCGGCGAGGAGGATGCGGGAGCTCTCGCCCCACGGCGTCGAGTAGGTGCCGATCGCCAGATCCTTCTCATTCGCGACGACCTCGTGGAACCCCAGCCGGATACTCTCGAGCCAGGCCCGCACCTCCAGCGTGACGCTGTCTCGCGTCTGGGCGCCGAGCACGACGCCCGTGATCTCGAGCGGCTCCTCAAGGCCGACGTCGAGCAGCGACGAGAACAGCAGGTTCGACGTGTCGAGGGTGCCCGTCTTGATGCCGCGGATGCCCTCGGTGCCGAGCAGCGCGTTCGTGTTCGACGCGCCCTCGAAGCCCGGGACGCGGAGAGCCGCGCGCCCCACGATGCCCGCGACCACCGGGTCCGCCATCGCGAGGCGCCCGAGGGCGAGCAACTCCGACGGCGTGCTCACGTTCCGGCGGTCGATGCCGGTCGGCTCGACGACGGTCGTGCGGCTGAAGCCGTTGGCGGCGAGCCAGGCGCTCGTCGCCCGGAGGAAAGCGGAGCGCGAGCCGAACGCCCAGGTCGAGACGGCATCCGCGTAGTTCGTGGCCGAGACGACGAGCATCATCTCGAGCGCGTCGTGGAGGGACATCCGGCTGCCGGTCGGCATCGCGGCGATCGTCGCGTCCTGAACGTAGTAGGCGTCGTAGAGGTCGTGGTCGGCCTTGCTGAAGGTGATCGTGGGCCCGGGGTCGTCGGGGCTCGCGAGCGGCTTCGCGTCGAGGATGACGAGGGCGGTGACGACCTTCGTGATGCTTGCCATCGACCGCTGCTCGTCGGAACTGACGACGTCGAGTCCGCCGGTGCCGAGGAACTCCTCGCCGCCCGTGACGCTCAGCGCGTAGGCGCCGTCGACCGGCAGGTCGAGGCGCGCGGGTGCGCCCGCCGCGGCGGTCGGGGTGACGGCGTCGCCGGCTGCCGCGGGCAGCGGGGCGGTGAGCGCCCAGCCGACGTAGCCGCCGACGAGCGCGACGACGAGCACGGCGACGATGCCGGCGATGACCCCGCCGCGCGGGCCGCGACGTCGACCGTCCGGGCCGAGGCGCTCGTGCATGCGGGGTGGGCGGGTCTCGGATGCGGATTCGCCGGGGGCGGGAGCCTCCGTCGCGGCCTCGCGCATGATCCGCGAGAGCTGCGCGACGCCGTCATCCGGAGCAGAGCGGTACGTCATCGCCGACCCCCGATCGTAAGCGCGACTCCATCCTGGCACCCGCGGGGCGTGCGCGCCCTATTCGTGCATCCGCGCGCCCTTCACGACGCGGTCGACGGCGTTGCGCGGGCCCCGCATCCCGATGCCGACGAGGTCGAGCTCGGCACCCCCGACGGCGGCGACGGCCGCGCGGTTGGCCGCATCGTGGCCCGTCGAGAACAGCTCGCGCGTGTAGATCGCGAGCGGGATGCCGCGGCCGAGCGCCCGCTCGCGCGCCGACGCGAGCACCTCACCCGATGCCGCGAGCACGAGCACGGGCTGGCGCAGCATGGGCAGGTACTCCGTGCCATCGGCGTCGCGGTACGGCTCGCCCACGAGGCCCGGCTCGCTTGTGGCGATCGCGCTCATGAGGAACGCCGTCACGTTGAGCTCCTGCCACGGCGCGAGGCCGTCGCGCAGCAGCACGACCGTCTTCGTGTCGAAGCGCACGACGGCATCCGGGGCGTAGTCGGTGTCGGTCATGCTCCGAGCATCCATCGACCGCGCGGCGGCGGTCTTGTACGTTCCTTGCATGACGGAGACGGTGCGCGCGTGGCACCCCGAGGTTCCGGGGGTCGCCGAGGTGCTGCACGCGACCTTCGCCCAGCACGCCTACCCCGCGCACGTGCACGACGACTGGACCGTGCTGCTCATCGACGACGGCGCGGTCGCCTACGAGCTCGACCGGCACGGGCACCACGCGACGCCGGCTGCCGTCACCCTGCTGCCGCCGCTCGTGCCGCACGACGGGCGCTCGGCCGTCGAGGGGACGCCGTTCCGCAAGCGCGTGCTGTACCTCGCGCGCGACTGGCTGCCCGCGTCGGCGGCGGATGCGGCGGTCGCCGACCCGGTGCTGCGCGACCCGCGGGCCCTCGCGATCGTCGCCGGCATCCACGACGCGCTCGCCCACCCGGCGGACGTCATGGCGGCCGAGTGCGGCGTGCTCGCCTTGCGCGAGGCGGCGGGTGCGCAGTACGGGGGCACGGCATCCGCTGCTCGCGCGGTGCGGGATGCGCCGCTCGCCCGGCGCCTGAGGCGGATGCTCGACGAGCGCCTGCTCGAGACGTTCACGATCGAGGAAGCCGCGCGCCTGCTCGGCGCGCACCCGAGCCACCTCGTGCGGGTGTTCTCGCAGGCGTACGGCATCGCGCCGCACCGCTACGTGACGGGGCGCCGCGTCGACCGAGCGCGGCGGCTGCTGCTGGCCGGGCGGTCGCCGGCGGAGGCTGCGGCGGCATCCGGGTTCCACGACCAGGCGCACCTGACCCGCCACTTCCGTCGCGTGCTCGGCACCACCCCGGGCGCCTTCGCCGCGTGACCGTGCCGCGTGAGGGGACCGCAGGGACTAGAGCTGCTCGGCGATGCGCTTGATGTCGCGCAGGCGGCGGTCCCACTCGGCGCCGATCGCGTCGAGGCGGCGGGCGGTGGCCTCGAGCTGCGCGCCGATCACCCGGTAGCGCACCTCGCGGCCGACGCGCACGGGCTCGACGAGCCCCACCTCCTGCAAGACGGCGAGGTGCTTCGCGATGGCCTGGCGGGTCACGGGCAGACGCCCGGCGAGAGCGGACGCGGATGCGTCGCCCTCGCCGAGCGCTGCGAGGATGCTCCACCGGGTCTCGTCTCCGAGAGCGGCGAACACGGGAACGAGGGTGTCGGTCACGCGCCGCCCTCGAGCAGGGCGACGAGCTTGTCGAGCTCGTCGGTCCAGCCGGTGCCGTGGTCGCGCACGTTGGCGAGCGGGTCGCTCGTGCGCTCGAAGCCGGTCTCGACGACGCTGAGCTGCGTACCGCCCTCGACCTCGGCGAGGGTGAACGTGAAGACCGTGGAGGTCTCCTCCTCGAGCTGCGCCGGGCGCTCCGGCGCGGCGTCGTCGTTGCCCCAGCGGTAGGTGATCTCGCGCGGGGCGTCGACCGCCTCGATGCGCAGCGGGATCGCGCCATAGCCCTCGAAGCTCATCGTGCCGGTCGCTCCGGGGCCGGCGCCGTCGAGCACCGTCTGGCCGAACCATTGCGAGATGTGAGCGGGGTCGGTGATCGCCGACCACACCTTCTCGACGGGCGCGGCGATGCGGATGCTGCGCCGGACGCTGAACGACTCCTCGTCGACGACGGCCGGCGGGTTGATGGTCATGCTCATGATGCTTCCCTTTCTCGTGCGGATATGCAATCCCCAGGTTGCACCCCTCCCGCACCTAATGCAACCCCTGAGTTGCAGATTGGCGAGCGCCGCATCCGCTCGCCGCCCCTGTCAAGGGCCTCGATGGCCCCGAGCGCTCGGCGTAGACCGGAGACATGACGGTACGACTGAACGACGACGCCCTCTCCCACGCCCGCGGCCTGCTGCGCGGCGGCGACTACGTGGCCGACGAACGCGACGACTGGAGCGAGCACGCCCCGAGCGCCGACGACGGCAACGCCTTCATCGAGAAGCACGGCATGGCCGAGTACTCGCGATGGTTCCTGGGCGAGGACACGGATGCCACCGAGGGCACGAAGGGCCGCTACCTGTTCCCCTACGGCGACTTCCGCAAGCTGCACCGCTGCGCCGTCATCTCGGGCGAGAGCCGCGCGGGGCAGTACGACCACACCTCGATCGAGAAGGCGCTCAAGGAGCTGCTCGAGCAGATCGACAAGAAGGCCGAGCGGTCCTGACCGTCTCCGCCCTTGTGAGTCGCGGAACGGGAGCAGGGCGGACGCGAACTCGCCCTCGAGATGAGCGCCACTCGGCCGTTCGCGCTGCGCTCAGGTCGCGATGCTGCCTCGGTACTCGAGGGCTGCGGGCTCGACCGTGTACTCGATCACCTCGACATGGTGCTCTCTCAGCACCTCGAGAACCTCGGCCGGCGTGGCACGGAAGTACTCCCGGCGCAGGTTCACCTTGTTCAGCCTCCTGTCCGCGAAGTGCTGGTGGAGCATGGTCTCGATCGCTACCGCATCGTCGGCGAAGAAGAGCGCATGCACATCGAAGCGGAATGGCACGGATGCGTCGCCCAACTCGTTGACGCGGTCCATCGGGTCGAGACGGCGGGTCATGCCGATCTTCACGACGTCAGGGCCGAACGACCCGAGGTTGCTGATGACGTAGACGTAGCCCGCACGGATGTTCGCCGTTCGGTAGTCGACATCTTGAATGGCCTTCTCCACGTCGGCCAGCTGGGCACGCAGCCGCTCGGCACCCTCCACATCCCCGTTCGCGATGAGGGTCGCGAGGACGTTTTCGTAATGCTTCCGCTCCTTCTCGAGCCGCTCCTTCTCCTTCGCGAGCTCCTGCTCGGCAAGCCGCTGCTGGCGCAGCTGCTCACGACGTTCCCTCTCCCGCTCCTTCTCCGCTTGAAGGGCCTGCAGGTGGCGACTCGCAAGCTCGAGCTCCCGCAGCCGGAGGCCGTGGTAGTAGCTCGTGATCTGGAGATCGATCATGGTGCCGAGCCTCGCGACCTGGTCGACCGCTGTGCTGAGTCGCTTCTGCGCGGTGGCAAGGTTGCCGGCTCGGACGGCCTTGATGCAGTTCTCCGCTTCCGCGTTGTACGAGCGGAGCATGAGCTTGGACATGTCGCGTACGAACTTGTCGCCTTTGGCTCTGCTGTTGTTGAAGGTGAAGTTGGTGGTCGCCGACGTGGCCTGCCCTCGACGCACGGCCTCCTTGATCTGCGTACGGAGCTGCTCGAGCTGCGTCGCGAGGGTGACCGACGACTCCGCTGGGTTTTCGAAGTCGTAGAGACCGAACTCCTGAAGATCCACCGCGGCGCGGAGGTCCACGACCGCCGACCGCACCGATGCGAGTTCCTGTTGCGCGTAGTGAATCGACCCCCGCACCGACGACAGCTCGGCGTGGGCGGCGGCTATCTGCGCACGGATCTCGTCGCGGGTCGCATCGAGCTGGGCGAGCGACTTGAGCCCATGTTTGTCGATGAGCGCCTGCAGGCGCGCGTTCTCCTGCAGGGCCTCCCCCGCGAACTTCCGCGCGCCGAACATCGGGACCTTCGGGGTCGCGGGCGCAGCGACGATCGGCTCAACGACCACGTCGTGTACGACAGGGGGGTCCACCGCTCGCATCGGATCCACGGCCTGGGTGCCCGCGGTGAACACGTGCTCCGTCCACGCGGACCCGCTCCAGTAGCGCTTCTCGTGGCGCCCCGTCGGATCGGGATACCAGTCAGCTGCTGCGGTCATCATCCAACCCCTCTCGGATCGTTCGCCGATCCTAGGGAACATCGCGGACCCCCGACACACCCCGATCGGGGAGGTACGAC
Source organism: Protaetiibacter sp. SSC-01 (assembly GCF_014483895.1). Lineage (NCBI taxonomy): Bacteria > Bacillati > Actinomycetota > Actinomycetes > Micrococcales > Microbacteriaceae > Protaetiibacter > Protaetiibacter sp. SSC-01. The sequence continues at coordinate 269,090 of NZ_CP059987.1, read as the reverse complement.
TCGCGCGCGGGCTAGGCGCGGATGAGGCGGGCGAAGCGGACGACGAGGTCGTCGGCGCCCTCGGCGAGTGAGATGCGGATGCGGGGCGCGGCAGTGCCGGGCGCGGCGGTGCCGGATGCGGCGAGGGCGCCATCGGGCAGCGCGATGGTCGCGGTGCGCCAGGCGCCCGAGTGCGTGCGCGCGACCGACGGTGACGCACCCGCGGCGGTGTCGACCGCGAACGAACCCGCTCCCGCGTCGAGGTAGGTCACCTTGAGCACGATCGACGCGGACCCGGATGCGGCGCTCGCGAACCGCGGATCCACCTCGAGCACGAAGCCCGTGTCGCCCGCCGCGGCATCCGTCGAGAGCCCCTCGCGGGCGACGCCGTTGTCCTCCTCGAACACGTGCGCGTGCACGTCGACGTCGGTGCGGTGCGCGATCGAGCCCGGCTCGTCGACCTGCACGAGCCAGCGCTCGAGGTTGCGCACCCACGGCCGGTCCCGCCACGACTCGGGGTCGTCGAACGGTCCCGACTCGGGCTCGGCCCAGTACGTGTCCTCCGCGTCGCGGAACGCCGCCCACGCATCCGCCGAGGTCGCGGCGGTCTGGCCGAGCGAGAGCCGCAGCCAGTCCCAGTGCTCCCGGTACTCGGCCATGTACGACGGGCCCGGCACCACGTACATCCAGTTCATGCGCAGCTGCAGCGCCTTGAGGTTCGCCTGCCGCACCGCGTAGTAGACGTCATCGGTCTCATAGCCGCAGTCGGTGAAGCACTCGTTCTCGGTCGCGACGATGTAGCGCCCCGAGTGAATGGGCAGCGTCTCGTCGACGACCATGTGCCCGTCGGGCTGCATGCGCGATCCGTAGGCGGGCGCCTCGCTCAGGTGGAAGTTCGAGAGCTCGGTGATCCCCGTGCGGATGCCCATGCCGGCATCCACGGCCTCGCGCGCGAGCAGGTCGTCGGCCGCGCCGAAGGGGCCCCACGGGTAGTCCTCGCCCGTGAAGACGAGCTTGTCGGCGTGCTCGCCGAAGAGCGACACGAGATCCGTCCACGCGTGCCGGTACCAGGCGAGATACGTCTCCTCGTCGAGCTCGCCCGCGTCGACCGCGGCCGTCACCATCTCGTAGTCGTACTCCGCCCACGTGAAGGCGCCCGGCACGTACACGAACCGCAGCCGCGGGTCGGCCGCGAGGCCGAGGTCGACGAACAGCATCCGGTAGGTGTCCACGAGGTGGCCCCACACGCACTCGTCCCAGATCGGCAGGTGCCTCTGACCGTCGTAGTCGGGGCCGTACGTCGACACCCCGCACTCCTCGACGACCCAGCGCGGCGCCCAGTCCTTGCCGCTCGCGAAGATGCGCATCCAGAAGTCGCCCGGCTCCCGCAGCTGCGCGTCGAGGCCGTCGAAGCTCATGCCCTGGGCCGATCCGGATGCCGTGGGGTCGATGGTCTTCTCGGGCGTCGGCCGCAGCTGCCGCCAGCTCACGTCGATCGAGCGCACGGCGACGAGCTCGGATGCGTCGGCATCCTCCGAGAAGTAGCCCGAGTTCGCCGCGGGCCGCACCCAGTCGGGCAGCGACCAGTCGTCGCCGTCGACGATCGTCACGCCCGTCGGCCCCGCGTCGACGAACGGATGCCGCGGCCCGATGTCGAGTTCGATGCCGTCGCCGCCCGCCGCGGTCGGCAGGGGCTCGGGCGCCGTCATCGTGCACCCCGCGAGCGCGAGCACGGCCGCGGTCGCCGCGAGCGCCACCGAAACCGGCGAGCGCGGCCGGCGCACCGGGCGCGCTCGCCGGATCGGGTAGCGCTCGCGAGGGCCACGGGCGTCAGGCATCCGCGGTCTCCGGGGCCGCGCCGGCCTCCGCGCCCGCGAGATAGCGCACCTCGATACGGGCCGCGAGCGGGGCGACGTCCGCCGGGTCGAAGACCGCGGCACCGGGGCGCAGGGTGTTCGCGGCGGCGACCGCCGACGCCGAGCGCAGGGCCTCGGGCAGCGCGATGCCGTCGTCGAGGGCGAGCAGCAGCCCCGCGAGGAACGAGTCGCCCGCGCCGACCGTGTAGCGGCCGACGGGCGGCGAGGTCACGCGCCAGGCGCCCTCGGCGTCCACCCCGAGGCTCCCGGATGCGCCGTCGGTGACGATCGCGACGCTCGCGCCCCGCGCGCGCAGGCGGGCCGCGAGCTCCTCCAGGTCCCCCGCGCCGACCGCCTCCTCGGCCTCCGCGCGGTTGACCTTGACGAGCTCGGGACGCGTGCGCTCGAGCACGGCGGCGAGTGCGGAACCGCGGAGGTCGACGGCGAGCCGCACCCCTCGATCGACCGCTGACGCGAGCGCCTCCGCGAGCACCACGGTGCGGGCTTCGGGCACCGAGCCCGACACGGCGAGCCAGCCCCTGTGCACGCGCGCGAGGGCCGCGGCGACCGCCTCCCAGGCCGCGTCGTCGAGCTCCGGCGCCCGCTCGTAGAACTCGGTGATGCGCCCGTTCGAGGCGTCGACGACGCTCACGCACATGCGCGTCGGCTCGCTCGACGGCACGGGCTCGACAAGCACGCCGTCGGCGTCGAGCGTGGCGCGGATGCCCTCGCCGACGGCGCCGCCGAGGGGCGCGATCGCACGCACGAAGCCGCCGAGCGTGTGAACCGCGCGAGCGACGTTGAGCGACTTGCCTCCCGGGAGCGCGAGCTTCCAATCGGGCCGGTGGATATCGCCCACCTCGAGCTCCGGCACACCGTAGGTGACGTCGAGTGCGGGCGAGAGCCCGAGGCACGTGATCACGCGCTCAGCTCCGCTTCGACCTCCGCGCGTGTCGCCTGGCCGCCGGTGCCGCCGGCCCCGCGCGTCGAGAGCGACCCCGCGACGGCGGCCCAGCGCACGGCCTCGGCGAGGGGTCGGCCGTCCAGCCACGCCGCGAGGAAGCCGGCGTCGAAGCTGTCGCCCGCGCCCGTCGTGTCGACGACGTCGAGCACGAGTCCGGGTGCGCGCACGACCTCGCCGTGGGGTGTCGCGGCGAAGCCGCCCGCCGCCCCGTCCTTCACGACGACGACGGGCCCGCGGGCCGCGAGCGACCGTGCGGCCTCCACGGCATCCGCGGGCTCGTCGCCGAGCGCACGCGCGAGGGCGATCGCCTCCTGCGCGTTCGGCAGCAGCAGGTCGAGGTGCGGCAGGCACTCCGCGACCCCGGCCCACGCCTCTGCCGGGTCCCAGTTCGTGTCGAGGCTCGTCGTCGCGCCGCGCGAGCGCAGCTCGGCGAGCACGCGCGGCAGCTCGGCGGCGAGCGCGGGCACGAGGAAGAAGGATGCGACGTGCAGGTGGGTGGCGTCGTCCGCGGCCGCGAGCACGTCATGCGCCGTGACCCGCGCGAGCGCGCCCGTGAGTGTGAGGATCGCGCGGTCGTCGGTCGCCGACAGGATGACCGAGACGCCCGTCGGCTCGTCGCTCATCACGGAGACGGATGCCGTGTCGACCCCCGCCTGCTCGAGCAGCTCCCGCGTGCGCGCGCCGAACACGTCGTCGCCGACGCGTGCCACGAGCGATGTCGCGACGCCGAGGCGCGCGAGCCCCGCGGCGCAGATGCCGGCGCTTGAGCCGAGCACGAGATCCGCCCCCTCGAGCAGCTGCTCCGCCTGGCCGAACCGCGGCACGACGTCGCCGCGCAGCACGAGGTCGAGGTTGGCGTCGCCCGCCACGAGCACGCGCGCCGTCATCCCTTGAGCCCCGACATCGTCATCGTCTGCACGAACTGCTTCTGCGCGAAGAGGAAGAACAGCACGAGCGGCAGCGTCGCCACGACGTTGCCCGCCATGAGCAGCGACCACTGCGTGCGCCGCGTGCCCTGGAAGTTCGCGATGCCGAGCTGCACCGTGAACCAGTCCTCGTTGTTGATCGCGATGAGGGGCCAGATGAGGTCGTTCCACGAGCTCAGCAGCGTGAAGATCGCGAGCGTCGCCATCGCCGGCCGGGCGAGCGGAAGCACGACCCGCAGGAAGATCTGCAGGCGGTTCGCGCCGTCGAGCGCCGCGGCCTCCTCGACCTCCGCGGGGATCGACAGGAAGAACTGCCGCATGAGGAAGATGCCGAACGCGGATGCGAGCCACGGCACGAACGCGGCCGCGACGGTGTTCACGAGGCCGAGCTTCGAGAACATGATGTAGGTCGGGATCATGAGCAGCTGAGTCGGGATCATGATCGTCGCGACGATCATGAAGAAGCCGACGTTCCGGCCCCGGAACTGCAGGCGCGCGAACCCGTACCCGGCGAGCGAGCACAGCACGATGTGCGACGCGATCGACACGACCGAGACGATCGTCGAGTTCGCGAGCCAGCGCACCACATCCGTCGTCGTGAAGAGCGAGAAGAAGCCGTCGAGGGTGAGCCGCGACGGGAAGAACGGGGGCGGGAACTTCACGAGCTCCTCGGCCGGCGAGAGCGAGGCGAGCAGCATCTGCGCGAACGGGATCACGAAGATGAGCGCGATGGGCGCGAGCACGAAGTGCCACGGACTGAACCGGCCCTTGGGCTTGCGCCCCCGCCCCTCGGCCGTGTGGAGGGCGCGCGTGGCCGTCGTGATCGCCATCAGAACGCCTCCAGCTTCCGGCTGCGCGCGTAGAGCACCATGCCGATCGTGATGAGCAGGGTCACGAAGAACAGCACGTAGGCCGCCGCCGAACCCCCGCCGAAGTCGAGCGCCTTGAAGGCCTTCTCCCACAGGTAGTAGACGATCGTCTTCGTCGAATCGAGGGGACCGCCTCTCGTCGTCGTGTAGACGAGATCGAACAGCTGCAGGGCGCCGATGACCTGCCAGATCGTGACGAACACCGTCACGGGGCTGAGCTGCGGCCACACGATGCGCCAGAAGGTCTGCCAGCGGTTCGCGCCGTCGATGCGCGCCGCCTCGAGCAGGTCGCCCGGCACATCCTGCAGGGCGGCGAGGTAGATGACGGTCGTGAACGCCGCCTGACCCCACAGCGACATGATCGCGATGACGATCATCGCCTGGTTCGGGTCCTCGAGCCAGCCCTGCGCGGGCAACCCGAGCGAGCGCAGCACGTTGTTGGCGAGGCCGAACTGCGGGCTGAAGAGGTAGGTCGACAGGATGCCGGTCGCCGCCGCCGAGGCGACGAACGGCACGAAGATCGCCGTGCGGTAGAGGCCGATGAGCGGGATGTCGCGGTTGAGTGCGACGGCGAGGAACAGCCCCAGCAGCACCGAGGCGGGCACGAAGAGCAGCACGAAGAGGCCCGTGTGCGACACGGCGGCCCAGAACTCCTCGTCGCTCAGGAGCTTGCCGTAGTTGTTCCCGCCGACCCACTTCGGCGGCGCGAAGCCGTTCCACTTCTGCAGCGAGAGCACGAACGCCCACACCGCGGGGAAGATCGAGAGACCGAGGATGATGACCATCGCCGGGGCGACGAACGCCCAGCCGGTGAAGTCGGCGAGCCCGCGGCGCTTGCGGGCGCCCGCGCGCGTGTCGGGTGCCGACCCGCGGGGGCTGCCGCCCGCATCCGCTCGCGGAGCCTCGCGTGTCTCGGTGATCGTCGCCATCGTCGCCTCCTCGACCTATCTTGTCGGCGTCAGGAGAGCACGATCGACCGCGTCAGGTGACGCGGCTTGTCGGGGTCGAGTCCGCGCGAGACCGCCGTGTCGACCGCGAGCTGCTGCGCGAGCGCGAGCTGCACGAGCGGGTCGGCGTCCGACTGCACCACCTGCGCGCCGGTCGCCTCGATGTCGCGCGCGAGGTCGTCGTCGCGCACGCCGAGCAGCCACACGAGCGAGCCGGGGTGCGCGACCGCGAGCGGGCCGTGGCGGTAGTCGAGCAGCGGGTACGACTCGGCCCACGCCTGCGCGGCCTCCCGCACCTTGAGCGCCGCCTCCTGGGCGAGGCCGTAGGTCCAGCCGCGACCGAGGTAGACGATGTGATCGAAGCCCTCGGGGGTCTGCGGTGCGCCCGTGGCGAGCGCCTCGGAGGCCTCATCGGGCAGGGCGGAGACGTCGTCGCCGAACGCCGCGCGCGCGAGGAAGAGGAACGTCGTCGGGAAGCGCGTCTGCACGACCGAGCGCTCGTCGGCGAAATCGAGCAGCAGCACCTCGTCGGCGAGCTCGGCCACCGGCGAGTCCGCGACGCCCGTCACGACGATCTTGCGCACACCCTCGGGCACCTCGCGCAGGGCGTCGATCACCTCGGTCGTGGTGCCCGAGCGCGAGATCCCGAGCACGGCGTCGTAGGGGCGCCACGGGCGGGGCTCGGATGCGTAGGCCGCGTCCGTCTCGCCGAAGCCCGCGGCCTCCCGCAGCAGAGCGAACGACTCTGCCACGAAGGCGGAGGTGCCGCAGCCGATGACGAGCATGCGCTCGCCCGACCGGGTCAGCATCCGCGTGGCGTCGTCGAGGAGGTCGAGCGAGCGACGCCAGATGTCCGGCTGGCTCTCGATCTCGAGGGAGGTGATGTTCATGAGGGGATGCGCTCCTGCAGCGGGGTGGGGGCGGGGCGGTCGACTGACCGCCCCGCCGGGGTGGATCAGTTGTCGGCGAGAGCCTCGTCGGCCTTCTTCGCGGCGTCCTCGAGGGCCTCCTTCGGGTCGCCCTGACCCTGGAGCACCTTCGAGATGGCCGATCCGATGGCCTCGGAGAGCCCGACGTAGCCCGCCACCGTGGGACGCGACTTCACCGCGTTCTCGTTGTTGGCGGCCATGATGTCGATGCCCGGGAGGGCGACGACCTGGGCCTGGAACTCGGGGCTGTCGATCTCGCTCGCGCGGAGCGGCAGGTTGCCGAACTCGACGTTCCAGCGCACGTCCTGCTCCGGAGCGGTGAGCCACTTGAGCAGCTCGACCGACCAGTAGTTCTCGTTGACGTCCTGCGTGTCGAACAGCGCCCAGATGTCGGGGCCCGAGACGGTCTGGTGGTCGCCGTCGGTTCCCGGAAGCACGGTGACGCCGTACTGCGTGCCGGCCGTGTTGAGGTCGTAGAGCTGCCACGGGCCGGAGGTCATCATGCCGATGCGGTCGGCCGCGAAGAGCTGCGCGAACTTGGTGTCGGTCTGGTCGAGGTAGATGCTCTTGTCGTCGACGGCCATCTGGCGGAGGAACTCGAGGGCGTCGACGCCCGCGTCGCTCGCGAAGGCGGCGGTGCCGTCGTCGTTCAGGATCTCGCCGCCGTTCTGCCACAGGTGCGGCCAGAACTGCCACGTCGTCTCCTCGGAGCCCGACACCGAGTAGGCGTAGCCGTAAGTCTCGGTCGCCGGGTCGGTGAGCTTCTTCGCGGCGTCGCGGAAGTCGTCCCAGCTCCACTCCTCGGTCGGGTACTCGACGCCCGCGGCGTCGAAGACCGTCTTGTTGTAGATGAGGGAGAGGTTGTCGACAAGAGCCGGGAAGCCGATGATCTTCTCGCCCGTCGGCTGCACGGTCGCGCGCGCGGCCTCCGAGAACTCGTCCCAGGCGAACGAGGGGTCCTCGACCTGGTCGCGCAGGTCGAGCGTGCGGCCCGACGACTCGAGCTCGCTCGCCCAGGAGCCGAAGGAGTACGAGATGTTCGGGTAGGTGTCGCTCGCGAAGCCCGCGGAGAGCTTCTGCAGCAGCTCCTCGGTCGACGAGGCGCCCGAGGAGATGTCAACGGTGACGTTCGGGTGGAGCTCCTCGAACTCGTCCGCGAGGCCCTCGAGGATGCTCTCGGCCTCGTCGGCCTGACCGGTCCACCACGTGATGGTGACGTCGGCCTCGGGGTCGAGCTCGGTGGCGCCTCCTGCCGAGCATCCGGTGAGCGTGGCGGCGGCTGTTGCGGTGGCTGCGGCGAGGGCGAGCCAGGTGATGCGACGGTGCATTGCGGTGTCCTCTCGTGCGGGTGAGTCCATGGTGGGGCGCTAGTGAGCGATTGACAATCTGATTGCGTGATTCGATCACTTCAAGTGATCGCAGTGAACGGCCCGCTACTTCATCCCGGAGAACGCGAGGCCGTCGATGACCTTGCGCTGCAGCGCGATGAACAGGATGAGGATGGGCGCGAGCGCCATGACGCTCGCGCCCATGATCACCGGGTAGCTCGTGTTGTTCTTGTCGCCCACGAGGGTCGCGAGACCCGCCGAGAGCGGCATGTTCTCCTGGTAGGTCGTCACGACGAGCGGCCACAGCAGCTCGTTCCACGACCACAGCGCCGTGAGGATCGCGAGCACGTTGATGCTCGGCCGCACGAGCGGCAGCATGACGTTCCAGAAGACGCGCAACGGTGACGCCCCGTCGAGCCGCGCGGCCTCCTCGAGCTCGTCGGGCAGGTTCTGGAACGCCGTGTACATGAGGAAGGTGCCGAACGCGCTGAACAGGCCGGGCGCGACGATGCCGATGAGGGTGTTGAGCCATCCGAGTCCCTGCACGATCTGGTATTGCGAGATGAGGTACACCTGCGACGGCACCATGAGGATCGACAGCACGATGCCGAGGATGTATCCCCGACCGAAGAAGCGCATCCGGGCGAACGCGTAGCCGGCGAGCGTGCACAGCAGGATCTGGGCAAGCGTGCGGATGACCGTGATGAGCACCGAGGTGCGCAGCTGCGAGACGAACGGCAGGCGCTCGAACACGACGGCGTAGTTCTCCCAGTGGAGCTCGCTCGGCCAGAAGTGCGGCGTGACCGACTGCACCTCGGCGTTCGTCGAGAGCGACATGAGGATTTGCCACACGAACGGGAACGCCATGAGCACCCCGCCCACTCCGAGCACGACGTGGGCGAGCACATGCGAGCCGCGGCGGCCGCCACGGCGGCGACGGATGGCGACGTCAGTCATTGACGACCCACTTCCTCTGGAGGCGGAACTGCACGAGCGTCGCCATGCCGATGATCGCGAGGATGACCATCGCGATCGCCGCGGCGTAGCCCTTGTCGCCGAGGGTGAAGCCCTCGCGGTAGAAGAAGTAGACGAGCGACATGCTCTTCGGCACGATCGGGTTCGAGCTGCCGAGGATCGCGTAGAGCAGGTCGAACAGCTGGAAGCTCGAGATGGTCGTGACGACCGTCACGAAGAAAATGCTCGGCGTGAGCAGCGGCACCGTGATCGACGTGAACCGACGCCACGCGGATGCGCCGTCGAGCTCGGCGGCCTCGTAGTACTCCGGCGGGATCGCCTTGAGGCCCGCACCCAGCACGATGATCGCGAACCCGAGCGACGACCACAGCCCGACGATCGCAACGGCGACGAGCGCCACGCCGGGAGTGCTCGTCCAGTACGGCCCGTCGATCCCGACGAGCGAGAGCACCCAGTTGAGCACGCCGAAGTCGCCGTTGAAGATGATGCGCCACACCATCGCGACGGCCGTCGGCATCGCGATGTAGGGCAGGAAAAACAGCACGCGGTAGACGGCGGCGAAGCGCAGCCCCGGCGTGTTGAGCAGGGTCGCGAGCACGACCGCGATCGGGATGCCGAGCAGCACGATCGCCGTGTAGAGCAGCGTGTTGCCGATCGACTGGTAGAGCTTCGGGTCGACGACGAGCCGCGCGTAGTTGTCGATGCCCGTCCACGTCGTGCCGCCGAACACGCCCCACTCGGTGAACGAGAAGTAGAAGGTCTGCAGGATCGGCCACAGATAGAAGGTGGCGATGCCGATGAGCAGCGGGAGCACGAACAGCCACGGCCAGGCTCCGTCCCGCCGGCGGGCCTGGGCCTCCGCCCCGCCGCGCCGGGTGGCGCGCGCGGGGCGGAGGCGTGCGGGGGCGGAGCTCATCGCTCCTTGGCCAGGGCGTCGTCCATCTGCTGCGCGAGATCGACCGTGACATCCGCCACCGAGCGGTCGCCCGAGAACGCCTCGGGGAGCAGCTCGGCCTCGAACGCGTTCCACGCGGCCGAGTTCTTCGACACGGGCAGCGGCACGGCGTAGTCCACGGCGTCGAGGAAGACCTGCAGGTTCACACCCGGGAGCGAGCCGACGAACGACGACTGCGTGCCGGTGAACGCGGGGATGATCGACCCGACCTCGCCCTGCTGCTGCTGCGCCTCCTTGCTCGCGAGGAACACCTGGAGCGCGCGCGCCGCCTGCTTGTTCTTGCTGTTGGCCGAGACGACGTTCGCGACGCCGTGGATGACGGTGGCCTGCTTCTCGCCCCTGGGGAGCGGGGCGACCTGCACGTCGGCCTCGACATCCGATCCCCCGATGGCGCCGCGGAACCAGCTGCCGCCGTAGTACATGGCGAGCTTGCCCGAGGTGAACCACTGGTCGGCGGGGGTGTCGGTGAGCTGCTGCATCGAGGGCGAGGCGCCGCTCGCGATGAGGTCGGCCCAGAACTGGAGGCCCTTCTGGGTGGCCTCGTCGGCGTAGCCCGAGGTGCCGTCGGCGGTGATGACCTCGCCGCCCGCCTGGAAGATCGTGTTGTAGTACGTGGTCTGGCCGTCCATGCCGCCCGCGACGCCGTACACGCCCTGGTCGGCGAGCGCCGTCGAGATCTGCTCGCCGGCCGCGCTCACGTCGTCCCACGTCCAGTCGGCGGTGGGCTCGTCGACGCCCGCCGCGGCGAAGAGCGCCGTGTTGTACCAGAGGCCGATCGTGTCGAAGTCCTTCGGGACCCCGTACTGCACGCCGTCGAGGTTGTAGAGGTCGACGAGGGCGCTCGGGTAGTCGGCGGTGTCGATGTACCCGCCGTCGACGAGCGTCGTGATGGGCGCGACCTTGCCGTTCGAGGCGTAGAGCTGGAAGTTCGGGCCGTTGAGCCAGAACAGGTCGGGCAGCGTGTCGCTCGAGGCCTGGGTCTGGATCTTCGTCCAGTAGTCGCCCCACGGGGTGACGTCGAGGTTGACCTTGATGTTCGGGTACTGCGCGTTGAACTCCTCGAGGTTCGCCTCGATCGCGGCCTGCTGGCTCGCGTCCCAGAACGCGTAGGTGAGCTCGGCCTGCAGATCGGATGCGGGCGGCGCGTAGTCGGCGTCCGAGCCGGCGTCGCCCGCCGGACCGGAGCAGGCGGCGAGGAGTGCGACCGTGCTCGCCGCCGCTGTGGCGGCGAGGGCCATACGGCCGCGGGTGCTGGTGCGTTGCATCGGTGTCCTTTCGGTACCGTCCGGGCACGTGGCCGTACGCCGGGCGTCGGGAGGGGTGCCTGCACGCGTGGTGAACTCCGCCCCATCGCGTGAAGTTGGTCAGATGCTGGCCCCCTCGCGCGTTTCCGGCAAGAATCACTCAGGAATCTGCGCGAAATGATCATGCTGATTGATCATTTGGTTCCAGCCTTTCGCGGGGGCCCATAGCCTGGCCGAACCCGGGGATGCGCCGGGGCCCGCAACAGCACAGGAGCCGCCCGTGACCGAGAACTCCGACACCTCCCTCTCGTGGGAGGAGCTGCGCACCCTGCCGGTGCCCGAGTGGCATCCGGTCGCCCAGCTGCGACTGCCCGCCACCGAGGTCGAGCGGGCCGCCTTCCCGGCGATCGACGTCCACAACCACCTGGGCCGCTGGTTGACGGGCGACGGCGGCTGGATGATCGACGACCCGGATGCGCTCGTCGCCGTGATGGACGCGTGCGGCGTCGAGACGATCGTCAACCTCGACGGCATGTGGGGCGACGAGGTCACCGCCAACGTCGAGCGCTACGACCGCGCCTACCCCGGCCGCTTCCTCACCTTCTGCCAGCTCGACTGGGCCGAGCTCGCATCCGAGGGCGGCGTCGACCGGCTGCGCGCGTCGCTCGACGACAGCGCGGCGCGCGGAGCACGCGGCGTCAAGATCTGGAAGAACCTCGGGCTCACGATCCGCGACGCGGATGGCGCGCTCATCCTGCCCGACGACCCGCGCGTCATCGACGTCGTGCGGCACGCGGGCGAGCTCGGGCTGCCGGTGCTCATCCACACGGCCGACCCGAAGGCGTTCTTCGAGCCGCTCGACGCACACAACGAGCGCATCGACGAGCTCATGCAGATGAAGGAGTGGTGGTTCGGCGACCGCGCCGTGCACCCCACCTTCGACCGGCTGCTCGCCGCGCACCGCACGCTCGTCGAGTCGTGCCCCGGCACGCGCTTCATCGGCGCGCACGCCGGCTGCGCCGCGGAAGACCTCGACCTCGTCGAGCGCCTCCTCGACGACTGCCCCAACTACACGATCGACATCGGCGGACGGATGGCGGAGCTCGGTCGCCAGCCGCGACGGTTCCGCGCGCTGCTCGAACGGCATCCGGATCGCGTGCTCTTCGGCACCGACATCTACCCCGCGACGCCCGAGCAGTTCCGCCTGCACTTCCGCTTCCTCGAGACCGAGGACGAGGCGTTCGAGTACGCGCCGGGCGAGCCCGTGCCGCCCCAGGGGCGCTGGACCGTGTCGGCGCTCGGCCTGCCGCCCGAGCTGCTCGAGCGCGTCTACCGCGCGAACGCGCAGAGCGTGCTGGGGCTCGCCGACACCGCTGGTTGAGTCGCCCGCCCCTCACCGGTGGTTGAGTCGCCCGCCCCTCACCGCTGGTTGAGTAGCCCGCGCAGCGGGCGTATCGAAACCACCCCCACGCACGACGTCACCACGGGGCTGGTTTCGACACGCGCCTGCGGCGCTACTCAACCAGCGGGCGGGGCGCCTGCGGCGCCACTCAACCAGCGGTACGCGCACAACCCGGTGGTTGAGTAGCCCGCGCAGCGGGCGTGTCGAAACCACCCCCACGCGCGACGTCACCGCGTGCCGAGCGCCTGCGCGACGAGCTCGCGCAACGTCGGCACGACATCCGCCTCGAACCACGGGTTGCGCGCGTGCCAGCGGAAGTTGAGCGGCGATGGATGCACGAGCGGCACGAACGGCAGGTACTCGGCGTGCGCCCGCACCGTCTCGGTGAGTGTGCCGCGGCGACGCGGGCCGAGGTAGTGCGCCTGGGCGTACGACCCCACGAGGAGCGTGAGGCGGACGCGCGGCATGAGCGCGAGGAGCGGCGGATGCCAGCGCGCCGCGAACCCGCGCCGCGGCGGCAGGTCGCCTCCCGCGCCGCGACCGGGATAGAAGAAGTCCATCGGCACGAGCGCGAACGCCGCCGGGTCGCGGAAGGTCTCCTCGTCGACACCGAGCCAGTCGCGCAGGCGCGCCCCGCTCGCGTCGTCGAACGGCACCCCGGAGACCTGCGCCTTTCGACCCGGGGCTTGCCCGATCACCGCGATGCGTGCATCCGGGTGAGCCGTGAACACGGGGGCGTAGCCGAGCGCGCGGAACGCGGCGTTCTCGGGGTCGGCGAGCACCGCATCCCGCAGCGCCTCGATCGGGTCGCTCATGGCCTCAGGCGAGCACGACCTCCACGCCGGCGTCGCGCAGCCGCTGCAGCTCCTCGGGGTCGGCGGAGTCGTCGGTGATGAGCGTCGTGATGTCGGAGACCTCGGCCATCTGGGCGAGCGCCGCGCGACCGATCTTGGACCCGTCGGCGACCACGATCGTGCGCTGCGCCTTCGACACCATCGCGTGGTTCGTGCGCGCCTCCGTCTCGTCGTGGGTCGTGACGCCCGCGGCGGCGGAGACGCCGTCGGCGCCGAGGATCGCGGTGCCGACGTTGACGGCCTTGAACGTGCCCTCGGCGAGCACGCCGACGAGCTCGAGCGACTGCGGACGCAGGATGCCGCCCGTCATGACGACCTTGAGCCGCGGGTACGACGCGACGAGCGAGGCGATCGAGAGCGAGTTGGTGACGATCGTGAGGTCGGCGTGGTTGACGAGCTCGCGCGCGACCCCCGCGGTCGTCGTGCCGCCCGAGAGCGCGACAGCGTGGCGCTCGCGTGGGATGCGGATGGCGGCGGCGCGCGCGATGCGGCGCTTGGCGTCCTGGAAGCGGGTGTCGCGCAGCGCGACGGGCACCTCGGCGAGCGATCCGGCGGCCTTCGCGCCGCCGTGAGTGCGCACGATGAGCCCCTGATCGGCGAGCACGGTGAGGTCGCGGCGCAGCGTCGCGGCGGAGCTCTCGAACAGCTCGGAGAGCTCGGCGAGCGAGATCTCGCCGCGCTCGGCGATCGCGTCGAGGATGTCCGCCATGCGGCGGGAGCGCTTGGGCGACCCGCCGAGCTCGGCGACGGTGCTGGTGCTGTAGGCGGTGGCCATGGCAAGCGAGCATGACAGATGAGCGAATGGGCGTCAATCCGCTCATTTCATTGCGCGACTTGTGCAACCTCCCGACAATCGAGGCATGCCGAAGATCGTCTTCCTCGGGGCCGGGAGCGTCGTGTTCACACGACAGCTGCTCACCGACCTGCTGCGCTTCCCCGACCTGCCCGTGCTCGACATCGCCCTCCACGACATCGACGCCGAGCGTCTCGAGGTCGCCCGGCTCACGGCCGAGAACGTCGCGACGCAACTGGGCCGCGAGGTGCGCGTCACCGCATCCGCCGACCGCCGCGAGGCGCTCGCCGGCGCCGACTTCGTGATCAACATGATCCAGGTCGGCGGCATCGACGCGACGCGCGTCGACCTCGAGGTGCCCGCCCGCAAGGGCCTGCGCCAGACCATCGGCGACACGACGGGCGTCGGCGGCGTCTTCCGGGCGCTGCGCACCTTCCCCGTGCTCACCGGAATCGCGCGCGACATGACGGAGCTGTGCCCCGACGCCTGGTTCCTCAACTACACCAACCCCATGGCGATGAACATCTGGTGGATGTCGGTCGTCGCCCCCGAGATCAAGGCCGTCGGCCTCTGCCACAGCGTCTACTGGACGGTCAACGACCTGTGCGAGCTCGTGGGCGTGCCGCTCGAGGGCACCCACTACCGTGCCGCGGGCGTCAACCACCAGGCGTGGCTCACCGAGTGGAGCCGCGACGGCGAGGACCTCTACCCGCGCCTGCGCGAGCGCATCGCATCCGACCCCGAGCTCGCCCGGCGCGTGCGCGTCGAGATCTTCCGCCGCATGGGCTACTACCCCACCGAGACGAGCGAGCACTCGTCGGAGTACCTCGACTGGTTCCTGCGCGACGACGCCCAGATCGAGCGCTTCCGCCTCGAGCCGCTGCAGTACATCGGCATCTCGGAGGACAACGTGCGCGAGTTCGAGGAGGCCCGCGCGACCCTCGCCGCGGGTGGCGACGTGCCGCTGCACGAGGAGGGCGACGCCGCCGAGTACGCGCCGCAGATCATCCACTCGATGCTCACGGGCACCGCGCGCGAGATCCACGTCAACGTGCCGAACCGCGGCTACATCTCGAACCTCCCGCAGGATGCGGCGGTCGAGGTGCCCGCGACGGTCGACGCCTCGGGCGTGCACCCGGTCACGTGGGGCGAGGTGTGGCCGGCCGGCGCCGCGCTCAACCGCACCTACCTCTCGGTGGCCGAGCTCGCCATCCGCGCCGCCCGCGAGGGCGACCCCGAGCTCGTGCGCCGCGCCGTGCTCGTCGACCCCAATGCGAGCTCGACGCTCACCCCCGAGCAGATCTGGGAGCTGTGCGACGAGCTCACCGAGGCGCACGCCCACCTGCTGCCCGAGAACCTCGGCGGCTGCGTGCCGCACGTGCTGCCGTGAGCCTCGCCTCGACCCGCGAGCTGCTGGATGCCGCGGTCGCGTCCGGCGGGGCTGTCGCTGGGTTCAACGTCATCACCCTCGAGCACGCCGAGGCGATCGCACGCGGCGCGGCGGATGCGGGGGTCGGCGCGATCCTGCAGCTGAGCGAGAACGCCATCCGCTTCCACGGGGGCGACCCGCGCCCGATCCTCGCGGGCTGCCGCGCGGTGGCCGAGGCGGCATCCGTGCCGCTCGCGCTGCACCTCGACCACATCGAGGATGCGGCGCTCGTCGACCTCGCGATCGCGAACGCGCGCGAGTGGGGCCTCGGGTCGATCATGGTCGACGCGTCGAAGCTCGACTACGCCGGCAACCTGGCTGCGACCGCGGATGCCGCGCGCCGCGCGCACGACGCGAGCCTGTGGGTCGAGGCGGAGCTCGGCGAGATCGGCGGCAAGGACGGCGCCCACGCGCCCGGCGTGCGCACCGACCCCGACGAGGCCGCCGAGTTCGTCGCCGCCACGGGCGTCGATGGGCTCGCGGTCGCGGTCGGCAGCTCGCACGCGATGCGCGAGCGCACCGCGGGGGTCGACACGGAGCTCGTGGCGCGCATCGCCGCCGTCGTGCCCGTCTCGCTCGTGCTGCACGGATCGTCGGGCGTCGCCGACGACACGATCCGCGCGGCGGTCGCGGCCGGCATCCGCAAGGTCAACGTCGGCACGGCGCTCAACATCGCGGGTACGGCCGCCGTGCGCGAGGTGCTCGCGGCGAACCCGGATGCGGTCGACCCGCGGCCCTACACGTCGAGCGCGCGCGACGCGATGGCGGATGTGGTGGCGCACTTCGCGGGGCTGCTCGCCACACCTGCTGGTTGAGTAGCGCCCGAAGGGCGACCCCTCCCGCTGGTTCAGTAGCGCCCGAACGGCGCCCCACCCCCGCCGGTTGAGTAGCGCCCGAAGGGCGCCCCCACCCGTTGGTTGAGTAGCGCCCGAAGGGCGCGTATCGAAACCACACCGACGCCATACGCTCGTCGGGTTTCGATACGCCCGCTGCGCGGGCTACTCAACCAGCGGTAAGGCGGGCCCCCGACGGACGCGGCACACCCGCTGGTTGAGTAGCGCCCGAAGGGCGACCCCTCCCGCTGGTTCAGTAGCGCCCGAAGGGCGCCCCACCCCCCGCCGGTTGAGTAGCGCCCGAAGGGCGCGTATCGAAACCACCGACGCCATACGCTCGTCGGGTTTCGATACGCCCGCTGCGCGGGCTACTCAACCAGCGGTGAAGCGCGGCGCCCGCCCGGAAGCCGTGGCGACGCCATACGCTCGCCCGGTTTCGATACGCCCGCTGCGCGGGCTACTCAACCAGCGGTAAGGCGGGCACCCGACCAGCGGTAGGCAAAGGGAGCGGCGAAGCGGCCCCCGCCTATGTGCTCTCGCGGGGCAGCACGCGGTGGGGCACCGCGGACGTCGGCACCGGCTCCCCGAGCACCGCGGCGACCGCACGACGCGCGAGCTCGGCCTTGTCGGGCGCGACCGTCGTGAGACGCGGGTTCGCGAAGCGGCCCTCGGGGATGTCGTCGAAGCCCGCGACGGCGACGTCGGCGGGGATGCCGAGCCCCGCGTCGTGCAGCGCGCGCATGACGCCGATCGCG
Source organism: Protaetiibacter sp. SSC-01 (assembly GCF_014483895.1). Lineage (NCBI taxonomy): Bacteria > Bacillati > Actinomycetota > Actinomycetes > Micrococcales > Microbacteriaceae > Protaetiibacter > Protaetiibacter sp. SSC-01. The sequence goes on along the minus strand of NZ_CP059987.1, from coordinate 252,052 downwards.
ACCTCGTCGGTGACGCAGAACACGGCGTCGAGCTCACCCGCCGTGGCTCGCCGCGCGGCCTCCCGGCCGGCGTCGTAGCCGTCCTGCCACGTGTAGTCGCGAACCGGGATGTCGGGCACCTGCTCGAGCCCCGCCACCTCGCGACCGGCGCGCGCACCCTGGCGCCGCAGCGCGTCGAAGCGGGGGGCGGCATCCGAGTCGAGACCCAGGTAGGCGACGCGCCGCCGTCCCGCTGAGGCGAGCACGCCCACGACCTCGGATGCCGCGGCCGCGTTGTCGATGGCGACGGGCGCCGCGACGCCCCCGCGCTCGCGCCCCACGAAGTGCTCGCCGATGAGGGTCACGGAGGTGCGCGCCGCCACGCCTGCGACGTCATCGGCGGTGAGGCCGAGGGGGCTCAGGATGACGCCCTCCGGCTGGAGGCCGAGGAGTCGCTCGATCTCGACGAGCTCCCGCTCGCGCGTGCCGCGAGTCTGGGCGACGAGCGTGCCGAGTCCGCGCGCGGCGGCCTCCTCGACGATGAGCGTGCCGAGCTCGCCGAAGTAGCCGACGCCGATCTCGGGCACGGTGAGCCCGATGACGCCGCTGCGTCCCGTGCGCAGCTGCTGGGCGACGCGGTTCGGCACGTAGCCGAGCTCGTCGATCGCACGCAGCACGCGCTCGCGCACCTCGGGGCTCACGTGCGGGAAGCCCGTCACGACGTGCGAGACCGTGCGGCGGCCCACGCCCGCGCGATCGGCGACGTCCTGCTGGGTGACCACGGTGTCCTCTCAGGCTCGCAGGCGCTACAGTTGCGGAGGGTTTTCCACGTGGAAACCCCCGCGTGGAACCACGTTACAACCCGATCCAGGACCTCCGACGACGATGTCAAACCCGGCCCCCACATCCGCGAACCCCGCCCGTGTACCCGACGAGGGCGGTGATGCCGGAGCCGTCACCAGACGCGAGCGCCCCGGCGCGCGCGTCTGGTGGACGGTCGTGGTCGTCGGCCTGGTCGGCCAGCTCGCGTGGACCGTCGAGAACATGTACCTCAACGTGTTCGTCTACGACGTCATCACGCCCGACCCGAACGCGATCGCCGCGATGGTCGCCCTCAGCGCGATCGTCGCGACCCTCACGACGATCGTCGTGGGCGCGTGGTCCGACCGCATCGGCCGCCGCCGCGCCTTCATCGCCTTCGGCTACCTCGCGTGGGGCGTCTGCACGGCCGCGTTCGGCCTGCTCGCACCCGCCGAGGGCGTCGTCGCGGCACCCTTCCTGCTCGCCGCGATCATCGCGGTCATCGCACTCGACTGCATCATGAGCATCTTCGGCTCCACGGCGAACGACGCCGCCTTCGCCGCCTGGATCACGGATGCCACCACGCCTCGCACGCGCGGTCGCGTCGACGGCGTGGTCGCGATCATGCCCCTCATCGCGATGCTCGTCGTGTTCGGCGCCCTCGACGGCCTCACCCGCGCGGGCGAGTGGCGGCTGTTCTTCGCGATCGTCGGCGCCGTCACGAGCGTCACGGGCATCGTGGCGTGGTTCCTCGTGCGCGACGTGCCGCGGGCGGCGGATGCGGATGCGGCATCCGGCTCCACCCTCACGCGCATCGTGCGCGGCTTCCGCCCCTCCACCATCCGCGCGAACCCGGGCCTCTACCTCTCGTTCGCCGTGTGGCTCGTCGTCGGCACCGCGAGCCAGGTGTTCCTGCCGTACGTGATCATCTACCTGCAGCGCTGGCTGCAGATCGAGTCGTACGCGATCGTGCTCGGCGTCTCGCTGCTCACGGCATCCGTCATCAGCATCCTCGGCGGCCGCCTCATGGACCGCGTCGGCAAGCGCCGGATGCTGCTGCCCGCGACGGGACTGTTCGCGATCGGCCTCGTGGGCATGTTCTTCGCACGCGACATGGTGCCGGTGATCGTGGCGGCATCCGTCGCCCTCGGCGGCATGATGCTCGGCATCGCGTCGATCTCGGCGACCGTGCGCGACCAGACCCCCGAGGGCGAGGCGGGGATCGTGCAGGGGCTGCGCATGGTCATGGCGATCATGGTGCCGATGATCGCGGGGCCGTTCATCGGCGCGTGGGTCATCTCGGGCGCCGGGCAGACGTACGTCGATCTCGGCGTCGTGAAGCCCGTGCCGGGTCCGGAGATCTTCCTCGGCGCGGCAGCCGTGCTCGTGCTCGTGCCGCTCGTCGCGTACGTGCGCTCGCGCGTGGAGCGCCGCGCGCGATGACGTCGCAGCCCGCCGACGCCCTCGTGCCGCTGCCCGAGTACCCACGCCCGCAGCTGCGTCGGGCCGGGTTCACGATCCTCAACGGCACGTGGGAGCACGCGTTCACGGCCGCCGACGCGCCCCAGCCGACCGGGTGGGATGGCCCGATCGTCGTGCCGTTCTCGCCCGAGGCGGAGCTCTCGGGCGTCGGCCGTCAGCTGCAGCCCGACGAGACGCTCTGGTACCGCCGCACCTTCGCCGCGAGCGCACGGCCGGGCGAGCGCGTCATCCTGCACTTCGGGGCGGTCGACCAGCGCTGCCGCGTGCGCGTGAACGGCGTCGAGGTGGCAACCCACGTAGGGGGTTACCTGCCGTTCTCGGCCGACATCACCGACGCGCTCGCCGACGCAGAGCTGCACGAGCTCGTCGTCGAGGTGCGCGACGCGAGCGACACCTCCTTCCACTCGCGCGGCAAGCAGAAGCTGCGCCGCGGGGGCATCTGGTACACCGCGCAATCGGGCATCTGGCAGACCGTGTGGCTCGAGACCGTGCCGACCGTGCACGTCGCGAGGCTCCGGATGCGCACCCCCGGCATCCGCGACGGCCTCGCCGAGGCGACGCTCGAGCTGCGGGTGACCGCATCCGACGACCACCCCCACCCGTTCACGGCGACCGTGCTCGCCGAGGGCCAGGTCGTCGTCCGAGCCGATGGCGTCTCGGGCGACGATCTGCTGATCCGCATCCCCGAGCCGCGCACCTGGGCGCCCGAGCATCCGTTCCTCTACGACCTCGAGATCTCGCTCAGCGACGACCGCGTCGAGAGCTACGTGGGCCTGCGCTCGGCCGAGGTGGTGCCGGATGCCGTGGGCGTGCCTCGCCTGCACCTCAACGGCGAGCCGTACCCGCACATCGGCGTGCTCGACCAGGGCTACTGGCCGGGCGGGCTCTACACGGCACCCGACGACGCGGCGCTCGTGCGCGACATCGAGGCCATGAAGCACCTCGGCTTCACGATGCTGCGCAAGCACATCAAGATCGAGCCGCTGCGCTGGTACTTCCACTGCGATCGGCTCGGCATGCTCGTGTGGCAGGACGCCGTCAACGGCGGTCGCGAGTACCCGGCGCGCGTCGTGACGCTGCCCGTCGCGCACCCGCGCATCCGCTTCTCCGACCGGCGGTACGCGGCCTTCGGGCGAGCGGATGCGGAGGGTCGCGCCGAGTTCCTGCGGGAGCTCGACGAGACGATCGAACTGCTGCGCAACAGCCCCGCGGTCGTCACCTGGGTGCCGTTCAACGAGGGCTGGGGGCAGTTCGACGCCGCCTCCGTCGCGGAGCGCGTACGGGCGCTCGACCCCGACCGCATCGTCGACCACGCGAGCGGATGGCACGACCAGCGAGCCGGCGACCTGCGGAGCCTGCACGTGTACTTCCAGCCCATCCGTCCCGCCCGCTGGTGGGGGCGCGACGGGCGCGCGCTCGTCGTGTCGGAGTACGGCGGCTACAACCTGCGCCTGCCGGGCCACGACTACCCCGAACGCGAGTTCGGCTACCGCCGCGCGAAGGACTCCGCCGAGCTCACGGCGCAGTACGAGCGCCTGCACCGTCGCGAGATCATCCCCGCGCTCGAGCACGGCCTCTCCGCCACGGTCTACACGCAGCTGTCCGACGTCGAGGACGAGTCGAACGGCATCCTCACCGCCGACCGCACCGAGGTGAAACTGGACGCGGACACCGTGCGGGCCATCAACCACGACATCCGCCGCCGCTTCGCGGCCGTCACCTCTGGAGCACCCGAATGAGCGAGCGCGAGATCATCGCCCCCGTCGCCCTCTGCCGCCCCGACGGCAGCCTCAACCCCGATGCCGTGGGCTGGAGCCGCCGCCCGCTGCACGACACCTCGGGCATCGGGCGCGGCCTGCGAGACAAGGGCCGTAACAAGCGCTGGGAGTACTGGGCGATCGTCTCCCCCACGCACATCGTGTCGGTGACGGTGTCGTCGCTCGACTACGCGGCGCTGCACGGCTTCTGGGTGCGCGACCGCCGCACGGGCGAGACGATCGACCGCGGCCGCATCGGCGGCGCGTGGACGGCGAGCCTGCCCGGCTCGCTCGGCGACGAGCCGGCGCGCGCGAAGTCCGGCTCGCTCGAGATCGACATCCGCGACGAGGAGGGCGGCACCCATCTGCGGGCGCGCGCCGACGGCCTCTCGGTCGACGTGCTCGCCGAGGCGGATGCCGACCACCAGTCGCTCGCGGTCGTCGTGCCGTGGTCGGAGCGCCGCTTCCAGTACACGATCAAGGACGTCGGCCGCCGCGCCGTCGGCACCCTCACGGTGGGCGACGAGACCATCGAGCTGACGGATGCGTGGGCCGTGCTCGACCACGGACGCGGACGCTGGCACCACGACGTGCGCTGGAACTGGGCCGCCGCCGTCGGCCGCACCGACGGGCACCAGGTGGGCCTGCAGTTCGGCGCCCGCTGGACCGACGGCACGGGCATGACCGAGAACGCCCTCATCGTCGATGGGCACGTCACGAAGATCTCCGAGGACGTCGCGTGGGGCTACGACCTCGACCGGCCGATGGAGCCGTGGACGCTCCGGGGCACCGACGTCGACGTCACCGTGACGCCCGAGTACGACCACGTCTCGCGCACGAACCTCGGCATCATCGGCACGCGCGGCGACCAGGTGTTCGGCCACTTCAACGGCTGGATCCGCGTCGACGGCCGGCGCATCGAGGTGCGCGACCTCTTCGGCTGGGCGGAGGACGTAGCCAACAAGTGGTGACGGGTCCGCGAAAGTACGTACTTTTCGCGAGAACCGGGCCGATTCGAGGGAAAAGTACGTACTTTCGGGGACGACGACGGGCGGTTACTTGGCGGCGAAGGCGGCCGTGAGGCGCCGGCCGTCCGGGCTCTCGTAGGCGGCGCCGATCAAGCGGGCCTCCTCGGCGAGCTGCTCCGCGAACGGCCGGTGGGCCGCGTCGCGCACGAGGCGCTTCGCACGCCCGTAGGCGGATGCGGCTCCCGCGATCCACGAGCGCGCCACGGCCTCCGCGCGGGGGCCGACCTCGGCATCCGGAACCACCTCGGCTGCGAGACCCCACTCGACCGCCTCGGCGCCCGAGAGCACCCGGTCGCTCAGCACGAGCTGGAGCGCGCGCCGCTCGCCGACCGCGCGAGCGAGCTGCGCCGACACCGAGAGGTCGGGCGTGAGGCCGACGTTGGCGTAGCGGCTGCCGATCTTCGAGCTCTCGCCGACGACCGCGTAGTCGCCCGAGAGCAGGATGCCGAGCCCGCCGCCGACGACGGCGCCGTGGGCGGCCACCGCGACGGGCAGCTCCGACTCGGTGAGGGCCCGGATGCCGCGGTTGATGACGCCCGCGAGCTCGGTGAGGGCGGGGCCCGAGCCGAGCTCGACCATGGCCCGCACGTCGCCGCCCGCGCAGAACGCGGGGCCCGCGCCCTCGAGCAGCACCGCGTGCACGTCGTCGCGCGCGACGACCTCCTCGGCGATGCGTGCCCACGCGTGGCCCGTCTCGCCGTCGAAGGCGTTGAGCCGCTCGGGGCGGTTGAGGGTGATGCGGGCGAGGCCCTGATCGACGGTGAGCAGGATGGGGTCGGCCATGGCGCGACGGTACCACCCCTCCGGGGGCGCGCCTTGCACACGCTGATCGGTCGGTTTCTGGCCTCAAACCGCGGGTTTGAGGCCAGAAACCGACCAGTCAGCGCACGATCACTCGGCGACCGGAGGTCAGCGGCGGGCCACGACCTCGGCGAATGCGCGGAGCTCGGCGACCACGGCATCCGGGGCCTCGAGCGCGGCGTAGTGGCCGGCATCCGTTCCGCGACCCCAGTAGACGATGTTCGCGTTGTCGCGCTCGGCGAACACCTTGATCGTCTGGAAGTCGTGCTCGAACACCGTCACGCCGACGACGCCGGGGTTCACGACGGGCTCGGCGCCCGAGTGCGCCTCCTCGAAGTGGTAGCGGCCGACCGACGCCGAGGTGTTCGTGAACCACTCGATCGAGGCCTCGAGCAGAAGCTGCTCGTCGGTCACGCGGCTCGTTCCGTTGCCGAACGACTGGAAGAGCTCGTTCCAGGCGAGCTGGCCGGCGGGCGAGTCGGAGAGCGCCGCCGCGACCGTCTGGGGCCGCGACGCGTTGAACGCGTTGTAGCCGCCCACCGACTGGAACCACTGCATGTGCTCGAGCGCCGCGTAGTCGGCGGGCTCGAGCTTCTCGAACTCGGCCGGGTCGCCCGAGGGGAACGCGAACAGCTGCAGCACGTGCGCGCCGAGGAAGCCCTCGGGGCTCAGGATGGCGAGCTCGCGTCCGACGAGCGCCCCCATGTCGCTGCCGTGGCTGAGGTAGCGGTCGTAGCCGAGGCGGCGCATGAGCTGGTCGTAGGTCTCGGCGACGCGCTTGATGGTCCAGCCGCGGTCGACGAGCGGCGTGCTGAAGCCGAAGCCGGGCGCCGAGGGGATCACGAGCGAGAACGCGTCCTCGGCGCGGCCGCCGTGGGCCACCGGGTCGACGAGCGGGTCGATCATGTCGAGGAAGTCGGCGACCGTGCCGGGGTAGCTGTGCACGAGCAGCAGCGGGGTCGCATCCGGAACCTGCGACTCGACGTGGAGGAAATGGATCGTCTGGCCGTCGATCTCGGTCGTGAACTGCGGGTAGGCGTTGAGGCGCGCCTCCTGCGCGCGCCAGTCGAACCCGCGCCACGCCTCGACGAGCGGGGTGAGGTAGTGGTTCGGCATCCCGTAGCTCCAGTCGTCGCCCGGCGCGGGCTGCGGCAGGCGCGTGCGCGCGAGCCGCTCGCGCAGGTCGTCGATGTCGGCCTGAGGGATGTCGATGCGGAAGGGGGTGATGGTGGTGTTGTTCGTCATGCCCTCACGGTAGGTTCGCATCAGGCACGTTTCTTTCCTGATTCGAGAACCCATGTCGACGCGCACCCAACGCCTCCTCGAGCTGCTCGCGATGCTGCAGTCGGGGCGGGCCTGGAGCGGGCCGGAGCTCGCCGAGCGGCTCGACGTGAGCGAGCGCACGGTGCGCGCCGACGTCGGCACGCTCCGCGAGCTCGGCTACCCCGTGGATGCGGTGCGCGGCCGGGCGGGCGCGTACCGGCTGGGTGCGGGGGCGCGCGTCCCTCCCCTGCTGCTCGACGACGACGACGCGGTCGCGGTCGCCGTCGGGCTGCGGGCAGCATCCGCGGTCCCCGGCGTCTCCGAGACGAGCGCCCGCACGCTCGCGAAGCTCGAGACGGTGCTGCCGGCGCGCGTGCGCGACCGTGTGAGCGCCATCCGCAGCTCCGTCGACGAGGGGCCCGCCAACACAAGCTCGAACGTCGCCGACCCCGAGCTCGACCCCGCCGCCCTCGCGCAGGTCGCCGCGGCCGTGCGCGACACCGAGTGGCTGCGCTTCGAGCTCGGCGGGGCCGCGCACCTCGTCGAGCCGTACCGCGTCGTGAGCTGGCAGCGGCGCTGGTACCTCGTGGCGCGGGATGCCGCGACGGGCGAGTGGGGCACGTACCGGCTCGACTGGATGCGGCTCAAGCAGCCCACGCGGCGCCCGTTCCGCCCGCGGCCGCTCAGCGAGGAGCGCTACACGGAGCTCGTCGTGCGCACGGTCGCGTCGTCGGGGTGGGCGGTGCACGCGCGGATCGAGGTGCTCGCACCCGCGGACGAGGTGCTCGCGCGCATCAACCCCGCCGTCGGGGTCGTCGAGGCGCTCGACGCCGGGCGCTGCGTGCTCGTGACGGGCGGCGACAGCTACGAGACGATCGCGGTCTACATCGGGATGCTGGGGCTCGACTTCCGCGTCACCGCGCCCGCCGAGCTCGTCGACCACGTGCGGATGCTCGGGGCGCGCTACGCGCGGGCCATCTCTCGCTGACCGGTCGGTTTCTGGCCTCAAACCGCAGGTTTGGGGCCAGAAACCGACCACTCAGCGAATGGAGCGCCGGCGTCAGTTGAGGGCCGGCGTGTCCTCGGGGATGACGCCGCCACCGTAGAGCGAGGCGCCGAGGTCGCGCAGCGCACGGAGGGCGACGCGCTGGGTCAGGGGGCCGTAGGAGATGCGGGCCACGCCCATCCGCTCGTACTCGGATGCGGGAAGCGCGCCCGGCAGGCCGATGATCGAGAGCTTGCCCCCGAAGGCCTCGACGAGCGGCTCGATCAGCTCGCGCTGCGTCGGGCCGGGCACGAAGACGAGCGCGGCACCCTCCGCGAGGAACGCGCGGCCGCGCGCGATCGCCTCGCCGAGCTTCCACTCGACATCACCCTCGCCGAGGAACGCGTCGGTGCGCGCGTTGAGCTGGAACGCGACGCCCTCCGCCTCGGCGGCGCGCGTGATCGCGCGCACACGCGCGGCCGCCTCCTCGAGCGGGCGCATCCGGTCCTCGACGTTGGCGCCGACGACGCCGAAGCCGATCACGCGGCGCACGGTCTCGCCGGGCTCGTCGTAGCCGTCGTCGAGGTCGGCGCTCACCGGCAGGTCGACCGCCTCGGCGATGACGCGGGCGCCGTCGAGCGCGACGTCGAGCGGCATCCCGCCGTCGGGGTAGCCGTGGCTCGCGGCGATCGAGTGGCCGGCGGTCGCGAGGGCGCGCGTGCCGGGCAGCTCGGCGATGACCTTCGCGCTCACCGCATCCCACACGTTGACCACCTGCAGGATCTCTGGCGCCTCGTGGAGGGCCTGAAGGGCGAGCGCTTTGTCGTGAGTCGTCGTCATGCCCCCTGACGCTACGCCCTGCCGCGCGGCTACGCCGGGGTGCGCAGCACCTTCTGCAGCGCCTTGCCCCGCGCGAGCTCGTCGACGAGCTTGTCGAGATAGCGGATCCTCTGCATGAGCGGGTCGTCGATCTGCTCGACCCGGATGCCGCAGATGACGCCCGTGATGAGGCTCGCGGCCGGGTTGATGCGGGCGCCGTCGAAGAACTCGCGCAGCGTCGTGCCGGCCTCGATGTGGGCCTGCACCTCGGCCGGGGTATAGCCCGTGAGCCACTCGATGACGTCGTCGAGCTCCTCGGTCGTGCGCCCCTTGCGCTCCACCTTCTCGACGTAGAGCGGGTAGATGCGCGCGAAGCTCATGCCGTAGATGCGGTGCTCCATGCCGAAAGGGTACGCCGGGGCGCGTCAGTCGACGCCGATCGAGCGGTGGAGGCTCCGCAGCACGGTGCCGATCGCGAGCTCGACCGTGACGCCGGGCGGCAGCGTGCCGATCGCGAGCAGGGATGCGAGGCCGTGCACCGAGGTCCACACCGCGAGCGGCGCCTGCTCACGGGATGCCGCGCCGAGGGCGCCCACGGCGACGAGCTCGTCGAGGGTCTCCAGCAGCACATCCCACGGCGAGGGGTCGTCGCCCGATCCATCGCGCGCTTCCGGCCCCTGGAACGCCGCCGCGAAGAGCAGCGGCTGCTCGAGCCCGAAGCGGATGTAGGCGCGGCACGCCTCGTCGAGCCACGTCCGCGGGGTGGGGCCCGCGAGCGCCTTCGCGGCGATCATCGTGCGGGCGAGCTCCTCGCGGGCAGCGCGGGCGACGGCGACGCGGAGCTGACCGAAGTCGGGGAAGTGGCGGTAGACGGCCGCCGAGCTGACGCCGGCCCTCCGCGCGACGTCGCGCGCCGAGAGTGTGCTCATGCCTTCGGTGCGCACATGATCCAGCGACAGCTGGAGGATGGTGGCCCGGAGGTCTCCTCGTCGAGTCCCGGTGTTCATGTAATCAGTGATAACACGCGTGGCTGGGAGCCCGCCTCCCCGCGTTCGCGGGTCGTGCATCCGCCTGCATCCGCGGGCCGGTCCGGGCCCTCCGATCGCTGACCGGTCGGTTTCTGGCCTCAAACCGGCGGTTTAAGGCCAGAAACCGACCACTCAGCGGAGGGAGCAGCGACCACTCAGCGGGGGGAACGGCGCACCACGTCGCCGAAGGCGGATGCGATGCGGTCGACGATCGCGGGACGCACGAGCGCCCATCCGCCCGCGATCACGAGCAGCGCGAGGGCGAAGATGCCGAAGCCCACCCAATCGGATGCGTCGCGCGCCGCGAACATCGCGTTGAGGTTGCGCAGGGCGTCCGTCGCGAGCACGAGCGTGACGTGCGCGACCGTGAAGGCGATGAAGAACACCATCACGGGCAGGTGCACGGCCTTCGCGACCGAGAACGGGTACAGCTCGTTGAGGCGCTTCGCGTCGCGCGGCCAGAACGCCGACATCCGCGCACCGGAGACGATCGCGAGCGGCGCCGCGAGGAACACGATCGCGAAGTACGACAGCTGCTGGAGGCTGTTGTAGTTCAGCCACGCGTGCTCGAGCGGCCAGTCGAGGGATGCGTACTGCAGTCCGGCCGAGATCGCGTTCGGGAAGACGTCCCAGCTCGTCGGCACGATCCGCACCCACTGGCCCGTCGCGAACAGCAGCACGACGTAGAGCACGCCGTTGACGATCCAGAGCAGGTCGAGCGCGAGGTGCAGCCACACCGTGAGGCTCATGCGTCGGCGGCGGTTGCGGCGCGACGTCCACAGGGCGGGCGGCTGCTTCTCGGCGCGCGACTGCAGCCCCGTGCGCACGATGAGCACGAGGAAGAACGCGTTGAAGAAGTGCTGCCAGCCGAGCCACGCCGGCAGCCCCACGGGCGACCCGTCCGGGAGCGGGTACTCGCCCGGGAACTGGAGCAGGAACGACTGCACGGGCTCGAGCGTGCGCAGCCAGCGCGCGACGAGCACGACGACCGCCGCGAGCACGACGAGCGCGACGAGCGCGACCCCGGCCGCGATCCAGCGGGACCGGCGGATGCGGCGCGCGGGGGACGCATCCGGCTGCTGGCTCACGCCCTCGAAACTATCCGATCGCGTATGCGCGCGAGCAGTGCCGGAGGTCCCCGCGCGCGTCAGTCGCGCGCTGCCCGGGGCGGCATGAGCAGCGCGACGAGCCGCCCCGCGTACGCGCGGTCGATGGGCCCGCGCTGCAGCGCCCGCACGACGAGCGCCCCGAGCATCGCCTCCACGAGCTGCTCGACGGGCAGCTCGTCGATGTCGCCCGCCTCGACCGCGCGCCGCATCCGCTCGCCCAGCAGCTGCAGCACACCGAGCCGCTCGCTCAGCCCGGTCGCGACCGCGGGGTCTTGAGCGGATGCCTCCACGAGCGAGCGCAGGAGCGCGTCGTTGCCGGGCTGAGCGACGAAGTCGGCGACATTCTCGAGCCACGTCGTGAGGTCGGCGCGCACGTCTCCCGAGTCGGGCGGCACGAACCATGCGGGCATGATGAGCCCCTCCGCGAGGCACTCGGCGACGAGCGCCGTGCGGGAGGGCCACCAGCGGTAGATGGTCTGCTTGCCGACCCCGGCCTCCGCGGCGACGCCCTCCATCGTGAGGTGCTCGTAGCCGCGCTCGAGGAAGATGCGCGCCGTCGCCTCGAGGATCGCGACGCGCGCCGCCTCGCTGCGGCCGGGCCCGCGGCGGGAGCTGGGTGCCATACCCGGTATCGTAATCACGAGACGCACCGTCTCGTTATTCGCCCGAGGGGGACTCCATGGCCGAACTGCTGTACCGACTCGGGCGCCTCGCCGCCCGCCGCGCCGGATGGGTCATCGGCGTGTGGGCGCTCGTGCTCGCCCTCACCGCCGGCGCGTTCGCCGCGTTCTTCGGCGGCCTCAGCAACAGCTTCGACATCCCCGGCACCGCCTCGAGCGAGGTCATCGACGAGCTGCAGGAGCGCCTGCCCGAGTACAGCGGCGCTGCCGGCATGGTGGTCTTCCACACCGACGACGGCTCGCAGCTGACGGATGCGCAGCGCACCGCGATCTCGCAGCTCGCCGCCGACACGAGCGACCTCGTCGACGTCGCCGAGGTGGTCGACCCGTTCGACGCCGAGCAGCAGCGCGCCGACCAGCTCGCGCAGGTCGAGGCCGGCCGCGCCCAACTCGACGAGGCGCGCGCCCAGCTCGACGGCGGCCAGGCCCAGCTCGACGCGGGGCGGGCGCAGCTCGACGCCGCCCGCGCGCAGCTCGAGGCATCCGGCGCCCCGCCCGCGATGCTCGCGGGCCTCGACGCGCAGCGGGCCGAGCTCGACGCGCAGCAGGCGACCCTCGACGCGGGTCGCGCGGAGCTCGAGGCGCAGGCCACGCTGCTCGAGCAGGGCGCGCGCGTCGCCGAGCTCGCGGAGGGCATCCGCGTCGTCTCGGAGGACGGCGCGACCGCCGTCGTCAACGTCGCCTTCACCGAGCCGCGCCTCGAGCTCTCGGACGAGGCGAAGCAGAGCGTCATCGACCACTTCTCCGACCACGGCATCGACGGTGTCGAGGTCGCGTTCTCGACCGAGATCGCGCAGGGCGTGCCGGCGATCATCGGCGTGAGCGAGGCGATCGGCGTCGCGATCGCGGGGATCGTGCTCGTCGTCATGCTCGGCTCCCTGCTCGCCGCGTCGTTCCCGATCGTCACAGCTCTCACGGGCGTCGCGATCGGCGTGCTCGGCGCGCTCGCGTTCTCGGGTCTCACGACCATGGCATCCGTCACCCCCGTGCTCGGCGTCATGCTCGGGCTCGCGGTCGGCATCGACTACTCCCTCTTCATCGTCAACCGGCACCGACGGCAGCTGCTCTCGGGCGCCGAGGTGCACGAGTCGATCGCGCTCGCGAACGGCACCGCCGGCACCGCCGTCGTGTTCGCGGGGTCGACGGTCGTCGTGGCGCTGCTCGCGCTCTTCGTCACGGGCATCCCCTTCCTCGGCCTCATGGGCGCCGTCGGCGCGGCGTGCGTCGCGATCGCCGTGGCCGTCGCCGTGACCCTCACGCCCGCCATGCTCGGGCTCGCGGGCGAGCGGATGCTGGGCCGCCGCGGACGCCGCACGCTCGCCTCCGGCCCGGTGCCGCATCCGGCCGACACGGCAACGCCGATGGGCTGGGTGCGCACGGTCGTGACGATCGTGCTGACCGTCGCGGCCCTGCTCGCGTGCGCCGTGCCCGCCGCGTCGATGCGCCTCGGCCTGCCCGACGGCGGCTCCGAGCCGGAGGGCTCGACCACGAACCGCGCGTTCGAGCTGCTGCACGACGGCTTCGGCGCGGGCGCCAACAGCACCATGCTCGTGACGGCCCAGCTGCCCGACGGCACGACCGACGACGAGGTGCTCGGGCGTCAGCTCGACATCGCCGAGGCGATCGGCGCCGTCGACGGCGTCGTCGCGGTCGCGCCCATCGCGGTCGACGACGCGAACGAGCTCTTGGCGTTCCAGGTGATCCCAGCCGAAGGGCCGAACGACGCCTCCACCGCGGAGGTCGTGCACGCGCTGCGCGGGCTCGAGGTCGACGGCGAGCTACTCGGCGTCGCGGGTCAGGCTGCCATCAACATCGACATCTCGAACAACCTCGCCGACGTGCTGCCGCTCTACCTCGCGGTCGTCGTGGGCATCTCGCTCGTGATCATGATCCTCGTGTTCCGCTCACTGCTCGTGCCGCTCATCGCGACGGGCGGGTTCATCCTGTCGCTGCTCGCGACCTACGGCGCGCTCGTCGCGGTGTTCCAGTGGGGCTGGTTCGCGCCCGTCTTCGGCCTCACCGCCACAGGCCCTGTGCTCAGCTTCATGCCGCTCATCCTGGTGGGCATCCTCTTCGGGCTCGCGATGGACTACCAGCTGTTCCTGGCATCCGGGATGCGCGAGGCCTACGTGCACGGTGCCACGGCCCGCCTCGCGGTGGCCCGCGGGTTCCGCGCGGGCCGCTCGGTCGTGATCGCGGCGGGGCTCATCATGGTGTCGGTGTTCGGCGGCTTCGTGTTCTCGGAGGCCGTCATCATCCGCCAGTTCGGCTTCGGCCTCGCGGTCGGGGTGCTACTCGACGCGTTCGTCGTGCGGCTGCTGCTCATGCCCGCCCTCATGCACGTGCTCGGCCGCGCCGCGTGGTGGATCCCCCGCTGGCTCGACCGCGCGATGCCGAACGTCGACGTCGAGGGGGCGGCGCTCGAGCGGGCGCACCAGCGCGCCTGACGTATCGTGACCGGGTGCAGTGCGACTACTTCGACGCGGGGGTGTGCCGTTCGTGCACCCTCATGGGCGTCGAGTACGACGCCCAGCTCGCGGGCAAGGTCGCGCACGCCGAGTCGCTCCTGAGCCCGTGGGCGGATGCCATGTGGCTCCCGCCGATGACGTCGCGCCCCGAAGCCTTCCGCAACAAGGCGAAGATGGTCGTCGGCGGCACGGTCGACGCGCCGACCCTCGGCATCCTCGACGGCGACCGCCGCGGCGTCGACCTGCGCGGATGCGGCGTGCTGGCCGAGGGGCTCCGCGCCGCGCTCCCGCCGATCGCCGCGTTCATCACCCTCGCGCGCCTCGAGCCGTACGACGTGCCGGCCCGACGTGGCGAGCTCAAGAACGTGCTGCTGACCGAGTCGCCCGACGGGCGCCTCATGCTGCGCTTCGTGCTGCGCTCGACCGAGTCGCTCGCGCGCATCCGCAAGCACCTGCCGGCGCTGCTCGACGCGCTGCCCCAGCTCGCGGTCGTGAGCGTCAACCTGCTGCCCGAGCACAAGGCCGTGCTCGAGGGCGAGGTCGAGGTGCCGCTCACGGCCGACGAGTCGCTCGCGATGCGGCTCGACGACGTCGTGCTGCATCTGCGTCCGGGCAGCTTCTTCCAGACGAACACGGATGTCGCGGCCGACCTCTATCACCAGGCACGTGCGTGGGTCGACGAGCTCGCCCCCGCATCCGTCTGGGACCTCTACTGCGGCGTCGGCGGCTTCGCGCTGCACGTCGCGGGCCCCGGCCGTCGTGTGCTCGGCATCGAGACGAGCGCGCCCGCGGTCGAGAGCGCGCGGCTGTCGGCCGCCGAGGCGGGGCTCGCGGATGTCGCGTTCGAGGTGGGCGACGCGACCGCGGTCGGCGGTGCGGATGCTCCGGATGCCGTCATCGTCAACCCGCCGCGGCGCGGCCTCGGGCCGGAGCTGTGCGCGACGCTCGAGGCGTCGAGCGTCGGCGCGGTCGTCTACTCGAGCTGCAACGCGGTGTCGCTCGCGCGCGACCTCGCGGCGATGCCGAGCCTGCGCCCGCGCCGCATCCGGGTGTTCGACATGTTCCCGCAGACGGAGCACTACGAGGTCATGGTGCTGCTCGAGCGCGTCTCGTAGCACCGCTCGCGCCCCTCCGCAACCCCTCCCCCGTTCCTTGGCTCCCGGCGGCCGCCGCTCGCAGGATGGTGTTCGCAAGCCCGTTCACCACGAGAGGACCGGCACCATGACCGCCACGCTCACCCCCGGGAGCTTCGCCCCCACGGCCGCACCCGTCATGCACGGCGTGCGCTGGTCGCTCGTCGCGGAGGGCCTGTGGGCCGGGACGCGCGACGGCGAGTTCCTCGGCACGGTCGAGTTCGTGGACGGCGCCTTCGAGACCGCCGACAACCGCGGCACGCGCATCGGCCGCTCGCACTCGCTCGCGGCGGCGCAGAACCTCGTTGACGCCCCGGCGCCCGAGCTCTCGCCCGTCCTGACGTGGCGCGACGACCGTCCCTCCCTCGCGGCGGGCTGGCTCGGCTTCGCGACACTCGCCGTCGCCGCGGTGACGATCGCGACGCAGCTCTTCGTCGTCACGCCCTGACGCATCCTGCGTCGGCGGTGCCATCTAGGCTGACCGCATGGCCCGACCCCCCGCCCCCGGTTACGCATGCTCCGAGTGCGGCTGGACGGGCGCCAAGTGGTTCGGGCGCTGCCCCGAGTGCCAGCAGTGGGGCTCCATCGTCGAGCGCGGGGCGCCCACCGGCAAGGTGACCGCCGCATCCGTGCCCGAGTCGCGCGCCGCACGGCCCATCACCGAGCACGTCGTCGCGGATGCCACCCACCGCCAGACGGGCATCGGCGAGTTCGACCGCGTGCTGGGCGGCGGGCTCGTGCCGGGTGCCGCCGTGCTCGTGTCGGGTGAGCCGGGCGTCGGCAAGTCGACGCTCCTGCTCGAGGTCGCTGCGCGCGTGGCACGCCGAGGCGGGCGGGTGCTCTACGTCTCGGGCGAGGAGTCGGCGGGCCAGGTGCGGCTGCGGGCCGAGCGCACGGGCGCCCTCGACGACGAGCTGTACCTCGCATCCGAGACAGACCTCGCCACCGTGCTGGGTCACATCGACGCCGTGCGCCCCGGGCTGCTCATCGTCGACTCGGTGCAGACGATCGCCTCCTCCCTCTCGGATGGCGCCCCCGGCCAGCCGGCGCAGGTGCGGGAAGTCGCGGGCACGCTCGTCCGCGTCGCGAAGGAGCGCTCCATCCCGCTGCTGCTCGTCGGCCACGTGACGAAAGACGGCTCGATCGCGGGCCCGCGTCTGCTCGAGCACCTCGTCGACGTCGTGCTGAGCTTCGAGGGCGACCGCCAGACGGCGCTGCGCTTCGTGCGCGCCCTCAAGAACCGCTTCGGACCGACGGATGAGGCGGGCTGCTTCGAGATGGCGGGGGACGGCATCGCGGAGGTGCCCGACCCGTCGGGGCTCTTCCTCTCGCGCACCCACACGCCCGTGCCGGGCACGTGCGTCACGGTCACGCTCGAGGGACGCCGCGCGCTCCCGGTCGAGGTGCAGGCGCTCGTCGTCGACACGACGGCGCCCAACCCGCGCCGCATCGTGAGCGGCGTCGACGGCGCGCGCGTCGCGATGCTGCTCGCGGTGCTCGAGAAGCGCTGCCGCATCAAGCTCTCCGACAAGGAGGTCTACGTGTCGACGGTGGGCGGCATCCGGCTCTCCGAGCCCGGGTCCGACCTCGCGATCGCGCTCGCCATCGCGTCGGCCGCGAAAGACCGGCCGCTGCCGCGCACGCTCGCCGCGATCGGCGAGATCAGCCTCGCGGGCGAGGTGCGCGCCGTCGCGGGTGGGCGCCAGCGCGCGGCCGAGGCGACGCGCCTCGGGTATCGCACGATCGTCGACGAGGAGGCCGGCTCGATCCAGACGGCCGAGTCGCTCGCGTTCTCGGCGAGCGGGGCGGAGCGGGTGAACGCGCCGGCGTTCTGAGGTCGGGCCGCGGGCTGGTTTCGACACGCGCCCTACGGGCGCTACTCAACCAGCGGGTGGGCGGCTGCGGGCGCTACTCAACCAGCGGGTAAGCGCGGGCGCTACTCAACCAGCGGGTGACGCGACCCCGGCGGGAGGTGACGCGCGCCGGACGTTGGCGGAACCGGCGCGCGCCACGCCTCACTCCGCGCGCGCCCCGCGGCGGTTCGGCTGCTCGACGGGCGCCGCGTCGACGAACGTGCTCGCCCGCACCGTGCCGTCTTCCTCCGTGAACCACAGGTGCAGGCGAGCGGGCCCGGCGGGCGCCGGGATGCGCAAGGTCGCAGCGGCGCTCAGCTCGAACGGCCGCACGACGCCGACCGGCGCCGTGACCGCACCGTCGACCGGGCGGAGGCGCGACCCGGCCGCACCCCACGCGGCATGCACGGCACCCGAGAGCGGCGCACGGCCGTGGTGCGACACGTGCACGTCGAGATCGAACGGCTGCTCGGGAACCCGGATGTCAGCCCCCGCGTGCGCGGGCACGAGGTCGACGACGAGCACCGTGTCGGCGTGCATCGCGCGGTAGTCGAGCCCGCCCGCATCCTTCGGGCGACGGTCGGCGTCCACGACGCCCGCCATCTCGTGCTCGACGTCGGTCAGCTCGGTGTACACGTAGCCCGCGAAGCGGTCGTGTCGGCGGAGCTCCTGCGTCTGCCACCGCGAGTGCCATGCCCGCTCGAGGCTCGTGAAGCCCGCACCGTACTCGCTGTTGACGATCGGCACGCCCGTGCGCGGGAAGTCGTCGGAGCCGTAGAGGCTCTTGTCGACCACGAAGTCGGGGCCGAGCTTGACCGGCCAGTCCTCGCGGGAGCCGGCGGCGAGCTCGGCGAGGTTGCGCGCCCACGACGCCGGGTCCTCGTCGTAGTAGTGCCAGTCGACCAGGTCGGTGCGCACGTGGTTCCAGCCCGAGTTCTCGACGATCGGTCGTGTGTCGTCGAGCGCGCGCAGGGCGTCGTAGGCGGCGACCGCGGCATCCGCTCGTTCGGGGCTGCCCGGGATGTCCCAGTCGAGGCCCCACTCCTCGTTGTAGAGGCCCCACGCGATGATCGACGGGTGGTTGCCGTCGCGCTCGACCATGATCGGCAGCTGCGCGAGGAACGCCTCCGCGGATGCCGGGGTCCAGCGGCTGGGGGCGGGCGGCTCCGCCCACACGAGCATGCCCATCCGGTCGGCGTGATGCAGCCAGCGCGGCTCCTCGAGCTTGATGTGCTTGCGCACCATCGTGAAGCCGAGGTCGCGCGCGAGCTCGAGGTCGCGCACGAGGGCCTCCTCGCTCGGCGCCGTGAGCCCGGTCTCGGGCCAGTAGCCCTGGTCGAGCACGCCGCGCAGGTAGAGGCGTTCGCCGTTGAGGTAGAGCTCCTCGCCACGGGTCTCGATGCGGCGCAATCCGGCGGTCACGACCACCCGGTCGTCCGAGGTCGTGAGCTCGAGCTCGTAGAGGTGCGGATCGGCGGGCGACCACAGGCGGGGCTCGACGAGGTCGATGCGCGCCGCGAAGCGCCCATCGACCACCGCGAAAGGTACGCCGTCGATGCGCACCTCGGCCGCATCCGCCTCGCCCGCCACGTCGAACCCCGTGAGCGAGTCGCCGCGCACGACGACGCTGCGGATCTCCTCGCGGCCGCGGCCCTCGAGCCACACCGACTGCCAGATGCCCGACGTCGGGGTGAACGAGACGCCGTCGTAGTCGTCGCGCGGGATCGAGCGCTGCTTGCCGTGCACGAGCTCGCGCTTGTCGGCCGGCGCCTCCACCTCGACGACGAGCTCGCCCGAGCGCCCCGTGATGTCGAACTCGAACGGCACGCTGCCCCCCACGTGCTCGCCGAGCAGCTCGCCGTCGAGCGTGACGCGCGCGCGGTGGTGCACGCCGCCGAAGCACAGGTACGTGCGCGGCCACTCGGTCGCCGGCACGTCGCGACGGTAGACGCCGTGTTCGAGCCACGTGCGCTGCACTCCGGATGCCGGGGTCTCCCACGCGAACGGCACCGTGATCTCGGTGTCGCCCTCGTCGCTCGAGAACGACCACGTGCCGTTGAGGGTCAGCCAGCGGTCGGACCGGTCGCGGTCGGGGCGCGGGTACTCGGGCTTGGGGAGGGTCATGCGGGGCCTTTCCATGGCTCAGCCCTTCACGCTTCCGGCGAGGATGCCGTTGATGAAGTGCTTCTGAAGGAGGAAGAAGATGACGAGCAGCGGCACGAGCGCCACGGTGCTCGCGGCGAGCAGCTCGCCCGTGACGGTCGCGTAGTCGGCGCCGATCTTGTTGCCGGAGATCGTGGAGGCGAGGGTCGACAGCACGACCTGGAGAGTCGCCATCCGCTCGGAGCTCGCGACGACGACGGGCCACACGAAGTCGTTGTAGATGTTCATGACCGTGAGCACCGCGAGGCCGGCGAGGCCGGGACGGATGATCGGCACGACGATCCGCCAGTAGAGCCCGAACTCGCCGCAGCCGTCGACCCGCGCCGCGTCGAGCAGCTCGTCGGGCACGGCGGCGATCACCTGTCGCATCCAGAAGATCGCGAACGCGTCGACCGCACCCGGCAGGATGAGCGCCTGGTAGGTGTTGACCCAGCCGAGCTCCTTCATCTCGAGCAGCAGCGGGATGATGAGCACGATCGTCGGCAGCATGAGGGTGACGAGCACCGTGCCGAACAGCAGGTTCTTGCCGGGGAAGTCGTACTTCGCGAAGGCGTAGGCCGCGAGCGGCGCGCAGAAGAGGGTGATCGAGCCCTTCACGACGAGCACGATCGCCGTGTTGAGGAAGCCGTGCAGGATCGGGACGTCTTGGAACATCCCGATGAAGTTGTCGAACCCGAAGGTCGTCGCGTCGAACTCGAGGGGGTGCCGGATGATGTCGTTCGCGGGCTTGAACGCCGAGAGCACCGCCCACACGACGGGCGCGAGGAACGCGAGCGTGAGCACGACGAGGAACGCGTGCGAGGCGATGTGCGGGCGGCGACGCTCGCCTGCCTGGGTGGAGATCGTCATCCGGGTCAGTCCTTCGCCCGCAGGAGCCGCACGAAGCCGAGCGACAGCGCCATCACGAGGATCACGAGCAGGAACGAGTTCGCGGCACCCGTGCCGAGGTCCCCGCGCGTGATGTGGTTGTAGAGGTAGAGGCCGGCCGTCGTCGTCGACGAGTAGGGACCGCCCTGCGTCACGACGAACGGCTCGGCGAACATCTGGAAGACGGCGAGCGTCTGCAGCACGACCGAGAACATGAGCGTGCGCCGGATGAGCGGGATCGTGATGCTCCACACGCGCCGCATGCGTCCGGCGCCGTCGAGCGCCGCGGCCTCGTAGACGGAGGAGTCGATCGCCTGCAGGCCCGAGAGGAGGATGATGATGATGAAGCCGCTCGTCTTCCAGATGAAGAGCAGCGCGAGGGTCGGCTTCGCCCACTCGCTCGAGGTGAGCCACGCGACATCCGGCAGCCCGACGGCCCCGAGCACGGCGTTGACGGCTCCGTAGTTCTGGTCGAAGAGCACGACCCAGATCTGCGCGACCGCGACGAGCGGCGTCACGAACGGCACGATGAAGGCGGTGCGGTAGAAGCCGCGCAGCTTGAGCTTCGCGTTGTCGAGCAGGATCGCGGCCGCGAGCCCGATCACGAGCTGCGCCGGGATGATGAGCAGCCACAGCACGGCAGAGTTGCCGAGCGAGTTCCAGAACGCGGGGTTGCCGAGCAGGTAGGTGTAGTTGTCCCACCCCACCCATCGGGCGGAGCCGGCTCCGTGCCAGTTCGTGAAGCTCAGCCGCAGCGTGAAGAGCATCGGGTAGATGCCGAACGCGAGGAACAGGGCGACGAACGGGGCGACGAAGACGTAGGGCGCGAGGCGCCGGCTGACCGGGAGCCCCCTGCCGCGTCGGCGCGGCCGCGCGGGGCGTGGCAGTGCAGTCGTGGTCATGGGGACTCCCGGTCTCGGCTCGATGGGGGGTGGTGCGGATGCCGGCTACTGCCGGTCGATGAGGTTCTTCTGGATGTCGGCCGTCGAGTTCTCGATCACCTGGCGCGGCGTGAGCGTTCCGTCGAGCATGAGCTGCAGGTTGTTGCCGAGGTAGTCCACGGCCCCCGCCCACCAGCTGGGGGTCGGCACGCCGCCCGGGATCTCGGCCCCGGCCTCCGTCGCGACGGCCCAGAGGTCCTGACCGCCGAACGCGTCGACCGGCTGGAAGAGCGGCTTCGCGGGGTCGGCCGCGGGCAGGTAGCTCGGGATCGACGTGTTGAGCCCCTCGGGGTAGACCGAGTTGGGGCCCCACACCGTGGAGTAGCCGGCCTCGTCGAACATCAGGAACTCGTAGAAGAGCCACGCGAGCTGCGAGTTCTCGCCGTCCTTCGGGAGGATGAACGAGGAGCCGCCCATCGCGCCCGAGCGGGCCCCGCCATCCGTCCACGCGGGCAGCGGCATCGCGCGCCAGTCGCCCGCCGTCTGCTCGAGCAGCTGCTGCGGCGCGAAGTCGAACCAGATCGCCCACGGGAAGAACACCTGCTTGCCCGCGTCGAGCGTCTCGATGTCGGTGGGCGAGAGGTACTCGGCGCGCGTGCCGAGCCCTTCCTTGCTCACGGTGTCGAGGAAGGTGAGGATCTGCTCGTACTCCGGCGAGTCGAGGCGCAGGGCGCCGTCGTCGTCGGTGAGCGCGGTGCCGAGCTGGCTCGCATACATCTCGAGCTGCAGCTGGCCGAGGAAGGGGCTCTGCTCGAGGTGGATGGGGCCGGCGTCGGGCACTGCGGCCTTGTAGGCGCGGGCGGCGTCGAGCAGGTCGTCGTAGGTCTCGATCGCGGATGCGTCGATGCCTGCGGCCTCGAGCGCGGTCGCGTTGTAGAACAGCAGGCCCGGGTCGAGGTCGAACGGCACGCCGTAGATGCCGTCGCCCTGCGAGTTCACGTCGAGCTTCTGCGGGGCGATGTCGGATGCGTAGGGCGCGAGCACGTCGCTCAGGTCCCACAGGTGGTCGGCGTAGCCGGCGACGAGCTGGTCGTCGAGGAACACCCCGTCGGGCACGTCGCTGCCGGTGATGAGGGTGTTCTGCAGCTTGGCGCCGATGTCGACCGCCTCGTGGTGCACGACGATGTCGGGGTACTTCTCGTTGAACGCCTCGATCGCCTCGTCGAAGACGTTGAAGAGGTCGCCCTCTCGGTCCCAGATCGTGATCTCGCCCTTCGGCGAGCTCTCGGTCGGGGCCTGGAGCTTCGCGGAGTCGGTGCTCTCTCCGCCGTCTCCGATGGCGGGGCCGCAGGCCGTGAGGCCGAGGGTGAGTGCGGCGATCCCGCCGAGCGCGAGGGCTCGGGTGGTGCGCTGGTGCATGGGGACACTCCTTTGTGCAGGACGTTTGCCAACGTGTGCAAAACGGTATCGCAAGTTTGCGCACGTTGCAAACGCTACGATGTCACGAGATCAGGAGGTGACGATGCCGGCAACGCTGCGAGACGTCGCGGAACGCGCACAGGTCTCCATGCGCACCGTGTCCAACGTCGTGAGCGGCTACGCCCACGTGAGCGAGAGGATGCGCACGCGCGTGCTCGCCGCGATCGAGGAGCTCGACTACCGGCCCAACCCGGTCGCGCGCACGCTGCGCACGGGCCGCACGGGCATGCTCGCCCTCGTCGTGCCCGAGATCGACGTGCCCTACTTCAGCGAGCTCGCGCGCGACGTCATCAACTCCGCCGCCGAGGTCGGCTACCGCGTCATGATCGACCAGACCGCGCACGACCACGAGCGCGAGCGGGAGCTGCTCACGGGCGGGGATCGCACGATGCTCTTCGACGGCATCCTCTTCGCGCCCCTCGTGACGCCCGCCGAGCTGCTCGAGATGAACACGCGCACGTCGATGCCGCTCGTGCTGCTCGGCGAGCACGACTTCGACGGACGCTACGATCACGTCGCGATCGACAACGTGCGCGCGGCGCACGACGCCACGACCCACCTCGTCTCGATCGGCCGTACGCGCATCGCGGCGATCGGCGCTCAGCCCGACGAGGAGTACTCGACGCCGCAGCAGCGCACGGCCGGCTTCGAGAGCGCTCTCTCGGATGCGGGGCTCGCCCCCGTCGGCATCGAGGCGGCCGCGCACTACAGTCGCGCCGACGGCTACCAGGCGACGCGCGCCCTCCTCGAGCGCGACCCCCGACCGGATGCGATCTTCTGCTACTCCGACCTGCTCGCGATGGGCGCCCTCCGCGCCGTCTTCGACGCGGGCCTGCGCGTGCCCGAGGACGTCGCGATCATCGGCATCGACGACATCGAGGAGGGCCGCTACTCGCGCCCCTCGCTCAGCACGGTGTCGCTCGACACCCCCTTCATCGCGCAGGGGGCCGTCGCCCGCATCACGGCCCGCATCGACGACCCCGACGCCCCCGCCGTGCAGCTCGTCGCCCCGCACACGGTCATCCCGCGCGAGAGCACCCTCGGGGGCTGAAGCCGCGTCCGTCGTTGCGGGCCCCAGCTACACGGTCGCCGAGCTGTCCTCCTCCGGCACGTCGTCGAGCTCCCGGCCGCGGAGCGCCGCCCACAGCGCGAGCAGCAGGCCGGCCGCGACGAGCGGGTCGCCGTAGGCCTGCGCGCCGTACTCGGCGAGCTCGCCGAGCGACACCGACGCATCCGGATCCCGCGCGAGCGCGAGGAACGCGAGCACCGTGATGCCGAAGATGGCGTTCGCGAGCACGAGCTGCACGCGCGAGGGCCGCGGGTAGGCGGGCGAGTCCTCGTTGGCCGCTTTGTAGCCCGTGAGGAACGACCACACGAAGCCGAAGAGCACGACCGCGCCGCCCGCGAAGCCGAGCAGGTACGCGATGGGGTCGGTCACGAACTCGCGGTAGGCGAAGAGCGCCGACATGAGCAGCGCGATGAGCACGGATGTCGCGCGCGCGGGCGTGAGCCGGCGCGCCACGAGCGAGCCGACGAGCACCGCGAGGCCGAGCACGGCGCCGAGGATCGCGAGCGCATCCTCGTTCCAGCCGAGCGGCAGCTCGAACAGCACGCCGACCGCGATGAGGAGCCCCGCGACGCCGACCGCGGCCATGAGCTCGGGGGTCGTGCGGCGGCCGCGCCGCGCCTGCACGAAAGCGAGCACGATCAGCACGATCGCTCCGACGGCGCGCACGATGAACATGACGGTCGACGTCGTCGCCCAGCCCGCGGCCGCGACGAAGAAGCTCGCGACCTCCTTCGGGGCCCCGTAGCCGAGCGACACCTGCCCGAGCACGAGCACGGGCGTCGCGACGACCGACGTCGTCGTGAACGCCGCCACGATGAGCGCGAGCCCGTCGATGCGGTCGGCCATCGCCTGCGCCGTGGCGCCCCCGCGGTCGCGGCGCACCACGCGCAGCGCCACCCAGCTCGCGGCGATGAGGGCGAGCAGCAGGGCGGCGACGCCGAGCGCCCGCAGGCTCTCCGCATCCGCCACGAGATCGCCCGCGCCGACCGCGACGTCGAAGGTGCGCCACGCCGCGACGAGCCCGAGCACGATGAACACGGCGACGGGTCCGATGACGCTGCGCACGATCTTCGCGGCCCACAGCGCCGATGACACGGTGACGCTCGCGACCGCGGCACCGGATGCGAGCGCGGCCGGCACCGCGAGCTGGCCGAGGGTCGAGAGGGTGAGGCTCAGCATGAGCGGCATGAAGTCGAAGCCGGCCTCGCGGTTCACCGAGGTGAGCACCGACGCCGTGACGATGAGCGGACCCCACACGAGCGCCGCGATCGCCACGAAGTCCCACCAGCGGTAGCCGCGCCCGCCGCGCACGGCGACGTACACGATGAGCCCGATGCACGCCGCGATCGTGATGATGCGGGCGACCGGGATGAGCTCCTGGTCGGGCACCGCGATGAACAGCATGATCGAGATGACGAAGACGGTCATCACCCAGCGCAGCCACGCGCGCGTGTGCAGGGCGCCCGTCGCCGCGAGCGTCGTCGAGAGGGCCGTGAGCGCGAGCACGAGCCACACGAGCGAGCGGGGCAGCGTGAGCTGGAAGGCGCCCGCCTGCGCGGCGAGCGGGATCCACTCGCGCAGCGGACCCGAGAAGAGCACGAGCAGCGCCGCGACCACGTAGCCGACGAGCCCGACGACCACGAGCGGGCGGAGGCCGAGCGGCCAGTCGATGTCGCGCAGCCGGCCCTCGTGCACGGGCGCGAGGATCACGCGGTGCAGGAACTCGTAGCCCGCACGGCCGGCGACCTGCCACACCGAGCGCTTCGGCGGGGCGATCGCTTGCGTCACGGGCTCGGTCGCGGGAGGCGACTGCGTCATCCGCGCACCTCCGTGCCGGTCGTGTTCGAGTTGAGGATCCGGATGCCGTGGGGCGTCGGCAGCACGACGCGCGTCACGCCGATGAAGGCCTCGCCGAGCTCGACCTCGCGGACGAGCTCGCCGTCGGGGTCGCGCACCTCGACGGATGTCGCGGTCACGAGCACGAGGCGGCCGTCGCCGACGAGCAGCTGGGTGTCGGCGGGGCTCGTCCACAGCTCGCGGCCGTCGTCGACGTCCCACGCGGCCGTGCCGGCGTCGCCGAGGGCCACGACGACCCCGTCGGCGATCGCGATGCTGCGCCCCAGGCCGCGGCGGTCGGCGTCCCAGCGGGTGGAGCCGTCGGCCGGGTCGAGCACCCACACGTCGGCGTTGACGCCCTGCACCGCGATGACGCCCTCGCCCGCGACGGCGCGCTCGGCGCCGACGAGGTCGGTGCTCCACTGGGAGGTGCCGTCGGCGAGGGAGCGCGCGATCACGGCGCCGCCCCGATCGACGACGACCGCGAGGCCGCTGCCGACGGCGGGCGTCGAGTCGACGTCGGTGCGCAGGGCGGTCGACCACACCGTCTCGCCCGTCACGAGGTCGATGCGGCGCAGGGTGCCGTCGACGCTCACGGCGACGATGTCGTCGTCGGGGGCGACCGCGGGGGCCGCGAGCACGACATCCGGGAACGTCGTCGACCACAGTCGGGCGCCGCGCTCGTCGTAGGCGACGAGCCGCCGCGTCGCGGTCGTCACGAGGGTCACGTCCCCGACCGCGGAGAGCGTGATGAGGTCGCCGCCGGGTGAGGCGAGCCAACCGCGCGTCGCCCTGCCGCCCTCGACCGTGTACGACGCGAGGCGGCCGCCGACCGCCGCCACGAGCGCGCCGTCGCTCGTCGTCGCGGCCAGACCGTCGAACGGGGTGCCCTGCGGCGACTCGCCGAAACCGGGGTCGGTGATCACGAACTCGAGGTCGCGCGGGCGCCAGCGGTCGGCATCCGTCCAGTCGTAGCGCGCGGGGGTCGTGGCGATGTCGGTGCGACCGAGCCCGCCCGTCTCGGGCAGCTCGACGATGTCGTAGCTGATCTCCTCCCCGCCGACGACGCCGACGTCGCGCACGATGCCGCGGCCCGGGCACCACGTGGCCTGCTCGTCGACAGCGAGCAGCTCGGCACCCGAGTCGGGGTCGAGGTAGCGGGTGTCGGTCGTGGAGACGAGGCACCCGTCGCCCGCATCCGTGAGCTCGCCGCGCGTCGTGTAGTGCAGCAGGCCGGCGGGCATCGCGTCACCCTCGCCCTCCCACGTGACGCCGGGCCGCGCATCCGCGGGCAGCATGACGAGCGCGGGGGAGTAGGCGAACCCGACCGTGCCGCCGGTCGCGGTGAGCAGCGAGAGGCCCGCGTCGTCGAGCACGTAGAGCGACGTGACGGCCGAGCTCTCGGGGTCGTCGAGGAACGCCGTCGTCTCGCGCCACAGGTCGATGCTGCGGAGGGCGTGCTCAGGGGTGTCGGAGAAGATACCGTAGGCGGCGTTCGCGGGCAGCTCGAGCAGCATCGCCGGGCCCGTGTCGCGCGCGTTCTCGTGGATCGAGCGGGTGCCGTCGGATGCCGTCCACATCATCGCGCTGCCGTCGGCCGGCACGAAGCGCGCGGCGCGTCCGCCGTTCGCGGGCGCGGGTGCGAGGTCGGATGCGGCGAGCCCGAGGGTGCCGACGGCGACGACCGCGAAGGTGGCCGCCCACACGAGGGCGCGCCGAAGCGGCGAGACGGGTGTCAGGGCAGCGGGCTGCTCGCTCGGTTCCGCGGCGACGGTGGTGGTGTCGGACATCGGGCTCCTGGTGCTGGGTTGACGCTACCGCAGGATCCCCGGTCGAACGTCATCGGCGGGCGGGGTCTCGATACACGTGGTCGCGAGTTCACCGCTGGTTGAGTGCCGCGCGCCGCGCCCGCAGGGCGCGACGCACGGCGTATCGAAACCCGACGAACGGATGACGTGCGGAGGTCTCGCATCCCTTGGCCCGCACTCGATACGCGGGTGCGAGGGTTTCGATACGCGTCGTGCGCTTCGCGCGCGGCGCTACTCAACCAACGGGGAAGGGGTGCCCAGCGGCACCGGTGCCATCGGGCAATGCCGCTCGCGCGCGCGCGTTCACCGCTGGTTGAGTGCCGCGCGCCGCGCCCGCAGGGCGCGACGCACGGCGTATCGAAACCCGACGAACGGATGACGTGCGGAGGGATCGCATCCTTGGCCCGCTGTAGATACGCGGGTGCGAGGGTTTCGATACGCGTCGTGCGCTGCGCGCGCGGCGCTACTCAACCAACGGAAGGGAGAAGGGCGCGGCCCCCGCGCGGAGCGCGAAACACAGACCGGCGAAGCCGGACCGCTCGCCCGGACCGCTCACCACCGCGCGAGACGGCTCAGTACAGCAGAAACGCCTTGTCGCCCGCCGACTTCGCGTCGCCGAGCGCCACCGAGAGGCGGTAGGTCGCGCCGCCGCCCGTCACCTGGGGCCGGTCGCCGTCGCACGTGGTGGCGGAGGAGCGGGTGCGGTCCCAGCCGAAGGGGGTCGTGGTGAGCTCGACGCCCGGCTCGAGCACCTGGCTGAGGGGCGCGGGGTCGGTCTGGCAGTCGCGCGAGTTCCAGATGGGGTCGGAACCGCTCACGATCTCGTAGTACTGCGCATCCGTGCCGACGGTGAAGGTGCACGCGACGGCGCCCGAGTTCTTGATGGTCATCGAGATCATGGGGATCTCGCCGGCCGCGTAGCCGTCCTTGTCGGTGACGGGTGTGAGGGTGATGACGGCGGGGTCGCACGCGGCGCTGGGGTCGCCGGAGGCGTTGTCGCCGTCATCCGTCTCGTCCGCGCCGGGGCTGGAGCTGCTCGACGGCGTGTCTCCGGCCTTCGGGTCGTCGTCGGATGCGGCGCCCGGCCGCACGATGAGCAGCACGATGACGACGATGACGGCGAGCGCCCCGAGGCCGACCATGAGCCGGCGGCGGCGGTACACCGACGCGGGCAGACGCCCCGGCTGCTGGCTCGACATGCCGCCAGGGTAGGCCCGGATGCGCCGGTTCCCGCGGCGCGCACACGGCATGGCGTCGACTCCCGGCGGTTTCCCGGCCGATCACAGCGCCGCGCGCGCCGCCTGTCAGAGCTGCTTGAGCATCCGGGTGTTGCCGAGCGTGTTCTGCTTGACGCGCGCGAGGTCGAGGAACTCGGCGACGCCGTCGTCGGGCGAGCGCACGAGCTCGGCGTAGACCTCGGGGTCGACGACCTTCTCGCCGATCGGCTCGAAGCCGTGCCCACCGAAGAACTCGGTCTCGAAGGTGAGGCAGAACAGGCGCGTGAGGCCGAGCTCGCGCGCGTCGTGCTCGAGGTGCTCGAGCAGCGCGTGCCCGACGCCGCGGTGCAGCCACGCGTCGGCGACGGCGATCGTGCGGATCTCGCCGAGGTCCTCCCAGATGACGTGCAGCGCACCGCATCCGATGAGCTGGCCCTCGGGGGTCTCGGCGACGCGGAACTCCTGGATGTCTTCGAAGAGGGTGACGCGCTCCTTGCCGAGCAGGATGCGGCGCTCGACGTACGGCTCGATGAGCCCGAGCATGCCGCGCACATCGGCGGTGCGCGCCCGGCGCACGACGTAGGAGGGGGCGGGCTCGCTCACCCCCTCACCCTATCCGGGCGCGTGTCGCGGTCAGCGGATGCGCGCGGTGCGACGGCGACGCCCGCCGAGCACGAGCAGGGCGACGCCCGTGCCGACCGCGACCGCGGCGAGCGCCGCGAGCGGTGCGGCGTCGTCGGCGCCGGTGTCGGCGATCTCACCGGCGACCCCGCCCGCGACCCCGCCGGTGGGCTGCGCGGACGGCTCGACCGACGGCGAGGGCGACGGCGCGGGACGTCGGGCGCGCATCGGGTCTCCGGCGGCTCGGGATGTGGTGGTGGGGGTGGCGCTGCGGTCGCGGCCGAGGCGACCTCGGGTTCGCGCTCAGTGTAGGAGCAGGGAGCGCCGAGCGGAAGGGGTCGCGTGGGTCACACGTCCAACGACCCCAGGAAGTCGCCGAGTCCGCCGAGGAAGGCACCGAGTCCTTCCGCTGCGCCGCCGAGGTCGACGGCCGCGCCGAGGTCGCCCGCGTCGCCGAGATCGGGCACGTCGACGCCGCTCGCGAGCTCGTGCAGGTCGGCGGCGATGCTCACGACATCCGCCGCCGCGCTCGCGAGGTGCAGCGCGACCTCCACGCCGTCGACGAGGTGGGCCGCGTCGCCGAGGCTCGCGCGCGCCTCCTCGTAGCGGATGTCGAGCTCGCGCCGCCACTCCTTCTCGAGCCCGAAGAGCACGGCGTAGGGCAGCAGGCGCTCGTGCAGGTGCAGCAGCCCCACCCCGTCGAGCTCGCGCACCTCGGCGCCCTCGGGCGACTGGTGGAACGCGAGGCGGTCGGCCTCGGCCCACGCGACGTAGTCGTGCACGCCCCACAGGTGGTCGATCACCGGATGCGCGGCCTCGGTCGGCACGGTCGGCTGCTTCCGCCAGAACACGAGAGCCTTCTCGAACCACGTGCGCTCGCGCACGAGTCCCGTGGCGATGAGCCGCGCGACGGACTCGCGGTGCGCCGCGCGCATCCGCTCGCCGATGCGGCGCCGTGTCGACGGGGCGAGCGCCTGCACGGCACCCGGCCGCAGCGACGGGAAGAGCGCCGTGAGCACGGCGAGGTCGTCGCGCGCGAGGTCGGTGCCATCGTCGACGGGCACCGCACGCAGCCGCAGCTCGAAGCCCTCGCGCCGCCTGCCGAGCTTGCGCACCCCGATGAGGCCGCGCACGGCGAGGTCGACGAGCTGCGCCGCGACGGCGCGCTTGGAGTCACCCAGCAGCTCCGCCGCCGCGATGACGCTCAGGCCCTCGGGCGGAGAGAACTGCGTGACGATGATGCGATCGGGTCTCGCGAACACCCGGTCAGCCTACGGTGCGCCGCCGCCTCCGCTCGATCAGCAGGATGCCGGCCCCGAGCAGCAGCGCGGCGCCCGCGAGCACGACCCAGCGGCCCGCGTCCTCCGCGACGCCCGTCGCCCCGAGGGCGAGCACGCGCAGCTCCTGCTCGGCGACCACGACGCCGCCGACGCGCACCTGGATGTGGTGCAGGCCGGGCTCGATGTCGCTCGGCACCGTGACGGTCGCGGATGCCGCCCCGCCCACGACGGGCACGGTCGCGAGGGCGCGGTAGGTGCTCGCGATGCCGATCTCGATCTCGGGCGCGTCGACGCCCGTGACCTCGACATGCACGCGACCGCCGGGACGCACGGTCCCGACGCTCAGCGAGACGGTCGGCTCGTCGGTCGGCGGGTCGCTCGGGTCAGCGCTCGGCTGCTCGCTCGGCTGCTCGCTCGGCACCGGGCTCGGCTCCTCGCTCGGCACAGGGCCGACGAGCTCGAGGCCGTCGAGCGCATCCTGCAGCAGCTCGGCCACGGCATCCACGTCGTCCTGCCAGCCGCTTCCGGCGAGCACGACCCGCGCGGCGGCGGATGCGTCGTCGAGCGCCGCGACGGTCTCGGCGGTGAAGTCGCCGCGCACCACGGCATCCGCCTCGGCGAGCAGCGCCTCGAGGGCGTCGGTGTCGCGCTCGGCGGCGGCGCTGTAGGCGACGAGCCGCACGTCGTCGACCGTGCCCCATGCGCCGCCCGTGAGCTCGAACGTCACGCCGATGTTGACGACGCCGTCCTCGCCGACCGTGAAGGGGCCGGCCGTCGCGACGCGGAAGGTGCGCCAGCCGTCGAGCTGCATGGTCGCGGAGGCGTCGATGCCGTCGCCCCACGCCCACAGCCAGCGGCCGTCGTCGGCGCCCTCGCCGTCGCCCTGCGTGCGGGCCTGCAGCACGTACTCGCCGGCCGGCACGCCCGTGACGGTCTGCGTGGCCTCGAACGAGTACGCGGATGCGGCCCAGAACTTGAGCGCGCGGGCGCCCTCGTCGGTGTCGGTGGTCGCCTCGATCGCGGCACCGGTGCCGGTGATCGTCCACGCGGTGGAGGCCGTGTCCTCGAAGCCGTGGTTCTGCACGTAGTTCGTCTCGAGCACCGTCACGATCGCTGTCACGTGCTGCCCCGTCGCGAGGCGACCGGGGATCGCGTAGACGCCGGGCCCGCGGATCCAGTCGACCGCGCTGCTCCACGTCACCGCGGGGTTCTCGGTCGTGCGGTCGTTGTACTCGACGATCACGGTCGTCGGCAGCACGACGGGCGTGCCGTCGTAGACCGTCACGGCGACCTCCTCGATCGAGGTCTCGACGCGCTCCGTGACGGCGCCCGTGCGCACGTACTCGAACACGCGCAGCGACTCGAGCGGATGCCCGTCGAAGCCGAAGAGCGCCTGGTTGTCCCATGACGAGCCGCCGTACCACTCGCCCGCATCCTCGGGGTCGTACTCCCCCGCGAAGCTCGAGGCCCAGCCCGAGCCGTCGCGCTCCCACAGCAGCTTGTTGGCCTCGAGCTGCGACGGCGGGCCGACGGGCGTCCACGCGGGCTCCCAGTAGAAGACGCCGAGACCGGCGTCGCCGACCGCCGCGACGGCCGCGATCACGTCGCGGATGACATCCGCCTGCCCCTGCACGGTCGCCGGGCGGCTGCCGGTGAAGTTGCCCGCGTTGACCGAGTTCTGCCAGCCGTCGCCGTCGTCGAGGGTGTGCACGTACGAGGTCTCGGCCACCATGACCTTCTTGTCGTAGGTCTCGGCGATCGTCGTGAGCACCGACGTGAGGTTGTCGGTCGTGCCGTGCCAGAAGTCGTAGTACGAGCTCGCGAAGACGTCGTAGTCGACGCCGCGTGCCGCGAGCGCGGCCGCATAGCCCGTGTAGCGGTTCGCGGTCTCGGGGTTCGTGAAGTGCAGGGCCACGAGCGCGTCGGGGAACACCTCGCGCACGGCCTCGCTGCCCGCCTGGAAGAGCGCGGCCTTGTCGTCCCAGTCGACGACGTCGGCGATGCGGTTGTTGGTCTCGTTGCCGATCTGCACCATGCCGACGGCGACCCCGGCATCCGCGAAGGCCTCGAGCGCGTCGCGCGTGAAGGCGCCCAGCGCATCCGCCTTCTCGGCGGGCGTGAGGCCCTGCCACGCCTTGGGGGCCTGCTGCTTGGCGGGGTCGGCCCAGAAGTCGGAGTAGTGGAAGTCGACGAGCACGCGCATGCCGTGGGCGGTCGCGCGCTGGCCGATCTCGACGGCGCGCGGCACGTCGACGGTGCCGCCGCCGTAGCCGTTGCCGTCGGCGTCGTAGGGGTCGTTCCACACGCGCACGCGCACGTAGTTGACTCCGGATTCCTCGAGCACGTCGAAGAGGTCGGCCTCTGAGCCCTGCGCGTCGTGGTACGTCACGCCGCTCGCCTCCTGGGCGAGGATGCTCGACACGTCGACGCCGTTGATGAAGTCGTCGGAGAGCCCGTCGACGCGCTCGACGAAGATGCCTGCCTCGACCGGGCCGTCTGCGGCGTGGGCCGCCGGGATCGCGATGAGCGCTCCCGCCGCGATGACCGCGGCTGCGCTCGCGCCGAGGATGCGGATGCCGTGTGTGCGCACTGCTCTGTGCCTTCCACTCTGCTGCGCGCGGTCGCCTCTGACCACGCGGGACTGTGACCGGTCCCAGTCACGTCTGCCGAGACTGTAACCGGTCCCAGTCGCCGCGGTCAATGCTCATCCCCGAGTTCCTTCGGCGGGAGCAACCGCACGAGCGGCGGGAGAACTCGCGTGAGCGGGCGCGGAAACGGGAACGGGGCGGGAGCAACAGCTCCCGCCCCGTCACACCTTCACCGCCCGATCAGGCAGTGGCCTCCGCCTCGCCCAACGCGTCGAGTGCGGATGCCGCCCCCACGCCCGCGGGCAGCTCACGGCCGGCCTGGCGGCTCGTCGTGAACACGAACTCGCCGCCCACGAAGTCGACGTGCACGTGGTCGCCCGCGTCGAGGCGGCCGTGCAGGATCTCCTCCGACAGCTTGTCCTCGATCTCGTGCTGAACCGCACGGCGCAGCGGGCGGGCGCCGAGCGTCGGCTCCCAGCCGATCTCGATCAGGCGGGTCTTGGCGGCCTCCGTGATCTCGATCGTCATGTCGCGGTCGAGCAGGCGCTCCGAGAGCCGCTTGATGAACAGGCCGACGATCTGGCGCAGCTCGTCCTGCGAGAGCTGCGGGAAGACGATCGTCTCGTCCACGCGGTTCAGGAACTCCGGCTTGAAGTGCTTCTTCAGCTCCTCGACGACCTTCGCCCGCATCGCACGGTAGGAGTTCTCGGTGTTGCCCTCGAGCGTGAAGCCCACGGGGCCGCCGGTGATGTCCTTCGTGCCGAGGTTGGTCGTCATGATGATGACGGTGTTCTTGAAGTCGACGACGCGACCCTGACCATCCGTCAGACGACCCTCCTCGAGGATCTGCAGGAGCGAGTTGAAGATGTCGGGGTGCGCCTTCTCGATCTCGTCGAAGAGCACGACGCTGAACGGCTTGCGACGCACCTTCTCGGTGAGCTGGCCGCCCTCCTCGAAGCCGACGAAGCCGGGAGGGGCACCGAACAGCCGCGAGACGGTGTGCTTCTCGCCGTACTCCGACATGTCGAGCGAGATGAGCGCGTCCTCGTCGTCGAAGAGGAACTCCGCGAGCGCCTTCGCGAGCTCGGTCTTGCCGACGCCCGTGGGGCCGGCGAAGATGAACGAGCCCGAGGGGCGCTTCGGGTCCTTGAGGCCGGCACGCGTGCGGCGGATGGTCTTGGCGAGAACCGAGATGGCCTCCTCCTGACCGATGACCCGCTCGTGCAGCGCCTTCTCCATGAAGATGAGGCGCGCCGACTCCTCCTCGGTGAGCTTGAACACCGGGATGCCGGTCGCGTTCGCGAGCACCTCGGCGATGACGCCCTCGTCGACGGTGCCGGATGCGGCCACGTCGCCCGAGCGCCACTGCTTCTCGAGGCGCAGGCGCTCGCCGAGCAGGCGCTTCTCCTCGTCGCGCTTGGTGGCGGCGAGCTCGAAGTCCTGGTTCTCGATCGCCGACTCCTTCTCGGCGCGCACCGCCGCGATCCGCTCGTCGAACTCGCGCAGCTCCGGCGGGGCCGAGAGGATGCTGAGGCGCAGACGCGCGCCCGCCTCGTCGATCAGGTCGATCGCCTTGTCGGGCAGGAAGCGGTCCTGCACGTAGCGGTCGGCGAGGTTCGCGGCGGCGACGATCGCGCCATCCGTGATCGACACCTTGTGGAAGGCCTCGTACTTGTCGCGCAGCCCCTTGAGGATGTTGATCGTCATGGGGAGGCTCGGCTCGGCCACCTGCACGGGCTGGAAGCGGCGCTCGAGCGCGGCATCCTTCTCGAAGTGCTTGCGGTACTCGTCGAGCGTCGTCGCGCCGATCGTCTGCAGCTCGCCGCGGGCGAGCAGCGGCTTCAGGATGTTGGCCGCGTCGATCGCGCCCTCGGCGGCACCCGCGCCGACGAGCGTGTGGATCTCGTCGATGAAGGTGATGATGTCGCCTCGCGTGCGGATCTCCTTGGTGACCTTCTTGAGGCGCTCCTCGAAGTCACCGCGGTAGCGGGAGCCGGCGATGAGCGAGCCGAGGTCGAGCGTGTAGAGCTGCTTGTCGCGCAGCGTCTCGGGCACGTCGCCGCGCACGATCGCCTGCGCGAGGCCCTCGACGACGGCGGTCTTGCCGACGCCGGGCTCGCCGATCAGCACGGGGTTGTTCTTGGAGCGGCGGGAGAGGATCTGCATGACGCGCTCCATCTCCTTCTCGCGCCCGATGACGGGGTCGAGCTTGCCCTCGCGCGCGGCCTGCGTGAGGTTGCGGCCGAACTGGTCGAGGATCTGGCTGCCCTTGTCGTTGGCGACCTGCTCGTTGCCGCCGACGGCGACCTGCTCCTTGCCCTGGTATCCGCTGAGCAGCTGGATGACCTGCTGGCGCACGCGGTTGAGGTCGGCGCCGAGCTTCACGAGCACCTGGGCGGCGACGCCCTCGCCCTCGCGGATGAGGCCGAGCAGGATGTGCTCGGTGCCGATGTAGCTGTGACCGAGCTGGAGGGCCTCGCGCAGGCTCAGCTCGAGCACCTTCTTGGCGCGCGGGGTGAACGGGATGTGCCCGGTCGGCTGCTGCTGCCCCTGCCCGATGATGTCCTGCACCTGCTCGCGCACCGCGTCGAGCGAGATGCCGAGCGACTCGAGCGCCTTGGCGGCGACGCCCTCACCCTCGTGGATGAGCCCGAGCAGGATGTGCTCGGTGCCGATGTAGTTGTGGTTGAGCATCTTCGCCTCTTCCTGGGCGAGGACGACCACCCGACGGGCTCGGTCGGTAAAGCGCTCGAACATTCTCAACTCCTCGACGCAGGACCGTTCGGTCCCGCGATACATCGAGGGTAACGAGGGGTCGGCGCCCCGCATGCCCCTGTTCGCCGTGGGCGCATCCGCACCTTCCCCGCCGCGCGACCCCACCCGCCTTCGTCCGCGAAAGTACGTACTTTTCGCCCGCAAGGGCCCGATCCGCTCGAAAAGCACGTACTCTCGCGGACGTGGTTGACGGGGTTATCGATCATCGTTATGTTAACGACATTCGATAACCCACCACGGAGGTAGCCATGACCACCGCACCCGTCACCCCGAGGCTCAGCCTCGCCGATCGCATCGCATTCGCCGTGATCGCCGCCCTCGCCGCGCTGCTCGGCCTCATCGCCGTCGCCGACGGCGTCTGGCGCACGATCGCCCTCGCCGCCGGGAACGGCCCCGTCGATCTCATCGCCTTCGCACCGCTGCCCGACAACGTGGGCGACATCACGGGCGCGACCGTCGCGTCCGACGCGATCGGCGAGGGGGCGCGCGCGCTGCTCGTGACGGCATCCGCCCTCTCGCTCGTCGTCGCGGCGGTCACCAGCGCGGCCGTCGTCGTGTTCCTCGTGATGACCGCCCGCGGCACGCCCTTCCACCGCGTGCTCTACCCCGTCGTGCTCACCGCGGGCCTCGTCATGTCGCTCGGCGGCATCGTCTCGGCAGGCATCGACGGGCTCGGACGGATGATGGCCGGCGGCGACCTGGGCGAGCCGTACATCCCGGGGTTCGAGCTGAACCTCGGCCCGTGGGCGTTCGGCTTCGTCGTGCTCGCCGCCGCCTACGTGATCCGCACCGGTCAGCGCCTGCAGCGGGACGCCGAGGGGCTCGTCTGATGGCGCCCGCGGAACCCGACGACGACGGCCGCATCCACTGCCGCCTCGACGAGCTGCTCGAGGAGCGGGGGATGACTCTGACGCGACTCTCGGAGCTCGTGGGGGTGAGCCTCGTGAACCTCTCCGTGCTCAAGAACGACCGGGCGCGCGCCATCCGCTTCTCGACGCTCACCGCGATCTGCGACGCACTCGAGTGCCAGCCGGGGGATCTGCTGGTGGTGCGGACCGATACCGCTGGTTGAGTAGCGCCGCGCAGCGGCCGCCTCCTCACCGCTGGTTGAGTAGCGCCGCGCAGCGGCGCGTATCGAAACCGGGCGAACGTCTGAGGTCGGTCGGGTTTCGATACGCCGCTTCGCGGCTACTCAACCAGCGGGGGTAGCGCTGCGCGGCTACTCAACCAGCGGGGGTAGCGCCGCGCGGCTACTCAACCAGCGGCAGAGCGGCCTCAGTGCTGCTGCCCGTCGAGCGAGACGGTGCGGAGGTCGAGACGGCGCAGCACCGCGTTGACGGCCTCGGGGTCGACGCCCGGCTCGCCTCGCATGCTGAGCACCTCGCGGCGAGCAGCCGCGAGCGCCTCGCGCATCATCGCCTCGACGGCGTGCACCTGGGCGCGCTGGTGCGCCTCCTGCTCGTTGTCGACGACGTCGTCGTCGTGCTCGAGCACCGAGTGCAGCCCGCTGATTCGGGCGCGGGCGCGCTCGACGAGCTCTGCGTCGAGGTCCGCGAGGTGCGCCGACGACTGGATCGCGGTCGCCGCGGCGCGCTCGGCGCGGAGGGCGATCTGGCGCTCCTCCCGCTCGACGAGCGCGTGGTCGTCCTCGGGCTTCAGGATGCGCATGAGCGCCGGGAGGGTGAGGCCCGGGATGACGAGGGTCACGAAGAGCACCGCGCACGCCGTCGCGACCATGAAGTTGCGACCGGGGATGGTCGTCGGGAGGGCGAGCGCGAGCGCGAGGGTCGCGAGCCCACGCATCCCGCACCACGTGACGAGCACGATGTCTTTGATGCGCGAACCCATCGAGGAGCGGCGGTTGGTCTCGAGCCCCTCGACGCGGCGACCGCCGCCGAGCACGAGGCCGACCCAGAGCAGACGCACGATGACGACGACGGCGCAGATGACGAGGATCGCGGGGATCCACGCGAGCAGGTTGGCGCCCTCGTCCTCGACGACGTAGCGCATCTCGATGCCGACGAGGCCGAACGCGACGCCCGTCGTGAGCATCTCGACGACCTCCCAGAACGAGGCGCGCGTGAGGCGCTCCTGCGAGTCCTGCGGGCGGTCGCGACGCACGAGCTCGACGGCGGTCACGACGACCGCGACGACTCCCGAGAAGTGCACCTGCTCGGCGAGCATGTAGACCGCGTAAGGCGCAACGAGGGTGATGGCGGTTCGCGCCGTGCGGTTGGGCACGATGTGGTTGATGGCGCCGACGATCCACGCCATGAGGAAGCCCAGGATGACGGCTCCCGCCGCCCCCGCGAGGAACGCCGGTACGAGCCCCCAGCCGACCTCGCTGCCGGAGAGGGCGGCGGAGACGGCGGTCTGGAAGATGACGATGGCCATCGCGTCGTTGAAGAGGCCCTCGGTCTGGAGCATCGTCATGAGGCGGCGCGGCATCCGCACCTTGCCTGCGACGGCTTCGACCGCGACGGGGTCGGGCGGCGCGACGATGGCGCCGAGCGCGATCGCGGCGGGGAACGACAGCACGGGCATGAGGTACCAGGCGACGCCGGCGACGGCGACGGCTGTCAGCGCGACGAGCAGCACCGCCATGAGCACGAGGGTCTTCCAGCGCAGGCGGAACACGCCCCACGAGCTGCGCTGCGCGACGGCGAACAGCAGCGGCGGCAGGAAGAGCGGCAGGATCAGCTCGGGTTCGATGTGCAGCTCGGGCATGAACGGCAGCCACGCCGCGGCAGCGGCGGCGATGAGCACGAGCACGGGGTAGGGGAGTCGGATGCGCTCCCCGATGCCCGCGAGCAGCACCGTGCCGAACATGAGGGCGATGAGCAGCACGACGAATTCCATCTTGAACCCAGCCTACCGGCGCTGAGTGGTCGGCAATTGCGGCTAAACGGGACGGATAGGGCGAGAAAGCGACCGGTCAGCGCGGGTTACGAGAGGGTGTAGCCGAGCGCGTCGAGGTCGATCCCGGATGCCGCGAGCGCCTCGCGCAGGGCGACGAGCGATGGGCGGTCGGGGTCGCCCGACGTGTTCTCCCATTCGACGCACTCGTTCGTGAACGACGGCCAGTTGCCCTGCACCCCGGGCCACGCGTACATGATCTGGAGCGGCACGCAGATCCCGGGCCCGTCGAACTCGGGCACGGGGGTCGCGAGCACCTCGAGCAGCTGTTCCCACGCGGGACCGGTCGCGAGCTCCGTCGCACCGACGAGCTCGATGCCGAGCGTCGTGCCGAGCCCGGAGCCCTCGATGCCTGCACCGATCGTCACGAGCACCCACTCGTCGACGGGCGTTCCGTCCGACCCCGCGGGGTGACGAGGCAGCTCCCTCGAGAGGATTCCGGTGGCCCACGCGGCCGCCTCGGGCGACGCGAGCGAACCCGAGAGGCTCAGCCCCGCCGCCCGGAACTCCACCGCGACGCGGGCGGGATCGAGACCGCCCACGAGGTCGAGCACCGCCTCGTCGCCGGTGACCCGGGCGAGCAGCTCCTCAGCCGTCTCGGTCGCGCTGAGGGAGATGAACGCCGTCGACTCCCCGCCGCCCCCGACCGCGATGCGCGCCTCGGGGAAGAGCTCGACGAGCCGCGCAGCTGTGCCGATCGAGTCGTCGTGGAGCCACGCCGAGCCCCACTCGGTGTCGAACTGGGCGGTGACCGCCCCCGAGCTGAGGGCGGCGGCGAGCGAATGCTCGCTCAGCGGCTCATCTCCCGCGGCCTCCTCGATGAGCCGCACCGCCTCGCGCCATCCGCCGGCGTCGACCGAGGTCAGCTCGACCGCGACGCCGGGGGTGCTCGTCACGTCGATCGCGTCGAAGTGGTAGCTCGCGCGGTCGACCGCGTCGAGCGACTCGAGCTGCCCCACGAGGATGCGCAACGCATCCGCGACCCGGAGCCGCTCGTTGGTGATGCGCTGCCCCTCCGAGAGGTTCTCGAGGAAGGAGCAGCCCGCGAGGCCCG
Organism: Protaetiibacter sp. SSC-01; assembly: GCF_014483895.1. Taxonomy (NCBI): domain Bacteria; kingdom Bacillati; phylum Actinomycetota; class Actinomycetes; order Micrococcales; family Microbacteriaceae; genus Protaetiibacter; species Protaetiibacter sp. SSC-01. The sequence goes on along the minus strand of NZ_CP059987.1, from coordinate 212,312 downwards.
CGACGAGCGCGACGGCGAGGACGGATGCGGCGATGCGGCGGAGCACCCCGCCAGCCTAGGAATGCTCACCCCGCCGCTCGACCCCCACTACGGGCGGGCACGGGCGCGGGCACGGGCGCGGGCACGGGCGAGCACGGGCGAGCGCGAGCACGGCCGCGGGCGTAGCATCCGGGGCATGAGCAACCTCGAGCGCGACCCCCAGGAGCTCGTATCGGTGCTCGAGGCGGAGCCGGAGCCGGATGCGGTGGCACCCGCCGTCGAGCTGCTCGCGCCCCGCGAGGTGCCGCTCGGCGGACCCCGCGCCCTGCTCGTGCGCCGCACGCTCCCCCAGCGGAAGCGCTCGCTCGTCGGCGCGTGGTGCTTCGTCGATTCCTACGGCCCCACCCCCGCGCCGCGCCACGGCGTCATGGACACGCCGCCGCATCCGCACACCGGGCTGCAGACGGTGAGCTGGCTCTACGAGGGGCAGATCGAGCACCGCGACTCGACGGGCGCCCACCAGCTCATCGACCCCGGCGCCGTCAACCTCATGACGGCGGGGCGCGGCATCCAGCACTCGGAGGTGTCGACGACCGCGGCCGCGAACCTGCACGGCGTGCAGCTGTGGACGGCGCTTCCGGATGCCGCCCGCGGCGTCGCGCCGTTCTTCGAGCACCACGTCGCCGACGTCGCGACCGTCGGCGAGGCGACGCTGCGCGTGTTCGTCGGGTCGTGGCTCGGCGTCACCTCGCCCGTCACGGCCTACACGCCGCTCGTCGCGGCCGAGCTCACGCTGCCGGAGGGCGCATCCGTCGAGCTGCCCGCGGATGCCGTGTTCGAGTACGGGCTCGTCGTCGACCACGTGCCCGCGCGGCTGCAGGGCGTCGATGTGCCCGCGCACCACCTCGGCGTCGTGCCGGTGGGGGCGGACGCGCTGCGCATCGAGGCGCCCGTGGGTGCGCTGCGCGTGCTGCTCATCGGCGGCACGCCGCTCGACGAGCCCATCGTCATGTGGTGGAACTTCGTCGGCCGCAGCCATGACGAGATCGTCGCGGCGCGCGAGCAGTGGCAGCACGAGGTGATCGCGGATGCCGACCGCCGCGGGCGCTTCGGTCACGTCGACGGGTACGAAGGGGCGCCGCTTCCGGCGCCGGAGCTGCCGAACGTGCGGTTGCGGGCGCGGGAGCAGGGGTAGAGCGGGGGGCTGGTTTCGATACGCCGCTGCGCGGCTACTCAACCAGCGGTGGGCGCGTCGCGCGGCTGCTCAACCTGCGGTGGGCGCGTCGCGCGGCTACTCAACCAGCGGGGTTGGCGTCCTTCGCGGCGGCGCGGCGAGCCCGCTCCTCCGCCTCCATGCGCGCGTACTCGGCCCGCTCGACGCGGTCGCCGCGGATGATCGCGCGCATGATGAACCAGAACACGAGCCCCAGCGCGATCGTGGGGACGACGGAGAAGATCGCGTTTCCCCAGAAGTCGGTGGGCATGCCAGAAGCCTAACGATCCGGGGCTCAGCGCGGGCTGAAAACGACGACGAGCACGACGATCGCGACGATGAGCACGAGCCCGCCGTACATGACGAGCCGCGAGGTGCGCCGATCCATCAGCCGGCCTTCGCGATGATGCCCGCGATGCCCGTGCCGATGAGGTACAGACCCACGCCCGCCACCACGACCCACAGGATGATGCGGTTGGTGGTGATCTTCGGCGGCTCCTCGCCGGGCACACGGTCGGGCATGCAGCGAGACTACCCCGACCGCCTGGACGCCTCCCGGGTCAGCCCCTCCGCACGGCGACGAAGCGGATGAACACCACGGCGCCGGCGAGCGCCACGAGCACCGCGAGCCCGACGATGAGCCACACGAACGGGAACGCCTCCTCGGACCTCACGATCGGCTCGTCGGCGTCGCCCGGCTCACCTGAGCCCTCGGCGGAGCCGCCCGCCGCGCCGCCCGCCGCACCGTCGTCCCCGGATGCGTCATCCGCATCGTCGGTCCCGTCGTCGCCGGGAGCGAACCCCTCGTCGATCACGGGCTGCTGCACCGTGGGCGAGCCGGGCGCCGTGGGGGCGGCGGGCAGCGTGCCCGAGCCGCCCTCGCCCGGCGCGAGGGGAGCATCGTCGCCGACCTCGAAGTGGCCGACATCCGACCACGGCCCCGCGGTCTCCAGGACGCCGGCCCCGGCCGTGATCGTGATGCCGTACCCGCGCACCTGCCAGTAGTAGTCGCCGTCGGCGAGCGCATCCGGCAGCGTGTACGAGCCGTCGGCGCACGGGAAGGGCAGCACGATGCCCTCCGAGCCGGCGCCCGCGAGCTCCTCGAGAGCACGGCAGCCGAGGAGCGCGTCGATCTCCGCGAAGTCGAGCCCGCTCGGCACCTCCCCCCCGAACTCGGTCGCGATGAGCAGGAGGATCATCGGGTCGAGCAGCGGCTGCGGGTCGACCCGGAGGCCGCCGTCCTCGTCGGTGAGCGGCACGCGCGAGATCCGCAGCTCCCACAGCATCACCGTGGGGTCGTCGTTCCAGCTGAGCTCGACCGCGTCGCCGTCCACGCGCGTGCCCGCGACCGGCCCGAGCAGCCTGGGCTTCGCGGGATCGCCGATGTGCAGGTAGGTGAGCGGCTGGCTCCACGGGCCGGCGGCCGCCCCCTGCAGCGGCTCGTCGAGCACGGCGCGCACGCGCAGGCTGATCGCCTCGCGCGGCACGTCGGCGGGCACGACGATCGTGGCGTCGGTGTCGGCGCCGAGCTCGAACACCTCGACGTGCTCGTCGTGGTCGGGGCCACCCCAGCCGAGCGCCACGTGGTAGCCGACGGCGCCCGGGACGGCGCTCCACTCGAGCTCGAACTCGTGGCCGACGAGTCCGCACAGCCCCTCGCACGCCCCGTCGATCACCGGCAGCGGCAGCACCGAGACGCTCTGCGCATCCGTCCAGTCGCCCGCGTTGCCGTACTCGTCGACGCCGCGCACCTGCCACACGAACGGGCTCGAGAGGTCGAGCCCGGGGGCGGCGGATGTCGCGGTCACCGAGAAGACGGGCGCGGTGTCGAGGCCGTCGGCGTCCGCGGCGAGGCGGTACTCGTAGCGCGCGGCATCCGCCACGGCGCTCCAGGAGAGCTCCTTCGGTGCCGTCCAGAGCGTCCCCGTGGGCGCGAGGCCGGTGGGAGCGTCGGGACCCGTCGCATCCACCGTCACGGTGTAGGCGTAGCCGTACGCGCGCACGCTGTTGCCGGCGCCGTCCACCACGGCGGCGCCGATGCAGTACTCGCCGCTCACGACCTCGTTCGGCAGCACGAGCTCCCACTGCGTGCCGTCGACCGTGGCGGGGGCCCTGTACAGCTCGGTCAGGGTGCACTCGCCACCGGCGGTCTCCAGGAAGATGAACTCCACCGAGGCGATCCCCGAGACATCGGACGCGCTTCCCCGAAGCACGCTGCCGGGGACAAGCGTTCCCGCCGGCCGCTCGAAGCCGACGTTCGGGAAGGTGGCGTCGGCGAGCACCGTGAGCTGCGTCTGTCCGACGAGGCCCCGCGGATCACGCGACTCAACCGCGATCGTGTGGCTCGACCCGTGAGACCAACCGGGCGGCACATAGGTGTACGACAGCTCCTGTCCGCCGGCCGTCCATCCGCGCACGACCGATCCATCGACGCTCACCCGCCACTCGTTGCCTAGCGGCTCATCGGACGACACCCGGATGGGCACTCCGTAGTACGCCGACACCCACGCGTCGGCCGCCGGCGTGAGCACCGTGAGCTGTGGCGGAGTGCGGTCGACGACGAAGGTGCGCGTCGCCGAGCCCGAGTTTCCGAAACCGTCGACCGAGCGCACCGTGACGGTGTGGGCGCCTTCCGACATGCCGCTCACGTCGATGGTGTGCGGCGGCGCGCCCACAGCCTGCTCGGGGGCGCCGTCGATCGACATCCACGTGGTGAGGCCGTCGCCGACCGAGTAGTCGAGCAGCAGCGTGGCGCCGACGACCTCGCCGGCCGCCGGGCGCGAGATCTCCACCGCGGGAGGGATGTCGTCGAGCAGGAAGGTCGTGGTGGCTCGGCCGCCGCCACCCTCGACCACCATCGTGTGCCAGCCGTTCGCGAGCGACTTGGAGAACCAGAGTCGGCCGGCGTCGTCCACCCAGTTCGAGAAGTCCACCGGGCCCTGGCCGTCGAACTCCACCGTGTACTGCGCGGTCGGGTCGCTCACCTGGATTCTCACGAGCACTCCCCCGACGGGCTCGAGCACGACACCGTCGGCCGGGCTCGTGATGGTGATGACGGCGGGTTCGGCCGCGGCCGCGGGAGCGGCGACGAGCACCGAGCCGGCGACGACGGCCAGGGCGGCGATCGCCGCGGAGGTGCGGTGGGCGAGGACGGGCAGGCGCATTCGGTGACCTTCTCGGGAGAGCGCGCGGGCGCAGCCGTGCGCGTCGGGCTCCGGGGACGAGCCCATCAGCTCAAGCTAACAATCGCTCGCCTGCACCGCCTCCCCCCGTCCGAGTGGTCGGGGGCGGTCGCGGGCGGTCGCTGCCGGCCTACTTGACGAGCGGGAAGAGGATCGTCTCGCGGATGCCGAGGCCCGTGATCGCCATGAGCAGGCGGTCGATGCCCATGCCCATGCCGCCCATGGGTGGCATCCCGTGCTCCATGGCGCGCAGGAACTCCTCGTCGAGGCGCATGGCCTCGTCGTCGCCGCGCGCCGCGAGCTTCGCCTGCTCGACGAAGCGCTCCCGCTGGATGACGGGATCCACGAGCTCGGAGTAGCCGGTCGCGAGCTCGAAGCCGCGCACGTAGAGGTCCCACTTCTCGACGACGCCGGCGATCGAACGGTGGTCGCGCACGAGCGGCGAGGTGTCGACGGGGAAGTCCATGACGAAGGTGGGGCGCTCGAGCTCGCCCTTCACGAAGTGCTCCCACAGCTCCTCGACGTACTTGCCGTGCGTCGGCAGCTTCACCTCGACGCCCTCGCGCTCGGCGAGCGCGGCGAGCTCCTCGAGGGGCGTCTCCGGCGTGATCGCGACGCCCGCCGCATCCGAGAGCGAGTCGTACATCGAGATGCGCGCCCACTCGCCGCCGAGGTCGAACTCGGTGCCGTCGGCCCACGTCACGACGTGCGAGCCCGACACCGCGAGCGCGGCGTTCTGGATGAGCTCCTGCGTGAGGTCGGCGATCGTGTTGTAGTCGCCGTACGCCTGGTACGCCTCGAGCATCGCGAACTCAGGGCTGTGGGTCGAGTCGGCGCCCTCGTTGCGGAAGTTGCGGTTGATCTCGAAGACGCGGTCGATGCCGCCGACCGCCGCGCGCTTGAGGAAGAGCTCGGGCGCTATGCGCAGGAAGAGCTCGGTGTCGAAGGCGTTCGAGTGCGTGACGAACGGGCGAGCCGCAGCGCCGCCGTGCATCGTCTGCAGCATCGGGGTCTCGACCTCGAGGAAGTCGTGCGAGGCGAAGGTCGCGCGCAGCGACGCGACGGCCTTGGCGCGCGCGACGACCGTTTTGCGGGCCTGCTCGCGCACGATGAGGTCGAGGTAGCGCTGGCGCACGCGCGTCTCCTCGGAGAGTTCGCTGTGCAGGTTCGGCAGCGGCAGGATCGCCTTCGCCGCGATGCGCCACTCCTTCACGAGGATGCTGAGCTCGCCCCGGCGCGACGAGATCACCTCGCCGCGCACGAACACGTGGTCGCCGAGGTCGACGAGCTCCTTCCAGCGCTGCAGCGACTCCTCGCCCACCTCGGCGAGCGACACCATCGCCTGGATGCGCGTGCCGTCGCCCGACTGCAGGGCCGCGAAGCACAGCTTGCCCGTGTTGCGCAGGTGCACGACGCGGCCGGCGACGCCGACCTCGACACCCGTGGCGGCATCCGGCTCGAGCCCGCCGAAGCGCTCGCGCACCTCGGGGATCGTCGCCGTGATGGGCAGCGTCACGGGGTAGGCGCCGTCGCCCTCGGCGATGAGGCGCTCGCGCTTCGCGAGCCGCACGGCCTTCTGCTCCGCGATCTCCTCGTGCGTGAGCTCGGCGGCGGGGGTCTCGGATGCGGTCGCTGGCGTCGCAGGCTGCTCGGTCACGGGGGTGCTCAGTTCAGGTAGAGGGCGTCGTTGTCGATGAGGCGCGTGGATCCGACCTGCGCGGCGATGAGCGCGCGGGCGGGGCCCCGGTAGTCGTCGGGCACCGGCTGGAAGGTGCGCGGGTCGACCACCTTAAGGTAGTCGACGGTCACGAGCTCCTCCCCCATGAGCACCGACTGCGCGGCCGCGAGCACGGCGTCGATCCCCCGGTCGCCCGCGGATGCGGCAGCCTCGAGCGCGCGGTGGAGCGCGGGGGCGGCGGCGCGCTCCTCGGGGGAGAGGTAGCGGTTGCGGCTCGAGATGGCGAGGCCGTCGGGTTCGCGCACCGTGTCGACGGGCTCGATGCGCACGAGCATGTCGAGGTCGCGCACCATGCGCTGCACGAGGAAGAGCTGCTGCGCGTCCTTCTGGCCGAAGACGGCGACGTGGGGCCGCACGATGCCGAAGAGCTTCGCGACGACCGTGAGCATCCCGTCGAAGTGGCCGGGACGGCTTCGACCCTCGAGGATCTCGGCGACGCCGCCACCGCGCAGGGTCGTCTGCGGCTTGCCGTCGGGGTACATCTCGGCGGGCGTCGGCGCGAAGACGTAGGCGACGCCGTGGCCCTCGAGCGTCGCGAGGTCGCCCTCGAGGTCGCGTGGGTACTTCTCGAGGTCCTCGGAGGGCCCGAACTGCAGGGGGTTCACGAAGATCGAGACGACGACCGTGTCGGCGAGCTCGGCGGCGCGGTCGACGAGGGCGAGGTGGCCGTCGTGCAGCGCGCCCATCGTGGGCACGAGGGCGACCTGCTTGCCCGCCAGGCGAGCACGGAGCTCGTCGATCTCGGTCACGACCTGGGGCTGGCTCACCCTGTCAAGGCTAGTCCGCGAGCGCGGTCTCCACGGCCGAGCGGATGAGGGGGCCCAGCAGGCGGGTGGGCTGCTCGACGCCCGCCTCCCGCAGCTCGCTCACGAAGCCGGCCACGGCATCCGTCGCGAAGCCGCGCGCGGCGGCGACGACCTCGCCGTACCGGGCGCGCTGCGCCTCGGACACGACGACGGGCTCGGCGCCGAGCTCGACGACGAGCGCCTGGGCGATCGGCAGCACGGGCGTGGGCGCCGTCACGGCGCACCACGTGGCCTGAAGGCGCACGAGGTCGATGCTCGTGCCCGTGAAGACCATGGCGGGGTGGATGGCGAGCGGGATGGCGCCCGCGGCGAGGGCGGGCTGCAGCACCGCCACCCCGTGGCCGGGCGCCGTGTGCACGACGAGCTGACCCGGCTGCCATGCGCCGACCGCCGCGAGCCCCGCGACGAGGTCGGGCAGCTCGGCGTCGGGCACGGCGATGAGCACGAGCTCGCTGCGCTCGACGAGCTCGGGCACCGTGAGCACGGGGACACCCGGCAGGAGCGCCTCGACGCGCTCGCGCCCCTCGTCGGAGACCGTCGCGACCCCGACGATCGCGTGACCCGCACCGCCGAGCGCGGCACCGAGCACAGGACCGACGTGGCCACCGCCGATCACCCCGATGCCGAGGCGGCCCGCCCGCTCGGTCACGCCGACCCCCAGCGGTGGGTGCGGTCGGCCCTGATCGCGGCGACGCTCGCGGTCGCCGTGTCGCGGAAGAGGGCGGATGCGTCGCGCACGTCGAGCGCGCCGAGCGACGGCGTGACGGGCCCCTGCACGGTGTGCAGGCGCACCTTCGCGAGGCGCAGCGCCCGCTCGAGCGGACCCTGGCTCACGGCGACGCTCTGCGTGCGGGCGGTCGGCACGACCGCGAGCGAGCGCCAGAGCGCGCCCCGGCGCAGCACCACGGCATCCGGGTGCAGCAGGAAGCCGTTGCGGCGCCACGAGAACCAGCGCAGCACGGCCCCGCGGCGCGGCGAGGTCGTGAAGCCGTCCTCGGGGCGCGCGGGCAGCAGGCCGCCCTCGACGAGCGCGCGCGTCTCGTCGCTCATGAGGCTCGGCAGCACGAGCTCGAGCACCTTGAACACCTCGGCGCGCGAGCCGACGGGCAGGATCGTCGTCGTCAGCTGCGCGTTGGCACTCGACGAGAGCGAGCGGGAGGCGAGGTTGACGCGCACCGTCCACCAGTCGAAGGGGCGCCACAGCAGATCTTGGCTGATCTCGACGGCGTGGATGCGGCCCGGCGGGATCGTCTCGTTGCTCGTCGAGAGCAGGCCGAACCCGACGCGCACGCCGTCGGGCGTCGCGGCGATCGAGTACCGCAGCGACTTCACGACGCGGTTCACGACATAGGAGCCGAAACCGAAGACCATCGGGATGAGGCCGAAGAACACGAACCCGCCCGCGTCGGTGAGCGACATCGCGAGCACGACACCCACGATCGCGAGCAGGAAGATCCACGTGCCGGCGTTGAGCAGCGTCGAGCCGACGAGGCGCCCCGCGCTCATCGTCACGACCGACTGCGGCGGGGCGAGCGAAGGATCGAGCTCGGGCGCCGAGAACTCGGCGAGCCGCTGGCGCGCGACCTCCGCGAGGCTCACGCGCGCCGCGTCGCCGGGCTCGGATGCGGCATCCGCCTCCGCGCGCGCGACCGCGTCCGCCGCTTCACGCGCCCGCAGACCGGAGGCCCGACGCAGCAGCTCGGCGCGCAGCGCATCCGCGTTGGCACCCGAGAGGTAGGCGAGCTGCATGTTCGACTCAGCGCCCGCGCCGCTGATCTCGAGCTTCGCCGCCCCGAAGATGCGGGCGAAGAGCGAGCGCTGGATGTTGATGCCCTGGATGCGGTCGAGACGCGCCTTGCGGTGCGAGCGGAAGACGACGCCCTGACGGATCTCGACGACCTCGTCGGTCACGCGGAGCGTGTTCATGCGCCACGACACCCAGAACAGCCCGATGATCACGAGCAGCACCACGAAGATGCCGAGCAGCACGAAGATCAGGTAGCGGTTGAGCGCGACCGAGATCGGGTCCTCCTCGCACACCCCCGGCGGGCACTCGAACATCGGGAAGAACCACTCGATGAGACGCTCGCGCAGGTTCGTGATGACGATGCCGAGGATCGCGATGAGCGCGATGCCGCCCTTGAGGAAGGGCGTCGCGGGGTGCAGGTGGTGCCACTCGCCGTCGGCGAGGTCGACCGCGGGCTTCATCACAGGCCGGCCCGGCGGGTCTCGGCGAGCGCAACGAGGCGGTCGCGCAGCTCCTCCGCGTCGTCGATCGCGAGTCCCGGCACGACGACGCCGGTCGCCGCCGCGGCCGTCACGAGCTTGAGCTCGGCGAGGCCGAGGGCGCGCGCGAGCGGGCCGCGCGTGATGTCGACGAGTTGCATCCGTCCGAACGGCACGGCGACGATGCGCTGGAAGGCGAGGCCGCGGCGGAACACGAGGTCGTCTTCGCGCAGCTGGTAGCGGATGGCGCGCACGCGTCGCGGGGTGAGCGCGATGAGCACGAGCGCGACGACGCCGACGGCGATCGTGATCACCCAGCCCCACACGCCCCAGTGCAGCAGCCAGAGGGTCGCCGACGCGGCGGCGGTCATGAGCGCGCCCGCGATGAGGTTGCCGACGAGGTCCACGACGACGTACTTCGGCGAGACACCGCGCCAGTCCCCCGCGACGGGGTCGAGGCGAGCGGATGCGGTGGTCGGGGCGTCGTCGGTCACGGCCACCACGCTACCCGGCGCGGGTCAGCGGCGCGGGGGCGCGACCGAGTCCCGCACGACGAGGCGCGTGGGCAGCAGGAGCTCCTGCGGGGGCGCGCCCGCGAGCATCTCCTGCGCGACGCGCATCATCTCCTGACCGAGCAGGTCCCAGTCCTGCGCGATCGTCGTGAGGGGCGGGCTGAAGTCGACCGCCTCCTCGATGTCGTCGAAGCCGATGACCGAGACGTCCTCCGGGATGCGCAGGCCCGCCTCGCGGATGGCGCGGTACGCCCCGAGGGCGCTCTGGTCGTTCGCGCAGAATACGGCGGTCGGCCGCTCCCACTCGGGCGCGTCGAGCAGGCGCTTCATCGCGAGGTAGCCGGAGTGCGCCGTCCAGTCGGCCTCGACGGGCGGTGGAATGCGCCGCCCCTCGGCCGCGAGCACCTCACGCCACACCTCCTCGCGGCGACGGGCGAAGAACGAGTCGAGCGCGCCCGTGATGTGGTGCACCGTCTCGTGGCCGAGCCCGAGCACGTAGCGCAGCGCCTCCGACTCGCCGACCTCGATATCGGCCGTGATGGCCGACACCTCGGGCGACAGCTGCGGGCCGAGCACGATGACCGGCACGCCCCTCGGAACCTGCAGCCGGCTGTCGAGCTCGGCCGCCGAGGTCACGATGACGACCATGACGTCGACGGCCATCTCCTCGAGGCGCGTGAACGCGCCGCTCGCGCTGAACCGCGTCGCCGCGTCGATCGGCATGAGGGTCGTCGCGTAGCCGGCGTGGGCGGCGTGCTCCGAGACCGACTCGACCGTGCGCCGGGTGCCGACCGCGTGCAGCCCCTGGTAGACGATGCCGATCGTCTTGAACGAGCCGCGACGCATCGCGCGCGCCGCGAGGTTGGGGCGATAGCCGAGCTCGCGCATGACGTCGAGCACGCGCTCGCGCGTCGCGTCGTTGACGTTGGGTTCGCCGTTGGCGACCCGCGACACCGTCTGCAGGGAGAGTCCGGACACCTCGGCGACGTCCCGCATGGAAGGACGCCGCGTCTCCATCTCAGACCCCCGTGAATCCGAACCGGAAGCGGAGCGTGCCCGCCACGGGCAGCCGATACTGAGGAAGTGTACGGGCACCCCACGAGTCGTCACCGGCGACACCCCGGCGCATGAGCGCGGGTCGCAGCACCGTGCGGTTGCTCGGCGGCAGCTCGGTCGGATGCGCGGCGGCCTCGATCTGGTCGGGCGTCCACGGCAACGCCGAGAACTCCATCCCGTCCTGAGCGTCGAAGCGCAGCCCCGCGCCGCGGTCGTCGGTCACCTCGGCCCAGCGCACGCCCGTGCGGCTGCCTGCCTCCTGCGGGCGCAGGTAGGGCGTGAGGGCCGTGCGCACATCCGTCTCGTAGACGCCGAGGCGGGCGCCGCCGCGACGGTCGACGTACGACTCCTCGGGGCCCTCGCCGTACCAGCGCCACGTGTCGAGGCGGTCGGCCGTCGTGAGCATCGTGCCGAACTCGGGCAGCGCCGGGAGGCCCTCCGCGAGCTCCATCGTCTGCGTCACCTCGACGCGTCCCGTGCCGTCGACGCGGTACGCGACCTCGCACACCGTCGCGGGCTGGATCGGCAGGCCGTAGCGGTACACCGCCGTGACGCTGCCGTCGTCCTCGACCGTCACGACGGGGTCGAGCGACTCCGGCGGGGTGAACGCGTAGCGGCTCGCGAGCAGCCACGCCCCGTCCTCGGCGGGGCCACCCCATCCGCGCTCGTTCGACGTCGGCGCGTGCCAGAAGTTCGGCCGCACGACGCCGCGCAGCAGCTCGCGGCCGCCCTCCGCCCCCTCGCCGAAGCGGTACGACGTGAGGCCGCCGTGCAGGCGCGAGAACAGCACGTGGAAGCGGCTGCCGTGCACACCCGTGTTGTGGATGCCGCGCACGACGCGCGGCGGCTCCACCCCGACCTGCGCGAGCGGAACCCACGCGCCGAAGACGCCCTGACCCCACGCGACCTCGTGGCCGGCATCCGCCCACGTCGTCGCCTCGCGCAGACGGAACGACACGACGACGTCGTACTCGCCCGCCGCATCCGGCACCGTGACGGGCAGCGGATGCGTCGCGCTCTCGCCCGGCGCGACATCCGTCTCGACCGTGGCCGACTCGAGCAGCTCACCCTCGCGCGAGAGCGTCACGACGCACTCGAAGGCCGACGAGCTCGTCGCCAGGTAGCGGTTGACGACCGTGAAGGAGCCGCGCTCGACGGCGACCTTGAGGCCCTCGTAGACCTTCGCGACCTCCTGCGCCTTGGGCGACGGGGAGTGGTCGGCGAAGAAGATGCCGTTGCCGCAGAAGTCGCCGTCGTGGGGCGACTCCCCGTTGTCGCCGCCGTAGCCGAAGTAGGCGCGGCCGTCGGGGTCGGTCATCGCGATCGCCTGGTCGGAGAAGTCCCAGATGAAGCCGCCCTGGAAGCGCGGCTCGCGGTAGGCGAGCTCGAGGTACTCGTCGACGGCGCCGAACGAGTTGCCCATGGCGTGCGCGTACTCGCACAGGATGAACGGCTTGCCGGGGTTCTGCTCGAGGTACTCGGGGATCTGCGCGGCGGGCGTGTACATCTTGCTCAGCACGTCGCTCATGTCGGGGTGCCGCGCATCCCAGTCGGTGCCCTCGTAGTGCACCGGACGGTCGTCGTTCGCCCGGAACCAGTCGGCGACGGCGAGGATGTCGGTGCCGCCGTACGACTCGTTGCCGCACGACCACATGACGACGCTCGCGTGGTTCTTGTCACGCTCGACCATGTTGGCGGCGCGCTCGAGGAGCGCTGGAAGCCACTCGGGCCGGTCGCCCGGGAAGGCCTCCTCGTCGGGGCGGCCGAGGTAGCGCAGGCGGTCCCACATGCCGTGCGTCTCGAGGTTCATCTCGTCGATCACGAGGAAGCCGTGGCGGTCGGCGAGCTCGTAGAAGAACGAGTTGTTGGGGTAGTGGCTCGTGCGGATCGCGTTGACGTTGATGCGCTTGAGCGCCCGCATGTCGGCCTCGGTCTGCTCGCGCGACATGACGCGGCCCTCGAGTCCGAACTCGTGGCGGTTGACGCCGTGGAACACGACGCGCTCGCCGTTGAGGCGCAGGATGCCGTCCTCGATGCCGAAGCGGCGGATGCCCACCTGCTGCGGCACGACCTCGGTGAGCGCGCCATCCGCATCCCGCACCTCGAGCACGAGCTCGTAGAGCGCGGGCGACTCGGGGCTCCACAGCCGCGGGTCGTCGACGCGCACGACGTAGACGCCCTCGCCGGCCGGCTCGAGGTCCCCTGCGCCCTCGAGACGGCCGGTGACGGTGCCCTCTCCCCGCAGCGCGACCTCGACGCGCACCTCGGCGCTCGAGAAGTCGTCGGCGAGGGCCGTGCGCACACGCAGGTCCTCGATGTGGGCGCGCGGGCGACGTGCGAGCACGACGTCGCGGAAGATGCCCGAGAACCGGAACATGTCCTGATCCTCGAGCCACGATCCGCTCGAGAACTTGAACACCTGCACCGCGAGGCGGTTGACGCCCGGCACGAGCACCTCGGTGAGGTCGAACTCGTTGGGCGTGAAGCTGTCGGTGCCGTAGCCGACGTAGCGGCCGTTGCACCACACCGCGATGGCGCTCTCCGCGCCCGCGAACACGACCGACACCGTCTCGCCGTCGTCGAGCGGACGGTCGAGCTCGAAGTCGCGCACGTAGCTCGCGACGGGGTTGAAGAGCGTCGGCACCTGACCGGGCTCCACCTGCTCCCAGCCGTCCCACGGGTACTGCACGTTGACGTACTGCGGGCGGTCGTAGCCCTGCAGCTGGATGTGCGCGGGCACCGGGATGTCGTCCCAACCCGACGCGTCGAAGTCCGCCGCCTCGAAGCCCTCGACCGCGAGGTCGGGGTTCGGGGCGTAGTGGAACTTCCACGTGCCGCTGAGCAGCTGCTCGTACCCGCTCCGACCGGATGCGGCTTCCGCGGAGTCGCGGAACCACCGGTGATCGGAGTGGGCGGCCACTCGGTTCTCGGAGACGACCCGGGGGTCGGCGAGACGGGTGAGGTCGAATGTCACTTGATGGCTCCCACGATGCCGTTGGCGAATGCGCGCTGCAGCACGAGGAAGACGACCATCGCCGGAAGCGAGGCGATCAGCACCGCGAGCATGAGCACGCCGTAATCGGTGACGTACCCCGCGCTGAGATTGGAGATGAGCATGGGCATCGTCTGAACCTCGTTCTTGATGAGGATCACGCGAGGCCACAGGAAGTTGTTCCACGCCGTCATGAAGGTGATGACGCCGGCGGCCGCGAAGGTCGCCTTCATCGTCGGCACGTAGATGCGCGCGAAGATCGACAGCTCGTTGAGGCCGTCCATCCGCGCCGCCTCGAGGATCTCGCTCGGGAACGCGCGCGACGACTGCCGGAAAAGCAGGATGAGCAGCGGCGTCGAGATCGCGGGGATCACGACCGCCCAGAGCGAGTTGACCATCCCGAGCTTCGCGAAGACCTGGAAGAGCGGGATCATCGTCGCCGCGAACGGGATCATCATCGCGAGAAGGAGCACGCCCATGACGCGGTCCTTGCCCTTCGAGTGGTAGACCTCGAAACCGTAGCCCGCGACCGAGCAGATGATGAGCGCGAGCACCGTCGTGCCCACCGCGATGAAGAAGGAGCTGAACAGCGCGGCCCCGACATCCTGGGCCTTGAAGAGCTTGACGGCGTTCTCGAAGAGCGCGCCGCCCGGGATGAGCCGCGAGCCGAGCACATCCTGGCTCGTGTTCGTCGAGCCGACGACCATGAAGTAGAGCGGGAAGAGGGAGAACAGGGTCCAGATCCCGAGGAACGCGTAGCCGGGCACCGCCCGGAGGGTGGACTTCTTAATCACGCTTGTCACCGACCCGCAGCTGGATGAAGGCCAGGACGGCCACGAGGATGAGGATCACGTACGACAGCGCGGCGCCGTAGCCGAAGTTCGGGTTGCGCTGGAACGAGACCTCGTAGAGGTAGTGCGACATCGACATCGACGCGTAGGCCGGACCGCCCTTGGTCAGGTTCCACGACTCGTCGAAGAGCTGGAGCGTGCCGTTGGTCGACAGGATCGCCGTCAACAGGATGATCGGCTTCAGCTGCGGCACCGTCACGCGCCAGAAGGTCTGGAACGAGTTGGCGCCGTCGATGCGGGCGGCCTCGATCGTCGAGCGGTCGACGTTCTGCAGGCCCGCGAGGAAGAAGATCATGTTGTAGCCCGTCCACCGCCACAGGAGGCCGAGGATGAGCACGAATCGCGCGGTCTCGGGCTCGCCGAGCCAGTTGACCGGCGGCACGCTGAACAGCGCGAGGAAGTCGTTCATGAAGCCGTCGTTCGCGAAGATCGTGCGGAACACGAGCGAGTACGACACGAGCGACACCGCCGCGGGCAGGAAGATCGCGGTGCGCCAGAAGGCCTTCGCCTTGAGGTTCGGGTTGTTGAGCAGGTTCGCCAGGATCATGGCCAGGATGAGCATGATCGGCACCTGGATGATCAGGTAGATGAAGGTGTTGACGAGCGTCTGCTTGAAGATCTCGTCACCGAACAGTCGCTGGTAGTTGTACCAGAGCGGGTCGGCGAAGCTCAGGTTCGCGCCGCGTCCGGTCTGGAGCGACAGGATGAACGCCTGGATCATCGGCACGAAGTTCACGAGCACGATGAGGATGGCGGCGGGCGCCAGGAAAGCCCACCCGGTCAGGTTGAGCCGGCGGTCCATCCCGAACCTCCGGTCGTCGCGTCGCGGGTTCCTCCCCCGCGCGCGGGACGCCCCCTTGGGCGTCGCGGTCAGCGCACTCACTTCGGCACCTCAGTCCTCGTCGTCTGTGTGGTCGTGGTCGTGTTCGTCGTCGATGGGGGCGTGGTGGTGCCGGTGGGCGGGGTCTCCCCCGCCCACCGGCATCAGCCGGGTCAGCCCATCGCGAACTCGACCGTGGCCTGCGCTTCCTCGAGCGAGGTCTTCACGTCGGCACCGCCGATGATCTTCGTGATCGCGGCGCTCACCGAGTCGCGGCCCTCGTAGTAGTAGACGCCCGTGTTGTTGCTCGGCACCTCGGCACCGAACGCGACGACGTCGGCGAAGATCGCCTGGCCTCCGAAGAAGTCGACCGGCTGGCCGTAGACGTCGCTGTCACCCGCGGGGATCCAGTTCGCGACCGCGCCGGCCTTCGGCAGGATCGTGTCGTAGAGCTCGGTCGAGCCGCCGAAGGTCTTCGCGAGGAAGTCCGTCGCGAGGTCGACGTTCGCGTTCGAGGTCACGACCCACGACGAACCGCCGTTGGCCGAGTAGTTCGTCGCGCCGGAGACGCCGTCGAGCTTGGGGAGGTTGGTGACGCCCCAGTTGCCCGCCTGGTCCTCGGCGGTCTGGATCGAGCCGACGATCCACACGCCGTTGATCGTGCCGGCGACCGAGCCGTTCACGAACGTGCTGATGTACTCGTCCCACGAGTTGACCTCGACGAAGACGCCCGACTTCACGAGGTTCGCGTAGACCTCGATGGCCTCCTCGAGCACCGCGTTGTCGGCGATCGTGGGGTTGCCCTCCTTGTCGAACAGGCTCGCGCCCGCCGACTGGAGCATCATCATGATCATGTCGGACGAGCCGGCCTGACCCGAGAGCAGCGGCTTGCCGGTCTTGGCGAGCACATCCTCGGCCTTGGTCTGGAACTCGCTCCACGTGATGTCGGTGAAGTCCTCGATCGTGTAGCCGGCCTCGGCGAGCACGTCGGTGCGGTACGCGCCGATCGCCGTGCCCGCGTCGAACGGCACGCCGTAGTTGGCGCCGTCGAGCGTCGAGTAGTCGGCCACCGCCTGCGGGAACTCCGAGAAGTCGATGCCCGAGTCGGTGATGTCGGTGAAGACGTCCGGGTAGTTGATGAGGTTCTTCTGGAACGCGTTGTTCTGCATGAGCAGGATGTCGGGGAGCTCGTCGAACTCCTGCGACTGCGCGAGCGTCGTGAGCTTGGTCTGCAGGTCGTCCCAGGGGGTCTCGACGATCTCGAGCTTGAAGTCCGGGTTGTCCTGCTGGTAGACCTTCTCGGCCTCCTGCATGGCGTAGATGTTGAACGCCGGGTCCCAGGTCCAGACGGTGAGGGTGTTCTCGTCACCGCTTCCGCCGCCGCCGTTTCCGCCGTCGCTGCTGCAGCCGCTCAGGACGAGCGCGATGGGCATGGCCATCGCGGCCGCCGTGACGGCGATCTTCGTGGTTCGCTTCAAGACAGGATCCTTCCTTGGTTCCGTTCTCTTGAGGAATGCCCGGGACGCTGCAGTGCGCCCTCGCTGTGTGCTCGTCCTTGAGCATCGCCTCTGGGTATGTGTTGCGATGGTGACGTTAACATGTGAACGTCACCATTTGCAACGAGAGTTTCGTAACCCCCGGTCAGGCAGCGATTCCGGCGTCAGGGATGCGAGGCGACGGGAGGCTGATCCTCGTCGTCGGGAGGCAGCACGCACCAGCCCTCGGCGAGCAGACCGGCCACGAGGAGCAGCACCGAGCCGACGAGCATCGCGACCCCCGCCCACACCGACGAGGCCGCGCTCACGGGACGGATGAGGAGCTCGCCCACGAGCCCCGCGGCCGCTCCCCCGAGCAGCGAGCCGGTCACCGCCGACGCCTTCGCGATGAGCACGACGCGCGTCGCGTAGAAGGGGTCCACGCGCGGGCGGGGAGGCGCATCCGCCGCCCGATCGCGGGCTGCTCGCGTCGCCCGGCGCACGGGCAGCGCGATCACGACCACGACGACCGCGATGAGCACGAGCGTCACGGCGAGCGTCACCTGCGGCACGATCTTCGACAGCCCCACGGCGCCGAGGCCCAGCTGCAGCGCGATCGCCACGACACCCGCACCGAGCGCGAGCAGCGCGAGCAGACCGGGGCGGGTGCGCGTCACGCGGCTCCCCCGTCGAGCTCGGCCAGCAGCTTCTCGACCGGGCCGTGGCCAGGCAGCTCGGCGAGCGGGTCGGCGACGAGCCACGGGCGCAGCACGAAGTCGCGCTCGTGGGCGCGCGGATGCGGGAGCGTCAGCTCGGGATCGTCCTGCACGAGGTCGCCGAAGGCGATGAGGTCGAGGTCGAGCGTGCGGTCGCCCCAGCGCTCCGTGCGCGTGCGCCCGTGCGCGTCCTCGAGCCGCCGCAGCACCTCGTGCAGCTCACCCGGTTCGAGGGTCGTCGTGAGCACGGCGACCGTGTTGAGATACGCGGGCGCCTCGCGGTCGATCCCGTACGGACGCACGGCCGGGGTCTCGATCGCGGGCGCGATGGCCACGAGCTCGACGCCGTCCGTCGCCGCGAGCTCGTCGGCGGCGGCCTGGATGATGGCCGCGCGGTCGCCGAGGTTCGAGCCGAACGCGACGACCGCGGTGACGCCGGCGCTCACGCGCGGCTCCTGCGCACCGTGACCGCGACATCCGCGAACGGCACCTCGATGGGCGCGGACGGCTTGTGCACCGTGACGTCGACCGACTCGACGCTCGGGTACTCGAGCACGAGGTTCGCGATGCGCTCCGCGACCGTCTCGATGAGATCGACGGGCTCCGACTCGACGGCCGCGACGACGCGGTTCGCGAGCACGCCGTAGTCGACCGTCGCCGCGAGGTCGTCGCCCGCGGCGGCCGGCCCGAGCGGCAGGTGCAGCACGACGTCGACGACGAAGAGCTGCCCCTCGACGCGCTCGTGCGGCAGCACGCCGTGGTAGCCCATCGCGCGCAGCCCCGTCAGGGCGATCGAGTCAGTCGCTGTCACCGGCGCCTCCCGTCTTCCAGTGGTCCCACACGTCGAGGGCGAGCCGCGTCGCCGCGACGTCGTGCACGCGCACACCCCACGCGCCCGCGGATGCGGCGAGGGCGCTGATCGTCGCCGTCGGCGCGTCGCGCTTGCCGAGCGGCGCGTTCGGCGGCAGCAGGCGCCCGAGGAACCTCTTGCGCGAGGCGCCGATGAGCACGGGCGCGAGTTGGGTGAGCTGGTCGAGGCCGCGCAGCAGCTCCCAGTTGTGCTGCGCCGTCTTCGCGAAGCCGAGGCCCGGGTCGATGATGAGCTGCTCGGGCTTCACACCGAACACGATGAGCTCGGCCAGGCGCGCCTTGAGCTCGGAGCGCACCTCCGAGACGACGTCGATGTACTCGGGGGCGACATCCACGCCGCCGCGCCAGTGCATGACGACGAACCGCACGCCCGTCTCCGCCGCGACGGGGCCCATGTGCGGGTCGTAGAGACCGCCCGAGACGTCGTTGATCATCGTCGCGCCCGCCTCGACGGCCGCGCGCGCCGTGGCGGCGTTGCGCGTGTCGATCGACACCGGGATGTCCGCGTCGGCGAGCGCGCGCACGACCGGCAGCACGCGGTCCTGCTCCTCGCGCGGGTCGACCGCCACCGAGCCCGGACGGGTCGACTCGCCGCCCACGTCGATCCAGTCGGCGCCCGCGTCGCGCATGCGCTGCGCATGTGCGACCGCGTCGTCGAGCCGCTCCCAGCGCCCGCCGTCGCTGAACGAGTCGGGCGTCACATTGAGCACGCCGAGGATCGCCGTCACGGGAGCTCCGCCTCCGGGATCGCCGAGCCGGCCCCCGCGCCGATGAGGGCGAGCACGCCCGCGCGCTCCGCCGCATCCGCGAGGTCGCCGCGACTCGCGACGGTGACCGTCGTCGAGTGCGCCTGGCGGGTGCCGCGCGCCGTCACGCAACCGTGCCGCGCGTCGAGCACGACGAGCACGCCGCGCGGGGCGAGACCCCGCTCGATCGCGTCGGCGATCTGGTCGCCCAGGCGCTCCTGCAGCTGCGGGCGCGAGCTCAGCGTCTCGACGACGCGCGCGAGCTTGCCGAGACCCACGATGCGCTCACCCGGCGCGTAGGCGACGTGCACGACGCCCGTGAACGGCAGCAGGTGATGCTCGCACGTGGAGCGGAACGCGATGTCGCGCACGATCACGAGCTCACCCGACGAGTCCTCGCCCGCGAACTCCGCCGACTCGGCGAGGTGCTCGAGGGGATCCTCGTCGAGGCCCGCGAACAGCTCGGCGTACGACGCCGCGATGCGCGCAGGCGTCTGGGCGAGGCCGGGTCGGTCCGGGTCCTCGCCGATCGCGCGCAGCAGTTCGACGACGGCCGCCTCGATGCGCTCCGAGTCGATGGGCACGTTCGGACTCTACGCGGGTGCGATGCCCGGCGTCTGCCGCGGACGCGGCGCGCGCTTGGGCTGGCTGGGCTCCGAGTCCACGCCCGCGTCCACCGCATCCGGGTCGACGGGAGCGGATGCCGCGATCTGGATCGGCGGGAGGTCGCTGATCGGGCGGTTCTCGCTCGAGAGCCACTGCGGACGCTCGGGCAGCTTGCGCACGTTCGCGAAGATCTCGGCCAGCTGGGTGTGGTCGAGGGTCTCCTTCTCGATGAGCTGGCGGGCGAGCTCGTCGAGGATGTCGCGGTTGTCGCTCAGCACCTGGTACGCCTCATCGTGCGCCTGCTCGATGAGCGCGCGCACCTCGATGTCGACCTTCTCGGCGAGCTCCTCCGAGTAGTCGCGCTGGTGGCCCATGTCGCGGCCGAGGAACACCTCGCCCTGCGACTGGCCGAGCTTCACGGCGCCGATGTTGGCGCTCATGCCGTACTCGGTGACCATCTTGCGTGCGGTCGCCGTGGCCTTCTCGATGTCGTTGCTCGCGCCCGTGGTCGGGTCGTGGAACACGATCTCCTCGGCGACGCGGCCGCCCATCGCGTAGGTGAGCTGGTCGAGCAGCTCGTTGCGGGTGACCGAGTACTTGTCCTCGAGGGGCAGCACCATCGTGTAGCCGAGGGCGCGGCCGCGCGGAAGGATCGTGACCTTCGTGACGGGGTCGGTGTGGTTCATCGCCGCCGCCGCGAGCGCGTGACCGCCCTCGTGGTAGGCCGTGATGAGCTTCTCCTTGTCCTTCATGACGCGCGTGCGGCGCTGAGGACCGGCCATGACGCGGTCGACGGCCTCGTCGAGCGCGCGGTTGTCGATGAGCTGCGCGTTGCTGCGGGCCGTGAGGAGCGCGGCCTCGTTGAGCACGTTCGCGAGGTCGGCGCCCGTGAAGCCGGGCGTCTTGCGCGCGAGCACCTCGAGGTCGACGTTCTTCGACATCGGCTTGCCCTTGGCGTGCGTCTCGAGGATCTTCTCGCGACCCTTCAGGTCGGGTGCGTCGACGCCGATCTGGCGGTCGAAGCGGCCGGGGCGCAGGAGGGCGGGGTCGAGGATGTCGGGGCGGTTGGTCGCCGCGATGAGGATGACGTTCGTCTTCGGGTCGAAGCCGTCCATCTCGACGAGCAGCTGGTTGAGCGTCTGCTCGCGCTCGTCGTGCCCGCCGCCGAGGCCCGCGCCGCGGTGGCGGCCGACGGCGTCGATCTCGTCGACGAAGATGATGGCCGGCGCGTTCTGCTTCGCCTGGTCGAAGAGGTCGCGCACGCGGCTCGCGCCGACACCCACGAACATCTCCACGAAGTCCGAACCCGAGATCGAGTAGAACGGCACGCCCGCCTCACCCGCGACGGCGCGTGCGAGGAGCGTCTTACCGGTACCGGGAGGGCCGTAGAGCAGCACGCCCTTCGGGATGCGCGCCCCCACCGCCTGGAACTTCGACGGGTCCTTGAGGAAGTCCTTGATCTCCTCGAGCTCCTCGACCGCCTCGTCGGCGCCCGCGACATCCGCGAATGTGACCTTGGGGCTCTCCTTCGAGACGAGCTTCGCGCGCGACTTGCCGAACTGCATGACGCGATTGCCGCCGCCCTGCATCGACGAGAACAGGAACCAGAAGATGACGCCGATGAGCAGGAACGGGATGAGGATGCCGAGCAGGCTCGTGAACCAGTTCGTCTGCGGCACCTCGTCGTCGAACGCGGCCTTCGAGTCGGTGATCGCCGTGACGATCTCCTCGCCGCGCTGCTCGACGTAGTAGAACTGCACCTGCGTGCCGTAGTCGACGTCGTCGGCCGTGTACGCCTTGTCGAGGGTGAGGTCGACGCGCTGCTCGCCGTCGACGATCTTGACCTTCTCGACGGTCGAGCCGTTCAGCAGCTCGAGGCCCTGCTGGGTCGTGATGGCACGGAACCCGGAGGCCGTCAGCAGGTTGAAGCCGACGATCAGGATGATGGCGCCCAGCACGATGTACACGAGCGGGCCACGGAAGATGCGCTTGAAGTCCATGTGCGTGCGGGCGGGCACCCGCATCCTTTCCTCTGAGACGTGCCCCTCAGGCTACCGCCCGCCTCCCGCACCCGTCTGGGTGTTCGCCCGAGGCTGAGCCCACAAACGCTGCAGCCCTCAGCCTCGCGCGGCAGTCATCTCTGGCGCGCCCGGCCGAACGCTGCAGCGTTTGACGAAAGGCCTCAGCTGTACACGTGCGGGGCGAGGATGCCGACGGCGCGGAGGTTGCGGTACTTCTCGGCGTAGTCGAGGCCGTAGCCGACGACGAAGTGGTTCGGGATCTCGAAGCCCACGTAGCGCACGTCGACCTCGACCTTCGCAGCCTCCGGCTTGCGCAGCAGGGCGCAGATCTCGACGGATGCGGCACCGCGGCTCTCGAGGTTCTCGCGCAGCCACGAGAGGGTGAGGCCCGAGTCGATGATGTCCTCGATGATGAGCACGTGGCGGCCCGTGAGGTCGCTGTCGAGGTCCTTGAGGATGCGCACGACGCCCGACGACTGCGTGCCGGCGCCGTAGGAGCTCACCGCCATCCAGTCCATCTCGATGTGGCGGCGCAGCTCGCGCGCGACATCCGCCATCACCATGACGGCGCCGCGCAGCACGCCGACGAGCAGCAGCTCGCGGCCCTCGTAGTCGCGCTCGATCTCGCGACACAGCTCGGCGATCCGCTCGTGGATGTCCGCCTCGCTGAGCAGAACTTCGGACAGGTCACCCTCGATCTGGGACGCTTCCATGCTCCAACCCTAAGCCGCTCGCCAGAGTTCCCGTTCCGCGTGTTCGCACCCGTTCCTTCGGGAACAAACACGCGGAACGGGAACTATGCGGCGGAGAAGACGAGCAGGCCGCCCTCGCGTCGCGCCGTGATGCCGGGCAGGTCGACGAGACCCTGCCCGTGCCAGTCGGTGACGAGCCGCGCCACCTCGAGCGTCTGCGCGCGCGTGAGCGAGGTGCCGAACTCCGCCTGCACGACGAAGCGGATGATGCGCTGACGCAGCGCGGCGGGGTTCGCCGCAAGGGCGCGCACCGACACGGCGATGCCGGCCTCGGCGGGCTCGCAGATGTCCTCGATGATCTCCTCGATCTGCTGCTCGAACGCTTCCGCGTCCTCGCGCGCCTGCTCGGCCGTGCGGGCGAGCGCCTCCGCGATGCCGGGCCCGAGCTCCGCCTCGAGCACGGGCAGCACGCGCTCGCGCACCCGCACGCGCGCGTAGGCGGGGTCCGCGTTGTGCGGGTCGTCCCACGGCTCGAGCCCCTCGTCGAGGCACGCCTGCCGCGTCGCCTCGCGACGGATGCCGAGCAGCGGCCGGCGCAGGAGCCCCGCGACGGGCTCCATGCCGGCGAGGCTGGCTGCGCCGCTGCCACGTGCGAGACCGAGCAGCACGGTCTCGGCCTGGTCGTCGAGGGTGTGGGCGAGCAGCACGGCGACGGCGTCGAGCTCGCGCGCCTGGGCGTGCAGCGCGGCGTACCGCGCCTCGCGCGCCGCCGCCTCGGGGCCACCCTCGGCGCCCACCTCGACGCGCACGACGCGCACGGGGTCGAGGCCGAGCGCGCGCGCCTGGTCCGCTGCCCGCGCGGCCACGGCATCCGATCCCCCTTGCAGCCCGTGGTCGACGATCACGGCGCCCGCCCGGATGCCGGCCCGCGGCGCCTCGAACGCGGTCGCCGCCGCGAGGGCGAGCGAGTCGGCCCCGCCCGACAGCGCGACGAGCACGAGCTCGTCTGTGCCGACGCCGCCCACGTCGGCGAGGACGGCGCGCACCGCACGGCGGATGTCGGCGCGGGCGGGCGTGAGACGGGGGCGCGAGGCGTCGACAGGCATCGGCTAACGTTATTCCGCGCACCGCGCACAACGACACCAGGAGACGAAATGGCCGAGTACCCCGCCGTCATCGAGATCCCCAAGGGGAGCCGCAACAAGTACGAGGTCGACCACGAGACGGGACGCGTGTTCCTCGACCGCGTGCTCTTCACCGGCTTCGTCTACCCCACCGACTACGGGTTCTTCGAGAACACCCTCGGCCTCGACGGCGACCCCGTCGACGTGCTCGTGCTGCTCGAGTACCCGCTCTTCCCGGGCGTCGGCGTCAACGTGCGCCCCGTCGGCGTCTTCAAGATGACCGACGACGGCGGCTCCGACGCCAAGGTCATCGCCGTGCCCGCCAAGGACCCGCGCTGGTCGCACATCCAGGACGTCGACGACATCCCGGAGTACACCCGCAAGGAGATCGAGCACTTCTTCGAGCACTACAAGGACCTCGAGCCCGGCAAGTGGGTCAAGACCGAGGGCTGGGGCGACGCCGCCGAGGCCGAGGAGATCGTCAAGGCCGGCATCGCGGCCTACCAGCACTGAGGATTCTGGCGCGCTCTCCCGCTGGTTGAGTGCCGCGCGCCGTGCGCGGAGCGCGCGACGCACGGCGTATCGAAACCCGACGGATGTCTGACCCGCGCGGGCAGTACCGCCCGCTGGTCGCTTCCGCACGTCCTCAGACGTAGGGTCTCGATACACGTTCGGTCGCGCCCAGGGCGCGGCCGAACGCACTCGACCAGCGGGTGAGGCGCAGGGCGCGCGGCGGAGGGCTACCCCGTCGGCCGCCCCGCGTACGGCACGAGGTCGAGGGTGCGCATCGACGTGATGCGCACGGTGAGCCCCGGGTACGGCGCCTCGAGCATCTGCCCGCCGCCGAGGTAGATCGCGACGTGGTACTTGGTGGCGCTCGCGGATCCGCCCGTCGAGTAGAACAGCAGGTCTCCCGCCTGGATCTGCCCGACCGGCACGAGCCGGTTCTGCCCGGCGAGGTAGTTGTACTGGCTCGTCGAGCCCCACGGTCCGACGTACACGCCGACGGATGCGTACGCCGCCTTCACGAGGCCCGCGCAGTCGTACGCGTTAGGACCCATCGAGTTGCCGTAGGGCTTGCCGAGCTGCGCCTTCGCGAACGCGATCGCTCCGTCGACGAGCGAGGGCACGGGCGGCGGGGGAGTCGGGTCGGCGGGCGGCGGGTTGCCCGGCTGCTGCGTCGGCGTCGGGCTCGGCTGCTGCGTCGGCTGCTGGGTCGGCGCCTGGGTGGGCTGCTGCGTCGGCTGCCCCGAGCCCGGCGTGCCACCCGGGCTCCCCGGCTGCTGCGCCGGCGGGGTCGTCGGCTGGTTGGCGAGCCCCTCGATGTACTGCCGCTCGAGCTCCGCCGTGGTGCCCTTGAGGCTCGCGAGCTGGGCATACATGACCGCCTGGGTCGACGCGTGCTGCGCGAGCTGCGCCTCGACGGCGGATGCTGCCTCCGCGGCCGCGTCGGCGGCCTGCTGCGCGGCATCCGCAAGTCGCTTACGCTCCTTCTCGGCGACGACCGCCTCCTCCTGGAGGGAGCCGAGCGCCTTCTTGTCGAAGAGCGCGCGCTCGACGAGCGCCGCGGACGACGAGCTGAGCTTCGACATCGTGCCGAGGCGCGCGAGCAGCTCGTCGGCATCCGACTCGGACGAGAACGCGAGCGCCATGGAGGCGTTGCCGCCGCCCGCGCGCGCGAGGCGCGCCACGAGACCGGATGCGAGGGCCGCCGAGTCGTCGGCCCGCTTCTGCGCGTCGACGAGCTGGGCGGACAGGCGCGTCGACTTGGCCTCGGCGTCGGCGAGCGCGGCGCGTGCGAGGTTCGCCTCCTCGGCCGCCATGAGCGCCTCCTTGCCGAGCCGGTCGGACTCGGCGAGCAGGTCGATGACGAGCTTCTCGATCTTGGCGACCTCGGCGCGCGTGGCCGCCTCGTTCTGCTTCGCGGCCTGCACCTCCGACCAGGTCGGGTAGTCGCCGCGCAGCATCGGCGCCGCCGCGGCGCCGGGGGCCGCGCCGGTGGCCGTGAGCGCGAACGCCGCAGCGAGGGACACGGCGGCTGTCGTCGCGTGCCCGGGTCTCGGCGGGGTCATCGCGACCGCCGCATCCGCTCAGCCAAGGGTGATGCCCCGCTGACGCATGAACGGCACCGGGTCGGTGAGGTCGCCGTTGACGCGGATGATGAAGTGCAGGTGGCAGCCCGTGGAGCCGCCCGTCGTGCCGACCTTCGCGATGAGCTGGCCGGGGCCGACCTGCTGGCCGACGTGCACGCCGATGCCGCCGGGCATGATGTGGCCGTAGCCCGACGAGGTGCCGTCGCCGTGGTCGATGGTGATGTAGTTGCCGAGGTCGCTGTACCAGCCGGCGTAGGTGACGCGTCCGGCGTGGGCGGCGTAGATGGGGGCGCCGCAGCCCTGGCCCGCGAGATCGACGCCGGAGTGGCCCTTCCACACGTGGTAGATCGGGTGGTAGCGCCAGCCGAAGCTGCTCGAGATGTAGCCGGCGGCGGGGCGCGCCCATCCGCTCGCGCTCACCTCGCCCGCGGCGCCCGAGCCCCACTGCTGGCGGATGCCCTCGAGGTAGTCGGCCTCGGTGACCTCGCGGCGGTCGGTGAGGTAGGCGACGAGGGCCTGCGCCTTCGCCTTCGCCTCCTCGTGCTCCGCGAGCTTCGTGGCGGCCGCGGCGGCGGCCTCCTGCGCGACCTGGAACTTCGCCTCGGCCTCGGCCTTGAGCTCGGCGAGCTTGTCCTGGGCGACCTGCTCCTGCTCGGCGAGCGACTTGGCGGTGTTCTGCAGCTGGAGGGCGCGCGCGTAGACGGCGCCGTTGCGCTCGGTGACCTTCTGCATGGTGCCGATGCGGTAGAGGTAGCCGTCGGCGTCGCCGGAGTCGCTGAAGAGTCCCGCGGTGAGGTCGGTGCCGCCCTGCTTGGCGAGGTTGTTGATGAGCTGCGTCGACTGGCGCTTCGCCTCGTCGGCCTCGGCCTGCGCTGCGGCGCGCTGCTCCTGCAGCTTGGCGACGACGAGCACCTGCGCGTCGTACGCCTCCTCGGCGGCGGCGTACTCCTCGCCTGCCTTCTGCGCCTCGGCCTGGGTGCGGTCGACCTCTGCCTGCGCAGCGACGATCGCCTTGTTGAGGGAGTCGAGCTTCGCCTTGGCGGTGGCCTCGTCGCGCTTGGCGGCCTGCACGTCGGCCCAGCTGGGGTAGTCCGCGGGCGCGGCGACGGCCGGCTGCACGCCGAGCGTGATCGTCAGGAGCACGGATGCGATGGCCGCGATGGGCGCGCTGGCGCGCGTGCGTCGGCGGGCGCTCGTGCGCTCCGCTCCCCCTCGGTACTGCATGTCTCCCCGTTTCCCTGCGACAGCCGCGTCGTTATGTCACATGAGCAACATCAACCACACTAACAACAGCCGTCGCGCATACCAGGATGCCCGGTCGGCGGGTCAAGCCTCAACTATCAGTTGAAGTTCCCGTGCAGGGCGCGCCCGCATCCGCGAAACGCGATGGGGCGCATCCGCCGCCGCCGCGGCTCCGAGACGGCCGGAAATGGCCTCTTCCACGGTGCGTCGGCGGGCGTCGGCGCTCGATTCGCGTTAATGGCGATCGCCACGTATGCTTGACCCTCGGTTGCTATGCGGTTCGCCGTCATGGCCCCATCGTTTAGTGGCCTAGGACACCGCCCTTTCACGGCGGCAGCACGGGTTCGAATCCCGTTGGGGTCACCAACCGATCAAACTGAATATGCAAGGCCCTGTAGCGCAGTTGGTTAGCGTGCCGCCCTGTCACGGCGGAGGTCGCGGGTTCAAGTCCCGTCAGGGTCGCTGGTCGAGAGCCTTTCCGAAAGGGGAGGCTCTCGCACAATCAGCGGCGCAGCCGCTGAGGCTCTGTAGCTCAGTTGGTAGAGCGCACGACTGAAAATCGTGAGGTCACGGGATCGACGCCCGTCGGAGCCACCACTCGAAGCCCCTGCGTTGCGCAGGGGCTTCGCTCGTTCTCGGGGGCGCGTCATCCCGCGCGGTCCTCGCGAGTGGTCGCATTTCGTGCCCAAACCGCGGTTTGAGGCGGATCTACGACCGGTCGCGAGGGATGCCAGCCGCCTGCGCGAGCCAGCGGTCGACGACCTCGAGCTCGGCGGGGGTGAAGCCCGCCGTGAGGGCGGCGTTGAGGTCGGCGAGCGCGGCCGCCGCTTCGGGCAGCAGCGCGCGGCCCGCATCCGTGAGGCGCACGCGCACGACGCGCGCGTCATCCGGGTCTGTGCTCTTCTCGATCACCCCGGATGCGGCGAGCCGGTTGAGCAGGCCCGTCGCGCCCGCGGGCGACGCCTCGAGGGCGCGCGCGACATCTGTCACGGTGCTCGGCTCGTGCCGGGCGAGGTGGAACAGTACCCCGGCACCCGCGGCGCCCACCGCGGCGTGGCCGGCCCGCGCGTCGATCCAGCGGCGCACGCCGCGCTCCGCCCGCATGAGGCCGAAGACGAGGCGCGGGGCGCTCACGCCGGGCGCCCATCGGTGAGCCAGTCGAGCAGCTCGGGCCACGCCCGCTCGCCGACGCCGCGGCGCAGTAGCCCGTGATGGCCGACCTTCGCGACGCCGAGCTCGTCGGGTGTGAAGGTGCGCCGCTCGGGGGCAGCGGATTCGAGGCGCGCCGCGAGCGCGTCGACCTGCCGCGGCGACGCCCACGGGTCGTCCGAGGCGCCGACCATGAGCGCCGGCACCGTCACGCGCGCCGCAGCCTCCGCGGCACCCATCGTCGGGTCGTCGAAGAAGTAGCCGTCGTGCCGCGACCAGCGACCCCACTCGATCATGGCGGCGGCGGGCATGTCCTCGCCGAGGCCGAGCCGCCGCCCGGGCATGTAGCCGAGGGCGCGGCTCAGGCCCGGGCCGACGACGTTGAGGATCGCGGCCACGCGCATCCGCTCGCCGAGGGATGCGATGCGGCGCGTCGACGCCACGTGGCTCGCGACCGTCGCGAAGCGCGAGACGCCCTCGAGCCCGTACCCGAGCACCATGGCGTGGCCGCCGATGCTGTGCCCGACCGCCGAGAGCGGGAGGCCGGGGAACTGCTCGCGCGTCCACGCGGCGACGGCGGGGACGTCCTCGCTCATCCAGTCGCGCATCCGGGTGCCGCGGTGCTCGCGCGGGTCGCCCGATGCGCCCGTGCCGTGCAGGTCGTAGGTGACGGCAGCGAGGCCGCGCGAGGTCGCGTACCCGGCGAAGGCGGCGTAGAACCGCTCGGGCGTGGCCGTCGCGGGGTGGATCACGACGACGCCGGAAGGGGCGCTCTCGGGCATGCGCACCCGGCCGACCACCCGGCCGCGCGGCACCTCGACGGCGAACGCGGCATCCGTGTTAGTTCGCATGCGAAGTAATCTACCGCTGAGTGGTCGGTTATCGGCCTCATTCACCCGGTTTAGGGCCAGAAACCGACCGGTCAGCGCGCGTGGGGCCTGCACGTGGTGACCCGCGGCCGCGCTAGCGTGGGCGGCGATGACCCGTCAGCCGCGCCGAAGCGAGATGGTCGCCGACGCGACCATCGTGTCGCTCGCGGCCGTGCGTCAGGCGGCCAAGAACCTCATGCTCGTGCGCGCCCTGCGCGACGACCGCGGCTTCGACGAGGACTGGTACGCGGATGCCGTGCGCCGCGAGTTCGAGCTGCTCGCGACGCAGGCCGAGACGGATGCCGAGCGCCTCGAGAAGGCGCGGCAGAAGGCCCACGGGCGGCGGGGTCGCGCGATCACCGCGGACGACTACCACGCCGTCGACACGCGCCGACTGAAGCGCCGAATCCGGGTGCTCGAGGAGCTCGCGGAGGAGCTGCGTCGCCTCGCCGCCGACGAGGAGGCCGTGCGCGGCGTCATCGCCGAGGCCCGACTGCGCGCGCTCGACGAGATCACCCAGGCCGCCGCATCCGTGCCGGGCGCCGGCCGCACGAAGCCGCTCTCGGGCATCGCCCGCTCGCGCGCGCTGCAGACCCTCCGCGAGGAGCTCGAGGACTACCTCGACGACTGACGACCGACGCGCCGGCCGCGCCTCCGCCCGCCGAGCCGATAGGCGCATCCGCCCATCGCGTCAAGCCCGATGCGCCGCGCGCCCGCCCGCGCGTACCGTCGCGGCATGACGTCACTCTGGCGAGCCGGACGCCCCGCGATCCCGACCGACCCCTTCCCCGAGGGCGGCAAGTTCGACCACGTCGTGGTCGGCGCCGGCCTCACGGGCCTCACGACCGCGCTGCTGCTCGCCCGCCGCGGACGCCGCGTCATCGTGCTCGAGTCGCGCGACGTGGGCGCAGCCGCGACGGGGAACACGACCGCGAAGCTGAGCCTGCTGCAGGGGGTCAAGCTGCAGCGCGTGAAGAGCCGCAACGTGCGCCCCGTCTTCCAGGCCTACGTCGACAGTCAGCGCGCCGCGTTCGACTGGATGGTCGACTACCTCGAGAGCCGCGGCGTGCCGTTCGACCGCCGCCCCTCGGTCACGTGGGCCGAGACGCCCGACCAGCTCGACGCCCTCAAGAAGGAGTACGCGGCGGCGACGGATGCGGGCCTCCCCGTGCGCTGGGAGGACGGCGCCCAGCTCCCCGACCCCGGCTTCGGGGCGATCGTGCTCGACGACCAGGTGCAGTTCGACCCCATGGAGGTGCTCGCGCAACTCGCCTCCGACGTGCGGGAGCTGGGCGGCGTCATCGTCGAGGGCGCCCGCGTTCAGCGGCTCGAGTTCGGCGACCGCACCGTCGTGCACACCGCCCTCGGCACCGTGTCGGCGCCGACCGTCGTACTCGCGACCGGAACCCCGCAGCTGCGGCGCGGCCTCTACTGGATGAAGGTCGAGGCGCAGCGCAGCTACGCCGTCGCGCTCCGCCCGCCCGAGGGCGCGGCGGGCACCGAGGGCACCGAGGGCACCGGCATGTTCCTCAGCGCCGGAAGCCCCGCGCACAGCGTCCGCTGGCATCGCGGTGCGCTCGTCGTCGGCGGCGCGGGCCACGGCGTCGGCCGCCAGGACGACGACGCCGACCCCTACGGCGAGCTCGAGCGATGGGCGCAGCAGCACTGGCCGGGCGCCGAGCCGACCCACCGCTGGTCGGCCCAGGACTACGCGCCCTTCTCGGGCATCCCGTTCGTCGGATGGATGCCGCGCACGCGCAAGCGCGCCTACCTCGCGACCGGCTACGAGAAGTGGGGCATGACGGGCGCCGTCGCGGCCGCCGTGCTGCTCGAGGCCGACCTCACGGGCAAGCGCGAGGGCTGGCAGCGCGTGCTCGGGATGCGGCCCACCCTCCCGCAGACGGTCGGCGTGGGTCTCGGCGCGAGCGCCGCCGTGTTCGCGTGGTACGCCCGCGGCTACGCCGAGGCCGTGGCCCGCGTCGTGCGTGCCCGCCGCGAGGACGACGACACGCGACTGCTGCCGACGGCGACCATCGCATCCGAGCGCGGAACGACCGAGGTGTGCCTCGTGTGCCCGCACGCGGGCGCGATCGTGCGCTGGAACGCGGCCGAGAAGACGTGGGACTGCCCCGCGCACGGCTCGCGTTTCGAGGCGACCGGCCGGCTCATCGAGGGCCCCGCGATCGACGACCTCGCAACGCGAAGCCGAGGCCCCCGGGAGGGCCTCGGCCGCGTGCGCGAGACGGGTGCCGCTACTTCTTCGCGGCCTTCTGCTTCCTGAGCGTCTTCTCGTCGACGGGCGCCTCGCCCGAGGCGCGGAGCTCGGCGTAGTAGCCGCGGGCCTCGTCCTGCCGCTGCTGCTCGACACCCGACGCGATCGGCGCGCGCACGAGCTCGGGCGTGAGGCCGAAGGCGCCGACGAGGTCGAGCGCGTGGGCCCGGATGCGGGGCAGCAGACGGTCGTCGATGTACGCCGTGATGGCGGCCGCGCGCTGGCCCGAGAGGCGGCCGTGCGTGAGGTACCACGCGGCATCCTTCTCGATGAGGCCGAGGCCGAACAGGTCGCGCAGCCACGTGAGCACCTGCTTCGTGTCGCCCTCGGGCACCTTCGCGAGCGCCCGCGTGAACGCCTCCCACTGCAGCAGTTCGCCGTGGGCGCGCGCCGTCTTGATGAGGTCGTTCTGGTAGCGGTTGAAGAGCGCAGCCGCGTCGACCGGCGACAGCTTGGATGCGGGGCGCAGCTTCCCGGCGAGCTCCGCGACGGCCGTGTGCACGCGGTCGGTGAGCAGCTGGCGCTGCGACGCCTCGTCGCGCACGAAGCCGACGGAGCGGGCGGTCGAGCCGAAGTCGGCGATCGCCTGGCCGAGCTGGCGGAGGCCCGTGCGGTTGACGGTGGCCTCACCCACCTGGCCGGCGACGTACTGGGCCATCGCCCCGGCATCCGCGTTCTTGAACTTCTTGGCGTAGTCGGTCAGCAGGCGCTTGGCGACGAGCTGCAGGAGCACGTTGTTGTCGCCCTCGAAGGTCGCGTAGATGTCGAGGTCGCTGCGCAGCTGGGTGAGACGGTTCTCGGCCATGAAGCCGGAGCCGCCGCACGCCTCGCGGGCCTCCTGCAGGATGTCGAGCGCACCCCACGTGGAGAGCGGCTTGAGGGCCGCCGCGATCGTCTCGAGGTCCTCGCGGGTCTCGGTCGTGTCCTCGACGCCCGAGAAGACGCGGTCGAAGAGGTCGAGGAACTCCTCGTGCGCGAACGACATCGCGTAGGTCTGCGCGAGGCGCGGCAGCAGGCGGCGCTGGTGGCGCCCGTAGTCGAGCAGCACCTCCTCGTCGCTCGTGCCACCCGTGAACTGCCGGCGCTGCGTGCCATAGGTGATCGCGATGTGCAGCGCGAGCTTCGACGCGAGCGTCGAGGCGCCGTCGAGCGACACGCGACCCTGCACGAGCGTGCCGAGCATCGTGAAGAAACGGCGGCCGGGGCTCTCGATGGGCGAGGTGTAGACGCCGTTCTCGTCGACATCGCCGTAGCGGTTGAGCAGGTTGGTGCGGGGAACGCGCACGTGGTCGAACGCGAGGCGGCCGTTGTCGATGCCGTTGAGACCGCCCTTGAGGCCGTCGTCCTCGCTCTGCACGCCGGGGAGGAGCTGGCCCTTCTCGTCGCGGATGGGCACGTAGATCGCGTGCACGCCGTAGTTGACGCCACCAGTGATGAGCTGCGCGAAGACGGTCGCCGCACGGCCGTGAAGGGCCGCGTTGCCGAGGTAGTCCTTCCACGCGGCGCGGAACGGGGTGTTGATGACCCACTCGTCGGTGTCGGGGTCGTAGGTCGCGGTCGTGGCGACCGAGGCGACATCCGAGCCGTGGCCGATCTCCGTCATCGCGAAGGCGCCCGGCACCTCGAGGCTCATGGCCGCGGGCAGGAACTTCTCGTGGTGGTATTCGGTGCCGAGGTGCAGGATCGCGGCGGCGAAGAGGCCCCACTGCACGCCCGACTTGATCTGCAGCGACGGGTCGGCGAGCACGAGCTCCTCGAACGCGGCGATGTTGCCGCCGTGGTCGTCGCGGCCGCCGAAGCGCGTCGGGAAGGCGCGGTGCACGGCGTCCTCCTCGACGAGGCGGTGCAGCTGGCCGAGCACGCGGGTGCGGTGCTCGTCGAGCGTCAGCCCGCCCTGGTACCAGAACTCGGGGCGCGAGGCGAGGGCGCGGGACGCCTTGCGGTCCTCGGCCCAGCGGCCGAGCAGGTACTCTCCGAGCCACGCGACGTCGACCGTGAGCTCGGCCGACTCGCTCGCTGCGCTGCGGGGCGTGGCCACCTCGTCGGGCAGGTCGACGGTGGCGGCCTCGGGGGTCTGGGTTACGGCGTCGGTGCGCGTCATGACGTCCTCCATGAGGGGAGATCGGGGATGACCTCACGGTAGGTCGGCGCCGCGGGGCGCGTCCAACACGTGGTCCGCGCCGTAC
Source organism: Protaetiibacter sp. SSC-01 (assembly GCF_014483895.1). Lineage (NCBI taxonomy): Bacteria > Bacillati > Actinomycetota > Actinomycetes > Micrococcales > Microbacteriaceae > Protaetiibacter > Protaetiibacter sp. SSC-01. The sequence continues at coordinate 178,876 of NZ_CP059987.1, read as the reverse complement.
GAAGGGGGCGCATCCGGGCCCACCGCTCGTTGTGGGAACCCGCCAATCTCGGTGGGGATCCCTACAGGAAAGCTTCAGAGCGACGAGCCGCTCGCGGCGAAGGTGTCGCACGCCGTCCAGCCGCCCGTGCGGCCCGCCTGGAACCAGCGCTGCCGCTGCTCGCTCGCGCCGTGCGTCCACGTCTCGGGCGTCACCTGGCCCTGCGTCTGCTCCTGGATGCTGTCGTCGCCGACAGCGGATGCCGCGCTCAGCGCATCCGCCCACTCCGCGTCGGTGAGCGGGTCGAGGAACGGCACGCCGTTCTCGTCCTCCGTCGTCTCGGCCGCGCCGAGCGCCGCACCCGCGTAGCAGTCGGCCTGCAGCTCGAGTCGCACGCCGTCGGAGGTCGGGCCCGTCTGGGAGGTGTCGAGGCCGTCCATGCGGCCCGTGATGTTCTGGATGTGGTGGCCCCACTCATGCGCGATGACGTAGAGCTGCGCGGCCGGGCCGCCGTTCGCACCGAAGCGGCTCGTGAGCTCGTCGAAGAAGCCGGTGTCGAGGTAGATCATCTCGTCGGGCGGGCAGTAGAACGGGCCGACCGCGCTCGTCGCGCCGCCGCATCCGGTGTTCGTGGAGCCCGTGAAGAGGATCACCTCGGAGGCCCGGTAGCCGGTCTCGAACTGGTCGGTCCAGTAGCTGTCGAGGAACGCGGCCGCTCCCTGCATGCGGCAGTCGAGGTTCGTGTTGGCGTCCTCGCCGGTCTGGCACTGCTCGAGCGACGAGTCCTGCCCGCCGCCGCCGCCGCCCGTGCCCCCGCCGAGAAGCGGCGTGAGGTCGAACCCCGTGAACGCGCCCACGAGCACGACGATGAGGCCGATGACGCCGGCCCCGCCGCCGACCGCGATGCCGCCCGTGCGCCGGCGTGCGCGACCCTTGCTGATGTCGGAGCCCTCGTTGAACGTCATGCGATGACGTTATCCCCGTGCCCGACCGCGGCACACCCGGTTGCGCGCGCACCCGCGCGCATGGCAGCGGGCCGCCGGCTCAGCGGCGCTCGGGGTGCAGGATGCGGCCCACGCGCTCGCGCACGGTCGCGGGCGGCGGCTCGTTGTAGACGCCCGCCTCCTCCTGGCCGGAGAGGCGCTGGATGGCGGCCATGACGGCATCCGTCGCCTCGCGCCGGGCGCGTCCCGAGGTGGCGGGGCCGAAGGACGAGAGGTCGATCGGCTCGCCGAACTCGACCGTGACGCGCGCAAAGCGGATGGGTCCCTTGCCGCCCGGCTGCATCCGATCGGTGCCGATGAGGCCCACGGGCACGACGGGCACGCCCGCCGTGAGCGCGAGCCACGCGACGCCCGTGCGGCCGCGGTAGAGACGGCCGTCGCGCGAGCGGGTGCCCTCGGGGTAGATCGAGAACGCGTCGCCCGCCTCGAGCACGCGGAGGCCCGCGTCGAGCGCGTCCTGCGCCGCGGAGCCCGCGCCGCGCTCGACCGGCACGGCGCCGACGCCGCTGAAAAACGCGCGCTGCAGGCGGCCCTTCAGGCCGCGGCCGGTGAAGTAGGCCGACTTCGCCATGAACGAGACCGAGCGGCGGGCGACGAGCGTCAGCACGATGCTGTCGATGAACGCGAGGTGGTTGGAGGCGAGGATGACGCCACCGCGCTTCGGCACGTTGCGGCGGCCGATCACGCGCGGGCGGAACACGAGCCGGGCCAGTGGAGCGAGGAGCAGCCGGCTGACGAAACGCATCGTTCCAGCGTCGCACCGCCCGCATGCCGCGTCGCGCATAGGAGCCCGAGCGGGGACCGAGGGGCGTTTCCGAGTCGCTGGCATCGGGTCTGGCGGGAGCGCGCCGCCGCAGGCGGCACGCGGGGGCATGCGACTCGGAAACGCCCCTCGGTCCCCGCCCCCAGCGCCCCTAGACTCGACGCATGCTCCCCTTCCTCATCGTCGGCGGAATCGGACTGCTGCTCGTCGTCTTCTCGCTCGTGTTCGACGAGATCCTCGACTTCCTCGACGGCGCGCTCTCCGGCACCGCCGTCGGCAGCGCGCTCACGGTGTTCGGCGCCTCGGGCGCCGTCGCGATCGCGAACGGCCTGCCCGACTGGTCGGCGTACCTCATCTCGGCCGTCATCGGCGTCATCGTGTTCATCGGCGTGCAGGTGCTCATCCGCAGCCTCCGCCGCAGCGAGGACGGCACCCCGAGCTCGCCCGTCGGCCTCTACGGAGTCACCCGCTCGACCGTGACGACGACGTCCGGCGAGGTGAGCCTCGACGGCCCGCACGAGATCGAGACGCGACTCGCGTTCGCCGACGAGACCATCCCGCGCGACACGCGCATCCGGGTCATCGAGCTGCAGGGCTCGCGCGTGCGCATCGAGCGCGCCGTGCCGGTTGCCGACCAGCCGCCCGCCGCCGAGCCGCCCGCAGCCGACAGCTGAACCTCAGTCCACCACCACGAAAGGCAACGCCCCCGTGAACTTCATCAGCGAGAACGTCACCGTCTTCGCCGTCATCGCGATCGTCGTCGTCGTGCTCGCGATCTTCGCGTTCATCGCCGGCCGCATCAAGCGCGTGCCGCCGAACTCGGCCATGGTCGTCGTCGGCCGCGGCGCCGGCGGCAAGGTCGCCGAGCCGGATGCCGGACAGCGCGTCGTCATCGGCGGCCGCGTCTTCATCTGGCCGATCCTGCAGCAGGGCTTCCTCGTGTCGCTCGAGCAGCGCCAGATCGGCATCGCCGTCGAGGGCGTCGACAAGAACTTCATCAAGCTCGCCATCCAGGCGTCGGTGAACTTCAAGGTCTCGGGCACCGCCGAGGGCGTGCGCCGCGCCGCCCAGCGCTTCCTCTCGCAGCAGAACTCGCTGACCCAGATCATCCAGCAGTCGCTCGAGGGCTCGCTGCGCTCCATCATCGGCAACATGCCGATCCAGGAGATCATCTCGAACCGCAACGCGCTGTCGGAGGCCGTGGTCGAGGCCACGAAGGCCGACCTCGCCGAGCAGGGCCTCCAGGTCGACCTGCTCAACATCTCCGACATCTCGACGCCCGGCACGAGCTACCTCGCCGACCTCGGTCGTGCGGAGGCCGCCCTCGCCCGTCAGAACGCCGAGGTCAAGGAGGCCGAGACGCAGCGCGCCGCCGAGTTCGCGCGCATCGAGGCGGCCGAGCAGATCGCCGAGCGTCAGAAGGCGCTGAGCCTCAAGCAGGCCGCGATCAAGGCCGAGACCGACCGCGCGAACGCCGAGGCGAACGCCGCCGGTCAGCTCGCGACCGCCGAGCAGGACAAGGTCGTCGCCGCCCAGCAGCGCGAGGCCCTCGCCGAGCAGGCGCGTGTGGAGCAGGAGCGCCTCGACATCACGGTGCGCAAGCCCGCGGAGGCCGAGGCCTACGCCACGGTGCAGGCGGCGAACGCCGAGCGCGACGCGGCCAACGCCGCGACCGAGGCCGACGCCTTCAAGCGCACCAAGATCGCCGAGGCGAACAAGGTCGCGGCCGTGCAGGACGCGGAGGCTGCGGCGGAGGCCGTGCGCCTTGCCGGTATCGCCGAGCGGGACAAGCAGGTCGCCCTCGCCGCCGGTATCCGCGCAGAGGGTGAGGCGCGCGCCGCGGCGATCGCCGCCGAGGGTCTCGCCGAAGCCCAGGCGATCGACGCCAAGGCCGAGGCGCTCAAGAAGTACGGCGAGGCGGCCCTCGCATCCGAGATCATCGCGCGCCTGCCCGACATCACGCGGGCCGTCGCCGAGCCGCTCGCCTCGATCGGCAACCTCACCGTCGTCTCGACGGATGGCGCCTCCGCCGTCACGAAGACGGTCGGCCAGGTCGCGAGCGAGGTGCCCGCGGTCGTCAAGAACCTCACGGGTCTCGACCTGTCGGCGCTGCTCGGCGGCGTCGCGGGCGCGACGCTCGGCGCGAACGGCGGCGGCAGCGCGCCCTCGCCGAAGCGCGGCGGCGCGAAGCCGGCCACGGGGGCAGCCGAGAGCTGACCTTCCGATCGACGAAGGGCGCAGGAGCGATTCCTGCGCCCTTCGTCGTCTCGGCGGTCGCCCGGGGCGCGATGGCCAGGGGCGCGGCAGTCAGGAGCGCGGCGGGGCGTCGCCCGGCGGCTCACCCGGGCCTCCGCCCGGACGACCGGGCATGCCACCCGACCCGGTCGCGGAGCCGGAGGCGACCGGTGTGCGGGTGTCGACGCGCACGAGCAGCGACGCCTCGTAGCCGCGCTCCACGCTCCCGCTCACCGTCGCCAGCTGCAGCGCGCCCCCATCGTCGCCGAACACGTTGTCGGATGCGAGGGTCACCTGTGAGAGGTTGCGCGCGGAGCCGTCGTAGCGCGGGTCGGCGTAGACCGCGGCGCATGCGGCCTCGGGGAGCGCGAGCTGCGAGATCGCGATCGCGTTGCCGGCATCCGTGATCGCCTCGACGTCGGGGTAGACCTCGAAGTGGATGTGCGGCCATCGGCCCGTGTAGCAGGCGGGGAAGATCGACGTGAAGGCCACGCGGCCGTCGGCATCCGCGACCTGCACCCCGCGCAGGTAGGTCTCGTCCTCGACGCCGTCGGAGTACATCGAGTAGCGCCCCTCGGCGTCGCAGTGCCACGCGTAGACGGCGACGCCCGCGAAGGGCGCGTCGCCGTTCGCCATGTCGGTCACCGTGAGGGTGAAGGCGAGCGGCACACCGTCGGCCGTCGCACCGCCGCCGATGCTCGAGCGGATGTCGGAGCGCACGATGCCCGAGCGCTCGAGCACGTCGGGGCCGTTCGAGCCGTCGCCCGGGTAGGGGCCCGCTGTCTCGTCGGGGATCTCGTCCGCACCCGCGGACCCGGATGCGGTCGGCGACGACGTCGTGGTCGGGGCGGGCGCGCAGGCGGCGAGGATCGCAGCGCCCGCTCCCATGCCCACGAGGCTCAGCATCCGTCGCCGCGTGAGCAGCGTCGCGACGTCGAAGGTCGCACCCTGGTCGACGACCTCCTCGTCGGATCGCGCCAGCGGCCGCCCCTGGTAGCGGGGTCCGTCGGGGGTGAGGTCGGGTTCCGGGATGTGGATCATGCGTGCTCCTCCACGGGTTCGGGTGGAACCCATGCTGCGCCGCGCGGGCTCGACCGAGCTCGGCCGTTCCTATGCGGACGCTGGGAGCTCTCGCCGACCCATCATTCGTAGAGCGGGGGCGCGTCGTCGTCGGTGAGGGGCGGGAGGTCGTCGTCGTACGCCGAGTCTGCACGCGCCGAGACGGGCGCGGATGCCGTGCGAGCGCGGGCGGCGACGGACGCGACCGCGGGTGCCGGGGCCGCGGGAGCCGCATCCGCCTCTTCGCCGCGGACGATCGCGAGCACGGCGTCGCCGTAGGCCTCGAGCTTCTTCTCACCGACGCCCGAGACGGTCGCGAGCTGCTCGAGCGTCGCGGGCTCGGTGACGGCGATGCCGCGGAGGGTCGCGTCGCCGAAGACGATGTAGGCGGGCACGCCCTGCTCGCGCGCGACCTCGGCGCGCCAGGAGCGCAGACGCTCGAAGAGCGGTTGCGCCTGCGACGGGAGCTCCGCGCCGGCCGTGCGCTTCGCCTTCTTGACCGCGCGCTCGGGCTCGCGGCGCAGCATGACCTGACGCGATCCGCTCAGCACCTCGCCCGACGCCTCGGTGATGACGAGCGTGCCGTAGCCGTCGGTGTTCACGGCGAGCAGCCCCTGCGCGAGCAGCTGCCGCACGACGCCCCGCCACTCCTGCTCGCTCAGCTCGCCGCCGATGCCGAAGGTGCGCAGCTCGTCGTGGCGCTGCTGCCGCACGCGCTCGGTCTCGCGGCCGAGCAGGATGTCGATGAGGTGACCGGCGCCGAATCGCTGATTGCGCTCGCGGTACAGCCGCACGATCGTCGACAGGAGCTTCTGCGCCGGCACGGTGCCGTCCCACGCCTCGGGCGGCGCGAGGCACGTGTCGCAGTTGCCGCACGGCTCGGACGCCTGGCCGAAGTACCCCAGCAGCTGCACACGGCGGCACTCGACCGTCTCGCACAGCGCGAGCATCGCATCCAGGTGCTGGGAGGCGCGGCGCTTGAACGCGGCGTCTCCCTCCGACTCCTGGATCATGCGGCGCTGCTGAACGACGTCTTGCAGGCCGTAGGCGAGCCAGGCGGTCGACGGTAGACCGTCGCGGCCCGCGCGACCGGTCTCCTGGTAGTAGCCCTCGACCGACTTCGGCAGGTCGAGGTGGGCGACGAAGCGCACGTCGGGCTTGTCGATGCCCATGCCGAACGCGATCGTCGCGACCATGACGATGCCGTCTTCCCGCAGGAAGCGCGCCTGGTTGCGCGCGCGCACGCCCGCATCGAGCCCCGCGTGGTACGGCAGCGCAGCGATGCCCTCCGCCACGAGGGCGTCGGCCGTCTTCTCGACGGATGCGCGCGAGAGGCAGTAGACGATGCCCGCGTCGCCCGGGTGCTCGGTGCGGATGAGCTGCAGCAGCTGCGCGAGCGGCTGGTTCTTGGGCTCGATGCGGTACTGGATGTTGGGGCGGTCGAAGCTCGAGACGAACTGCCGCGCCCCGCGCAGGTCGAGGCGCTCGACGATCTCGCGGCGGGTGGCCTCGGTGGCGGTCGCCGTGAGGGCGATGCGGGGCACGTCGGGCCAGCGCTCGTGGAGCACGGAGAGGCGCAGGTAATCGGGTCGGAAGTCGTGGCCCCACTGCGACACGCAGTGCGCCTCGTCGATCGCGAAGAGCGCGACCTTCGCGCGCTCGAGCAGCCCGAGGGTGCCCTCGAGACCGAGCCGCTCGGGCGCGAGGTAGAGCAGGTCGAGCTCACCCGCGACGAGCTGCTGCTCGACGAGGCGGCGCGCATCCGCGTCTTGCGTGGAGTTGAGGAACGCGGCCCGCACGCCGAGCGCCTCGAGCGCGTCGACCTGGTCTTGCATGAGCGCGATGAGGGGCGAGATGACGACGCCCGTGCCCTCGCGCACGAGCGCGGGCACCTGGTAGCAGAGCGACTTGCCGCCGCCCGTGGGCATGAGCACGACGGCGTCGCCGCCGCCCACGACCTGGTCGATGATGGCCGCCTGCTCGCCGCGGAACTCGGAGTAGCCGAAGACACGGTGGAGCACATCGAGGGGGGCGGGCATGCGCCTACCGTACCCGGAGGTGCGGACGTCGGCCGGGGGCGGAGTGCGGTCTGTGGACCACTCGCATCTGGCGGACATGTGAGCGTGAACACCCCCGCTCGGGTGTCCCCCCTTCGGGGTCATCGCATTCGCCGGATTGAATCGTTACCTTCTTTGCAAGGTAACCGGATATCTGGGGGGAAATCCGGAGCGGGGGATCGCCGTCGGGGGGCGGCGACCCCCGCACCTTTATGTAGACCCCAGAAACCCCACGCGGTGCACGGCCGCGCAGCGGCCCGCAGGCACCAGTGGGATGGACCTGCGGGCCGCTCCTGGTTTCGATACGCCGCTTCGCGGCTACTCAACCAGCGGGGGTATTACAGCACCACGACGACTGACGGCCAGCTGAGCGAGGGCTCGAAGCCGTCGCCGCTGAACTGCGCCGTCAGCAGGTGGATGCCGCGCTTGAGCTTGCCGAGCTTCACGGTCACCTTGCCGTCGGCGGACTCGGCCAGGTCGACCGTCGCGATGACCTTGAGGCCGTCGCGCACGATGACCGTGCCGACCGCGGGCGAGCCGTCGTCGGTGCGCACCGTGACCCTGTAGTCGACCGGGCTGTTCCAGACGAGCAGCGGAGCGGATGCGCTCGTGCGCGTGCCGACCGGCTCGGCCGGCTCCTCGGCCTCCGCCACCTCGATCGGCAGCGTCACCTCGGTGCCGCCCGGCCCGGTGATCGTGAGCACCTGCGTGCCCTCGACGCCCTCCGGGACGGTGAACGTCACGGTCGCCTGACCCTGCTCGTCGGTCGTGTTGACAATCGTGCGCGTCACGGCTCCCGAGCCGAGCACCTCGCCGCCGAGGCTGATCGTCGCCTCGCCCGACTCGGGCCCGCCCGTGCTGAACAGCAGCGACGACAGCTCGGCCGTCACCTGCTCGCCCGCCTGGTACGCGACCCCGTCGGCCGGGGCCGAGAGCGTCGCGCCGACGGCGCGCTGCGCGAGGTCGGGCGTGACCGGCGAGTTCTCGCCGATGTAGGCCACGAAGGCGTCGAGGTCCACGCGCCCGGAGTCGGCGACATCCGTGCCCTCGGCGAGGGTCGCGAAGTTGTCGCCGCCCGCGGCGAGGAACGAGTTGGTCACGACCTTGAGCACCTGGCCGTCGGTCACCGGCTCGCCGTTCAGCGTGATCGACGTGATGTGCGATCCCGCCGGGGCGGCCGGGTCGTAAACGTACTCGAGACCCTGCGACAGGCCGAGCTTGAGGTACGGACGCGCCGCACCCGCCGGCTGCCACTGCTCCTCGAGCACCTGCTTGAGCTGCGCACCCGTCAGGTTGAGCGTCACGAGCGTGTTGGCGAACGGCTGGATGAGCGCCGCCTCCGCGTACGTGACGTTGCCGTCGGGGTCGCCCTCGCCCGTGCCCGCGTAGACGAGGTCTGCGCGGATGCCGCCCGGGTTCATGATCGCGAGATCCGTCGCGAGGTCGGCGGTCGCGGCGAGCTGCGCATCCGCGATGAGGTTGCCGATGAGCGACTCGCCCCCGCGGTTCTCAGCCCCGTCGTCCTGCACGGCGCGGCGGATGTCCTGCGAGATCGTGCCGAGCGACACCGAGCCGAGCTCCGCCGCCACCTCGACGGCATCCGCCACGATCTCCGCGACGGCGGGGTCGGGCGCGAAGGCGCCGATGAGGTTCAGGTTCTCTGTGTCGATCGTGAGCTCGTCGGTCGCCGGGTCGTAGACGATGCGCGAGTGCCCGTACATCGCCCCGTACTGGCCGGACGAGATGACCGGACGCGTGCGGTCGGTGCCCGGGATCGGCACGTCGAAGTCGTACGCGAGGTGCGTGTGGCCCGAGATGATCATGTCGATCTCCGGGTCCGCGCCGTTCACGATGCGACCGAAGTTGGAGTCGTCGGTCGCGCTCGAGATGTCGGTCGATGCCGCCCCCTCGTGCACGAGGAGCACGAGCACGTCGGCCTCGCCGTTCGCCTCGTCGCCGTCGGAGAGCTGCTCCGCGACCCGGTTGACCTCCGGCACGACCTCGCGCACCTGGAGGCTCGCGATGCCCGCAGGGCTCACGAGCTCCTCGAGGTCCTCCGTGACGGCCCCGATGAAGCCGATCGTGACGCCGTCGAACTCCCGCAGCTCGTACTCCTGGTAGGCGGGCTCGCCCGTCGCGCGGTCGTAGAGGTTCGCCGCGAGGTAGGGCCAGTCGGCCTCCTCGAGGATGCGCTCGTCGACATCCGCGCGTCCCTTGTCGAACTCGTGGTTGCCGAACGAACTCGCGTCGAGGCCGATCGCGTTGAGGGCGTCGATCGTGGGCTGGTCCTGCTGGATGAACGACGTGAACGTCGAGGCTCCGATGAGGTCGCCCGCACCCACGAAGAGGGTGTTGGGGTTCTGCGCCTCGTACGAGCGCACCATGCCGCCGAGCACTGCGGCACCCGCGGTCGTCGAGGAGGCCTCGAGGCGACCGTGGAAGTCGTTGATGCTCAGCAGGTCGATCGTGACCGGGGGCGGCACGCTGCTGACCCCCACGACCACGGGGTCGTGGTCGCTCGAGCGATAGGGGCTCGTTCCGTCGGTGGCGCCGAACGCGTAGCCGCGGTCGCTCCACTCGGCGGAGTTGATGCCCCACACGCCGACGCCCGTGACCGACGCCGCGAGCGACGGGGTGACGAGCGCGTGGTCGAGCGAGCCGAGCTCGCCGTTGAAGGTGTAGGTGTACTGACCCGCCGCCCTCGTCGACACGAGGTCCACGAAGCCCGCGCCCGTGAGCGCCTGGATCGGGTCCTCCTGGCCGTACGCGTTGAAGTCGCCGAGCAGGATGACGTCGGAGCTCTTCTCCGGGTCGGCCGTGATGCCGCCGACGAAGGCCGCGAGGCGCTCGGCCTGCACGACGCGCTCCGCGTTGAAGAAGCCCTGGCCGTCCGCCGGCTCGGGCGCCGTGTTGCCGCTCGGCGGCGACTTCGACTTGAAGTGGTTCACGACGACCGTCACGAGACGGTCGTCCCCGACATCGAAGGTCTGGGCGATCGGCTTGCGCGCGATGTCCCACACGGCATCCGTGTCGGCGAAGCTGTCGCCGACGGGCGTCACGACCGACGGCTTGAAGATGATCGCCGTCGTGATGATGTCGTTCGCGCCCGGGACCGCGAGCACGTCGGGCGTGGGCACGTAGTCCCACGTTCCGGCACCCGCTGCGGCGTTGAGACCCGCGACGAGGTCGGCGAGGGCCTCGTCGACCGGCTCGCCCAGCTCGACGGAGTTCTCGATCTCCTGCAGCGCCACGACATCCGCGCCGAGGCCGTTGATGGCCGAGACGATCTTGGCCTTCTGCTTCGCGAACTGCTCCGCGTTCGCGGCGCCGCGTGCGTCGCCGCCGAACGTCGTGAAGTAGTTGAAGACGTTGAACGCGCCGAACTGCACGTCGCCGCCGACCTCGGGGGCGGATGCGGGACGCGGGTTGAGCGACTCGAACGTCGGCTTGTACGACGCGTCGCTCGCGTCGGTGATCGGCACCTGCGGCTGCAGACGCCACGCGTCGAAGCCGTAGCCGAGCACCATGGCCTTCTCGGGCGCCACGAAGCGGTCGCCGTTGCGGACCACCGTGTCGGCCGTGAAGTACGGCTGGTCGCCGAGGTGCTGGCTGTTGTCGACGCGGATCGAGTAGCCGTCGTCGACGATGAGGCGCCGCGCGAGGTTGGCCGCCGCGATCGCGTCGGCGGCGGGGCCCGCATCCGTCGTCTCCGTGGACTTGACGAGCTCGCCGCCCGCCGAGAGCCACAGCGAGCCGAAGTTGTAGAGCTCGTGGCTCGACGCGAGGCGGTAGTCGCCGGTCGGCTGCACGAGCATGCCCTCGAACGCCTCGCGGTCGGGCCCGACGACGGTGTCGGGCAGCGGCGTGGCCTCGGGCAGGCCGGCTCCCGCCTCGAGCAGCTCGAACGCGGATGCGACGGTCGCCGTGATCTGCGTCTGGCCGCCGTTCTCGCCCGCCGTGCCCGTGACGCGCACGAGGTCGCCGACGGCGACGGGCGGGTAGGCCTGGTTGAAGTAGACGAAGAGGCCGTCGGATGCGCCGGGCGTGGCGTCCGTGTCGCCGCCCGATCCGGCGGTCTGCAGATAGAGACCGCGGTAGTTCGAGGGGGCGGCGTAGTAGCCCGTGACGACGCCCTCGACCGTGACCGTCTGGCCGGCGAGCGGGGTGCTGGCACCCGTTCCCTGCACCTCGGCGATCGTGTGGGTGACGTCGGCGGCGAGCGCGGGGGTCGCGCTCAGGGAGGTCAGCCCGAGGGCTGCTGCGGCCGCCGTGGCGACGGCTGCGAGGCGGCGGCGCGCTCCTGTGCGCGACGCCTCGGAGGGTTCTTGAATTGACATGACGCGCGGTGCTCCGTTGTTCGAAGGGGACAGCGTTGGTCGGGTTACCCCCCGTTTGGGGGCCGCTCCATCCCTATCGCGCGGCGCCGACATCGCGCAAGAGCCCGCGCGAGCGCGTCATCCGCTGTTCATGCGCCGCTCATCTGCGCACGGGGGTTGCGCGCGGATGCTGTTGTGCAGGAGTTCGCTGTTGTGCAGGAGTTCGCTGTTGTGCAGGAGTTCCCGCCAACGCGAAAGCGCGTGGCCTGGAAACTCAGGCCACGCGCTTCGATCTCCTGCAGAACCGCGCGGGACTCCTGCACAACAGCAGAAGCCCTGCACAACAGGATCAGCGGCCGGCGAGCTCGCGGATGATGTCGTCGCCCGGGACGACGGGCGTCCACTCGGCCACGATCTCGGCGCGCGAGAGCAGGTCCTCCGTGCGGCGGCGACGGTTGCGCGGCACGAGGGTCACGACGGTGCCCTCCTTGCCGGCGCGGCCCGTGCGGCCCGCGCGGTGCAGGTACGCCTTGTACTCGTCGGGCGCATCCGCCTGGATCACGAGCGACACGTCGTCGACGTGGATGCCGCGCGCGGCCACATCCGTCGCCACGAGCGCCTGCACGCGACCGTTCGCGAACTTGTCGAGCGCGCGCTGTCGGCGCGACTGCGTGAGGTCGCCGTGGATCGACTCGGCGCGGATGCCCGCATCGTCGAGCAGGTCGGCGAGCTGCTCCGCGAACGCGCGGGTGCGCGCGAACACGAGCTTCTTGCCGGGACCCGCAGCGAGCTCGATGAGCACCTCCTGCTTGTCGCGCTGGTCGAGCAGCAGCACGCGGTGCTCGATCGTCGAGCTCGCCTGGTCCTCGCCCGCGACCTCGTAGACCGCGGGGTCGGTGAGGTACGCATCGACGATCTCGGCGACGCCCTTGTCGAGGGTCGCGGAGAACAGCAGGCGCTGGCCGCCGTCGGGGGTGTGATTCAGGATCGCGGTGACCGGCTCGGCGAAGCCCAGCTCGCACATGTGGTCGGCCTCGTCAAGCACCGTGATCTGCACGTTCGACAGGTCGAGACGGCCCGAGTCGGCGAGGTCCTGCACGCGACCGGGCGTGCCGATCACGATGTCGACTCCGCGCTCGAGGGCGCCCAGCTGACGTGCGTAGGGCACGCCGCCGTAGATCTGGGTCGTGAAGAGGCCCACGCTGCGCGCGATCGGCTGCACGGTGCGGTCGATCTGCAGGGCGAGCTCACGCGTCGGCGCGAGGATGAGCGCGCGCGGAGCGCGACCGAACTCGCGGCGCTTCTGGTCGCCCGCCTGCATCTGCAGGAGGCGCTCCACGAGCGGGGCGCCGAAGGCGATCGTCTTGCCCGAGCCCGTGCGGCCGCGGCCGAGCACGTCGCGACCCGCGAGCGCATCCGGGATCGTCGCCGCCTGGATCGGGAACGGGCTCTCGGCGCCGAGCTCGGCGAGCGCGCGGACGATGTTCTGGCCGAGGCCGAGGTCGGCGAACGACGCGTTCTCGACCTCGGTCGCCTCGACGGCCTGCGCCTCGAGGCGCTCGAGCACAACGTCGTCGACGTGGTGGCGCGGGGCGCGGTCGTCGCGACGGTCGGTGCGGTCGGTGAACTCGCGGCGCGGACGCTCGTCGAAGCGGCGGTCGTCGCGGTCGCGACGCGGGCGGTCGCCGAACTCGCGGCGGGGACGCTCGTCGCGCTCGAAGCGGGGACGGTCGTCGCGACGCGGACGGTCGTCGCGCTCGAAGCGCGGGCGGTCCGACTCGTAGCGTCGGCGCTCGTCGCGACGGGGACGGTCGTCGTCGAAGCGACGCTGGGGGCGCTCGCCGTCGTTGCGACGCGGGCGCTCGTCGTCGAAGCGGCGCTGCGGGCGCTCGTCCTCGAAGCGGCGGGGGCGGTCGTCGCCGAAGCGACGCAGCGGCCGGTCGCCCGCGAGGCGGTGCGGGCGATCGCCGGCGTGGTTGCTGCGGGAGGACGGCGCGCCGTCCCGACCCCGGTAGCCGCCCGTGCGCGGCGCGTCGTCCTCTCGGACGAAGCGGTCGCGGTCGCGGCCGTAGCCGTCGCGCTTGCGGGCCGCGGGGGCGCGCTCGACGGACGCACGCGCATCCTTGCCGCGCGGCTCCCAGTTAGGGCGACCGTCCTCGGCGCGCTCGGTGCGCTTGCCGCGGGGACGCTCGACGGGGTGGCCGTACGCGGCCCGCTGCTCGCTCGACCAGCGGGGCTTCTTGCCGCCGCGGGCGGCATCCGTCTCCGGCTGGTAGCCGCGGTGCTTCGCCGACGGACCGCCGACCTTCTTGCCGCCCTTGTGGGCGTTGTTCTTCTTGGCGCCCTGGGGCGCGCGGGCGTTGTACGCCATGGATGTCTCTCCGGTGCTCATGAGTGTGCGCCGCGCGCAGACGCACGCGACGAGAACCCGGACGCAGGTGGGCCGGGGCCGTTTTCCTCAAGGAATTCCTCGTCCACGGATGCGTGGACGATCCGGCCCGCTCGACCTACACAGTGCATAAGACGCGGCGACAAGCCGCGATTCGTCGAGAGCCGACCGCACGAGCATAGCGGTGCCACCCGAGGATCCGCCGAGAATCGCTGCGAAGCGGGGTTACCGTAGTGCGATCATGCGCGCCGCGAACCCGACACGTGCCGCCCTCGCGGCCCTCGTGCTGGGCGCGCTCGGGCTCGCGGCGGGCGGATGCGCCCCCACCGGCGACGAGGCGGACGTCGAGGTCGAGGGGGTCGTCGTCTCGAGCAACCCCCACCTCGCCACCGACCCGACCGTGCCGACGACGGTCGACATCCCCTATCGCGCCGTCGACGGGCAGCCGCTGTTCCTCGACGCGTGCATGCCGCCCGACTTCGACCCGCTCGACGAGCCACCTCGGGCGGCCGTCGTCGTGGTCCACGGCGGCAGCTGGGCCCGCGGCTCGAAGAACGACATCGCGTGGCGTGCCGTGTGCCAGTGGCTCGGCGCATCCGGCTACCCGACCTTCGCCGTCGACTACCGCCTCGCGCCCGCGAACCCCTACCCCGCGGCGATCGACGACCTCGTCGCCGCCGTCGAGTGGCTGCGCGAGCCCGAGCAGACGGAGCGGTTCGGCATCGACCCCGACCGCATCGGCGCGCTCGGTGGCTCCGCCGGCGGCAACCTCGTGTCGCTGCTCGGCACGCGCGGCACGGGGCCGCTCGACACGGGGTCGCGCGTCGCGGCCGTCGTCGAGCTCTCGGCCCCCGTCGACCTCACGGGCGTCGCCGCGACCGACGACTTCCTGCCCGTGCAGGCCGCCTACCTCGGATGCGTCGCCACGATGGAGTGCCCGCTCGCCCTCGCGGCGTCGCCCAACACGTGGGTCGACGACACCGACCCGCCGTTCCTCGTCGCCCACTCGACCGACGAGATGATCCCGCTCGAGCAGGCGCGCATCCTCGTGCGAACCTTGCGCGGGGTCGGGGTCGACACGACGTTCGTGCAGGTCGAGGGCCGCCTGCACTCGATCGCGATGATCGACGACGGGCTCAAGGAGCGCATCCTCGACTTCTACGAGCGCACGCTCACTCCGCAGGTGCTCCCCCTCGTCGAGGCCGACGACGAACAGTGATTCGCAGAGGGGACTTCCGTGCCCCTCGTGTGAGCCTGATCGAACTCAACAGGGGGAAAACGCACATGCCCGAGTGCCTCGCCGCCACCGGCTCCACCGACACCTCGCTCATCGCGCTCGGCGCCGTCCTGCTCGTCGCCATCGGTGTCGCCGTCGTCTGGCGTTCCGGCCGCGTCCGTCACGGTGTGCTGGGCCTGCTCGCGATCGGCGCGCTCGTGGCCGTGGGCACGCTCGGCGCTCCCGCCCCCGCGCAGGCCGCGGACGACTGCTCGCCCGCAGCCGCCTCCGCCACCGCGACCCCGACCCCGACGCCGACGCCGGCCGTCACCGTGGCCGGCGTGTGGGCCGGCCAGATCCCCCAGTCGTACGGCATCGTCGTGACGATCACCGACGACGGCACCACGGCACCCGCCGTCGGCGAGTACCCCGGGTTGTGCGGCTTCACGTGGGCGCAGACGGCGCGCACCGAGACCACCATCACGTTCGTCGAGACGGTCGACGACGCGGCCTGCGTCGATCAGGGGGAGATCACCCTCACCCCCGTCGGCTCGCCGGTGACGAGCATCGGGTACCACTACGTCTATCCGAGCGTTCCCGAGTGGAACGAGTCGATGACCCTCACCCCGCACTCGGAGGACTGAGCTCAGCCCACCGGCACGGGCGCCGCGGCCTCCGCATCCTTCGTCGCGCGCTTCGCCTCGCGACGCTCCTTCGCGCCCTCGACGAGCGAATAGAGCGAGGGGAGCACCACGAGCGTCAACACGGTCGACGAGATGAGCCCGCCGATGACGACGATCGCGAGCGGCTGCGAGATGAAGCCGCCCTGGCCGGTGAGGCCGAGGCCGAGCGGCAGGAGCGCGAAGATCGTCGCGAGGGCCGTCATGAGGATCGGGCGCAGACGCCGGCTGGCACCGTGCACGAGCGCGTCGTTCACGGCGAGCCCGCGGTCACGGTACTGGTTCACGAGGTCGATGAGCACGATCGCGTTGGTGACGACGATGCCGATGAGCATGAGCAGGCCGATGAGCGACGCGACGCCGAGCGGGATGCCGGATGCGAGCTGCAGCAGGATCGCACCGGTCGCCGCGAACGGAACCGAGACGAGCAGGAGCAGCGGCTGCCGGAGGCTGCGGAACGTCGCCACCATGACCGTGTAGACGATGAGGATCGCGGCGAGCAGCGCGATGCCGAGCTGCGTGAACGCCTCCTCCTGGTCGCTCGTGACGCCGCCGATCGTGGCGCTGACGCCACCCGGCAGCTCGAGCGACTCGAGCTCGGCGAGCACCGCGGCCGAGGCGGACCCGACGTCGGCGGTCGCGGGCGTCACCGAGACGCTCGCCGTGCGGATGCCACGCTGCGTCGAGATGGACGCGGGCCCGTCGACCTGCTCGACCGTCGCGACGTCGCCGACGGTCACGGGGCCGAGCGGCGTCGCGAAGAGCACGAAGTCGCGCAGCTCCTGAACGGTCGTGGGCTTCGCGGTGTTGGCGATGTAGATCGAGAGGTTGTCGCCGTCGAACTCGACCGAGCCGACCGGCACGGGCAGCATCGCCTCGGCGACGATGCCGCCGACAGCGACCTCGGTGAGGCCGAGCGCCGCCGCCTTCTCGCGGTCGACGTCGATCGCGATGTAGGGCTGCGTGGCGGAGAGGTTCGACTCGACCTGCTGGGCGACGTCGAGGTCGCGCATCGCGGCGACCACGTCATCCGTCGCCTCCCGGAGCGTCTCGGCGTCGGGCGCGGTGATCTCGATCGCGATGTCGCTCGAGAAGCCGGTGCTGCCGGAGGAGATGGTGATCTCGCCGGCGTCGTCGCCCATGCCGTCGATGACGTCCTGCACGTCGGCGCGGATGCGCTCCTGGTCGGCGCCCTCCTCGGTCGTGATCGAGAAGGTGTTGGCCTCGGCGCCGCCGAAGAGCGAGCCGAGGGCGATGCTGAGGCCGCCGCTCGAGCCGATCGTGGCCTGCACGGTCTCGATGCCGTCGACCTCCCCGAGCTTCTCCTCCAACTGGGCCGCGGCCTCGTCGCGTGCGTCGAGGCTCGTGCCGGCGGGCAGCGTCTGGCGCGCCGAGAGCGTGTTCTGGCCCGAGTTGCCGACGAAGTTCGTGGGCACGATCGGCACGAGCGCGAGCGTGATGCCGAGCACGACGACGGCCGAGATGAGCGTGACGACGGGATGCGCGACGGTCCACCGGATGACGGGGAGGTACGCCTTCTGCAGGCGGTCCGGCCTCGCGAGCTCCGCGTCGAGGTCGTCGTGCGCGGGCGCCTCCGCCTCGGCCGCGTTGTGCGCGTGGTGCGGCTTGGCCTTGAGGAACCAGTAGGCGAGCACCGGCACGATCGTGAGCGCGACGAGCAGCGACGACGCGAGCGCGATCGTCACCGTGAGCGCGAACGGGCGGAACAGCTCGCCCGTGAGGCCGCCGACGAGCGCGATCGGCAGGAACACCGCGGCCGTCGTGACGGTCGAGGCGGTGATCGCGGACGCGACCTCGCGCACGCCGACGAGCACCGCATCCTTCTTCGCGGCACCGAGGCCGAGGTGCCGCTTGATGTTCTCGATGACGACGATCGAGTCGTCGACGACGCGGCCGATCGCGATCGTGATGGCGCCGAGGGTCAGCACGTTGAGCGAGTAGCCCGTGGCGAGCATCGCGACGAACGTGATGAGCACCGAGACGGGGATCGAGATCGCCGCGACGAGCGTCGAGCGCACCGAGAAGAGGAAGAGGAAGATCACGACGACGGCGAAGGCGAGGCCGAGCAGGCCCTCGGTCGCGAGCGACTCGATCGAGTGCTCGACGAAGGGCGCCTGGTCGAACACGACCGAGAACGTCGTGTTGCCGCCGAGGGCCTCCTCGAGCTCGGCGAGCTTCTCCTGCACGCCGTGCGACACGTCGACCGTGTTGCCGGCGGGGGTCTTGGTGATCGCGACGGTGAGGGAAGGCTCGCCGTTGACGCGCGAGATGCCCGTGACCGGGTTCTCGGTGATCTCGACGGATGCGACGTCGGCGATCGTGAGGCCGGAGCCGACGAGCGGCAGGGCGCCGAGCTCGTCGGTCGACTCGATGCGCGTGCCCGCCTGCACCGTGAGGGTCTTGCCGTCCTCGTCGATCTGGCCCGCGGCGAGCAGGGCGCCGTTCGCCTTGAGGGCGTCGCGGATGGCCTGGGTGCTGAGGCCGTTCCCCGCGAGGAGGGCGGCATCCGGCGTGATCGTGATGCGCTGGCCGGTGGCGCCGTAGACGGACGCGGAGCTCACGCCGGCGACCTGCTCGAGCTCGGGTACGGCGATGTCGGCGAGGCGGCCGGCGAGCTCGGCCGGCTCGAGGTCGCTCGTGACGGCGAGCTGCACGATGGGGAAGTCGCTCAGCGAGAAGGTGACGACCGTGGGGTCGACCGCGTCGGGAAGCTGCGACGAGATGCGGCCGATCGCGAGCTCGACCTTCTGCTCGGCGCGCGTGAGGTCCGTGCCGTAGGTGAACGAGGCCTGCACCGTGGAGACGCCCGACGACGACGTGGCGGAGGTCTCCTCGAGGCCCTCGATGCCCTGCAGCGCCGTCTCGATGGGGGTCGACACCGACTCCTCGACGACGTCGGGGCTCGCGCCCGGGTAGGTCGTGACGACCGTGACGTTGGGCAGCGTGAGCGAGGGGAACAGCTCCATCTTGAGCGCGGTGAGCGCGTAGCCCCCGAAGATCGCGACGACGATCGTGAGCAGGGCGATCAGTGCGCGGTTGCGCAGGCTGAACACGGAGAGCAGAGACACGGTTCCCCCGGGGTGCTGGATGCAGTGGTGCTGCGGATGCCGCGATCGCGGCTCGGGTAGGCGGCACGGCACCGTGCCCGCGCTCAGTATTTCAGCCGCGAGGGGCCCTTAACTTCCAATCCGCTGGGGGTCACCCTCCGCTGACTGGTCGGTTTCTGGCCTCATTCCCGGGGTTTGAGGCCAGAAACCGACCGGTCAGCGTCAGACGACGTGGGCGAGGTTGGCGTCGTCGAGGCGCAGACCGCGGCGCGTGACCGAGTTCCACGCCGCCGCGAGCGCGTCGACACCGCGGTCGAGCTGGTCGGCAGGCATGCCGAACGGGATGCGCAGGAAGCGCTCGAAGACGCCGTCGAGCCCGAAGCGGGGGCCGGCGCCGATCACGAGGCCCTCGGTGCGGGCGGCGAGCGCGAGCTGCGAGCTCACGGGCGCGCCGATGTTGACCCACGCGACGATCCCGCCCTCGACGTGCGGCATCCGCCACTCCGGCAGTTGCTGACGGATGCGCTTCGCGAGGTGGTCGCGACCCTGGCGCAGGTAGGCGCGGCGTCCGGCGAGGATCTGCTCGTAGTCGGGCACGAGCTCGGCGACGACGAGCTGGTCGAGCACGGGCGTGCCGAGGTCGCTCGCGAAGCGCACGCGCGCGAGACGCTGGATGAGGTCGCGCTCGGCGCGGATCCAGCCGAGGCGGAGGCCGCCCCAGATCGACTTGCCGACCGAGCCGATGACGACGACGTTCGGCGCGACGGGGAAGGGAGCGGGGCGCGGCTGACCGTCGAGGCCGAGCCCCGTCATCGTCTCGTCGATGACGAGCGTCGTGCCCTCGCGCGCCGCGAGCTCGAGCACCTTGGCGCGCGTCGCGGCATCCATCGTGCGGCCCGTGGGGTTCTGGAACTCGGGCATGAGGTAGGCGAGCGTGGGGCTCGTGCGCTGGAAGGCCTGCTCGAGGCCGAGCTCGTCCCAGCCCTCGTCGGTCGTGACGGCGACCGGCACGAGCCGCGCGCCGGCGGCCTTGAGGGCGTCGAAGGCGTGCGGGTAGCCGGGCGACTCGACGATCGCGCGGTCGCCGCGGCCGAGCAGGGTGCGCGCGACGAGGTGGATGGCCGACTGCGCGCCGACCGTGATCATGAGCTGCTCGGGGTCGGTGGGCACGCCGCGCTCGGTGTAGCGGTCGGCGATGGCGCGGCGCAGCACGAGCAGACCGAAGGGGTCGAAGCCGCTGTCGCTCAGGAAGCTCGGGAGTCGCGCGGCAGCGGCGGTCGCGGCCTCCGCGACGGCGGGGAGCGCGGGCAGCGACGCCTTCGAGAAGTCGAGGGGCGCATCCGCGAGCAGGTCGAGGTCGATCGACGCGTCCTGCGGCAGGCGCGCGGTGCTGCCCGAGCCGCGCACGCTCTCGAGGTAGCCGGTGTCGCGCAGCTCGGCGTAGGCGGCCGACACGGTCGTGCGGCTGAGGCCGAGGTGGGTCGCGAGCTCGCGTTCGGCGGGCAGGCGGGTGCCGAGCGGGATGCGGCCGTCGAGCACGAGGAGCCGGATGCGGTCGGCGAGCGCCTGGTAGGCCGGCCCGCCGGAGCGGCGCCAATCCACCATGAGCAAGGCCAATGCGCGGGCCGACAGCGTGTTCATGCGGCCAGTGTAGCCAGATTGGCTTCTTGTTCAAGGGCCAATTGCCGGATGAGATGTTCACCGTGACCGCCACCCTGCTCTGGACCCGCCGCATCGCGCAGCTGCTCGTCGGCCTCTTCCTCTACGGCGTGGCGATCGCCGCCATGGTGCGCGCGGGCATCGGCGTGGGCCCGTGGGACGTGCTCACGCAGGGCATCGTGGCGCAGACCGGCATCGGGTTCGGCATCGTCGTCGTCGCGGTCGGCGCCGTCGTGCTGCTGCTGTGGATCCCCATCCGCCAGAAGCCCGGCATCGGCACGGTGCTCAACATCCTGCTCATCGGCCCGGCGGCCGACATCGGACTCGCCGTCATCCCGCAGCAGCACGAGTGGTGGATGCAGGGCCTCGTCTTCGCGGGCGGTCTCGTGATGCTCGCGATCGCGACGGGCCTCTACGTCGGTGCGCGCTTCGGCCCCGGCCCGCGCGACGGGCTCATGACCGGCATCCACGCCCGCTGGGGTTGGCCCATCTGGGCCGTGCGCACGGGCATCGAGGTCACCGTGCTCGCCGTCGGGTGGCTGCTCGGCGGCCAGGTCGGCATCGGCACCGTGGCCTTCGCCCTCCTCATCGGCCCCCTCGTCGGCCTGACGCTCCCGTTCTTCCACGTGCCCGAGGCACCCCGCCCCCGTCCCGTGGCGGACGCCGCACCCGCAGGGGAGGTGATCGCATGATGCTCCTCCTGCTCGCGCTCGCCGCGCTCGCCCTCTGGGGTGCCGTCGCGACCGTCGTCGCCGTCGTCCGCAACGGACGCGAGGCGCGACAGCCGCAGTGAGCGACGCCCGCGCATCCGGGTGAAGACGGATGCGCGGGCGCACTCTCCCTGGGCGGGTCGCCTTCTACAGGTGGGCATCCGCGTAGACGCGCAGCGCGTCGCGCACGAACGCCGCGCCCTGCTCGCCGCCGTAGTTCGCGCCGAAGCGCGGGTCGGCGACGTACAGCTCGCCGAGTCCCACGACGTACTCCCTGTCGGCGCCCGGGGTGCCCGGGATGCCGGCCAGCCACTCGACATGGCGGCGGGCGAGCTCCTGCGCCTCGTCGGACTCCGGCGCGATGCCGGACTCGGCCGCGGCGATCCAGTCGGCTCCGAGCTGCGCGCTCCGCGCCTGCCAGTCGCCGCGCTCGGCGTCGCTCATGCCGCGCCACCAGGCGTCGGACTTCGCGTACGCGTCCCTGCCCCAGCGCTGCTCGACCTCGTCCTTGTACTGCGTGTGGTCGAAGCCGTCGAACATGTTCTCTGCCATCGGTTCCTCACCTCCCTCCAGTGCCTCGATGGTCGCCTCGACGCTCGCCAGCTGGCGGGCGAGGCGGTCCTGCTCCTGACGCAGCCACTCGCGGTGTGCGAGCAGCGCGTGGGCGTCATCCGTCTGCCCCTCGAGCACGCGGGCGATCGCGGGGAGGCCGAGCCCGAGCTCGCGCAGCAGCAGTACGCGCTGCAGGCGCACGAGCGCATCCGCGTCGTAGCGGCGGATGCCGCCGGCGCCGACGCTGCTCGGTCGCACGAGCCCGACGTCGTCGTAGTGCCGCAGCGTGCGGCTCGTGACGCCCGTGAGCCGGGCGACTTCCTGGATCGTGCGTTCCACGTCGTCCTCCTTCCCTTGGCAGCGACGTTAGACGTTGACGCTGCGTCAACTGCAAGGGCCGAACCGAGAATCGTGTTGCGAAGTGGAGAGACGCGATATATCGTGAGTTCTCGAGAGACGCGATATATCTCGATTCGAGTGAGGAGGAGTCGCGATGGCTCAGGAGAAGTGGCTCGTCGACGGCCCGAAGGTGATCGACCTGGAGAACATCCGCCGACTGAAGGTGGGCCTCGTCGGCGGGCACGTCGACATCGTCGGTCACGACGAGCCGGGCGTGCGCGTCGAGGTGCACAGCGTGACCGGCCGCGACCTGCTCGTGAAGCTCGACGGCGACCGCCTCGAGATCGACCACCCGCAGCTGCGCTGGGACAACTGGATCGACGCCTTCAAGAACTTCGGCTCGTCCATCAAGGCCGAGGTGAGCGTGCTCGTGCCGCGCGACATCGGCCTCACCCTCGGCGTCGTCTCGGCCGAGGCGCTCGTGGCGGGGCTCGAGACGGATGCGTCGCTCAACACGGTCTCGGGCGACCTCGTCGCCGACGGCCTCACCGGCAAGCTCACCGCCAACTCGGTGAGCGGCGAGGTCACGGTGCGCGACCACACGGGCGCGGTCGGCGTCAACACGGTCTCGGGCGACGTCATCGCATCCGGCACCATCAGCCGCTTCGACGTCGACGGCGTCTCGAGCGAGGTCATGCTCGACGCGGCGGGGGTGCCCGACACCGTGCACGTCAACACCGTCTCAGGAGCGGTCACCGCCCGCTTCGAGCCCGAGACGCCCGCGAGCTACACGGTGCAGACCGTCGGCGGCAAGCTGCAGCTCGACGCGCAGAGCATCAGCGTCGTCAAGGGCCGCTACACCGCCCGCCACGGCGAGCTCGACGGCCGCTGGGCCGACGTGCGCATCAACACGGTCGGCGGCGACGTGAGCATCCTGCACGCGGTGCGCGCATGACGCCGCCCGTCTTCGCCCACGGCCACCTGCGCCTCTACCTGCTGAGCCTGCTCGACGAGCGCCCGCAGCACGGCTACGAGCTCATCCAGTCGCTCGGCGACCGCTTCGGCGGCACCTACGTGCCGAGCGCCGGCACCATCTACCCGCGGCTCGCGAAGCTGCAGGAGGAGGGGCTCGTCACGAAGGAGTCCGACGGCCGCCGCACGGTCTACGCGATCACGGATGCCGGCCGCGCCGAACTCGCGTCGCGTCAGGACGAGCTCGCGGAGATCGAAACGGACGTCACCGACTCGGTGCGCCGGCTCGCCGACGAGGTGCGCAGCTCGGTGAACGACGCGATGCGCTCGCTCAAGGCCGACCTGGCCTCCGCGGCTCGGGAGGCGCGCACCGACACGAGCCACGGCATCCGCAGCGCCGAGGCGATCCCCGAGGCGGCGCAGGATCGCGACGCCCGCGCCGCATCCCGTGCCGCGATGCACGAGGCCGAGGCCGCGCTCGCGAGCTTCCGCGCCGACCTCCGCTCCGAATTGCGCACGCAGTTCGCCGCCGGAACGCTCGGCACCGACGGGCCGGAGCTGCTCGTCCGCCGGCTCGACGAGGTGCGTCGCGAGGTGACGGCGGCGTTGCGCGCGCGGTGATCGCCCCCTCACGGGGGGCGCGCGGGCCGTCCCCCGGCGCCTAGCGTGGGGGTACCCCGTTCGTGCTACCCGAAAGCACCTCCATGCCCCGCGCCCTCCGCCGCCTGTCCGCATCCGTCGCCGCCGTCGCGCTCGCCCTCGGGGGTGTCGCCCTCGGGGCGGCGCCGGCCCAGGCGGCCGACTACGTGCCCTCCGGCACCTGGACGATGCCCACCAACGTCACCTGGGGCACCCAGGTGCAGATATCGTCCAGCTTCACGTCGATGCTCGCGCTGCTGCCGGGTGCGTCAGGCCTCACCTTCAAATCCACCCAGTGGATCCGAGTCAGCGATGGCGCGGTGCTCAGCAACGACCAGTGGTACACCACGACGATCGACGACATCGGCACCGACCTCTACGGCGTGCAGCGGGTCATGGTCAGCGGGGGGCCTCATGACGGTCAGATCGCGACCCTCACCAGCAACTGGTCGCACGTCTCGGCACGCCAGTTCACCCAGCCGACGTTGGCGGCGCCGGGTGAGGCGGTCGCGGGCGGAATGCTGACTGTCTCCGGAACCGGGTGGGGCGCCACGCCCACGGGCTACGACTGGGAGTGGCGGCGCGTCGCCGACAACGCGCTCGTCGGAAGCGGATCCGGCGCCGTCGTCGGCGGATACCAGATCACCTCGGCCGACGTCTCCGCCGGTTCCGTCTTCTACGCCGTCGTCACCGCCCACCTGGCCGGCTACCTCGACGCCACGTGGTCGACGAGCTTCTCGCAGACCGCCCACCTCGGCTCCTTCGCGAACGTCACCGCGGTGCCCACGGTCTCCGGCGCCGGTCGTCTCGGCACGAGCTTCAGCGCCGGCTACGACGCCTCGGGCGTGACGCCGGCCCCGACCTCCGTCACCATCCAGTGGCGGACCACCGACGGCATGATCGTCGGCACGGGAGCGACGTTCGCCCCGACGAGCGCGCTCCTCGGGCAGCCGCTCTACGCCACCGCCCTCCTCGAGCGCGACGACTACCAGGACTACGTGACGCTCGGATCCGCCTACACGGCCACCGTCGCGCTCGCCGACCAGACACCCGGGGCGGCGCCGGTGGTCACCGGACGCAACGCCCTCGGCGGGGTGCTCACCGCATCCGTCGACACGAGCGCCTGGTCGCCCGTGCCCGACTCGTTCACGTACCAGTGGTTCCTCGAAGACGGCACGCCGATCGCCGGGGCCGACCAGGCGACGCTCGCCATGACCGACGACCTCGTGGGCGAGGTGGTCTACGTCGCCGCCACCGCACACGCCGTCGACCACCACGACTACGTCATCGCCTCGGCGCCGACCGGCAAGATCGCGAAGCCGACCGTGGCCGCGAGCGTCACGAGCGTGCAGGCCGGCGACACGGTCACCGTGCAGGCCTGGGGCCTGCTGCTCGACGAGGAGTACACGGTCGAGCTGCACTCCACCCCCGTCGTGCTCGGCACCGCCACCTCGGATGCCGCCGGCACGGTCTCGCAGACCTTCCGCATCCCCGCCTCCACGCCGGCGGGTGCCCACACGGTCGTGCTGCTGCGCGACGGGGTGCAGGTCGCCGAGATCGCCATCACCGTGACGGCGCAGCCCGCGCTCGCGGCGACGGGTGCCGATGCGGGAGTGCTCCCGCTGGGACTGGCGCTGTTCGTGCTGGGGCTGCTGCTGACGGTGGTCTCGAGACGCGTCGCTTCGCGGCGCTCCTCGACCAGCTGAGCCGGAATCAGCCCGCGAACCCCACCGGGATGTAGAGGTCCTGCACGCGGTCGCCGAGCGCCGTGTGGTCGTTGCGCGTGAAGATCGCGCAGCGCTGCGTCGTGCAGTCGTAGTTCTCGCCGACGGGGTCCACGATCTCGAGGTAGGCCGTGAAGGTGCCCGTCGCGACGTCGTCGAACGGGCGCGCGCCGAACAGCTTCCACGCCCAGTCGTCGTTGATCCAGTTGCTCGGGGCCCACTGGATCTCGCCCGAGCTCTCGGCCGATCCGTCGGTCTCCTGGTCGGGCACGCCGCCGAGGCACGGCCCCGGACGCTGTCCGGGCTCCGGGATGACGCACACGGCCACGTAGATGCCCTGGCCCGCGTCGTAGCCCGTGCCGCTCACGACGATGCGGTCGCCGACCGCGAGCGCCGAGGTGTCGACCGTGCCGCCCGGCTCGGGCGAGAGCACCGTGAGCTCGCGCGTGCGGCCGTCGTCGCCCCGCGCCGTCACCGTCGTGGGCCACTCGTCGACGGGGGTCTCCTGGTTGGAGGATCCGCCGTCCTGATGCAGCAGGATCGGGAGCCCGAGGATCGCCGCGGGCACGAGCAGCACGACGACGATCGCGGCCGCGATCCACGGCCAGCGTCGTCTGCGGCGTGCACTCATCACCGCACGATCATAGGAGCGCGCGGCCCCGCGCATCCGTCGTCGTCGCCCGCCGGAGGGATGCGGCGGGCGACGACGGCATCCGGCTCACCGGACGGCGCTGCGCACGGTGCTGCGGGCGGCCTCGAGGATGACCTCGGCGACGGCCTCGGGCTGCGAGACCGTGATCGCGTGCGAGGCGTCGATCTCGACCGCGGTCGCACCCGCACGCTCGGCCATGAAGCGCGACGCCTCGAGCGGCACCGCGAGGTCCTGCGTCGCGATGACGCTCCACGAGGGGGTGTCCGTCCAGGCGGCCTGCGTCGCGGTGTCGGCGAGGGCCTGAGCCGCGATCGGACGCTGCGTCGCGGCCATGAGGGCCGCGGTCTCGCCGTCGACGTCGCCCGCGAAGATCTCGTTGAACTTCTCGTCGACGATGTAGAGGTCGTCGCCCGAGGTCTCGCCCGTGCGGTACGGCACGGGCGCGAGGGCGGTGCCGAGCAGGTTGCCCGGGAACCGGCCGGCGAGCTCGCCCGTGCTCTCGCCGGGCTCGAGCAGGAAGCTCGCGACGAACACGAGGGCGGAGACGTTCGGCAGGCCGGCGGTGGCCTCGGATGCGACGCTCCCGCCGTAGGAGTGCCCAGCCACGACGACGTCGCCGTCGATGCTCTCGAGGAGGCTGCGCACGTACGCGGCGTCGGATGCGAGGCCGCGCAGCGGGTTGGCGACGGCGATCACGCGGTGGCCCGCCTGCTGCAGGCGCGGGATGACCCCGTTCCAGCTCGCGGACTCGGCGAAGGCTCCGTGCACGAGGACGATCGTCTGGGGGGTGGTGCTCATGGCTTCGTTCCTTTCGTCAGGCCCCCGGCTCCAGGTCTCGTCGTCGGGGTGTCGCCCGCTGTAACGCGCGCGATGTGCGATATATTGCATTCAGTCCGCAATCCCGTCAAGACGCGTGGCGCACCGCGGCAGAGTGTGCGCAAGATAAGCCGATGCCGATCCCGAGCGACCGAGCCCGCGTCGACCGCACCCTGCTGCGCGACGACGTTCTCGGCACCCTCCGCGCTGCGATCATCGACGGCACCTTCGCGCCCGGCGAGCAGCTGCGCGACGGCGAACTCGCCGAGTGGCTCGGGTGCAGCCGCACGCCTGTGCGCGAGGCGCTCCTGCAGCTCGCGCGCAGCGGCCTCGTCATCGCGCGGCCCGGTCGCTCGACGGTCGTCAGCACGCTCGACCTCGAGCGCGTGCGCGAGGCGCGCGACGTCGTGGCGTCGATGCACGCGCTCGCCGTGCGCACCGCGGTGCCGCTTCTCGCATCCGACGACATCGCCGAGATGCGCGCCGCGAACGACGCCTTCGAGGCCGCCATCGCGGCGCACGACACGGATGCCGCCCTCGCCGCCGACGAGCGACTGCACGGCGTGCCCGTGCGCGTCGCCGGCAACCGCATCCTCGAGACCGTGCTCGACCAGTTCGCGCCGCTCATCGAGCGTGCCGTGCGCCTGCGCTTCGACTCACCCGAGGGCTGGGGCTCGCTCGCACGTCACGCCGAGCTCATCGACCTCATCGAGGCGGGCGACGCGGAGGCCGCTGCCGCGCTCGCGCAGGAGACCTGGAGCAGCCTTTTCCCCGGTGAGAACCCTGATGACGAGGGCTCACGAACCCCCCATTGACGCGCGCCGCGGGAAGCGTAGAGTTGCCCGCCGTGACCCCTGAGGGCGAGACCGCCCCACCCGAACCGCCGAGGTCCGCCAAGAACTGGCTCATCGGCGACCCGCTCCCCACCGAGAAGCTCGACGGGCAGCTGCTGCCCAAGCACCTCGCGCTCCCGATCTTCGCGAGCGACCCGCTCTCCTCCGTGGCGTACGCCCCGCAGGAACTGCTCATGATCCTGCTGCTCGGGGGCTCGAGCCTCGTGCTGCTCGGCCCCTGGGTCGCGGCGTGCGTCGTGCTCCTGCTCGTCGTGGTCGTCGCGTCGTACCGGCAGCTCATCAGGGCCTACCCGTCGGGCGGCGGCGACTACGAGGTGGCCTCGCGCAACCTCGGCGAGCGCGCCGGGGTCGTCGTGGCCGCCGCGCTGCTCGTGGACTACATCCTCACGGTCGCCGTCTCGGTCGCCTCGGGCGTCGACAACATCATCTCGGCGATCCCGTCGCTCAACCCGTGGCGCGTGGAGCTCGCCGTGGGATTCGTCGTGCTGCTCGCGGCGATCAACCTGCGCGGCGTGCGCGAGGCCTCGAAGGCCTTCGCCGTGCCGACCTACCTCTTCGTCGTCTCGATCGCCGTCATGGTCGTCACGGCGATCGTGCGGATGCTCCTCGGCGACGCCCCCATCGCCGAGAGCGCCGGCTACGAGGTGCGCGCGCACGAGCTCACGCAGGCGGCGTTCGTGCTGCTCCTGCTGCGCTCGTTCGCGAGCGGATGCGCCGCTCTCACGGGTGTCGAGGCGATCTCGAACGGCGTGCCCGCCTTCCGGCGCCCCAAGATCCGCAACGCGCAGCGGACGCTCGTGGCGATGGGCGCGATCGCGATCGTGCTGTTCTCCGGGCTCACGGCCGTCGCGCTGTTCACGGGCGTGCAGTACTCCGAGAACCCCTGCGACCTCATCGGATGGGAGGAATGCGCGACCGACCCGCAGCGCAGCCTCATCGCCCAGGTCGCATCCGCGACGTTCGGCGACAACAGCGTGCTGTTCTTCGTCGTGCAGGCCGCGACGGCGGCCGTGCTGCTGCTCGCCGCCAACACGGCCTTCAACGGCTTCCCGCTGCTCGGCTCGGTGCTTGCGAAGGACGGCTACGCGCCGAAAGCCCTCGCGACACGCGGCGACCGCCTCATCTACTCCAACGGCGTCATCGCGCTCGCGGCCGTCGCGATCGTGCTGCTCGTCGGGGCGCAGGCGAACGTCACCGTGCTCATCCAGCTGTACATCATCGGCGTGTTCATCTCGTTCACGCTCGGCCAGATCGGCATGGTGCGGCACTGGATGCGCGTGCTGCGCGAGCGCTCGGAGGCTGCCGGCCCGGTGTGGCGCGGTCTCGCGATCAACGCCCTCGGTGCACTCATGACGGCATCCGTGCTCGTCATCGTGACGGTCACCAAGTTCACGCACGGTGCGTGGATCGTGTTCGTCGTGATGCTCGTGCTCATCACGCTCATGATCGGCGTCAACCGCTACTACCGGGATGTCGACCGCGAGATCGCCGCCGACGCGACGACCGTCTTCGGCGCATCCGGCGACCACGCGATCGTGCTCGTCGGACGGATGTCGAAGCCCGTGCTCAAGGCCCTCGACTACGCGATCGCGGCGCGGCACGCGTCGATCGAGGCCGTGCACGCGTCGATCGACGACGAGGCGAGCGAGGAGCTCGAGCGGCGGTGGGCGGAGTTCGACATCCGAGTCCCCCTGCGCATCATCGCGTCGCCGTACCGCGACATCTCGATGCCGCTCATCTCCTACATCAAGCGCCACCGCGAGGAGCACGGGCCCGAGGTCGTGACCGTCTACCTGCCCGAGTACATCGTGGGCCACTGGTGGGAAAACGCGCTGCACAACCACAAGGCACGCCGCATCCGGCACAAGCTGCTGCTCGTGCACGGCGTCGTGGTCGCCCTCGTGCCGTGGCTGCTCGACTCGTCCGACCTCGTCTACGGACGACGCTCGCGGCCGCTCCCCGGTCAGGATCGCCGCGGCGAGCCCATCCGCCCGCCCGTGCGGGCGCCGCAGCGCGCAGCGAAGCCCCCGCGGCGTTGACGCCGCGTCGGCGCCGGTTTGATCGCGGCGCGAGCCCCTATTAACGTTTTTCCCCCGCCCTCACGAGCCCGAGGCATCCGAGCCGTTCGACGAGCGCAGGAGACGACGCCCGATGAGCCCGCACCCCGCGACCGGAGTGCCCTTCCAGCCCTTCCTCCACGACGCCGTCGTGGCGTTGCGCGCTCCCGCCCAGGCGTGGTCGCGGCCCGACGGCTCGATGGGCGGCGCGCCGATCGACGGCATCGCGGTGTCGGATGTGCGGGTCGTGCGGGGGCTGCGGCTCACGGTGGCCGGCATCCCCGGCGAGCACGTCGGCACGCTCGTCGACTCCGCCTCGAAGGTGCGCTTCACGACCGCGCACCGCACGCTCGACGCGGCGGGAGCCGACCCCGATGTGCGCGGCACGCTCACGCGCGTCGTGCGTGCCGACGGGGTGCGGCACGAGTTCGCGCTCGCGACGCGCCTCGACCGCGACCTCGACGTCGACGTCGTGCTCGAGCTCGACGCCGACCTCACCGACCTCCAGGTAGTGAAGGCGGGGACCGCGGTGCCGCTCGCGGTGCTCGTCGACGTGACCGAGACCGGCGCGCGCTGGGGCGACGAGCACGTGCAGGTGGAGGTGACGGCGCCCGGCGCGATCGTCACGCGCACCGACGAGGGCATCCGCCTCATCTGGCGCGTCGTCGTCCCCGCGCGCGGCACCGCGAGTGTCGCGTGCGAGCTGCGGGCGAGCGACCGCGCGGCCGTCGTGGGGGCGGCATCCGCGGATGCCCCGTGGGAGACGCCCGAGCTGACGGGCGTCGACGACCGCCTCGCGCGCTGGGTGCGCCGCGCGCTCGACGACCTCGACGCGCTGCGACTCACGGCGGGCGACCGCCACGAGTTCCTCGCCGCGGGGGCGCCGTGGTTCTTCACGCTCTTCGGGCGCGACGCGATCTGGGCGGCGCGCTTCCTGCTGCCGCTCGGCACGCGGCTGCCGCTCGACACCCTGCGCGTGCTCGCCAACCGGCAGGGCGGCCGCGACGACCTCCCGAGCGCCGAGCAGCCCGGCAAGATCCTGCACGAGCTGCGGCGCGGCAGCTACACGATCCCGGGCGAGGGCGTCGCGCTGCCGCCGACCTACTACGGCACGGTCGACGCGACGGCGCTGTGGATCCGGCTGCTCGTCGACGTGCGACGGGCGGGGGCGACGCTCGAGGAGGTCGCGCCGTTCCGGTCCGCGCTCGAGGCGGCGCTCGGCTGGATGCGCGACTCGGGCGACCCCGACCGCGACGGCCTGCTCGAGTACTTCGACACCACGGGCCACGGTCTCTCGAACCAGGGCTGGAAGGACAGCTCCGACTCCGTGCAGTGGCGCGACGGACGCCTCGCCGAGGGCGCGCTCGCGCTGTGCGAGGTGCAGGCCTACGCCTACGCGGCCGCCGTGGGCGGGGCCGAGCTGCTCGACGAGCTCGGGGGCGACGGCGAGCCGTGGCGTGCGTGGGCGGCCGGGCTCGCGGAGCGGTTCCGCGCATCCTTCTGGGTCGAGGACGAGCACGGCCCCTACCCCGCCGTCGCGCTCGACGGCGCCAAGCGACCCGTCGACTCGCTCACGAGCAACATCGGCCACCTGCTCGGCACGGGCCTGCTCGACGAGCGCGAGCGGATGCTCGTGGCCGAGCGGCTCGTCTCGCCCGAGCTCTCGAGCGGGTTCGGCCTGCGCACGATGGCGACGAGCGCGGCGGGCTACTGGCCGCTCGGGTATCACGGCGGCTCGGTGTGGACGCACGACACCGCGATCGCGATCGCGGGCCTCGCGGCCGACGGCCTCCGCGACCACGCCGCCGAGCTCGCAGAGGGCCTGCTGCGCGCGGCGGCCGCGTTCGAGTTCCGGATGCCGGAGCTGTACTCGGGCGACGCAGCATCCGAGGTTCCGGCTCCGCTGCCCTACCCGGCCGCGTGCCGGCCGCAGGCGTGGAGCGCGGCGGCGGCGATCGCCGTGCTCCACGCCCTGCGCTAGGGCGTCGCGCGGGCCGCGGGCGTCAGGCCGCGAGCTCCGTCTCGCTGCGGGCGACGGCCGAGCCGCCCTCCACGAGCGAGCGGTAGACACGCTCGTAGCCCTCCGCCATGACCGGCAGGTCGAAGCAGCGCTCGGCGCGCTCGCGGCACGCGGCGGGGTCGAGCTCGAGGGCGCGCCCGATGGCATCCGGCAGCTCGTCGGCCTCGTCGACGATCCACCCGGTCACGCCGTGCGCGACCACCTCGGGCACGCTGCCCCGACGGGTCGCGACCACGGGCGTGCCGCTCGCCATCGCCTCGGCCATGACCATGCCGAACGGCTCCTCCCACTGGATCGGGAAGACGAGCGCCGCGGCGCGTGCGAACAGCTCGCGCTTGAGCGCGGCATCCGCCTCTCCGAGGTACTCGGCGTCGGCCCCGAGGCGCGGACGCACCGCCTCGTCGAAGTACTCGTGCTCGGCGCGCTCGTTGAGCTTGCCCGCGAGCACGATGCGGCGGCCGGCCGCGCGGGCCGCGTCGATCGCGAGGTGAGCCCCCTTGTCGGGGCTGAAGCGGCCGATCCAGAGCAGCTCGTCGTCCTTGCGGTCGTTGAAGGTGAACGACGCGACGTCGATCGCGTTGTGCACGGTGCCCGCCCAGTTGAGATCGGGCGCGAGCCGCTGCTGCGCCTGCGAGATCGCGACGAGCTCGACGGCGGAGCCGAGGCGGCGGAAGTAGTCGCCGTTGTCGCCGGTGACGGGCCCGTGCATGGTCGCGACCGTCGGGATGCTGCGCGAGCGCGCGAGCAGCGGCCCGGCCAGCGAGTTGTCGTGCACGATGTCGAGCTCGTGCTCCTCGAGCAGGCGCGATGCCTCCGCGGCGAGCACGACCTCGGGCACGGGGCTGAGCCCGAGCAGGTGCGACGGCGGTTCGTCGTAGACCGCGAGGTGACGCTGCGCGCGCGTGCGGGCGGGTCCGCTCGCGACGAGGGTCACGTGGTGGCCCCGTGCGACGAGCTGGTCGACGAGGGCGGCGACGACCGCCTCCGTTCCGCCGTAGCCACGGGGCGGGAGCTCGAACCACGGCGGGGCGATCATGCCGATGCGCAGCGGTTCGGATGTGGTGGCCCGGGCGGCGGGGGCGGCGGGGGCCGTGATGGTCATGAGGTACTCCTCCCTTCCGAGGGGAGGACGCATGTCCGCCCCTCTACGCCGAGATGGACGTCATGTCTGTCAATTCGTATAGCAAACGCGCGTTTCGACGCGCAAGAAGCCCGATGCGGCAGGGCCTGCCCGGGCGTCGCTCAGTAGCCGAGCGAGCTGAGCGCCGACACGACCTGCCGCGCGATCGTGCGGCCCGCGCGGTTGGCTCCGATCGTGGATGCCGTCGGACCGTACCCCGCGAAGAACACGTTCGCGTTGCGGTAGGCGGCGCCCCCGGCGACCGTCACACCGCCCGCCTGCTCGCGCAGCTTGAGGGGCGCGAGGTGCCGCAGCTCGGGGCGGAAGCCCGTCGCCCAGATGATCGCGTCGGCCCGCTGGGAGCTTCCGTCGGCCCAGCGCACACCATCCGCCTCCAACCGCTCGAACATGGGCCTCGGGTTCAGCAGACCGCGCTCGATCGCCGACTGGATGCGGCGCGTACGCGGCACGCCCGTCGTCGAGACGATCGACGGGAGGGCGCGTCCCTCGCGCGCCGCCGCATCCTGGAGCGTCACGGCACGCGTGCCGCCCTCGATGTTGAGCTCCTGCTCCTCGAGGAACTCGATGGGCCGGCGCGTGGCCCACGTGAGCGAACCCGCGACGCCCTCGAGCTCCATGAGGAACCCGATCGCGCTCGTGCCGCCGCCCACGACCACGACGTCCTGACCGCGGAAGTCCTCGGCGTCGCGGTAGTCGACCGTGTGCACGTGACGACCGCGGAACCCGTTCATGCCCGGATACCACGGCACGAACGGCGCCCCCCACGTGCCCGTCGCGTTGACGACCACCTGGGTCGAGAAGGTCTGGTCGCCGTACTCGTCGTCGAACGTCACCTCGAAGCCGTCGAACGTCGCCCTGACGCGCGTGACGTCGGCAGGCCGCACGATCTTGAAGTCGTAGTGCTGCTCGTAGCGGCGGTAGTAGTCGGCGATCACCTCGCGCGCCGGCAGGGCGCGGTCGGCCGTGTCGAAGCTCAGCCCGAGCTCGTCCATGCCGGGCAGGTCGTTGACGCGGTGCGTCGAGCCGAGCCGCAGCGCCTCCCAGCGGAACTGCCACGCGCCACCCGGCCCCGGGCCGCGGTCGAGCACGACGAAGTCGTTGCCCGCGTCGAGGCCGAGCTTGCGCAGGTAGTAGGCCACCGAGAGGCCCGCCTGGCCGGCGCCCACGATCACGACGGAGGTGTCGGTCGGGCGCTCGGTCACCCGCCTCACGTTACCCGGCATCGCGCGTGAAAGGGCAGGCGATCTTCAGCCTCCCGCCCTACCCTTTCGGCATGTCCATGACGCCCGAACCCGACGACCTCGAGGGCGCCCCCGCATCCCCGGCCGCCGCCGCGGGACGGATGGTCGGCTCGGCCCTCGCGAGCGGCAAGCGCGCCGCGGGCAAGGCCGCGAGGGGTGCGCGGGAGGGCATCCGCCGCAACCCGCGGGCCGACAAGGCCTACCGCACGGCCGTCGGCGTGACGGGCGGGGCGACCGTCGCCCTCGGGGTCGTGCTCATGCCGCTGCCCGGCCCCGGCGCGCTCGTGGCGCTCGGCGGACTCGCGATGCTCGGCACCGAGTTCGAGGGCGCCAAGAGGGTCAACGCGAAGGCGACGGCCGCCGCGAAGGCCGCCGCGGCGAAGGTCGCGGAGGCCCGGAAGAAGAAGGCCGCGCGGCGCGCAGCCGACGGCTGATGCATCCGGCGCCCAGCCCGGGCGGAACGGGGCGCGCGTGGTAGACTCCCCGGAGTTTTTCCGTCATTCATCTCAGCTCTGAAACGAGGGGGTCACGCATGGGGCGCGGCCGTCAGAAGGCAAAGCACACCAAGGTCGCTCGGGAGCTGAAGTACTTCAGCCCGGACACCAACTACGACTCGCTCCAGCGCGAGCTCGCCGGCAACCCCCGTCTCGAGGAGGACCTCGAGAAGTGGCCCGAGTACGCCTACGGCGACGACGAGGACGACGACCTCGACGAGGACGACATCAAGACCGCCTGATCGGCTGATCTCTGGCGCTCAAGCGCCCGCCTCCCCGCGCGCCTGCGGCCCGCATCCGCGAAAGTACGCACTTTTCCGTGCGCGCGGGGCTATCCCGCCGAAAAGTACGTACTCTCGCGGACGAGGTCAGGGCGCGAACTCGGAGACGAGGCGCACGGCGCCGCCGTCGACACCCTTCGCACCCTGCTCGAAACCCGAGAGGTCGTGGGCTGCCGTCGACACGCGCCCGGCGACCCACGCCGGCAGGCCCGCGTTCTCGAGCGCGCGCACGACCGAGCTCGCGGCATCCGCCGACACGACCGCGAAGAAGCCGACGCCGAGATTCCACGTCGACTCGGTCTCGCCGAGCGACAGGCCGCCCCACGAGGCGAGCGTGCGGAACACCGGATGCGGGCTCCACGTCGAGCGGTCGAGCTCGACCCACGCGCCCTTCGGCAGCACGCGCGCAAGGTTCGCGGCGATGCCGCCGCCCGTCACGTGGCTGAGGGCGTGGATGGCCCCCGGCAGCTCGTCGATGACGCGCAGCAGCGGCGCCGTGTAGAGGCGCGTCGGCTCGAGCAGCACCTCGCCCACGACCCCGCCGAGCTCGTCGGAGGTGTCGGTGTACGCGAGGCCGCGCTGGTCGAGGATGTGGCGCACGAGCGAGAATCCGTTCGAGTGCAGCCCCGAGCTCTCGATCGCGACCACGACGTCGCCGTGCTGCGCGCGCTCCGGGCCGAGCACGGCATCCGCCTCGACGACGCCGACGGCGGCGCCCGCGATGTCGTAGTCGTCGGCGGCCATGAGGCCCGGGTGCTCGGCCGTCTCGCCGCCCACGAGGGCCGTGCCCGTCGCCTCGCACGCGCGCGCGACGCCCGCCACGAGCGTCGCGATGCGCTCGGGGTGCACCTTGCCCGTGGCGATGTAGTCGGTCATGAAGAGCGGCTTCGCGCCCACGACGACGATGTCGTCGACGACCATCGCCACGAGGTCCTGGCCGATCGTGTCGTGCTTGTCGACCGCGAGCGCGAGCGCGATCTTCGTGCCGACGCCGTCAGTGCTCGTCGCGAGCAGCGGACGGCGGTAGCCGGTGAGAGCGGATGCGTCGAAGAGCCCCGCGAATCCGCCCACCCCGCCGAGCACCTCGGGGCCGTGGGTGCGTGCGACCGAGGCCTTCATGAGCTCGACGGCGCGGTCACCCGCCGCCGTGTCGACGCCGGCGGCCGCGTAGCTCGCGTCGCCGTGTGCGGAACCGGATGCGGGGGCGCTCGTCACCCGCCCAGCGTACCCGGGTGCCGACGGCGGGGATCTCCGCCGCCGGCATCCTCGGGGTCAGACGCGCGCGCGGGTCAGATGCGCGCGCGGCGACGAGTCGAGGCGCGCACGAGCAGCGCGCCGCCGAGCAGCAGGAGCAGGGCCGCGAGCATCGCGTCACCGGTTCCCTCCGCGCCCGTGGCTGCGAGGGCCGCCTCGGTGTAGGCGACGGGACCCGTGAGCGAGACGGCGCCGATCGTGCCGTTCCGCAGCACCGTGAACCACGCCGTCACCTGCACGGCCGAGCCGTCCTCGGACGTGCCCTCGAACACGAGGCGGTGGGCACCGGGCTCGATCGACGCGGGCAGCCGCGACGAGATCGTGACCGTGCGGTCACCCGCCACGAGGGCGGTCGCGAGCACGATGGGCGTCGAGTGCATCGTCACCGTCGCGGTGCTGCCCGGGAGCAGGTTCTGCGCGGTGACGTCGAAGCGCGCGTTCGCCGCCGGGTCGCCGCCCTCGAACTCGAGGTCGAAGTCGACGACGGCCGCCGCGGCGGCCTCACGCGTGACGACGATCGTGTAGTCGCGCGTCTCGCCGTACAGGGCGGTCACGCGCACGACGACGGTCGTCGTGCCGACGGGCAGCGAGACGTTCGCCGTCGGGCCGGTCTCGCCCGCGATGGTGACACCCCACGCCGACTCCACGGCCGCAGCCGCGACGTCGACCGACGTCGTCAGGTACGGCACGGTGACCGCGTAGGAGGTGACCGAGGCGTCGAACTCGGGGGTGAGGTCGAAGCCGTCGACCGCGAGCTCCTCGAGGTCGAGATCCGGCGCCTCGCGCGTCACGGTGATCGTGCGGGAGGTCTCGGTGACGCCGTCCTCGGCCGTTGCGGAGACCACGATGGTGT
Organism: Protaetiibacter sp. SSC-01; assembly: GCF_014483895.1. Classification (NCBI taxonomy): domain Bacteria; kingdom Bacillati; phylum Actinomycetota; class Actinomycetes; order Micrococcales; family Microbacteriaceae; genus Protaetiibacter; species Protaetiibacter sp. SSC-01. The sequence goes on along the minus strand of NZ_CP059987.1, from coordinate 141,852 downwards.
TCGAGCCCACGGCGAGCGGCACTGGAGCGGATGCCGCGCCCGACGCCACGTCGACGCCGTTCACGCGCAGGATGGCCGTGGCATCCGAGACGACACCCGTGACGGTCACCGAGGTCGTGAGGTACGGCACGGTCGCCGTGTAGGCCGTCTCGGCGTTGTCGAAGTCGGGCGACAGCGTGCCCTCGGAGATGCTGAGTGCCGTGAGGTCTGCGTCGTCCGACGGGGGCTCGCGCGTGATGTGCACGTAGTAGCTCTTCTCGGCCCCGTTCGCCGCGACGACGCGGACGGAGTACCCGCTTCCGCCGTTGTAGTTGACCGAGACCGTGGCCGGCTCGCCGTCGGCGAGCGCCGCCCCGTTGAGCTCCATCGTCGTGGCCGGGTCGGAGGGCGACGCGGTGAGCTGCAGCGAGCGGACGGCGAACGGCACGCTCGCGGTGTAGTCGGTGATCGCAGGGTCGAACTCGGGGGTGAGCTCGCCGACCGACAGCTCGAACGCATCCAGGTCGACATCCGCCGTCGGGGCGGTGTCGCGCGTGACCGAGATGTCGTAGGTGCGCGTCGTGGTGCCGTCGCCGGCCGTCACGATGACCTGCACCAGGTTGCCGCCGACCTGCATGAAGGTCATGCCGCCGATCATGGGGCGGGCGGGGTTGTAGTAGGTCACCGTGTCGGTCGAGGTCGCCGAGAACGTGACGAGCGACTCCTCGTACGCCACAGCGACCTGGTAGCTCGTCACGGCGGGGTCGAAGTCAGGCGACAGCGTGCCCACCGAGACCGTGAGCGAGGTGAGGCGCGGGTCGTAGGCAGGCGGGGGCGGCGCGAGGCGGGTGACGTTCACCGTGTACTGCGTCGACGCCGACGAGGCGTCGACGACCCAGATGAAGAAGCTGTTCGCCCCGAGCCGCAGGGTCGCGTTCACGGGTGTGCCGCTCGCGGGGGCGACGGTGGCGCTGCCGTTCCACACGCTCAGCGTGGATCCCGCGTCGGCGACCGTGGGGGTGAAGGAGAGGGAGGTGACGCCGAACGGCACCTCCATCGTGTACTCCGTCACGCCGGGAGCGAAGCCCGGATCGAGCGCGCCCGTCGAGACGGTCAGGCCGCTCAGCGTAGGGCCCGGGGCCGCGTGGGCCGCGGTGACGGCGCCGAGCGAGAGGACGGAGGCGAGCAGGAGGGCGAGAACCGACTTCAGCGTCGGCCGGCGTCGTGTATGCGGCATCCGCCCATACAAGCAGCGGTGGTGTACCCCGATCCGGCAGAAGAGCCCTATCGCCCCCGAACGGGGTGAGACAACCTCGACGCCGCTCCCGGGCGGCATCCGGAATCGGTGTGGGAGGATGAGGCGTACCTCAATCCGGTGCGCGCCCCCGACCCACAGGAGCAGCCCGCAGCATGTGCGGCATCGTCGGCATCGTCTCATCGAGCCCCGTCAACCAGCAGGTCTACGACAGCCTGTCCCTCCTCCAGCATCGCGGCCAGGACTCGACGGGCATCGCGACCGCCGAGGGCTCGATCATCCACATGTTCAAGGCCAAGGGGCAGGTGCGCGAGGCGTACCGCACGCGCGACATGCGCACCCTGCTCGGCAACATGGGACTCGGCCACGTGCGCTACGCGACGCGCGGCGACGCATCGAAGGAGCAGGAGGCGCAGCCGTTCTACGTCAACGCGCCCTACGGCATCGTGCTCGTGCACAACGGCAACCTCACGAACACGCGCGAGCTCACCGAGGCGCTCTTCCACACCGACCGCCGGCACCTCAACACGAGCTCCGACACCGAGCTTCTCGTCAACGTGCTCGCGAACGAGCTGCAGGCGCAGATCCGCGGCGCCGAGCTCGACCCCGACCAGGTGTTCGACGCGATCGAGACTCTGCACGAGCGCGTCGAGGGCTCCTACGCCGCGATCGCCCTCATCGCGGGACACGGCCTGCTCGCCTTCCGGGACCCCTACGGCATCCGCCCCCTCATCCTGGGCCGCCGCAGCGCCGGGCTCGTGGGCGAAGAGTGGGTGGTCGCATCCGAGTCGCTCGTGCTCGAGCACGGCGGCTACGAGGTCGTGCGGGATGTCGCCCCCGGCGAGGCCGTGTTCATCACGCGCTCGGGCGAGCTGTACGCGCGCCAGTGCGCGAAGGACCCGCGGCTCATCCCGTGCTCGTTCGAGTACGTCTACCTCGCGCGCCCCGACTCGATCATGAACGGCATCTCGGTCTACGACGCGCGTCTGCGCCTCGGCGACCGCCTCGCCGACACGATCGCGAAGTACACGCCGTCGGGCGCGATCGACGTCGTCATGCCGATCCCCGACTCGTCGCGCCCCGCCGCGATGCAGGTGGCCCGCAAGCTCGGAATCGAGTACCGCGAGGGGTTCTACAAGAACCGCTACGTCGGCCGCACGTTCATCATGCCGGGCCAGGAGCAGCGCACGAAGAGCGTCAAGCAGAAGCTCAACGCCATGTCGAGCGAGTTCAAGGGCAAGAACGTGCTCATCGTCGACGACTCGATCGTGCGCGGCACGACCTCGAAGGAGATCGTCGATATGGCGCGCCAGGCGGGCGCCAACTCGGTCACCTTCACCTCGGCCGCCCCGCCCGTGCGCTACCCGCACGTCTACGGCATCAACATGCCCTCGCGGGCCGAGCTCATCGCATCCGGGCGCAAGATCCCCGAGATCGCGACGGCCCTCGGCGCCGACTACCTCATCTACCAGGAGGTCGAGGACATGAAGTCGGCCATCCTCGAGGGCTCGTCGATCACCGACCTCGAGATGAGCTGCTTCACGGGCGAGTACATCACCGGCTCGGTGACACCCGAGTACCTCGAGTGGGTCGAGCGCAACCAGCTCAGCTGACGGGGGCGGATGCGGCTGGTGCGGTGGGTGCTGCCGGTGCGTCTGGGGCGTCTGGGCGTCTGGGGCGTCTGAGCGTCAGTCGACGCGCTGGTGCTCGACGTCGACCTCGCGCGAGCGGCGCAGGCTGACGCGGTCGAGCACGAGGCCCAGGACGCCGCCGACGAGCAGTCCGAGCGGGATGCCGTAGACGAGGAAGTAGGCGTACGTCGCGGCGAACCCGACGTTCGGGTCGGCGGGGAACAGGCTCGTGAGGATGAGCGTCACGAGCGCGCCGAGCGCGGCCCCCACGACGAGGAACACGCCGATCTTGGGGGCGCGGCGCACCTTCGCGCGCTCGACGTCGACGGGGGCGGGGGCGGGGGCGGGCGCGGGCTCTGCCGAGGCGGGCGCGGATGCGGGTGCGGGTGCGGCGGGCGCGGACGCGGGTGCGGCGGGCGCACTCTCGCTCGTCTCGTCGGCGGTGTTCTCGGGCTCGCTCACCCCTCCATTGTCGCGCACGGGCCTGGGCGCCCGCCGCACCCGCTGCCCGCCGCACGCGCGGATCACCCATCACCGCTGGTTGAGTAGCGAGCGGCCGCGAAGCGACCGCACGCGTATCGAAACCCGACCGGCGTCAGACGTTCGTGGGGTTTCGATACGCCCGCTTCGCGGGCTACTCAACCAGCGGTAAAGCGCGGCGCCACCGCCCGGCGGGAGAGCGCGTCCGCTCAGGCGCCCCAGCGGATGGGGAGCACCTCGGAGAGGTCGGCGCGCGTACCCGAGGCGGAGACGCGCGCGTCCGCGACCGCGGCATCCCATGTCAGCGCGCCCGTGGCGAGCTCGAGCCAGGTGACGGCATCCGTCTCGACGACGTTCGGCGGGGTGCCGCGCGTGTGCCGCGGACCCTCGATCGCCTGGGTCGCACCGAACGGCGGCACGCGCACCTCGACCGAGTTGCCCTCGTGGTCGCTCGCGAGCTGCTCGAGCAGGAACCTCACCGCCGTCGCCGTCGTCTGCCGGTCGTCCGCGCCGCCCTGCCACGCGCGCACGGCCGCGCGCCCCGCATCCCCGCCGATCCGCCGCTTCACCGCCACGGGACGACGCTACCCCGCGCCGTCCCGCACGCGGCGTGCCATCGGCGGGAGCAACGACACGAGCGGCGGGAGCACCCGCACGACCGGGCGGCGAACGCAGCGCCGGGTGGGGGTAGTTCCTCCCGCCACCTGCGCACTTCGCCGCCCGCTGCGTCCGACGCCGCGCGGGGCCACCCGACGCGGGCCGGGTAGCCTGTCCGGGTGAAGATCCTCGTCCTCGGATCCGGTGCCCGCGAGCACGCCATCGTCGAAGCCCTCCTCGCGGAGGACGCGGGGCACGAGATCACCGCCGCTCCCGGCAACGCCGGCATCGCCGCGCGCGTCGAGACGGTCGCGCTCGACGCGACCAACGGCCGCATCGTCACGCAGTACGCGCTCGACAACGACATCGAGCTCGTCGTCGTCGGCCCCGAGGCCCCGCTCGTCGCGGGGGTGGCGGATGCGCTGCGCGCGAAGGGCGTGCCGGTGTTCGGCCCCGGCAAGGCGGCCGCCGCGCTCGAGGGCTCGAAGGCGTTCGCGAAGCGCATCATGGAGAAGGCGAACGTGCCGACCGGCCGGGCCGTGCGCGCCACGACGGGCGAGGAGCTCGCATCCGCTCTCGACGAGCTGGGTGCCCCGCACGTCGTCAAGGCCGACGGGCTCGCCGCCGGCAAGGGCGTGCTCGTGACGACCGACCGCGACGCGGCGCTCGCCCACGGCGAGTACTACCTGCAGCACGGCCCCGTGCTCGTCGAGGAGTTCCTCTCGGGCCAGGAGGTGTCGCTCTTCTTCCTCGCCGACGGCCACGACGTCGTGCCGCTCAGCCCCGCCCAGGACTACAAGCGCGCCTACGACGGCGACGAGGGCCCGAACACGGGTGGCATGGGCGCCTACTCGCCGCTGCCGTGGCTCGCCGACCGCTGGGGGGCCGAGGCCGCGTTCGTCGACGAGGTGCTCGACACGATCGCCCTGCCGACGGTGCGCGCCCTCGAGGAGGAAGGCACGCCGTTCATCGGCCTCCTCTACTGCGGCCTCATCATCACCGACGAAGGGGGCCCGGGCGGCGGCGCCGTGCGCGTCATCGAGTTCAACGCCCGCTTCGGCGACCCCGAGACGCAGGTCGTGCTGCCGCGCCTCACGACCCCGCTCTCGCAACTGCTGCTCGCGGCCGCGACCGGCGGGCTCGGTCGGCTGCCGTATCCGACCTTCTCCGACGAGGACGCCGTCGTCGTCGTGCTCGCGAGCGAGGGCTACCCCGAGGACCCCATCACGGGCCGCGAGATCGAGGGGCTCGCGGATGCCGCCCAGGTGCCCGGCGTCACGATCCTGCACGCGGGCACCGCGGTCTCCGACGACCGCTTCGTCGCGACGGGCGGGCGCGTGCTCGGCGTCGTCGGCCGCGGCGACGGGTTCCGCGCGGCGCGCGACGCCGCCTACGAGGCGCTCGGCCGCATCCGTCTCGAGGGCGGCCACTACCGCCGCGACATCGCCGAGCGGGTCGTGCGATGAGCGCCGGCGACCCGCGGCTCGAGGCGCTGCGCTGGCGCCACGAGTACTCGGGCAAGGTGCGCGACCTCTACCTCTCCGACACCGAGCCGGGGCGCGCGCTCGTCGTCGCATCCGATCGCGTGAGCGCGTTCGACCACGTGCTCGAGCCCGGCATCCCCGGCAAGGGGGCGCTGCTCACGCAACTGAGCCTGTGGTGGTTCGGGCGGCTCGGCGTGCCGAACCACCTCGTCGAGCCGACCCGCGGCGGGCTCGCCGCCCTGCAGACCCCGCTGCCCCCGGATGTCGCCGAGCGCGCCATGCTCGTGAAGCGGCTCGACATGTTCCCCATCGAGGCGGTCGTTCGCGGCTACCTCGTCGGCTCGGGCTGGGCCGAGTACCAGCAGACTCAGGCGGTGTGCGGCATCCCGCTGCCCGCCGGGCTGTCGAACGGCGACCGCCTGCCCGAGCCCATCTACACCCCCGCCTACAAGGCGCCGCTCGGCGAGCACGACGAGAACATCTCGTACGAGCGCACCGTCGAGCTCGTGGGAGAGGCGGATGCGGCGGCGATCCGCGAGCTGAGCCTGCGGGTGTTCGCGGATGCGTCGGCGATCGCCGAGGCGCGCGGCGTGATCCTCGCCGACACCAAGTTCGAGTTCGGACGCGACCCGGAGACGGGCGAGATCACGCTCGCGGACGAGGTGCTCACCTCGGACTCGTCGCGCTACTGGGATGCCGAGCTCTACGCGGCCGGCGGCGAGCACCGGCTCGACAGCTTCGACAAGCAGATCGTGCGCGACTGGCTCGCGGCCAACTGGGACAAGACGGGCACCCCGCCCGAGCTGCCCGCCGAGATCGTGGAGCGCACGGCGGCGCGGTACCGCGAGCTCATCGAGCGGTTGACGGCGTAGCGTCGCCCTCACGCCGTTGGTTGAGTAGCGAAACTCGCGCCTCTCCGTGGGTTGAGTAGCGAAACTCGCGCCTCTCCGTGGGTTGAGTAGCGAAACTCGCGCCTCTCCGTTGGTTGAGTAGCGTCGTGCCGCGCGTCCGCGCGGCACGACGCGTATCGAAACCCTCGCACCCGCGTATCAACAGCGGGCCACGGGATGCGATCCCTCCGCACGTCATACGTCCCTCGGGTTTCGATACGCCGTGCGTCGCGCCCTGCGGGCGCGGCGCGCGGCACTCAACCAGCGGTACAGCGGCGGCCCGCGTCACGAGCGGTGACGCCCAGCGGGGGTGCGCGCCCCCGCAACACTGTCGGAATAGTTGTCGCATCAAGTATTGTTGTACGTGCCATGACCGACACGCCCCGCCTCGCTCACGACACCGCCATGGGCGCGGTGACCCTCAACGTCGCCGACCTCGATGCGATGACGCGCTACTACCGCGACGCCGTCGGGCTCGATGAGCTCGACGCATCCGGTCCCCGCACCGTGCTCGGCCGCCGCACGCCCGAGGGCGACCGCCCGGTCGTGATCCTCGTGCACACCCCCGAGCTGCGGCACGCCGGGCCGCGCGAGGCGGGCCTGTTCCACACGGCGATCCTCTTCGACACGAAGGCCGCGCTCGCCGCGGCCGTCTACTCGGTCGCGCAGAAGCATCCGGGCACCTTCACGGGCTCGTCCGACCACTTCGTGTCGAACGCGTTCTACTTCGACGACCCCGAGGGCAACGGCGTCGAGCTCTACTGGGACCGTGACCGCACGCAGTGGAGCTGGGTGCACGGCACGATCGAGATGGGCACCGTCTACCTCGACCCGAACCGCTTCCTGCAGGAGAACCTCACCGAGGAGGGCCTCGCGGGCCCGCTCCCCGGCGACGCGCGTGTCGGCCACGTGCATCTCTCGGTCGGCGACACCGCGAGCGCCCGCGCCTTCTACGTCGACCGCCTCGGCTTCGACGAGACCATCAGCATCCCCGACCAGGCCGTGTTCGTGTCGGCGGGCGGCTACCACCACCACATGGCCATGAACGTGTGGAACTCGCGCGGCGCCGGCCGCCGCCAGCAGACGCTCGGCCTCGGCCGCGTCGACATCGAGGTGCCGGATGCCGACGCGCTCGGAGAGCTCGGCGAGCGTCTCGCGCACTTCGGCATCGAGACCCGCGACGACGGCCGCACGGTCGAGCTCGAGGACCCGTGGGCCAACCGCATCCTCGTGACGACGCCCGGCCGCGGCTGAGCGAAGCTGCGGGATCCCTCACCTACACTCGCACCGTGACCGACCCCGTGGAACCCCGCGCGCTGCGCGCCAGCCGCGCGTTCCTCGTGCTGCACGGGGCCCGCATCCTGGCCCAGCGTCGCACACTGCTCGCGAACGTCGAGAAGCTGCCGGATGCCGCCCGCCCCTGGGAGGGCAAGCTCGAGGGCCCCGACCCGCTGCGCCTCGCCGTCATCGGCGACTCGACCGCCGCGGGCGTCGGCGCCGCGACGCAGGACGAGGCGCTGCCGGGCGCGCTCGCGCGCGAGCTGCACGCCCGCACGGGCCGTGGCGTCATCTGGCGCGCGGTCGGCGAGAACGGCGTGCACACGGGCCAGTTCCTCGACCGGTACCTCACCGACGCGCTCGCGCGTCCCGCCGACCTCGTGTTCGTGAGCCTCGGCGCGAACGACGCCCTCCACGCGCGATCCGCCGGCGCGTTCGCGCGCGACCTGCGCCGCCTGCTCGAGACGCTCAGCGACCGGCTGCCGGAGGCGCGCATCCTCGTGTCGAACCTGCCGATCTTCGCGCGCTTCGAGCTGCTGCCCGACCCCCTGCGCACGACCCTCTACCGACACTCGCGCAACCTCGAGCGGGCCGCCCGCCGGGTCGTCGCGCGCGACGAGCGCTGGATGATGACCGACCAGCTGCCGCCCGCCTACGGACCGGACTTCTTCGCATCCGACCGCTTCCACCCCTCGGCGTCGGGCTACTCCGACTGGGCCCGCTGGTCGATCGAGGACGCGTGGCCGCGCGGGCTCGCCGACCTCGAGCATGCGCGCGTCGTAGACTGAGGGCGTTCCCCCGCCCCTCGAACATCCGGGAGTCGTCCGTGCCCACCATCGTCGTCGAGGTCATGCCGAAGCCCGAGCTCCTCGACCCCGCCGGCAAGGCCACCTCGGGCGCGATCGCCAAGCAGGGCTCGACCACGTTCAGCTCCGTGCGCATCGGCAAGCGGTTCGAGCTGACGGTCGACGGCGAGGTCACGGATGCCGTGCTCGCCGAGGCGCAGCGCCTCGCGGAGGAGTTCCTCTCGAACCAGGTCATCGAGGACGTCGTGAAGGTCGAGGTCGCCTGATGTCGGTGCGCATCGGCGTCGTCACCTTCCCGGGTTCGCTCGACGATCGCGACGCGCAGCGCGCCGTGCGGCTCGCCGGTGCCGAGCCGGTCGCGCTGTGGCACGCCGACCACGAACTGCAGGGCGTCGACGCCATCGTGCTGCCGGGCGGCTTCAGCTACGGCGACTACCTGCGCTGCGGCGCGATCGCCGCGCACGCGCCCATCATGTCCGAGGTGATCGACGCCGCGAACGCCGGCATGCCCGTGCTCGGCATCTGCAACGGCTTCCAGATCCTCGTCGAGGCGCAGCTGCTGCCCGGCGGCCTCATCCGCAACGACCACGGCGACTTCGTGTGCCGCGACCAGCGCCTGCGCGTCGAGAACGCGTCGACGGCGTGGACGAGCGCGTTCGAGGTCGGCGACGAGATCACCATCCCGCTCAAGAACGGCGAGGGCGGCTACATCGCGACCGAGGAGACGCTCGACCGCCTCGAGGGCGAGGGCCTCGTGGCGTTCCGCTACCTCGACGCGAACCCGAACGGCTCGCTGCGCGACATCGCCGGCCTCACGAACGAGCGCGGCAACGTCGTGGGCCTCATGCCGCACCCCGAGCACGCGACCGAGCCCGGCTTCGGCCCCGACATGCCGGATGCGATGCGCTCGGGTGTCGACGGCCTCAAGTTCTTCCAGTCGGCGATCGACGCGGTGCTCGCGCGCGTCTGAGGTTCAGCCCACCGAGACTCAGCCCGCCTGAACCTCAGCGCTTCGCGCGCTCCCACGCCTGCCGCACGAGCGTCTCGAGCACGACCGTGTCGACCGCGTCGAGTCGCTTGAGGTAGAGGCAGCCCTTGCCCGTCGTGTGGGTGCCGAGCTGCTCGAAGAGCGGATCGACGGGGCCGTAGTCGTCGTAGACGCCGTAGATCGTGAGGGCGGCCTTGCGGGGCGAGAAGCCGACGACGAACCACTCGCCCGAGCTCGCCTTGCCCTGGTAGGCGTAGCTGCCGAAACCGACCATGCTCGGCCCCCACATGACGGGCTTCTCGCCGGTCACACGCTCCATGAGCTCGCGCACGGCGTGCCCCTCGGAGCGGCGCCGCGCATCCGGAACCGCGTCGAGGAACGCGGTGACGTCGGCGTCCGTGGGCTGGGTCTTGATCGCCATGCCCCGAGGCTACGCCCGCGAGCCACCGTCCGCGAGAGTACGTACTTTGCGGCGCTGAGGGGCCATTTCGGGGGAAAAGTACGTACTCTCGCGGACCTGGGTCAGGGGGCGAGGAGGGTGAGGGTGTCGACGACGCGGTTCGAGAAGCCCCACTCGTTGTCGTACCAGGATGCGACCTTCACGTGGCGGCCGAGCACCTTCGTGAGGCCCGCGTCGAAGATCGACGAGGCCGGGTCGCCCACGATGTCGGTCGAGACGAGCGGGTCATCGGTGTAGGTGAGCACGCCCGCGAGTCGGCCCTCGGCGGCCTCGCGATAGGCCGCGTGCAGCTCGTCGACGGTCACCTCGCGCTCGACCGTGACGTTGAGCTCGACGAGCGAGCCCACCGCGACGGGCACGCGGATGGCGTAGCCGTCGAGGCGGCCGTCGAGCTCGGGCAGCACACGACCGATCGCGGTCGCGGCGTTCGTCGTCGTCGGCGCGATGTTGACGGCGGCGGCGCGGGCGCGGCGGAGGTCGCGGTGCGGGCCGTCCTGCAGGTTCTGCTCCTGCGTGTAGGCGTGCACGGTCGTCATGAAGCCCGCCTCGATGCCGGCCACGCGGTGCAGCACCTGCGCGAGCGGGGCGAGCGCGTTCGTCGTGCACGACGCGTTCGACACGATGCGGTGCCGCTCGGGGTCGTACTCGTCGTGGTTCACGCCGTAGGCGATCGTCACGTCGGCGCCCGCGGATGCCGCGCTCACGAGCACGCGACCGGCGCCCGCCTCGAGGTGCGCGGCAGCGGCATCCGCCGAGGTGAAGCGCCCGGTCGATTCGAGCACGACGTCGACGCCGAGCTCGGCCCACGGCAGCGCGGCGGGCTCGCGCTCGGCGAGCACGGCGATGCGGTGGCCGTCGACGACGAGGTGGTCGTCGCCCGCCTCGACGGGGCGGCCGAGGCGGCCGAGCGTCGAGTCGTAGCGCAGCAGCTGTGCGAGCGTCTCGGACGAGGTGAGGTCGTTGACGGCGACGACCTCGAGATCGGTGTCGCGCTCGAGGAGAGCGCGCAGCACGTTGCGGCCGATGCGGCCGAAGCCGTTGATGGCGACGCGCGTGGTCATGGTGTTTCCTTCCGTGGAGCGGTTGCTACCCCTCCACGGTCGCGTCGCGCTCACCGCCGCGACAGGGGCGCGACGGCCACGATGCGCGAGCTTCGCGCCAGCGGCGCCGCGTCCGCCTCAGGACGCGCGGGCGAAGATGTGCCGGTACTCGCTCGGGCTCGTGCCGAGGATGCGGTGGAAGTGCAACCGCAGGTTCGCGCCCGTGCCGAGGCCCACATCCGCCGCCACGCGGTCGACGGGGAGCTCCGTACGCTCGAGCAGCTCGCGAGCGAGGTCGACGCGCGCCCGCAGGATCCACTGCAGCGGGGTGTAGCCGGTGTCCTCGACGAAGCGGCGGGAGAAGGTGCGCGTCGAGACGGCCGCGTGCCGCGCGAGGTCGGGCACGGTCAGCGGCTCGCCGAGCCGCTCGAGCGCCCACGCGCGGGTCGCCGCGAAGCGGTCGCCGAGCTGCTCCGGCACCGAGCGCGGGATGTACTGCGACTGCCCGCCGCTGCGGTACGGCGCCGCGACGAGCCTGCGGGCGGCGACGTTCGACATCCGCACGCCGTGGTCGGCGCGGATGAGGTGCAGGCACAGGTCGATGCCGGATGCGACCCCCGCCGAGGTGAGCACGTCGCCCTCGTCGATGAAGAGCACGCTGCCGTCGACGTCGATCTGCGGGTGCAGCCGCGCGAGGTCGGGCGCGTGCCGCCAGTGCGTGGTGGCCCGGCGACCGTCGAGGAGGCCGGCGGCGGCGACGGCGAAGACTCCCGTGCAGATCGCGGCGATCCGGGCGCCGCGCGCGCGGGCGGCGCGCAGGGCATCGACGACGCGCGGGTCGACCGGGCGGGTGGGCTCGCGGTAGCCCGGCACGATGACGGTGTCGGCTCGCTCGAGCGCCTCGAGTCCGTGCTCGACGAGGTACGACATCCCCTCGCCCGAGCGCACGGCGCCCGGCTCGACACCGCACATGAGCACGTCGTAGGGCAGCTCGTCGCGCGCCTGGAAGGTCTGCGCGGGGATGCCGACGTCGAGCGGCTGCGCCCCGTCGAGCACGAGCACGACGACCCGATGCCGCCGCATGTCGCCTCCATTCCGACCGCGATCACGGCCGTGTCTCAGGGTGACGGATCCGCGCCTCGCCAGACAGTGGCCGGAACGCCAGTCAGCGCAAGATTACCGCCAACCTCAGCCCGCCGTCAGGGCGAGTGCGAGGGTCGCTGCCAGCAGGAGCACGGATGCGGGCAGCCAGATCGCGCGCTCGATGCGGCTGCGCGTGATCGCGTTGAGCACGACGGAGAGGCCCGCGAGCGCGGCGGCGACCCAGACGGCGGCAGGGAGCCACGCATCCGGGAGCGGCGCCCAGCCGACGAGTCCGACCCGGCGGAGCACGATGAGCGCGAAGCCCGCCCACAGGACGGCGGCGACGCCGCTCGAGACGCGCATCGATGCCGGCAGGTCGTCGCGCTGCCCGCCGTAGGCGGCGCGGCCCCACGGCACGCCCGCCGCGAGCGCGAGCTGGAACGCGACGATGCCCGCGTAGAGCGCGGCGGCGGCGACCGCGGCGATGAGCGGGAGCAGGGACGGCATCCGTGACCTTTCTGTCAGATACATCCATATGTCTAGCAGATATAGTCGGAGCATGGCACGCGCGACCCAGACCGACCTCGCGGTGCTCGCGGCCCTGAGCGTCGGTCCCATGAGCGGCTACGCCCTGCGCGAGGCGATCCTCGAGCACCTCGGCGCGTTCTGGAGCGAGAGCTTCGGCCAGATCTACCCCGCGCTCGCGCGCCTGCGCGAGGAGGGTCACGTGGAGGCCGTCGGCGGCACGCGCACGGGCTCGTCGACGTACCGACTCACGGCGTCCGGGCGCGCGCGGCTCGTCGAGCTCATGCGCGAACCGCCCATTCGCACGCCTCCGCGCAACGGGATGCTGCTGCGGCTCTTCTTCGGCGACGCGATCGGCGCGCGCGCGTGCCGGGAGCTCGTCGAGGAGCACCGGGCCCTCGCGGAGCGGCAGCTCGAGGTGCTCGCGGATGCGCGGCGGGCGACCGAGGCGGGGCCAGCGGATGCGCATACGCCCTACCAGCTCATGACCATCTCGGCAGGGGAGTACTCGGCGCGCGCGGCGATCGCGTGGGCGGAGGAGACCCTCGCGGCGCTCGAGCACCTGATCGACAGCTAGAGCAGCCAGTCGACGAGAGGCGGGAGCGCCGTGACGCCCTCCGACTCGCAGAAGTGCTGCGCGCCGGGCACCACGACCTCCTCGGCCGAGAGCCCCGCGGCGACGGGCGGCGCGAGCTCGATCGGCACCTCGGGGTCGAAGTCCGACCGGATGACGAGCCGCCGGTCGATGCGCGCCGCGAGCGCCGGCAGCTCCGGCAGCCCGACCGTGAACGGGTCGAGCTCGGGGTAGATCGGCACGGGGTCGACGAACGGGGCGACGAGCGCGAGGGAGCCGAGGCGCGCATCCGGCTGCTCGTCGAACACGCGGCCGAGGGCGCGCACCGCGGTGATCGTGCCGAGGCTGTGGCCGACGACCGCCGTGGACGCGTCGACGCGCCCGATCGCGGCGACCGCGGCATCCGTCCACGCGCCGGCCTCGGGGTGCTCGGTGTCGGGCAGGGTCGGCACCTCGGTCACGACCCCGAGCGGGGCGAGCTGCTCGCGCAGCCACCCGAACCAGTGCTTGCCGGGGTGCGCGGTGTACCCGTGCAGGACGACGACGCGGCGGAGGCTCATGCGTCCCAGAGTGCCGGATGCGGGGGGCGGCCGCCGCGCATCCGCTGCCACGCGTGCACGACATCCCGCCCGAAGGATGCGCATGCGAGCGCCGGTAGGATGGCCCTGTTCCCGCTCGCCCCGTTCTGAGGAGCAATCCCCCGTGAGCACCCCCTCGACGCACGTCGTCGACACCGTCGAGAACGCCATCGCCACTCCGGAGAAGGAGCAGCCGTACGCGGCGCTCGGACTCAAGACCGACGAGTACCACCGCATCCGCGAGATCCTCGGGCGCCGGCCCACGAGCGGCGAGCTCGCGATGTACTCCGTCATGTGGAGCGAGCACTGCTCCTACAAGAGCTCCAAGGTGCACCTGCGGCAGTTCGGCCAGAAGGTCAGCCCCGAGATGACGAAGAACCTCATGGTCGGCATGGGCGAGAACGCGGGCGTCGTCGACATCGGCGAGGGCTGGGCCGTCACCTTCAAGATCGAGAGCCACAACCACCCGAGCTACGTCGAGCCGTTCCAGGGCGCCGCGACGGGCGTCGGCGGCATCGTGCGCGACATCATCTCGATGGGCGCGCGGCCCGTCGCCGTCATGGACGCCCTCCGCTTCGGCGCGCTCGACCACCCCGACACCGCCCGCGTCGTGCCGGGCGTCGTGAGCGGCATCAGCTTCTACGGCAACTGCCTCGGCCTGCCGAACATCGGCGGCGAGACGTGGTTCGACCCGATCTACCAGGCCAACCCGCTCGTCAACGCGCTCGCCGTGGGCGTGCTGCGCCACGAGGACCTGCACCTCGCCAACGCGCGCGGCGTCGGCAACAAGGTCGTGCTGTTCGGCGCCCGCACGGGCGGCGACGGCATCGGGGGCGCCTCGATCCTCGCGTCGGAGTCGTTCGACGAGGGCTCGGGCCGCAAGCGCCCCGCCGTGCAGGTGGGCGACCCCTTCATGGAGAAGGTGCTCATCGAGTGCTGCCTCGAGCTCTATCGCGAGGGCCTCGTCGAGGGCATCCAGGATCTCGGCGCCGCGGGCATCTCGTGCGCGACCTCCGAGCTCGCCTCCAACGGCGACGGCGGCATGCACATCGTGCTCGACGAGGTGCTGCTGCGCGACCCCTCGCTCACGGCCGAGGAGATCCTCATGTCGGAGAGCCAGGAGCGCATGATGGCGGTCGTCGCGCCCGAGAAGCTCGACGCGTTCCTCGCGGTGATCCGCAAGTGGGATGTCGAGGCGAGCGTGCTCGGCGAGGTCACCGGAACCGGCCGCCTCGTCATCGACTGGAAGGGCGAGACAATCGTCGACGTCGACCCGCGTACGGTCGCGGTCGACGGCCCCGTGTACGAGCGGCCGATCGCCTACCCCACGTGGATCGACCACGTGAACGACGACACCGCATCCGTGCTCGCGCGCCCGACGGACGGCGGCGAGCTCAAGGAGCAGACGCTGCGCCTGCTCGGCTCGGCGAACCTCGCCGATAAGAGCTGGATCACCGCGCAGTACGACAAGTACGTGCTCGGCAATACGGCGCTCAGCTACCCCGACGACGGCGGCATGGTGCGCGTCGACGAGTCCTCGGGGCTCGGCTTCGCCCTCGCGACGGATGCCAACGGCCGCTACTGCTACCTCGACCCGTACCAGGGCGCCCAGCTCGCGCTCGCCGAGGCGTACCGCAACGTCGCCGTCACGGGTGCTGTGCCCGCCGCCGTGTCGGACTGCCTCAACTTCGGAAGCCCGGAGAACCCCGAGGTCATGTGGCAGTTCTCGCGCGCCGTCGAGGGCCTCGCGGATGGCTGCCTCGCCCTTGGCATCCCCGTGACGGGCGGCAACGTGTCGTTCTACAACCAGACGGGCGACGTGCCCATCCACCCGACCCCCGTCGTGGCCGTGCTCGGCACGATCGACGACGTCGGACGCCGCGTGCCGTCGGGCTGGCAGGACGCCGGCGACAACCTCTACCTGCTCGGCACGACCGCTCTGGAGCTCGACGGCTCCGCGTGGGCCGGCGTCGTGCACGGCCACCTCGGCGGACGCCCGCCGGCCGTCGACCTCGACGCCGAGAAGAACCTCGGAGCGCTGCTCGCCGCGGCCGCCCACGAGGGTCTACTCGCCGCCGCGCACGACCTCGCCGACGGCGGTCTCGCGATCGCCCTCGCGGAGGGCGTGCTGCGCTTCGGCGTGGGTGCGCGCGTGTTCCTCGACGAGCTGCTCGAGCGCGACGGCGTCGACCTCGCCACGGCGCTCTTCTCGGAGTCGACCGGCCGCGTGCTCGTCGCCGTGCCGCGCGAGGAGGACGTCAAGTTCACGCGCCTGTGCGAGGGCCGCGGCTACCCCGTGCTGCGCATCGGGGTGACCGACACCGAGCCCGCGCTCGAGGTGCAGGGAGTCTTCACGGCGTCCGTGGACGAGCTCGCGGCGACGTTCCGCGAGCCGCTGCGGGCGCGGTTCGCGTGACGCCGCTCACCGCTGGTTGAGTACAGCCGCTCTCCCGCTGGTTGAGTAGCGGCCGCTTCCCGCTGGTTGAGTAGCGGCCGCAGGGCGCGTATCGAAACCGGACGAACGTATGACGTCGGTGGGGTTTCGATACGCCCGCTCCGCGGGCTACTCAACCAGCGGGTAGGGGGGTGCCGCCTACAGCGGGAAGCGGATGCCCGTCTTGACCTCCGCGTCGCCCCACAGCCACGCGCCGAACTCGCGCGAAGCGGCGGATGCGACGGGGCGCGTGGGCACCGGACGCCCGGCGAGCTCCCACCGCGGCCCGAAGTAGCTGCCGTTGGCGGCATCCGGGTCGGCGACGGCGCGCACGACGGGCCAGGCGCCGCGGTCCTTGCCCTGCCCGACCCAGCCCGTGAGGGTCTCGAAGAAGCGCCCGCGCCACGGGTCGCGGTCGGTGATGCCGGGGCGCCGCGCCGCGTAGGCGCTCGTCGCCCACCCGGGGTGCGCGAGCAGCGAGCGGCGCGTGTCACCCGCCGCCGCGAGCCGCCGCGCGAGCTCCAGCTGGAACCCCGTCACGGCGTGCTTCGAGTACGCGTACGCGCGGAACGCCCCGTAGCGGTGCTCCGACCACAGCTTCGTCGGCTCGAGCCGCACCATGCGCGTCGAGTCGCTGCCGAGTCCCACGACCCGACCGTCGGCCGCGAGCGCGGGGAACAGCAGCGTCGTAAGGGCGAAGTGCCCGAGGAAGTTGCCGCCGACCGTGAGCTCGAAGCCGTCCTCGGTCTCGAGCCGCCGCCGCGACGCGACGACGCGGCCGGCGTTGTTCACGAGCGCGTGCAGAGGCCGGAACTCCGCGATGCGCTCGGATGCCGCGCGCACGGAGGCGAGCGAGGTCAGGTCGAGAGGGACGTGCGCGAGCTCGGCCTCCGGGAACCGAGAGCGGATCGAGTCGATCGCGAGCCGCGCCTTCTCGGCCGAGCGCGCCGCGATGACGACGCGCGCCCCCGCCGAGGCGAGCTGCTCCGAGACGAAGTAGCCGATGCCGGCGTTGCCGCCCGTGACGACGACGGTGCGCCCGTCGAGCCGGGGCAGGGCGCGCGGGTCCCAGTCCGCCGGGGCGGTCACTCGCCCTGCGCGGTGGCGTCCGCCGTGGCGCCAGCACCGGCGCCGTTGCCGGCGAGCCGCTCGTGGTGGTGGATCACCTCGGCGACGACGAAGGTGAACCACTTCTCGGCGAACTCGGGGTCGAGGTGCGACTCCTCGGCGAGCGCCCGCAGCCGGGCGATCTGCTCGCGCTCGCGCGCGGGGTCGGAGGCCGGCATGCCGCTCGCCGCCTTGAGCCGCCCGACGGCCTGCGTTGCCTTGAACCGCTCAGCGAGCAGGTGGATGAGCGCCGCGTCGATGTTGTCGATGCTCTGCCGGTAGCGGCTCAGCTCGGCCTGCGGGTCCTCGGGCGCGTCGGAGGTCATACGGCGAGGTTACCGGGCGTCGCCGTAGCGGATGTCGGGGTCGCCTCCCACGTAGCGGATGATCTCGAGCAGCTGGCCGCGGAATCCTTCGGGGTCGTCCAGCTCGGGGAACATGCTGCCCTCGACGCCGCCGAGCAGCTCGAGGGCGACGGCGCCCATGGGGGTGCGTTCGACGAGGCGGCGGCGGCGGTCGGCCGGGTCGACGACGATGCGCACGCGACCGTCGCGTGAGAGGTTCTCGACGGTGCGGCCCATCGTCTGCGCGGTGACGCGAGCCTCGCGTGCGAGGTCGCCCAAGGTCTGCGGTCCCGCGCCGAGGAGGTGGAGCACGATGAGGCCGGCGTGGGTGAGCCCGTGCTCGTCGAGGCGCTCGCGCCAGCGCTGCTCGACGAGGCGCGCCGCGACGGAGAGCAGGCGGCCGGTCGGCCAGTGCTCGAGCTCATCCGCCATGCGTTCCCTCCTCGACAAGCGTAAGATATTCAGCACGCTTACTAATTTTGGAGCCCTCTGTGAACGCCCCCGCCCCTGACAAGAACCGCTGGCTCGGCCTCGTCTTCATCTCGATCGCCGTGTCGCTCATCATCGTCGACTCGACCATCGTCAACGTCGCGATCCCCTCCGTCGTCGACGAGCTCGCGATCACGTCGACACAGGTCCAGTGGGTGCAGGAGTCGTACACGCTCGTCTTCGCGGCCCTCCTGCTCGTGTTCGGAACGCTCGCCGACCGCTTCGGGCGCCGCCGCCTCCTCATGATCGGCGTCGTGCTGTTCGCGCTCTCGAGCGTCGTCGCGGCCCTCGCCCCCACGGGCGACCTGCTCATCGTCTCGCGCGTCGTGCAGGGCTTCGGCGGCGCGATGATCCTGCCCGCGACGCTCTCGATCCTCAACGCGACCTTCACGGGCCGCGAGCGCGGCATCGCGTTCGCCGTGTGGGGCTCGACGATCGGCGGCATGGCGGCCGTCGGCCCGCTGCTCGGCGGCTGGCTCACGACCGACTTCTCGTGGCGCTGGGCGTTCGGCATCAACCTCCCCCTCGGCGTCATCATCATCGTCGGCACGCTGCTCTTCGTGCGCGAGTCCAAGGCGGACACGGCCCGCCGCGTCGACCTCGTGGGCGCCGCGCTCTCGGTGCTGCTCTTCACGAGCCTCGTCTTCGGCCTCATCGAGGGCCGCACCTTCGGCTGGTGGTCGACCGAGAAGGGCGCCCCCGACTTCTGGACGCTCGACGTGTCGCCGATCCCGTTCATCTTCGGCCTCACGCTGCTCTCCCTCGTCGCATTCATCGCGTGGGGCGCGCACCGCGAGCGGCAGGGCAGGTCGACGCTCATCGCGTTCTCGCTGTTCCGCATCGCGTCGTTCCGCAACGGCAACGTCGCGGCGCTCATCGTGTCGCTCGGCGAGTTCGGCGTCATCCTCGCCTTGCCCCTGTGGCTGCAGAACGTGCTCGGCTACGACGCCCTCCAGACGGGGCTTCTGCTGCTCGCCCTCGCGGGCGGCTCGTTCCTCGCCTCGGGCTTCGCGGGCTCGATGAGCGGCAGGATCGCGCCCGTCGCGATCGTGCGAATGGGCCTCGCCGCCGAGCTCGTGGGCCTCGTCATCCTCGCGCTGTTCATCTCGACCGACACCCCGTGGTGGCAGAGCGCGATCGGCCTCGCGATCTACGGCTTCGGCGTCGGTCTCGCGACCGCGCAGCTCACGGGCGTCGTGCTCACGGATGTGCCCGTCGCCGCGAGCGGTCAGGCGTCGGGCACGCAGTCGACCTCGCGGCAGGTCGGCTCCGCGCTCGGCATCGCGATCCTCGGAACCGTGCTCTTCACCTCGTTCGCCGGCCAGCTCGACGACAGGCTGCCCGCCAAGCTGCCGAGCGACGTGCGGCAGCAGATCATCGACGTCGCCGTCGACTCCTCGGGCTCGGCGATCCCCGCGATCGAGGAGCAGTCGCCGGAGGCGGCGGATGCGGCGCGCGCCGCGTTCACGGAGGCCACCCGCGCCGCGACCTTCACGGCCGCGGGCTTCCTCGTGGCGGGCCTGCTCGCCTCGCTCAGCCTCGGAGGGAGCCGAGCAGCTGATCGACGGACGTCGTCTCCGGAAGGTACGTCCGCGTCCATCGCGCCATGACGTCGTAGGCCGACGCGCGCACGGAGCGCCGCGACAGCAGCACATCGTGCAGCGCACCGTCGAGGCGCACGACCGAGACGTGCGAGCCGAGGCGCGTGGCACGCTCGGCGACCCCGTCGACGTCGAGGGCGACATCCGAGTCGTAGATGCGCGCCGACCACGACTGCTGCAGCCAGCTGCGGGCCGAGAGCATGACGAGCACCGGCACCTCGATGCCGAGGCCTGACGCCACGCGCGCGTGGCCGTCGAGGATCGCGTCGAGCCACCCGCTGTGCACGGGGAAGCCGCGCTCCGGGCGCCAGCTCAGGTCGTAGTCCCACTCCCCGTCGAAGAGGCGCGAGGAGGCCTGCGTGTTGAAGCCGCGGTCGATGCCCGGCAGGGCGGCGCGCGGGCCGAGACGCGCCCCGAGCGCCACGAGGGGGGCGATCGCGCGGCGACCCAGCTCATCCGCCTGGAACTCGAGCCACGGGCTGTTGAGGATGATCGCGTCGACGGCGCCCGGATGCCGGGCCGCCCACAGCGCGAGCGTCAGGCCGCCCGTCGAGTGGCCGATGACGACGAGCGGACGACGCGTGTTCTCGTCGCGGCCCATCGCCTCGAGCGCCGCCGAGATGTCCTCGTCGTAGACGGCGAGATCCTCGGTGTAGCCGGGGGTCTGGTGGGGCAGCAGGCTGCGGCCGTACTTGCGCAGGTCGAGGGCGTGGAAGCGCGCGCCGGCACGCGTCCAGAAGAGGGCGTGCTCGGCCTGGAAGAAGTAGTCCGACCAGCCGTGCACGTAGAGCACGTCGACGCCGTGGGCGAAGCCGTGCGGCTCACGCCCCCACGCGGTCGTCCGCGCGACCGTCGGACGCACGAGGGTCGCCACGACGGCGCCCTCCTCGTCGCGGCGCAGCGGCAGGGGCAGCTGCTCGAAGCCGCCGAGCACATCCGGTCTCCAGTCCATGCCGACCACGGTCGCAGTCCGGCCGTCCCGGGCGGGAGGGGCGGGTGTCCCGAAGTTCCGGGAGATCAGGGGCCCTCGAGGGGCGGATGCGGCGCGTCAGTCGCTCGGCACGGAGCGGAACAGCACGGGCCGCTCGCCCCACTCCGCGAGGCGCTCCTCGAGGCCCGCGCGCACGTGGGGCCACTCCTCGGCGAGCACCGAGTAGACGGCCGTGTCGCGCCACGTGCCGTCGGCGCGCGGCTGGTCGCGTCGCATGACGCCCTCGAACCGCGCCCCGAGCTTCGTGATCGCGGCGCGCGAGCGGGCGTTGACGGCATCCGCCTGCAGCTTGATGCGGCCGTAGCCGTGGTCGAAGAGGCGGCCGAGCATGAGCAGCTTCGCCTCGACGTTGACCTGGGTGCCCCACACGCGCGGGTCGTACGCCGTCCAGCCGATGTGGGCGGCCTCCTTCTGCTCGTCGAAGTCGGCCATGCTTGAGGTTCCGACGATCTCGCCGGAGTGGGGGCCGGATGCGACGCGCACGACGTAGGTGATGCCGCGCTCGTGGGGGAAGTAGCCCGGCGCCCACGCCGCGAAGGCCGACTCGTCGGCGGGGAGGCCCGCGAGGCCGCCGCCGTAACCGCCCGCGAACACCTCCGGGCGGCCGATGGCGTGCCACAGGCCGGCGTAGTCGTCGGGGCTCAGCGGATCCAGCCGCACGTAGCGGCCGACAAGGGGCTCACGGGGCGGTCGAGTGGCGCTCACGCCCATATCCTCGCATCCGCTACCTTTTCGCCATGCGTCTCGTCGGACCCGGATGGCGATTCCTCGGAGCGGCCCGTTCGTGCTGTCGCTTCGGGCCGCTCCGCGCGTGTTGTTCCTCGGCTGGACGCGGGCCGACGACCGGCCGTTCACGGTCGACGAGGATGCCATCCGTCAGCCGGTCGTGAAGCTCCCGTCGACGACCATGCCGCTCTCGGCATCCGGCGAGCCCGTGCCGCCGCGTGCGATCGACTGGCTGCTCGCCCTCGGCGTGCCGATCGCGGCCGCCGCCCTCGGTTGGTGGGCGGCGACCGCGATCATCGGCGCGATCGTCGCGGGCGCCGCATCCGCGTGAGCTGTTCCGGCGGGGTCGGGCCAGGCACGTACCCGACCCCGCCGAGTCTCAGTGCTGGGTGGCCTTCTCCGCACCGATACCGGTGAGAGAGCGCACCTCCATCTCGGACTGCTTGGCCGGGTCCTCCTTCGAGCGCGACGCGAGCGTCGCGATCAAGCCGGCGAGGAACGCCAGCGGGATCGACACGATGCCGGGGTTCGACAGCGGCCAGATCGCGAAGTCCGCACCCGGGATCATCGACGTCGGTGAGCCGGAGACGACCGGCGAGAACGCGATGAGCAGGATGGCCGAGCCGAGGCCGACGTACATCGACCACAGGGCGCCCGCCGTGTTGAAGCGCTTCCAGAACAGCGAGTACACGATCGTCGGCAGGTTCGCGGATGCCGCGACCGCGAAGGCGAGCGCCACGAGGAACGCGACGTTCTGACCGTTCGCGGCGATGCCGCCGAGGATCGCGACGATGCCGATGATCACGACCGTGCGGCGCGCGACCTTGACCTCGTCCGTGGCATCCGACTTGCCCTTCTTGAACACGCTCGCGTAGATGTCATGCGCGAAGGATGCCGCGGCCGTGATCGTGAGGCCCGCGACGACCGCGAGGATCGTCGCGAAGGCGATGGCCGAGATGAGGCCGAGCAGGAACGGTCCGCCGAGCTCGAACGCGAGCAGCGGCGCCGCCGAGTTCGCGCCGCCCGGTGCGGCCTTGATCGTCTCCGCACCGATGAGGGCGGCGGCGCCGTAGCCGAGCACGAGCGTGAACACGTAGAAGATGCCGATGAGCCAGATGGCCCACACGACGCTGCGTCGGGCCTCCTTCGCGGTCGGCACCGTGTAGAAGCGCATGAGCACGTGCGGCAGTGCCGCCGTGCCGAGCACGAGCGCGAGGCCGAGCGAGAGGAAGTCGAGGCGCGTGATGTCGCTCAGGCCGTACTGCTTGCCGGGAGCGAGGATGTCGGCGCTGCCGGCCGTGGCGACGGCGTTCTCGAGCAGCGTCGAGAGGTTGAAGCCGTTGATCGCGAGCACCCAGATCGTCATGACGCCCGCACCCACGATGAGCAGGAACGCCTTGATGATCTGCACCCACGTCGTGCCCTTCATGCCCCCGACGAGCACGTAGATGATCATGAGCGCACCGACGACGGCGATCACGATGCCCTGGCCCACCTTGTCGGGGATGCCGAGCAGCAGCGAGACGAGGCCGCCCGCGCCCGCCATCTGCGCGAGCAGGTAGAAGAAGCACACGA
The DNA here is from genome assembly GCF_014483895.1 of Protaetiibacter sp. SSC-01. NCBI lineage: Bacteria > Bacillati > Actinomycetota > Actinomycetes > Micrococcales > Microbacteriaceae > Protaetiibacter > Protaetiibacter sp. SSC-01. Next base: position 118,937 of record NZ_CP059987.1, on the reverse strand, counting down.
CGAGGGTCGTCGTCGCCGCCGCGATGCGCACGGGGCGCTGCTTGAGGCGGAACGACAGCACGTCGGCCATCGTGAAGCGGCCCGTGTTGCGCAGGAGCTCGGCGACGAGCAGGAGTGCGACGAGCCACGCCACGAGGAAGCCGATCGAGTAGAGGAACCCGTCGTAGCCGTTGATCGCGATCGCGCCGCAGATGCCGAGGAACGACGCGGCCGACAGGTAGTCGCCCGCGATGGCCGTGCCGTTCTGCGGGCCCGAGAAGGAGCGACCGGCGGCGTAGTAGTCGGCGGCGGTCTTGTTGTTCCTGCTCGCGCGGAACACGATGATCATCGTCACGAGCACGAACGCGCCGAAGATGGCGATGTTGAGCAGCGGCTCACCCGGCGAGGTGGACGTCTCGAGCACAGCGGTGGGGGTCATCGGCGCGCACCTCCCTGGGCGGCTTCATCGCGGATCTGCTCCGCGATCGGGTCGAGCTTCTTGTTGGCGTACCAGACGTAGAGCATCGTCACGATGAAGGTCGTGGCGACCTGCCCGAGTCCGATCAGGAGCCCCACGTTGACGAGCCCGAACACGGGGGTCGCCATGAAGTCGGGGGCGTAGCCGGCCAGGAGCACGTATGCGAAGTACCACACGAGGGCTAGGGCCAGCACGGGGAAAACGAACGCACGGTGGCGCTTCTTGAGCTCCTTGAATTCGGGGGAGCCCTGGATGCCGACGAAGTCGGCTTCCGTCTGCGCGACCGAGGTGGGGGCTTCGTCGCCCATCATCTCTCCTCATCCCGGGCACGCATCGTCGCGCGCCCATTGTCGGTTGCGCATCACTCTGGAACCTCCTCCCCCCGACGTCGCCGTCGTGCCGCTCGTCGTCGCCGGGCGGCGGTCAGCGTGCGACGAGCGGCACTGTGCCCACGACGAGCGAGCGGTTAGCCTGGCCTGCATGGCCGAGTCGCTGTTGAGCGGCCTCGCGATCGCAGCAGCCGTCGCGCTGCTGGCGCTTGCGGGGTACCTGATCGCGCGCCGGCTCGCCCGCGGCCACGGCGAGCTCGGCACCGAGGCGGAGCGCGCCCGGTTCACGACGCTGCACCTCGCGACGCGCGCCGCCGAGCACCTGCGGGCGGGCCTCGAGAAGGGCGACACGGTGCGCGCGGCACGCGACCTGCGGGCGATGCTCGACTGCGAGGGGCTCGCGATCGCGGGCGTCGACGGGGTGCTCTCGGTCGACGGCGCGGAGGCCTACCGGGAGGCCGCGGCGCGCGCGATCGCGACGCGCTCGGGGGCCAAGCCGCAGCTGCACCGCGCCATCCTGGGCCAGGGTCGCGAGGCGGTCGACGCGGTGTCGGCGCCCATCCTCGTGACCGGCGTGCGGGCGGGCACGCTTGTCGCGTTCGCCCGCTCCGCGCGGCCCGGCCTCGTGCGGGCGACGGGCGAGGCGGCGCGCTGGGTGTCGACGCAGCTCGAGCTCGCCGAGCTCGACGCATCCCGCGCCGCGCTCGCGGAGGCCGAGGTGAAGGCGCTGCGCGCGCAGATCAGCCCGCACTTCATCTACAACGCGCTCACCGCGATCGCGTCGTTCATCCATACCGACCCCGCGAAGGCGCGCGAGCTCGTGCTCGAGTTCGCCGACTTCACGCGCTACTCGTTCCGGCGCAACGGCGACTTCACGACCGTCGCCGAAGAGCTGCGCAGCGTCGACGGCTACCTGCGGCTCGAGCGCGCGCGCTTCGGCGACCGGCTCGACGTGACGCTTCAGATCGCGCCGGAGCTGCTCGCGACGGTCATCCCGTTCCTCTCCGTGCAGCCGCTCGTCGAGAACGCCGTGCGGCACGGGCTCGAGTCGACCGAGCGCGGCGGGCGCGTCACGATCACGGCGACGGATGCCGGGGCGTGCGCGCTCATCACCGTCGAGGACGACGGCGTCGGCATCGACCCCGAGCTCGCCCGCGAGGTGCTCGCGGGCCGCGCGGGCGGCGAGCACGTCGGCCTGCGCAACGTCGACACGCGCCTGCGCCAGGTGTACGGCGACGACTTCGGGCTCGTCGTCGAGACGAACGTCGGCGCCGGCACCCTCGTGACGATGCGCGTGCCCAAGTCGCAGCCGCTTCACGCGAGCGAAGGGAGACTCGCCGGATGACCGAGACCCGCGCCGGCATCAGCGTGCTCATCGCCGACGACGAGCCGCCCGCGCTCGACGAGCTCGCCTACCTGCTCGGGCAGGACCCGCGCGTCGCCGCCATCCACCGCGCCTCCTCCGGGGCGGAGGCCGTGCGGCTGCTCTCCGAGCGCACCGTCGACGCGGCGTTCCTCGACATCCACATGCCCGGCCTCTCGGGCTTCGACCTCGCGCGCGCCCTCGGCCGCTTCGAGCACCGGCCCGCACTCGTCTTCGTCACGGCCGACGAGGATCAGGCGCTCGAGGCCTTCGAGTTCGCCGCCGTCGACTACCTGCTCAAGCCCGTGCGGCTCGAAAGGCTCGAGCGCACGCTCGACCGCGTCATCGACGGGATGCGGGCGGGGCCCGCGACGGGACCCGTGCCGCGCCCCGAGCTCGTCGCCGTCACGCTCGGCGGCACGACGCGCATGATCCGCCGCGACGACGTGCGCTACGTGCAGGCGCAGGGCGACTACGCGCGCCTCCACACCGACGAGTCGAGCTACCTCGTGCGCATCCCGCTCTCCGACCTCGAGCGCCAATGGGCCGAGGCCGGGTTCCTGCGCGTGCACCGCTCCTACCTCGTGCAGCTCGACCACGTCACGCGCCTGCGCGGCGGACCGGGCCACGCGACCGTCACGATCGGCCAGGTCGAGCTGCCCGTCTCGCGGCGCCTGCACCCCGCCCTCCGCGAGGCGCTCGACGCCCGCCGGCTGCGGGCTCGCGGATGAGCGAGACCCCGGAGACCCCGCCCGCGCGGGTGCCGCCGGCGCAGGTGCCGCCACCGCGCGTGCCGCCCCCGCGCGTGCGCATCACGGCGCCGCGCTACGACGAGGCGGGGAGCCGACCGCCCGCGGGGGCGACGGCCGCCGACCCGGCCGGGCTCTACATCCGCTCGCTCATCCGCTCGCAGCTGCGGCTCGGCATCGTGTGCGCGATCGCGTTCGTCGTCGTGCTCATCGCCGTGCCGCTCGTGTTCGCCCTCGTGCCGGGGCTCGACACGGTCGACGTGGGTGGGGTGCCCGTGTCGTGGATCGTGCTCGGGGCGGGGCTCTTCCCCGTGCTCATCGCCGTCGCGGCGCTCTACGTGCGCACCGCCACCCGCAACGAGGCGCGCTACCGCTCGCTCGCGGACGACGCATGACGCCCGCCCTCGGCTACGCGTCGATCGCGCTCGTGACCGTCGCGACGGTGCTCATCGGGTTCTTCGGCGTGCGGGTCTCGCGCACGACGAGCGACTTCTACGTCGCGTCGCGCACCGTGCGGCCGTGGCTCAACGCGTCGGCGATCGGCGGCGAGTACCTCTCGGCCGCGAGCGTGCTCGGCATCGCCGGACTCATCCTGCTGCAGGGGGAGCGGGCCCTGTGGTTCCCCATCGGCTACACGGCCGGCTACCTCATGCTGCTGCTGTTCGTCGCGGCGCCGCTGCGGCGCTCGGGTGCCTACACGGTGCCCGACTTCACCGAGGCGCGACTGGAGTCGCGCGGGGTGCGGCGCGTGACATCCGTGCTCGTCATCCTCATCGGGTGGCTCTACATCGTGCCGCAGCTGCAGGGCGCGGCCCTCACGGTCGGCATCACGACGGGGCTGCCGCGCTGGATGGGCGCGGTCGGGGTCGCGCTCATCGTGGGCATCGTCGTCGCGGCGGGCGGCATGCGGTCGATCACGTTCGTGCAGGCGTTCCAGTACTGGCTCAAGCTCACGGCCGTCGCAGCGCCCGTCGTGTTCCTGCTGCTGCTGCAGCCGGGGGCGGCGCCGGATGCGGGAGCCGCGATCGCGGAGGCGTTCCCGCCGTTCGCGGTCGCCGACCCCGACACGGTGTACCGCGCGGTCTCGCTCCTCGTCGCGCTCCTGCTCGGCACCCTCGGGCTACCCCACGTGCTCGTGCGGTTCTACACGAACCCCGACGGGCCGGCGGCGCGGCGCACGACGCTCATCGTGCTGTGCCTGCTGTCGGCGTTCTACATCTTCCCCATCGCGATCGGCATGCTCGGGCGGGTCTTCCTGCCGGAGCTCGCATCCGGCGACCCCGACGCCCTCCTCCTGCTGCTGCCCGGGGCGACGCTGCCGTCGCCGTGGGCCGAGGCCGTGACGGCGCTCGTCATCGCGGGCGCGTTCGGGGCGTTCCTCTCCACGTCGTCGGGGCTCGTCGTGTCGCTCGCGGGCGTCGTGAGCCAGGAGCTCTTCGCGGGCTCGGTGCGCGGCTTCCGCATCGCCGCCGTGCTGTCGGTCATCGCGCCGCTCGTCATCGCCGCCGTCACCGAGTCGGCGGGGCTCGCGGGGTCGGTCGGCCTCGTGTTCGCGTTCACCGCCTCGACGCTGTGCCCCGCCCTGCTGCTCGGCATCTGGTGGCGCGGGCTCACGGCACGCGGCGCCGTCGCCGGGATGCTCGCGGGTGCCGTCGCGTGCGGAACCGCCATCCTGCTCGGGCCGCTCCTGCGGGATGCGGGCGTCGCGAGCGCCCTCGTCGAGCAGCCCGCCGCGTGGACGGTGCCGCTCGCGACCCTCACGATGGTGCTCGTCTCCCGCCTCGACCGCCGCGGCGCCCCCCGCGGCGCCGACCGCTTCCTCGCCCGCCTCCACCTCCCGGAGCGGTAGGGGTCGCGGCTCGCCGCTGGGATGCGTCGCCGACGGTTCCCGCTGGTTGAGTGCCGCGCGCCGCGCCCGGAGGGCGTGACGCACGGCGTATCGAAACCCGACGGACGGATGACGTGCGGAGGGATCGCATCCATGGCCCGCTCTTGATACGTCGGTGCGAGGGTTTCGATACGCGTCGTGCGCTCCGCGCGCGGCGCTACTCAACCAACGGAAGTGCCGCGGATGCGGAAGCCGCGCTCCCCCGCCGCTGCGACCTCCGTCACGTCGCACCGCGACACGGATGCGGCGGGGGGACCCTGCGCGAGCCACTCGAGCATCCGCTCCACAGCATCCGCGGAACCCTCGACCTCGGCCTCGACCGTGCCGTCGGGGAGATTGCGTACGAACCCGGCGACACCGAGACGCTCCGCCTCGGCCGCGGCGGCCCAACGGAAGCCGACGCCCTGCACGACGCCCGTGACGACGACGCGGCGGCGCACGAGTTGCGTCATGCAGGGAACCGTAGCCGCCCCGACGCCCCTACAACAGGTCGTGGCGCACGACGATCGCGTCGCGGCCGGGGCCGACGCCGATCGCCGACATGCGCGAGCCCGACATCTGCTCGAGCGCGAGCACGTAGTCCTGCGCCGCCTTCGGCAGGTCTGAGAAGCTGCGGGCGCCGGTGATGTCCTCCGACCAGCCGGGCAGCTCCTCGTAGATGGGCTTCGCGTGGTGGAAGTCCGACTGGTTGACGGGCACCTCGTCGAAGCGCGTGCCGTCGACGTCGTAGGCGACGCAGACGGGAATGCGCTCGAGGCCCGTGAGCACGTCGAGCTTCGTGAGCACGAAGTCGGTGACGCCGTTGATGCGCGCCGCATAGCGGGCGATGGGGGCGTCGTACCAGCCGGTGCGGCGGGGGCGGCCCGTCGTCGTGCCGAACTCGAAGCCCGCGGAGCGCAGGAACTCGCCGGACTCGTCGAAGAGCTCGGTCGGGAACGGGCCCGCGCCGACGCGCGTCGTGTACGCCTTCACGACCGCGATGACGCGGTCGAAGCGGTTGGGTGCGACGCCCGAGCCGGTCGCGGCGCCGCCCGAGGTGGCGTTCGACGAGGTCACGAAGGGGTAGGTACCGTGGTCGACGTCGAGCATCGTCGCCTGGCCGCCCTCGAAGAGCACGGTCTTGCCGGCGTCGAGCGCGCGGTTGAGCTCGAGCGCGGTGTCGGCGACCATCGGGCGCAACCGCTCGACGTACGACAGCAGGTCGTCGACGACCTCGTCGGCCGAGATCGCGCGGCGGTTGTAGACCTTGAGCAGCAGGTGGTTCTTGACGTCGAGGGCGCCCTCGACCTTCTGACGCAGGATGTTCTCGTCGAAGAGGTCCTGCATCCGGATGCCGACGCGGTTGATCTTGTCGGCGTACGCGGGGCCGATGCCGCGGCCGGTGGTGCCGATCTGACGCTTGCCGAGGAAGCGCTCGGTGACCTTGTCGATCGTGCGGTGGTACTGCGTGATCACGTGGGCGTTGGCGGAGACGAGCAGCTTCGACACGTCGACACCGCGGGCGCTGAGCGCCTCGAGCTCGCTGAAGAGCACCTCGATGTCGACGACGACGCCGTTGGCGATGACGGGCACGACGCCGGGGCTCAGGATGCCGGACGGCAGCAGGTGCAGGGCGTACTTCTGGTCGCCCACGACGACGGTGTGGCCGGCGTTGTTGCCGCCGTTGAACTTGACGACGTAGTCGACCCGGTCGCCGAGCAGGTCGGTCGCCTTGCCCTTGCCTTCATCGCCCCACTGGGCGCCGATGAGCACGATCGCGGGCATAGCTCTTCTCCCTTGGGGTCGTTGGGGATTACACCCCAGCCTATCCACCCCGCCTGAGTGCGTGAGGTCCGCGAGAGTACGCACTTTTCGCCCCTCGAGGCCCGATTCCGCCGCAAAGTACGTACTTTCGCGGACGACGGATGCTGGGAGGGCGGTGTAAGTTGCACACGCGTGTGCAGGTTCGGGCGTACTATCGCGACGTGAACACGTTCGTAGACGCAGACGCCGGGGTCCAGCGCGGCCGCCGCCGCGACGCCGAGCAGAACCGTCTCGCGCTCCTCGCGGCCGCGGGCACCGTGCTCAACCGTGACCCCGACGCATCCCTCGACGCCATCGCGGGCGCCGCCGGCCTCAGCCGCCGCGCCGTCTACGGCCACTTCGCGACGCGCGACGACCTCATCCGCTCGCTCCTCGCCCACCGCGTGAGCACCGTGCTCGCCGCGGTCGAGCGCATCGAGCACCCCGACCCGCCCACGCTGCTCGCCCTCATCGGCGTGACTCTGTGGCGTCAGGTCGAATCGGTGCGCGTCATGGCGCAGTTCGCGCTGCGCGGCCCCTTCCAGCACGAGCTCGCGTTCGCGCTCCAGCCGCTGCGCGACCGCGTGCGCCACGCCGTGACGGTCGGCGAGCAGACGGGCCGTGTGCGCGACGACATCGACGCGCCCACGCTCGCGCGCCTCGTCGAGGGCTCCGTGCTCTCGGTGCTCGACGAGGCCACCCGCTCGCCGATGGACGCCGCGACGGGCGAGCGCCTCGTGGCGCTCTCGGTGCTCGGCATCCTCGGCTTCGACGCCGCATCCGCGCGCGAGCTCATCGCCACGACGCCGGAGCTGCACTCGTGAGGGTCGAGCTCGCGGGTGCCGCGAAGGGCCACGCGCTCCCGCCGACGACGCTCGCGTTCGCGAGCGGCGAGCTCACCCTCGTCGAGGCCGAGACGAGCGAGCGCCCCACGGTGCTCGGCCTCCTGGGGAGCGGACGGATGCGCCCCGACCGCGGCGAGGTGCGCATCGACGGCGAGGCGGATGCGCGCCGCCTGCGCCGCGAGATCGCTCTCGTCGATGCGCCCCGCGTGAGCGAGCCGCCGCCCGGCGTGACGCTCGCATCCGTCGTCGCCGAGGAGCTCATGTTCGCGGGCCGCTTCCCCTCCCGTCGCGCCGCCGCCCGCACGCTCGAGCAGCTCGGCGCATCCGCCGACGCGCGCACGCGCATGGGCGACCTCGCCCCCGCGACGCGCATCCGGGTGCTCACCGAGCTCGCCCTCCTGCGCCCCGGCGTGACGGGGCTCGTGGTCGTGGCGCCCGACCGCCACGGCGGCGAGCCGTCGGCGTGGCGCGCCCACCTCGCGGCGGTCGCCGAACGCGGCGTCGCGGTGCTCGCGATCATCGGCCGCCCCGCCCTCGCGGCCCTCGAACCCTGGAGCGCCGAGTGAAGATCCGCGCCATGATCCAGGCGGAGCTGCGCCGCCTCACCGCCACCCCGATGGCGATCCTCGCCCTCGCGGCGCTGTGCATCATCCCGATCCTCTACGGCGGGCTCTACCTGTGGGCCAACCAGGACCCGTACGCGAACCTCGACCGGGTGCCGGTCGCCCTCGTCGTCGACGACGAGGGCGGCGAGCGCGACCGCGAGCACGTGGACCTGGGTACGGAGGTCGCCGAGCGCCTGCTCGACTCGGGCACGTTCGACTGGCACGAGGTGTCGGCCGAGGAGGCCGCGGAGGGGCTCGAGGCCTCGCGCTACGACTTCACCCTCACGATCCCCGCCGACTTCACGGATGCGCTGCTCTCGGTCGCGAGCGACGACCCGCGGCAGGCGCGCCTCGAGCTCACGACGAACGACGCCGGCTCCTACCTCGCGTCGACGATCGGCAAGACCGCGGCCACGACGATGCTGCAGACGATCGCGCGTCAGGTGGTCGAGGAGGCGGCGCAGCAGCTGCTCGACGGCATCGCCGACATCCGCTCGGGCATGGCGGATGCGGCCGACGGCGCCGCCGCGCTCGCCGACGGGGCCGCCACGGCATCCGACGGCGCCCGGCGTCTCGCCGACGGCACGGCCCAGCTCGCAGCGGGTGCCGCGCAGGTGGCCGACGGCAACACGCAGCTCGCTGCGACGGCCGACCGGGTCGCGGATGCCGCGACGCGCGTGCGGAACGCCCTGCCCGAGACGCGGGCCGCGCTCACGGAGGCGCTCGTCGAGCAGGGGCTCACGCAGGAGCAGATCGACGCCGTGCTCGAGAGGCTCGCGCCGATCTCGACCGCCGTCGACGCGGTCGACGCCCGTGTGCAGTCGACCGTCGGCAGCATCGACCGGCTCGCCGACGGCGCTCGGCAGCTGTCCGCCGGGGCCGCGACCGCCGCATCCGGTGCCGCGTCGCTCGCCGACGGCGTGACCCGCCTCGACGAGGGCGCCGCCACCCTGCGCGACGGCCTGAGCGAGGGGCTCGCGCAGATCCCCGACCCGGATGCCACCCTCCGCGCCGCGCAGGCCGCCGCGATCGCCGACCCCGTCGCGCTCGAGACCTCGAACGTCGCCGCGGCCGACAGCTACGGCGCGGGCCTCGCCCCGTTCTTCGCGGCGCTCGCCGCGTGGATCGGCATGTACGCGCTCTTCCTCATCGTGAAGCCCGTGTCGCCTCGGGCGATCACGGCGCTGCATTCGCCCGTCAAGGTCACGCTCGCGGGCTGGCTCACGCCGGGGCTGTTCGGGGCGCTGCAGATGGGGGCGCTGTTCCTCGTGCTGAACGTCGTGCTCGGGTTCTCGATGGCGATGCCGTGGGCGGTGCTCGGCACGCTCGTGCTCGCGTCGCTGTGCTTCGCGGCGATCGTGCTCGCGCTCAACGTGTGGCTCGGGTCGACGGGGCAGTTCCTCGGGCTCGTGCTCATGGTGCTGCAGCTCGTGACGGCCGGCGGCACCTTCCCGTGGCAGACGCTGCCCGAGCCGCTCGCGGCGCTCCACCACGTGCTGCCGATGGGCTTCGCCGTGGATGCGGTGCGGCAATTCATGTACGACGGCGACATCGCGCGCACCCTCACGGATGCGCTTGTGCTCGGCGCCTGGACGGTCGGCGCGCTCGTCATCGCAGGTGTCGGGGTCACGCGGATGACGCACTTCCGCACGCTGCGCGACCTCGAGGCGAGCCTGCTGGCGGGGTGAGGCGCGGGCTGGTTTCGACACGCCCGCTGCGCGGGCTACTCAACCAGCGGTGAAGGCGCACGCACGCTACTCAACCAGCGGGTAGGCGCCCGCACGCCACTCGACCAGCGGGTAGGCGTCAGACGGCGTTCTGCCGCACCCACTCGTGCATGACGATCGCCGCGGCGGCGGCCGCGTTGATCGACCGCGTCGAGCCGAACTGCCGGATCTCGACGTGCGCGTCGGCGGCGGCGAGCGCGGCATCCGTGAGCCCCGGCCCCTCCTGCCCGAAGAGCAGCACGCAGCGCTCCGGCAGGGCGAACGCGTCGACCGGCACGGCACCCTCGGTGTTGTCGACCGCCACGAGGGGCAGCCCGCGCTCGCGCGCCCACGCGACGAGATCGTCGACCGTCGGATGCTGCAGCACGTGCTGGTAGCGGTCGGTCACCATCGCCCCGCGGCGGTTCCAGCGGCGGCGCCCGACGATGTGCACCGCTTCCGCGCCGAACGCGTTGGCACTCCGCACGATCGACCCGATGTTGAGATCGTGCTGCCAGTTCTCGATCGCGACGTGGAACGGATGCCGCCGCGCGTCGAGGTCGGCGACGATCGCCTCGAGGCGCCAGTAGCGGTAGCGGTCGACGACATTGCGGGCGTCGCCGCCCTCGAGCAGCTCGGGGTCGTAGCGAGGGTCGTCGGGCCAGGCCGCGCGGCCGCCCGGCCACGGGCCGACGCCGATGGGGGCGCGGTCGGTGCGGTCGGTGCGATCGCGCTCATCGTCCACGGGTGACTCCACGCATCCATCGTCCCGCACGCAGATCCGGCCCGCAGAAAAGGGTGGGGGGAGGCGGCCTCCACACCGCCTCCCCCCGCTCACGCCGCCGGTATCAGGAGGACAGCCGGGTCCGGCGGGTGAGGATCGTGGCGCCCGCGCCGAGGCCGACGAGCGCGAGCCCGCCGATGAGGAGCATCCAGACGCCGGAGTCGACTCCGGTCGAGGCGAGCACGCCCGCACCGGTCGCGGGGCGCGCGGGTTGGCCGGACACCCCGCCCGAAACACCGCCGCCGTCGCCGGGCTGCTCGCCGCCGGGCTGCTCGTCGTCGCCGGGCTCCTCGCCCTCGGCGCCGAGCACCGTGTACCGCAGCACGCGCACGACCTCGTTGCCCGCGTCGTCGGTGCCGCGCGCGGTCACGGTGTGCTCGCCGGGCACGTCGGTCGGCAGCCACTCGCCCTCGTCGAACGCGCACGTGTAGACGCCCGAGAGCAGGTCCTCGCACGACGCCCACAGCGCCTGCTCGTACCCGCGGGGGAACTCGCCTCCGTCGATGCCCTCGGGGTACCAGATCGCGGGCGCCGTGAAGTCGAGCGCGATCCAGCGGCGGATGAGGGTCGAGAAGCCCATGTCGGCGTCGAACGCGAGGTACTCGAGCAGGTAGCGGCCCTCGGTGGTGAACGGCACCGCCACCTCCGAGCCGCTCGTCACGATCCACTCGCCGCCGTCGACGCGGTAGTGGATGTCGCGGATCGCGAGCTCGTCGTCACGCCACGCGCGGATGGTGCCGTAGATGGGGGCGTCGAACCAGCCGTTGAGGCTCTGACGGTGCGGGTCGTAGATGGCGCGCACCGAGACGAGCTCGGGGATCTGCGCCCACACGTGGAGGGTGCCCGACCAGCTGATGCCGGCGCCGTTGACGCCCGTCACGGTGAAGACGTTGAGTCCGTCGACCGAGAGGCGCACGATGTCGCCCGACAGGTGGCCGTCGGCCTCGGTGCAGCTCACGATGCCCGACTCGGGGTCGGTGCATGTGTACTCGAGGGCGAACTCGGCCCCGAGCTCGTACACCCACGAGGTGTCGAGGCCGCCGACGGTGATGACGGGGGGCGTCATGTCGTCGTCGCCCTCGGCGAGCGCGGCATCCGCCACGACCGTCACCTCGGGCTGGACCTCCGGCACCTCATCGAGGGCGCGGGCCGCCGTCGCCGGGGCCGCCGCGATCGCCGCGACGAGCACACCCGTGAGCGCCGCGCGGCGCATCCCACGGGTCATCGGGCCGCCTCCGCGCCGCCCGAGGGACGGATCGCGAGCGCCACGCCGTTGACGATGAGCCCCGCGCACACGTACACGATGAAGGGCCACCAGGTGGCCTCGAAGTCGCTGAAGGCGACGGCGACGGGCAGCACGACGGTCGCCCAGCTGGCGCCGAGCACGGGGAGCACGCGCTGCACGCCGCGCCACGCGCCGCGCGCGAGCACGCCGAGAGCCGCGAGGTACTGACCCGTGAGCGCCGCGATCGACACCCACATCTCGAGATCCTCGGCGAAGATCCGGTCGTTCGTGGCGGCGCCCAGCACGTAGACGACCGTCATGGCGAGCGCGCCGACGAGCTGCACGGCGAGCAGCAGGCGCGACGCCGCCCCCGTGAGCCACATCGCGACGCCGATCGCGAGCAGCGCGAGCGGCACGGCGACGGCCGACCAGGAGACGAGGGCGAGGTTCTCGGGCCAGCGCGGCACGTACATGATCGCGATGACGAGGTGGGCGGCGACGAGCAGGGCCGAGCCGGCGCCGAGGGCGCGGACGAGGCCCGCCGCACCGGATGCGGGGGTCGCGGACGCGCGCTCGGGGAGCGGCGTCGCTGTAGTGGTGGTGGTCATGATGGGTTCCTCGAGTCAGGGGAGCCGGTCTCTCCGGCCCTCCGAGACTCCCGAGCACCCGTCCCAGGTGCGAAGGGCCCTCATCACGACGTCTCACGAGTCGTGTCCCGGGTGAAATGGGACGTTCGTCGCGGGTCTCGTGGGACACCCCTCTGCCACGATGGACCGCATGACCGCCCGCGCCGCCGCCCGCCTCACGGGCGCCGTCGGGCTCGTCGTCTCGATCGCGTGCGTCGCGGGGGGCATCGCCCTCGACCTCGTGCTCGCCGACGCGGGCGAGGTGGGTCCTGTCGCGCCCGGGTGGACCGGCCTCTCGCACCTCGCCATGGCGATCACCGGCGCCGTGCTGCTCATGCGGGTCGCGTGGCATCCGATCGCGATCGTGCTGCTCGGCTTCGGCGTGCTCGGCTCGGTCGGCGCGCTCGCATCCGCGTGGGTGGGCATCGCTGCGCGCCTGTGGACGGATGCGCCGCTCGCCGAGGCCGCGCTCTTCGTGAACCAGCGGCTCTTCGACTCGACGATCGTCGCCGTACCGCTCGTGCTCGTGCTCTTCCCCGACGGCCGCCTGCCCCGCAGCCGCCCCCTCCGAGCGGTGGGATCGGTCGCGATCGTCGCCGGAGTGCTCCCGCTCCTCGGCAACGTGCTCAAGCCATGGGAGGTGCTCGCCGCCACCTACGGCGGAGCCGACCCCGACATCCGCCCGTGGTTCCGCCCGGGCTGGGGCCTCCCGCTCGACCTCGACACCTGGATCGCGATCGATCGCGTGCTCGACGTGTGCATGTTCACGGCCCCCGTGCTCGGTGTGCTCGTGCTCATCGGACGGCGCTTCGGCGCCGGCGAGGAGCTGCGCCGTCAGCTGCGGTGGATCGCCTGGGCGGGCGTGCTGCTCGTGATCGTGCTCGTCGGGGTGCCGTTCGTGGCGCCGTGGGCGGTGTGGCAGATGGCGCTCGTCGGCGCCGTCGCGGTCATGTGCGTCGCCGTCGCGATCGCGATCCTGCGCTACCGCCTCGAAAGCATCGACCGTGTCATCGGCTGGACGATCCTCTACGGCCTGCTGCTCGTCGCGGTCGTGCTCGTCGACGTCGCGCTGCTCGCCGTCGTGGGCGGTGTGCTCGGCGAGAACACGGTCGCGCTCGTCGCCGCGATCATCGTGCTCATCGCATCCGCGCCCCTGCGCGAGCCGCTGCTCGCGTGGATCACGCGCATCGTCTACGGGCGCCGCGGTGACCCGTACGGCGTCGTCGCCGGTCTCGCCGACAGCCTCGAGCACTCGGACGACGCCGACGACCAGCTCGATCACGTCGTGCGCTCCGTCGCCCGCGCGTTCGCGTCGCCGTTCGTCGCCGTGCGGGTCGACCAGCCCGACGGCTCGCTGCTCTCGGCCAGCCATGGCACGCCGCAGGCGGAGACGACGATCCTGCCGCTCACCTACCGCGGCGAGGCGATCGGCGAGCTCGAGATGGCACCCCCGCGGCGCTCGCGCCTCTCGCGCCGCGACGAGCGCCTGCTCGCGGATGTCGTGCGCCAGGCCGCCGCCGCCGTGCGCGCCACGGTGCTCAACGTCGAGCTGCAGCGCAGCCGCGAGGAGCTCGTGCTCGCGCGCGAGGAGGAGCGCAGCCGCCTGCGCCGCGACGTGCACGACGGCCTCGGCCCCGCCCTCGCGGCCGTCAAGGTGCGCATCGACGCGGCCCGCAACGTGGCCGCCGACGACCCCGCGCAGGCCGACCGCATCCTCGAGGTCGCCTCGCGCACGGTGACGGATGCCGTGGGCGACATCCGCCGGATCGTGCACGACCTGCGCCCCCCGACGCTCGACGACCTGGGCCTCCGCGCCGCGCTCGAGCGCGTGTGCGACTCGTGGGACGAGACGGGGCCCATCGTGAGCCTCGGGTACGCGCTCGAGGGCACGCCGCCGCCCGCGATCGAGGTCGCCGTGTACCGGATCGCGAGCGAGGCGGTCAACAACGCCCGCCGCCACGCGGCCGCACGCACCGTGCGCCTCGCGGTCTCCGAGAACGAGCAGTCGGTCGTCGTCGAGATCGTCGATGACGGCGGCGGCATCCCGCGCAACGCGCCCGCGGGTGTGGGCCTGCGTTCGATGCGCGAGCGCGCGGCCGAGCTCGGCGGCGAGCTCGTCGTCTCGAGCGGCCGCGCCGGCACCACCATCCGCGCGACGATCCCGCGTCGCGGGGCCCTGAAGGAGGCAGCCCGTGCCTGAGCGCTCAGCCGCGGCATCCGAGTCGGAATCGCGCATCCGCATCCTGCTCGTCGACGACCACCCGATCTACCGCGACGGGCTCGAGCTGCTGCTCGGCTCGATCCCGGGCTTCGAGGTCGTCGCGGCGGCGGGCGACGGCGCAGAGGCGGTCGAGGCGGCCCGCGAGCACGGGCCCGACGTCATCGTCATGGACATCCAGATGCCCGTCATGGACGGCGTCGAGGCGACGCGGCGCATCGTGGCCGACGACCCGGGCGCGGGCATCATCGTGCTCACGATGTCGGAGGACGACGAGTCGGTGCTGCAGGCCATGCGCGCCGGGGCGCGCGGTTATCTGCTCAAGGCGGCGAGCCAGGAGGACATCGCGCAGGCGATCCGCTCGGTCGCGGGCGGCGGCGTCATCTTCGGCGCGGCGCTCGCGGGTCGCGTCGCGGAGTTCTTCGCGCGCGCCTCGGCCCCCGCATCCGCGACGCCCTTCCCGCAGCTCACGCCGCGCGAGCGCGAGATCCTCGACCTCATCGCCGCGGGCCGCACCAATCCGCAGATCGCGCAGATCCTCTTCCTCTCCCCCAAGACCGTGCGCAACCACGTGTCGATGATCTTCACGAAGCTCCACGTCGACGACCGCGGCGAGGCCGTCGTGATGGCGCGCGAGGCGGGTCTCGGCAAGCTCTGACATCCGTCTGCCCGAATCGAGGGTTGACGGATGCGATCCGCGCTCCTATCTTGTTCAACAGATCGGTTGATCAATGATATAGTTGAATAGTGGATGACGAGACAGGTGCCGACCAACGGCTCGATCGCGCGTTCCTCGCCCTCGCCGACCCCGTGAGGCGGGCGATCATCGCGCGCCTCAGCCGCGGGGCGGCGACGGTCAACGAGCTCGCGGAGCCCTTCGACATCAGCCTTCAGGCCGTGTCGAAGCACATCCAGGTGCTCGAGCAGGCGGGGCTCGTGACGCGCACGCGCGACGCGCAGCGTCGGCCCGTGCACCTCGAACCCGCCGCACTGGAGCGGCTCACCGCATGGATCGACCGCTACCGCCTCGAGACGGAGCGGCGCTTCCGCAGCCTCGACGCCCTGCTCGCATCCGCCGACGGCGCCCCCGGCGCCACTGAGGAGAAGGAATCATGAGCAACGCACTGACGGTCACGGCCCCCGAGGGCCTGCCGTACATCGACTTCGAGCGCGAGTTCGACGCGCCCGTCGCGAGGGTGTTCGCCGCCCACCGCGACCCCGCGCTCGTCGCGCAGTGGTCGGGGCCCGACGGCTACGTCGCCGACATGAAGGAGTGGGACTTCCGCTCGGGCGGCACGTGGCACTACGTGCACCGCGACCCCGAGGGCAACGAGTACGGCTTCCGCGGCACGTTCCACACCGTGCGCGAGAACGAGTACGCCGTGCAGACGTTCGAGTTCCTCGGCTTCCCCGACGTCGTGAGCATCGAGTCGCTCACCTTCGAGGACCTCGGCGACGGCCGCACGCGCCTCCGCGGCCACGCGGTCTACCCAACCCTCCAGGCCCGGGACGGCATGGTCGCCTCCGGCATGGAGACGGGCATGAGCGAGGGCTACGACCGACTCGAGGCGATCGTCACCGCCTGACGCGACCTCGGCATCCGGGCTGTTAATCTCGGCCCATGCCCGCCGCGGACGACACCTGGGGTCCGGGTTCGTGGGATGCCACGAGCCCGGACACCGTCGTGCTCGGCGACAACCTCGAGGTGGCCCGCACGCTGCCGAATGAGAGCTTCCGCCTCGTCTACCTCGACCCCCCGTTCAACACGGGCCGCACCCAGAGGCACCGTGCCGTGCAGACCGTGCGCGACCCGGAGGGCGACCGCACGGGCTACGGCGGCGAGCGCTACCGCACCGTCACGCGCACCCTCTACGGCTACGACGACCGCTTCGAGGACTACTGGGGCTTCCTCGAGCCGCGCCTCGCCGAGGCGTGGCGGCTGCTCGACGCGCGCGGCACCCTCTACCTGCATCTCGACTACCGCGAGGCGCACTACGCGAAGGTGGCTCTCGACGCCCTCTTCGGCCGCGACTGCTTCCTCAACGAGCTCATCTGGGCCTACGACTACGGCGGCAAGAGCAAGCGGCGCTGGCCCGCCAAGCACGACACGATCCTCGTCTACGTCAAGGATCCGGCCGCGTACTACTTCGACAACGAGACCGTCGACCGTGAGCCCTACATGGCGCCCGGCCTCGTGACGCCCGAGAAGGTCGAGCGCGGCAAGCTGCCGACCGACGTGTGGTGGCACACGATCGTCGCGACCGGCGGCGCCGAGCGCACCGGCTACCCGACGCAGAAGCCCGAGGGCATCCTGCGGCGCATCGTGCAGGCGTCGAGCGCGCCGGGCGACGCCGTGCTCGACCTCTTCGCGGGGTCCGGCACGACCGGCGCCGTCGCATCCGCCCTCGGACGGCGCTACCTGCTCGTCGACGCGAACCCGGATGCCGTGGGCGTCATGCGCACGCGGCTCGCGGGGGCGCGGTTCCTGCGCGCCGAGGCCGCCGCATCCGCGTCGCCCGCCACCTCGCCCGCGTAGCACTGCGTCATCGAGGTTCCCCGCATCCCGCAAGAGGCGCAGGATGGAGGCACGCAGAGCATCAAGCGAAGCCTCGCGTCCGGGACCGAACCGGGCACCGCCTGCGATTCCCATCCGACACGGCGTCAGCCGCACACGAAAAGGAGTCGCTCATGACAGGGCGCATCGAGACCACGACCGCGGGCAGCCTCCCGCGCACGCCCGAGCTCATCGCGGCCAACCAGGCCCGCACCTTCGCCGACGACGGCTTCACCCTGCAGCGCACGCCCGAGTTCGACGCGCTCGTCGCCGACGCCGTCGGCGGGCTCGTGGCGCGGCAGAAGGAGGTCGGGCTCACGCTCGTCGGCGACGGCGAGTTCGGCAAGGCCATGTCGAGCGCCGTCGACTACGGCGCGTGGTGGTCGTACTCGTTCCAGCGCGTCTCGGGCCTCTCGCTCACCGAGGAGAACGCGTTCAACCAGGCGCCCGTGCACTCCGAGCCGGGGCACATCCGCCTCACCTCGTTCACCGACCGCCGCGACCGTCACGCCTTCGCCGAGGCCTACGCGGATGCCGAGACGATCCCCACGGGTCGGGTCGCCACCCCCTTCCCGAGCGCCACCGGACCGCTCAGCTACATCGGCCAGGAGGCCGTCGCCGCCGACGTGTCCAACCTCCAAGCCGCACTCGCCGCCAACGGCCTCGAGACGGGCTTCATCACGAGCATCGCCCCCGGCTCGGCCGCGCGCGTGCTCAACCAGCACTACGCCACCGAGAAGGACTACGTGTGGGCGTGGGCCGAGGCGCTGCGCGAGGAGTACGTCGCGATCATCGAGGCGGGCCTCGTGCTGCAGATCGACGACCCCTCGCTCGCCGAGAACTGGGACCAGATCAACCCCGAGCCGAGCATCGAGGACTACCGCGCGTTCTCGCGCGAGAACATCGAGGCGCTCAACTGGGCGCTGCGCGACCTGCCGCAGGATCGCATCCGCTACCACCTCTGTTGGGGCAGCTGGCACGGACCCCACACGACCGACCTCGAGTTCCGTCACATCATCGACCTCATGCTCTCGGTCGACGCGGGCGCGTACTCGTTCGAGGCGGCGAACGCGCGTCACGAGCACGAGTGGAAGCTGTGGCGCGACGTCGAGCTGCCCGCGGGCAAGAAGATCATCCCCGGCGTCGTCGGCCACTCGACCAACGTCGTCGAGCACCCCGAGCTCGTGGCGGACCGCATCGAGGCCTTCGCCGCGCTCGTCGGCCCCGAGAACGTCATCGCGTCGACCGACTGCGGCCTCGGCGGCCGCGTGCACCCGCAGATCGCGTGGGCGAAGCTCGAGACGCTCACGGAGGGCGCGCGCATCGCATCCGAGCGGCTCTTCGGCTGAACGGCTGATCGGCTGATCCGCGACGGGCGCCGTCATCGCGGCGGCGCCCGTCGATACGCTGGGCACATGACTCCACGCCACGACGCCCGCCCCCACATCGAGTGCTGGCTCACCGATATGGACGGCGTTCTCGTGCACGAGAACCAGGCCCTCCCGGGCGCCCCCGAGCTCATCCACCACTGGGTCGAGGCGGGCACCCCGTTCCTCGTGCTCACCAACAACTCGATCTTCACGCCGCGCGACCTCGCGGCGCGCCTGCGCGCATCCGGCCTCGAGGTGCCCGAGGAGCGCATCTGGACCTCGGCCCTCGCGACGGCCGAGTTCTGCAAGAGCCAGATCCCCGGCGGCTCGGCCTTCGTCATCGGCGAGGCGGGGCTCACGACGGCCCTCCACGAGGCCGGCTTCGTCATGACCGAGACGCGGCCCGACTACGTCGTCGTCGGCGAGACCCGCAACTACTCCTTCGAGGCGATCACGAAGGCCATCCGCCTCATCAACAACGGCGCGCGCTTCATCGCGACGAACCCGGATGCGACGGGCCCGTCGTCCGACGGCGTGCTGCCCGCCACGGGCGCGATCTCAGCGCTCATCACGAAGGCGACCGGCAAGGACCCCTACGTCGTCGGCAAGCCCAACCCGATGATGTTCCGCTCCGCGATGAACAAGATCAACGCGCACTCCGAGACGACCGCGATGATCGGCGACCGCATGGACACGGATGTCGTGGCGGGCATCGAGGCGGGCCTCCACACGATCCTCGTGCTGACGGGCATCAGCGATCAGGCCGAGATCGAGCGCTACCCGTTCCGCCCGTCGGAGACTCTCGCGGGCGTGCACGAGCTGCTGCCGTAGCGGCTGCGCTGGCCTCGGCGGCGCTCCGGGTGTGGCTCAGCCCTCGGCGGGCGGTGCGGGCGCGATGGCGACAGAGCCCGTGAGGGGCTCGCCGGATGCGCGGCTCACGAAGCAGAAGTACCCGCGGTCGCCCGCATCCCACTGCTCCTCGGTGGCCGGGTAGGCCACCTCGACCTGCAGGTCGGTGAACTGCCACGCGACCGAGAGGTCGACGACGCCCGCGGCGGCGCACAGCCCCTGCACCTGGGCGAGGAGCGCCTCGGCGCCCGGGTAGGCCTCGTCGGGCGCGCCCTCGACGGCGGGCGGCACGGTGCCGCGGTAGGCGAGCTGCGCGGGGTGCGGGTCGGCGCAGTCCACGACCGTGAACTCGGCCTCCCACGCGCCCTCGTAGGGGTCGAGGCACTCGCCGCCGGCGAGCTCGTTCCAGGCCCACACGCCGGGCTCGACGGGTCCGTCGGCGAGCGGCGGCACGCTCGCGCTCGACGTGGGGTTCGGCGATCCGCTCGCGCTCGGCTGCGGCGCCGGCTCGGCGAGCGCGCCGAGGGTCGTGCCGAGCAGGAAGAGGGCGAAAAGCGCGATGATCGCGACGAGTCCGCCCGCGACGCCGAGCAGGATCTTCTGGGTGCGGCTGATCTCGCCGCGCTCGGCCGCCGCGTCGACGGGTGCGGCCGGCTCCTCGCGCCGCGCGAAGGGCGACTCCGAGGGCGCGGGCTCGGCGGTGTAGTCGCGGAAGTTCTCCTCGCCGAAGAGCGCCTCGAGCGCCGAGGTCGTCGAGGAGTCGTGCGCCATCGACGCCGACCCCATCATCTCCGTCGCCGTGAGGTCGGCCGCGGCCTGCGGCGGGATCGACGGCTGGGGGAACGGCACCGCGGGCTGGGCGGGCGTGGCCTGCGTCGGCACGGCCATCGCCTGCGTGGGCTGGTCCCACGACGAAGCAGGCGGCGACGTCGGCGGGCTCCACGCGACGGTCGGCGTCTCCTCGGGTGCCGGCGGCTCGACGAGCGGCGGCGGCACGGGCGCGGCGGATGCGGGCGGCGGCACGGGGGCGGGGGGCACGACTGGCGCAGCGGACACGGGCGGCGGCACGGGGGCGGCCGAGACCGGCGGGGGGACCGGTGCAGCCGAGGTCGGCGGGGGCACCGGCGCAGCGGACGCGGGCGGAACGGGCGCGGCAGACGTCGGCGGGGGCACCGGCGCCACAGACGGCGGCGGCAGCTGCGGGCCGGCTGTGCCGGCGGGTGTCTGCGGCGCTCCCGTCTGCGGCGCTCCCGTGGGCGGCGGTGCCGTGGGCGGCGGTGCCGTGGGCGGAACGCTCGCCGTCGGCGTCACGCCCGGCGGCGTCGGGGGTGCGGAGCGGCGCGACCGCGGTGGCTCATCGGGGAGCACCGGACCAGCACCGGGCAGCCACGCGGGCGTGAGGGGGGTCGTCGGCTCGGCGGACGCGAAGGGATCGGGCGCGGCCGCATCCGGAGCACCCGCACCCGCACCGGCACCCGCACCCGCACCGGCACCGGCGCCCGTCACGGGACCGGCCGAGGCGCCGGGACGCAGGCTCCAGTTGAAGCCCGACGCGGCATCCGCGGGCCCCGCAGGCGGCACCGAGCCCGCAGGCGGCACCGAGCCCGCAGGCGGCACCGAACCCTGCGGCGCAGGAGGCACCGACGCGGCAGGCGGCACGGGCGGCGCACTCGGCGCGTCCGCGGAGTCGCCCGGGGCGCCGAACTGGGCGGCGAGCCAGTCGCTCGGGGACTGCTCGGCGTCGTCGCGGGGTCGGTCGTTCATGGCCGGATGAGACTACTGCGGTTCGAGTCCGAGGTCGGAGAGACGGATGGCGGCGAGATACGGGTACCCGGCCGCCTCGATGCGCTCCTGCGCCTCGGTGGCCCGGTCGACGACGACCGCGACGGCCACGACCTCCGCGCCGACCTTCTCGAGCGCCTCGATCGCCTTGAGGGGCGAGCCGCCGGTCGTGGAGGTGTCCTCGAGCACGACGACGCGCTTGCCGGCAAGGTCGGGGCCCTCGACCTGTCGGCCGCGTCCGTGGTCCTTCGGCTCCTTGCGCACGACGAACGCGTCGTACGTCAGACCGCGCGCGGCACCCTGGTGCAGCACGGCCGACGCGATCGGGTCGGCGCCCATCGTGAGGCCGCCCACGGCATCCACGTTCGGCACCTGCTCGAGCAGGTCGACCATGACCTGGCCGATGAGCGGCGCGACGCGGTGGTCGAGGCTCAGCTTGCGCAGGTCGATGTAGTAGCTGGCCTTCTTGCCGCTCGTGAGCGTGAAGTCGCCGTGGAACACGGCCTCGTTCGTGATGTGCTCGATGAGCTGGGTGCGGGCGTCGGTCACGGCCTCCAGCCTAGAGCGCGATCCGGTTCCCAAACGCTGTAGCGCTTACCGTCACGCGGCAGAGATCACACCCGCGCGGGGGCTGACGCTGCAGCGTTTGACCGACACCGGCGGGCGCTACCGTTGAGCGCATGCGCATCGCCACCTGGAACATCAACTCGATCCGCACCCGTCACGCCCGCGCGATCGACTGGATGCTGCGCGAAGACGTCGACGTCGTCGCGTTCCAGGAGATCAAGTGCAAGGAGGAGCAGTTCCCCTTCGAGGCGTTCCAGGACGCCGGCTACGAGGTCGTGCTGCACGGCCTCAACCAGTGGAACGGCGTCGCGATCGCCGCGCGCCACGCGATCGAAGACGTCGAGGTCGGGTTCCCCGGCCAGCCGGGCTTCCTCAAGGGGCACGAGGGCCCGGATGTGCCGATCGAGGCCCGCGCGATCGGCGCCACGGTCGAGGGTGTGCGCCTGTGGAGCCTCTACGTGCCGAACGGACGTGCGCTCGGCGACCCGCACTACGCCTACAAGCTCGACTGGCTCGCGACGCTCACGGCCGACGTGCGCGAGTGGCTCACCGCCGACCCCGACCTCCCGCTCGCCCTCATGGGCGACTTCAACATCGCCCCGCTCGAGTCCGACGTGGGCGACCCGTCGCTCATCCCGGGCCTCTCGACGCACATCTCGCCTCCCGAGCGCGAGGCGTTCGCGGCGCTCGAGGCGGCCGGCCTCACCGACGTCGTGCGCCCCATCCGTCCCGAGGGCTACACCTACTGGGACTACAAGCAGCTGCGCTTCCCGCGCAACGAGGGGCTGCGCATCGACTTCATCCTCGGCTCGCACGCCTTCGCCGAGCGCGTCGTCGACGCATCCATCCACCGCGAGGAGCGCAAGGGCGACGGTCCGAGCGACCACGTGCCGGTCGTGGTCGACCTCGACATGGGCGACAGCGACGACGACCGCCCGATGATCTTCTAGGCGGCGCGTCTCACGCGGCCGGGATCGCGGCGATCGCCTCGATCTCGACGAGCACGCCGGGACGCGACATCGGCACGCCGATGACGGTGACGGCCGTGCGGGTCGTCCACTCGGCGGCGGATGCGGCGTAGGCGTCGTTCGGGTCGACGCCGGTCGTGAGGTAGATCGTGAGCTTCGCGACGTGCTCGGGCCCGGTGCCCGCCTCGGCGAGCACGGCCTTGACGTTGCGGAGCGCCTGCTCGGTCTGGGCGCGCAGGCCCTTGAGCAGCTTTCCCTCGCCGTCGATGCCGTTCTGGCCTCCGACGAAGAGCAGCGGACCCGGCGGCACGATCATGCCCTGCGCGAAGGCGGGGCTCGTGACGAGCTGGGGCGGGTCGACGGGGGTGACGGTGTCGGTCATGCCGGGCAGTCTGCTCCCGTCCGCCGACACCGTCCACCCCCGGCGAGGATCCGCGAGCGCCTAGAGTCGCTGCCCGCCCGAGGCCTCGATGCGCTGGCCCGTGACCCACGACATCCGCGGGTCGAGGATGCCGGCGACCGCCGCGCCGATGTCGTCGGGCTCGCCGACGCGTCCGAGTGCGACCGTCTGCCCGAGCCCCGCTCGCAGCTGCGGGTTGTCGCGCACGACACCGCCCGAGAAGTCGGTGGCCGTCGCGCCCG
This sequence comes from Protaetiibacter sp. SSC-01, assembly GCF_014483895.1. Lineage (NCBI taxonomy): Bacteria > Bacillati > Actinomycetota > Actinomycetes > Micrococcales > Microbacteriaceae > Protaetiibacter > Protaetiibacter sp. SSC-01. The sequence goes on along the minus strand of NZ_CP059987.1, from coordinate 95,628 downwards.
GCGCGATCGCGTTGACGCGGATGCCGCGCGGCCCGAGCTCCTGCGCGAGGTACTTCGTCCACACCTCGATCGCGCCCTTCATCGCCGAGTAGACAGATGCCGTGGGGTTCGCGATGAAGCGCGTGAGGCCCGTCGAGACGTTGAGGATGGCGCCGCCGTCGACGAGCAGGGGCGTGAGCTCCTGCGTGAGCAGCACGACGCCCGTGAAGTGCACGGCGACGAGCGCGTCGATCGTGGCCCGGTCGATCGTGCCGAGGGTCGTCGCGCCCGAGAAGCCCGCGTTGTTGACGAGGGCGTCGAATCCGTCGCGGTGCCACGTCTCGCGCAACGCGTCGCGCAGGCGCTCGGCGAAGGTCGGGAACGAGTCGGGGTCGCTCGTGTCGAGCTGCAGCGCGACCGCCGTGCGGCGGCGGGAGGCGACGTCCGCGACGACCGCGGCAGCGGCATCCGCCTCGGAGCGGTAGGTGATGACGACGTCGGAGCCGGCGTCGGCGAGAGCGAGCGCGGCGGAGCGGCCGATGCCGCGCGAGCCGCCCGTGATGAGGGTGATGCGGGATGCGTTCATGCCACCCAGCGTCGGCGCGCCACGCACGGGCAACCAGGCCCGGCTCATCGGGGGATCCGCGATCCCTGGCACGCGCCCGTCGGCGGGGAGAGGATGGCGGGCATGGATCGTGAGCAGCTCGCCGAGTTCCTGCGGCACCGCCGCGAGGCGCTGCGCCCCGAGGACGTCGGTCTCTCCCGCGGACCGCGCCGCCGCACGCCGGGACTGCGCCGCGAGGAGGTGGCGCAGCTCGCGGGCATCTCGACCGACTATCTCAACCGCCTCGAGCAGGCGCGCGGCCCGCAGCCCTCGACGCAAGTGCTCGGCGCGCTCGCCCGCGCGCTGCGGCTCGGCACCGACGAGCGCGACCACCTCTTCCGCCTCGCGGGGCACCCGGCCCCGGAGCGCGGCGCCGGCAGCACGCACGTCGCGCCCGCCCTCCTGCGGATCCTCGACCGCCTCGCCGACACCCCGGCCCAGGTCGTGAGCGAGCTCGGCGAGACGCTCGCGCAGACCGCGCCCGCGAAGGCGCTGCTCGGCGACATGGAGACCCGCGAGGGCCTCGAGCGCTTCACCGTCTACCGCTGGTTCGCCGACCCCGCCTCGCGTGACGTCTACGTCGCCGACGACCACCCCGAGCACGAGCGCGTATTCGTCGCCGAACTGCGGGCGGCATCGGCTCGTGCGGGCGAGCGCTCGCGGGCCGCGGAGGTCGTGCGGGCGCTGCTCGGGACGAGCCCCGAGTTCGCCGAGCGGTGGGCCGAGCTCGAGGTCGCCGCGAAGCATCCGCGCACGAAGCGCTTCGCGCATCCGGAGCTCGGGGAGCTGACGCTCGACTGCCAGACGCTGCTCGACACCGACACGGGGCAGCGGCTGCTCGTGTTCACGGCCTTCCCCGGCACGCCCGACGCCGAGAAGCTCGAGCTGCTCGCCGTGATCGGAACGCAGAGCTTCGCGGCCGGCTGAGCCCGCTGTCGCTACGGTGGACCCGCGGGCGACGGAGCCCGCAGACCTGGGGGGGTCGAGTGAAGAAGACGCTGCGGATCGTCGGCATCGTGCTCGGGGTGGTCGTGCTCGCGTTCGGCGGGCTCGTCGTGCACTTCCTCTACCTCGGCGACGAGTCGGCCCGGAACCAGGCCTCGCGCATGGAGCAGCTGCGTGCTGCGGATGCCACGTCCACCGCATCCGGCGACACTCACGAGTTCGACGCGCTTCCGTTCGACGAGCTGCAGGTCATCGCCACCCACAACAGCTACGTGCTGCAGCCGACGTGGCTGCAGACCGAGGTGATCCGCCTCGTCGAGCCGGCCGAGGCGCCCGCGCTGCAGTACGAGCACGCGACCCTCACCGAGCAGCTCGACGCGGGCATCCGCAGCTTCGAGCTCGACATCCGCTGGGACGGCTCGGGCTTCACGATGAGCCACGTGCCGCTCGTCGCCAACCGCGCCACCGCGACCGACTTCGGCCTCGCGCTCGAGGAGATCGCGCTGTGGTCGGAGCGGAACACCGACCACCTGCCGATCAGCGTCATGGTCGAGGTGAAGGCCGACTACATGTTCCTCGACCCGCGCCTGCGGGCGTTCGACGCGGATGCGGCGGACGCGCTCGACGAGCTCGTCGCGGGCGCGCTCGGCTCGCGGCTCTTCGCGCCCGGCGACCTCGACGGCGGCGAGTGGCCGACGGTCGGCGACATGCGCGATCGCGTGCTGCTCTACTTCGGCAACAACGAAGACGTGCGCGAGGTCTACCTCGACGGCCACCCCGGACTCGAGGGCCGCAGTCTCTTCACGTCCTCCCAGACGGGCGGGGCGGATGCGCGCTTCGCGATCGTCGACGACCCCGCCGACCCGCTCGTGGCATCCCTCACCGCGCAGGGCGTCATCGTGCGCACGCGCGCCGACGCGGAGCTCGTCACGAGCGCGGCCCGACTCGCGGATGCGCTCGCCTCCGGCGCGGGCATCCTCTCGACCGACTTCCCACCCTCGGAGCCCCAGAACGGCACCGACTACGTCGCCGCCTTCCCCGGCGGAACCCTCGTGCGAGCCACCCCTGACCCCTCATAGTTCCCGTTCCGCGTGTTTGTTCCCGAAGGAACGGGTGCGAACACGCGGAACGGGAACTATGGACGGGGATTACGGGATGTTGCACCCGGTGTCGTCGTGTTGCGGCACGCATCGACGGCACCCGCGGTGACCGGAGAGCATGACGGGGCAACCCCGTCGTCGACCCCGAGAGCACCACCCATGAGCATCGCGACCAGCCCACCCGCACTCGCCCGCACGCCCTGGTCGGGCACCGCATCCGCCGAGGAGCTCGCGCACTGGCGCGAGGTGGCCGAGCGCGTCGCCGACGAGCTGCGGCCCGGCGCCCTCGAGCGCGACCGCACGGGCGACCCGCGCGAGGCGCTCGAGGTGCTGCGCGCATCCGGCCTCGCGAACCTCGTCGTGCCGACCGACAACGGCGGCCACGGCGCCCACTGGGAGACGGCATTCGACGTCATCCGCACGGTGTCGCGCGCCGACGCCTCACTCGGGCAGATCCTCGGCTACCACTACCTCAACCAGGCGTGCGTCGCGTTCTACGGCGACCCGGAGGGCCGCGAGCGCTGGTACCGCGCCTCCGCCGCCGCGAACCTGTTCTGGAGCGACGCCTTCAACCCCGTGAGCCCCGACCTCTCGTTCGTCGCCGACGGCGACGGCTACCTGCTGAACGGTCTCAAGCGCTTCGCGACGGGCGCCGCCGCGACCGACGTCGTGATCTCGGGCGCGATCGCCGAGGGCGGCCGCTACGACGGCGAGCTCGTCGTGTTCGCGTTCGAGTCCAGCCGCGCGGGCGTCGAGCACCCGGACGACTGGGACCACCTCGGCCAGCGCGCCTCGGCGAGCGGCTCGATCCGGTTCACGGATGTGCGCATCACGGAGGCCGACGTCATCGGCGTCGACCGCGACGAGCCCTTCGCGTCGCTCGTGACGCCCGGCGTGCAGCTGCTGCTCGCGAACGTCTACCTCGCGGGCGCGCAGGCGGCGCTCGAGAAGGCCCGCGAGCTCGTGCTCGCCCGGCCGAACGCGTGGTTCCTCGCCGGCGTCGACCGCTACGCCGATGACCCGACCGTGCACCGCGTGCTCGGCGAGCTCGTCGCGCAGACGGTCGCCGTCGAGGCCCTCGCCGACAAGCTGGCCCGCCGCTTCGACGAGGCGGTCGCTCTCGGCGCCGACACGACCGCCGACGACCGCGGCCGCATCGAGGTCGAGATCGCCGCGCTCAAGGTCGCGTCGACGCGCGCTGCGCTCGAGGTGACCTCGCGCGTCTTCGAGGTGACCGGCGCATCCGCGACCGCGAACCGCATCGGCCTCGACCTGTTCTGGCGCAACGTCCGCACCTACACGCTGCACGATCCCGTCGACTACAAGTCGATCGAGGTCGGGGCGCACTACCTCGACGGCCGCCTCCAGCCCGTCTCGCTCTACACCTGATGGCCGGCCTCGACGAGGCGATCGCCCGCATCCGCGAGGGTGCCGTCGATCGCGAACGCGAACGCACGCTGCCGTTCGAGCAGCTCGACTGGCTGCGCGAGGCGGGCTTCCCTGCGCTGCGCGTACCGACGGATGCGGGCGGGGCCGGTGCCGACGTCGTCGCGCTCGCGGCGGCGCTCATCGACATCGCCGCCGCCGACCCCAACGTGCCGCAGGCGCTGCGCGGTCACCTCGCGTTCGTCGAGGACCGCCTGTGGGCCCCCGACGGGCCGGACCGCGACCGCTGGCTCGCGCGCTTCGCGGCGGGTGAGCTCGTGGGCAACGCCGTCACCGAGATCGGCAACGTGGCGCTCGGCGCCGTCTCGACCCGCCTCGACGCGACCCCCGACGGCGGTTACGCGATCACGGGCCGCAAGTACTACACGACGGGCAGCATCTTCGCCGACTGGATCGACGCCAACGCCGTGCGGCCCGACGGCGTCGAGGTGGCGGCGCTCGTGCGACGCGAACAGCCCGGCGTGACCGTCACCGACGACTGGGACGGCTTCGGCCAGCGCCTCACGGGCAGCGGCACGACCGTGTTCGACGGCGCGCACGTCGACCCCGCCGACGTGTTCGACTTCGCCGACCGCTTCCCGTACCAGACAGCCCTCTACCAGCTCGTGCTGGTCGCGGTGCTCGCGGGCATCGCGCAGGAGGCCGAGCGCGACGCCGTGCACGAGCTGCGCACGCGCGCCCGCGTCTACAGCCACGGCACCGCTTCCGAGAGCCGCCGCGACCCGCAGCTGCTCGAGGTCATCGGGCGCCTCTCCGCCACGACCGCGGCGACGCGCGCCATCGCGCTCGACGCCGCGCGGGCCGTGCAGGAGGCGGCGGATGCGCGCGGGGCCGACCCCGCGACGGTCGCGGACCGCAAGCGCGACGCCGAGCTCGCCGTCTCGCGCGCCCAGGTAACCGTGACCGAGCTCGCCCTGCGCCAGGCGACCGCGCTCTTCGACGTGCTCGGCGCATCCGCCACGAGCTCGGCGCGCGACCTCGACCGCCACTGGCGGAACGCCCGCACGGTCGCGTCGCACAACCCCGTCGCGTTCAAGGCGCGCATCGTGGGCGACGCCGTCGTCAACGACGCCGAGCCGCCCTACGAGTGGTACGTCGGCGTGCCGCCGAAGGGGGCCGCGCCGTGAGCGAGATCATCCTCAACGCGTTCAGCATGAACACCCCGAACCACCTCTCCTCGGGGCTCTGGCGTCACCCCCGCGACCGCTCGCGCGGCTACCGCACGCTCGACCACTGGCTCGACCTCGCGCGCACGCTCGAGGCGGGCGGCATCGACGTGCTCTTCCTCGCCGACGTGCTCGGCGTCTACGACGTCTACGGCCGGTCGCCGGATGCCGCCCTCCGCTCCGGCGCGCAGGTGCCGGTCGGCGACCCGCTCCAGCTCGTGCCGGCCATGGCATCCGTCACCGAGACGCTCGGCTTCGGCGTGACGGCGTCGGTGTCGTTCGAGCACCCGTTCCCGTTCGCCCGGCGCATGTCGACCGCCGACCACCTCACGAACGGTCGCATCGGCTGGAACATCGTCACCTCGTACCTCTCGAGCGGCGCGCTCAACCTCGGCGTCTCGGGGCAGGTCGCGCACGACCGGCGCTACGACATCGCCGACGAGTACCTCGAGGTCTGCTACCGGCTGTGGGAGGGGTCGTGGGCCGACGACGCGGTCGTCGCGGACGCCGCATCCGGCGTCTACGTCGACCCCGCGCGCGTGCGCCCCATCGACTTCGCGGGCGAGTTCTTCCGCGTGCCCGGCATCCACCTCGCCGAGCCCTCGCCGCAGCGCACGCCGTTCCTGTTCCAGGCGGGCGCGTCGCCGCGTGGCCTGCGCTTCGCCGCACGTCACGCCGAGGCGGTCTTCGTCGCCGCCCCGAGCGACGCCGTGCTCGCGAAGCAGGTGGCCGCGGTGCGCGCCGCCGTCGCCGAGGCGGGGCGCGACCCCGACAGCGTGCCCGTCATCAACCAGCAGACCGTCATCCTCGCCGAGACGGATGCCGCCGCCGAGGCGCTCTACCGTGACTACCTCGAGTGGGCCGACCCCGTCGGCGCCGCCGTGCTGCTCTCGGGCTGGACCGGCATCGACTTCTCGAAGCTCGACCCGGATGCGCCGCTCGCGGCACAGGGAAGCGACGCGATCCAATCGGCCGTCGACGCCTTCACGGCGGCCGACCCGAGCCGCGTCTGGACGCCGCGGGAGATCGCCGACTACGCGCGCATCGGCGGCGACGGGCCGGTCGTCGTCGGCTCGCCGGAGACGGTCGCCGACGTGCTCGAGCGCACCGTCGAGACGACGGGCGTGTCCGGGTTCAACCTCGCCGCGACGGTCGCGCCGGAGGGCTGGGAGCAACTCACGGGGCTGCTCGTCCCCGAGCTGCGCAGGCGCGGTCGTCGGCCCGCGACGCCGCGCGGCGGGACCCTCCGCGAGAAGCTCTCCGGCCGCGGACCCCGCCTCGTCGACGAGCACGTCGGCGCCTCCCACCGCCACACGGCGTAACGCAGGCGACACGGTCCGTAACGCTTCGTCGCGGCCCGTCACACAGCCTCCGCGGAGCACGGATGCCGCGGTAGCGTGCCGCATCGCGTCGCGGAGAACCCGGCGCTCACCCGCAGAAACCCCCGAAGGACCCACCCATGACCACGACCACCACGCGCCCGGCCGAGCCGACCGCCGCCGAGGGCGACGGCGCCCCGGAGCGCGCATCCGTCGGCAAGCTGCGAGGCTCGCTCGGCGTCGCGAGCATCGTCTTCATCGTCGTCGCGGCGGCCTCGCCGCTCGGTGTCATCGGCGGCCCCGTGCCGCTCGGCATCGCGTTCGGCAACGGCGCTGGGTTCCCCACGACCTACCTCGTCGTCACGGGCGTGCTGCTGCTCTTCGCCGTCGGCTTCACCGCCGCGACGCCGTACGTGCGCAGCGCCGGCGCGTTCTACGCGTACGTCGACAAGGGCATCGGCCGCGGTGCGGGCCTCGGCACGGCGTTCTCGGCGCTGCTGTCGTACCTCGTGCTCGAGGCGGGCGTCTTCGGCCTGTTCGGCCCGGGGCTGGACAGCCTCCTCCAGTCGTACGGCCTGCCTGCCGTGCCGTGGTGGGCCTACGCGGCCGTCGGCTTCGTCATCGTCTCGGTGCTCGCGTACTTCAACATCGAGCTCTCGGGCCGCGTGCTCGCCGTGCTGCTCATCGGCGAGGTGCTCATCGTGCTCGCGCTCGACGCCGCCGTGATCTTCTCGGGCGGCGGCCCCGAGGGCTTCTCGAACGGCCTCGTCAACCCCGCAGAGATCGTGTCGGGTGCCCCCGGCTTCGCGATCCTGTTCGCCATCCTGAGCTTCATCGGCTTCGAGGCGACCGCCGTGTTCCGCGACGAGGCGAAGGACCCCGACCGCACCATCCCACGCGCCACCTACATCGCCCTCATCTCGATCGGCGTCTTCTACGCGATCTCGAGCTGGGCGCTCATCAGCGGCGTCGGGCAGAGCGCCGTCGTCGAGGAGGCCGCGAACAACCCGGGCGGGATCCTCGCCGACACGACCGAGCAGTACCTCGGCGTCGTGGGCGGGCACATCATCCAGGTGCTCTTCGTCACGAGCCTCTTCGCGTGCATTCTGTCGTTCCACAACATCTCGACGCGCTACTTCTACTCGCTCGCCCGCAAGGGCGTGCTCGCCCAGAAGCTCGGGATCGCGCACGAGCGTCACGGCTCGCCGTCGCGCGCCTCGCTCGTCACGGCAGCCATCGTCGGCGCGCTCACGGTCGCGGCCGTGCTGCTGCAGCTCGACCCGATCACGCAGTTCTACACGTGGCTCGGCGGCATCTCGTCGGTCGGCTTCGTGCTGCTGCTCGTGCTGACGACCGCATCCGTCATCGGCATCTTCCGGCGCGAGCAGCACGACGTGAGCCTGTGGCGCCGCCTCGTCGCGCCGCTGCTCGCGCTCGTCGCGCTGCTCGGGTTCCTCACCATCATCCTCATCAACCTGCCGGTGCTCGTCGGCGAGGAGAGCTACGGGCCGTTCTCGTTCGGCGTGCTCGCGCTGCTCGCCCTCGCGTTCATCGCGGGCCCGATCGTCGGCCGCGTGCGGAAGCGCGTCGAGCTCGACTGAGCCCTGGCCTCCGGGGGGCATGTCGCTTAGTGTGGCGACATGCCCCCCGCCGTGTCGGTTCCGGGTGCGACGCTCGCCTTCGACGTCGCAGGGGCCCCCTCTGCGCCCGCCGTCGCGTTCGTCCACGCGGGGGTCGCCACGCGCGCGATGTGGGATCCGCAGTTCGACGACCTCGCATCCGACCACCGCGTCGTGCGCTACGACACGCGCGGCTACGGCGGCTCCCCCGGCGAGGCCGTCGCCTACTCGGAGACCGACGACCTGCTGCGCGTGCTCGACGCCGCCGAGGTCGAGCGCGCGGTGCTCGTGGGGGCGTCGCGCGGCGGGAGGTTCGCGATCGACGCGGCCCTCGCGCATCCAGACCGCGTCACGGGCCTCGTCGTCATCGGCGCGAATCCGAGCGGCATGACCGACGACGACATCGAGTACACGCCCAACGAGCGCGAGCTCGAGAAGGCGATGGATGAGGCGGAGGCCGCCGAGGACGTCGACGCGCTCGTGCGCATCGAGGTGCAGCTGTGGGACCTCGGCCCCGACCGCGACCTCGACGATGTCGACCCGGCGTTCGTCGAGCGCGCGATCGAGCTCAACGTTGGCGCCGCGCACTGGGACTTCGCGGGCACGGCGACGCCGCCCGCGCATCCGGCGATCGACCGCCTCGCCGAGATCGCGGTTCCGTCGCTCGTCGTGATCGGCGACCACGACGTGACGGATGCGAGGGTCGCCGCGCGGCTGCTGCTCGCCGGCATCCCGGGTGCGGAGGAGTGCCGCTACGCCGACTCGGCCCACCTGCCGAGCGTCGAGCACCCCGAGCGCTTCACCGCCCACCTGCGCGACTTCCTCGCCCGCCACCACCTCTGACGCCCCATGCGCTGACCGGTCGGTTTCTGGCCCTAAACCGACCGAATGAGGCCAGAAACCGACCACTCAGCGGAGGGTGACTCGCGCCCCCGGGGCGGGTTGACTCGCGCCGCGGGGCGGCTCAGGCGGCGAGGAGGGCCGCCACGATCACGATGACCGGGAGCGAGAGCAGGGTCGAGAGCAGCACGGCATCGCGCGCGAGCACCTCGCCGCGCCGGTAGCGCTGCGCGTAGTTGAAGACGTTCTGCGCCGTCGGGAGGGCCGCGAGCACGACCGCGACGAACAGGTCGTGCCCCTCGAGCCCGAACAGGAATCGCGCCGCCGCCCACGCCACCACGGGCATGAGGGCGAGCTTGAGCGCGACCGCGAGCACGACGTCCCGCCGCGACCCCGGCGCGTCGAGCAGCTTGCGGCCGTGCAGCGACATGCCGAAGTTGATGAGGATGATCGGCACGGCCGCCGCCCCGACGAGCTCGAACGGCGCGAGCACGGGCTCCGGCAGCTCGATGTCGGCGAGCGCCACGACGAGGCCCAGCACCGAGCCGATGATGAGCGGATTCCGCACGGGCTGACTCAGGATCCGGCCGAGCGACGCGCGCCCCGACGTCGTGACGTCGAGCACCGTGAGCGCGATCGGCGCGAACACGATGAGCTGCAGCAGGATCACGGGAGCCGACGCGGCCGCGTCGCCCACGACGTACGCGGCCACCGGGATGCCGATGTTGTTCGCGTTGAGGTACCCGGATGCGAGGGCGCCGATCGTCGCATCCGGCACCTTCCGGCGCCACACGACGAGCGCGACGACGAGGAAGACCGCCATCGGAACGACCGCGGCCACCGCGGCGACCGGCAGCTGGCGCGAGAACAGCGCATGCAGGTCGGCCTCGGCGAGCACCGTGAAGAGCAGCGCGGGCGACAGCACGAAGAACGCGAGGCGGCTGAGCACCTGGTGGGCCTCGGGCCCGATGACGCGGAAGCGCGCGACGAGGTAGCCCGTGAGGATGACGACGGCGATGATCGCGAAACCGATCAGCACGCCACCCACGCCGCCAGCCTACGGTCCGCCCCGGCCGCGCTCGCGCGAGTACGATTCCCGCCATGTCGCGCACCGAGAACGCCCCCGTCGACCACGACGCTGCAGCCGCCCTCTGGGCGGAGTACGCGGCCGCGCATCCGGAGACGGCGCTCGACACCGAGCCGCCGTCGGTCGAGCAGTTCGGCGACCACCCCGAGCTCACGGACGAGCTGCTCGACCTCGTGCTCAACGGGCCCAAGCGCGCGACCGCGGGCCTCGTCGCCGAGTACCTCGCGGACGGGCAGCCGCTGCCCCGCGTCGGCAGCCACTGGATCGCGTGCGACTCGACGGGCGCCCCGCGCGCCATCCTGCGCAGCACCGAACTGCGGATCGGGCCGTTCACGAGCGTCGACGAGCGCTTCGCGTACGACGAGGGCGAGGACGACCGCACGCTCGAGTCGTGGCGCGCCGGCCACAGCCGCTATTGGACCCGGGCGGGCGAGCGCCTCGGCTTCACGTGGACCGAGCACATGGACATCGTGTTCGAGCGCTTCGACGTGGTCTGGCGCTCGGAGGGCTGAGCCACCAGACCGCGTCGCCGTTCACTCCGCGGCGGGCGGCGTGTAGACGAGGAACTCCACGATGACGGTCGATCCGCTCCCGGGCCGGGGCGCGGCATCCGGGAACGCGGCCGTCGTCGACACGTGGCCGATCGCTCGACTGGGTGGCGGCCGCCATCGCCGCCGTCGACCGGCCATTCGCCATCGAGCAGCCCGCCGAGCTCTCGGATGCCGTACGCGACCTCGCGAAGCGGCTCACGGCATCCCTCGCCGCGCCCTGATCGGCCGAAACTGTTCAGACCTGCGCGGAATCGTGCGTCGACGCAAGAAACGAGCGCCGTTTGCACCCCTCCGCACAACCATCGTTCCTAGGCTCGAACCCGAGAGGAGGCGCCATGACCACGATCGCCCAGACCCCGTCCATCATCGGAGAACCGGAGGTCGTCGAGCGCTGTCCTGAGCTCGTCGAAGGGGACGCCTCCACCGCCGAGCAGAGCGCCGCATGGACGCAGCTCAAGGAGGCCGCGACCGCCATCCAGGCCCTGCAGGAGAAGGACGGCTCGATCCCCGACCCCGCGAACCACGCCGCGGCGAGCCACCACGTCGCCGCGATCGTGGCCGCCATCCGCGCGCTCGCGCCCGCCTTCCCGCACGACGCCGCGTACCTCGCGGCGCTGCCCGGCGACTTCGCGAAGTGGGAGGAGGGCGGATTCGGCGTGCCCGACTTCCTCGACTCGCTCGTCGCGTTCGACCCCGCGAACCACCGCGTCGACGGCCTGCGTCACCTCGTCGTGTTCCCGATGTACACGCAGAACGGCTCGCCCGACCGCCACGTCGAGGCGCTCATCGTCGAGGTCATCTGGCCCGAGTTCATCGAGCGGCTCGAGGCGGAGCGCTACGGCAACAAGCTGTTCATCTCGCTGCGGCTCATCGACTTCACGGCGGGCTACGACACCAACTCGGCGGTGCTGTTCCCCGAGACGGTCGCGATGCGCGAGATCCCCGCGTTCACGTGGGGCGCGATCTTCCAGGACCGCGAGGGCGCGCGCTTCCGCGTCGTGACGGAGGCGGCGGCCGACATCACGAAGCTCGAGCTGCTGCCCTCGCAGCAGGACCTCGTCGCCGACCAGCACCTGGCGGAGGAGGTCTTCGTCATGTGGGATCTCATCCACGACCGCTCGCACATGCGCGGCGACCTGCCGTTCGACCCGTTCATGATCAAGCAGCGGATGCCGTTCTTCCTCTACTCGCTCGAGGAGCTGCGCTGCGACCTCACGGCGTTCCGCGAGTGCGTCAAGCTCGAGGCCGACAAGACGGCCGACGAGCGCACGCGCGACCGCGCCCGGCATGTGCAGCACGCGATCCTCTTCGACCGCCTGTTCCGCTTCCCGCTCACCGGCTCGCGCGTGCGCAACTACGACGGGCTCGGCGGCCAGCTGCTGTTCGCCTGGCTGCACCAGCGCGGCGTGCTGCACTGGACCGACACCCAGCTCGCCTTCGACTGGGACCAGGTGCCCGCCGCCGTCATCGCGCTCTCCGACAAGATCGACGAGCTCTACTGGCGCTCGATCGACCGCCCGAAGACCGCCCACTGGCTCGCCGCGTACGAGCTCGTGCGGTCGACGCTCGAGCCGCATCCCGCATCCGTCTGGGCTCGCGGCCTGTCGGACGAGGTGCTCGCGGGCCCGCCGAAGGGCTACACGGATGCGGTGCTCGACGACGAGTTCCCGCTCTCGATGTTCTACGAGGCGCTCGGCAAGAAGATGACCGACGTCATCGAGTCGACGAAGGGCATCACGGGGTGATCGTCGTCGTCACGGGCGCCACGGGCGCCGCGGGGCGGGCGGCGTGCGCCCGGCTCCGCGACCGCGGCGACACCGTGATCGCGGTGGGCACGGACGGGGGCCGCCTCGACACCGTCGCGGCATCCGACCGGCACGTCGCCGACCTCACGGATGCGGGGGCCGCGCGGCAGCTCGCCGCCCAGGTGGTCTCGGCGCACCGCCGGGTCGACGCCGTGCTGCACCTCGTCGGAGGCTGGAAGCCGGGCGACACCCCCGAGGCCGACGCGTGGTTGCGGCCGCGGCTCGTCGACGCGCTCGACAACGTCATCGCGGCCTTCGAGCCCGAGCTCGCGGCATCCGAGGGGCGGCTCGCGATCGTGAGCTCGACCGCGGTCGATCCGGATGCGGAGCCCACGAGCTCGTACGCGCGCGCGAAGGCGGATGCCGAGGAGCTCGTCGCGGAGCTCGCGGACCGGCTCGCGGAGGCCGACGGCGCCGCGACCGTCTTCGTCGTGCGCTCGATCGGCGAGGACGGCACACCCCCGGCGGTGCTCGCCGACCGGCTCGTCGACTGGATCGACTCCCCCGCCGCCGCCGTCAACGGCGCCCGCGTCGTGGTCTGACGCCGCGTTCCTCGGCCACGTGGGTTCCAAGGTGGTCGAGGAGCGCCGCGAAGCGACGCGTCTCGAGACCACCTCGCGCAAGACATACTGCTGACATGACCCCGAAGCACGACGTCGTCATCATCGGCGGCGGCCACAACGCGCTCGTCGCGGCCGCCTACCTCGCGGGGGCGGGCCGCAGCGTCCTGCTCCTCGAGCGCCAGCACCACCTGGGCGGCGCGTCGATCTCGGCCGAGGTGTTCCCGGGCGTCGGCGCACGCCTCTCGCGCTACTCCTACCTCGTGAGCCTGCTGCCCGAGCGCATCCGCCGCGACCTGAAGCTCGACGTCGAGCTCGCGCGTCGCCGCTACTCCTCCTACACGCCGCTGCCCGGCACCGACCGCGGCCTGCTCGTCGACACGGGCGACGCGGATGCCACCGCGGCGAGCTTCGCGGCGATCGGCGCAGCATCCGACTGGGACGCCTGGGGCGCGTTCGGCGACGACACGGCTCGACTCGCGGCCGCCGTCTGGCCGACGGTGACCGATCCGCTGCTCACCCGCTCGGAGGCCCGACGCGCCGTCGGCGACGACCGCGTGTGGGCGGAGCTCGTGGAGGCGCCCATCGGCGAGACCGTCGAGCGCCGCTTCGCCGACGACCTCGTGCGCGGCGTCGTGCTCACCGACGCGCTCATCGGCACCTTCGCGCCCTCCGTCGACCCCACGCTCGCCGCGAACCGCTGCTTCCTGTACCACGTGATCGGCGGCGGCACGGGGCACTGGGACGTGCCCGTGGGCGGCATGGGCGCCGTGTCGGGGTCGCTCGCGCGCGCGGCCCGCGCGGCCGGCGCCGAGCTGCTGACGGATGCCGAGGTCACCTCCGTCACCCCCGACGGCGAGGTCGCCTACCGCCACGGCGACGAGGAGCACCGTGTCGTGGCGGACGTCGTGCTCTCGGGCGTCGCGCCGTACGTGCTCGACCGTCTGCTCGGGCGCGAGGGCGCGCGCCCCGAGGGCGCCCAGGTGAAGGTCAACCTGCTGCTCGAGCGCCTCCCCCGGCTGCGCGACACCGCCGCCGACCCGACCGCCGCGTTCGCCGGCACCTTCCACGTGCACGAGGGCTTCGCCGCACTCGACCGCGCCCACGCCGAGGCGGCCGCGGGCCGCATCCCCGACCCGATGCCCCTCGAGAGCTACTGCCACTCGCTCACCGACCCCGGCATCCTGTCGCCCGAGCTTCAGGCGGCGGGGGCGCAGACCCTCACGGTGTTCGCGCTGCAGGCTCCCGACCGCCTGCTCGACGGACGGGACCCGGATGCCGCGCGCGCCGAGCTGCAGGCCGCCGTGGTGCGCTCGCTCGACTCGGTGCTCGCCGAGCCGATCGACGGCGTGCTGCTGCGCGACGCGGAGGGGCGACCGTGCATCGAGACGGCGACGACGCGCGACCTCGAGCAGAGCCTCAACATGCCGGGCGGGAACATCTTCCACGGGCCGCTCTCGTGGCCGTGGGCGGAGGACGACGAGTCGCTCTCGACGCCCGCCGAGCGCTGGGGCGTCGCGACCGAGCACGAGCGCATCCTCGTGTGCGGTTCCGGCTCCCGCCGCGGTGGCGCGGTCTCGGGCCTCGGCGGCTACCACGCCGCGATGGCCGTGCTCGACCGCTGAGGTGTGCGCGCCCGCATCCCCTGAGTGGTCGGTTTCTGGCCTCAAACCGGCGGTTTGAGGCCAGAAACCGACCACTCAGCGAAGGGTGACTACTCCCAGGTGGATGGCGCCGGGGTGCGCGTCGAGGGCATGCGCACCTGGGCGGCCCAGTCGTGCAGCCACTCCGGGATGGGGTGGGCGGCCGGGTCCATGCCCGTGATGCGGCCGAGCTCGTCCATGGGCACGGTGCCGCCCTTGCGGTAGAGGAAGCGGGCCTGGATGTGGGCGCGCGCGTACACCTCGCCGTCGACCACGAAGCGCTGCTCGACGTACACCGAGCGCTCGTCGAGCCCGAGGAACCGCGACTCGATGACGTAGCGCTGGCCGAGCTCGAGCGACTTGCGGTACGAGATCGTCTGCGCCGACACGACCGGGTAGACCTCGGCCTCCTTGAGGCGGTCCCACAGACCCGTGCGCACGACGAGCTCGACGCGCGCGAGGTCGAGGTTGGTGAGGTAGGCGCCGTTGTTCATGTGACGCAGCTCGTCGAGATCGCCCGGCATGACGCGACGCGGCGAGTGGCACACGTCGTAGAGGCCGAGCGGCGGCAGCTTCGGGCCGCGGGTCGAGAGCCAGGCGAGACGAGAGAGACGGCGGATGATTCCCACCCGGGAACGCTAGACCTTTCGTGAGCGGGGCACCGAATCCGTTGTCGGCGCGCGACAACGGGGCCGCGGGGTTTCGATACGCCGTCGTGCGGACGCCCACTCACCCAGCGAGGGGGCGGCGTGCTCAGCGGGTGCGGTGCTCGGGGATCGCCAGCCGCGGGCCGTGGCGCTCGTAGCCGATGCCGGCCGCCTCGATGAGCCGCACGACGCGCTGTCGGTGGCCGCGCCACGGCTCGAGCAGCTCGAACATGCCGTCGTCGTCGACGCGGCGTCCCGCGAGCGCGGTTCCGACGCGCTTGCACAGGTGCAGGTCGCCGACGCTCACCCGGTCGGGGTCGCCGTGGCTGCGCTGCAGCGTCTCGGCGATCGTCCACGGGCCGATGCCGGCGACCGTGCGCAGTCGACGGGCGGCGTCGTCGGTCGCGAGCCCGGCACAGCGCTCGAGCCCCTCCGCGACCGCGAACACGCGCATGAGCGTGTCGGAGCGCTGCGGGCCCACCCCCGCCCGGTGCCACTCCCACGACGGGATGCGGCGCCACACCGCCGCGGTCGGCACGACGCGCATGCCGAGCGGCGCGGGCCCGGGCGCCGCCTCGCCGTGCCGCGTCACGAGCTGACGCCACGCGGCCTTCGCCTCGATGCCCGTCACCTTCTGCCCGAGCACGCTCGGGATGAGCGCCGGCAGCACGCGCCCCGTGCGGGCGAGGCGCAGGCCGGGGGTCTCGTGGTGCAGGCGTGCGACGAGCGGATGCCGCCCCGCCTCGAACCCGGAGTCGTCGTCTCCGTCGCCCAACAGCGCCGGCACCCCCGCGACCGCCTCGTCGGCGCCCGGGCCCCACGCGTGGGCCTCCACGGCATCCGTCCGCTGGCGCAAGAGGAGCGTCGCGATGCCGCTCGCGAGACGCAGCGTGAGCCACCATCCGTCGGCGTCGTGCCGGATGGTGGGGTCGGTGCGGCCCTGGGCGAGGGGCTTGATGGCGTGCCGCAGCTCGAGCCTCCGGGGCGGGGCGTAGCGCGTGACGACGGGATCCATCCGGGCCAGGCTAACCCCGGGCGCCGACCCGCCCTCCCAGGAACGCGGAGAGGCCCGCACGGCGAACCGTGCGGGCCTCTCGCGAAGGGCTCAGTAGCTGCTGACCGAGAACGCGGCGGCGAAGATACCGAACCACAGGATGAGGAACAGCACGCCGAGCGCGACGAAGATGATGCCGAGGATCACGCCGACCTTGGCGGGGGTGTTCTTGTAGCCGGCCTGCTTCGACTGGTTGAGCGCGATCGCGCTCACGATGAGGCCGATGATGTTCGTGAAGAACACCAGGATGAGGCCCACGATGCCGAGGGTCTTGCCCGGGTAGTCGGTACCCGCGGGGGCCTGCTGGAGGTTGGACATTTCGCTCCTTGAAGAAGGTGGTGGTGGGTCGGGTTATCGACCACTGGGGCAGCCTAGCGAGCCGCGGGGTACAGGAGGAAGTGGAATGACCCGTCAGAACTCCCCATGTCGCGGGATGACGCCGGCATGACGCCGCACGACGGACGACGACGAAGGGGCCGGGCGGATCGCTCCGCACCGGCCCCTTCGGGGTGGCTCAGATCAGCAGACGTACTGACCGGGGGCGACCTCCGGGCAGTTCGAGACGATCGCCGCGAACAGCGCGCCCCACAGCACCCAGAACAGGATCCACAGGATCGAGAAGATGATGCCGAGGATGAGGCCCACCTTGGCAGGCGTGTTCTTGTAGCCGGCCTTCTTCGACTGCGAGAGGGCGATGGCGCTCAGGATGAGGCCGACGATCGCGACGAGGAAGCTCGCGATGAGGCCCACGATGCCGAGGGTCTTGCCGGGGTAGCTGGTGCCCGGGGCCGGGGCGGCTGCGGGCGCGGCCGGCGCGGCGGGCGCAGGCTGAGCGGCGGGGTCGGGGACGTTGGGGTCGGTCATGACGCTCCTTGGGGTGTGGTGGATGCCCGGACGGATCGGACAGGGGAACTCTAGCGACGGCGACGGCCGCCGAGTGCGAGGCGTGCCCGGAAACAGGGCATGATGGGCGGGTGAAGATCGGAATCCTCACCAGCGGTGGCGACTGCCCCGGACTCAACGCGGTCATCCGCGGCGCCGTCCTCAAGGGCCTGACTCAGCACGACGACATCGAGTTCGTCGGCATCAAGGACGGATGGAAGGGCCTCGTGGATGCCGACATCCACCCCCTCGGCCGCCCCCAGGTCATGGGCATCGGCAAGCAGGGCGGCACGATCCTCGGCACCTCGCGCACGAACCCGTTCGAGTACGGGGGCGTGGAGCGCGTGAAGGAGGTCATGTCCGACACGGGCATGGACGCCGTCATCGCGATCGGCGGCGAGGGCACCCTCGCGGCCGCGAAGCGGCTCACGGATGAGGGCGTGCAGATCGTGGGCGTGCCCAAGACGGTCGACAACGACCTCTCGGCCACCGACTACACGTTCGGCTTCGACACCGCGGTGCAGATCGCGACCGAGGCGATGGACCGCCTCCGCACGACGGGCGACTCGCACGGTCGCTGCATGGTCGCGGAGGTCATGGGCCGCCACGTCGGCTGGATCGCCCTCCACTCGGGCATGGCGGCCGGCGCGCACGCGATCCTCATCCCCGAGCGCAAGACGAGCATGGACGAGATCTGCGAGTGGATGAACTCGGCCCGCGCCCGCGGCCGCGCCCCGCTCGTCGTCGTCGCGGAGGGCTTCAAGCTCGACACGATGGACGACGCCCACTCGGAGCGCGGACTCGACGCCTTCGGACGCCCCCGCCTGGGCGGCATCGGCGACATGCTCGCCCCCGAGATCGAGGAGCGCACGGGCATCGAGACGCGCGCGACGACGCTCGGCCACATCCAGCGCGGCGGCACCCCGACGGCGTACGACCGCGTGCTCGCGACCCGCTACGGCATGGCCGTCGTCGACATCGTGCTCGAGGAGGCGTGGGGCAAGATGGTCGCCCTGCGCGGCACCCAGATCGTCACGGTGCCGTTCGAGGATGCGCTCGGTCGCCTCAAGACCGTCCCGCAGTCGCGGTACGACGAGGCCGCGATCCTCTTCGGCTGAGCCGTGACGTCGACGGCGCGTCTCCAGGAGGCGCTCGCGCGGGGACTCGACGCGCGCGTCGGCGTGACCGCGCCTGCGCAGGTGCGGGGAGTATTCGCGGGGGGCGCGCTCGAGGCGGTCGTCGCATCCGGTGACCTGCCGGTGGCGGCGGAGCGCACGGCGTTCCGCATCGCCTCCTGCACGAAGAGCTTCACGGCGGCGACCGCGCTGCTGCTCGAGGCCGACGGCCTGCTCGACCTCGACGAGCCGCTCGCCGACGCGCTCGACGTGCCCCTGCGCATCCTGGGGCCGGATGCGCGGCAGCCGACGGTGCTCGACGCGCTCGCGATGCGCGCGGGCTTCCCGACCGACGACCCCTGGGCCGACCGGCAGGAGTCGCTGCCGCACGACGTGTTCGCGGCGCTGCTCGGCGAGGGCGTGCGGGCGATCTGGCCCGCGGGCGAGCGCTTCGAGTACTCGAACCTCGGCTACGCGATCGTGGGGCGCATCGTCGCGGCTCGCGCGGGGATGCCGTTCCGCCGTGTCGTGGAGTCGCGCCTGCTCGAGCCGCTCGGCCTGACCGGCACGGGCTTCGACGAGAGCGTCGGCGGGGTGGTCACGGGCTACCGGCCCGGGGCCGACAGCGGACGCGACGCTCGAACCCAGACCTGGGAGCCGCTGCCGTTCAGCACGCCCGGCGCGTTCTCGCCCATCGGCGGCCTGTTCAGCACCGCGACCGACCTCGCTCGCTGGTGCGGCGTGCTGTCGGGCGCGATCGACGCGGGCGCGGTGCTGCCCGCAGGCCTCGTCGAGCGGATGCGGCATCCGCAGACCCCGATCGCGGGCGACCCCGCGGGCGGTGGAGTGTGGAGCGCGTACGGCCTCGGGCTCACGCTGCGCGGCGACTCGTTCGGGCGGGTGTTCGTGGGCCACAGCGGCGGCTACCCCGGCTTCACGACGCGCATGCAGTGGGAGCAGGGCTCCGGCGTCGGTGCGGTCGTGTTCGAGAACGCGACCTACACGGCGCTTACGCCCGCCGTCGACGCCGTGTTCGACGACGCCTTCGGGGTGACGGATGCGATGCCCGCCGCCCCCGAGCCGCCCGCCTTCGCTCCGTGGCCCGAGACCGTCGCGGCCGCATCCGCCTTGCGCACCTCGCTCGTCGAGGGTTCGCTCGGCGACCCGGCGATGTTCGACGCGTGCGTCGACCTCGACGTGCCGTTCGCGCGTCGCGAGGCGTCGCTGCGTGCGCTGCTCGCCGACGTCGGCGGGGTGACGGATGCGGGGCCTCTCACGCACGAGTCGCCGGCCCACGCCACCTGGGAGCTCCGCGGCCCCCGCGGCGCCCTGCGCTGCCGCCTGCTGATGACCCCGCACGCGGCCCCCGTAGTGCAGAAGCTCGACGTGGTGGCGGCGGACTGACCGCCGCGTCGTCCCGGTCCGACCGCGCATTGGCGCCGCGATCCCCGCGGCGCGCTCTCTCCCGGTGGGAGCGTGAGCCGCGTCCACGGTTCACCCCGCGCACACCAAGCGCTTCACCGCTGGTTGCGTCCGGGGGCGAGTTCACCGCTGGTTGAGTGCCGCGCGCCGCGCCGGAGGCGCGACGCACGGCGTATCGAAACCCGAGGGACGTATGACGTGCGGAGGGATCGCATCCCCAGACCCGCTGTCGATACGCGGTGCGAGGGTTTCGACACGCGTCGTGCGCTTCGCGCGCGGCGCTACTCAACCAGCAGAAGGAGGGCGCTTCCGCACGTCATCAGAGGTGGGGTCTCGATACACGCGTGGTCGCGCTCCGCGCGGCCGCGCGCACTCGACCAGCGGGAGAGGGGGCGCGCGTTCACCGCTGGTTGAGTGCCGCGCGCCGCGCGCGCAGCGCGCGACGCGCGGCGTATCGAAACCCGAGGGACGTATGACGTGCGGAGGTCTCGCATCCATGCCCCGCTCTCGATACGCGGGTGCGAGGGTTTCGATACGCGTCGTGCCGCGCGCTTTGCGCACGGCGCGGCGCTACTCGACCAACGGAGAAGGGGTGCGTTTCGATACGCGTCGTGCGTTCCGCGCCCGGCGCCACTCAACCGGCGGAAGCGGCGACGCCCCGTAGGCTCTCGTGCATGGTGCGCGCACTGCAGGTAACCCGCAACGACCAGGGCGCCGAGGCCCGCTTCGTCGATGTCGACGAGTCGGAGCTCGGTGACGGCGAGGTGCTCCTCGACGTCGCCTACTCGAGCCTCAACTTCAAGGACGGCCTGGCCCTCCGCGGTGATCGCGGGGTGGCGCGCATCTCGCCGCTCATCCCGGGAATCGACGTCGTCGGCACCGTCGTCGAGTCGGGCGACGCCCGCTGGAAGCCGGGCGACGAGGTCGTGCTCACGGGCGGCGGGCTCGGCGAAACCCGCAATGGCGGTTACAGCACGCGGGCCCGCGTCGAGGGCGACGACCTCGTGCGCGTGCCCGAGAAGCTCGGGATGCGCCGCGTCGCCGCGATCGGCACCGCCGGCTTCACCGCAGCCCAGGCCGTGCTCGCGCTCGAGCACAACGACATCCCCGACGGCGACGTCGTCGTCACCGGGGCGACCGGCGGACTCGGCTCCATCGCCGTCATGCTGCTCGCCGCATCCGGACGTCGCGTCGTCGCCGCGACCGGCCACCCCGACGACCGCGGCTACCTCGAGCGACTCGGCGCATCCGACCTCCTCGACCGCGCCGAGCTGCAGCAGGCCGGCAAGCCGCTGCAGGCGAGCCGCTGGGCCGGCGCCGTCGACGTCGTCGGCGGCACGACCCTCGCGAGCCTCCTCGCGCAGACCCGCTACGGCGGATCGGTTGCCGCGTGCGGCCTCGTCGAGAGTCCCGAGCTCGCCACGACCGTCATGCCCTTCATCCTTCGGGGCGTCAACCTGCTGGGCATCAACTCGGTCGAGGCGCCGCTCGTGACGCGCACCCGCGTGTGGGAGCGCCTCGAGCGCGACCTCGACGTGGGGCTGCTCGACAGCCTCACGACCGAGATCGGCCTCGACGACGTGCCCGGCTGGGCGAGCCGCATCCTCGCGGGCGACACCCGGGGGCGGATCGCGGTGCGCGTGCAAGACTGACCCGCATGGACGTCACCGCGGTCGTCACCATCGGGTCCGTGCTCGCGGGCATCGCCGCGGCCATCCACGTCTACATCTGGGTGCTCGAGAGCGTGCTCTGGATGCGACCCTCCACCCGCCGCACCTTCGGCATCCGCAGCGAGGCCGACGCCGAGACGATGCGCGTCATGGCCTACAACCAGGGGTTCTACAACCTGTTCCTCGCGCTCGGCGTCGTCGTCGGGCTCGTGCTGCTGTGGTCGGGGCTCGACCTCGCCGGCCTCGTGCTCACCCTCTTCGCGTGCATCAGCATGGTGCTCGCGGCGCTCGTGCTCGTCAGTTCCGACCGACGGATGCTGCGCGCCGCCCTCGTGCAGGGCGCGGTGCCGCTCGTCGCGGTCGTGGCACTCGGGTTCGCGCTGACGCGCGTCACCGCCGGTTGAGCGCCGCTGACGCTTCCGCAGGTCATCAGACGTGGGGTCTCGATACACGCGTGGTCGCGCTGCGCGCGGCCGCGCGCACTCGACCAGCGGGAAACGGGTTCACCGCTGGTTGAGTGCCGCGCGCCGCGCCCGCAGGGCGCGACGCACGGCGTATCGAAACCGGAGGGGCGTATGTCGTGCGGAGGTTTCGCATTCCTTGGCCCGCTGTTGATACGTGGTGCGAGGGTTTCGATACGCGTCGTGCCGCGCGGGCGCGCGGCGCGGCGCTACTCAACCAGCGATGGAGAGGTCGTGCGCTTCGCGCGCGGCGCTACTCAACCAGCGAGAGGCGGGAAGCGGGGAGCGGCACGCTCGGTGCGTGTTCACCGCTGGTTGAGTGCCGCGCGCCGCGCCCGCAGGGCGTGACGCACGGCGTATCGAAACCCGAGGGACGGATGACGTGCGGAGGTTTCGCATCCCTTGACCCGCTGTTGATACGTGGTGCGAGGGTTTCGATACGCGTCGTGCCGCGCGGGCGCGCGGCGCGGCGCTACAACCAGCGATGGAGAGGTCGTGCGCTTCGCGCGCGGCGCTACTCAACCAACGGAGGGGCGGCGGGGGTGGAGGTGGGCGCGGTAGCGCGAGCCGCCGCACGCGCCGCCGTGGGCAGCGCCGCACGGATGCGGGCGAGCGCCGCGTCGTCGTGCGCGGCGGTGAGGAACCACGCCTCGTACACGCTCGGCGGCGCCGAGACGCCGGCATCGAGGAGCGCGTGGAAGAACGGCGCGTACCTCCACGCCTCCTGGTCCTTCGCATCCGCGTAGTCGCGCACAGGCCGCGCGCGGAACGCGATCGAGAACAGGCTGCCCGCGCGCGAGACGACGTGGGCGACCCCCTCGGCGGCGAGCGCCTCGGAGACCCAGCCGGCCACCGCATCCGCTGCCGCGTCGACGTGCGCGTACACGGCCGCGTCGGCGAGGCGCAGCGTCGTGAGCCCCGCCGCGACGGCGAGCGGGTTCCCGGAGAGGGTGCCCGCCTGGTACACGGGCCCGAGCGGCGCGAGCAGGTCCATGAGCTCCGCGCGCCCACCCAGAGCGGCGAGCGGCATCCCTCCGCCGACGACCTTGCCGAAGGTGAAGAGGTCGGGCGCCCAACCCTCGGCGGCGCCCTCGAGCCCCCACCAGCCGGCGGGGCCGACGCGGAAGCCGGTGAGCACCTCGTCGAGGATGAGCAGCGCGCCCTCGGCCCGCACGAGCTCGCGCAGCGCGCGGTTGAAGCCGGGCTCGGGCGCGAGCACGCCCGCGTTGGCGCCCGCGGCTTCCGTGATGACGGCGGCGATGCGGCCCGGATGCGCGACGAACGCCGCACGCACGGCGTCGAGGTCGTTGTAGGGCAGCACGAGCGTCTGCGCCGCGACGGGCTCCGGCACGCCGGCCGAGCCCGGCAGACCCTGCGTCGCGACGCCCGATCCGGCCTCAGCGAGCAGCCCGTCGGAGTGCCCGTGGTAATGCCCCGCGAACTTCACGACGAGGTCGCGCCCGGTCGCGCCGCGCGCGAGGCGTATCGCGGTCATGGTCGCCTCGGTGCCGGTCGACACGAGCCGCACCTTCTCGACGCCGCTCGCCACCCCCAGCCGCGAGCGCACGAGCTCGGCGAGCTCCGTCTCGGCGGGCGTAGAGGCCCCGAACGAGAGCCCGCGCGCGGCGGCCTCCTGCACGGCGGCGACGACCTCCGGATGCGCGTGCCCCAGCAGCGCAGGACCCCACGACGCGAGGAGGTCCACGTACTCGCGGCCCTCGACATCCGTCACGTACGGCCCGCGGGCCGACACGAGGAACCGGGGCGTGCCTCCGACCGAGCCGTAGGCGCGCACGGGCGAGTTGACCCCGCCGGGCAGCGCCGCCTGCGCACGCGCGAACGCGCCCTCGTTGCCGCCCGCGCCCCCAGCACCCACGCCGCTCACGCGCGCGCCCAGCGCTCGGCCGCCTCGACGGCGAAGTAGCTGAGCACGGCATCCGCCCCCGCGCGCACGATCGACACGAGCGACTCGTCGATCGCGCGGTCGCGGTCGATCCAGCCGTTCGCTGCGGCAGCCGAGATCATCGCGTACTCCCCCGACACCTGGTACGCCCACACCGGCACGGGCGACGCGGCCGCGGCATCCGCGAGCACGTCGAGGTAGCTCATGGCGGGCTTCACCATGACGATGTCGGCGCCCTCGGTGAGGTCGAGCTCCACCTCGCGCGCCCCCTCGCGGCGGTTGGCGGGGTCGAGCTGGTAGCTGCGGCGGTCGCCCACGAGCGACGACTGCACGGCCTCGCGGAACGGCCCGTAGAAGGCGGATGCGTACTTGGCCGCGTAGGCGAGGATCGGCACGTCGTACGCGCCGTCGGCGTCGAGGGCCGCGCGCACGGCGGCGACCTGGCCGTCCATCATGCCCGAGAGGCCCACGAGCTGCGAGCCCGCGCGCGCCTGCGCGAGCGCCATCTCGCGGTAGCGCACGAGCGTCGCGTCGTTGTCGACGCGGCCGTCGGCGTCGAGCACGCCGCAGTGGCCGTGGTCGGTGAACTCGTCGAGGCACAGGTCGGTCTGCACGACGAGCGCGTCGCCCACCTCGGCGGCGGCGATGCGCGTCGCGACGTTGAGGATGCCGTCGGGGTCGGTCGCGCCCGATCCGCTCGCGTCCTTCTCGAGCGGCACGCCGAAGAGCATGACGCCGCCGATGCCCGCCTCGGCTGCGCGCTGCAGCTCAGCCCGGAACGAGTCGAGCGAATGCTGCACGACGCCCGGCATGGATGCGATGGGTCGCGGCTCGTCGGCGCCCTCCGCCACGAACATGGGCAGCACGAGCTGGGCGGGCGCGATGCGCGTCTCCTGCGCGAGCCGACGCCACGCGGGGCTCTGCCGCAGGCGGCGGGGGCGGATCATCGGTCGGCCGTTCATTCCGCCTCCGCGTACTCGACGAGCGCGTCGATGAGCGAGTCGGCGCTGCGCTCCTCGGCGATGACGTGCACCGTGAGACCGGCCGCGCGGGTGTCGAACGCGGTGCGCGGGCCGATGCACGCGACGACCGTGTCATCCGGCAGGGGCGCGAGCTGCTCCGCCACCTGGCGGGCGACCGAGCCGGAGGTCACGAGGATCGCCCGGATGCGACCGGAGGCCACGTCGCGCGCGACATCCGGCGACACCGGAACCCCGACCGTGCGGTACGCCTGCACGAACTCGACATCGAAGCCGAGCTTCTGCAGCCCCGCGACGAGCGTCGGCTCGGCGAGGTCGGACTGCGGGATGAGCACGCGGCCGCGGATGCCCGAGTCGGGCCACTCCTTCACGAGCCCGCGCGCCGAGTTGTCCGAGCCCGGCACGAAGTCCACCCGGTAGCCCGCGAGCTGCAGCGCCGCCGCGGTCGTCTCGCCGACGGCGGCGATACGCGTGCCCTCGGGCACCTTCACCCGCTGCGCGTTGAGCACGTCGACGGTCGTGGCGCTCGTCACGACGAGCCACGCGAACTGCCCGTCCTGCAGCTCGTGCAGGGCGTTCGCGAGCGTCGTCGGGTCGTCGGTCGACGCGAAGTTGATGAGCGGCGCGATGACGGGGATGCCGCCGTGGCTGCGCACGGTCGCGGCGACCGAGTCGCCCCACTTGCCGCCGCGCGGCACGAGCACGCGCCATCCGGCGAGGGGCTTCGTCGACTTCGGTTCTGTTGAGCGGCCTGCGTCGGGATTCACAGGCGCCTCCCTCCGAGCGGGGCGAGGTCCGCCGCACCCGCGTCGAGCAGCTCGTCGGCGACGCGCGCCGCGAGCTCGCCCGCGGGGTCGCGGGAGTCCTCCGGGTACAGGGCGTGGGACGAGGTCAGGTGCTCCGAGCCGTCGAGCGAGTACACGCGCGCCGAGAGGAAGAGCAGCCCGTCCTCGAAGAGAGCGGATGCGCCGAGGGGCGCCGCGCATCCGGCCTCGAGCCGCGCGAGCACGCCGCGCTCGGCCTCGGCGGCGAGGCGGCTCGGCTTGTGCTCGAGCTTCGCGACGGTCTTCGCGTCGCCCGTGCGGGTCTCGACGGCGAGCGCGCCCTGGGCGGGCGCCGTCGGCCACGAGGTGAGGCTCAGCCACTCGGTGACGGCGTCGGTGCGCCCGAGGCGGTCGAGGCCGGCCGCCGCGAGCACGACGGCGTCGAGGCGGCGCTCCGGGTCGTCCGCGCCGACGCGCCCGAGCCGGGTGTCGATGTTGCCCCGGATGTCGACCACGTCGAGATCGGGACGTCGCCGCAGCAGCTGTGCCCGGCGCCGCGGCGAACCGGTGCCGACGCGCGCGCCCGCGGGGAGCTTGTCGAGGTCGTGACCGCCCGCGGCGCACACGACGTCGCGCGCATCCGCCCGCTTCGGCACGGCCGCGACCGTCAGCCCGTCGAGCGGCGTCGTCGGCAGATCCTTGTAGGAGTGCACGACGGCGTCGACCTCGCCCGCGAGGAGCGCCTCGCGCAGGGCCGCGGCGAACACACCGGCACCGCCGAGATCGGCGAGCGGCGCGCTCGTGCGGTCTCCCTCGCTTTCGATGACGACGAGCTCGGCACCGAGCCGCTGGGCGACGGCGCCCGCCTGGGCGAGCGCGAGCGCGCTGCCCCGGGTTCCCAGCCGGAGCGTCACGGTGCCACCCCCGCGATGGCGGGCTTGAACCCCGCGCGCACGTTCTCGCAGCATCCGGGGCGGCACACGTCGAACCACGGTCCGTAGGGCGTGAGCGCCGGCCGCTCGGCGGTCGCCGTGCCGTTCACGCGCTCGAGCACGAGGTCGACGAGTCCCGCGACGTACGCCGGATGCGTGCCCGGCGTGGGCGTGCGGATCGCGACGAGGCCGTGCTCCTCGGCGGTCTCGGTGGCCTCCGTGTCGAGGTCCCAGAGCACCTCCATGTGGTCGGAGACGAAACCGAGCGGCACGATCACGACGGCCTTGACGCCCTGCGCGGGCAGGCCCTCGATGACGTCGTTGACATCGGGCTCGAGCCACGGCTGCGTCGGCGGGCCCGAGCGGCTCTGGTAGACGAGCTCCCACGCGACGTGCGAGCCGACCTCGCGCATGACGACCTCGCCGACCGCGAGGTGCTGCGCCGCGTAGGCGCCGCCGGGGCCGTAGTCGACCGTGCGGTCGCCCGAGCGCAGGGCGTCGTCGGTCGGGATGCTGTGGGTCGCGAAGAGCACGCGGATCTCGTCGTCGGCGAAACCGCGCTCGACGAGGTCGGCGAGCGCGTCGCGCACCCCCTCGACGAACGGCGTCACGAAGCCCGGGTGGTCGAAGAACTGCCGCACCTTGTCGATGCGCAGCTCGTCGCCGAGGCCCGTCTGCTCGAGGGCGATCGCGAAGTCCTCGCGGTACTGGCGGCAGCTCGAGAAGCTCGAGTATGCGCTCGTCGCGAGCCCGATGAGGGTGCGGTAGCCGCGCTCGTGCGCCTCCTGCAGCGCCTCTGCAAGGTAGGGGCTCCAGTTGCGGTTGCCCCACAGCACGGGCAGGTCGATGCCGCGTTCGGCGAGCTCCGCCTCGAGCGCCGCCTTGAGCTCGCGGTTCTGCTGGTTGATGGGACTCACGCCGCCGAAGTGGCGGTAGTGGTGCGCCACCTCCTCGAGGCGCTCGTCGGGGATGCCGCGTCCGCGCGTGACGTTGCGGAGGAAGGGGATGACGTCGTCCTGCCCCTCGGGTCCGCCGAAGCCCGCGAGCACGATCGCGTCGTACGCGACGGGCTGCTCGACGTGCTCGGCCCCGCTCGCCGCGGCAGGGGTGGCCGCGAGGATGCCGGGCGCCTCGCCGTTCGTGATCGTCACGCGAGCACCTCCGCGACCTCGTCGAGCTCGATGCGCCGCCCTGTGAAGAACGGAACCTCCTCGCGGATGTGGAGGCGCGCATCCGTCTTGCGCAGGTGGCGCATGAGGTCGACGAGCTCGGTCACCTCGTCGGCCTCGAGGGCGAGGATCCACTCGTAGTCGCCGAGCGCGAAGCTCGCGACCGTGTTCGCCTGCACGCCCGGGTACTCCGAGCCCTTGCGGCCGTGATCGGCGAGCATGCCGCGCCGCTCGTCGTCGGGCAGCAGATACCAGTCGTAGCTGCGCACGAAGGGGTAGACGGTGACCCAGCCCTTCGGCGGCAGGCCGCGCAGGAAGGCGGGGGCGTGGGCGCGGCTGAACTCGGCCTCGCGGTGCACGCCGAGGGCGTTCCACGTCGGCAGGAGCCCGGCGATCGCGGGTACGCGGCGGATGCTGCGCACGGCCGCCTGCAGACCCTCGGCCGTGTCGCCCGTGAGCCACACGAGGAGGTCGGCATCGGCGCGGAGACCCGAGACGTCGTAGAAGCCGCGGACGCTCACGCCGTCCGCCTCCACGGCGGCCACGGCATCCGCGAGCCCGCTCGTGTCGGCGGCACCGCGGGCGCCGGGGTCGCGGCGCCACACGGCCCAGAGCGCGAACCCGCTCGGGCTCTCGCTGCTGTTGTCGGACGGGACGGTGGGGGCGTACGTCACCACCCCATCCTCTCCCTCAAACGGGTTACCCGCGAATCGAGATCAGCGCTCGTGCTACGCGGCGGTGTGCGCACTCGAGATCGCGCGCGACCGCGCTCGTGCGCGATCTCGGCGCGCGCGGCGGATTATCGCCGCGCCAGAGGGCTCAGTCGTCGTCGCCGCCGAAGATCGCCCAGGCGACGAGGCCCACGGCGATGATCGCGACGGCGGCGCCGCCCACGATCCACGGCACGGGGTTCTTCTCGTAGGCGACCTTGGCCTTCTCCACGAGCTCACCCGTGCGCTTCGGCACGTCAAACTTGCCCTCGAGCTCGTCGAGGGTGTCGGCGAGCTGGTGGCGGGCCTTGCGGGCGGCGGCCTTGGCGGCTTCGGTTGCGTCAGACATCAGTGCCTCGTCTCCCCTCGCCCTTCACGGCGAGGATGTCCTTCTGGATGGATGCGATGGCCTCGGTCGGCACCGGGGGGATGCCGGTCTTGAGGATGCGGTAGCCCACGAGGGCGAGGATGACCGCGACGATCAGGAGCACGCCCGCGACGACGAGGGCCGCAGCCCAGTCGGGCATGACGTAGCTGAGGCCGATGATCGCGAGCGTCAGCAGCACGCCGATGAAGAACATGAGCGTGATGACGGCGCCGAGCAAGAGGCCGGCGCCGACGCCGAGGGCCTTCAGCTTCTCGACGAGCTCGGTCTTGACGAGCTCGATCTCGCGGCGCACGAGCTCCTGCACCTGATCGGGCAGGCTCGTGATGAGTTCGATGAGCGAGCGCTTGCGCGGCTTCGCTCCGGTGCGGGGGTCGGTCATGACCCCTCCCTCAGGACTTGGAGCCGGACGCGGAGTTCTTCGTGCCCGACGACCCCGACGAGCTCGACGAGCTCGACGACTTGGAGCCCGTGCTCGAGTTCGACCGCGACGTCGACTTCCTGGTCGTGCTGCCACGACCCGACACCTGCGCCACGACCTTCTTGGCGCCGTCGGTGACGAACTCGGCCACCTCGGGCGCGTGGTCCTTCACGAACTCCTGCACGTCGTCGACGCGCTGCTGCACGACGGGCGCGTTCCAGAGGTTGGCGGCGGCCGACTTGATCTGCTCGTAGCGCTCGCGTCCGGCGCGCGTTCCGAGCACGTATCCGACGCCGAGTCCGGCGACGAAGAGGATCTTGCCTTTCATGCGATGCTCCGTTCTCCACGTCCCGACACGCGGTGATCTCGGGGGCTGCGTTCAGACTAGTCCTGGCGCCCGTCGGCGTCGGAGGGGATTGCGTTCGCGACGTCGAGGGCGTAAGGGATCACCGTGGCGAGCCCGGTTCCGGATTCAGCCTCCCCCACCCGACGCATTCCGTCAATGGCATGTTCTGCGTCGACGCGTCGCCCCACACGCTCCCAGTGCACGACCGCGGAGTCGACGGGGGCGGGGATGCGGCGGCCGAGCAGCGCTTCGGCGTCGCGCCGCGCGAGCTCGGGTGTCACCTCGACTCCCTCGTCGTAGGAGAGGCGGAGGAACTGCAGGGGGGTGCTCTCGGCGATCCACTCCCACTTCGCGGTGAGGTGCGTGAGCGCGCGAGCCGCGACATCCGGAGCGCCCGCCGCGACGAGCACTCCCGTGCCGCGCGGCGCATCCGCGAGCTCGGGCGCGTCGACCGCGATCGTCGCGACGGTGACGCGCGTGCGGGGTGCGTCGGCGCGGAGCGGGGCCGCGAGGAGCACCTCGCCGGTGACGCGCTCGCCGGCCGCGGTTCTCGCGCCGTCGGCGTCGACCTCGGTGACCTCCACACCCGTGCGCACGCGCACCCCGAAGCGGTCGAGGTCGGCGACGAGCGCGGAGACCATGCGGTGGAGGCCGCCGCGCAGCGACGCGACCGCGGCGCCCGCCGGTGCGGACTCGCGGCGCGAGCGCACGGCGGCGGCGAGGCTGCCCTGCCGGAGGAGCGCCCCGCGGAGCCCCGGCGCCGCGCGGTCGAGGTCGAGCTCGTCGGGCGACACGGAATGCACCCCACGCACGACGGGGGCGACGAGGCCGTCGAGCACGGCCTGCCCCATCCGGCGGCGCACGAGCTCGCCGACGCTCTGCGCCTTCGACGCGACGAGCCCGGGCAGGAGGTTGTCGAGCTGCGCGCGGAGGGCGGCACCCATGCCGATGGCATCGATCACGTCTTGCGCGAGGGGCACGCCGGGGATGCCCAGAAGGCTCGTCGCGGGGAGCGGCACGGCGCTGCCGTCGGCGCGGTGGAGCCACGCGGGCGTGCTCGCGGGGTGCACGATGTCGTCGGCGAGATGCAGCGAACGCAGGAGCGTGGGCACCGCATCGCCGCGGACGGCATACGCCTCCGCGCCCGCGTCGAGCTCGATTCCGGCGACGGAATGCGATGTCAGCTGACCGCCGAGCCGCTCGCTCTTCTCGAGCAGTTCGATCTCGCATCCGGCGAGCACGAGGGCCCGCGCGGCGACGAGACCCGCTACTCCCCCGCCGACGATGACGACGCGCTCAGCGGCGGGCATGCACGAGCTCCACGATCCTGGTGAGCACGTCGGGATCGGTCTCGGGTGGCACGCCATGGCCGAGGTTGACGATGTGTGCGGGCGCGGCCAGGCCGCGGTCGAGTACGTCCTCGACGTGCGCGTGCAGCACCGACCAGGGCGCCGCGAGCAGCGCGGGGTCGATGTTGCCCTGCAGCGGGATGCCGCCGCCGAGCCGCGCGCTCGCCTCGTCGAGCGGGATGCGCCAGTCGATGCCGATCGCATCCGCCCCGAGCCCGGGGAGGAGGTCGAGCACCTCGCCGCTGCCGACGCCGAAGTGCAGCTTCGGCACCTCGAGGCCGCGCAGGGCGTCGAGCGCGCGCTTCGAGTGCGGGGCGACGCGGCGCTGGTAGTCGCGGCGCGAGAGCGAGCCGATCCACGAGTCGAACAGCTGGGCGGTGCTCGCGCCGGCCTCGACCTGGGCGCGCAGGAAGGCGCCCGTGACATCCGCGCACCAGTTGAGCAGCGCCGCCCAGGTGTGCGGGTCGGAGTACATGAGCGAGCGGGCGCGCAGCTGGTCCTTCGACGGGCCGCCCTCGACGAGGTACGACGCGAGGGTGAAGGGTGCGCCGCCGAACGCGATGAGGGGTGTCTCGCCGAGCTCCGCGACCGTGAGGCGCACCGCCTCCGAGATGGGTGCGAGCACATCCGGGTCGATGGGGCGGAGCTTCAGAACGTCGGACGCCGTGCGGATCGGCTCGTCGAGCACGGGTCCGCGGCCCGGCACGATGCGCACGTCGACGCCCGCGAGCAGCACGGGCACGACGATGTCGCTGAACAGGATCGCGGCATCGACGCCGTGCCGGCGCACGGGCTGCAGCGTGATCTCAGCGGCGAGCTCGGGCGTGAGGCAGGCGTCGAGCATGTCGACGCCGGCACGCGACGCCCGGTATTCGGGGAGCGAGCGCCCCGCCTGCCGCATGAACCACACGGGGGTGCGCTCGGGCCGCTCGCCGCGCACGGCGCGGATGAAGGCGGATGCCGAGGTACGGCCGTCGGTCAGGGGGTGGGACGGGGGAAGCACTCCTCCATCCTCCCCCATGTCCCGGGCTGTCGGCCCCCGTTAGGGAGGCACCTCGTACCATGGTCTGCGTGCTGTTCTGTCTGACGGCGAATCACGGCAACGCCGGGTTCGATCTCCTCGACCGGGTGTCCCGTATCCCGGCCGCCGAGGCGGCGCACCGGCTCGCCCGCCACGACTTCGTGCGCGGGGTCGTGGTGCTGTCGACGTGCAATCGCTTCGAGGCCTACCTCGACCTCGACGACCCGCTCGCCGCTCCGGATGCTGTGGCGGCCGAGGCGGTGGCCGCGGCGATCGCCTCCGACTCGCCCGACGACGCGCAGCAGCTGCGGGCCGTCGCCGCGACGCACCTCGGGGTGAGCGCCGTGCGTCACCTCTTCGCGGTGACGGCGGGCCTCGAGTCGATGGTCGTCGGCGAGGAGGAGATCGCGGGACAGGTGCAGCGCGCGGCTCGGGAGGCGCGCGCTGCCGGCACCATGACGGGTGCGCTCGACCGGCTGTTCCAGCAGGCGGCCCGCACCTCGCGCGTCGTGCGGGGGGTGGCCGATCAGAGCCGTGTCGACCGCGGCGTGGCGCGGCTCGCGCTCGACCTCGCGTCGTCGCGCGTTCCCGACTGGGCGCAGGTGCGCGTGCTGCTCGTCGGTACGGGCCGCTACGCGGCGACGACCATCGCATCCCTCCGCAGCCGCGGGGCGGAGCACGTGAGCGTCTTCTCGGCGACCGGCCGCGCGGAGATGTTCGCCGCGAAGTACGGCGTGCGCGCGGAGGGGGAGCTTCGTGAGGCGCTCACCGGCGCGGATGTCGTGGTCACCTGCACGGCCCGCTACACGATCTCGCCCGAGCATGTGACCGCGGGGCATCCGCTGCTCGTGATCGATCTGGGGCTGCCGCGCAACGTCGACCCGGCGGTGGGTGCCGTGCCGGGCGTCGAGCTCATCGACCTCGAGCTGCTGGCGCTGCACGCGCCGCTGCCGGAGCTCGCGGGCCCCGCGCACGCCGTGGTGGGCGATGCGGCTGCGGGTTTCGCCGCGGATGCCGCGGCCGCTCCCGCGATCGTCGCCCTGCGCCGCCATGTGGACGCGATGCTCGAGGCGGAGGTCGCCCGCGCGCGCGCCCGTGGCGATGACGGCTCCGTCGAGTCGGCGCTGCGTCACTTCGCGGGGGTGCTCATGCACGGTCCGTCGGAGCGCGCGCGCGAGCTGGCGGCGGAGGGTCGCCTGAGCGACTTCGTCGCGGGTCTTGCCGCTGTCTACGGAGTCGAGCCGGAGCCGCGGTCCGCGGCTGCCGACGAGGCGTCGACTGCCTGACCGCGCCTCCGGGCTCTCACCGGAGGGCCCGGACCCCGTCCGCCCCTGCAGCGGACGGGATCCGGAGTCTCAGTCGGCCTCTCGCTGGCGGCGGCCGGTGACCAGGATCGCCGCGCCTGCAGCGAGCATCATCGCCGCGAGCGCCACGAGGTAGCCGCCGTCGAAGCCGGTGAGCGCGAGGGTCTCGAGCTCACCGCAGACGTCGCCGCCGCGGACGGTGACGTTCCACGCCGTGGGGCCGTCGAGTCCGTCGCTCGGGTTCTTGACGGTCACCGTCACCCGGTAGGTGCCGGGGGAGAGGGCCACCGTCGAGCTCGCGGCCGGCACGCCGTCGATGAAGTAGTTCACGTCCTCGAAGAACGAGACCCCGTCGAGGAGGCCGAGGGTGAGCACGGCGCGGCCGTCGGCCGTGCACTGCTCGGCGAGCTGTGCGTTGGTCGGGAACGAGCCGAGGGTCGGCGGGTCCTGCGGCGGCTGCGTGTCGCAGTCGGGTGTGGCCGGCGGGTAGGTGAGTGAGACGACGAGCGACGGGTTCACCTCGAGCGTCGCGTCGGTGATGACGCGCGTCCACGCGTAGTTGCCCGGCGTCGGCCGCCATTCGCCGCCCACGAGCTCCCACCCGGGCCAGCCGTTGGCCGCACCCGTGTCGGGGTCGACGCTCGCACCGGGCCAGAGCACCTTGCCGGTCAGCGTCGTCGCGCCGTCGGGGATCGTGCCGAGGTCGAGCGTGACGCTCTCACCGTTCGCGGCCAGAATGAGGCGCGCGTCGCGGGTCGTGCTCTGGTCATACGGGTCGGTGAGGGTGACCGTGTAGTGGATCCAGGGGGAGTCCGCCTCGCACGTGCCGGTGACGCTCGAGCCCGTAAGGGTGAGGCAGTCGGAGGAGGCCGTGAACTTGAGAGTCCAGGTGGTCTTCGCGTCCCCGGGGAAGACCACGGGACCGTTCGACTGGTCGGGCACCGCCTGGACGTTCACCGTGCGGGGCCCGGTCACCGTGTAGGTGTCGGGGTCTGCCTGGAGGCCGTCGACGAGCCAGGTCACGCCGGAGATGTCGGGCAGCGTGTAGCTGCCGCCCGCCTCGGCGTCGCACGAGAGGTTCTCCCATTCGAACTTCGGCACGACCGCGCGCGCCTGCTCGCACTCCGGCTCGGGGAAGTCGAGGGTCCAGGTGAGCGTCCAGAGGTTCGACGTCTTGTCCTTCTTGCCACCCTTGAGCACCCACGTCTCGTCGGCGACGGCCGTGATCGCGACCTCGTCGCCCGCCCTCGCCGTGTAGTCGCCCGGCTCGACCGCCGCGCCGCCCACGTGCCAGGTGACGTGCTCGACCTCGGGCAGCGTGTAGCCGCCGTCGGCCTCGCAGCTCGGGGGAGTGCTCGGCACGTCGACCGTGAGCACGTTGCAGCCGAACTGCGTGTTCATGTACGTCGGCTTCGTGCCCGTGAAGCCCATGTCGTGCAGGAACTTCTCGTCGAAGGGGCTGTCGGGTCCGTAGAGGTAAGGCGTGGGGTCGAGCGTCGGGTCGTCGGCCGACCACGAGGCGTAGATGTCGCCCTGGCCGCACGTCACCGGTGCGGAGTAGGGGTAGCTGCCGGGCTCCGAGATGGGGCCGAGCTTCTGCACCTGGTCGAGCTTCTGCGGCCAGGCCGCGGCCGTGAGGTACTTCCAGCTCGTGGCAGTCACGTAGAAGGGCTTGCAGAGCCGGCCGTTCGACCCGTCTCGCGGGGCGACGGTGATGACGCCGCTGTTGGTCGCCGCGTCGTAGGTGTAGCTCACGGCCGACGTGTCGATGCACGGCGCCGGCGGCGGGGCGCAGGTCGGCACCTGGACGAGCTTCTCGAGGTTCTGGTGCTTGGCGTCGTAGAGCGGCGGCCAGCCGATGTTGTCGGCCGGCGGGGTGATCGCCGACGGGAAGGAGAAGGAGCCGGTGAACGACACCTTGTCCTGCTGAACGGCCCAGCCGGGGCCGCAGATGTCACCGAGGAGCGCCGGGTCGAGCGAGGTGTACCAGGTGTTGGTCTCCTTGCTCGTGTTGTCGACGTCCTGGAGGAGGAGCTTCTGCGGACCCGAGTTCGACCACGACGCATCCTTCGTCGGGTCGAGCTTCTTGTAGACGTAGATCGCGACGCCGTAGAGCTTCGTCGGCGTCGTCGACTTCGTCGAGGTGCTCGACTTCTGAGGGGTCGACGTCGTCGACTTCCGCTGCGTCGACGGCCCGGTCGACTTCTGCTGCGCGGGCGGCGTGCTCTTCGTCGGGCTCGGCGCGGGCGCGGGGCTCAACTTCGCCGGGGTCGGAGCGGGTGCCGGTGCAGGTGCCTGAGTCTGCTTCGGCGGTGTCGACGACTTGGTGCCGTCGTTCGACCCGCCGTAGCGGTTGTCGCCCGAGCGATGGTCGCTCGAGCCCTTGCCGGGGCTGGGCCTGCCGTCGGATGCGGCGACCGCGGGGGACGTGGCCACGAGGGAGAGGCCGAGGGTGAGCAGGACGGCGACGAACGTCGCGAGGAACTTCTTCAGCACGGTGGGGTCCTTGCAGGGGGACCCGCGCGTATGGCGGCGCGCGGGCAAGGACGACCCACGATTCGGGCGCGCCGGACGTACCGGTGTGGGAAGCGAACGAATCGGGGGACGATCCGGATGTGGGGGGTGGGGGGTGTTGCGGGGGTGTCACGCCGGACGAGGTGGGATCCGCGGGTACGGCTCGAACCTGCGTGGTGCTCATGAAGATAGGGGCCCCCATATGGGGGGCGCAAGACCCTCAGTGCGATCTGTGGATAAGAGGGGTAGACCGACCACTCTGAACGAGCGGAGCCTCCGCCTCAGTACACGTACTCGAGCAGGTCGAACCCGACCGCCCGCAGGGCGTCGAGCACCCGCAACCGCGCCGCGATCGAGCGGTCCGCGAACTGCACGGAGACGGCGTAGGCGACGCCGCGGCGGGGACCGCGGAGGATGCCGACCTCGGAACGCACCCCCGCATCCGTCCCCGTCTTGTTGACGAGCTGCAGGCCGTGGTCGACGCCGCGGTGCGAGAGCGGGTCGACGCCGAACGCGCTCGCGACCATCGAGAGGTCGGTGTTGAGCGAGAGCCAGCCGAGCACGCGCGACGAGGTCAGCGCATCCACGACGCGGCCGCGCGCGAGCGCCGCGAAGAGCCACGCGAGCTCGGCGGTCGAGCCGACCGAGAGCTGGGGGGCGTCATCCGGTCCGCGCGTATCGCGCACGAGGTCGAGCAGGGCGGTGCGCAGGAGGCCGAGCTCCTCGGTGCGGGCGCGCACGGCATCCAGCCCCACCTCGCGCAGCAGCACGTTCGTGGCGAGGTTGTCGCTCGTGGCACCCACGAGCGTCGCGACGTCGGCGAGCGGAAGCGACCGCGCCTGCAGGTGCCGCCACAGTCCCGAGTCGCCGACCGAGTCCTTCGGGGTCTTGTCGAGCACCTCGATCGCCGGCACCGCCTGCTCCGAGAGCCGCGCCGACACCTCGATGAGCAGCAGGATCTTGCCGACGGATGCCGTGGGCAGCACGATCCGGTCGTCGATGGAGAGCACGCGCTCGTCGGAGTCGAGGTCGATGACCGACGCCGACACCTGCGCCCCCCCGTAGGCGAGTTCGCCGAGGGCCTGGAAGGCCCCCGCGAAGCTCGGCTCCGGGCGCTCCGCGCGGTGGCGCGGCGCTCGTGCCTGCTGCACACGCGCGCGCCGTCCGGGGAGCACGGGGGTATCTACCAAATGGTGACCCTGTCGTCGGGTTCGAGCCAGAGAGCGTCGTCGGGGGTGACTCCGAAGGCATCGAAGAACACGTCCAGATTACGGACGATCTGGTTGCAGCGGAACTCGTTCGGCGAATGCGGATCGATCGAGAGCAGGCGGAGGGCCTCCTCGTCGCGCAGCTTGATCTGCCACGACTGCGCCCAGCTCAGGAGGAACCGCTGCGCGGCCGTGAGCCCGTCGACGACGGGCGGCTCCGCACCGTCGAGCGACAGCAGGTACGCCTTCCACGCGATGCCGAGGCCGCCGAGGTCACCGATGTTCTCGCCGATCGTGAGCGCGCCGTTGACGTGGTGCCCGGGCAGCTGCGCCGGCTCGAGCGCGTCGTACTGCGCGATGAGCTTCGAGGTGCGCTCCTCGAACGCCGCGCGGTCCTCCTGGGTCCACCAGTCGGTGAGGCGACCGTCGCCGTCGAACTGCGAGCCCTGGTCGTCGAAGCCGTGCCCGATCTCGTGGCCGATGACCGCGCCGATCGCGCCGTAGTTGGCCGCCGCATCCCGGTTCTCGTCGAAGAAGGGGTACTGCAGGATCGCCGCCGGGAACACGATCTCGTTGAAACCGGGGTTGTAGTACGCGTTGATCGTCTGCGGCGTCATGAACCACTCGTCGCGGTCGATCGGCTTGCCGATCTTGCCGAGCTCGCGCGCGAACTCGAACGCCGCGGTCGCCCGCACGTTCGCGACGAGGTCGGATGCGACCACGGTGAGCGAGGAGTAGTCGCGCCACTTCGCGGGGTAGCCGATCTTGGGCGTGAACTTCGCGAGCTTCTCGAGCGCGCGCTGCCGCGTCGCATCCGTCATCCAGTCGAGCGTCTCGATCGACTGCCTGTACGCCTCGACGAGGTTGGCGACGAGCTCGTCCATCGCGGTCTTCGCGGTGGGGCTGAAGTGGCGCTCGACGTAGACCTTGCCGACGGCCTCGCCCATCGCACCCTCGACGAGCGAGACGCCGCGCTTCCAGCGGGCGCGCATCTCGGGCTGGCCCGTGAGCGTCGTGCCGTAGAAGTCGAAGTTGGTCTTCACGACCTCCTCGTGCAGGTACGGGGCGACCGAGCGGATGAGCTGGAAGCGCAGCCAGTCGCGCCAGGCATTGAGGCGGTCCTCGACGAGCAGCTCCGAGAGGCCCTCGACGAAGCTCGGCTCGCGCACGACCACGGTGTCGAACGCGCCCTCCGGCACGCCGAGGCCGTCGAGCCACACGTCGAGCGGCACGTCCTTCGCGAGCGCGGCGGCATCCGTCCACGACATGGGGTTGTAGGTGGCCTGGCTGTCGCGCGTGCGCACGTTGTCCCAGTGGTGGGCCGCGATCGCGGTCTCGAGCTCGAGGATGCGGTGGGCGCGCTTCGGGCACTTGTCGAAGCCCGCGAGGGTCAGCATCCGCTCGAGGTAGGCGAGGTAGGCCTCGCGGATCTCGGCGAACTTCTCCTCGCGGTAGTACGACTCGTCGGGGAGGCCGAGGCCCGCCTGCTCGAGGAACACCAGGTAGCGCTCGGGGTCGCCCGGGTCGTTGTCGACGAACGCCGCGAAGAAGCCCGCGACGCCCGTGCGCTCGAACTCGCCGAGCGCGCGCAGGAACGCGGGGATGTCGGCGAGCTCGGTGACGGATGCGAGCTCGGCGCGGATCGGCTCCCACGCGAGGGCCTCGATCGTGTCCTCGTCCATGAAGCTCGCGTAGAGGTCGCCGACCTTGCGCTCCTCGGTGCCGGCGGGGGCCTGCTGGGCCTCCTCGATGATCTCGCGCACCGCCTGCTCGGCGGCCTCGGCGAGCACGTAGAAGGAGCCGTAGCGCGCCTTGTCGGAGGGGATCTCCGTGCGCGCGATCCACTTGCCGTTGACGTGCCGGAACAGGTCGTCCTGGGGGCGCACGGCCGGGTCGAGCTCGTCGAGCGCGATTCCGGATGCGGTGGAGGCGGGAGCGGCGTCGGTCATACGCGCCAGCCTATGCACAACGCTGCAGCGGTTGGCTGTGTGCGGCTGAGATCCCTGCCGCGTGAGGCCAAGCGCTGCAGCGGTTGCCTGTGCGCGGCTGAGGTTCCTGCCGCGCGACGCCAAGCGCTGCAGCGTTTGGCCCACCTAGACTCCCGGCATGGCAGCGCAGAGGGTGCTCATCGTCGGCGGCAACGGCATCATCAGCAGCTCGGTCTCGCGGTTCGCCGTCGAGCGGGGCTTCGAGGTCACACTGCTCAACAGGGGACGCTCCACGACACGGCCGGCCGTCGAGGGCGCCGAGGTGATCGTCGGCGACGCGGACGACGCCGCATCCGTCGCCGCCGCGGTCGGCTCGCGCGAGTTCGACGTCGTCGCCAACTTCCGCGCGTTCCGGCCCGAGCAGGTGCAGGCGGATGTCGACCTCTTCTCCGGGCGGACGGGCCAGTACCTCTTCATCTCCTCCGCATCCGCGTACCAGAAGCCGATCGCACAGCTGCCGATCGTCGAATCGACGCCGCTGCGGAACCCGCACTGGCAGTACTCGCGCGACAAGATCGCGTGCGAGGACCTGCTCGTCGCCGCCTACCGCGACAGCGGTTTCCCCATGACGATCGTGCGCCCCTCGCACACCTACGACGCCACGCTCATCCCGCTCGAGGGCGCATGGACGACGCTGCAGCGCATGCTCGACGGCAAGCCCGTCATCGTGCACGGCGATGGAACGAGCTGGTGGACGCTCACCCACGCACGCGACTTCGCGCGCGCCTTCGTGGGGCTCTTCGGCAACCCGCACGCCGTGGGCTCGCCCGTGCACATCACGGGCGACGAGTCGCTCACGTGGGACGAGATCACGCGCCTGCTCGGGCGGGCGCTCGGCGTCGACCCCCGGATCGTGCACGTCGCGTCGGATGCGATCGCGCGCGAGATCCCGGACATGGGGCCGGGCCTCGTGGGCGACAAGGCGCACTCGGTGGTCTTCGACAACGCGCGCATCAAGACGCTCGTGCCCGGCTGGGTCGCGACGACCCCGTTCGCCGAGGGCGCGCGCGAGATCGCCGAGTGGTACCTCGCCGACCCGGCGCGGCAGCGCGTCGACACCGAGCTCGACGCGGCGTTCGACCGGCTGGCCGCGTACGCCGCCGGTTGAGGCCGCCGCCGGCTCCCGAAGTCACCTCGCCACCCATGGCGCGAGTTACCTCCGCTGAGTGGTCCGTTTCTGGCCCTATCCGGCCGGAATAGGGCCAGAAACCGACCGGTCAGCGTGAATGAGGTGCGGCCACGGTGTCGCCGCGGCGCAGCACCGCGGTCACCGCGGCGCCGGGGGCGGCGCCGTCCGCAAGCGCCGCGCGCACGGCGCGACCCGCGAGCCGCCCCTTCTCGACGGAGGGCTGCACGAGCGTCGTGAGCACGTGCGGCGTGATGCCGTCGAGCCGGATGCCGTCGAAGCCGAGCACGCTCAGCTCGCCCGGCACCTCGATGCCGAGCTCGTCGGCCGCGCGGATGACACCCGCCGCGAGCAGGTCGGACTGCGCGATGATCGCGGTCGGCCGATCCTCCGCCGGCACGTCGAGCAGCGCGAGCCCAGCCGCGTGCCCCTCGGCGACGGTGCTTCCGCCGGCCGAGACGCCCACGGCATCCGGGAACACCTCACGGGCGCCGCGGATGCGCTCGATCGCCGTGTAGGCGGTCGCGGCGGCTTCGCGCTCGGGTGTCAGCGGTGCGCGCTCGCGCGCGAGGTCGAGGGGGAGTGTGACGAGGGCGACGCGTCGGTGGCCGAGTTCGCGCAGCAGCTCGGCGCCGCGCGCGGTCGCCTCGGCGTTGTCGAGGTCGATCGGCACGACGCCCTGCAGGCGAGGGGCCTCGATCGCCACGATCGGGATGCGGCGGCGCTGAAGGATCTCGACGGAGCGCGCGAGGTCGGCCGAGCAGCCGAGGAGGATGGCGGCATCCATGGGCACGTCGCCGAGGTCGACGCCGCCGGGCTCGCCCGTCCACGGGAGCACGAGGAGGCCGTAGGCGTCGTCGCTCAGCTCCTCGCCGAGGCCGTCGAGGAGGGCGAGGTTCATGGGGTCGCGGAAGGCGTCGCCGAGGGAGTCCTCGGTGACGAGGCCGATGACGCCCGTGCGCCCGCGGCGGAGCGATCGCGCGGTGGGGTCGGGGCCGGCGTAGTCGAGCGCGGCCGCGGCCTCGAGCACCTTGGCGCGCGTGGCATCCGACACCGGCCCGGAGCCGCTGAAGACGAGGGATGCCGTCGACGCGGAGACGCCCGCCCGCCGCGCGACGGCGGCGAGGGTGGGGCGGGTGTTTGCGGGGTCGGTCATCGCGCGCTAGCCTACTCGAATCGATTCGATCGAATCGATTCGACATCAGTTCGAGACACCACCCACCGCACGAGCCCCGGATAGCACCATGACGACGACGCCCACCCGCCCCTCCCACGCCACCGCCTGGCGCAACGCCGTGTTCGCGGTGTTCGCGCTCAACGGGCTCGGCGCCGCGACGTGGGCCATCCGCATCCCGTCGATCCGCGACGTGCTCGAGCTGCCCACCTCGTGGGTCGGCTACCTCATCCTCGGCGTCTCGATCGGCTCGATCATCGGCCTGCTGCTCGCGAGCCACGTCATCCAGTGGCTCGGCGGGCGCCGCTCGATCGCGCTCATGCTCGGCGTCTGCGCCATCGCGCTCGTCGTCATCGGCGTCGGCACCTCGGTGCTCGGGGTGTTCGCGCTCGTCGTCGTCGGCATGGCGATCTACGGGTTCGGCAGCGCCATCTGCGACGTGGCCATGAACGTCGAGGGCGCGGCCGTCGAGAAGGTCATCGGCAAGACCATCATGCCGCTGCTGCACGCGAGCTGGAGCGCCGGCATGGTCGTCGGGACGACGATCGGCACCGCCCTCGTCTTCGCGCACGTCGACGTCGTCTGGCATGCGATCGGCATGGCCGTGCTGCTCGCCGTCGGCGCCGTGCTCGCGCCGCGCGCCATCCCGCGCGTCGCCACGCACGCCGAGACGGGGGAGGAGGTCGCCCACGTGCCGTTCAAGGACCGGATGTCGATCTGGCTCGAGCCGCGCACGCTCGCGATCGGCCTCATCGCGCTCGGCATGGCGTTCACCGAGGGCTCGGCCAACGACTGGCTCGCGCTCGGCATGGTCGACGACCGCGGGCTCGACAACGGCCAGGGCGCCGCGCTCTTCACCGTCTTCACTGCCGCGATGATGGTCGGCCGCATCGTCGGCGGGCCTCTCATCGACCGCTTCGGCCGCGTGCCGGTGCTGTGGCTCACGGGCGGCGCCGCCGCGATCGGCCTCGCGCTCGTGATCTTCGTGCCCGTCATCTGGATCGCCGTCGTCGGCATCGTGCTGTGGGGTCTCGGCGCGTCGCTCGGCTTCCCCGTCGCGATGTCGGCCGCCGCCGATGACCCGGCGCGAGCCGCCGCCCGCGTCTCCGCCGTCGCGACGGTCGGCTACTGCGCCTTCCTCGTCGGCCCCCCGCTCATCGGCCTCGTGGGCGAGAGCGTCGGCATCCTCAACGCGCTGCTCATCGTCTTCGTGCTCATCGTGCTCGCGACGCTCGCGGCCCCCGCCGCGCGCCCCACGAAGGGCGCTGCCGGGCCGGCTGCGGCATCCGAACCCACCGCGGCGGAGTCGATGAGCTGAGCCGCTGCGGTTCCTGGCGCGGCTGGAGCCGGTTCGTGGCGCGGCTGGAGCCGTGACCGTGCGGCGGGAGAAGCGCCTCCCGCCGCACGGCCGTTTCTCCCGCCGCGGCCGCCGTACGGAGCGCTGGGGGCACGGTGGGCTCGCGGCGCCCGATCTGCTCGCGCCGCCCGGCCCGCTCGCGCCGCACGGCCCGCTCGCGCCGCACAGGCTGCGGCCGGCGGCAGGCGCCGTGAAGTGTGCGGGCGACTCGACCGACGGGGGAGCAATCGCACCGACGGCGGGAGTTGCGCCGATTCGGCGGGAGTCGTTTCCCCCGCCCCTCTGCCGTAGCTCCAGCTGCGCCCTGACTCACAGCCCCGGTCGGCGCGGCGGGGTCAGTCACAGCATCGGCGGGGGAACTCGCTGATCCGGACGGAAGACACAGCACCCGGCGGGGGTAGTTGCTCCCGCCGTCTGTAGGCACTGCCGCCCGCTTCGGCCGCCGGTGCCGGCGGCCCCACGAAGGGAGCCCGCTTCGGCCGCCCCTCCGGCCACCCCGCTTAGGCCGCCCGACCGACCGACCGCCCGCCCGCCCCGCCACCCGACTGGGCCGTGCTCGCCGGATGCCGCGGCCGGCATCCGCTGTCCGCGCCCGCGGATAGCGTGGTCGGGTGAGAGCGATCGACCGGCGGATCCTGGGGCTCGCCGTGCCCGCGCTCGGCGCGCTCGTCGCCGAGCCGCTCTTCCTCGCGACCGACACCGCGCTCGTCGGGCACCTCGGCGTCGACCCGCTCGCGGGCCTCGGCATCGCGAGCACGGTGCTGCAGACAGCCATCGGCCTGCTCGTGTTCCTCGCCTACGCGACCACTCCAGCCGTCGCGCGGATGCTCGGCGCGGGCGACCGCGCAGGGGCCGTGCGCGCGGGGGTCGACGGCATCTGGCTCGCGCTCGCGCTCGGCGTGCTGCTCGCGATCGCCGGGGCGTTCGCCGCGCATCCGCTCGTCGCCGCGTTCGGCGCGAACGACCGCGTGACCGAGCTCGCGGCGCTCTACCTCGGCATCTCGTGCGCCGGCATCCCCGCGATGCTCGCCGTCATCGCCGCGACGGGCCTGTTCCGCGGCCTCCAAGACACCCGCACCCCGCTCGTCATCGCCATCGCGGGCTTCACCGCGAACGGCGCCCTCAACGCGTTCCTCATCTACGGCGCCGGCTGGGGCATCGCGGGCTCGGCGATCGGCACCGTGCTCGCCCAGTGGGGCATGGCGGTCGCGTGCATCGCGATCGCGCTGCGGCACGCACGGCGCGAGGGGGCGAGCATCCGTCCGGGCCTGCCGGGGGTGGCGGCCGCCGCGAAAGCGGGCGGATGGATGCTGCTGCGCACCGTCACGCTGCGGGTCGCGCTCGTCGCCACGACGGTCGCCGCGACCGGTCTCGGCACCGTGACCCTCGCATCCACTCAGGTGCTCTTCCAGCTCACCTTCCTCTTCGCGCTCGCCCTCGACGCGTTCGCGATCGCGGCGCAGGCGATGATCGGCTTCGACCTCGGCGCGGGCACGCACGAGCAGGTGCGCGCGACCGTGCGGCGCCTCATCGCGTGGGCCGTCGTGTCGGGCGTCGTGCTCGGGGGAGTGCTCGCGGGCGTCGCGCC
The DNA here is from genome assembly GCF_014483895.1 of Protaetiibacter sp. SSC-01. Taxonomy (NCBI): domain Bacteria; kingdom Bacillati; phylum Actinomycetota; class Actinomycetes; order Micrococcales; family Microbacteriaceae; genus Protaetiibacter; species Protaetiibacter sp. SSC-01. The sequence goes on along the minus strand of NZ_CP059987.1, from coordinate 51,474 downwards.
GTGGCTCGGCCTGGTGTTCTCGTCGGATGCCCGGGTCGTCGAGGCGGTGCCCGTCGGCGCGTGGGTGGTCGCCGCGACGATGCCGCTCGGGGCGCTCGTGTTCGTGCTCGACGGCGTGCTCATCGGCGCCGCCGACGGGCGCTACCTCGCTCTCGCGGGCGTCGTGAACCTCGTCGTCTACCTGCCGTTGCTGTGGTGGGCGAGCCTCACGCCCGCGGAGGCCGGGGCGCCCGCCGCGGTGCTCGCGATCCAGCTCGCGTACTGCGTCGGCTTCTACGGCATCCGCGCCCTCACGCTCGGGGTGCGGGCGTTCGGCACCCGGTGGATGGGCCGAACGCTGTAGCGTTTCGCGCCGCGCGGCAGTGATCACTGGCGCCCTCGGCCAACCGCTGCAGCGTTTGGCCACGCGACTCCCAGCCGTCACCTGCGAGAATCGTGCGGTGAGCGAGATCAAGCAGGTCAGGCCCCGCACGGAGGGGTGGACCCAGAAGGTGGCGGCCGACGGCCGACCCGTCCTGCAGTTCGCCTCACCCCGCCGCACCCAGCCGCCCACCCACCTCGCCGACATGACGCCCGAGGAGCGGGCCGCGAAGGTCGTCGAGCTCGGGCATCCGGCGTTCCGTGCGAAGCAGATCTCCACGCACTACTTCACCCACTACACGACCGACCCGGCCGAGATGACCGACCTGCCCGCGAGCGGCCGCGAAGAGCTCGTCGAGGCGATGCTGCCGCCGCTGCTCACCGAGGTGCGGCGTCTGCGCACCGACGGCGGCGAGACGATCAAGTTCCTCTGGCGCCTCTTCGACGGCGCCCTCGTCGAGTCGGTGCTCATGCGCTACCCCGGCCGCGTCACCCTGTGCGTCTCGAGCCAGGCCGGATGCGGCATGAACTGCCCGTTCTGCGCCACCGGCCAGGCGGGCCTCACGCGCAACATGTCGGCCGCCGAGATCGTCGCCCAGGTCGTCGCGGCCAACCGCGCGATCGCGAGCGGCGAGCTCGGAGGCCTCCGTCGCGACGGCGGACACGACGCCCCGCGCGTCACGAACATCGTCTTCATGGGCATGGGCGAGCCGCTCGCCAACTACAACCGCCTCATGAAGGCCGTGCGCACGATGGTCGCCCCGCAGCCGAACGGGCTCGGGATGTCGGCCCGGCACATCACGGTGTCGTCCGTCGGGCTGGCCCCCGCCATCCGGAAGCTCGCCGACGAGGACCTGCCGCTCACGTTCGCCCTCTCACTGCACGCGCCCGACGACACCCTGCGCGACGAGCTCATCCCCGTGAACTCGCGGTGGAAGGTCGACGAGGCGCTCGACGCCGCCCGCCACTACTTCGAGGTGACGGGCCGCCGGGTGTCGATCGAGTACGCGCTCATCAAGGACATGAACGACCACGCCTGGCGCGCCGAGCTGCTCGCGCAGAAGCTCAACGAGCGCGGCCGCGGCTGGGTGCACGTCAACCCGATCCCGCTCAACCCGACGCCCGGCTCGGTCTGGACAGCGTCGGAGCCGGATGTGACGCGCGAGTTCATCGAGCGGCTCGAGGCGGCCGGCATCCCGACGACCCTGCGCGACACCCGCGGCAAGGAGATCGACGGGGCGTGCGGCCAGCTCGCCGCGGCCGACGCCTGAGGCGCGGCTCGGCGCCGGGCTCACCCCGCGTTTACGGGACTGCCGCCCGGCGGTCGGTGGCCCTAACGTGAGGATCGCTACGCGGTTTCCCGGCCCGCGGAAGGACCCCCATTGCCCGACACGACCCTGCCCGAGCACGTCGAGGAGCATCTCGCCCTCGCCGCGCAGGGGGTCGTGCGCCCTGGTCTCGACGAGCGATGGGAGCCGATCCTGCTGAACGTCGCGCGCCGCGGGGTCGTGACGGCGGCCGACCGGCGGGCTGCTCGGCGACTGCTCGAGGAGCTCGGGCTCGACTAGCACTCCCGCCGCGTGCGCGTTTCGTCGCCCGGTTCGGGGCGCAGCTGGAGCCGTGACTCAACGGCGGGAGAAACGACTCCCGCCGCGCGGTCGTGTCTCCCGCCGCTCGGAACGGTCACGGCCCGCGGCGCCCCGCGGCGGGCCGCGGCGCCTGGTGCGACCGGTCCCGCGGCACCGGGGCCGACCCGCGTCAGGCGGGCAGCCCGAGCCCGATGTCGACGAGCTCGATACGGCCGACGACCGCGAGGTCAGCCCGCAGCAGACCCGCCTTGCACGCGCCGAAGGTGACCGTGACGTCGGCGGGGAGCACGGCATCCGCCTCGGCCGCCTCGCCCGTGTCGGGGTGGATGCCGCTCGGCAGGTCGACCGCGAACGTCGCCGGGAGCGGCCCCTCACGCTCCGCTACCCGCTCGCGCGCTGCCACGACCGCAGTCCGGGCCGGCTCTCGGAGGCCCGCGGTCGCGCCGATGCCGACGATCCCGTCGAGGATCGCGTCGGCCGCCGCGAGCGCCGCGCGGAACTCGGGGCCCGCGGGAGAGTCGTCGATGCGGGTGGCGCCCGCCGCGAGCGCCGCCGCCTCCCCCTCGCGGTGGGTGCGCGATCCGAGCGGGGCGTAGTCGACATCCGCTCCACGCCTCGCGAGGAGCGCTCCCGCGTGGAGGGTGTCGCCACCGTTGTCGCCCGAGCCGACGAGCAGCAGGATGCGGGCCTCGTGCACGGGCACGCCGAGACGGCTCAGCTCGGCCGAGACGGCATCCGCGAGCCCGGATGCGGCGCGCGCCATGAGCGGCACGCCCGCGGCCAGCAGGGGCGCCTCGGCGGCGCGCACCTCGTCGGCGGTGTACCCGTGCACGCCCCCATTGTGCGCCGCATCCGCTGCCGCGGTGTCGTGGCGCGGCTGGAGCTACGACCACTCGGCGGGAGTCGTTTCTCCCGCCGCCGGGTCGTGGCTCCAGCTGCGCCGCGATCACGAGGCGCCTGCGGGCGGGGCCGACCGATGCGGCGGGGCCGAAATAGACTCGTCGAGTGCGTCTCGTGGTGGCTCGTTGCTCTGTCGACTACGCGGGGCGCCTGTCGGCGCACCTGCCCCTCGCCACACGTCTGCTCGTGGTGAAGGCCGATGGCAGCGTGCTCGTGCACTCCGACTCGCTCAGCTACAAGCCGCTCAACTGGATGAGCCCGCCCACGACGTTCACGCTCGAGGAGGTCGACGAGGAGCGCGCGGCCGCCGGCGTCGTCGAGCTGTGGCGCGTCGCCAACGCCAAGACCGCCGACCTGCTCGTCATCTCGATCCACGAGATCCTGCACGACTCGAGCCACGACCTCGGCGTCGACCCGGGCCTGCAGAAGGACGGCGTCGAGGCCGACCTGCAGCGCCTCCTCGCCGAGCAAATCGAACTGCTGGGCGACGGCCACACCCTCGTGCGTCGCGAGTACATGACCGCGATCGGACCCGTCGACATCCTTGCGACCGACCCCGACGGCAAGTCGGTCGCGGTGGAGATCAAGCGCCGCGGCGACATCGACGGCGTCGAGCAGCTCACCCGGTACCTCGAGCTCATGAACCGCGACCCCCTCCTCGCGCCCGTGAGCGGCGTCTTCGCGGCCCAGGAGATCAAGCCCCAGGCGCGCGTCCTCGCCGAGGACCGCGGCATCCGCTGCCTCGTGCTCGACTACGACGCCATGCGCGGTCTCGAGACCGGCCACGCGCGACTGTTCTAACCTCAGCTCAGCCCCAAGCCAGCCCCCAAGCCAGCCCCGCCCCCGACCCACCCCAGACCCGAACCGAGACCCCATGGCCCCGCGCTTCACCCCCGTGCTCTTCGACCTCGACGGCACGATCGTCGACTCGGCGCCCGGCATCCTCGCGAGCCTCACCTGGACCTACGAGCAGCTCCGGATGCCGGTGCCCCCGCCCGCCGAGCTGCTCAAGTGGGTGGGCCCGCCGATCCTCGACTCGTTCCGCGACCTCGCGAAGCTCGACGAGGACGAGTCGCGCTACGCGCTCGCCCTCTACCGCGAGCACTACACCGAGGTGGGTGTGTTCGACGCGACGCCGTACCCGGGTGTGCTCGACGTGCTGCGCACGATCCACGACGCGGGGGTGCCGCTCTCGCTCGCGACCTCGAAGCCGGAGTCGACGGCGCGCATCATCCTCGAGCACTTCGAGATCGACGGCGCGTTCACCGAGATCACGGGCGCGTCCGAAGACGAGGTGCGCAGCAGCAAGCCGGATGTCGTGGCCGAGGCCCTGCGCCGGCTCGCCGAGCGGCATCCGCTCGAGCGCCCGGTGATGGTGGGCGATCGCATCCACGACGTCGAGGGCGCCGCCGAGCACGAGGTGCCGACGGTGTTCGTGTCCTGGGGCTACGGGTCGCCGGCGGAGGCGGCTGGCGCGATCGCCTCCGTCGACACAGCCGCCGAGCTGCTCGCCGAGCTCGCGCTCTAGAAGCCCCGAGTTCGTTCGGGAGGACGACACACCGCGCACGGGCGTGCGAGCCGGCCGACCCCGGCGGGTCGTCCTCCCGAACGAAAAAGACGGCGCCGGCGCGGCTCAGCAGCCGCAGTCCTCCGGGGCGACGGGCCCGACGAGCGCGTCGACGCCGCGGATGACGGGGCCGGCATCCGAGATCACGTCGTAGCCCTCACGCGCCCAGTACTCGAACCCGCCGATCATGAGCTTCACCTCGTAGCCGAGCTTCGCGAACTCGAGCGCTGCCTTGTCGGCGCCGTTGCAGCCGGGGCTCCAGCAGTAGACGACGACGGGCGTGTCGAGCGGGATCTCGCGGGGCGCGCGGTCCGCGACCTCGCGGCGCGGGATGTGAATGGCACCTGCGGCGTGCCCCTGGTTCCACGAGGCCTCGTTGCGGGTGTCGACGAGCGCGAGACGCTCCCCGGCGGCGAGCGCCTCCACGACATCCGAGGCGTCGGTCTCGAAGCGCAGCTTCGCGGCGAAGTGCGCGATGGCGGCCTCGCGGGCGTCGGCGGTGAGCGGCGAGACGGATGCGGTCTGCGTGTCGGTCATGCGGGCGAGGCTACCGGCGCCCTCCGCCCGCGCGCCGCGGGCCCCGCTGCCAGCCTGCCGCGACATCCCGCCAAACGCTGCAGCGTTCGGCGAAGGCCCGACATCCGCTCACGTCAGTGGCTAGCCTGTCCGGCCCGTCGCCCCGGAAGCCACCACCGTGACCCTCGACCGCACCTCCGCGTCCACCCGCGGAGCGGACGGGGTCACCGACACCGTCAGCTCCGCGGGTGAGATCGCCGAGCTCCGCTACGCGGTGCGCCGCCGCGCGATCACGAGCGCGCCGATCCCCGCGAGCAGCGCGAGCATCCCGCCGACGAGCGACCACGTGACGTCCGCACCGGTGGAGGCGAGAGCGGCCGGCAGGTAGCGGATCGTGACGAGGGACACGGTCGGGTTGCCCCGGAGGTCGCTCACCTCGTACTGAACGGGTGTCGGGTCGCCCGTGAAGCCGGGCTCCGGCGTGAAGGTGACGGCTCCCGTCGCGGTGTCGACGGTCCACACGCCCTCACCGGCGACCACGAGTCGCGTCACACGGGCCGAGCTCGTCGGGTCGATGATGCGCGCCGTAGCGGGGTCGAACACACCGCGGTCGTTGCCCAGGATGTCGACGGTCACGGCCGTGCCGGGAGCGTTCCCCGTGCTCACGTCGTCGTCGGACTCCGGGAGGTAGGTCACGACGAGCTCGGCCGTCGCGTGCTGCCCGATCGCGTCGGTCGCCTCGTAGCGAACCGGGGTCGGGTTGCCGGCGTAGCCCGCGGCGGGGGTGAACGTGACCCGGCCGGTTGCGGTATCGACGGTCCAGCGCCCCTCGCCCGCCACGACGAGCTCCGTCACCCGGGCGCTCGTCTCGGGGTCGACGATCCTCACCGTGCCGGGGTCGAGCGTCCCGGCGTCGTTCACGAGCACGTCGAGCGTCACGGCGTCGCCGATCGTGTTGCCGTGGTCGGCATCATCGGTCGCGGCCGGAGCGTACGTGACGTGGAGCGTCGCCGTCACCGTGTCGCCCGTGAGGTCGGTCACCTCGTACGCGACATCGGCCGGGCTGCCCTCGTATCCGCTCTCGGGCGTGAAGGTGATCGCACCCGTGGTGGGCGAGACGCTCCATGCACCCTGCCCGGGAACCGTCAGGGAGGTCACGCGGTCGCCCGTCGCGGCGTCGACGATCCGCACGCTCGCGACGTCCCACGCGCCCTCGTCGTCCGCGAGCACGTCGACCGTCACGGCCTCGCCGATCGTGTTGCCGAGATCCTCGTCGTCGGATGCGCTCGGCACGTAGGTCACGGTCACGGTCGCTTCGACCGTGTCGCCGGTCACGTCGGTCACCCGGTAGTCGACCGGGGTGGGGTCGAGCAGGAAGCCGGGCTCGGGAGTGAAGACGACTCGATCCGCGACGATCGTCCACCGTCCCTCGCCCGCGACGGTGAGCTCGGTGACCGGCGAGGTGGAGTCGGGGTCGACGATCCGCACGCTGCCCGGGGCCCAGTCGCCCTGGTCGTTGTCGAGCACGTCGACCGTCACGGTCGTGCCGAGCTCGTTGGCCAGATCCTCGTCATCGAGCGCCTCCGGCACGTACTCGACCGTCACCGTCGCGGTCGCGGTCAGGCCGTTCGCATCCGTGATGCGATAGTCGACCGGCGCGGGGTCGCCGAGGAAGCCCGCCTCGGGGGTGAAGACGATCGTGTCGCCGACGACGTTCCACGTTCCCTCACCCGGAACCTGGAGCTCGGTCAGCTGCGTGGTGCCGTCGAGCAGGCGAACGACCGCGGGCGTCGCAGCGACCGTGTCGTTGTCGAGCACGTCGATCGTCACGACCGAGCCGAGCACGTTGCCGAGGTCGCTGTCATCCTCCGCGGACGGGCCGACGATCACGGGGACCGACACTGTCGACGAGTCGTCGTCGTCGCCCGTCGCGCGGTCGACGACCTCGGCGGTGTTCGTGAGACCCGGCACGTCCGCTGCCGTCACGACCTGGGTGTAGCTCACGGTGAACGTCTCGCCGACGTCGAGTCCTCGGCGACCGGATGCGGCCGAGCTCAGCGGCTGGTAGTCACGCCCGCACTCGAGCGAGGCCGGCATGGCCGAGCCGACGGACGCGTCGCACGTGAAGGCGCCCGACGCGAGCTCGCTGTTGGCTCCGCCGGAGACCCCGAGCGCGGTGATCGTCGTCGCGCCGGCACCCGGAACGGCATCCGCGATCGTGAGGAGGTCGCCTCGCGTCATCGCGTCGGGACCGTTGTTGGTGACGGTGATCGTCCACGTGACCGTCGAGCCGACGGGCGCACCCGCGGTGACGCCCGAGGGAGCGTCCACGGCCACGGTCTTGGCGACCGCGAGGTCGTAGTCGCACGGCACCCAGGTGAGGGCGACGGAGCCGTCGGCGCCCGCGCCGGTACCCGTCTGCCGCCCGACAGCCGTCGAGGTCACGCTTCCGGCGACCGCCGACGCGTGGACCGAGCTCGCGCCACCGCCGCCGCCACCGCCCGCGACGTCGTTGATGGTGACACCACCGACGCGGTCCGTGTTCCGGATCGTCGTGGACGCTCCGCCGCCGCCTCCGAACACGCCGGCGCCACCGCCGCCCGCGGCATCGTAGTTGGGGTCGGATCCGCCGGCGCCGCCGACGGCGCCCACACCCGCGATGCCGTTCAGCGTCGCGTCTGCGCTGTTCGTCCCTCCCGCGCCGGGAGCATCGACGTGGCCGCCCTCGCCGCCGCCCGGGACGATCCCCGGGGCGTCGGTGCCGGCGGTGCCCGCGTCGCCCGCCACGACCCCGGCGCCGGTCGGCAGACCCGCGTCGCCGCCGAATCCGCGGTCGGTCGTGGAGTGGCCGCCACCGCTGCCGCCGCCGCCGCCCGCGATGACGAGCTCGGCGCCGTCGACCGTGAAGGTGCTGCGTCCGCCGCCGCCGGCGCCACCGTGATCCGTGGCCGCCGTACCGCCGGCTCCGCCGCCGCCGGTGCCGCCGGCACCGCCTGTGCGGCCGCTGTTGGTCTTGCCGCCGCCGCCGACCGTGCCGGCGAAGGACTGTCCGGGGTGAACTCGGAAGCCGGCCGAGACGCGCGCGCCGGCGCCGTTCGAGCCGATGCCGTTCGCACCGGCCGCGGCCCGGCCTCCCGCGCCGCCCGTCACCGTCGCATCGACGGCGCACACGCCGTCCGGCACGACCCCGGAGTAGGCGCCGACGCCGAAAGTCGCAGCACCCGGCACGACCGCCGGATCGGCGCTCGCGCTGAGCGGGAGCGTCACGCTCACGGCGACGAGCGCCGCGGTCGTGGCGACGGCGAAGGCGGATCGGATCGATCGCGCAGGGGCGGACGGCTGGCGGTGGAGCTTCGTCACGGGTTCAGGCTTTCGTGCTCGAGGGGCGGAGAGGCTCCGCCCGCCGCGCGGCACGAGTCGGGTCGATCGATGCCGCGCGGGGCGGAGTCCGCGTCGAACGTATGGCGGCCGATCGCCGCGGGTGCGGGCACCCCCGGGGATTTCACCCCCGCTCTCACCCCGCCTCTGGGGCCCCGTGCGTCAGCGCACGGATCGCACCCGCAGGATCGCGACCGCGCCGAGGGCGGCGAGCACGAGGCTCACGGCGAAGAGCGCCCCGTAGCCGCCCGTCGCGCTCACGACGAGCCACGCGACCCCGGGTGCCACCACCTGCGGGAGGATGGCCGCGATGTTGAGCACCCCGAGGTCACGACCGGCCCGCCGCTCCCCATCGCTCAGGACGAGCGTGTTGAGCGCCTTCGCGGACGAGGTGTAGGCGCCGTAGGCGAGCCCGAAGACGGCCGCGAAGACGAGCATCGCCGACGCATCCCGCAACGTGAGCGGGATGATGAGCGATGCCGCCATCGCGAGCGTCGTCGCCGCGACGACGCCACGGCGGCGCCCCGTGCGGTCGCTCAGGATCCCGCCGAGCAGCAGCGTCGGCAGCGAGGCGGCGAGGATGACCGCCACGAGCAGCCCCGCGAAGGCGTCGGCCTCGTCCGCGGCGAGGCCGAGGTGGTCTTCCGCGATGTACAGCAGATACGTCACGAGCACGGAGTGCGCGAGCGTGACGAGCGCTCGGGACAGGAACGCCCACGCGAAGTCCGGCCGCGCGGAGAGCTCGCGCACCGCTGTGGCGAATCCGGCGCGCACGCGCGCCCGGGCCGCCGAGGGGGGAGCCGGTGTGCGCGCGCGAGTGAGAACCGCGAACGCCGCGACGCCGAGCAGCGGCAGCACGGCAGCCGTCCAGAGCCCGAGCGCTGTGCTCAGCATCATGCCCCCGACGACGGACGCGCCGAGCGCCGAGCCCGCCAGGAAGCCGGCGCCCGTGACCCCCGCCACGAGCCCCCGGCGCCGCTCGGGCACGAGGTCCACGGTGGCCGCCGCCGCCGGGGCGAGCACCACGTTGAGGGAGAGCTCGACGCCCACCCAGAGCAGCCCGATCGCGATCGCGCCGCCCGCCAGTCCCATCGACGGCAGCAGCACGCCGGCGGATACGGCGCCCGCGATCATCCAGGGCAGGCGTCGCCCGAGCGATCCCCTCGTGCGATCCGACAGCATCCCGATGATCGGCTGCGCGAGCATCACGACGAGAGAGGATGCCGTGGTCACGAGCGCGAGCAGGCCCAGCTTGTCGTCGGGAGCGAGTTCGGCGACGCGTCGCGGCAGGTAGACCACCGACACGGCCGCCAGCCCGACGAACACGGCCGCGTAGACGAGGAAGAGCCCGGCCGGGACCGCGCCCGGCGCGAGACGCGCGGTGCGGCTAGCCTGGGTGATCGGCTCGACACCTGAGGGCACCTCGCCATGCTAGGCGGCACACCGCGGCCGCGCCGGCTGGGCCCCGGTGGCGTGCCCGGAAAACGGGGGAGGACTGCGCATGCACGGGTGGACCCGGTTCGGCGCACCACGAGCGCCGCGCTCCGCCATCGAACGCCCGCGGCTGTCGGATCGTCTCGACGAGAGCGAGCCCCTCCGCATCGTGCGCGCCGCGGCAGGCGCGGGCAAGACGACGCTGCTCGCCTCCTGGTTCGCTCGCGAGCATGAGTCGCACCGACTGTGGCTGACGATCGATGCGCGCAGCAGTGGCGTCGAGGGGTTCTGGGCGGCGATCGCGGAAGCGCTCGGGTCGTCCGGCCTCGCATCCGGCGGGCCGTCCCCCCGGACGGAAGAGGTCCCCGACCGGGACACGGTGCGCCGCATGCTCGCGGCGGTCCGCGGTGCGGTCGTGCTCGTGCTCGACGAGTTCGAGCGCGCCGACGGCGAGGTCGCCGACGGGCTGCTCTGGCTGGTGGAGCGCGCGCCCTACGTGGAAGCGGTCGTCGCCTGCCGCGACGTAACCCGCCTCGAGTCGGCGACCGCCATGGCGCGCGTCGAGTCGCGGCTCCTCCGCACCGACGACCTGCTGTTCACCGAGGACGAGGCGCGCGAGTTGCTGCGTTCGGTCGGAGCCGACCCGGACGGCGCGCAACCTCTGCTGGCCGCAACCGGGGGACTCCCGCTCCTCGTTCGCAGCGTCGTCGTCGGACTCGACGGATCACGGGTGCCGACCGCAGGCCCCCGCCGCGACGAGACCATCCGCCGAATCGCTCGCGAGGCGGTCGACGAGCTCATCGCCGCCGCCACCCGTCGCGGCGTCGACCGTGACACCGCCATGCGCCTCGCCCTCGCCGACACCGCCACAGGAGAGCTGGCCGGCCGGCTGACCGGGAAGCCAGGCGAGGAGCAGGTCGCTGCGATCGTGCGGGAGGGCCTGGCGACGGTGGAGCGGTCGCCGCACGGGCATGCGATCCGGCTGACCCAGGTCGTGCGCGAGGCCCTCCGCGAGGAGTTCGTCTCGCGCCACCCGGACGAGGTCGCGTCGGTCTCCCGCGTGATCGCCGAGTGGCAGTTGGACTCTGGCGATGCCTTCGGGGCCTTCGCCACCGCCATGGCAATCGGCGATCTCGCTTTCGCCTCCCGCGTGACCCGCACCCACTTCTTCGATCTCCTCGGACAGCACGGCCGCGGCGTGTACCGCCTCCTCGCACCCGTCTCTCGGCTCACGTTGCGGCGATATCCGCTTCTGACCCTCATGCTCGCGCTCATCTACAACGCGAGAGGCCACCGCGTCCGCGCGATCGAGCACCTCGCCCTCACGACGATCGGGGCGCGCGCCGCCCGCAGGACATCCGACCCCGAGGAACGCATCGTGCTGCTCGCGGTCGAGAGCGCATCCCTGCGTGTCGCCGGGAGGATCGCCCCGGCGCTCCGCGCCGCGCGAGCCTTCCAGTCGGCGGTCGACGAGATCCCCGTGGAGAACTTCGAGCGCCTGTCCAACGTCGCGCCGACCCTCTTCGCCCACGTCGGGGTCACCCTGCTGTACGCGGGCCACGATGTGGAGGCCCTCGACGCCTTCGAGCAGGCGCACTCGTTCAGCGTGCCCGGCACCGACTTCGAGCTGCAGCCGCTCGCCCTCATCGCGGGCACGCACGCGCTCCGCGGGGAGCTCGACCGCGCTCGCGCAGTCGTCGACCGCATCCGCGCCGGGGTCTGGCGGGATGAGGCGATCAACGGATACCGCGGTGCGTTCCTGCACCTGGCCGAGGCACTCATCGCGGTCGACGACCAGGACTTCCGTGGGGCGAGGGACCGCATCGATGTGATGGCCCCCCATCTCGACACCCTCGAGCACTGGCCGCTCTTCGCACACGTGCTCGCACTGTGCGACCTCGGCCTCGGCACCCCTGGGCATTCGGATGCCGCGCTCAGACGCGAGCTGCTCGGTCGTCGGCGAGCCTCCATCACGACCCTCACAGGAGCGCTGCTCACGGCGACCCGGGCGAACCTGCTGCTGGCCGGCGGGCATGCGACGGAGGCCCGTGCGCTCCTGGACGCCGCTCCCGCCGTGACCGCGACGCGTGTCGCGGCCGCGCGCGTCGCCCTCCTCGCAGCCGACCCCGAGCGGGCGATCGCGAAGCTCGCAGCTCTCGACCTCGATCGGATCGCGCCGCGCTGGTCGGCGGAGGCGCAACTGCTGACCGCGGCGGCCGCGCTCCGTCTCGGGCGCACGGATGCGGCGCGGGCCGCGGCGGAGGGTGCGGTCGCGACGCTCGCCGCCTTCGGGCTGCGTCATCCGCTCACTCTGCTTCCCCGCTCGGACCGCCTCGCGCTGGGCGCGATCGTCAGCGCCGTGAGCCGCGAGCTGCTCGAGGACGCGGCGGCGGTGGATCCGTTCCCGCGCCAGGTGCGCGTGATCTCGCTCACCCCGCGCGAGCGGGCGGTGCTCGAACGTCTCGCGGCTGGGGGCACCCTCTCCGAGATCGCGGAGGGTCTCCACGTCTCGCCCAACACTCTCAAGACCCAGTTGCGCTCCGTCTACCGCAAGCTCGGCGTCAGCGATCGCGAGAGCGCGCTCGCCACGGCGCGGGGCCACGGGCTCATCGGGTCGTGACCGCTTCGCCTGAGCAGCACCCGAGCTGTCTACTCTGGCGGCGACCGGGCCGCATGGGCCACCATGAGGCATGGGATCAGCGTTGACCTCCATCGGATTACCTGTCGCCCTCGGCATCATCATGTTCGGGTTGGGGCTCTCCCTCCGCCCGGCCGACTTCGCCCGCGTCGCGAAGCATCCGAAGGCCGTGCTCGTCGCCCTCGCCTGCCAGCTCGTGCTGCTGCCGGCGATCTGCCTCGGCCTCGTGGTGCTGTTCCAGCTGCCGCCCGTGCTCGCGGTCGGCATGATGCTGCTCGCGGCGTCGCCCGGCGGCACGAGCGCCAACCTCTACAGCCACCTGTTCCGCGGCGACGTGGCGCTCAACATCTCGCTCACCGCCATCAACTCGGTCGTCGCGGTATTCACCCTGCCGCTCATCGCGAACTTCGCGATCTGGCTCTTCCTGCCGGGCCAGCCGGAGCTCGGTGTGCAGTTCGCGAAGGCCGTCGAGGTGTTCGCGATCGTGCTTCTGCCGGTGCTGCTCGGCATGCTCGTGCGCTGGTGGAAGCCGCGGTTCGCGGAGGCGATGGACAAGCCCGTGCGCATCGCGTCGATGATCATCCTCGCGGTCGTCATCGCGGGCGCGGTCGTCGCGAACTGGGCGCTGCTCGTCGCGAACGTCGGGCAGCTCGCGCTCATCACGGTGCTGTTCTGCGCGCTGTCGCTCGCGGTCGGGTTCTTCGTGCCGCGCCTGTTCCGGGTCGAGCCGCGCCAGGCGGTTGCGAGCTCGTTCGAGATCGGCATCCACAACGCGACGCTCGCGATCGTGATCGCGCAGACGGTGCTCGGCAGCATGGAGATGTCGCTGCCGGCCGCCGTCTACGGCGTGCTCATGTTCTTCATCGCCCTCGGCTGGGGCTTCCTGCTGCGCCGCCTCGTACCGGTGCGGGCCGAGGCGCACGCCACCACGGCATCCGACCCGGCCGCCCGCGCGTAGGGGTCAGACCTCGAGCGCGACCCGCTCGGATGTCGTGGCGACCGCCGTCGACAGGTCGCCACCGATGCGGTACCGCGCGCCCTTGTGATCGTCGGGCAGGCGGTCGCCGCGCCCGTGCAGCTTGTTGCGCAGGGTGCCCGGCGAGTACGACGTCGGGTAGGCGCCGCGCGCCTGCAGCACGGGCACGACGTGCTCGACGATGTCCTGGAAGGTGCCGGGCGTGATCGCGTAGGCGAGGTTGAAGCCGTCGACGTCGGTGTAGTCGACCCACTCCTGCAGGAGGTCGGCGATCGTCTCGCCGCCGCCCACGATCGTGGGGCCGAGCCCGCCGATCGCGCCGTTCAGCGCGATGTCGCGCACGGTGAACTCGTCGCCGTGCTTCGCCGCATCCGCGTAGTTCTGCACGGCCGACTGGATGGCGTTCGACTCGACGTTGCCGACGGGCTCGTCGAGGTCGTACTGCGAGAGGTCGACGCCCATCCAGCCCGACATGAACACGAGCGCACCCTCGGGGGAGGCGTAGCGCAGGTAGTCCTCGTACTTCGCCTGCGCCTTCTCATCGGTCTCGTCGGTGATGACGGTGATGAGCGTGTAGATGCGCGCGGCGTAGCGGTCGCGGCCCGCAGCCTCGAGAGCGTCGCGGATGCGGGAGACGGTGCCCTTGAGCACCTCCTTGGTCGGGGCGGCCACGAAGATCGCCTCGGCGTTGCCGGCGGCGAAGGCGATGCCACGCGGCGAGGCGCCCGCCTGGTAGATCACCGGGCTGCGCTGCGGCGACGGCTCGGAGATGTGGATGCCGGGCACCGTGTAGTGCTTGCCGTAGTGGCGGATCTCGTGCACCTTCGAGGGTTCCGTGAAGACGCCGGTCTCGCGGTCGCGCACGACGGCGTCGTCCTCCCACGAGCCCTCCCACAGCTTGTAGAGCACCTCGAGGTACTCGTCGGCCTGGTCGTAGCGGTCGTCGTGCTGCAGTTGGTCGTCGTGGCCCATGTTGCGCGCGGCGCTCGGCAGGTAGCCGGTGACGACGTTCCAGCCGACGCGGCCCTTCGTGAGGTGGTCGAGGGTCGTCATGCGGCGCGCGAAGGGGTACGGGTGCTCGTACGCCGTGCCCGCGGTGACGCCGAAGCCGAGGTTCTTCGTGACGGCCGCCATCGCCGACACGAGCAGCACCGGGTCGTTGACGGGCACCTGGGCGCCGTTCCGGATGGCGGCCTCGTTGGTGCCGCCGTAGACGTCGTAGGTGCCGAGCACGTCGGCGATGAAGATGCCGTCGAAGTTGCCGCGTTCGAGCAGCTGCGCGAGCTGCGTCCAGTACTCGATGTCCTTGTAGGTGTCGGACCGGTCGTCCGGATGCCGCCACATGCCCGAGGACTGGTGGGCGACGCAGTTCATGTCGAACGCGTTGAAGCGGATCTGGCGGGGCGCGGTCTGATCTGTCACCTGGACATGGTGCCGCGCCCCGCCGTCGCCGATCGAGCTGTCTGTCACGGGCCGTCACCGGGGGTCACACGCTGTCACAGACGCGCGTGCGGCCCCCGGTAGGCGGCTGTCAGCGCCGGCGGAGCGCCGTGCGGCGCACCATGAGCAGGCCCGCGAGGAATGCGATCGCGGCGAGGGCGACCGCGGTGATGCCGCCCTCGGCGCCCGTGGGAGCGAGCGCCGCGATCCCGTCATCCGCGAGCGCGTAGCTCGGGACCTGGGTGCCGTCGGGGTCGCTGCCCGGATCCGTGCCCGGGTCCGTGCCCGGGTCCGTGCCCGGGTCGGTTCCCGTGGTCGAGCTGCCCGTCGTCGCGTCACCGAGCACCGAGATGGCGTTGCCGCCGAGCGTCACCGGCAGCACCGGATCGAGCAGCACCTGCGTGCCGCCGAGGATGCTGTCGGTTCCGTCGGTCGAGCCCGAGCCCCCGCCGGCGCTGCCGTCACCGGCTCCCGCCGGCGTCGTGTCCGCGCCCGACGTCGACGCGTCACCGAGCACCGAGATCGCGTTGCCGCCGAGCGTCACCGGCACCACCGGATCGAGCAGCACCTGCGTGCCGCCGAGGATGCCGTCGGTGCCGTCGGTCGAGCCCTCGGCTCCCTCCGCACCAGCACCGCCGGTCGCGGCGGGCGTCGTGTCGGCACCCGCCGTCGAGGCGTCACCGAGCACCGAGATGGCGTTGCCCCCGAGCGTCACGGGCACCCCGAGGTCGGCGAGCACCTGGCTGCCGCCGAGGATCCCGTCGGTGCCGTCGGTCGAGCCCGAGCCCCCGTCGGCGGTCGCGTCACCGGCTCCCGTCGGCGTCGTGTCCGCGCCCGCGGTCGACGCGTCACCGAGCACCGAGATGGCATTGCCGCCGAGCGTCACCGGCACCCCGAGGTCGGCGAGCACCTGCGTGCCCGAGAGCGTGCCGTCGGTTCCGTCGGTCGAGCCCTCGGCTCCCTCCGCACCGGCACCGCCGGTCGCGGCCGGCGTCGTGTCCGCGCTCGCGGTCGACGCGTCTCCGAGCACCGAGATGGCGTTGCCGCCGAGCGTCACGGGCACCCCGAGGTCGGCGAGCACCTGGCTGCCGCCGAGGATGCCGTCGGTTCCGTCGGTCGAGCCCGAGCCCGCGCCGGCGCTGCCGTCACCGGTACCCGTCGGCGTCGTATCCGCACCCGACGTCGACGCGTCGCCGAGCACCGAGATCGCGTTCCCGCCGAGCGTCACCGGCACCCCGAGATCGGTGAGCAGCTGCGTGCCGGATGCGATCGCATCCGTTCCGCTCGTGCCCCCCGTCGGCGCCGAGCCCTGCGCGGGCGCGGTCGTCGCGGCGCCCGAGCTCTCGGCGTCGCCGAGGATCGAGATGGCGTTGCCGCCGAGCTGCACGGGCAGCTCGATGCCGAGGATGCCCTGCGTGCCCGAGACCACGCCGTCTTCCCCGGATGTTGCCGTGTCGGCGTGCGCGACGCCGACTCCGAGGGCCATGAAGCCCCCCGTTACGAGGACCGTCCACAGCCCTCGAGAGACGTACTTGTTCATTGCTTCGGCTCCTTGCCTGATCGACTGATGCGCCGCATCCGGACGGATGCGACGGGACGCGTGTGCCCGCACCGACCGCGGATGCGCGGCGGGCGGACTCGTCGGACGTCAGTCGGGCGAGGTGTCGGTGGCGTACACGGGCGACGGTGGCGCCCGGAAGTCGTCGGGGCGCAGGCGTCCCCGAGCGAGCAGGAGGAGAAGGCCGGCGCCGAGCACGGCCGCTGCTGCGCCGATCGGCGCGCCGCCTGCCGTGACTGCGGAGGTGGGCGTGAGACCGCCCGGAATGCTCACGGGCCCGTGGTCGGGGCCCTCGGCGCCGGCCGCGACGGCGATGCCGAGTTCGCCGACGCTGCTGAGGAGGGGGACGAGGCGCATCGCGACGGATGCGGCGGTGCCGGATGCGGGGGCCGGCTCGGCCGCGAGCGCACCCCGGTCGTCGCCCGGGCCGGTCGGCGTGGGCGCGAGGGGCCCGGCCGGCTCGGCGGGCGCGCCCGCGAGGCCACCGAGGGTGCCGTCGACGAGTCCGCCGACGGGCGCGACGACGGGCGCGACGACGTCGGCCCCGAGCACGCGGTCGACGATGCCCGCGATGGGCGCCGTGACGGTCGAGACGGGGCGGCTGTCGGCGATGTCGCCGACGATCCCGCCGACGACGGGCAGTTCGCGCAGCTCGGGGAGCGGCTCGACGGCGGGAGTGACGACGGATTCGACGGTCGACGTGACCTGGCCCACGACGGAGCCGAGCGTTCCCACGAGGCCGGGGCTGTCATCCGCTCGCGCCTGTTGCGGCGAGACGAGCACGAGGAGGCCGACACCCATCGCCAGCGCAGCGCCCATGAGCACGCCGCGCCAGTGACTCCGTGTGGTGACGGCGTCGCTGTCGACGCCGTCTGTCGGCACCATCTCCCCCTCCTCGACTTCGAGGAACCCCATCCGGGTTGTACCCCGGTTGGGGGACAGGCTACGCCCGCTCGCGATCGATTTCCAGGGGGGTCTTGTGTTGCGCCAGTTAACGATATATCGTTGACCTGTCGCGATACCTCGCGACAATCATGGTCTGCGAAAGGAGAACGATCATGAACCCCAAGGCCTTCCGGCGCCGCGAGCGCCACGCCATGTTCCACCACGACCCCACCAACCCCGCCGCCCACGGGCCGCACGCCGAGCGTGGGGTGCACGCCCCCATGCGCGGCATGCCCCCGTTCGGCCCCGGTCCGGGCTTCGGCCCCGGATTCGGCCCCGGCCCCTGGGGTCGCGGCAAGGGCCGCGCCGGCCGCGGCGACATCCGCTCCGTCATCCTCTCGGTGCTCGCCGAGGGCCCGTCGAACGGCTACAGCGTCATCAAGACGATCGCCGAGCGCACGGGCGGCGGATGGCGGCCGAGCCCGGGCTCGGTCTACCCGACCCTGCAGCAGCTCGTCGACGAGGAGCTCATCGAGGCGACCGGCGAGGGCCGGCGCACCGAGTACACGCTCACCGAGGCGGGCCGCACCTACGTCTCCGAGCACGGAGAGGAGCTGAAGCGCGCGTGGGAGTCCGGCTCCCCGAAGCGCAGCGAGCAGGAGCTCGCGTTCCAGCAGAGCGTCGGCAAGCTCATGGGCGTCGTGGGGCAGTTCCATCACGCGGCGACCGACGCCCAGCGGGCGGCCGCGGTCGAGAAGCTCGACGAGGCGCGCCGCGCGCTGTACCTCATCCTCGCCGACTGAGGCAGCCGCATCCGCTGCAAGGGCCGTCGGGGCAGCCGCTCCGGCGGCCCTTCGTCGCGCAACCCGATCAGGATTCGAGAAGCACCGGATGCCGCCCCCTCCTAGCCTGGCCGCATGGCCGAGAAGAACACCACCAAGAAGAACACGAGCGCGTTCACCGAGGAGGAGCGCGCCGTGATGAAGGAGCACGCCGCCGAGGTGCGGCGCTCGAAGAAGAGCACCCCGGAGGAGAACGCGCAGGCGGTGCTCGACAAGATCGCCGCAATGGACCCCGAGGACCGGGCGCTCGCCGAGCGCATCCACCGCATCGTCACCGAGACCGCGCCCGAGCTCGCTCCGCGCCTCTGGTACGGGATGCCGGCGTACTACAAGGACGGCAAGAACATCGTCTACTTCCAAGACGCGAAGAAGTTCAAGGCCCGCTACTCGACGCTCGGCTTCGACAACGCCGCGCAGCTCGACGAGGGCACGATGTGGCCCACCTCGTACGCCCTCACGAACGACCTCACGAAGGCCGACGAGAAGCTCATCGCCCAGCTCGTGAAGCGCGCGGTCGGCTCCTAGGCTGGCGGCATGTTGCCGCCGCTCACCGTGCTGCTGTCGTTCGGGGTGGTCGTCGTCCTGCTGACGATCACGCCCGGGCTCGACACCGCGCTCGTGCTGCGCACGGCCGCGGTCGCGGGACGGGGCCGAGCCTGGGGTGCGGTCGGCGGGATCCAGGCGGGTGTGCTCGTGTGGGGCGCGGCCGCCGCGGTCGGGGTGAGCGCGCTGCTGCTCGCATCGCAGCTCGCCTACGACGTGCTGCGCTTCGCGGGCGCCCTCTACCTCGTATGGATCGGGCTGCGGATGTCGTGGTCGGCCATCCGGGGCGCGCGCCACGAGGAGCCGCGGCTCGACTCCCGCGCCGACTCGTTCTGGGCGGGCTTCCGCCAAGGTGCGATGACGAACCTGCTCAACCCGAAGGTGGGTGCGTTCTAGGTCGCCGTGCTGCCGCAGTTCATCCCCGGCGACGCTCCCGCCCTCGCATGGGGTCTCGCCCTCGCGGCGGTGCACGTGCTGCTCGGCACGGTGTGGCTCGGCACGATCCTGCTCGTCGCGCGGTCGTTCCGTCGCTGGCTGCAGCGCCCCGTCGTGACCCGTTGGATCGACGGCGTCGCGGGCGCGGTCATCGCCGGGTTCGGTGTGCGGCTCGCGCTCGAGCGCTGAGAGGGTCAGTCCTCGTCGCCGCGGTTGCGACGTCGCATGGGTCGGGGCGCACGGTCGCCGAGGAACGAGCGGGACGAGTCCACGACGAAGCCGCGGCTGAGCGCCTCGCGGCCGATGAGCATCCGGAACCCCATCGAGTCGCGGTTGCTGAGCGTCACCTCGGCCTCGACGCGGCGACCGACGAGCACGAGGGGGAGCGACACGACGAAGCGCTCGTCGACGTGACCCGACGAGCTGCGCACGCGGCGCACGTCGACCACGTGACGCTCCACGATCACCTCGTCGGCATCCGACTTCTGCCACGGACGGATGCCGAAGCGCACCCAGGCCTCACCGTCGCGATCGAAGGCCTCGACGTCGTAGGCGTGGATCGACGAGGTCTGGGCGCCCGTGTCGAGCTTCGCCTTGATCCACGGCACACCCACATCCGGCAACTGCACCCACTCCCGCCACCCCGCGAGGGTGTTTGAATGGGATCTCTCGCTCACCGCACCATCTTGGCAGGCGTCCCCCGCATGAAACTCGCGATCCTCTCGCGCGCCCCCCGGGCGTACTCCACCCAGCGCCTCAAGGCGGCTGCGCTGCAGCGCGGGCACGACGTCAAGGTGCTCAACACGCTGCGGTTCGCGATCGACCTCTCGGGCGACGAGCCCGACCTGCAGTACCGCGGGCGCCCCCTCTCCGACTACGACGCGATCCTGCCGCGCATCGGCGCCTCGATCACCTACTTCGGCACCGCCGTGGTGCGCCAGTTCGAGCAGATGGACGTCTACACGCCCAACACGGCGAACGGCATCTCGAACGCGCGCGACAAGCTGCGGGCCAACCAGATCCTGTCGCGCCACAACATCGGCATGCCGGCCACGGCGTTCGTGCGCAACCGAGCGGATGTCCGCCCCGCGATCGAGCAGGTCGGCGGCGCCCCCGTCGTCATCAAGCTGCTCGAGGGCACGCAGGGCATCGGCGTCATCCTCGCCCCCGAGGTGAAGACGGCCGAGGCCATCATCGAGACCCTCCAGTCGACCAACCAGAACGTGCTCATCCAGCACTTCGTCTCGGAGAGCCGCGGCCGCGACATCCGCGCGCTCGTCGTGGGCGACCGCGTCGTCGCGGCGATGCGGCGCACGGCGAAGGGCGACGAGTTCCGCTCGAACGTGCATCGCGGCGGCAGCGTCGAGCGCGTCGACCTCTCGCCCGAGTACGCGCAGGCGGCCGTGCGCTCGGCCCAGATCATGGGCCTGCGCGTCGCTGGCGTCGACATGCTCGAGGGCGCCGACGGCCCGCTCGTCATGGAGGTCAACTCCTCGCCCGGCCTGCAGGGCATCGAGGCGGCGACGCAGCTGGATGTCGCGGGCGCGATCATCGACTACGTCGCCCAGCAGGTGGCCTTCCCCGAGATCGACGTGCGTCAGCGCCTCTCGGTCTCGACGGGCTACGGCGTCGCGGAGCTGCTCGTGCACGGCAACGCCGAGCTCGTGGGCAAGACTCTCGGCGAGTCGGGCCTGTGGGAGCGCGACATCACGGTGCTCACGCTCCACCGCGGCGCGAGCGTCATCCCGAACCCGCGCAAGGGCCAGCTGCTCGAGGCGGGCGACCGCCTGCTGTGCTTCGGCAAGCTCGAGGAGATGCGCTCGATGATCCCCGAGCGCCGCCGCCGCCGCGCGCGCGTGCGCAAGCTGCCGGCGGAGCCCATCCCGACGGAGGAGTGAGCCCCGGCTCGAGCCTGCGGCTCAGCGCGCCCGCAGCTCCTCGACGAGCGACGGATGCGTGGGCGCCCAGCCGAGCTCGCGCGCCGTGTCGCCGACCGCCTGCTGGTCGAGCAGGAGGGCGTCGGCGAACGCCTCGCCGAGGCGTGCGCGGGTCTCATCGGCCGTCTCGGTGACGATCTCCGCGGGGGCGTACGCCTCCGCGATCTCGCGCACGGTCGGGTTGACGCCCGAGACGCCGAGCAGGCGTCCGAGCGGGCGACCGGCCTCGAGCACTCGCGCGTAGAGCTCGGCGAGGTCGTCGACGTGCACGGTCGTCCAGTGCTGGGAGCCGTCGCCGATCAGCCGGGCGCGACCGTCGGCATCCGGTGCCACGAGCCCGGCGAGCCCGCGATCGTGGCCGTAGACGACGCCCGGGGAGAGCACGGATGCCGTGAGCCCGCTCTCGAGCACGCGCGCCTCGACCGCGGGTCGCCACGCGGTGAGCGCGGGCGGGTTGGGGGCGTTGTCGTCGCGCAGCTCGGCGCCCGCGCCCCACGACCAGATGCCGCCCGTGTGCACATAGGGCTTGGCGGTGCCCGCGAACGACGCGAGCACCGCGTCGACGATGCGGCCGTCGAACTCCGCTGCGCCGTCGCCGGGGGCGGCGGCGTGGATCGCGCCGTCGACCTGCGCGAGCTGCCCGCTCAGCCACGCGACGTCGGTCACGTCGCCGATGACGCCCTGCGCGCCGGCACGCGTGACGGCCTCGAGCGAGCCGGCGCTGCGCACGGGCGCGAGCACCTCGTGGCTGCGGTCGAGGAGGGCGGTGAGCACGGCCGAGCCGATGTAGCCCGTGGCTCCGGTGAGGAGGATCTTCATGTGGGACTCCGGATGTGGTGGTTGTAGTTCGACGATGATCGTAATACGAAGATCAACGTATTACGAGGATCATCGAATTCCCCTACCCTGGTCGCGAGGAGGACCGATGCGCACGTTCGAGCACCCCGAGCGAGACGAGATCACGCTCGACGGCGTGCTGTCGGCCCTCGCCGACCCGCTGCGCCGCACGATCGTGCGCCAGCTCGCCGACGGCCCGGAGGAGCAGCGATGCTCGCTCTTCGAGCTCCCCGTCTCCGCCTCGACGCGCACGCACCACTTCCGCGTGCTGCGCGAGGCCGGCATCATCTCGCAGCGCTACGAGGGCACCGCGATCCTCAGCAGCCTGCGCGCCGACGACCTCGCGGAGAGCGCCCCCGGCGTGCTCGACGCCATCCTCACCGCCGAGCGCCGCGCCCACGCACCTGCACCCGCACCCGCACCCGCGCGATAGTTCCCGTTCCGCGTGATTGTTCCCGAACGAACGGGTGCGAACACGCGGAACGGGAACTATGGGTCAGCGGCCGGATGCGCGGGGCGCCGTCGTGCGGTCGGCCCGCCATCCGCGGTCCCGCATCGCCGCGACCACGAGCGTCGCGAGCCCGACGACGATGTGGAAGGCGATGTCGAAGCCCGTAAGTCGCGTCGGCAGCAGCCCGAAGAGCTCGGGATCGGCGAAGGCGTAGAGCCCCATGATGAGGTAGAGGGCGCCGAAGACGAAGAGCGCGGCGCGCACGACGGTGCTGCGCACAGGCGCGAGCGCCACGACGAGCAGCCCGACCGCGAGCACGGTGCGCAGCACGTCGAGCGTGACGTCGACGTTCATGATGCCGAGCAGGTGCTCGCCCTCCACGAAGTAGCCGACGATGGCGAGCAGCCCCGCGACGGCGGCGAGGACGATGGCAGTGATCCGGTACATGCCTCAACGCTCCGCCCGGCATCCGATCCCGGCGAGCGGGTTGTCTCGCGGGGGGAGGCCTGCTAGCGCGCCCGCCCGGGCTTGGCAAGCCCGTCGCCTCCCGCGCGACGGCTTCCTACCGTGGGGGCCATGACGAACATCAGCAACCAGATGCCGGTCCCCCCGATCCTCCCCGGCCGCGATGGCGACCCCGAGACCGACGGCGCCGACCTCGACCCCACGGTCGTCGAGGTGGATGGCGAAGAGAAGCTCGACCCGGACGCGAACCCCGACGAGGTCGACAGCGCGGAGGCCGATCGCCTCGCCTCCGGCGGGGAGTGAACGCGCGCCTCGACGGCGCACCACCATGTGGTGCGCGAGGGGGGACTTGAACCCCCACGCCCTTACGGGCACTGGCACCTGAAGCCAGCGCGTCTGCCAATTCCGCCACTCGCGCGCAGACCCGCGCGAGCGGATCAGCCTAGCGAGACTATCACGCACGGCGACCGGCACGATCCGTGGGGCGCGAGGGGATGCACCGACCGGTTCGCGCATCCGGATCAGCCGGGCGGACGACACGGCCGGGCCCCGCGGCTGACCCCTCGGGCGGCCGAGCCGACTACCATCGGAGAGTCCGAGAGAGCCGGAAGGCGCACCCGCGCCGCCGAGAGGAGACCCTTGGGGATTCTCGACGAATTCGAGAAGGGCTTGGAGCGCGTCGTGGGCGGCGCGTTCGCCAAGACCTTCAAGAGCGGTCTCCAGCCCCTCGAGGTCACCGCCGCCCTGCGCCGTGAGCTCGACACGAAGGCCGCCGTCGTGTCGCGCGACCGCATCCTCGTGCCCAACCGGTTCACGGTGCGGCTCTCGGCATCCGACTACGAGCGGATGACGGGGCTGGGCCCCGCGCTCATCGACGAGTTCACGCGCCTCGTGCAGCAGCACGCCACGGCGCAGCGCTACACCTTCGCGGGCGGCATCGACATCCGCCTGCAGTCCGACCCGAAGCTCTCGGCGGGCATCGTGCGCATCGACTCCGAGAACGTCAAGGGCGAGGTCAACTGGACGCCCGTGCTCGACATCGACGGCAAGCGCTACCCCCTCAAGCGCGGTCGCACCGTCATCGGGCGGGGATCGGATGCCGACATCACGCTCGCGGACACGGGCACCTCGCGCCGGCACATCGAGATCGCGTGGGACGGCACCCGGGGCCAGGTCACCGACCTCGGCTCGACGAACGGCTCGAAGCTCAACGGTCAGCCGGTCACGAAGGCCGTGATCGAGCCCGACTCGGTCATCGAGATCGGCCGCACCCGCATCGTGTTCCGCGTGCTCGCGCAGGCCGCCGAACTCGCCCGGCCGGATGGGGGAGCCCGGTGAGCGAACTGACCCTGCTCGTGCTGCGGCTCGGGTTCCTCATCCTCATGTGGGCGTTCGTCTTCATGGTGGTCTACGCGCTGCGCTCCGACCTCTTCGGCAACCGCGCGCGCAAGCTGCCCACGCCCGCGCCCGCTCCCGCCGACCCCTTCCCGGCATCCCCGCTCCCGACGACCCCGGCGACCCCGGCCCCGGCACCCGCAGCGGCGGCCGTGCCCGTCGCCGTCGCCGAGCCGGTGCCGCGCGCCCAGCCGCACGCGAGCGGCGACACCCCCCGCCGACTCGTCATCACCTCCGGCCCGAAGGAGGGCATGGAGATCGACCTGCCCACCGAGCAGCTCACGATCGGCCGTTCTAGCGAGTCGGGCCTCGTCATCCGCGACGACTACACCTCCACCCACCACGCCCGCCTCATGCTGTGGAACGACGAGTGGGTCATCCAAGACCTCGACTCGACGAACGGCACGTTCCTCGACGGCACGCGCGTGACGCTGCCGACCCCCGTGCCCGTCGGCTCGACCGTCACGATCGGCACGACGAGCTTCGAGCTGAGGCGCTGAGCGGTGGCGACCATCCCCACGAGCGCGGCGGTCTCCCACGTCGGCAAGATCCGCGCGAGCAACCAGGACTCCGGCTACCTCGGCCGGCACCTGTTCGTGGTGGCCGACGGCATGGGCGGCCACGCGGGCGGTGACGTCGCGAGCCACATCGCCGCGCAGCGCATCGCGGAGGCCGACCAGCAGTACGCGAGCCCCGAGGATGCGGTTCGCGCCCTCCACGAGGCGCTCATCGCCGCGAACGGCCTGCTCGCCGAGACGGTCTTCGAGCACAACGAGCTCACGGGCATGGGCACGACGGTGTCGGCGATCGCGCGCGTGGGCGACAGCTTCGCCCTGGCCCACATCGGCGACTCGCGCGTCTACCGCTTCCGCGCCGGCGAGCTCACGCAGATCACGACCGACCACACCTTCGTGCAACGGCTCGTCGAGTCGGGGCGCATCACGCCCGAGGAGGCGGCCGTGCACCCGCGGCGCGCCGTGCTCATGCGCGTGCTCGGCGACGTCGACGCCTCGCCCGAGATCGACACCGCGGTGCTCGACGTCAAGCCGGGCGACCGCTGGCTGCTGTGCTCCGACGGGCTCTCCGGCTACGTGTCGGAGGAGAAGATCGTGCAGGTGCTCAGCACCATCCGCACGGCGCAGGGCGCGGCCGACCGGCTCGTGAAGGAGAGCCTCGACCACGGCGCCCCCGACAACGTCACGGTGCTCCTCATCGACATCGACGACTCCGACGGCGCGTCCGGGGCGAACCCGGTCTTCGTCGGCTCTGCGGCGCATCCGCTCACCTTCGGCCAGGAGGAGGAGGTGCGGCGGCCCATCCGCCTCCCCACCCTCCTGCTGCACCCGCTCAAGGCGGTGCCGCCCGAGGACGCCCACTTCGAGCCCGAGAGCGAGAGCTACCTCGACGAGCTCATCGAGGAGGACCGCCGCCGCGCGATCCGCCGCCGCATCCTGTGGGGCGTCGGCGTGGGCCTCGCGGCCGCCGCGATCGTGCTCGCCGGCTGGCTCGGCTACCGCTGGACGCAGATGCACTACTTCGTGGGCGTGAGCGACGGCAACGTCGCGATCTTCCAGGGCGTGCAGCAGTCGATCGGGCCGATCTCGCTCTCGAGCGTCTACCAGACCACCGCGATCTCCGTCGACGACCTCCCCCTGTACCAGCAGCAGGCCGTCGAGGCGACCATCAGCGCCGACAGCCTGCGCGACGCGCACGAGATCGTCGACCGGCTCTCTGCGGCGGCGGGGGACTGACGTGAGCGCCCCGACGACCGCGACCGGTCCCCTCACCTCGACCATCCGCATCCGGATGCGCACACCCGCGCGCCTGCGCAACCTCGAGCTGCTGCTCATCGTCGTCGCGCTCGGCGTCGCCGCGGCGGCCCTCGCGCTCGTCGACCTCGGCGCGGTGGGCGAGATCGACGCGGAGATGTTCGCCCTCGCGGCGCTCCCCGCGGGCCTCGTGCTCGTGCTGCACATCGCGGAGCGCCTCGTCGCGCCCGAGGGCGACCCGTTCGTCGTGCCGATCGCGACGGCGCTCACGGGCCTCGGCATCGCGATGATCCACCGCCTCGACATCGCCGAGGGCTACGAGGGGTGGGCGGCGTTCGCCGTGCGGCAGGCGGTGTGGGCGGCCATCGCGATCTCCGTGGCGATCGCGGGGCTCGTGCTGATGCGCAACCACCGCGTGCTGCAGCGCTACCGCTACCTCGCGATGTTCATCGGCATCCTGCTGCTCCTGCTGCCGGCGGTGCCGGGCATCGGCGACACGGGCGCGAACGCCGACGTCTGGGTGCGCATCGGGTTCTTCTCGTTCCAGCCGGGCGAGTTCGCGAAGATCTTGCTCGCGGTCTTCTTCGCGGGTTACCTCGTGACGGCGCGCGACTCCCTCTCCATGGTGGGCCGCTCGATCCTCGGGCTGCGCCTGCCGCGAGCGCGCGACCTCGGGCCGATCCTCGTGGTCTGGATCCTGTCGATGGGCGTCATCGTGATTCAGCGCGACCTCGGCACCGCGCTTCTCTACTTCGGCCTCTTCCTCGTGATGCTCTACGTCGCGACGGGCCGCGGCAGCTGGATCTTCATCGGCCTCGCGCTCTTCGCCGCGGGCGGCTGGGCGGCCACGCGCATCCTGCCCTACGTGCAGGGCCGCTTCGCGAACTGGCTCGACGCGTTCAACCCTGAGATCTACGAGCGCGAGGGCGGCAGCTTCCAGCTCGTGCAGGGCATCTTCGGGCTCGCGGATGGCGGCCTCGTCGGCACCGGGCTCGGCCAGGGCCGCCCCGACCTCGTGCCGCTCGCCGAGAGCGACTACATCATCGCGAGCCTCGGCGAGGAGCTCGGCCTCATCGGCCTCTTCGCGATCCTCGCGCTCTACCTCATCTTCGTCGCACGCGGCTTCCGCATCGGCGTCGCCGGCCAGGACGACTTCGGCCGCCTGCTCGCGGTCGGCCTGTCGTTCGTCGTCGCGCTGCAGGTGTTCATCGTCATCGGCGGCGTGACGCGCATCATCCCGCTCACGGGCCTCACGACGCCGTTCCTCGCGGCGGGCGGCTCGTCGCTCGTCGCCAACTGGCTCATCGTCGCGCTCCTGCTGCGGCTCTCGGATGCGGTGCGCCAGCAGCCGCACGCGATCGTCGAGGGAGGTGCCTCGTGAACAAGGAGCTCCGCCGCGTGAGCGTGCTCATCCTCGCGATGTTCCTCGCGCTGTGCACCTCGACGACGATCATCCAGGTCGTGCAGCAGGAGCAGCTGCAGGCCGACTCGCGCAACACCCGCACGCTCTACGCGAGCTTCTCGGTCGAGCGCGGGCCGATCCTCGCGGGCGACACCGTCATCGCGCAGTCGGTGCCGAGCGGCGACGAGTACAAGTACCAGCGCACCTACCCGCAGGGCGAGCTCTACGCGGCGGTCACCGGCTACTTCACGATCCACGGCGAGAACACGGGCCTCGAGGGCACGCTCAACGACTACCTGAGCGGCCGCGCGAACCAGCAGTTCCTCGACCGCCTCAACTCGATCCTCACGGGCAAGAACCCGCGCGGAGCGTCCGTGCTCACGACGATCGACCCCGTCGTGCAGCAGGCGGCGTGGGACGCGCTCGGCGACCTGCAGGGCGCCGTCGTCGCGATCGACCCGTCGACGGGCCGCATCCTCGCGATGGTGTCGAAGCCGTCGTTCGACCCGAACCTGCTCGCGGGCCACGACCAGGCGGGCGTCATCGCCGCCTACGAGCAGCTGCTCGCGGCCGAGGGCGACCCGCTCGTCAACCGCACGATCGGCGGCGCCCTCAACCCGCCGGGCTCGACGTTCAAGGTCGTCGTGAGCGCCGCGGCCCTCGCGGGAGGCCTCACCCCCGACACGCAGATCCCCAACCCGCCGAGCTTCACGCTCCCCGGCACCTCGACGACGATCACCAACTCCGAGGGCGGTGCGTGCGGCGGCGGCGAGACGGTGAGCATCGCCGACGCCCTGCGGATGTCGTGCAACATCCCGTTCGCGCAGCTCGGCGCCCAGCTCGGCTACGAGGCGATCTCCGACCAGGCTCGCCGCTTCGGCTTCGAGGACTCGTTCGCGGTGCCCATGAAGGTCACCCCGAGCGTCTTCCCCGAGCCGGAGAGCGAGGCGCAGCTCATGCTGCAGTCGTTCGGCCAGGGCAACGACCGCGTGACCCCGCTGCAGATGGCGATGGTCTCTGCGGCGATCGCGAACGACGGCGAGCTCATGCGGCCGAACCTCGTGGAGCGCGTGAGCGCCGCCGACCTGTCGACGCTGCAGGAGTTCGCGCCCGAGGCGTACGGCCGCTCGGTGAGCTCGAGCGTGGCCGCGAGCTTGACTCAGATGATGGTCGCGAATGTGGCCAGCGGCGCGGCGAGCAATGCCAGAATCAGTGGTGTCGACGTCGCGGGCAAGACGGGCACAGCACAGAACGGCGCGAACCAGCCGCACACCCTCTGGTTCACCGGATTCGCCCCGGCAGACGACCCCCAGGTCGCCGTCGCTGTGGTGATCGAGAACGGTGGAGGCAGAGGCCAATCCGGTTTCGGGAACACGATCGCGGCTCCGGTCGCGAAGAAGGTCATAGAGGCGGTGCTGAACAGATGAGACCGACGAGCGGGCTCACCTTCGGGGGGCGATACCAGCTGTCGAGCCGGATCGCGATCGGCGGCATGGGCGAGGTGTGGCAGGCGACCGATCTCGTGATCGGGCGCACCGTCGCGATCAAGATCCTCAAGGACGAGTACCTCGGCGACCCCGGGTTCCTCGAGCGCTTCCGCGCCGAGGCGAGGCACGCGGCCCTCGTCAACCACGAGGGCATCGCCAACGTCTTCGACTACGGCGAGGAGGACGGATCGGCGTACCTCGTCATGGAGCTCGTCCCCGGCGAGGCGCTCTCGACCGTGCTCGAGCGCGAGAAGGTGCTGTCGACCGACCGCGTGCTCGACATCGTGGCCCAGACGGCATCCGCTCTCCAGGCCGCGCACTCGGCGGGTCTCGTGCACCGCGACATCAAGCCCGGCAACCTGCTCATCACGCCCGACGGGCGCGTCAAGATCACCGACTTCGGCATCGCGCGCATCGCCGACCAGGTGCCGCTCACGGCCACCGGTCAGGTCATGGGCACCGTGCAGTACCTGTCGCCCGAGCAGGCGAGCGGTCACCCCGCATCGCCGTCGACCGACATCTACTCGCTCGGCATCGTCGCCTACGAGGCCCTCGCCGGCCGTCGCCCGTTCACGGGCGAGTCGCAGGTGGCGATCGCCATGGCGCAGATCAACGAGACGCCGCCCGACCTGCCGGTCACGGTGTCCGAGCCCGTGCGCAACCTCGTCTACTCCTCGATCGCGAAGCGCCCGGAGGACCGTCCGGCGACGGCCGCGCACCTCGCGCGCGCCGCCCAGGCGCTCCGCCGCGGAGACATCGCGGGTGCCGCGGCCGCCGTGCCCGGCGTCGCGACGGGCGCCGTCGCCGTCGACTCCGCGACGGGCGCCGCGACGCGCGTGCTCCCGACCGCCGGAACCGGCACCACCCCGGTCACGTCGACCGCCGAGCGCCGCCGCAGCCCCTGGATGTGGCCGCTCATCGCGATCGTGTCGCTCCTCGCGGTCGCGCTCATCGCGATCATCATCGTCATCGCCGTGCAGCCGCGCGGCGGCGGCGACGACCCGAGCGCCCCGCCGTCGACCCCCGTCAGCACGCCGCCGAGCGAGGAGCCGAGCGCGACGCCCACGAGCGACACCGTGCTCATCAACCGCGACGACTACATCGGCCTGCCGGTCGGCGAGGCCGTCGCGATGCTGGATGCCACGGGCGGCCAGTTCGAGATCCGCCAGGAGACCGGCGCCCCGGCCCCGTCGCCCGGCCAGGTCGACACGGTGCAGAGCATCACGCCGAGCGGCAACGTGCGCAAGGGGCAGACGATCACGCTGACCGTCTACGGCGCCTTCCCGCCGCCGAGCTCCCCGAGCGCGCCGAGCCCGTCGTCCACGAGCGGCGACCCCGGCGACCCCATCACCCTCAGCTTCGCGAGCTACACCGGATGCCCGGCCGGCTTCGCACTCGAGGGCTACACGTTCACGCTCGAGAACGCGTCCGCCGTCGGAGGCTCGAACAGCGTGGGAGCCGATGCGACGAGCATCGACATCCAGCTCGGCGAGAGCGGAACCGCCAAGGCCAGTTACATCGCCCGGTGCGCTGGCGGCATCCAGTCGCAGGCCTCGCCGCAGATTTCCATCACGGTCAACTAACTCCTCCTCACGACTGATCTTCCGCCCAGGCGGCCGCGGCTAGACTGACCGCGTGAGTGACGCAGTGATCGAGGGTGTGCGCACGCTCGCCGGTCGCTACGAACTCGGCAAGGTGCTCGGCCGTGGGGGCATGGCCGAGGTCCGCGAGGGCCTCGACACGCGTCTCAACCGACGCGTCGCCATCAAGCTCCTGCGCCCCACTCTCGCGACCGACCCGGCCTTCCGCCTGCGGTTCCGTCAGGAGGCGCAGGCCGCCGCCCGCATGGCGCACCCGACGATCGTGCGCGTCTTCGACGCGGGCGAGGAGACGGTCCGCGCCGCCGACGGCCTCGACGTGCAGCTGCCGTTCATCGTCATGGAGCGCGTCGAGGGCAAGCTGCTCTCCGACCTCATCGCCGCCGGCCCCATCGAGGCGCCCGAGGCCGCGCGCATCGCCACGGGAATCCTCACCGCCCTCGAGTACTCACACCGCGCGGGTGTCGTGCACCGCGACATCAAGCCCGGCAACGTCATGATCACGCCCAACGGGCAGGTCAAGGTCATGGACTTCGGCATCGCCCGAGCCATCTCTGAGTCGTCGGCCAACGTCGCGCAGACGAGCGCCGTGCTCGGCACCGCGAGCTACTTCTCGCCCGAGCAGGCCCGCGGCGAGAGCGTCGACGCCCGCACCGACCTGTACTCGACGGGCGTCGTGCTCTACGAGATGCTCACGGGCCGCGCGCCGTTCCGCGGCGACTCGCCCGTCGCCGTCGCCTACCAGCACGTGAGCGAGGTGCCGACGCCGCCCAACGCGCTCAACCCGTCCGTCTCGCCCGCGATGAGCGCCGTCGTCATGCGCGCTCTCGCGAAGGACCGCTTCGAGCGCTTCCAGAGCGCCGCCGACTTCAAGGCCGACCTCGAGGTCGCCGTGGGCGGCAAGGTGCCCGACCGTGTTCCCGTCGCCGACGACTTCAACGCGACGCTCTTCGGCGTCAACCCCAACTCGACCGCGGCATCCGAGGCCACCCTGCGCCGCCTCGCGAACGACGAGAACCGCCCCACCCGCACGCAGAACCGCCCGCCGGTCGCGTGGATCTGGGGCGGCATCGCCGTCATGGTGGTCATCATCGTCGCGGCGATGGTGTGGGTCTTCAGCCTCTCGCCCACCAACATCGCGAGCGACCTCGGCATCACGGTGCCGGATGTCGTGAACGAGGAGGCCGAGGCGGGCATCGCCGAGCTCACCGAGGCCGGTCTCCAGCCGCGCCGGGTCGACCGGGCGAGCACCGAGGTCGAGGCCGGACGCATCATCTCGACGAGCATCGAGGCCGGCACGCGCGTGAGCGAGGGCGAGGAGATCGAGGTCGTCGTCTCGACCGGCCCGCCGTCGGTGTCGCTGCCCGCCCTCACCTACGTGCCCGAGGCCGACGCGATCGCGAAGCTCCAGGAGCTCGGGCTCACCTACGGCACGAGCGGGCTCGCCTACCACCCGAACATCCCGGCGGGCCAGGTCATCGGCATCACGATCGACGACAACGAGTCGATGCTCACGGGCGCGCAGAGCGTGCCCGCCGGCAGCACCGTCAACCTCGTCATCTCGAACGGCCTCGTGCAGGTGCCCGAGGTCGTGGGCCAGGCGATCGGCGACGCGCAGACGCAGCTCAGCGTGCTGCAGCTCAACGTGAACCTCAAGCCCGACGGCTCCTGCTCGGGCGGCAAGGTGACGGCGCAGTCGGCGAAGGGCGACGTGCCCCAGCGCTCGTCGGTCACCCTCACCTACTGCCAGGGCGACTGAGCGCCGGCCTCGGGCGTCAGGAGAGCTTGACGAGCGGGCTGAGGCCCGTGGCGCGCTCGGCCGCCTCCGGCATCCCGGATGCGGCGAGCCAGTTGCCGAGCATGCGGTAGCCGCCCTCGGTGAGCACCGACTCCGGGTGGAACTGCACGCCGTAGACGGGCGCCTCACGGTGGCGGAGCGCCATGATGATGCCGCCGTCGGTGCGCGCAGTCACCTCGAGCTCGTCGGGCACCGTCGAGTCGACGACCGCGAGCGAGTGGTAGCGGGTCGCACGGAACGGCTGCGGCACCCCGTCGAAGAAGGGGGAGTCGTCGTGCTCGATGAGCGACGTCTTGCCGTGCATGAGCTCCTCGGCGTGCGTGACCGTGGCGCCGAGCGCCTCGGCGATCGCCTGGTGGCCGAGGCACACGCCGAGGAGCGGGGCGCCGGATGCGATCGCGGCGTGCACGATCGGGATCGAGACGCCCGCGGCGCCCGGGGTGCCGGGACCGGGGGAGAGCAGCACGGCGTCGAAGTCGGCGATGCGGTCGGCCGACTCCTCGGCGGCGAAGGCGTCGTTGCGCACGACCTCGATCTCGGCGCCGAGCTGCACGAGGTAGCCGGCGAGCGTGTAGACGAAGCTGTCGTAGTTGTCGACGACGAGCACGCGCGTCATTCGTCCACCGTCACTTCCTGGAGGCTGATGAACTGGTCGACCCACGGGAAGACCCAGAAGGCGAGAGCCGCGAGCACCGCCGCGGCGAGCACGAGCAGGATGAGGGTGCGCACCCACCAGGGTCCGGGCAGCACGCGCCACAGTGCTCCGTACATCAGCTCGCCACCGTCCCCGTCACCGTGGGCGCGATCTCCTCGGGTGCACCCGAGGCGGGCTTCGAGGGATCGCGCGGGAAGAATCCGTCGTACACGCCGTAGGCGATGATCCGCTCGACGGAGGTCAGGATCGGGTTGCAGCTCGTCATCGTGATGTAGCGCTCGGAGGGCGGCGTCATCTGGTCCTGGGGCACCGGGTCGAGCACGCCCACGCCCGTCGGGCGCACGTACTCGAGGTTGCGGAAGGTGTAGCGGTACCAGCCGGCGGCCGTCTCGACGTACACGTGGTCGCCGATCTGGAGCTCGTGGATGTTGTGGAGCGATCCGCCCTTCGTCGTGCGGTGCGCGGCGATCGCGAAGTTGCCGACCTCGCCCGGCATCTGGGTGCCCGGGTAGTGGCCGAGGAGCCCCTTGTTGAGCACGTCGTGCACGCCGACGCCCTCGGCGATCGGGCGGTAGTAGTCGGCGCCCCAGCGCGGGACGATGAGCATGGCGAACTGCTCCGTCTTTGCGGGCGCGGCCTGAACGGGCGGTTCGGCCGAGATCGGCTCGTTCGGCCCGTCGCTCGGGGTGTCGCTCGGAGTGGGCGTGGGGTTCGCGGCGGCCTGCTCGTCCCACTCGCGGCTCTGCGCCGTGGCCTGCTCCTGCAGCTCGTCGCCGACGATGCTGTCGTACAGCCAGAGCTGCCATCCGATGAAAAGCAGCACGACGACGCCCCCCGTGATGAGCAGCTCGCCGAGGATCCCGACGACCGACACACGGCGCCGAGGACGCAGGGAACGACGGCCGGGCATAGGGCGATTGTAGGGGGAACGCCTGTGCCCCGGCTTCGGGCTTCCGTGCCCTCCGGGCTATGATCTTCGGCATGGCCCGTCCCAAGACCCGTACCAAGCCGGCCGCCCAGGAGACCGTGAAGGGCGAAGATGCCCCGAACCCGGTGTGGTTCAAGCCGGTGATGTTCGGCTTCATGCTCGTGGGCCTCGCCTGGATCATCGTCTACTACGTCAGCCAGAACTCCTGGCCGATCCCCGCGCTCGGCGCCGGCAACATCCTCGTCGGCTTCGGCATCATGTTCATCGGCTTCCTGATGACCACGCGCTGGCGCTGACGGACCTCTCCCGACACGAAATACACACGTGTAATTCCATCCACACTGTGGATGGACCTGTGGAGAGATCCCTCCCCCGACGACAGAACCCGCGGCCCGGAAGGGACCGCGGGTTCTGTGCGTGCAGGCGTGCTCAGAACATCGGCACGTTGGTCGCCACGGCGATCGCCGCGAGCGCCGCGACCGCGCCGCCGATGATGAGATACGGCGTCGACGCCTTCGCCCGCGGCCGGTCCTCGTAGAACTGCAGCAGATACGTCGCTCCCGCGCCCGCGAGCAGCCCGCCGAAGATGAGCGGCAGCGAGCCTCCGCCGAGTGCGAGGTTGATGACGAGGTTGATCGCGAGCACGACGAGGATCTGCGTTCGCGCCGGCGGGTACGACCACATGAGCACGGCGTACGAGCCGAGCAGGCCGAAGAGCCCCGCTCCGAGGCCGTAGGCCGTGCCGCCGAAGATCAGCTGCGCCGCCGCACCGAAGACGGATGCCGCGAAGAACACCGTGAGGAACTTCGCGCGCCCGAAGTTGCGCTCCACCGACGGCGCGAACAGCAGCCAGAAGAACAGCGCGAGCGCGAACAGCAGGATGCTCGTGATGCTCGCGAACGCCGGGTACACGAACGGGAACGTCGCGAACCGCCACAGCTGCCAGGCCGTGTTCGGGAACGCCGCGAGCCAGATCGCCGGCAGGTTCGACGTGAACAGGCCCACGAGCCAGAGCACGATGGCGCTCCCCGCGAAGACCCAGCTGAGCGGCGGCGATTCGCCACCCGGCCGCAGGAGCCCGGTCACCCATCCGGCGAACCCGCTGCGCGGGGTCGATGCGGATGCCGCGGGCGCGCGACGCGCGGCCGCCCGTTGCTTCACGGGCTTGGTCGCCGTCGGCGTCCACTGCACCGAGCCACCCGCCTCGCGCACGCAGTCGGGGCACTGCACGCCGACGGGCGCGAGGATCTGGCACTCGGGGCAGATCGTGCGCCCGCACCGTTGGCACAGCACCCAGCTCTGCCGGTCGGGGTGGCGGTAGCAGACGGAGGGGTCCTCCTCGTGCTGCTCGCCGAAGCGGGGAGAGTTCACCGGCTCTCGACGTCGACGCCCGTGATGACGACGTCCTCGAGAGGCTTGTCGCGACCGTCGGTCGGCACCGCTTCGATGGCGTCGACGACGCGCTTCGACTCCTCGTCGGCGACTTCGCCGAAGATCGTGTGCTTGCGGTTCAGCCACGGCGTCGGCACGGTCGTGATGAAGAACTGCGAGCCGTTGGTGCCGCGCCCCATCTGGATGCCGGCGTTCGCCATGGCGAGCAGGTAGGGCTGGTCGAACACGAGCTCGGGGTGGATCTCGTCGTCGAACTGGTAGCCGGGGCCGCCGATGCCCTGTCCGAGCGGGTCACCGCCCTGGAGCATGAACTGCTTGATGATGCGGTGGAAGATGACGCCGTCGTAGAGCGGCTTCGTCGAGACCTCGCCGGTGCCGGGGTGACGCCACTCCTTCGTGCCCGTCGCGAGCCCGATGAAGTTCTCCACGGTGATGGGGGCGTGGTTGCCGAACAGGTTGACCTTGATGTCGCCGAGGGTGGTGTGGATGGTCGCGACAGCGGTGGGAAGGGGCATTCGGCCATTGTTTCACAGGAGCCCCGTGGCAGGATGGGAGGACGCTCAGCCGCAATCGGAGGTCGTCATGGCACTGTCCCGCAAGCGTCAGAAGGAGCTCAAGAAGCTCAAGCGCTCCGCCGATGAGCTGTGGGAGGAGCAGCGCGAGGCGCTCGATCACGCCTCCCGCGTGCTCCGCGAGGCCACTCGACAGGCGAACGCCCTCGCCCGCGAGGAGGTCGCCCCCCGCGTGACGGGCGTCTACACCGACCACGTGCAGCCGGCCGTCGCGACGGGCATCGCCGGCGCCAAGACCGCGGGCTCCGTCGTCAAGGAGCGCGTGGTGTCGGATGTGCTCCCCGCGCTCTCGGGCGCCGTCGGCTCCGCGATCGCCGTGATCGAGGCCGTGCGCGACCCGCGTGTGCGCGACGTCGTGCGCTCGGCCGCGCGCACGGGAGGCAAGGTCGTGAAGATCGCGCCGCAGCCCAAGAAGGGCCCCGGCCCCGGCACGTTCATCCTCATCGGCCTCGGCGTCGTCGCCGTGGCGGGTGTCGCGTACGCCGCGTGGCAGACGCTCCGCGCCGACGAGGACCTGTGGATCGAGGACCTCGCCGACGTGGGCGCGATCGACGTCTCCGACGACGAGGACGAGTTCTGACCCGGTAGCCGGTAGCCTGCCCGCGTGACCCCCGACGAGCCCACCACCCCGCCGGAGCCGACCCCGGACGTGCCCGTTGACGACGGCCGGGATCCGTCGCTCAAGCCGCAGCGCTGCGTGAACTGCGGCTCGACGCAGCTGAAGCAGGACACGAACGGCGTCTGGCACTGCGACTTTTGCCGTTCGACGTTCCGCGCCGACGACCCGGCGATGATCGTCGTCGACTCCCCCGAAGTGCGGCAGGCGAACGACAACGTCGTCGACACCGCCGACATGCTGACGTACGACCAGCAGCAGGCGATCGGCGCGCACCTGCGCGGACTCGGCAAGAAGCACGACGTCGTCGTGGTCGTCGAGACGGTCAACACGATCACGCAGAACGTCGAGTACTACGCGCGCAAGCGCGCCCACGAGCTCGGCGTCGGCGATGCCGCGAAGGACAACGGTGTCTACATCCTGCTCGTGCGGCAGCCACGCCGCGTGCAGGTGCAGGCCGGCAACGGCATCTCGACGTACCTCAACGGCGAGGACATCAACGAGGTCGTCGCGGCCGAGATGGTGCCGAGGTTAAAGGCCGACGACCTCGTGTCCGGCCTCATCGAGGGCGCCGACGCGCTCGTCGAGAAGTACCTCGACAACAAGGCGATGAACCGCGTGCGCACCGACTCGCGGGCGTCCGGTCCCTCCGCGGCGGCGGGGCTCGCATCCGTCTCCCCGAGCACGGCGTCGAAGCGCTACAACGAGGGGCGCTGGCGCTCGAAGTACTCGAACCCGAGCTCGAGCGACGGCGGCGGCAACGGCTCGTGGATGCGGTACATCCCGTTCTTCATCGTCGTCATCGTGCTCATCTGGATGCTCGCGACCGGCAACTTCGGCAGCGGCGGCGGGGGAGGCGGCGGCTACGACGGCGGCTCGGACTCCGGCTGGGATTCCGGCGGCGGCTGGGACTCCGGCGGCGGTGGCTGGGACTCGGGCGGCGGCAGCGACTACGGCGGGGGCGGCTTCGACTCCGGATCGGGTGGCGGCTCCGACTGGTAGCCCGCACATGACGAACCGCCCCGCCGCGACCTGCGTCGCGACGGGGCGGGATACGTCTGTCGGTCGGCCGGGGCCTACAGCCAGGTGAACGGCACGAGCGCCGTGAGCACGGCGGCCACCACGAAGATCGCCACGCCGACGCCGATGAGCACGATCTTGGTGCGGTCGCGTCGCACGACCGCGGCGACACCGAGCAGGAACAGGGTGATCGCCATGAGCGTCGCGGTGAGAGTGAGCCGGTCGCCGTAGCCGTTGTAGACGTTGCCCTGGGCGATGATCGCCTCGCTCTTGTCGTCGGTCTCGGCCCATGCGCCGTAGAGCGCGGCCTGGTAGTCCTCGTCGTCGAGGGGGCTCGTGTAGTTCTCGGGGTCAGCCGCGTTCGCCTCCTCGGCGCGCTGGATGGCGGCGTCGAGGTCCTCGGAGACGTTCATGAAGTAGATGGCGTCGTAGGTCTCCTGCGCGGTCGCGGCGGCCACCGGGTCGGAGCTCTCGGCGGCGATGCCGAGCTCGACGAGGCGCGAGAGCGTCTGCGCATCCTGGATGTACTGCTGGTTCGCCTCGAGGTAGAGCGACTCGGCCTCGGTCTGCGCGTTCTGGCCCTCGCTGTAGGAGGCGGCCTGCATGCCGTCGTACAGCGCGGACTGGAACGACGCGTAGGCGGTCGCGACGGAGACGACGCCGAGGAGCACGACGATCCACACCTCGAGCACGAAGCGGCGGCGCTCCTCGCGGGTCTCGAGCTCGGTCTCGGCGGCGGTGTCGGGAGTTTCGGATGAGGTGGTCACCGCGTCACGCTATCGACGCCGCGGGGGTGCTCCGGCCCTTTGCGCGACCCCAATTGCAGGGGAGAACGGGCGTGCGCGGGCTGAGGGAGGAGCTCTCCGCGCCGGTTGGGAACGACGACGGACAACCCTGGACAATGAACCCGTTAGTCAGGGATATGTCGCATAACCCTGAATAGCAGTAGGGTTATTCAGCCTTGGCCATAGCGATATAGGCGTCCGGAGGAACAGCATGCACATCCTCGATTGGGTGCCCGCCAACGTCGAGACGGTCCCGTGGAGCCAGAAGCAGCGCGGTGGCACTCGCGATGACCGGATGCTGTCGGAGATGGAGGCATCCGTACCCCCGTTCATCGCTGACCTCGATTACACGATCCCGCGGGATCTCATCCGAACCACTGAGGAAGCCCTCGTCGCTGTCGCTGGCATGGATGCCGCTGCCGCGGATGCTCCCGCCGAGATGACCAGGTTCATGGTGCGCACGGAGAGTGTGGCGTCCTCGAAGATCGAGCGTGTCGTGGCGAGCACGGAGGACTTCGCTCGCGCAATCGCCGGCTCCCGCGGCAACGAGTCCGCCACCAGCATGGTCGCGGGTTCGCAGGCGATCGGCATGATGATCGAGGCTGCAGGCACGCGCGGAACCATCGAGCTCGAGGATCTCACCGCCGCCCACGCCGTGCTGATGAAGGAGGATCGGGACGAAGGCCCGTACGCCGGCCAGATCCGCAACGAGCAGAACTGGATCGGCGGAAGCGACTACTCGCCGCGGGGCGCGCTGCACGTGCCGCCGGTCCCGGAGCGAGTGGAGGCGCTACTCGCTGACCTGATCGTGTTCAGCAACCGCGACGACATCGCCGCGCTCGCGCAGGCCGCGATCGCGCATGCGCAGTTCGAGACGATCCACCCGTTCGGGAACGGCAACGGACGCATCGGTCGCGCCTTGGTGGGAGCAATCCTGCGGCGCCGTGGCGTCATGCGCAATACGATCGTTCCCGTTGCTTCGGGGCTGAATGCACGTCGCGACGACTACTTCGACGCGCTCACGTCCTACCGCGCTGGCAGCGCCGCGCCGCTGGTGTCGCTCATGGCGCGCGCAGCAAAGGTCGGCGGGGACGAGGGCCGAATCTCGGTCGAGCGCATCAAGGAGATGCCCATCGATTGGGCAGAGCGCGTCGTTGCCCGCGCTGACTCGACCGCGTCCAAGATCATGGGCTCGCTGTTCTCCAGCCCGGTCATGACGCTCGACGAGGCGATGGCCGTCTCGAGCACGTCGAACAGCCAGGTCTACGTCGCGATGGCGCGCCTCGAGGAAGCGGAGATCGTCACCGAGATCACGGGACGCAAGCGGGATCGCGTATGGGCGGCAACGGACGTCATGGCCGAGCTCGACGATCTCGACGCGCGCATCCGCGCCGCGATGCGCTGAGTGGTGATGCGGGCCAGCATCTCCGGTGAGAGTGGAGCCTAGGGGAATCGAACCCCTGACCTCCTGCTTGCAAAGCAGGCGCTCTACCAATTGAGCTAAGGCCCCGTGACCGTGAAAGCTTACCCGGTCGCGCCGGGAACGCGGTTCGCGCGGCTGGCGACGGCCGCCGCGTCGGGTAGACATGAGGAACGACACAACGGGGAGGCGTGATGGCGCGGTTCGTTCAGTACACCGAGTTCGGCGGTCCGGAGGTGCTCGAGGTCGTCGAAGGCCCGGTGCCCACCGCGGGCGAGGGCACGGTCGTCGTCGAGACGCGCGCCATCGGCGTGAACCCCATCGACGGCAAGCTGCGCTCGGGGAAGCGGCCGAGCGGGCCGATCACCACGCCGCGCGTGCCGGGCTCGGATGCGTCGGGCGTCGTCGTCGAGGTCGCCCCCGGTGTCGAGGAGTGGCACGTGGGCGACGAGGTCGTCGTGTCGACCGGCAGCGGCACGTACGCGACGCACGTCGTCGTGCCCGTCGCGGGGCTCACCCGCAAGCCGGCCGCGCTCGGGTGGGCGCAGGCCGCCGGGCTCGGCGTGCCCGCGGGTACCGCCTACCAGTCGCTGCGCTCGCTCGGGGTCGAGGCGGGCATGACCGTGTTCGTCCACGGCGCATCCGGGTCGGTCGGGCAGGACGCCGTGCAGTTCGCGCGCGAGCTCGGTGCCCACGTGATCGGCACCGCGAGCCCCGCCAACCAGGACCGCGTGCGTCAGCTCGGAGCGATCCCCGTCGCGTACGGCGAGGGACTCGTCGAGCGGGTGCGGGCGATCGCGCCCGAGGGCGTCGACCGGGCGCTCGACGCCGCCGGCACGGACGAGGCGATCGAGGCGTCGATCGAGCTGACCGGCGACCCGCAGAAGGTGGCGACCATCGTGCGCGGGGCGGATGCGCCGAACTGGGGGATCCAGGCGTATCGCGGCGGCAGCAAGGTGCCGCTCACCGCCGAGCAGGAGGCGTGGCGCGCGGAAGGTGTGCGGCTCGCGGCGGAGCGGGCGGCATCCGGCACCTTCGACGTGGAGATCGGCCGCACCCTGCGTCTCGACGATGCCGCGGAGGCGCAGCGTCTGCTCGAGGAGGGGAAGGCCCCGCGCGGCAAGCTCATCCTGCTGCCGTAGGTCACCAGCGGGCTGGTTTCGACACGCGCCCTGCGGGCGCTACTCAACCAGCGGGTGGGTGCTGGTAACAGCGGGTCGGTCTCGAGACGCGTCGCTTCGCGGCGCTCCTCGACCACCTCGTTATGCCGTCGCCACACCCGCAGGTATCCGCACCCGCGGAGCCGGGCGCTCGCGCGCGGCCGGCGGAGCGGCGGGCGCCGCGGATTAGCGCGGCGCAAGAAGATGCAGTGGGGCTACCAGGACTTGAACCTGGGACCTCTTCGTTATCAGCGAAGCGCTCTAACCGCCTGAGCTATAGCCCCGAGAGGATCCGTTCACCGTGGAACGACCTCGCCTACAGTACCCCACGCATCGGCGCGGGGCAAAAGCGGGTCAGCTGTTCTGGAACCCGACGAGGATGCCGCCCGTGAACCGCACGCTCAGGTTGTAGAGCAGCGCGGCGATCGCACCGAGGACGGTGCCGCTCACGGTGTTGAGCACGGCCACCACGAACGAGAACAGCACGACCTGTCCGAGGCCGAACGAGTCGGTCACGGAGAAGCTCTCGTTGCCGAGGATCTCGCGCAGCAGGTCGTTGAGGGCGCCGAAGACGCCCGTCGAGTTCAGCACGATCCAGATGAGCACGGCGGCGACGATGAGCACGATGCCGAGGCACAGCCAGATGAGGAAGCTGAACTTCACGACCGACCAGAAGTCGATGTAGACGAGCTTGAGGCGCACCTGCTTGCTGCTGGCGCTGCGGTGCTCCTTGCGCTGGAGCTTCTCGGCGACGCTTGTCATTCGGTGTCGTCCTTCCCGGCGGCATCGGGGGCCGATGCATCCGTGTTCTGCGCGTCCTCACCCACGGGTTCGGTGTCTTCTGAGTCCTGGGAGGCGAGGTTCCGTTCGCTGTTGCGCGCGATCTGGATGATCCGGTCGTCGTCCGCGAGCTGGGCGAACTTGACGCCCATGGTGTTGCGGCCCTTCGCCGGGACCTCGGCCACGGCAGACCTTATCACCTTGCCGCTGGCGAGGACTGCGAGCACTTCGTCGTCTTCCTCGACGATGAGTGCGCCGGCGAGATCGCCTCGCGCCTCGGTCAGCTTGGCGACGAGGATGCCGAATCCGTTGCGTCCCTGCACCCGGTACTGGGAGACGGCGGTGCGCTTCGCGTAGCCGCCCTCGGTGACGACGAACACGAAGGGACCGTCGGTGACGGCGGCCTCCTCGGCGTCCTCGTCGGCCGGCTCGGCCTCCGATCCGCGGTCGACGACGGATGCGGAGAGCAGCGTGTCGCCGTCGCGGAACTTCATGCCGTGCACACCCGCGGTCGAGCGGCCCATGGGGCGCAGCGAGTTGTCGTCGGCGGTGAAGCGCAGCGACTGGCCGTGGCGGGAGACGAGCAGCACGTCGCTCGACTCGTCGACGAGCAGTGCCGACACGACCTCGTCGCCCTCGTTGAGGTTGATGGCGATGATGCCGCCGGTGCGGTTGGTGTCGTACTCGGTGAGCGCCGTCTTCTTGATGTAGCCCTGGCGCGTGGCGAGCGCGAGGTACGGCGCGACGCCGTAGTCCCGGATGTCGAGGATCTGCGCGATCTGCTCGTCCGGCTGGAGGGCGAGCAGGTTGGCGACGTGCTGACCCTTCGCGTCGCGACCCGCCTCCTGCAGCTCGTAGGCCTTGGCGCGGTACACGCGGCCCTTGGTCGTGAAGAACAGCAGCCAGTGGTGCGTGGTCGTGACGAAGAAGTGCTCGACGACGTCGTCGGCTCGCAGCTGCGCGCCCTTCACACCCTTGCCGCCGCGGTGCTGCGAGCGGTAGTTGTCGCTGCGGGTGCGCTTGATGTAGCCGCCGCGCGTGACGGTGACCACCATCTCCTCTTCGGGGATGAGGTCTTCGACGCTCATGTCGCCGTCGAACCCGAAGAGGATCTCGGTGCGGCGGTCGTCGCCGTACTTGTGCGCGATCTCGGTGAGCTCCTCGGTGATGATGCCGCGCTGGCGCGACTCGTCGGCGAGGATGAGCTTGTACTCGGCGATCTCCGCCTCGAGCTCGGCCAGGCGGTCCTGGATCTTCTTGCGCTCGAGGGCGGCGAGGCGACGCAGCTGCATCGCGAGGATCGCATCCGCCTGCAGCTCGTCGATGTCGAGCAGCTTGATGAGGCCGGCCCGCGCCTCCTCCACGTCGGGGGAGCGGCGGATGAGCGCGATGACCTCGTCGAGCGCGTCGAGCGCCTTCACGTAGCCGCGCTGGATGTGGGCGTCGGCCTCCGCCTTGTCGAGGCGGAACTGGGTGCGCCGGACGATGACCTCGATCTGGTGCTGGATCCAGTACGAGATG
The DNA here is from genome assembly GCF_014483895.1 of Protaetiibacter sp. SSC-01. Classification (NCBI taxonomy): domain Bacteria; kingdom Bacillati; phylum Actinomycetota; class Actinomycetes; order Micrococcales; family Microbacteriaceae; genus Protaetiibacter; species Protaetiibacter sp. SSC-01. Next base: position 8,425 of record NZ_CP059987.1, on the reverse strand, counting down.
AACGCGTCGATCGAGAGCGTGCGGGGCACGCCGTCGACGATCGCGAGCATGTTCGCGCCGAAGTTCTCCTGCAGCTGGGTGTGCTTGTAGAGGTTGTTGAGCACGACCCGCGCGACGGCGTCGCGCTTGAGGATGATGACGAGGCGCTGACCGGTGCGCCCCGAGGTCTCGTCGCGGATGTCGGCGATGCCCTGGAGCTTGCCCTCCTTGATGAGGAGCGCGATCTTCTCGGCCAGGTTGTCGGGGTTCACCTGGTACGGCAACTCGGTGACGACGAGGCACGTGCGGCCCTGGAGCTCCTCGACGTTGACGACGGCGCGCATCGTGATGGCGCCGCGGCCCGTGCGGTAGGCGTCGTGGATGCCCTTGACCCCGAGGATCTGGGCGCCGGTCGGGAAGTCCGGTCCCTTGATGCGCGCGATCGCGGCCTCGAGCAGCTCCTCGCGCGTCGCATCCGGGTGCTCGAGGGCCCACAGCGCGGCATCCGCCACCTCGCGGAGGTTGTGGGGCGGGATGTTCGTGGCCATGCCGACCGCGATGCCGACGGAGCCGTTGACGAGCAGGTTCGGGAAGCGCGCCGGGAGCACGGTGGGCTCCTGCGTGCGACCGTCGTAGTTGTCCTGCATGTCGACGGTGTTCTCGTCGATGTCGCGGACCATCTCCATGGCGAGCGGCGCCATCTTGGTCTCGGTGTATCGGTGGGCGGCGGCGCCGTCGTTGCCGGGGGAGCCGAAGTTGCCCTGGCCGAGCGCCAGCGGGTAGCGCAGCGACCACGGCTGCACGAGTCGCACGAGCGCGTCGTACACCGACGAGTCGCCGTGCGGGTGGAATTGACCCATGACGTCGCCGATGACGCGGGTGCACTTCGAGAACGCGCGGTCGGGGCGGTAGCCGCCGTCGTACATCGTGTAGATGACGCGGCGGTGCACGGGCTTGAGGCCGTCGCGCACGTCGGGCAGGGCGCGCCCGACGATGACGCTCATCGCGTAGTCGAGGTAGCTCCGCTGCATCTCGAGCTGGAGGTCGACCTGCTCGATGCGGTCGTGCGCCGGCAGGTCCTGCTCGGTCGTGGTGTCGTCTGCCATGAGCTTCTTTCGCTAGTCCGCTGGTTGAGTAGCGCCGAAGGCGCGTGTCGAAACCAGCCCCGCTAAATATCCAGGAACCGGACGTCCTTGGCGTTGGTCTGGATGAAGTGGCGTCGCGCCTCGACGTCGTCGCCCATGAGGGTCGCGAAGACGCTGTCGGCCACGGCCGCGTCGTCGAGGGTCACCTGGCGCAGCGTGCGGGTCTCGGGGTTCATCGTCGTGTCCCACAGCTCCTGGTGGTTCATCTCGCCGAGACCCTTGTAGCGCTGCACGCCGTTCTCCTTCTGGAGACGCTTGCCGGATGCGAGGCCCGCCTCGAGCACGGCGTCGCGCTCCCGGTCGGAGTACACGTACTCGTGGTCGGAGTTGGTCCACTTGATCCGGTAGAGCGGGGGCTGCGCGAGGTAGACGTAGCCCATCTCGATGAGCGGCCGCATGTAGCGGAAGAGCAGCGTCAGCAGCAGCGTCGTGATGTGCTGGCCGTCGACGTCGGCATCCGCCATGAGCACGATCTTGTGGTAGCGGGCCTTCTCGCCGTCGAAGTCCTCGCCGATGCCGGTTCCGAAGGCGGTGATCATCGCCTGGATCTCGGCGTTGCCGAGCGCGCGGTCGAGGCGCGCCTTCTCGACGTTGAGGATCTTGCCGCGCAGCGGCAGGATCGCCTGCGTCTCGGGGTTGCGGCCGGTCTTCGCGGAGCCGCCGGCCGAGTCGCCCTCGACGAGGAAGATCTCGGAGACGGTCGGGTCCTTGCTCGAGCAGTCGCTCAGCTTGCCGGGCATGCCGCCGCCCTCGAGGAGACCCTTGCGGCGGGTCTGCTCGCGCGCCTTGCGCGCGGCGATGCGGGCGGTCGCCGCCTGGATGGCCTTGCGGATGACGTCGCGCGCCTGGTTCGGGTTGCGCTCGAACCAGTCGCCGAGCTGCTCGCCGACGACGCGCTGCACGAACGACTTCGCCTCGGTGTTGCCGAGCTTCGTCTTCGTCTGGCCCTCGAACTGCGGCTCGGAGAGCTTGACCGAGATGACGGCCGTGAGGCCCTCGCGCACGTCGTCGCCCGAGAGGTTCTCGTCCTTCTCCTTGAGGAGGCCCTTCTCCCGCGCGTAGCGGTTGACGAGAGTCGTGAGCGCGGCGCGGAAACCCTCCTCGTGGGTTCCGCCCTCGTGCGTGTTGATCGTGTTGGCGTAGGTGTGGACGCTCTCCGAGTAGGCGGTCGTCCACTGCATCGCGATCTCGAGCGAGATGCGCTTCTCGACGGTGTCGCCGCCGCCCGTGACCTCCTCGGCCGCGAAGTCGATGATCTCCGGGTGGATGACCTCGGCCTTCTTGGTCGAGTTGATGTACTCGACGTAGTCGGCGAGACCGCGCTCGTAGAGGAAGACCTCGCTGCGGACCTTGCCCTCCTCGTCGACCTCGCGCTCGTCGGTGATCTGGATGCGGAGGCCCTTGTTGAGGAACGCCATCTGCTGGAAGCGGGTGCGCAGCGTCTCGTAGTCGAACTCGACCGTCTCGAAGATGTCGTCGTTCGGCCAGAAGGTGATCGTGGTGCCGGTGCCCTCGGCCTTGCCGCCCTCGGCGAGCGGCGCATCCGGAACACCGTCGTGGAACGACATGGTCCAGTGCGAGCCGTCGCGCTTGACGTCGACCTCGAGCCGGTGCGAGAGCGCGTTGACGACCGAGCTGCCGACGCCGTGCAGACCGCCCGACACCGCGTAGCCGCCGCCGCCGAACTTGCCGCCCGCGTGGAGGATCGTGAGCACGACCTCGACCGTCGACTTCTTCTCGACGGGGTGCTCGGCCACCGGGATGCCGCGGCCGTTGTCGACGACGCGCACGCCGCCGTCGGGCAGGATCGTGATCTCGATGTTGTCGCAGTAGCCCGCGAGGGCCTCGTCGACGGAGTTGTCGACGATCTCGTAGACGAGGTGATGCAGGCCGCGCGGACCGGTCGACCCGATGTACATGCCGGGTCGTTTGCGGACCGCTTCGAGACCCTCGAGAACCTGGATGGCTTCGGCGCCGTAGTTGTCCGGCGCGGGGCGCGAAGAGGGGGCGTTCATGTAGGGCGGGGCTCCTGACGGTCAGTCCGCGATAGCCTGGGTAGACCGGCCCGACGGACGTACTCGATCCTACCTCAGCGGGCCTCCTGAAACCTGCGGAATCGCCCCTCTGAGCGCCTTTTCCGCCCCGGTCGACCTCTTTTGCCGTCTCAGCCGTAAGTATCGCGCGGACCCCGCCCTGGAATCGCGCGTGGACCGCGTTTCCACGAGGGGGCGTCCGGTCCGAGGAAGCGGATCGACTCGATGCCCGCCGCGGGGTGCCTCTCGGCGATGCGCGCGAGCACCGTCGTGCGCATCGCGCGCAGCTGCTGCGCCCACGCCGTCGAATCGCATCTCACGGTGAGCAGGCCGTCCTCGACGGTGACCGGTTCGGCGTGCGCCGCGACGTCCGCGCCGACGAGCGCGGGCCACGCCACGAGCAGCTCCGACTTCGCGAGCGGCGACTCCCAGCCCATCGCCGCCGTGAGCGAGTCGAGCACCGTGTCGAGGCCTCGCGGGTCGCGGCCCGTGCCGTAGGGGACCGTCGCCTCCTCGCGCGATGCGCGCCCGCGCTTGCGCGCATCCGACGACCGCGACTCGGGGTCGCCGAACACGCGACGGATGCGGCGGTAGACCGCGACGTGCTCCGGCTCGCGCGCCGCGCCGCTCACGACGCCTCCTCGTCGGCGTCGATCACGCGGCCACCCCGGATGCGAACGGTGTTCGCCGCGAGCGCCGCCGGCACATCGCCCTCGACCGCCGCGGTGATGAGCACCTGCTCGTAGCCGCCCACGGCATCCGCGAGTCGCAGACGCCGGGACTCGTCGAGCTCGGCGAACACGTCGTCGAGGATGAGCACGGGGTCGCCGACCGGGGAGTCGGCGCGCAGGAGCGCCGCGGATGCGAGCCGCAGCGCGAGTGCGAACGACCACGACTCGCCGTGGCTCGCGTAGCCGCGCGCTGGCAGACCGTTGAGCCGCAGCAGCAGGTCGTCGCGATGCGGGCCCGAGAGGGTGAGCCCCCGCTCGAGCTCGGAGCGGCGGTTGCGCGCGAGCGCCGCCGTGAACGCGGATGCCGCCTCGGCCGCGTCGATCTCCGTGCGCACCGTCTGCTCGCTGACCTCGGTCTCCTCGTCGGGAGCCGCGCCGAGGATCGAGAGCTCGCTCGCGAGCTCGGCCTCGTGCACCTCGCCCGCGATCGCCGCGTACGCTTCGCCGACGTAGGGGCGGAGCGCCGAGACGAGCCGGCCGCGCGCCTCGATGATCTCGGAGCCGAGGTCGACGAGCCGCTCGTCCCACACGTCGAGCGTCGACAGCTGCGAGGCCGCGACCCGCGCGGCGCGCGCCGACTTGAGCAGCGTGTTGCGCTGCTTGAGCACGCGGTCGTAGTCCGCGAACACACCCGCCATTCGCGGGGTGAGCTGCACGAGCAGTTGATCGAGGAAGCGCCGGCGCCCCGACGGCTCGCCGCGCACGAGCGCGAGATCCTCGGGTGCGAAAAGCACGCAATGCACGTGGCGCGGGAGGTCGCGGGGCTTGGCCGCGGCACGGTTCACCTGCGCCCGGTTCGCGCCCTGCCGGTTGAGCTGCAGCTCCACGAGCAATTGCCGCCCCGCGTGCTCGAGACGCGCTCGGACGACCGCAGCATCCGCCCCCTGTCGGATGAGGGCCTGATCGGTCGAGACGCGGTGCGATCCGAGGGTCGCGAGGTAGTTGATCGACTCGACGAGGTTGGTCTTGCCTTGACCGTTGCTGCCGACGACGAGATTCGGACCCGGCGCGAGCGCGATCGACGCCGACGTGTAATTACGGAAGTCGGCGAGCTCGAGATGCGAGACGAACACGGCCCGTCAGGCCTTGCGGACCGCGTGCCCGCCGAACTGCTTGCGCAGGGCCGCGACCGCCTTCATCGCGGGGGAGTCCTTCTGACGGGAGACGAAACGGGCGAAGATCGAGGCCGAGATCGTCGGCACGGGAACCGCGTTGTTGAGCGCCTCCTCGACGGTCCACCGGCCCTCGCCCGAATCCTCGACATAGCCCTCGATGTCGGTGAACTCGGGGTCCTCCTCGAGCGCCTTCACGAGCAGCTCGAGCAGCCAGCCGCGCACGACCGTGCCGCGCTGCCACGCCGTGAAGACGCCCGTGACGTCGTGGATGAGCTCGTCCTTGGCCTCGAGCAGCTCGTAGCCCTCGGCCCACGCCTGCATGAGCGCGTACTCGATGCCGTTGTGCACCATCTTCGCGTAGTGACCCGCGCCGATCGCGCCCGCGTGAACGAAGCCCTCGGCGCGTGGGCCGTCCGGCCGCAGCGCATCGAACACCGGCATCGCGCGCTCGATGTCGGTCTTGTCGCCGCCGGCCATGAGGCCGTAGCCGTTCTCCGCGCCCCAGATGCCGCCGGAGACACCGCAGTCCACATAGCGGATGCCGCGCTCGGCCAGCAGGGCCGCATGCTTCGCGTCCTCGGTGAACTTGGAGTTACCACCCTCGATGACGAGGTCGCCCTCGCCGAGCACCGCGGCGAGGTCGGTGATCACGCCCGTCGTGATCGGGCCGGACGGGACCATGACCCACACGATCCTCGGAGCCGGGAGCGCCTCGGCGAGTGCGCCGAGATCCGGAACGTCCGTGACGGCGGGGTTCGGGTCGTAGCCAGTGACCTCGATGCCGGCGGCCCGCAACCGGGTGCGCATGTTGTTGCCCATCCGGCCGAGTCCCACGAGTCCGATGTGCATGGGAACTCCCCTCCGCGCGAAGCGCGGTCGAAAAAATTTCTAGCGCAGCAGGAGGTTCGGCTGCAGGAGGTACTTGTAGTTGTCCGAGCCGGGCGCCTCACGCGACGACTGCGCCGTGATGAGCACGGGGCCGGGCTTGTTCGGGTTCTCGGTCTTCGTGAACGAGATGCGCACGAACTCGGAATGCACGGCGCCGAGGCCGTCGAGCAGGAACGAGGGCTTGAGCGACACGACCGTGTCCTCGCCGACGAGGTGGGCGTCGATCGTCTCGGACGCCTGGGCCTGCTCGGAGCCGGCCGCCTCGAGGGTGAGGCCGTCGGTCGACGAGAAGCTGAAGCGCAGCGCGGCCTCGCGCTCGAGCACGAGGGCGACACGGCGGGTGGCCTCGATGAGCTCGCCCGTGTTGAGCACCGCGTAGTTCTCGACCGACTCGGGGAAGAGGCGCTTGACCGGCGGGAAGTTGCCCTTGATGAGCAGCGACGTGACGGTCTTCTTGTCGGCGCGGAAGGCGATGAGCTCGCGGTCGTCGCTCCGCACGATCGAGACCGAGATCGTGCCCGAGTGGGCGAAGGTCTTGCCGATCTCGGAGAGGGTGCGCGCCGGGACGAGAGCGGTCGTGCCCTCGGCGGAGCCCGATCCGGAATCCCAGTCGATCTCGCGGACGGCGACGCGGTAGCGGTCGGTCGCGACGAGCGAGAGGTTGTTCTCGCCGACCTCGAGCTGCACACCCGTGATGACCGGGGTGACGTCGTCGCGGGATGCGGCGACCGCGACCTGCGAGACGGCGGCTGCGAACTCCTCGGCCGGCAGCACGCCGGTCTGGTCGTCGATCTGAGGAAGCGTCGGGTACTCCTCGACGGGCATGCTCAGGAGCGTGAAGCGCGCGGAGCCGCAGCTGACCTGGATCTTGCCGTCGACCGACTCGAAGACGACGGGCGCGTTCGGCAGACGGCTCGCGATGTCGGCGAGCAGCCGGCCCGAGACGAGGGCGGTGCCCGCCTCGTCGACCTCGGCCGTGATCTCGGTGCGGCTCGACACCTCGTAGTCGAACGACGACAGGGTGAGCGCGGAGCCCTCGGCCTCGAGCAGCACGCCGCTCAGGATCGGCTGGGTCGTGCGCTGCGGAAGGAGCTTCACCGCGAACGACACGGCCTCGCTGAAGACGTCGCGATTCACCTGGAACTTCACGCGTCACTCCTTCTGAGTCGCTCGAGAATCCGCACGGGTTTGCGTGTCAACGATCTTGGCACGGACTCGAACACTCTCGGTTATCGGCCGGACACCAAGAGGAAGAGATAGGTAATCGTCTTAACGCCTGTGCGAACTGTGGATAAGTATGCGTCGAGCCGCTGACTTCAGGGAACTACATCCGTGAAAGTTGTGAGCCGTCTGCGGATGAAGATCCCTGCGATGTCGGGAAACCGGATGACAGGAAATCCGCTGTCCACATCCGAGCCCGGCGCGTTCCACATTCCATCCGGAAGTTATCCACAGAGGTATCCCCAGACTGTGCAACCGTTACACAGCATCCGCTCAGGGTCGCGGACGGCGTGTCGGAAGCCGACCGAGGGCTACGGACGGTAGCGCTGGTCCTGCTTGATGCGGGCGGTGAGCTCGGTCACCTGGTTGTAGATCGAGCGGCGCTCCTTCATGAGCTCGCTGATCTTCTTGTTCGCGTACATGACCGTCGTATGGTCGCGGTTGCCGAACAGCTGGCCGATCTTGGGGAGCGACAGGTTCGTCATCTCGCGGCAGAGGTACATCGCGATCTGTCGAGCGGTCGCGACGGCCTGCGACCGGGACGAGCCGTAGAGGTCGTCGACCGAGAGCTTGAAGTAGTCCGCGGTGTGATTGATGATGTCGACCGGCGAGATGACGTTGTCCTCGTCGAGCGTGATGAGGTCCTTGAGCACCGTCTGCACGAGGGCCAGATCGACGGGCGTCTTGTTGAGGTTCGCGAACGCCGTGACGCGGATGAGGGTTCCCTCGAGCTCGCGGATGTTGCTCGACACCTTGGTCGCCATGAACTCGAGGATGTCCTCGGGCACCTGGAGCCGCTCGGACTGCGCCTTCTTCCGCAGGATCGCGATGCGGGTCTCGAGGTCGGGCGCCTGCACATCCGTGATGAGGCCCCACTCGAAGCGCGACCGCATCCGGTCCTCGAAGCCCGTCAGGTGCTTCGGCGCCACATCGCTCGTGATCACGACCTGCTTGTTGTGGTCGTGCAGCGTGTTGAAGGTGTGGAAGAACGCCTCCTGCGTCGAGTCCTTGCCCTGCAGGAACTGGATGTCGTCGATCATCAGGATGTCGATCTCGCGATAGCGCGACTGGAAGACCGACGCCCGGTTGTTGGCGATGGAGTTGATGAAGTCGTTCGTGAACTCCTCCGAGCTCACGTACCGCACGCGGATGCCGGGGTAGAGGCTCTCGGCGTAGTGGCCGATCGCGTGAAGGAGGTGCGTCTTGCCGAGACCCGAGTCGCCGTAGATGAAGAGCGGGTTGTAGGCCTTGGCCGGCGCCTCCGCGACGGCGACCGCGGCCGCGTGCGCGAAGCGGTTCGAGCCGCCGATGAC